>CABJAN010000053.1 GCA_902363515.1 Bacillota bacterium | reverse complement strand
TGCCAAGGCATCCGCCCTGCGCTCTTTCTTGCTTGGCCCTTTCAGATACTATAGCGTTAATATCTGATGGCTTTGTTGCTTGGTTTGTTTCTCTTCTATTCGTTGCTTTCGCAACGCCTCGTTTTCGTCTCTATCTACGTTTAACGTATTCTTAGATGTTTCGTATATGCAGTTTTCAAGGTACATTCTCTTTTCTGACTGATGTTTTATCAGCCATTCAAATACAAAAGCTTTCCTTTTATACTTGAATCACTGGTAAAACCAGTTTATCCAAACAGCGCTTCCCCGCTGATACAGGTTACACCTTCCGGTGCCGTTCTATTTTCATAGGTTCTTTTCCCTGAACCTTTTTAGGGATCCGGCAGCCACCTGCTTTCCCATGCCGTCTCCAGCATAGTATCCTCGGCCGCTTCGGTCTTAACCATCGTGTTCGGGATGGGTACGGGTGTGTCCCCGAAGCGCATCGCCACCGGAA
>CABJAN010000052.1 GCA_902363515.1 Bacillota bacterium | reverse complement strand
TATCTGGAACTTTAAGAAAGTATTTATAATCACAAAGTGTATAACTTTCGCCTGGAAGCTGGTTCATACGCGGTTTGTCGTACTTTTCGAATCCATTCATGCGGGATTTCCGAATGTCAGATTTTTTCTGGAAAGGACGCTGGTTGATGTCTGCTACGATTTTTTTGACCGCAGCATTTAGAGCTTCCAGAGAGGTATAAGTATCTTTCTTTAATTCTTCTACCAGATGCATCTCCAAGAAACGCACATGATTTTCAACTGTTGGTTTGCCTTTCGGTTTCCTTGGTGGTGGCGGCAGAATGATCGTATCATAAAAAGTTTCCAGATCTGAAAAAGCTGACTGCAGCACAAGTTCATCTTTACTATGCCTGGTAACAGCTGTTCTCAGATTGTCCGTAAGTAAGTAATCATCCGTATCTGTTTTTTCATTTTTTATTCTGCTACAATCTCCTTAAAACTCAGGAGGTATTCTATACACTATGAACAAAGAAGAAAAAGCAAAACTCTGGGCTGACCGTATC
>CABJAN010000051.1 GCA_902363515.1 Bacillota bacterium | reverse complement strand
ATGCCTTAAATTTCTATATCACTTTATGCATGGCATTCCTGGCTCATATTTCCATGAAGCCGGAAACAAATGCCCTTAAAGTTGCTATTATAAAGACAGCAGATCCCATAAAAGTGAAAATATCTTTCTGCTATTATCGGCTGGCAAAAGGCATCTCCGGCATACTGTCCTATGCAAAAGAAGGCATCAAGCTATGGTTCAGGACAAAACGTCCTGCATACCGTCAACTCTGTCTTAAGCTGGCTGTTTAAATACATAAAAAAATATGTCTCCCAAAGTCCGGTTCCGGCGGGGCTTATTAAAGTGCCCCTAATCACAGAACTGCCATTCTGAATTTTTCAAAAAGTCGGCAGATTGGCACTTTGGGCAGACATATTCATTTTTGAATTACAGTTTGCGGAAACTCAAGTCTTACCAATGAACCAGTTTTAAAAGGTAAATTAATTTTATAACCTGCCATTCTAATAGATTTGCCTGTTTACACATTTATTTCAAATTCCCAGAAGTTATCCACATTGAATGGGGGCATTTAT
>CABJAN010000050.1 GCA_902363515.1 Bacillota bacterium | reverse complement strand
AAGAGAATCTCTATGGGGTAGGGGAAGTGCGCCTTTTCAGCGTAGGATTCTAGCAATTTATACACAACAAAAGCAAAAAGAGGGATGCAAAAAAACTCAATCAAGTTTTTTCACATCCCCTTGAAATATATGAAAAAGCATATTATGAGTTTATCAGAGTCAAGCAAACTTGTAATTTTAATTACATACAATTATTCCCGTAGCCTGTATTTGGAAAAAAGATATAGAGATGCTATAGAGATTGCAAATCAAGGTTTAGAAGTATCTATACAGTCAAGATATGCAGGTTATATTGGTGGATTGCTGTCTGTCCTTGGACACGCCTTTTATGAAGAAGGGATGATGGAAGACAGCAAAAAGTATTTTTATCAATCGTATTATATGTATACGATAATGCAGGATGAGGATAATGTAGAACTGGCGGCTAAAAATTTAAAAGATTTTTTTGATATTGAAGTTTGGAATTAAACGTCATCTCCGCCACCATGAATTAAGTCCCTAGAAGATTGATTGATGGTTAGAACAAGTATGTTACTTTCTGATGATTTCATTTGGTTAGTATTGAATTTGTTCGTGCCCAAATAAGAAAAGCATAATGTTAAAGCTAATAAAATTGGTACTATTCTTTTCATTTGTATGATATTGTCAATATTAGTTGACACATTTCTCTCAAGGATATCACTGACTATGCTGCCAGCTCCAAATCTTCATAATACTTCCTGCGTTTTATCATAGGAGGAAGCCCGCCATTGGCAGAGCAGATCCTCCGGTTATTCCAGTAACTGTGGAAATAT
>CABJAN010000049.1 GCA_902363515.1 Bacillota bacterium | reverse complement strand
ATGCACGCACGCTGGTTTGGGCTCTTTCCCGTTCGCTCGCCGCTACTTAGGAAATCGAGTTTTCTTTCTCCTCCTCTGGTTACTTAGATGTTTCAGTTCACCAGGTTCCCCTCCATACGTTATGGATTGGCGTATGGATACATGAAGTCTTTTCATGTGGGTTTCCCCATTCAGAAATCTCCGGATCATGGGATATTTGCTCCTCCCCGAAGCTTATCGCAGCTTATCACGTCTTTCATCGGCTCTCAGTGCCAAGGCATCCGCCCTGCGCTCTTTCTTGCTTGGCCCTTTCAGATACTATAGCGTTAATATCTGATGGCTTTGTTGCTTGGTTTGTTTCTCTTCTATTCGTTGCTTTCACAACGCCTCGTTTTCGTCTCTATCTACGTTTAACGTATTCTTAGATGTTTCGTATATGCAGTTTTCAAGGTACAGTGTTCTGCTTTCCTAAGAAAGCAAGTGGAGATAAAGAGATTCGAACTCTCGACCCCCTGCTTGCAAGGCAGGTGCTCTCCCAACTGAGCTATATCCCCATATTTACTTTTGCTTTGCTCAACTTTTTTTGTTAAGCAGTGGGCTTAAGTGGACTCGAACCACCGACCTCACGCTTATCAGGCGTGCGCTCTAACCAGCTGAGCTATAAGCCCTTTTTTAATCCGGCAGCCACCTGCTTTCCCATGCCGTCTCCAGCATAGTATCCTCGGCCGCTTCGGTCTTAACCATCGTGTTCGGGATGGGTACGGGTGTGTCCCCGAAGCGCATCGCCACCGGAAATTTTCGTTATCAAGTCTTTTTTCCTTGGTAACTCAACAGTGAAACACAGCTCTCTACTTCTTCTTCCCTAGAAAGGAGGTGATCCAGCCGCACCTTCCGATACGGCTACCTTGTTACGACTTCACCCCAGTTATCGGTCC
>CABJAN010000048.1 GCA_902363515.1 Bacillota bacterium | reverse complement strand
TCGACTGCACGAAGCTGGAATCGCTAGTAATCGCGAATCAGAATGTCGCGGTGAATACGTTCCCGGGTCTTGTACACACCGCCCGTCACACCATGGGAGTCAGTAACGCCCGAAGTCAGTGACCCAACCGCAAGGAGGGAGCTGCCGAAGGCGGGACCGATAACTGGGGTGAAGTCGTAACAAGGTAGTCGTATCGGAAGGTGCGGCTGGATCACCTCCTTTCTAGGGAAGAAGAAGTAGAGAGTTGTGTTTCACTGTTGAGTTACCAAGGAAAAAAAGACTTGATAACGAAAATTTCCGGTGGCGATGCGCTTCGGGGACACACCCGTACCCATCCCGAACACGATGGTTAAGACCGAAGCGGCCGATGATACTATGCTGGAGACGGCATGGGAAAGCAGGTGGCTGCCGGATCCCTAAAAAAAGGTTCAGGGAAAAGAACCTATGAAAATAGAACGGCACCGGAAGGTGTAACCTGTATCAGCGGGGAAGCGCTGTTTGGATAAACTGGTTTTACCAGTGATTCAAGTATAAAAGGAAAGCTTTTGTATTTGAATGGCTGATAAAACATCAGTCAGAAAAGAGAATGTACCTTGAAAACTGCATATACGAAACATCTAAGAATACGTTAAACGTAGATAGAGACGAAAACGAGGCGTTGCGAAAGCAACGAATAGAAGAGAAACAAACCAAGCAACAAAGCCATCAGATATTAACGCTATAGTATCTGAAAGGGCCAAGCAAGAAAGAGCGCAGGGCGGATGCCTTGGCACTGAGAGCCGATGAAAGACGTGATAAGCTGCGATAAGCTTCGGGGAGGAGCAAATATCCCATGATCCGGAGATTTCTGAATGGGGAAACCCACATGAAAAGACTTCATGTATCCATACGCCAATCCATAACGTATGGAAGGGAACCTGGTGAACTGAAACATCTAAGTAACCAGAGGAGGAGAAAGAAAACTCGATTTCCTAAGTAGCGGCGAGCGAACGGGAAAGAGCCCAAACCAGCGTGCGTGCATGCTGGGGTTCGGACTGCAG
>CABJAN010000047.1 GCA_902363515.1 Bacillota bacterium | reverse complement strand
TGGTGTGGTATAAAAAAAGTTGACAGCTTATTCTCAAGGATTTCATAATAAAACCAAGAGAATAAGGAGGTATTTAAAGTGGCACGTAAATATGACCATGAATACAAAGTACAGGCAGTAAAACTCGCCAAAGAAATCGGTGGCACTAAGGCGGCTAAAGAACTAGGAATCCCTGAAGGAACCATGCATACATGGCTGAAAGCCGTAAGAACTGGTAAGTTGGATATTGGGGAAGGTTCTCATACCCCTGCCAGCGCAATGAGCCTGTCAGAAGAGATTACCATGCTGCGTAAGCGGGTTAAGGAGCAGGACAAAGAAATCCGCCGCCTGAAGGAAGAAAACGAATTTTTGGAGGAAGCCAGTGCTTTTTTCGCCGCCAGCCGTCGGAAGTCAGCAAAAACCAGAGAATGATCTTTCTGGCTTTGAAAACAGAGGACGGCAGGATGACCGGGAAAATTTCATTTTACTGCCGGATGCTTGGTGTCAGTCGGCAGGGCTTCTATAAATATCTTGCAAACAAAGACCGTCCCTGGAAGTACCAGGATCTGGCGGATGCCATGAAAGAGATTGCCAGCGAGGATGAATATAACGATACTTACGGACGGCTCCGAATGTATCAGGCGCTGTGCCTGAAGCAGCCCGAAGGAGTATCAATTCCCAGCGAGAGAACCATATACCGGGTTATGGAGCAGATTGGCCTGAGCCATCGGCCAAAGCGAAAACCGAACGGAATTACAAAGGCAGACCGGGAGGCTATGAAATCGGATGATTTACTGAAGCGGGATTTTCATTCAGATGCCCCACTGAAAAAATGTATTACAGATATCACGGAGATCCCGGCATCCAATGGGAAACTGTATGTATCTGCGATCTTCGACTGCTTTGATCTTAGTGTCCTTGGTCTGGCAATGGAAACAACCATGAAAGCAGATCTGTGTATCCATACACTGGAAAGCGCCCTGACTGCTTATCCTGCACTGGAAGGCGCGATCATCCATAGTGACCGTGGAACCCAGTATACCAGTGAGGCCTACCGCCAGACCATCCGGAAGTACCACATCCATCAAAGCATGAACAGTGCCGGAGGACGCTGCCATGATAATGCCCGCTGCGAGAGCATGTGGGCCAGAATGAAGACGGAACTTCTCTACAGCCGTTATGACACAAAGCAGATGACAGTAGAGGAATTAAAAATACTCATTTGGAGATATTTCCACAGTTACTGGAATAACCGGAGGATCTGCTCTGCCAATGGCGGGCTTCCTCCTATGATAAAAC
>CABJAN010000046.1 GCA_902363515.1 Bacillota bacterium | reverse complement strand
TTGGAGATATTTCCACAGTTACTGGAATAACCGGAGGATCTGCTCTGCCAATGGCGGGCTTCCTCCTATGATAAAACGCAGGAAGTATTATGAAGATTTGGAGCTGGCAGCATAGTCAGTGATATCCTTGAGAGAAATGTGTCAACTAATATTGACAATATCAAAACTTTTGATAATGGAATAGGGGCAGGCATTGTATTTAAACACCCTTGTTTTCATTTTGATGATGAAAAATTTAAGTACTGGGATTGCGGATATATTTTAGGAACTATTTTGATTATGCAAGATATGCCGAGCTGAGTTATATTGGCAAAGGAAAGATAAACCGATGAAAAAAGTTATAACTATTTTTAGTGTTATATTTCTTATTACATTACTAACTGCCTGTTCACCAGATTTCAATGGAAGTAGAACAGGAAATGACAATCAATTAATTATGGAATATACAGCGTTTAATACTACTGATTCTCAAGATTTAGTTGTTGAAGCTGGCGATACCATTCATACGGAAATTGTAATTGAGGATGGTCAGTTATCATATAAAATTCAAAAAAATGACGATGAACCTATCGCTGAAAGTAAAGGTGTTTTCTTTTCAGCAGACTTTGATGTTGAGATAGAAGAAAGCGGAACATATACAGTAACAGTAACAGGAGAAAAAGCAAAGGGAAGTGTAAAATTCTTAGTAGAAAGTACGGAGTGATTTGATTTATTGGAACAAATCAGCAAATTACAGTTGATATTTTACATATTTTAGGAAATTTAATAACTGTTATATTTGATTATCAAATTCTTCGTAAACCCTTGAAAACACTAAGTTTGTAGCAAGTGTACTTTCCCTTACTCTTTCCCTTGTGTTACATTCTCCCATTAGCTTTCATGAATCTTAATATGGGAAAAATTAAGGGAAAGAAAATTTCATAACACAGTATAACATATAACAATAACGACATGGTGAACTGATTGAAATGTTTTCGATATTTAACTCTATAACTGATTATCAAAAGAAAATGGAGATAAGATACGATGAGAACAATTTATGCAGAATACAACATAAATCACGATAGTATTGATGTTTACACAAGTGCCGGATATATGCTTCGCATTGATTGCTGGGAAGCTGAAAAAAATTTAAAAACCACATACGGATCAGAATGTGCGCTTACTTCATTGGCTGTGGATGAGCCTTTGGAATATGCAAGATTATATCTTGATGGAAATTTACAGATGTGGGTGGATGCAGAAGATTCGTTAGAACTTTATTAAGTGAAAGAGGGATAGTGTTCATTAAGAGCGCTATCCCTCTTTTAAAGAATGTGCGGAATGTAATGATTACATATTTTCTATGGATTGTCAGAATACCTAAAAATAACCCATGTGTTTATAAAGGTAAGTAAGTAATCATCCGTATCTGTTTTTTCATTTTTTATTCTGCTACAATCTCCTTAAAACTCAGGAGGTATTCTATACACTATGAACAAAGAAGAAAAAGCAAAACTCTGGGCTGACCGTATCCAGCAA
>CABJAN010000045.1 GCA_902363515.1 Bacillota bacterium | reverse complement strand
CAGTTTTAAAAGGTAAATTAATTTTATAACCTGCCATTCTAATAGATTTGCCTGTTTACACATTTATTTCAAATTCCCAGAAGTTATCCACATTGAATGGGGGCATTTATTCCTTTTTGAAAAAATTGTGTATAAATTTGCATTTTCCTCTTGGCAGGCATCACATCCTTTGCTAAAATAAAGTCAGTTTAGTTCTGCTGTGTGCAGCTTTACTTTTATATCTTCTGGTTTCGTTAGTTGCCGTCCAAAGCTGGCTAACAACTCAGAAGATATATTTTTTTGCAGTTTTTTTATTTCATTCTTTTTCAGATAAAAATACTCATACAGTTGTTTTATAAAATCTGCGATCTGCTCCATCAGGTAATGATTCTTTTGCGCCTGTTCATTCCAGCTGCATGCATGCTCTATATTCCCCTGCCAGTGTTTCTGACGGTTAAAGCCCTGATTTTCTATTTTCCATCGGTTTCTTCCTGCCTGTACGATTTTTCTGGCATTGTTTTTGGTAATCTTGATACTTGTAATCCATGCAAACTCTGTTATTTTTTCTTCTCCTTTTGCATTGATTTTCTTTTCTGTATAATAGATCAGATTTACATCATATTTTTCAAACATGATCTGATTTTGATATTCTATTTCTGAACCTATTTTTTCTTTTTCCGGCAACGCCTCATATTCTTTTGCTATGGATGGCGCACTGCCTTCTTTATAGCGGATAATATAATCCCATCCATAATCAATACAAGTCTGTATCACCTTCTGGCAGACATACAACCCATCTACTGTTATGATAATTGGAAGTCTTGGAAAACGTTTCTTGATCTTTTCTGCAAGTCTGACAAACGCTTTGCTTTCACAATCCTGTTTTACCTCTTCCTCTCTCTGATTGATATACTCCTCTGAGTTTTGGATCGGCTCAGATGCTATACTGCACACAAGATTATTTCCTAAATAAAGTTTCGCTTCCAATACACTCCTATGATACTTCATAAATTCATTCGCTTCCCCCCGGTTATAACAGCGGCTCAGATAGTAATCATTCTTCTTCTGATATCCTTCATCTAACTCTGTACCGTCAATGAGAATCTGCCACTTTTTCATTACTTTTGCATTATCAAAGGTTTTTCGGCGGATCATAGAGTACGCAATATCTTTCTGTATTTTTTCCAGTTCTTCGTAATCTAGTCTTTCCAAAAGTTCATTTACAGTGACACCATGCGGAAGATACTCTTTCTTTGTATCTCCCAGAAAAGAATAGAGATTTTCCACAACTCTATCATCATTAAATTTCCGGGTCATTTCCTGCATACTTGAAATTCCGCCAATACATTTATAATACAAGGTTCCCAACATAGTCTTTATCGAATAATCAATATAACTCTGGTTCCGAGGGTCTTTCACCTCTGCAAACATAGAAAACAATGCCGGATAATACTTCTGTTGGATTTTGTTACATTCAACAATAGGGTTCTGTTCTAATTTTTTTCTGGCTCGTTCCTGTTCTCTGCTCATTTTTTCTTCCTTTGCGATAAAGTTTTTCTTTTATTGTACCTTATCGCAAAGGAATCTGCCTTAAAACAAGCAAAATCATTGCGAATTATTTTTACCTTTCAAAGCTG
>CABJAN010000044.1 GCA_902363515.1 Bacillota bacterium | reverse complement strand
TGGTGTGCTACCCGTCAAGAGGACAATGAAAAATAATAAATTTTTCTCCGTCAGCCTATTAACCGGCTGGCGGTATTTTTATGCTGCTTTCAACGTAAGTTCATGAAAGGCCATCGGTGTCATTATATGTAACTTACGCTGTAGTCGTCGGTTGTTATAGTATTCAATATAGTCTTGGATGCCTTGGATTAATTCTTCTTTTGATGTAAAGCGTTTCCCATAATACATTTCCCGTTTTAAAATTCCCCAAAATCCTTCCATTGGTCCATTGTCAATACAGTGTGCAACTCTGGACATACTTTGTTTCATATGATGTTTCTTCAGCCGACTATAAAATGCCTGACTGGTATATTGGAATCCCCGGTCCGAATGAAAAAGCGGATGCACATCAGGCTCTGCCGTTACCGCCTGATCAAATGTATCCATAACAAGGGCATTATCATTATGCGCGCTGATTTTATACGAGACAATCCTGCGGTCGCACAGATCAAGAATCGCACTTAAATATATTTTGTGTACTTCTACCCCTATATAATATTTGAACTCTGTTACATCTGTCAGCCATTTCTCATTCGGTTTATCTGCGTGAAACTCCCGGTGAAGAAAGTTTTTCGCAATGTGGGAGGGATTCCTGTCTGCTTTCGTACAGCTCTTCGGCTTCCATTTGATAGATGACTGTATTCCGATTTTCCGGCAGATTCTCAGAATCCTCTTATCATTGGCCGGAATCCCATAATTTACAGCCAGTTCATCACGGATACGCCGATAACCCATATCTGGATGCAGCCGATGTATTTCCCTGATAATATCGGCAATCTGTTCATTCCTGATCTCATTGTCACTTTTGGGATGTTTCAGCCATCGGTAATAGGAAGAACGAGTAATTCCAAGGTATCTGCACATTTGTTTGACCGGATATCCTTTTGATTTGGACAGTTCCCTGATTGCCTGATATTCACATAATTTATGTATTAAAGAAAGCGATCCCTCCTTTCTAATTCCCTTACTTTTTTTAACAGGTCATTCTCCATCTGTAAGTCTTTATTTTTACGTTCCAGCTCTGCGATACGGTCCCGTAATTCTTCTTCTGGAGTGCGGCTTGGCTTAGAGCCGATCCGCCGGCCTCTCCGATCCTCCAAACCGGCACTTCCCATTTTTTCATACCGTTCCACCCAATTTCGGACCTGCTGATAGGAACAATCATACTTCAAGGCCATTGCCCCATAATTCCGGTCATGGTCAAGACAGTCTTTTACAATGCAGATTCGTTCCTCCAGTGTTGTTTTTCTTGCTTTCTTCATAGCGCTACCTCCGGTAAGTTCTTTTAATTCCTTACCTTCATTATACGCCTTGATCCAACTTGAAAGTTGAGAATGCTGTCGGATTCCGAATTTTACACATATTTCATCTAACGATCCCTCTCCGGAAAGGTATGCATGAACTGCCTGCAATTTCAATTCTTTTGAGTAGCGTTTATTTGTCTTAGGAGACAGTAAACTTTCTGGTCCGTCTGTTTTATAGATCCTGATCCAATCCTGAACACTCCGCTTATTTACACCGCACATTTTTGCAGCGCCTTTTTGGCTAAGTTCTCCGTTCAGGTACTGTTCTACGATTTCTACTTTTTTTACTGCATCAATTTTACTTTTTCTGGACATAAAATACCCCCAAGTAGGTTTTTATATTTTTGTGTCCTACTTGAGGGTATCATATCA
>CABJAN010000043.1 GCA_902363515.1 Bacillota bacterium | reverse complement strand
GGGGCTGTGAAATAACAGCCTCTACGGAAAAAGAGGACTTTTCGTTCAAAATGAACGAAAGGTCCTCTTTTATGTTAAAATTAACTTGCGATGAAAATTTCAACTATAAATTATAATAATCCAAAACAAGGATATTTACCACTGTTTCTTTCAGATTGTTTGGATCTGCTGGATCCTGTTTTAACATTTGACAGATTGATGGGAGGAATCGATTTAAATAAGTATCTGACAGATATTCCGGAGTATACAACTGGACGACTCAGATATAATCCGGTCAACATGTTAAAAACAGTACTTTTTGGATTTATGACCAGCGGCTACTGCTCCCTGAGAGAACTGGAAGACAACTGCAAAGTCAATATCAGATTCATGTATCTCATGGATCACCAGACTCCATCATACCGAACCTTTGGATATTTCATCAACGAAGTGCTTCAGGATAAGATTGAAAACATTTTTAACGACATCAATCAAGCTATCTTCAACGAGGAGCATGTGGATTTGCAACACATCTACATCGATGGTTCCAAGTTTGAAGCAAACGCCAACAAATATACCTGGGTTTGGAAGAAGGCTACCGAAAAGTTCCGTTACAAGCTTTATGAAAAAATTACTACGGAAATTGAGGAAATCAACACAGAAATCGCATGGAGTGGAGTACAGATTTCAGCTAATTCTGAATATGTACCAGATTATCTGAATGAAATCATTGATCAGCTAGTGCTTTTATGGGATCTGGATATAAGTACATTTGTTTACGGAAGCGGAAAGAGAAAATCCAAAGAGCAGCGTCATTATGAACATTTGACTGGTTTCTGTCAGAAACTTCAGGAATACATAGAAAGAATTGACATCTGTGGTCCTGATCGTAACAGCTATTCTAAAACAGATAAATCAGCTACCTTTATGCGCATCAAAACGGATTACATGGGCAATGATCAGCTTCTGCCGGCATACAATGTACAGATTGGTGTAGCAGATGAATATATCGCAGTTGTTGACGTGAACCATTATCGTTCCGATATGGACTGTTTCATTCCTTTGATGGAGCACTTCAAACAAACGTATGGCTTCTATCCCAAGTATCCTGTGGCAGATGCTGGATATGGATCATATAACAACTATATTTTTTGCGAACAAAACGGAATGGAAAAGTATATGAAGTTTCCAATGTTTAAAAAGGAAACCAAGGATCGAAAGTATCATGAAGATCCATTTCGTGCAGTTAATTTTAGAATTGATGAACAAGGTGTCATGAGATGTCCTAACGATAAAGCATTTCATCTTTTATACAGAAGAAGTGTGAGGGGAAATCAATACGGACGCAAGGAAGAACTGTATGAATGTGAAGATTGCAGTGGATGTCCATATGCAGAGAAATGTAAGAAAACAGCTAAAAATCGAACTGTTCGGATCAATCAGGAACTCACTGCAATGCATCAGGAAGTAATCGAAAACTTAGAAAGTATTCATGGTGCGCTGTTACGAATGAACCGTTCGATACAAGCAGAAGGCACTTTCGGAATCATGAAAAACGACCGTTGGTACAAGAGAATTGTCCGAAGAGGTATTAATTCGGTTAAACTAGAAGTTTTACTTGTGGCAATAGGACATAATCTATATAAATATCAGAACAAAAAGATGAGAAATAGAACTGCCGCATAGATTCAAAAAGAGAATCTCTATGGGGTAGGGGAAGTGCGCCTTTTCAGCGTAGGATTCTAGCAATTTATACACAACAAAAGCAAAAAGAGGGATGCAAAAAAACTCAATCAAGTTTTTTCACATCCCC
>CABJAN010000042.1 GCA_902363515.1 Bacillota bacterium | reverse complement strand
ACTGCCTGTACTTTGTATTCATGGTCATATTTACGTGCCACTTTAAATACCTCCTTATTCTCTTGGTTTTATTATGAAATCCTTGAGAATAAGCTGTCAACTTTTTTTATACCACACCATCCTTATAGACTGTCTGAAACATACCATTTCTACAGGCGGTCTTGTCCATGGAGCATTTGTAAATCATAGTTTAAAAGGTTTTGTTGCTGTTTTACCGGAAATCTTTGGCGGAGAAAACCAGTACATGGATTTAGCTGCCATCCACGTTTCCCAGGATATGCGAAACAGTGGTATTGGAAAGGCTCTCTTTCTTACCGCCAAACAATGGGCAAAAGAAAAAGGAGCAAAAAAGCTCTACATCTCCGCCCATTCTGCTGTGGAAAGCCAGGCATTTTATAAAAAAATGGGATGCGTGGAGGCAAAAGTTTATCACCCAAAACATGTGGAAGAAGAACCTTTTGACTGCCAGTTGGAGGTAGGGTTGTAGGCTATGAGAAGGAAAGAACGTGAAGTAACAAATAGAAACGAAGTATTAAAAATAATTGAAAAAACCAAAGTTCTCCATCTTGGTTTATTTGATGATCCATATCCTTATGTAGTTCCTTTATACTATGGATATGAGTACCAAAATGGCCTTTTGATGTTTTATATGCACAGCGCTAAGGAAGGACACAAACTTGATTTAATCCGCCAAAATCCAAGAGTCTGTATTACATTAGAAACAGATGTAGCCCTTATCTCCGGCGATGAAATTCCATGTATGTATGGTTCTTCTTTCGCCTCAGTAATGGGAAAAGGCGTTGCAGAGCTTGTTGAGAATCCCCAGGAAAAAATCCATGGTTTGAGCCTACTCATGCTGAATCAGACTGGAAAAAAATTTGAGATCAATGAAAACATGGCTGCCACTGTGGAAGTAATTAAGGTTGCGATAAAAGATTTCACAGCAAAGGCTCATAAAAAAGTTATTTTACAAGGAACAGCCATAAATGAACCTGCTAAAGACAATGACTTATTCTTCACCTGCAGTCTCATTGATTATATTGCCAGAAAAACCAAAAATAAAAGGAGTGTAGTTGTAAATGCTCTTGGTCAAAGACAACTGGAAAAAATATATGCTTTAGCGGATATCTATCATAGTGATAACATAGAACAAGTCAGTGATGATTTTATCCAACAGTCCAACATTCAAAATGGAACTTTTGATAATGTAAAAGAATGTAGTTATAGCATTCCATCTTATTGGGATATGGGAAAAGTATATAAACGCTTAATCAAAGGCGTGGCAAATGCCGAAGGAATTTCCATCATAGAGGCATTATTCAAAGTTTATAATTCCTTTATCAGCGAAAAAATAGATGATTATAACAGTAGCATGTATTATGAAAATCCATCTTATTTATTGGAATGTTACTTAGAAAATAAAGTGCTTTAATAAATTTGAAAGGAACAAAAAGTCATGAAAAAATATGAATACAAATTTATAGAAGTTCCTAAAAAATCAGGGATAAAAGGGCATGGAAATACCTTTACAGAATGTCAAAATATTATTATGGAAGAAGCCCAAAATGGCTGGCGTCTGAAACAAGTGGTAGTTCCATTTAATGAAAAAACTGGTGTTTATGGAGCCTGGTGCTATCAGATTATTTTTGAACGGGAGATACTCCAATGAAAATACACAATGTGCTGTCCGGAAATCAGTGGTGTGGTATAAAAAAAGTTGACAGCTTATTCTCAAGGATTTCATAATAAAACCAAGAGAATAAGGAGGTATTTAAAGTGGCACGTAAATATGACCATGAATACAAAGTACAGGCAGT
>CABJAN010000041.1 GCA_902363515.1 Bacillota bacterium | reverse complement strand
CCCGTCTTTAGAAGTTAGCACCATATTCTTTCGAAGTACAAATGACATATTACCACTTACAAATGCCTTAAAATAAGGCTTTTTTTATTTCTCAAAATACTTGCAAAATTATTTTTTAAGAGTTATAATAATGGCGTTAGTGGCGTTATATAAAAAGTGAGGTATTTTATGGCATTTTATTTAAAAAAAACGAAATTAAAAGGGCGTACTTATCTTTCTATTGATGAAAGTTTTTATAGCCATGAAAAGAAAGGAACCGCACACAAATGCTATCAATCCTTAGGTTCTGTTGAAACATGGAAGAAGAAGGGAATCGAAGACCCAATCTCTCATTTCCAAAAAGAAGTGGATGCTCTGAATCTGGAAAAGGCTGATGCAGGAACCCGAAAAATTTCTGATATTTCTCCTATCCTGCATCTGGGGTATTTCCCTTTAAAATCAATCCTTGAAAAAATGCAGATTAAAAAATATGTGGATTATTTTAAACTGACAAACGATTTTACTTATGACCTGTTTGAACTTCTTTCCTCTCTGATTTATGCCAGGGCTGTAAATCCCTGCAGTAAATACAGAACCTTTCATGAAGTTCTTCCCAACCTTTATGAACCGATAAGCTATTCCTATGACCAGCTTCTGGATGGCTTATCTTTTCTGGGAAACGATTACGAAAAATTTGTAGAACTTTTTACGGTACAAACAAAACACGTTTTCGGTATTGATACTTCCCAAAACTACTTTGACTGTACAAACTTTTATTTCGAAATCGACAGGGAGGATGATTTCCGCCGCAAAGGTCCCAGCAAAGAAAACAGAAAAGAACCAATCGTTGGATTAGGGCTGCTGTTAGACAGCCATCAGATTCCCGTCGGCATGAAAATGTTTCCGGGAAACGAATCGGAAAAGCCTGTTTTAAGAGATGTTATCGACCTGTTAAAGTCACAGAATAATATCAATGGGAAAACCATCCATGTAGCAGATAAAGGTTTGAATTGCGCGAAAAACATTGTCCATGCAAGGAAAAACGGAGACGGATATCTTTTTTCGAAATCCGTCAAATCCCTTCCAGAAACCGAAAAAACATGGGTATTGCTTGATGATGGTTTTGTTGACGTGAAAGACAAAAGAGGGAAAGTTCTTTACCGTTACAAATCCTGTATTGATGAATTTCCTTATAAAGTGGAACATGAAGGAAAGATTTATACTGTAAAACTTCACGAAAAAAGGCTTCTTACATACAGTCCTTCCCTCGCTGCCAAAAAGAGATATGAAATCAATCGGATGATTGAAAAAGCAAAGGCACTCACTGCATCCCAGGCGAAAAGAACGGAATACGCAGAAGCTGGAAAATATGTATGCTTTACAGATGGAAACGGGAACAAAGCATCTGTTTCCATGAACCAGGATGCCATAGACAAAGATTTGCGATTTGCAGGATATAATCTGCTGGTAACTTCAGAGATTGAAATGAAGGATTCCGACATTTATGACGTCTATCATAACTTATGGCGGATAGAAGAATCCTTTAAAATCATGAAATCCGATTTGGATGCACGTCCAGTCTTTCTTCAGAAGGAAGAAACGATAAAAGGACATTTTTTAATCTGCTATCTGACGGTACTGCTGGAACGGATTTTTCAGTTCAAGATACTGGAAAATAAATATGCAACCACTGAAATCTTTCAGTTTATAAAAGATTTCAAAGTGACAAGGGGAGAAAGCAAATATATTAACACTACAAAATCCTCTGATTTTATTCATGAACTGGCTTTGCGTTCAAAACTCCCACTCACAAACTATTTCCTGTCAGAAACACAGATTAAATCCATTTTGAAATACAAAATATAAACAAGAAAAATCAGCAGAACTATAATTGTTGCATTACAGTAGTCTGCTGATTTTTTATAAACTAACGCCATTTTTTAATGTCTGATACCAAAGTCAGGT
>CABJAN010000040.1 GCA_902363515.1 Bacillota bacterium | reverse complement strand
TACCCTGACTTTTGCAGATAAAGCAGATTAAAAATGGCCGCAACCCAAGTATTTATGCTGGATTACGGCCTTATTGTTTTGTCATTTTTTCATGGTGTTTTTTTATTTTTTTGTCTTTGCCAAAACTTTTTTTATTTCTCCCAGAGTACGGATACGTTTCCCGAAATCGATATCCATAATCAACCCAATATCTTTTAGCACTTCATCATAATAATCAAATAGATAGTAGTTTTGCTGGACCAGACTACATTCTGCTTTTGACAGGGACTCCAGGATTGTTCCAACACTGTATTTTTGCTCCAGTTTATTTTCCAGTATTCTTGCTATTGTCAAGGCTACAAAACAGGTAAGGAAATGTGCTTCGATATGTTCTTTTGTCCAGACGTACACTGGTCTGGATTCCAGTTCGCTTTTGGTTACCTTAAAAGACTCTTCAATCCGCCATAGCCCCCTGTACATGTCGATGATTTCATCATCCGATGCCTCCATTTCACTGGTCAAGAGCATGTAGTAACCGTCCAGTGCCTCTTCTTCCCGGATCTTCTCTTCGTCAATGTCCAGTATGGACGAGGCAGTAAGGATCTCGCCGGTTTCCTTGTCGTAATCTACTTTTTTGACATATTTTGCAGCTCCATAGGAAGTGGCTCTTGTGTAGTTCCCTGGATTTTGTGCCAGATCTCTGGCCTTTGCCAAAGCAGCTTCCCGTTCTGCCTTTGCCCTTTTGGCATATTTTTCGCTCCAGAAAACAACCTGTTTTTCATCCACCTGTTTTTTCATCTTTTTCCCAGTAACAGAAGTAACCAGAATGGTTCTTGGACATTTACGGGATTTTCGTTTATATTCCGTGCCGAGCCATTCATATCCCTCATCTTTAAGAACATAGTTTTTGAGGCTTTTTTCAGCTCCCCGGATGGACATGCTGAAAACATATCCATCCTGAGTAGGAGTATTGATCGTATACCAGATGTTATCACCTGTTGTCATTCCTTTATCAGCGACAGTAATTACCCGACCAAGGTCAAACTGTTTTTTGATACGACCGAAGTTTGGTCTGTAGGTCAGGCAGTCGTTGGTATTTCCAGGGAATAGTTCATAAGTAATGGGGATTCCCTTGTTATCCATGAACAGCCCCATTTGTATGATAGGATTTGGCCGGTGTTCTTTACATACTCCTTTGCGAAGAAAGTCATTTTGCTCGTCTGTTTCGAAATAGTAGTTAGTAACATCATAATAAATCAGACTGGTATCCCTGCCATAATTCTTTTTGATCCTGTCATTCATCCATATCTGCAGGTTTTCCCTATGTTTGTCCAGAAAAGAAAGGCAGCGGTAAACATCATCCAAGGAGTAATCCGATTTTTCAAAGAAGCGTTCCCGGCCATCATAGGAAGATCTCTTTGAGGCAGGAAAAAGGAGTCGGGAATAGACAAGCATCTTCATAATGGCATTGGCATCGTATTGTTCTTTCGAGTGACGCTGTCGGTTGGTCAGGAAGGTATGGATGCCGAGTTCATGATAAATCTGACTCAATGCGGCATAGCCGAAGTTTTTCCGCAGGTCATCACCAATACAAAGTCTGTCTGAATCGTAGAAGGTAAAGTGGATTGGAGCCTGTTTTTTCTGCTTTTCTTCATTAAGTTCCTCTACACGTTTTATGAAATGAGCAATCGGGTTATCGTACTGTTTTTCCAGTTCATCGAGCCAGCCGATAGATTCCACTGTTTTCTGGCGGGAGCATTTCTTAGCTTTATCGTAATAAGTATCAACAATGGAAAGGCGAATACGGCCATGAGAGTTCGGTGTTTTTTTTAGATACATAATAAGCACCCCGTTTCAAATAATACTTATTATACCATAAAACGTCATAAAACGCTAGTAAAATATGATAAATTTAAAGAATAAAAAAAGCTTGTAAGTAGCTAAACAAAAGCCTTCAAGCTTATAAGCGAACATATGTTACTGCAAAACTGTGG
>CABJAN010000039.1 GCA_902363515.1 Bacillota bacterium | reverse complement strand
AGGAATCCCAGTATGGATTCCATCAGTTCCGGTCTGCAGGAATCAGATATTTCAATACGGATACTGTCTGAGACAAAAATACGCACCGGTGCAGTTTCTTCAGAGAGAAGCTTTCTGGCAGCTTCCTGTTCAGATGGCAGTCTGGCAAAGACCAGATCCTATTCAGGTTCAGATGCCGGATCTTCTTTAGCAAGTCTGCGGGTCCAGTATCCCATCGTAGATAAAGGGATATCGTTTTCTGCACACCATTGTTTACACGTTTGTCCACTGGTTTTGTATTGCTGGATACGGTCAGCCCAGAGTTTTGCTTTTTCTTCTTTGTTCATAGTGTATAGAATACCTCCTGAGTTTTAAGGAGATTGTAGCAGAATAAAAAATGAAAAAACAGATACGGATGATTACTTACTTACGAGTTTTCTATGGATTGATTATAAAAAAGAGCATCCTAACGGTTACCAGCTTGCTCAGTTTTATAAGCTGTATCGTGATTTTATGGTAGATACTTATGGTACTTCAAAAACATCTATGCCTGTGGAACGGATCCCTGGCGAAAAGATGTATATTGACTGGGTAGGCGACCAGCCGGAACTGCTATTGGATACAACAACTGGCGAACTTCGGAAAGTTCACATTTTTACAACTACACTTGGTTTTAGCAGTCTTGTTTATGCAGAGATCTTTCCTGATGAAAAACTTCCACATTTTATTACCGGCACAGTACATGCACTGTCTTATTATGGGGCAGTTCCTAAATATCTTGTCCCGGACAATCTGAAAACAGCTGTTACCAGGCATAGTAAAGATGAACTTGTGCTGCAGTCAGCTTTTTCAGATCTGGAAACTTTTTATGATACGATCATTCTGCCGCCACCACCAAGGAAACCGAAAGGCAAACCAACAGTTGAAAATCATGTGCGTTTCTTGGAGACGCATCTGGTAGAAGAATTAAAAAAAGATACTTATACTTCTCTGGAAGCTCTGAATGCTGCGGTCAAAAAAATCGTAGCGGACATCAACCAGCGTCCTTTCCAGAAAAAATCTGACATCCGGAAATCCCGCATGAATGGATTCGAAAAGTACGACAAACCGCGTATGAACCAGCTTCCAGGCGAAAGTTATACACTTTGTGATTATAAATACTTTCTTAAAGTTCCAGATAATTACCACCTTGAGTATGATGCCCACTACTATTCTGTATTGTATACCTATAAAGGGAAGCCTGCAATTCTTAAGGCTACAATGACGGAGATACGGATGTGTGATGAGTATAACCGGCTGATCTGCCGCCATCCAAGATCTTACCGTGATTTTCCTCTTTACATTACAGATGACAATCATATGCCTCCAGAACACCTGTATTACAAAGAAGTGAATGCACATGACGGAGCTTATTACAGACGATGGGCATCTGTTTATGGAGAATCTATGGTAACTCTTATTGACAGGATACTCCGCAGTTCCAAGCATGAGGAACAGGCATACAACAGCTGTGCCGGTGTACTCCATTCCTGTAAAGATGTTCCTCACAGGCTGGTTCAGGAGACTGCTGAGAAATGCGTAGAAGCCAATGCCTGCAAGTATTCCTATTTCAAGAAAGTACTTAGCATGGTCCAGAATAATCATTCCAGCGGCGCTATAAACGGAACCGGAAAACTTCCTTCCCATACAAACATCCGTGGAAAGGAGGCATACAAATGAGTTCATCCCATGACATTACATTAACACCTCAGGAGCAGGCTCTGATCATGCGTCTGAAGAGTTTCCGTGTTCCAGAAATGGCACATATCCTGGAAGAACAGTTGAAAGATCCCAATGCAGATCTGAACACTTTTATGGAACGCATGACAGCAATGGTTGATGCAGAGTGGCAGGCGCGAGCAGATAAACGTTTTAATCGTCTGATGAAAGAAGCACATCTGCGATACCCAGCGGCGGATCTTGACGAAACTATTTACCGTCCAGAGCGTCAGCTTGATACCCAGACAATAGAGCGACTGAGTACCTGCCATTGGATAGAGGAAGGAAAGAATCTCATTGTAACAGGATCTTCCGCCAGTGGAAAAACTTATCTAATCAATGCTTTTTGTGTAACTGCAATGAAGCAGTCTAAGAGTGTAAAGTATATAAAAGCGAACACTCTTATGAGCGAAATGGAACAGGCACGTATCAAATCCACAAATCTGGATTACTTGAATAAGCTGACCAAGCTGGATCTTCTTGTAATCGATGATTTTGGCCTTATGGATCTCGATCTTGATAAATGCCGGGATCTTTTTGAAGTCCTTGACACCAGGGATGGAAGAAAATCAACTGTAGTCATCTCACAGTTTCCAGTCAGTACATGGTTTGATATGTTTGCTGATAATACCTACGCTGATGCGTGCCTTACACGAATCACAGATAAACATCATACATATCGTCTAGAAATGAACGGTATAAATATGCGCGAAACAGAATGATATCATCTAGCGGTACTTCGTACCGTTAAAAATGGAATAGCCGTTCCGCAGTAGCGGAACTGGCATTCCGTTTGAGCGTAATTTGCA
>CABJAN010000038.1 GCA_902363515.1 Bacillota bacterium | reverse complement strand
CTTTCATGAACTTACGTTGAAAGCAGCATAAAAATACCGCCAGCCGGTTAATAGGCTGACGGAGAAAAATTTATTATTTTTCATTGTCCTCTTGACGGGTAGCACACCATATCGTTTTTTTTATTTGGTGAGTTTGTTCTTTCAAATACGAAACAAAAAGAGCCGATGATTCGTGAATTGTTCCACAATTTCATCGGCTCTGCGTCTTAAGCGTCTGGCTCTTTGATGACAGTTATCTTCAAGTTGTCAACTTTAATCAATCTTTCTTGTCTGCATTTTGGACAATAAAGAGGATAATTCTCCAAAACAGTGTCCTTCCTAATTTTATTACGGGTTTTGCTCCCACAAACAGGACACAATATCCATTCACATTTCATCATAATTAGTCTCTAATCCTTTCAAATCTCATTTTATATGACTTTTGCAAGCTGTTAAGCTAACTTGTGGAACATATGCCGAACCTTATCTATACGGCTATTCGGGCGGCGGGGTTGGCAAATAAATTTACCAATAGCTGGCTGGTATCCTTTTAACTCTGTCAAGCAGACTCCCTGCCCATTTGTGAAATAAGTTAAATCGTTCCTGTATTCTTGAATACATCTAGCAGGGATTTCTCCTTTCAGAATGACCTCGTCATTCTTTATCTGAGTACTTACAATATCTGCACAATACCTTGGAGCATCATGATACGCCCGTGAGAGATATTCCTGCGGTGCATAAATTTCAAAGTGGAGATATGGCTCTAATAGTTCTGTCCCTGCTTTTTTTAAAGCCTGCTCCAATACGATAGGGGAAAGCAGCCGAAAGTCTGCGGGGGTACTTACAGGACTATAATACAATCCATATTCAAAACAGATTTTACAGTCTGTCACTTTCCATCCATACAGCCCCTGCTCGCAGCCATAAAGAACCCCCTCCATAACCGCATTTTGGAACGATTGATTTAAATATCCAAGTGAAACTCTGCTTTCATACTGCACTCCGCTTCCAATAGGGAGCGGCTCTATGGACAACCCGACAGAAGCCCAGAAAGGATTTGGCGGGACTTCTATGTGGATGGTATATTCTGCTTTTCTAAGCGGTCTTTCCATATATATAACAGTAGGCTCTTTTATTTCTGCCTCCACATGATATTTTTCCTCAAGGATGGCACAAATGACTTCCATCTGCACTTTCCCCAAAAAAGAAAGTATAATCTCATGCGTTGTAGTATCCACATAATATTTTAAAAGAGGGTCGCCATCTGAAATTTCTGTAAGTGCCCCAAGCAATATTTCCCGCTGTTCAGATTTCTTTACTGCAATCGTTGTTTGGAGCATAGGGAGAGGATTTTCAATAAATTTTCTCTGCGGCAACAGCATTTCGTTCCCCAAAATACTGTTTAGCTGCAAAACATCATTTGGTAAAATTACAATATCACCAGAGCAGGCTATATCGGATGAATATAATTCACCGTTTGTCGGAACACACATCTCTGTGATTTTTATTTTCTCTTTTTCAGATATTCTAATAACATCCCTCAAATGCAATGTTCCGCTATATATACGCACATAAACAAAACGCCGCCTTTTCTCTGAATATTCAATCTTAAAAACCTGCCCGCATAGTTCAGATTGACCTTCAGGCGTTGATGAATAAAATTTACTGGCAATCACTTCTATAAGCTGCCGAATCCCCAGATTGTTTTTAGCGCTTCCGTGATAAACGGGAAATAACGTTCCGTTTTGGAATCTCCTGTTTTCTTCCTGTTCCAGTTCTGACATTTTAAACGGTTTCCCTGACATATATTTCTCTAATAGTTCATCGTTTCCCATAATTACCGCATCCCACTGTTCCATATCGTCATTGTCCGTTACATTTATATGGGGATGCTGCCCAACCTTTTGCTTCACTATAATTTCCGAAGAAAGCTTTGCTTTCATTTCTCGATATACCATTGGCAAATCAATCCCCTCTTGGTCAATTTTATTGATAAAAAAGATTGTCGGAATCTTCATTGTCTGTAGTGCATGAAACAGTATACGGGTCTGTGCCTGTATGCCATCCTTTGCAGAAACTAATAATACTGCTCCGTCTAAAACGGATAAAGAACGGTATACTTCCGCCAAAAAATCCATATGACCTGGCGTATCTATAATGTTGACTTTTACATCCTCCCACTGAAAAGATGTCACTGCTGTCTGGATAGTGATTCCCCTTTGACGCTCCAAATTCATTGTATCTGTTCTTGTTGTGCCTTCATCTACGCTCCCTAGTTCTGCAATTGCACCACTGGTATACAATAAACTTTCCGTTAATGTTGTCTTTCCTGCGTCAACGTGAGCCAGAATGCCTAAGTTAATTATTTTCATGTGATTTTCCTCCTATCAACACCCAAAAAAGGGCATAAAAATACCCAGTGATAAATACTCCTATCACTGGGTAAATAACTCCAATAGCCCCAAAACACTTATATGTTTTCGGGCATATAAAATTACATGATAAAAGTATTCTTAAACTGGGTACAAAAAACTAAGCCCCATATTAAAAGTGAAACGGGACTGCTACTTTTTGTTCCCACTATCAAATTGACAGTTTATTTAAGAATACCTTGCCGCATATTTATTAACTCCTTGTATAATACTGAATCTAAGTCACCAACCACCAGTTCAACTGGTGGTTTGATTTTAGCCCTCCAAAGGGCTATATTACTACTCGCCCCACAGGGCGGTGTCACAAGCACTTTTACTGGTCCGCTATAAAGCGGTACTACTAGAATCTTCTTTTCTTGATTCTTCTGCCTGCTCTTTTATATACTTCTGTACAGCTTCATCAGTGATATTACCAATGGTTTCGACATAATACCCTCGCGCCCAAAATGCTTTGTTCCATTTACTTTGCAATTCTGGGTGCCTATCATAAATCATTAGTGTACTCTTTCCCTTTAAATATCCCATGAAACTTGAAATACTCAGTTTAGGCGGTATTGCTACACTAAGATGTACATGATCCACGCAAACTGCACCTGCAATAATTTCTACATTCTTGTAGTTGCACAATGTTTTTATTATTTCTCTAACATCTTCCCTCACTTTTCCATACAACGTTTTTTTCCTATATTTCGGAATGAAAACTATATGGTACTGGCATTTCCAGCGGGTATGTGATATGCTTTTATTGTCCACTTGGACCGCCTCCTATTCTTTGAGTTGGCTTGCGACACCATACTCATTGTATCATAGGAGGCTTTTTCTTGATATCCTCACCGTTTCCACTTACACCATTCTCCCCAGCATAGCTGGGGGTTTAGTACTTTCAATTATATTCCTTAACCCTTTATTTGTCAAGCTGACAAACTACTTGAGTTTCCGCAGTTTTATCCACAGAACCTATAATCATCCTTGCTGATTATTAACAACTTTTTAAAAATGCCAAAAATATAAGGAATCCTATTCCTTTTTGATGTAAAATTTAATCAC
>CABJAN010000037.1 GCA_902363515.1 Bacillota bacterium | reverse complement strand
TTCAAAAAGGAATAAATGCCCCCATTCAATGTGGATAACTTCTGGGAATTTGAAATAAATGTGTAAACAGGCAAATCTATTAGAATGGCAGGTTATAAAATTAATTTACCTTTTAAAACTGTTGCTTGTTAAATCCCCCTTGCACTCTTCATAGAACAGTGCTATACTCCAATTTAGACGGTACGAGGGGCGGAAGTAAAACTTTCGTCCCCTTTTCCAGTGTGTGCCTGTGGCGCACAGTTTCCAAAGAAAGGAGCAGATAACATGACAAAAATAGATATTTTTTCAGGATTCCTGGGAGCAGGAAAAACCACATTAATTAAAAAATTACTCAGTGAGGCTTACAAAGGGGAACAGGTTGTTTTAATTGAAAATGAATTTGGAGAAATTGGCATTGATGGCGGATTTTTAAAAGAAGCAGGAATCGAAATCCGTGAAATGAATTCAGGATGCATTTGCTGTTCTCTGGTAGGAGATTTTGGAGAAGCCTTAAAAGAAGTGATTACCACATACCAGCCAGACAGAATTATCATTGAACCGTCAGGTGTTGGAAAGCTTTCCGATGTTATCAAAGCAGTTCAGAAAGTAGAAAATGAAGTTGACATAACATTAAACAGTTTTACCACAGTTGTGGATGTAACCAAATGCAAAATGTATATGAAGAATTTCGGAGAATTTTTCAGCAATCAGATTGAATATGCCGGTACTGTGATTTTAAGCCGAACAGATACTCCGAAAGCAACCGATGACAAGGTACAGACAGCAGTAGAACTCATTCGTTCCCTGAACGAAAATGCAGCAGTGATTACCACACCTGTTGAACAGCTTTCAGGAGAGAAAATCCTGGATACCATGGAGCATAATCGTTCCCTGGAAAAAGAACTGATGGAGGAGGAAGTGTGCCCGGTATGCGGCGGTCACCATCATGAAGGACATGATCATCATCACCATGACCATGAAGAATGTGGCTGTGGACATGACCACCATCACGAAGAACATGAGTATCACCATGACCATGAAGAATGCGGTTGCGGCCATGACCATCACCATGAGGAGCATGATCATCATCACGACCACGAGGGCTGTGGCTGCGGTCATGACCACCACCATGAGGGCCATGATCATCACCATCATGCAGATGAGGTATTTACAAGCTGGGGAAGGGAAACCATCAAGGCTTATACCCAGGAGGAAATCAAGGAGATTCTTAATACGCTTTCCACAGATGACAGCTATGGCATGATTCTTCGTGCAAAAGGTATGGTAGCAGGAAAAGACGGACAGTGGATTTATTTTGACATGGTTCCGGGAGAGGCAGATATCAGAACAGGTTCTCCGGATTACACAGGAAGACTGTGTGTCATTGGTTCTAAGATTAAGGAAGAGAAACTGGCTGAACTGTTTGGGCTGTAAAAGCAGCAGATAAATTTACAGAAATAAATCGAAAGGAAGAACAGGTTCATGACGGAAGACGAAATCAGAGTTCCCATATATTTTATGGCTGGATTTCTGGAAAGCGGGAAGTCCACATTTCTGGATTTTACCATTGAACAGGAATATTTTCAGATTGACGGTCAAACCCTTCTCATTCTCTGTGAAGAAGGAGAGGTAGAATTTGACGAGAAGAAATTAAGAAAAAGCAGAACAGCAGTGGAGGTTTTAAATAGTCTGGAAGAACTGACCCCAGAGCGCCTGGTGGCTTACGATGCTTTTTATTCCCCGGAGCGTGTGATTATTGAATATAATGGCATGTGGCAGGTTAGCAAATTTGAGGAAATGCAGCTTCCAAAAGACTGGGGCATTGTGCAGCACATTGTGACTGTAGATGCAAGCACTTTCCAGGTTTATATGAACAACATGAAATCTCTGTTTGTAGAAATGGTGCGAAATGCAGACATGGTTCTGTTTAACCGCTGCCAGATGGACATGCCTCTTGCATCTTTTAGAAGAAGTGTGAAGGTAGTAAACCAGGGGGCAGAGATTATTTTTGAGGATGAAGAGGGCGAAATTGAGGATATTTTTGCAGAAGAAATGCCCTTTGATGTCAATGCAGATATTATTGACATTATGGACGAGGACTATGGAATCTGGTTTATTGATGCCATGGACCATCCAGAAACTTACGAAGGCAAAAAAGTGGCATTTACAGCCATGGTGCTGAAATCCAGAGAACTTGCCAGAGACGTTTTTGTTCCGGGAAGAATGGCTATGACCTGCTGTGCAGATGATACCAGCTTTATTGGTTATGTGTGCAAAAGCCCCATGGCAAAAACTCTGAAAACAGGAAAATGGGTGAAAGTGGTAGCTTCCGTAGATTATGAATATGTGGAATCCTACCATGGGGAAGGACCTGTGCTTACCGCCATTTCCATTGAGCCCACAGAACCTTTGAAACAGGAATTGGTATACTTTAATTAAGGAGCAGCATATGTTTTTAATAGCAGGGCTTGGGAACCCAGGCAGACAATACGAAAAAACCAGACACAATATGGGGTTTGACACCATAGACGAGCTGATTGACCGTCACCGGATTCCCCAGGGAGGCATTGCGCACAAAGCCATGTATGGCAAGGGGATGATTGCAGGGGAGAAGGTTTTGGCAGTAAAACCTCTCACTTATATGAATTTAAGCGGAGAGTCCTTGAGAGAATGGGTGAATTATTACAAGCTGGATCCGGAAACTGAGATGATTGTGATTTATGATGACATTGATCTGGAGCCGGGACAGATACGCATCCGGAAAAAGGGCAGCGCAGGCGGTCATAATGGCATTAAGAGCATTATTGCCCAGCTTGGCACACAGAACTTTTACCGTATTAAGGTAGGAGTGGGAGCAAAGCCCAGGGGATGGGATTTGGCAGATTATGTGCTGGGGAGATTTTCTTCGGATGAGAGAATCGCAGTGGATAAAGCCATTTGTGATGCAGCAGATGCAGTGGAAATGATTTTAAGAGATGGCATTGAATCTGCTATGAATCATTATAACCGAAAAAATAAGCAGGAACAACAGGAGTAAGATTATGCAGGTATTCATGCAGCCATTGGAACAACTGGGCGAATTTGATGAAATCAGGTCCAGACTTGTGAAAAACAGAGGTATTCTGCAGGTTTCCGGTTGTGTGGAATCCCAAAAAGCCCATATGATGTATGGGCTTTTTGAGGCTTTAAAAAAAGACCGGAAACAGGGATGCAACTGTTTGATTATTGCAGAAAACGATTTAAAAGCAAAAGAATTGTATGAGGATTACCGTCTTTATAACCGGGATGTGTATTTTTATCCTGCCAGGGATTTGATTTTCTTCCAGGCAGATATTCATGGAAATCTTCTGACCAGGGAGAGGATGCAGGTGATTGCAGCCTTGCTGGAAAAGAAAAATATCACTGTGATTACCAGTATGAGCGGCTGTATGGATTATCTCCTTCCCCTGGATGTGCTGGGGCAGCACACCCTGTCTTTTAAGACAGGCAGTCCTCTGGACATGGAAAAGCTGAAGTTGCAGCTTCGTGGCATGGGCTATGAGCGTGATGTAAAGGCAGAGACTCCTGGACAATTCTCTTTTCGAGGGGGCATTATTGACATTTTTCCTCTTACAGAGGAGAATCCAGTACGTATTGAATTGTGGGGAGATGAAATTGACTCCATCCGAAGCTTTGATGGGGAAAGCCAGCGTTCCATTGAAAATCTGGAGGAAATCACTATTTATCCGGCATCTGAGATGGTTTTGGATAAAGAAGTGCTGGAAAAAGGTCTGAAAGCCATTGAAAAAGAAAAGAAAGCAGTGGTGCAGAAGTTTCGGGATGCTTTTCTTACAGAAGAAGGAGGCAGACTGAAGCAATACGTGGAAGAAACCATGGACAATCTGAAAGAATTCCAGGATTTTTATGCGGCAGAGCAGTTTTTAAGATATTTTTATAAGGATGCTGTGACCTTGCCGGACTATTTTGATACAGAAGATACTCTGGTGATTCTGGATGAAACCAACCGCCTTACCGAGCATGCTCAGGCTGTGGAACAGGAATTCAGAGAGAGCATGGAGCACAGACTGGAAAAAGGATATTTGCTTCCGGGACAGGCAGATTTGCTTATGGGGGAAAAACAGGTAATATCAAAGTTGAATAAAAAACACTGTGTTTCTCTATGTACCATAGAGCAGCAAAAAGGGGACTGGGATATAAAATCCAGTTTTCATATTTCTGCAAAATCAGTAAGTCCCTATAATAACAGCTTTGAACTTCTGGTAAAAGATTTGAAACAGTACAAGAAAAACGGTTATCAGGTTCTGTTGCTGTCCGGTTCCAGAACAAGGGCAGCGCGTTTGGCAGAAGACTTAAGAGACGAGGGCCTGAATAGTTTTTACACAGAAGACATGGACAGGGTAGTTTCCCCTGGGGAAATTATGACAGCTTTTGGACGGATGAAACGTGGGTTTGAGTATCCCATGATAAAATTCGTCATGATTACAGAGTCTGATATTTTTGGACAGGAAAAAAAGAAGAAGAGGAAGAAAAAAGAATACAGCGGAAAGCAGATTCAGAGCTTCAGCGAACTCAGCGTAGGGGATTATGTGGTGCATGAAAACCATGGCCTTGGTATTTACAAAGGAATTGAAAAAATTACCGTAGATAAGGTGGCAAAGGACTACATTAAAATCGAGTATGCAGGAAACAGTACTCTTTATATCCTGCCAAACCAGCTTGATTTGCTGCAAAAATATGCGGGAGCAGATGCCAGAGCGCCGAAATTAAATAAAATTGGAGGTCAGGAGTGGAATAAAACCAAGACCAAGGTTCGCAAAGCGGTAAAAAACATTGCCAAAGATTTGGTGCGTCTCTACGCAGCAAGGCTGGAAAATTCAGGTTACCAGTATGAGCCGGATACGGTCTGGCAGCGGGAATTTGAAGAAATGTTTCCTTTTGAGGAGACCGAGGACCAGCTTCTTGCCATTGAGGCGGCCAAACAGGATATGGAAAGCACCAAGATTATGGACCGCTTGATTTGCGGTGATGTTGGATATGGAAAAACAGAAATTGCCATCCGCATTGCCTTCAAAGCAGTGCAGGAAGGAAAACAGGTGGTGTATCTGGTGCCCACTACTATTCTGGCGCAGCAGCATTACAATACCTTTGTCCAGCGAATGAAAGACTTCCCTGTGCGGGTTGATTTGATGTGCCGGTTCAAGACAGCGGCAGAGCAAAAAAAGACCATTACAGACCTGCAAAAAGGCCTGGTGGACATTCTCATTGGAACACACAGAGTTCTTTCCGATGACATCAAGTTCAAAGACTTGGGATTATTGATTATTGACGAAGAGCAGCGCTTCGGTGTGACCCACAAGGAGAAAATCAAGAAAATGAAGGAAAACGTGGACGTACTCACCCTTACCGCTACGCCGATTCCAAGAACTCTTCACATGAGTCTTATTGGAATCAGAGATATGAGCGTACTGGAAGAGGCGCCTATGGACCGTATGCCAATCCAGACTTATGTGATGGAATATAATGAAGAAATGGTGCGGGAAGCCATTAGCCGGGAAATGGCCAGAGGCGGTCAGGTGTATTATGTATACAATCGTGTCAATGATATTGATGAAGTTACAAACCGGGTTGCAAAACTGGTTCCAGAGGCAAATGTAGCCTTTGCCCATGGACAAATGCAGGAGAGGCAGCTGGAAAAAATCATGTATGCGTTTATTAACGGGGAAATTGATGTGCTGGTTTCCACCACTATTATTGAAACCGGACTGGATATTTCCAATGCCAATACCATGATTATCCACGATGCAGACCAGATGGGACTCTCTCAGCTCTACCAGCTTCGTGGCCGCGTGGGACGTTCCAACAGGACAGCTTATGCTTTCCTTATGTACAAACGAAACAAAATGTTAAAAGAAGTGGCAGAGAAACGCCTTCACGCAATCCGGGAGTTTACGGATTTAGGAAGTGGGTTCAAGATTGCCATGCGGGATTTGGAAATCCGCGGTGCCGGAAACCTTCTTGGAGCAGAACAGCATGGACATATGCAGGCAGTTGGATATGACCTTTACTGCAAAATGCTGGACGAAGCAGTGAAGGAAGAAAAAGGAATCAAGCAGCAGGAAGACTTTGAGACCACTATTGATTTAGAAGTCAATGCTTTCATTCCGCCGAAATACATTCCAAATGAATTTCAGAAACTGGATATTTACAAGCGAATCGCTGCCATTGAATCACAGGAAGAATATGAGGATATGCTGGAAGAACTTCTGGACCGTTTCGGAGACCCGCCAAAAGCAGTACAGAATCTTCTTTTTATTGCCAACCTGAAAGCCATGGCTCACAAGGCCTATATTCAGGAAATCAAACAGACCGGACAGGATGTGAAAATCACCATGTTTGAGCGGGCAAAAGTAAACCCGGCAGGCTTTCCGCCTATTTTGGAGAAATTCAAAAACAACCTTACCATGCGGCTGGAAGAAACACCGTATTTCATGTTGTCATTAAAAGGCAGGAGACCGAAAGAAAGTCTGGATGTGCTGGAGATGCTGGAACAGGTGCTGAAGGAGTTTCAAGGGGTGATTATGGAGTAAATAAAAAGACACAATATCTTCACACTCTCCCCTGAAAAATTCCTTGCCCCAACGCCTAAAACCGTCTATAATGGTAAAAGATGCTGTAAATTAGAAAAATCAGGCAATATTTGAAATTCAGGAGGAGAGCATACATATGAATAGAGTAACAAAAAAACTGGCCTGCGCAGCTATGGCAGGTGTCATTGGAATTGGGCTGCTGTCAGGATGCAGCAAGACCATAGATGGAACGAAACCACTTCTTACTTGCGGAGAAGATACGGTAACTATGGGAACAGGCAACATCATGCTTCGCATGAATCAGGCACAGATGGAATCTTACTATGCAATGATGGGCGGTAGTACCGCTGGTATCTGGGAACAGGATGCTGGAGACGGTACAACTTATGCGGAATCTACCAAGGACATGATTGTGCAGCAGCTAAAGAACATGGTGCTTTTAAAACAGCATGCCAAAGATTATGATGTAACTGTTACAGAAGACGAACAGAAAAAGATTGAAGAATCTGCCAAGGCTTTTGTAGAGGCAAATACAGAAGAAACCCTTACCAAACTGGCAGTTACCCAGGATGATATTGAAAATCTGCTGACACTCTATACTTATCAGGAAAAAATGTATGAGCCAATGACAGCAGAGGTAGATACCAATGTAGAAGACTCTGAAGCTCAGCAAAGCAAGATAACCTATTGCAGATTCAGCACCAGCGATAAACAAAACGAAGATGGTACTACAACACCACTGACAGATGAAGAAAAGCAGGCGAAAAAAGATCAGGCGCAGCAGCTTTTGGACAAACTGAATGCATCTGCAGACCCGGCTGCTGCAGACATGGATGCCCTGGCAAAAGAAATCGATGAAGAATTGAGTGCCTTTGATACAACCTTTGACGGGGAAGATACCGTTTTAGATGAGAAAGTGAAAGAAGCAGCCCTTACACTTACCGAAGATGGTCAGGTGTATGAAAAAGTAGTAGAAGGCGAGAGCGCATACTTTGTAGTCCGTATGGACAGTGTTTTAGACCGGGAAGCTACAGATGAAGAAAAAGAAAACATTGTAGAAGAACGGAAACAGGAAGCATACAATGACCTTCTGGAAGGCTGGGAAAAAGATGCTAAATTCACTGTAAATAAAAAAGAGTGGAAAAAAGCAGAATTAACAGACTACGATAAATACACTATTAAACAGCCTGAGACTGAAGAAACAGAGGGTGCAGAAGGTACAGCAGAATAGGATAAAGGATTCCTCACTGGAAAGGGCAGATGATGCTTAGCTTCAGTGGGGATTTTTTTGAAAAAACAAAACCACGCATTGCGAAATTTTAAAAAGTGTGATATGATAATAAAAAAACAATGAGGAGTGGTGGAATACGGAAACAGCAGATAAAATCAGAGAACTTCGGGAAAGAATAGGAATGACAAGAAAGGATTTCGCAATGCACATAGGAATTCCTTTGAGAACAGTGGAGGATTGGGAAGCAGGGCGCAGGAGACCGCCGGAATATATACCAAGATTGATTTCATATCAATTGAGGTATGAGGAATTGATGAAAAAGATGGAGGAGGAAGCGGATGTCGGAAAAGAATGAATTGTAATTTTTGAAACGGAAGATAAAGAAGTGAAATTACCTGTAACGGTAGAAGATGAAACTGTATGGCTAAATCAAAATCAAATGATTGAATTATTTGGTAGAGATCAATCTGTAATTTCCAGGCATATTAGAAATGTTTTTAAGGAACATGAGGTTGATGAAAAAAGGGGCTGTGAAATAACAGCCTCTACGGAAAAAGAGGACTTTTCGTTCAAAATGAACGAAAGGTCCTCTTTTATGTTAAAATTAACTTGCGATGAAAATTTCAACTATAAATTATA
>CABJAN010000036.1 GCA_902363515.1 Bacillota bacterium | reverse complement strand
GCTTATTAAAGTGCCCCTAATCACAGAACTGCCATTCTGAATTTTTCAAAAAGTCGGCAGATTGGCACTTTGGGCAGACATATTCATTTTTGAATTACAGTTTGCGGAAACTCAAGAAAAAAAAGTTGTGGCAAAATATAAAATATTATATAATAGATGCAGCTTCACTATAATAATTTTTTAAGATGGGATGTGGAAAGAATGAAAAGAATCGGTTTACTTACCAGTGGCGGAGACTGCCAGGCATTAAATGCCACTATGAGAGGCGTTGTAAAAGGTTTGAGCAATAACCTGGAAGAATTGGAAGTTTATGGGTTTGACGATGGGTATAAGGGTCTTATTTATGGGAATTACAGAATGCTTTCTTCAAAAGACTTTTCCGGAATTCTCACCAGAGGAGGCACCATTTTGGGAACTTCCCGTCAGCCTTTTAAACTGATGCGTGTTCCAGATGAGAAAGGTCTGGATAAGGTAGAAGCCATGAAACAGACGTATCACAAACTACGTCTGGATTGTCTGGTAATTTTAGGAGGAAACGGAACACAGAAAACAGCCAATCTTTTAAGAGAAGAGGGACTGAATATTATTCATCTTCCTAAAACCATTGATAATGATATCTGGGGAACAGATATGACTTTTGGATTTCAGAGTGCAGTAAATATTGCTACAGATGCCATTGATTGTATTCATACCACAGCAGCCTCCCACAGTCGGGTGTTTATTGTGGAAGTTATGGGACATAAAGTAGGATGGCTGACCCTTCATGCAGGGATTGCAGGAGGCGCAGATATTATTCTGATTCCAGAGATTCCATATGATATTGACAAAGTAGTAGAAGCAATTAACAGAAGAAACAAAGCCGGAAAAGGATTTACCATTCTGGCAGTGGCAGAGGGCGCTGTTTCCAAGGCAGATGCCAAACTGACCAAAAAAGAATTTAAGAAGAAACAGGAAGAATACAGAAAACAATATCCATCGGTTGCCTATCAGTTGGCAAGCCAACTGGAAAACAAGCTGGATTTAGATATCCGCATTACCATTCCCGGCCATATGCAGCGGGGCGGCAGTCCATGTCCTTATGACAGGGTTCTGTCTACCAGACTGGGCTCTGAAGCAGCCAAGCTGATTTTGGAAGAGGACTATGGCTATATGGTGGGAATCATCAATGGAAAAGTAAAAAAAGTTCCTCTGGGCGAATGTGCAGGCAAGCTGAAAATGGTATCACCTACCGATCAGCTTGTAGAAGATGCAAAACGCATTGGCATTAGCTTCGGAGACTGAGAAAGGAAGAACACACATGAGCTATACAGCTCTTTACAGAAAGTTCCGTCCAAAGGACTTTGAAGACGTAAAAGGACAGGAACATATTGTTACCACATTGAAAAATCAGATAAAAGCTGATAGAATCGGACATGCGTATCTTTTCTGCGGTACCAGAGGTACTGGTAAGACTACCATTGCCAAGATTCTGGCAAGGGCAGTAAACTGTGAACATCCTGTGGATGGCAGTCCCTGTAATACCTGCAAGACCTGCCGGGCGATTCTGGAAGGAACCTCTATGAATGTCATAGAGATTGACGCAGCTTCCAACAACGGTGTGGACAATATCAGGGAAATCAGGGAAGAAGTGGCATACAGACCAACAGAAGGCCGCTATAAGGTTTATATTATTGATGAGGTTCATATGCTGTCTACAGGCGCTTTTAATGCCCTGTTAAAGACGCTGGAAGAACCGCCGTCGTATGTTATCTTTATTCTGGCTACCACAGAAGCACATAAGATTCCCATTACTATTTTGTCCAGGTGCCAGCGATATGATTTCAGGAGAATTACTGTAGAGACCATTGCCAATCGTCTGACAGAACTCATGGAAAAAGAGGGAAATGATGTGGAAGAGAAGGCCATCCGCTACATTGCCAAGGCAGCGGACGGTTCTATGCGTGATGCTCTTTCTCTTTTAGACCAGTGCATTGCCTTCTATCTGGGTGAGACGCTCACTTACGAAAAGGTACTGGAAAACCTGGGAGCAGTGGATACAGATATTTTCAGCGGACTTTTGCGGAAGATTTTAAGGCAGGACACAGCAGGCGCAGTAAAAACCCTGGAAGAAATTATTTTACAGGGCAAGGAGATGGGACAGTTTGTTACGGATTTTATCTGGTACCTGAGGAACCTGTTGTTAATAGGTTCTTCGGAACATCCGGAAGAAGCTGTGGATGTGTCTGCAGAAAATCTGGAGAAGATGAAAGAAGAAAGCGCTATGATGGATGCGGAAACCCTGATGCGCTATATCCGTGTTTTTTCTGAATTATCTAATCAGATTAAGTATGCTTCCCAGAAGCGCGTCCTGGTGGAAATTGCCCTTATTAAGTTATGTCAACCAGTAATGGAGACAAATCTGGATTCTCTGTATGACCGGGTACGTGTCCTGGAGGAAAAACTGAAAAATGGTGTGGTGGCAGCGCCACCTGTGTCTCAGGGTGTGACGGATACTTCTGTGAAAACAGCAGAGCATACGAAAACAGAGCCACAGCCAAAACCGGAAAAAGCAGCCCCGGAGGATTTGCAGTATGTGCGCCAGAATTGGAATGCCATTATCCGGGATACCAAAGGGCTTTTACAGCAAATGCTGTTAGAATCCACGCCAAAATATGATGGAAGTACAGGAGAGCCTGTACTCTATGTGGAATTCCGGAATTTTCTGGCAAAAACCTGTATGGACAGTCCTGACAGCATGGAAATGCTGAAAAATGCCATACGGAAAAAAATTGGAAAAGATATAGAAATCAAGATGATTTTAAAAGACGGGGATGCCGGGGAAACCAGAGGCGGCCTGTCAGAAATTACCGTGGATGATTTATTGATGCAGAATATAAACATGGAAATTTCAGTGGAAACAATGGAAGATGATGAATAGGAGGAGCCTGATATGGCAAAAAGAGGTGGATTTCCAGGTGGTATGATGCCTGGAAACATGAATAATTTAATGAAACAGGCGCAGAAAATGCAGCGCCAGATGGAAGAAAACCAGAAAGCACTGGAGGAAAAAGAATTTACAGCAGCAGCCGGTGGCGGAGCTGTAGAGGTAACTGTTTCCGGTAAAAAAGAAGTGCTGAAGGTAAAATTGGCAGAAGAAGTGGTAGATCCAGATGATATTGAGATGCTGGAAGACTTGATTGTAGCTGCAACTAATGAAGCACTGCGGAAAATGGAGGAAGCTTCTGCAGCAGTGATGTCCAAACTTACAGGTGGCCTGGGAGGAATGGGCGGCGGATTCCCATTCTAAATCTAAAGGAGAAAAGAATTGGAATACTACAGCAGTCATATAAACAAACTTATTGAAGAATTTTCCAGATTACCTGGTATTGGAGCAAAATCAGCACAGCGTTTGGCTTTTCATGTTTTAAATATGCCTATGGACCAGGTACAGAGCCTGTCCAATGCTATTTTAAATGCCAAGGCAAATGTGCAGTATTGTAAGTGCTGTTACACATTAACCGACCAGGAAATTTGTCCCATTTGCAACAATTCGCGTCGGGATCATCATGTGATTATGGTGGTGGAGAATACTAGAGATTTGGCAGCCTATGAAAAAACAGGAAAATTTGACGGGGTTTATCATGTGCTCCACGGTGCTATTTCCCCTATGCTTGGAATTGGACCGGATGATATAAAGTTAAAGGAACTTATGCAGCGCATTGCAGAGCAGGATATTCAGGAGGTAATTATTGCCACGAATTCCAGCTTGGAGGGAGAGACTACGGCAATGTATATCAGCAAGTTAATTAAGCCTGTGGGAATCAAGGTTAGTAGGATTGCCAGCGGAGTTCCAGTAGGTGGAGATTTAGAGTATATTGATGAAGTCACTCTTTTGAGGGCTTTGGAAGGTAGAGTAGAGCTATGAGAAAAAAGGTAACCTCTACGGATATTGCCAAGGCTGCGGGTGTTTCCCAGGCTACCGTATCTATGGTCTTGAATAAAAAGTATAATGTTTCTTTTTCAAAAGAAACCATACAAAAAGTGGAACAAGTTGCCAGGGACATGGGCTACACTGTTCCAAAGCGAAGAAGCCAGAAAAGTTCAAAAAACAGCCGGCTAATTGTTGTGTTTTGTCCTACGCTTACAAATCCTTATTATGTTATGCTGCTTCAGGGAATTGAAACGGTAGCAAAAGAAAAGGGATATGGAGTTTTTGTGTGCAATACACAGCGGGAATTAAAAATAGAAGAGCAGTACCTGAAAATGATGCACAGTGTATCACCGGCAGGAATCATCTATACCTGCAATCCTAGTGAAGCTTTTATGGAGCAGGTGGAGGAAATTGCAGAAAAAATTCCATTGGCGGTAATCAGCAACCGAGAACGGGTAAAGGTAGATGCCATTAATCAGGATAATACAAAAGTGGGTAGCCTTATGGCGCGTCATTTACTGGATTTGGGACATCGGGAAGTGGCTTTTATTGCACCACCTCTTACAAAACGTCAGGAACAGCGTTCTAGACGTGTGGAAGGTTTTGTGCAGGAATATGAAAAAGAAGGGCTTTCTCAATCTGTGGTTATTAAGGCGGCAGATGATATTTGGGATGAGGTTCTGCCAAGTGTTGATTCTGAATATCGTATAGGATATACTTTGACCAAAGAACTTTTGGCAGAAAAAAGAAAAGTCACGGCTATTGCAGGGCTGAATGATATGATTGCCTTTGGAATTATAGATGCTCTTCAGGAAGAAAAATTAAAAGTTCCTGGGGATGTTTCTGTTATAGGTTGTGATAATATTATTTTTGGAAGAATGTCTCAGATGTCTCTGACTACCATTGAACATTTCGTCCCTTTAAAAGGAAGGGATGCCTGTGATATTATTATGAAAAAGATTGAATCTGCACATAATGCCTATTTGGATACAGAGCCTACCAGCACATATCACATTGAGTATGAGCCCAAACTCATAGTGCGGAAAACAACAGCCTATGTAAATTCCAGGAGCAAAAAGAAAAAGGGCAAGAAAAAATAATTAAATGAAATTGCTGGAATAATTAGTAATAAAATAGAGAATCATAGAAAGAAAAGCCTTATTATATAAAAAACTGGAATAAACATATAAAAACAACTATTAATAAAATTTCATTTTATTAATAAATAAAATTGCTAATAATACAGCATCCTCTTGCGGAATGTTTGTTTAAGGAGTAAACTATAAGCAACAAACAAATAGAGCCTTTGGGCGCCGAAAATGGAGGAGTAGAATTATGAAATTTTTTATTGACACAGCAAAAGTAGAGGATATTAAAAAAGCAAATGATATGGGAATTATCTGTGGTGTAACTACCAATCCGTCTCTGATTGCAAAAGAAGGACGCGACTTCAATGAAGTAATCAAAGAGATTGCATCTATTGTAGACGGACCAATCAGCGGTGAAGTAAAAGCAACAACTACAGATGCAGAAGGCATGATTAAAGAAGGCCGTGAAATTGCAGCTATTCATCCAAATATGGTTGTAAAAATCCCAATGACAACAGAAGGACTGAAAGCTGTAAAAGTATTATCAGCAGAAGGAATCAAAACAAATGTAACCTTAATCTTTTCTGCAAACCAGGCGCTTCTGGCAGCAAGAGCAGGTGCTACATATGTTTCTCCATTCCTTGGAAGACTGGATGATATTTCTACAAACGGTGTTGAATTGATTAGCACCATTGCTGAAATGTTTGCAGTAGCTGATATTCCTACAGAAATTATTGCGGCAAGTGTTCGTCATCCAATGCATGTAACAGACTGTGCTTTGGCTGGAGCTGATATTGCTACAGTTCCTTACAGTGTTCTGGAACAGATGACAAAACATCCACTTACAGATGCAGGTATTGAAAAATTTCAGAAAGACTATATAGCAGTATTTGGCGAGTAATAACAACCGCAGAAGCGGGAAAATCAAAAAAGGAGAAAAGTAATGAACAAGTTAGAACTTCAGAAAACAGCTAACGAGATTCGCAAGGGTATTATTACAGCTGTTCATTCTGCGAAAGCCGGCCATCCAGGCGGATCTCTTTCAGCAACGGAAGCGTTTACTTATTTATATTTTGAAGAAATGAATATCGACCCACAGGATCCAAAGAAAGCTGATCGTGATCGTTTTGTTCTTTCAAAAGGCCATACAGCACCAGGATTGTATTCCACTTTGGCACACAGAGGTTATTTTCCGGTAGAAGACTTGAAAACACTTCGTCATTTGGGCTCCTATCTTCAGGGACATCCAGATATGAAACACATCCCAGGAGTTGATATGTCCAGCGGTTCTTTGGGACAGGGAATTTCCGCAGCAGTAGGTATGGCTTTATCTGCAAAAATGAGCCAGGAGTCTTATCGTGTTTATACACTCTTAGGAGATGGTGAAATTCAGGAAGGACAGGTCTGGGAAGCTGCTATGTTTGCAGGCCACAGAAAACTGGATAACCTGACTGTGATTGTAGACAACAATGGTCTGCAGATTGATGGAAACATTGAAGATGTATGCTCTCCATATCCAATTGACAAAAAATTTGAAGCGTTTAATTTCCATGTAATTAATGTGGAAGACGGAAATGATTTTGACCAGTTAAAAGCTGCCTTTGATGAAGCAAAGGCTACAAAAGGTATGCCAACAGCAATTATTATGAAAACAGTAAAAGGAAAAGACGTATCCTTCATGGAGAATAATGCAGGATGGCATGGAAAAGCTCCAAACGATGCAGAATATGAAATCGCTATGGCTGATTTGGAAAAGGTAGGTGAAGCATTATGTCAGAAGTAAAGAAAATCGCAACCAGAGATAGTTATGGTAACGCATTAGTAGAATTAGGCAAAAAGTATGAGAACCTGGTAGTTCTGGATGCAGACTTGGCTGGTGCTACCAAAACAGGAACTTTCCAGAAGGCATTTCCAGAGCGTCATATCGACTGTGGTATTGCCGAGAGCAATATGATGGGAATTGCAGCAGGACTTTCTACAACAGGAAAAGTTCCGTTCGCAAGTACCTTTGCCATGTTTGCAGCAGGACGTGCTTATGAACAGGTTCGTAATTCCATTGGTTATCCTCATTTAAATGTAAAAATCGGTGCAACACATGCCGGTATTTCTGTAGGTGAAGATGGCGCCACACATCAGTGCAACGAAGATATGGCTCTTATGAGAACCATTCCAGGCATGGTGATTTTGAATCCATCTGATGATGTAGAAGCAAAAGCAGCAGTAGAAGCCGCTTACTTACATGATGGTCCTGTATATCTTCGTTTTGGAAGACTGGCTGTTCCTGTTATCAATGACAATCCAGATTACAAATTTGAAATTGGTAAGGGAATTGTACTAAGAGAAGGAAAAGATGTTACTATTTTTGCAACAGGTCTTTGTGTGAATGAGACTCTTCTGGCAGCAGAAAAACTGGCAGAAGACGGTATTGATGCAAAGGTTGTAAATATTCATACCATTAAGCCACTGGATGAAGAGCTGGTTGTAAAATCAGCACAGGAAACAGGAAAAGTTGTAACAGTGGAAGAACATTCGGTGATCGGAGGACTTGGCGGTGCAGTAGCAGAAGTACTGTCCGAGAAAGCTCCTACGAAGATGCTGCGTATTGGTATCAATGACGTATTCGGCGAATCAGGCCCTGCAGTAAAATTATTGGAAAAATACGGAATTGATGCAGCAGGTATTTATGAAAAAGTAAAAGCATTCATGTAATTAAAAAAGAGTTGTCACATGATATAGTATTGTGGAATATTTGTGCAGTTCCGGCGAATTTGCCGAGTACTCTTTGAGACTATAGGCTCAAAGGGAACGCAGGCTGAGCTGGAAATGTGCAAATGTTCCCAGTATGCTTATGTGGCAGCTCTTTTTTTCTTTACAAAAATTGAGGTTTCGTATAGAATCTAAATAAAAAATGGGGAGTGAGGAATTATGATAGGAAACAGGAAGAGAAGACGTGTCAGAACAGTGAAGGATCCGGGAAATGAGGAGTTTTATGAGTACATCAAGGATCTGGTTCATCACCCGTATGTGCTGAAGATGAAAAAATATCCCCATCACTGCGAAACCAGTTGCTATCAGCATTGTCTTAATGTAGCATATTTTAACTATAGAATCTGTAAATTTTTTAATCTGGATGCCAGAAGTGCGGCAAGGGCTGGAATGCTCCATGATTTATTTTTGTATGACTGGAGAGGGCATCGCAAAGAGACGGGAGATCCGGTTCATGCAATGACCCATCCCCACACAGCCTTGCGAAATGCCAGACGTTATTTTAAGCTGAATCCGCTGGAAGAAGAGATGATTGTAAAGCATATGTTTCCGGTTACCCCAATACCACCTACACACTGGGAAACCTGGATTATTACCCTGACAGATAAGTATTGCGGCACCTGTGAAATCGGCAGATATTACTACAAAGCATGGTTTCCAAGAGGCGCTTATCTTCTCATTAAAAGAATTATCCGCAGGGTATTTGGAGCAAATTATCAGTACAGAGATTATATTCTGCCTTTTGGGGAACAGACAGAAGCCGGCGGTACAGAAGTAAATTTTGCAAAACTAAGAGTGCGCTCAGGTTCTGGCTGGAAAAAAGGAAATACGGGAAAAAGGCGTGGCGCAAAATATTGACGGTGTGCCATGCGAATTCCGGACACGATAGAGTCGGCCATGTGAACAACTGTGGCAAGGCGTGTGGATTGCAAAAGCAAATGGTCAAAAGCCCCGGAGAAGTTTACAATACCGGTGACAGCAATGTCTCCAACAGCAGGGAGCTTTTTTCGTACACCCAGTCCGGGATTTAAGGGGCCTTCCGAAACTGTGAGACATCCCACGTGGTTTTTTGTTCCCAGGGATGCGTCAACCGCTATAGTGAGACTGTGAGGGTGCTGTTCATACAGCATGTTTACAGTCTCATTTAAATTCAGAGCATGAACGGGGTGGGACAAGGTTCCGTAAACATGAGTATGACTTAATGAATATCCGGTGAGGCTGTGGCCTACCAGTGGTCCAAGACTGTCCCCGGTAATGCGGTCACTGCCAATGCAGAGAATAACCAAATCGCGAAAACGTTGTTCTCTGGATGATAAAAGATGAAAAAGCAGGGTGCCAAGTTTCACATCTGCGCCTGCAGTTTGGTTTTCTATATAATGAGTAGGGTGATTTGCCATACATATTCTATCCTTTCCTGATACTACTGTCTTTAGTTTTTCCGTTTTCTTTTTTGTTATCCCAAAAAAATATGGAAATTTTGTCAGTAAAAAAATAGAATGTTGCACGAAATTTGATAAATTTCGCATGGAGAGTGTGGTATCCTTTTCTTCAAAAAAAGGGGTGCTGTTAGTATGATAGAAATTGTTTACGAAAAAGAAAAACAAAAACCAGAGGGAAATGAGGAATTTTTCAGGATTCCAAACAATATACGCCAGATAGGGGAAATTGAAGGAACACAAAAAATCTATATAGAAGACTATGCATACACTTACCTTTGTAGAATCTCTTCTGAAAATACAGGCAGGGGAATTGCAGCTATTCTTTTAGGACAGGCAAACTGGAAAGAAGGAACTTCGTATTTGTTTGTAAAAAGTGCGGTAGCCCTTAGTGATATGGAAATCAGTGAGGAGCATGTAGATTTTACACAGGAAACCTGGAATCATGTGTATGAAAAAAATAAAGAATATTTTCCGGAGCAGGAAATTGTAGGATGGTTTCTTTCTGTGCCGGGGTGTTCTATGGAACTGCATGAGGTAATTTGCCAGACCCACTTAAATCATTTTGGCGGAAATGATAAGGTGTTGTTTGTTATGGAACCCTTGGAAAAAGAAGAGGCGTTCTACAGATATGAGGATGGGAAAATGTCCAGGCAGGCTGGATTTTATGTGTATTATGAGAAAAATGAGGCCATGCGTAATTTTCTGGTGGCACAGAATGAAAGATTAGAAAAGAAAAGTGAAGAGGTAGATGATGGAGCAGTACATTCTTTTCGGAAAAAAGTAGAGAGAAAAGCGGAACAGGAAAAGCAAAAGAAGAATTTTCCGCTGCTTAAAACTGCAGGTGTATGTGTGGCAGCAGCAGCTCTTGCGGTAAGTGTGTTATATTTAAACGATTATCAGAAATTAAAGGGAACAGAGAAGGTAATTGCAAGTCTGGATAAACAAGAAACAAATCAGAAAACAGAAAGTCCAGAAGCGGTAACTCCGGTTAATGCACCTGGAAAAGAGAAAGAGGAGGAAAAGGAAACAGAACCGTTACAGGAAACGTCAGAAATGAAGGTACAGGAAGAGGAGCAGAAAGAGATTCCAAAAGAGACCACATCAGATGCAGAAGCAGAACAAAAGGAAGAAACTGCAGCATCTAATCATATGTCTTATACCATTCAGCCCGGAGATACTATGACCAGGATTAGCATGAAAAACTATGGTACTATTAAAAAAATCAAGGAAATTTGCGAACTAAACCAAATGTCAGAAAATGATACCATTTATCCGGGACAAAAAATTTTACTCCCTTAAAAATTTGTGCTATACTTACCTAAAAATACGTGAAGGAAGAAATTTATGAATATAAAAGAATACATAAAACGGAAATTTCCGAGACCGAGACAATCCGGAGATAGTGCAGGAGGGCAGGAGAAAATCATACAGCTTTATGAGAATAAAATAAAACCACTTGCCAAAATTAAGATAAAGCGTTCAGTGTGGATAACCTTAGGAATCGTTCTTCTGGCGATTGCTGTTTTAGTGGGAATTCAGCTTCATGTGTATCGCGATTACCAGGTTTTGTCTTCAGCAGAAAATGAAGATACCCAGTCAGCAGGCTATACCCAATTAGGAGATAGCTTGCTGAAATACGGTGATGATGGTGCTTATTTGCTTTCGCAGTCACAACAAATTGTGTGGAATCAGACTTATGAAATGAGTAACCCGGACTCAGACGTAAGAGGAGAATATGCGGTTATTTATGACAGAAAAGGAACCTTGATGTATGTGCTGAAACAGGATAAACCAGTAGGCCCTATTGAAACCAAGTTTCCGATTCTCCAGGCAGAGGTAACAGAAACCGGTGCAGTGGCAGCTGTACTGGAAGACGGAGAAAAAACATGGATTAATTATTATGCATCCGATGGAAGTATTATTGCTGAAAACCAAACCAGGATAGAAAATCCGGGATATCCCCTGGATATTGCAGTTTCTCCAAAAGGTGATATTATTCTGGTCAGTTATCTTTATATTGAAGAAGGGGAGATATCCAGCAGAATTGTATTTTACAGTTTTGGAGACGAAGGACAAAATAAGGTGGATAATATCATTGCAGACTACACATATAAAAATACGTTAATTCCTCAGGTTGTTTATGTCAATGACCAGACCGCAGTGGCATTTCGGGATGATGGATATACAATTTTTGACAGTAATGGCACTGTGGAAAAGAAGGCGGAGGAAGAGTTAAAAGAAGAAATTATCAGTACCTTTTATAATGACAAATATTTCGGACTGGTTTTAAAAGGTAATGAAGAGGAAGAACCATACATTCTCCAATTATTTGATCCATCCGGAAGAAAGAAATGTTCCAAAGGTTTTGACAAAGAATATCAGGATATTAGTATCAGTGGAGATATGATTATTATGTGTGATTCAGAAAAAGTTATGATGTATAATTTAAAGGGGATTCTTAAATTTGATGGAACCATGGAAGAGGGAGCGGTCAAAAATATTTTCCAGGTAGCCTCCAAACGCTATATTGTGGTTTCGGAAGGTGGAATTAATACCATACGATTGAAATAAAAATTACAAAAGAAAGGCGATTTATGAATTGGTTAAGTGTTGTTATTCTGGCAGTCATAGTGCTTTGTGTTTTTAACGGAATGAAACATGGCATGGTACGTTCTGCATTTTCTTTAATTTCTGTACTGCTGACGCTGTTTTTGGGAGCAGCGCTAAATCCGTATATGAGCCGGTTTTTGACAGAGAATACGCCTATTTATGGAGTTGTACAGCAAAAGTGTGAAGAAAGCATTTCGGGAGTCTTAGAAGAGAAAATGAACCAACAGGAAAATAAGGAGGAACAGGAGCAGTTTATATCCGGACTGCCTTTGCCGGAGAGTATGAAAAAGATTCTGGCAGAAAATAATACAGCAGAGAACTATCATCATCTGCTGGCAGAGACTTTTGGAGAATATTTATCACATAGTATTGCCAAAATTGCTATTGGAAGTATCAGCCTGATTTTGACTTTTATTCTGGTAAGTATATTTATGAACCTTTTGGCAGGAATGCTGGACGGTATTTTCTCCCTTCCGGTACTGAGTTTGTTGAACAGGGCAGGAGGGGCAGTTCTTGGAGCTGTACAGGGTATCTTTTTTGTGTGGATTTGTTTTTTGATTATTACACTATTCTGGGATGCTGCCTGGGCAAAAGAGGCAGCAGTGCTGATTCAGGAGAATGAAATTACTGGTTTTCTGTATGATAATAATGTTCTGTTGCATTTTTTATCAGGAATTTTAAGATGAGAGAAAAGAAGCAGGGAAATTTGCAAAGTTCTTGCAGCTATTTTACTAGAAAGTTGACGCTTAGTTGGGTGGTTGCAAAATTTGTAAAATTTTCCTGTTTTTTTGTTGACATAGAGAAAGGATAGTGGTATAGTGTAAATCAGTCAACCGCTTTGAGGTTTGAAGGTCAAAAAAGAAAATGAAAAAAGTTGTTGACAAGAAAGAAAAGATATGATAAAGTAAACAAGCTGTCGAAATGACAGAGGAAAACATTCTTTTCAAAGAAGTTTTTGAAGAAATTGAAAAACTTCAAAAAAGTTCTTGACAAGCCGAGCAAGATGTGATAATCTAGACTGGCTGTCGAAAAAGACAGAAACAAGCGGAAACAGCTTGAGAAAAAAGTTTCAAAAAAATGAAAAAAGTTCTTGACAAGCCTTCCTGATTATGGTAATCTAATATGGCTGTCACAAGAATGACAGGAACCTTGATAACTGAACAGTGAAACACATGAATCGAAAATTCTTTTACATTTTATTCTTAGGTTCAACGAACCAAAACAGTAAAAGGGATAGATAGCCAAGGTTATCT
>CABJAN010000035.1 GCA_902363515.1 Bacillota bacterium | reverse complement strand
GTGATTAAATTTTACATCAAAAAGGAATAGGATTCCTTATATTTTTGGCATTTTTAAAAAGTTGTTAATAATCAGCAAGGATGATTATAGGTTCTGTGGATAAAACTGCGGAAACTCAAGCATAAAACCGCTTGCCAACCAAGTGGAATGGTGGTATTCTTTTCATAGGCAGTGGAGAGGTCGATCCTGTTTGATTGTTATTTTGTGGTGATTTAACAATACTACTTTTAGGACTTGCTTTCCACTGTTTTGTTATATAAAACAGAAAATCGCTATGCCACAGCCTTGGCAGGCCATCGCGTAGCGATTTTGTTCAATGCTAATTTATGGAAGAAATGCAACAGGAAAAACGAATTTAGGGAAAGCACTGCTAGATATTTCTGTATCAATTCTCGGCGGTATACGTTATCTGCGTGAAGGGGCTTTTCTTAATGCTGATTCTACTGAACAGGCAGCAAGCTTTTCTTACGAATTTTCTTTTGATAATCAGAGTCTCATATACAGATATACCAAGCATTTTGATAAAGAATTAAAAACAGAAGAATTGATTATTGACGGAAAAAGAATTTATCAATGCGATTTTGAAAAGAATAAGTTTGAATTTGAGAATCTTGAATACATTCATGCAGAGACTGCCAATATTGATAGATATTTACAGGCAATGCAAGTTGATTATGAAGATGAAATGCAAGAGAGTAAATTACCTTTTTTAAGATGGATAATCAGTAATGTTGCGTTGGATAATGATTCTATTTTGATTAAACTATCTAGTTATGTCAGAAGAATGCGTATGTTTACTGTAGGAAATGGGCTGCGTAGAACTCCAAGAATAATAAATGATGTTTTTTTTGAATTATTAGAAGAGGAAAGGCAATTAAGGGATTTGGAAAGTTTTCTGAATGAAATGGGGATAGCATGTAAACTAGTATTAAAAAAATTGCCGGATGGACAGAGAGAACTGTATTTCTTACATGACAAGTTAGTGCCATTTTATGACAATGCTTCTAGTGGAACTTTAACATTAGTTGATTTATATAAAAAATTAATTCCCAAAGGTGTAGAACCGTCTTTGCTATATTTGGATGAATTTGATGCCTTTTACCATTATGAAATGGCAGAAAAAGTGATAAGATTTTTTAAGAAAAGATATCCCAAGTGTCAGGTGATTATGACATCTCATAATACGAATTTGATGACAAACAGATTAATGAGACCAGACTGTTTATTTATTTTATCAAGGGTAGGGACGCTCACTGCGCTTTGTAATGCGACAGAAAGAGAATTAAGAGAAGGACACAATCTGGAAAAGATGTATATTAGCGGGGAGTTTGATAAATATGAATGATTATCAAGGTGAGAGGAGAAAACGAGGCCAAAATTTGTTGGTTGTGGAAGGAAATCATGAAAAAAATAAATTGTTTTGGCTGATATTCAGATGTTTTCCAGAAATTAATATTAATATGGATGAAATATGGATTTATGGAACCAATATATACCAGTTGTATGAAGATATCGTGAAAGAATATGGGGAGGAATGGACAGAAGGGAATGAAGATATTGATTTACCTTTTGTTATTAGTAAAAAGAAACATCCCAAAAATCTTCGATATAAGGAAGACTTCACGAATATTATTTTAGTATTTGATTATGAGAGACATGATACTAGTTTTTCTGAAGAGAAGATTTTAGCAATGCAGAGAAAGTTTGTAGATGCTGCTGATATGGGGAAATTATATATTAATTATCCGATGATAGAATCCTATCAACATTTAAGGGAGTTGCCAGATAGAGCTTTTGCTGAACGAAAAATCCCAGTGCGTTTACAACCTGGAAAAGCGTATAAAGCATTAGTAGAGCAAGAGACAATTATCGGAACCGCAGTGAATTTTCCTCATAGAGTCAATGATTTACTGGAAAAACGTTTTGGTATAAATGATGCGGAAAAAAGAAAAAAATATTGTGGTGAAATTTTAGAGATTTTGTCATTAGATAATATAGGGGATAGTATTCAAAAGGTATTAGAGGGAGTTGTTGATGAGAAATATTTGCCAACAGCAAAATATCAATTAGTTGATTGGATTAAAAAGATAGGGTATGCAAATACAAATCAAACCTATTGGAACTATATGAGGAATCTGATTCAACAAATTATATACCACAACATTTGTAAAGCTAATAAAATTTTGTATGGACAATATGAAATATCTGAAGAGAAGTATAAAGAAAGCTTCGAAAAGATAGTATCAATGGATTTATTTGGGTATTAAATACGTGCGTATATTTTGTTGTAGAATATAATTTTAAATTATCAAAGAATTGATTTAAGAAAGGATTGCCAAATTTCAGGGAGAGTCTGCATAAGAGAAAGACTTTCCCTTTTTTAAGCATACAAAGATTTTATCAGCGCGGACATTCACAGCACTTCTTATGTAAGCGCAAAATATTGCTACGCTACCCATGAATTACGCTTGCACCAAAATGATAGATGCAAGCGTTTTACTCTAGTTTAGTTTTGACAGTTCGCTTTCGCAGTCTCGCTCCATGGGGCAAGCTGTTCCAGCTGTTCATCTGACATTTTAGCGTCTGGCCGCTGTGATAAGAGGTATGTCAGATATTTGTAGGTGTTCAGGTCATTCGCTTTTGCCATCTCAACCATTGTATACACAATAGCGCTAGAGGCAGCTCCCTTCGGACTGGCACTGAACAGCCAGTTCTTCCGGCCAACTGTGAATGGTCTGATTGCATTCTCAGTGAGATTATTGGACAAACTGCAATGGCCGTCTTCCAGATAGGTCATCAGGGTGTCTTTCCGATTTTGGGCATAGTTCACCGCCTTCGCCAAACGAGTCCCTTTGTTTGGTCGCTGCTGATCCAGCCAATTCCAGAATGCATCCAGTATCGGTTTCTCCTTTTCAAGACGGAACTGTTTTCTCTGCTCCGCAGTATGATTTTTCGCTTTTGAGTACCGCTCACAATCAAACAGCCTGGAGCAGAATTGTACTCCCTGCACTGCCGGAAGGCTGTAATCATACTCTTTCCCTTTCGGTATGGCATCTGTGAAGTAACGTCTCACATGTGCCCAGCAAGAGCATCGTTTGATATCCGGCAGATTGTTATAACCCTGGTATCCATCAGTCTCCAGATATCCGCTGAACCCCTGTAGGAAAGATGCCGCATGGAACTTTGCCCTTGTCTCTGTGTAATGATAGAGCAGGATCGGCGGAAGCCCATCTTCTCCACTGCGGAAGAGCCACATCCAGGAATCTGTTTCAGGATTGCGCTCCGGCTCATTCAGTGCCTGAACCCGGGTTTCAGCTGCCATCAGATATTTACGCATCCGTAACTGACGGTGAAAATAATCATAAACATGACAGAGGTAATTCTCCGCACAGTAAATGATCCAGTTAGCAAGCGTAGCCCGGCTTAATGGGACACCCTGCTGCTTCCATTCCGATTCCTGCCGGTTTAATGGCAGACCATTCTGGTACTTCTGGTGCATTGCCCAGCCTACAACGGATTCCGATGCATAACTTTCTGGGATCAATGGTTCCTGGACAGGCGCTTTGACAAATGTCTGATTATCTGGGTGTTCCTCTGATATGGCACATTCCGGGCATTTATAGGTTTCACGATAGATATTTACTACTTTTCCTTTGGCAGGCGTAAAGCGAAATTCATGGCGGACGAATTCTTTCCCAATACATTCCATCTGCGTTCCGCAGGTTGGACAGTTTCGCTCCTCCTCCGGAAGAGAAATGATCTCGTCGCAGGAAGGAACATTTTTAAAGAGATCTGCATGTGTCCGTCGTGCTTTTCGCTTATGTTCCGGAACAGTGATGTCATCAGGAAGTTCCTGTTTCCATGTCGGATCTGCTTCCTGCTCGGCTTCATCAAAAAGATTCAGCTGACTATCAATATCTTTCCGTTTTTCACTGGAAGTACCAAAAAGCTTCTTCGTGAGATACTTCCTACAGACAGCTTCATTGGCTCTGCTACGGGAAGGTTATTTCTTTCCGTAGATACCGGAATCACATTGAATGGCTGTTCAACTGGGAGTGGGGCAGTATCATGAAAATCTACTCTGACAACTTCCTGACTTTCTGGTGCACGATAGCTGCTTCCGGTTGACTCTGGAAAATCCACACAACCTTTTTGACGCAGCCTTTTTACCCAGTTGTAAAAAGTTCCCGGTTTGATGTCGTGTTCCACACACCATTGATGATCTGTCAATCCACTTTGACGGCATTCCATGATGAGACGGTATTGTTCTTCGGCGGGTATTCTTTTGCTTCTCATGAGCACACCTCCATAAATCGGATAGAGTAAAATGCTCGCATCTATCATTTCTAGCAAAAGAAGAGGAAGTGAAATGCTTGCATTCTCTAATGATTATTATGGAATAATTTTTAGGGCAACACAATCCGTCGAATTATTTTGCACTTACCATAGGTTTATCTTTCTGGGAAAGAAGTGTTTAATTGTGATTCTTTTTCCGTTGTGCTCTTATAACCAATAGGAATATAGCAGTAGCAGATACAAAGAGAACCGTATAAAGGAAAATTTGGCTTTCGTCTCCGGTTTTTGGTATCTGTCGTCCATCAATTCGTTCAAAAGATACGGAGATGGTCTGGTTTGCTTTCACATTGGAAATCGTATATTTGTTATTTTTGATAGTCACTTGTTTTCCGTTTACGAATACTTTGGAAACTTTATAGTCTTTGTTTGGAGTAAAAGTAAATTCTGTGCTGCTGCCTTCTTTTACCTCAATAGTTCCGGAAGGACTAATTTTGCCATATTTATCAGAAGATGCTTGTATGGTGTAAACTGGAACTACAGCTTTAAAGGAAACACTGGAGGTTTTGGTAAGGCCAGTGCCTTTCCAAGAACCAGAAGTGTGCTCCTCTAATTCGTACCCTACTGTGAGACAATAATCTCCTACTTTATCCAGAACAAAAGTTACATCATAAGGGGCAGATTTCCAACTACTGTAATTTTTTCCATCCCAAGTCCAGGTTTTAGGAACCCAGCGGGAATCCCAGTTACCAGGGGAAGTCTGATTCATTCCAGTACCCACAGCAGTTGCAGTTAGTTTTGTGTCACGGTAATAGGTGCCATTCGCTTTGATGCCTTCAATAGTACCCCGGAAAGCCATGTAGGTTTTATAGGTGATAGCAGGACTTTCTTTACTTGGCATAGCTTTATCAGAGTCAAAGGCTTTTCGGGCAATAAATTGATAAGAAGTATTTTCTTTTAAGCCGCTGAAAACATTGCCACTTTGCCATTTCCAAGTAGTTCCATCCGTGGAAATAGCATATTCTAGAGACTTCTGAGCCTGGAGGGTAATGGAAGTTTCACTGCGACCAGACAGTTTTGGTGCTTCTGGCGCTTGGGCTGCTATGGATTTTGTGGTTATAATCAAAGGTTTGCTGATTTCACTTGGCATGGCCTCTTCATCATTGAAGATGATTCTGGTAACAATTTGATACTCTGTTTCCGGTGATAAGTTTTCAAAATTACCACTTGTGTTCCAGCTAATCGGTTTACCATCTTTTAATAAGGAGTACTCCTGGCCTGTCACAGAATGAATCTGGATTCGAGTATCTGTTTTTTCCGAAAGCTCAGGAGTAGCAGGAGCCTTGGCGGCAGATGATTTTGTGGTCACTTTTAATGGTTTACTATTCTCGCTGATTTCAGTATCTGTTTTGATTCTGGTAACAAAGCTGTAATCGGTAGATGGTTTTAAGTCTTTAAAAATACCTGAAGCTTGCCATACCAAATCTTTTTCATCCTGAATCATAGCATATTCTTGTTTTTCCTCTGTATTTAAAATGATTTCAGTATCAGTAACAGAGGAAGCAGTGGGTGCATCAGGGGCATTTACTGGTTTCGGGGTGGTATCTTTTGTAGGTTGAATGTCCGTTGATGGTGTATTATTTCCTTTTGGTTTCTCATCTGTAGGAGAATCTACATGGGAATCAGAGGGAGGAGTTGCCATCTGGAGTTTATTCGTGTTATCTGTAGAAGGAGGAGTTTCCCCTTGAGGCTTTGTATTATCAGGAGCGGTGTTGTTTTCCTGAGGCTTTGTGTTGTCAGGAGCGGTGTTATCTTCCTGAGGTTTTGTCTTGTCAGGAGTAGTGTTATCCTCCTGAGGCTTTGTGTTGTCAGGAGCGGTATTATCTTCCTGAGGTTTTGTTTTGTCAGGAGTAGTGTTATTTTCCTGAGGCTTTGTATTATCAGGAGTAGTAATGTTTTCCTGCTCTTTTTGAACATCTGTGCGAATGGTAAAGACAGGGAGTTCTGTTTCCTCCTGGCTATTTTTTTCGCGGTAGGTAAATTTGTAATCTGTGTCTGCTTTTAAATCCTGGAATATAACAGTTTGTTTTTCAAGGTTGTATTGATCGTCTGCAGCCCATTTCCAGATAATGGTATCTGTTTTTTCATCTTTTACCTGCAGGGCGTATTCCAGATTTTCCTGGGTTTGTAAGGTAATACTAGTATCTGTTTTGGAAACAACTTGTGGTTCTTTTGCTTCTTTATTTTCTGCTGCTGAAACATGTAAAGTTGAGAAAACACCAGAAGTTCCAATGAGTGCCAGAGCCAGCAAAAAAGCCAGCGTTTTTTTCATTGCTTTCATCATACGGGGTCACCTCGCTTTTGTATGAGATAGAAATAAATTGACGTGTTTTGTTATCCTTATTATACCAGATATTTACAGTAAATAATAGTAAAAATAGAAAATTATTAGAAAATTAATGGGTTCTTAAAGAGTTATAATAATCTTGAAAAGATATTAAGGATATGTTACATTTAATGAGGTAAAACAAGCTTTGCCACAAATAAAGAGAACAGAGGATAAGATTGAAAATGAAAATATGGAATAGAAGAAAATGGATGAGACTGGTCTGTGGACTTAGTATTCTCGGAATCTGTAGCTTTGCAGCGCCAGTTTTTGCAGCAGATACATCTGGAGAAAGGCAGGAAGAGAGTGTCACTTCTATGGATGAAGAAGGAAACATGAAGAAAGTGGAGAGTGGTCCCAAATTAATTGAAAATCCAGAAGGTCCCAATAAATCCAGGACGGGAGAACCTCAGGTGGTGAATTTCCGCACGAAAAACAATGCAGTAACGGAATTTATTGAACAGGAAACAGCTAAACCAGGATATACCAACGGAGCTTATGGTGCAGACGCTGTATATCTGGGTTATGCAAATGGAAAATACAAGTTTATGCTTTCTGGGGTAGTAGGCTGGGTAAAAGAGAGTGAAGTGCAGGTAGTGAATCTTTCACAGGCAAAGGCAGTGAGCTGCTATGAAGTAAATGATGGAAAACTATTACATCACATTGTGCAGGACATGACAACACCAGGATATGCTACCAGTTTGAATAATGGTCCGGCCCCATCCTATCTTGAGCCAGGAATCACTTATTATAGTTATGATGGACATTATTTTTACCGAGACTATGGTGTGATGGTGTCAGATTATCGGAAGGATGAGAGGGGGCAATCTGTAAATCCAGAAGAACCTTATTATAATTATTTCCAGTATCTTCCTATGCGGAGTCAGTCATCTTATACAGGAATAGAAGTCAATAAGATGCTGGATGGGACGTTGAAGGAAGGTTCTAAGATGAAAGACACCGGAGAGCTTTTTGTAAGTAATCAGAATACATATGGGGTAAATGCACTTCTTATGACAGGAATTGCAGCCAATGAAAGTAATTGGGGAAAAAGCAGCATCAGTCAGCAGAAGAACAATTTGTTTGGGTTAAATGCTACGGATAAAGCTCCGGGAGTAAATGCGAATCAGTATGAAAGTGTTGCTGCATGCATTGAAGACTTTGCCAATGGCTGGATGTCAAAAGGCTATCTTTATCCAAAGGACTATCGTTACAACGGGGGATTTCTTGGAAACAAAGCCAGTGGATTAAATGTAAAATATGCTTCGGACCCTTATTGGGGAGAGAAGGCGGCAAATATTGTGTGGAGACTGGATCACACAATGGGAGAAAAAGATGCAGGGAAGTATACCCTGGCAGTAAAAGAAATTGTGCCAAAGGAGCATGTTTCTGTGAATATACGAAAAGAACCCTCTGCTTCTTCCACACTTTTGTATAAAACAGGAAAGGCAGCCAATTATGTAGTGCTGGTACGAAACCAGGAGGCAAAAGATGGATTCTATGAAATTCAAAGTGATGGGGTACTAGATGAAAAGCGGGAAGGTGTAGTAAAAAGCAGTGGGAACTATAGCTTTGAACAGATGTATGGTTATATGTCAGCAGATTACCTTACGCTCATAAGTTCCTCCAAACAGGAAGATGGGGAAACTCAGGAACCTGCTGTGCCGGAAGAAAACCAGAAGCCAGAGGAGATTACTCTGTTTGTGACGCCGGAAGCAGTAGAAGTCTTGCAAGGTGGAACCCAGCAATTTACAGCTACGGTAAAGAGTGAAACAGGAACCCTTCCGGAACTGGTTTGGACTGTGATTGGAAACCAGAGCCAGAATACAACAGTAGATGCCAACGGAATGCTTACAGTAGGCAAAGATGAAACTGCAGACAAAATCATTGTCAGGGCAGCGCCGGCAGCAGACACAGGCAAAGGGGCAGATGCAGTGGCAGTCATAGCAAAAGAACAGGAGTCGGATAAGGTTCCGGAGGAGCCGCCAAAAGAGGAAGAAACACCAGAAGCGCCGGAACAGGAAGGGGAGACAGTAACACCGGAAGAGCCTGAGAAGCCGGAGGAAGAAGGGGAAACACCCCAAGAACCTGAGACACCGGAAGGAGGAGGGGAAATACCAGAAGAATCTGAGAAGCCGGAAGGAGAAACCGAAACACCGAAAGAACCTGAAGAGCAGGATAGTGAAGTGACAGATCTAGAGGTGCCAAAGCAGGAGGAGCCACAAAAGGAAACAGAGCAAAATCTTGCCGGACAGGAGGTTCACCAGGAAATGAATGCAGAACCGTCAAAATCACAGGATAAGCAGAAACAGGAAAAGAAGCAAGAGAAAAAAGAAAGTGTCAAAACAGGAGATGAAACACCGGTTTTTCTCTTTGTCTTAGCCGGAGGTGTGGCAATTCTATTTTTACTGTATCTGACAGCAAGAAGAAAAAAATGTAATTAAAGAAAAAGCAGGAGGAAGGACGCCCCGTTTCGGGAGAAGCCTTCCTCTTGCTTTTTACTAAATTTTATGAATTTCCATATCCTTTGGCAGCAGTAAATCCAGAAGAATGGACACTACAAAGACCACTGCCACGCAGTTTCCGCCAAATACATCCTGAATAATCTGTGGAAATACATGCCAGATGCCAGCTTCTGTAGCAGAGGTAGCTCCAATACCAACAGACAGTGAAAGGGCTGCAATAGTGGTATTTCTCTGGTTAAAACCAGCTCTTGCCAGCATCTGCACACCGCTGACCATAATAGAACCAAACATCATGATTGTACATCCACCTAAAACAGCATCAGGCAGTGAGGCAAAAAATGCGCCAATAGGAGGGAAAAGCCCTGCAAGAAGCATGCAAACAGCGCCTGTCATAATGGCAAAACGGTTTACTACTTTTGTCATGGTAATCAGTCCGATGTTCTGGCTAAAAGAGGTCACCGGCGGACAGCCAAAAAGTCCGGATAAAGTACTTGCAAAACCATCGCAAGCCAGAGAGCCGGAAATTTCCTTTTCACTTACTTCTCGTTCCAGACCAGTGGCACAAAGCGCTGAGGTGTCTCCAATGGTTTCCGCAGCAGATACCAGGAAAATAATGGCAACCGAAACAATAGCGCCTACATGAAATTCCGGCATAACAGGCAGAAGAGAAGGAAGTGCTATAAATCCTCCTTCCAGAATACCGGAAAAATCAACCATTCCCATAACAGATGCCAGAATATAACCAACTACTAATCCAAAAAGAACAGATAACTGTTTCCAGAAGGATTTTGCAAAAATATTAAAAAGCAGGCAGGCAACCAGGGTAACTGTCCCCAGAATCAGGTTCTTTGGAGAACCGAAGTCTTCCGTATAACCGCCTCCAAAGGAACGGATGCCAACGGTAAGAAGAGAATAACCAATGGTAGTAACCACTGCGGCAGCTACAACAGGGGTGATAATCTTACGCCAGTATTTTGCCAGAAGCCCAAGGGTTCCTTCCATGATACCGCCTATGAGAACAGCGCCAACAACAGCCCCATAGCCGTAAGTGCCGCCAACATAAGTAAGAATCGTTACAAAGGTAAAGCTCACACCCATAACAATGGGAAGACCGGAGCCAATGCGCCAGACAGGATAAAGCTGAATCAAAGTTGCAATTCCTGCAATAAACATGGCATTTTGCAGCAGTAGAGCTGTTTTTGCCTGATCCAGACCAGAGGCAGTGCCAATGAGAATAATCGGGGTCAGGTTGGACACAAACATAGCCAGGATGTGCTGGATGCCAAAAGGAATGGCTTTTCCAAGAGGCACCTGGCCATTTAGCTTGTAGATATTACTGATACTTACATTGCTAGATGGTTTCGTTTTCATAATCTCCTCCATAATTCTTTTGTATGTCGATTTTTAGTATATCTGGTACAGAGAGCAGAAGCAAGAAAAATCTTTAGGGTTTTCCATTGTAATTAGGCGGGGGATGGGATAGAATGAATAGCAAAGAATGTAGCATAGGAATTAATTTGAGAGGATGAAAAATGGAAAACACAGAAATTTTAGCCATTTACGGCACTAATTATAAAGAAATGACAAAAAAAATTCTAAAAGAAAGCCAATTGGCAGAGAGAATTCCGTCAAAAGAATGCAGAATCGGTATGAAGCCCAATCTGGTATCTCCGTCAGAACCTTCCTGGGGAGCCACTACACATCCGGAAATTATAGCGGGAATTATTGAATACCTGCAGGAACATGACTTTCGGAATCTGGTGATACTGGAAGGCTCCTGGGTAGGAGACAAAACAGCAGAGGCAGCAAAGCTATGCGGTTACTATGACATAGCTGAGAAATATCAGGTGCCTTTCCTGGACTTGCAGAAGGACACTTATGAAACCTATGACTGTGCGGGGCTGGATTTGAAAATCTGTGATGAAGCTATAAAGCTGGATTTTCTAATAAATGTGCCGGTGATGAAAGGCCATTGCCAGACAAAAATCACTTGTGCCTTGAAAAATATGAAGGGATTAATTCCAAATACAGAGAAACGACATTTCCACGCCATGGGACTTCACAAACCCATTGCTCATCTGTCAACCAGATTGCGCCAGGATTTTATCGTGGTGGACAATATATGCGGAGACTGGGATTTCGAGGATGGTGGGAACCCGGTAGTTATGAACCGGATTATGGCAGCAGCAGACCCGGTGCTTTGTGATGCATTTGTGTGCCATCTCATGGGGTATGAGACAGAAGAAGTACCCTATATTAAAATAGCAGAAAATCTGGGAGTTGGACTGGGAGACTGGGAACTGGCAGAATTTCGGGAATTAAACCAGCCGAAAACAAGAATCTCCACACCAAGAGAGCGCAAGATAGTGGAGCTTGCAGATGCAGTAGAAGAGGTAGAATCCTGCAGCGCCTGCTACGGATATCTCCTTCCGGCATTACAGAAACTAAAAGAAGAAGGACTGCTTGAGAAACTTCAGGACAAAATCTGTATTGGACAGGGATATCGGGGAAAAACAGGGAAGCTGGGAATCGGACAGTGTACCAGAAAGTTTGAACATCATCTTTTGGGATGCCCTCCTACGGAAGAAGAGATTTATGAGTTTTTGAGGGGGTATTTGGAAGAAAGGTAAAAGATTTTGCTTTTCTTGGGGATATAGTATATAATTGCACAAAAGAATGTTTGATAGGAGTTCAAAAACATGAAGTATGATTATCTCATTGTGGGATCAGGTTTGTTTGGTGCTGTATTTGCATATGAAGCTAAGAGAAGAGGAAAAAAATGTCTGGTAATTGAAAAACGGAAACATATTGGTGGAAATATTTACTGTGAAGAAATGGAAGGCATTCAGGTTCATAGATATGGAGCTCATATTTTTCATACATCAGATAAAAAAATATGGGAATATATGAATCAGTTTGCAGAATTTAATCATTATATTAATTCTCCGATTGCTGTATATAAAGACGAATTATACAATCTTCCCTTTAATATGAACACATTTAGTAAAATGTGGGGAATCCGGACACCTAAAGAAGCACAGGAAATCATACAAAAGCAGATAGAATCTTTGCATATTACAGAACCTGAAAATCTGGAAGAACAGGCTCTGATGTTAGCCGGAAAAGATGTTTATGAAAAACTTATAAAAGGATACACAGAAAAACAATGGGGACGTCCATGTACGGAACTGCCTGCCTTTATTATTAAAAGGCTTCCTTTCCGTTTTACTTATGATAATAATTATTTCAATGATCCTTATCAGGGAATTCCGAAAGGTGGTTACACCAAGATTATTGAGAAAATGCTGGATGGAGTAGAGGTAAAAACAGATACAGATTATTTCTCTTTGGGAAAAGAAAGTGAAAATCTGGCAGAAAAAACAGTATTTACAGGAATGATTGATGAATTTTTCAGGTATCGTCTTGGCGTTTTGGAATATCGTACTGTGAAGTTTGAAACAGAAGTGCTGGATATGGAAAATTATCAGGGAAATGCAGTAGTAAATTATACAGACAGGGAAGTACCATATACCAGAATTATAGAACATAAACATTTTGAATTTGGAAAACAGGAAAAAACTGTGATTTCCAGGGAATATTCTACTGAATGGAAAAAGGGAATGGAACCCTACTATCCAGTGAATGATGAAAGAAATATGGAATTATACAGACAGTATAAAAAACTGGCAGAGCAGGAAAAGAATGTGATTTTCGGGGGAAGACTGGGAAGCTATCAGTATTATGATATGGATAAAGTAGTGAAAGCAGCGTTAGAGACAGCAAAAATTTATCTTGAGAAAAGTATTCTGTAATAGTATAATGTATATATTTGTGATAAAAGCCGGAAAGAAGGACAAAGGAGAAGTATGGAAAAAAAGAACAATAAGCAAGAACATTTATTAGATTTACAATGGGTAAGAAGAGCCCTGCTCCTGGCTCTGATTGATGCTGTGATTATAGCATTATCATCAGTAATTGCTTTAATGGCGCGATTTGATTTCTCATATGCAGGAATTATGGCACCTTATTTGTCAAATCTATACCATTATATGCCTGTTAATATAGTTTTAACACTGATTGTTTTTTATTTTTGCAGAATGTATCATAGCCTATGGAAGTTTGTCGGTGTCCATGAACTGGGATATATGTTAGTTGCTAATGGTATTTCTTTTTTTGTACAGATAACGGGAATGTATTTGCTTCAATATTCTATGCCGCGGAGTTATCACTTCTTTCAGATTTTATTACAGACAGTGTTAGTGTGTGGAATAAGATTTTCTTATCGGTTTTTTCGGCACTTACGAGAAGTGAAGGATCAGAAATTTGGAAGGGGATACAAATGGAAACGCGTTATGGTAATTGGAGCGGGGGAAGCTGGAAAAGTAATTATTAAAGAGATCATAGATAGCCAGCTATTAACTATGAAAATATGTTGTGTTATAGATGACGATAGAAATAAAGTTGGACGTTATATCAATGGTGTTCCGATTGTAGGAAACCGCTCTACAATTCTAAGTAATGTAGAAAAATATAAAATTGATAGCATTATTTTGGCAATTCCTTCTGCTCCGCTACAGGAAAAAAAGGATATTTTGGAAATTTGTAAAATGTCGGGATGTGAATTGAAAACATTGCCAGGAGTATATCAGTTAATTGATGGAGAATTAAATGTAAGTAAACTGCGTGATGTGGAAATTACAGATTTGCTGGGAAGAGAACCAATTCAGGTAAATTTGAATGAAATTATGGGGTATGTTAAGGATAAAGTAATTCTGGTAACAGGAGGTGGCGGATCCATTGGAAGTGAATTGTGCCGACAAATTGCCGCTTATCAGCCAAAGCAGTTGATTATCTTTGATATTTATGAGAATAATGCGTATGAGATTCAGCAAGAACTAAAACGTCATTATCCAGATTTAAATTTGGAAGTGCTCATTGGTTCTGTACGGAATACGCATCGCTTAAATATGGTTTTTGCAACCTATCATCCAGAGATTGTCTACCATGCAGCAGCACATAAGCATGTGCCGCTTATGGAAGACAGCCCTAACGAAGCTATTAAGAATAATGTTTTTGGTACGTTTAAAACGGCAAAGGCAGCCAGTGATTATGGGGCTAAGCGTTTTGTGCTGATTTCTACGGATAAAGCTGTGAATCCAACAAATATTATGGGGGCGTCTAAAAGATTGTGCGAAATGATTGTTCAGAGCTTTAATAAAATGTCAGATACAGAATTCGTGGCAGTACGCTTTGGAAATGTATTGGGAAGTAATGGAAGTGTAATTCCCCTTTTTAAGAAGCAGATTGCAGAAGGCGGACCAGTGACAGTTACAGACAAAAATATTATTCGGTATTTTATGACCATTCCTGAGGCTGTATCTTTGGTTTTGCAGGCTGGAGCTTATGCAAAAGGTGGAGAAATCTTTGTGTTGGAAATGGGAGAGCCGGTAAAAATTGATGACATGGCAAGAAATCTTATTCGTTTGTCAGGTTATACACCGGATGTTGATATTAAAATCCAATATACAGGATTACGTCCCGGAGAAAAACTTTATGAGGAACTTTTAATGGCAGAGGAAGGCATGAAGGAAACTGCAAATAAATTAATTCATATTGGAAAGCCTATCGAAATGAATGAAGAAGAATTTTTCCAACAGTTATCCGAATTAAAGACTGCCTGTTATGAAGATGATGAGCATATTAAAGAAAAGGTTGCCCAAATGGTTCCTACCTATCATATGAAACCAGAAAGTGAATAACAATTAGTGGAGAATATAAAATGTATAGTAAATATTTAAAAAGAATCATTGATTTTATTATGTCACTTTGCGGATTAATTATACTTAGTCCTGTATTTTTGATATTATGTATATGGATTAAATTTGATAGTAAAGGACCGATTTTGTTTAAACAAAAAAGAGTTGGAATTCATAAGTCGTATTTTAATATTTTAAAGTTCAGGACAATGTATATAGATACACCGAAAGAGGTGCCAACACATTTATTATCAAATCCAGAGCAATACATTACTAAAGTTGGGAAGTTTTTAAGAAAAACTTCCCTGGATGAATTACCACAGGTTTTTAACATTTTAAAAGGTGATATGTCTGTTATAGGACCAAGACCAGCGCTTTGGAATCAGTACGATTTAATAGAAGAGAGAGATAAGTACGGTGCAAATGATATTAAACCAGGTCTTACAGGATGGGCTCAAATTAATGGAAGAGATGAACTGGAAATTGAAGTAAAAGCTAAATTAGACGGTGAATATGTTAAGAAAATGTCATTATGGTTTGATATAAAATGCTTTATTGGAACTATATTTTCTGTTTTGAAATCAGACGGTGTTGTTGAGGGTGGTACTGGTGAGATAAACAAGAAGGAAAAATAGCAGAATTGAATTATTGCTGCCTGTCTCAGTGGTTACTGGCATTGAAATGGAGATAAATATGAAAAACGTATTAATTACTGGAAAAGGAAGTTATATAGGAAGTAATTTCCGAAAATACTTAGAACAATATCAAGATGATTATCAGGTAGATGAATTGGATATGAGGAATGAGCAGTGGAAAGAGTATGATTTTTCTGTTTATGATGTTGTTTATCATGTGGCAGGATTAGCTCATTCCACACCGGATGAAAGTCAAAAAGCTTTATATTATCGTGTGAATACAGATTTAACATATGAAGTAGCAAGAAAAGCAAAAGATGAAGGAGTAAAACAGTTCATTTTTATGAGTTCTGTTATTGTATATGGTAGTGGTGAAATAGGAAAGCAGTGCATTATTAAAAAAGATACACCATTAAATCCAGATAACTTTTATGGCGATAGTAAAAAACAGGCAGAAATTAAAATAAAAACATTAGAAGATAATAGTTTTAAAATTGTTATATTAAGACCTCCTATGGTTTATGGGAGAAATTCAAAAGGAAATTATCCCATGTTAGCAAAATTTGCACGGAAAACTCCAATATTTCCAGAAATGAAAAATCAGAGAAGTATGTTGTATTTGGGAAATTTATTAGAATTTGTTAAGCTGATGATTGATTATGAAGAATCAGGTGTATTTTTACCACAAAATACAGAATATGTTTGTACAAGCGAATTGATTCGGAAAATTGCCGAACTGAATCAGCATAAAGTATTCTTTGTAAAGATTTTTAATCCCTTTATCAAATTATTTGCCAAAAATGTATATATAAATAAAATATTTGGAAACTTTACAATAGAAAAAGGACTGTCATTGTATAAGGTAGATTATAATAAATACTCTTTTGAGGAATCTATAAAACTTACAGAGGGGAAAATGTAATGAAAAAGGCTTTAATGTATGCGTCAGTTGTATCTATGATTCAACAATTTAATATGAACAATATTAAGCTATTGCAGGAATTAGGATATAAGGTGGAAGTTGGGTGCAATTTTGAATTTGGTAGTACGATATCTGACGAGAAAATCAAAGAGTTTCAAGAAACATTAGATGGCATGGGAATTGCATATTATCAGATTCCAATTCCAAGGAAAATGCATGATATTAAAAGCTTATTCAAATCATACAAGACAACGTTACAGTTGATGAACAGGGAACACTATGATTTAATACATTGTCATTCTCCAATAGGGGGGATTATCTGTCGTTTTGCTAATAGAAGAAGTAATTATTATAACTATAGCAAGATGATATATACTGCACATGGATTCCACTTTTTTAAAGGGAATCAGTTCCTGAAAAATTTTTTGTTTAGGAATATTGAGCGATGTGGTGCACTTTTCACAGATACATTAATTACTATTAATTGTGAAGATTATGAAGCTGCTAAAAAATTTAAACTAAAAAAGAATGGCTGTGTTAAGTATGTTCCTGGTATAGGAGTAGATGTTTCGCATATTAAGGCTATGAAACCAAAGAGAAAAGAGCTGTTAGAAGAGCTGGGATTAGAAGAAGATACAAAATTAATAGTATCTGTTGGAGAATTGAACAGTAATAAAAATCATAAGGTGGTTTTAGAGGCTTTGGCAAAACTTCCTCAGAAATTTCATTATATTATTTGTGGACAAGGTGAAAAAGAAAAGGAATTATTAAAATTAGCAGGAGAGAATAATTGTTTTGAAAGATTTCACTTATTAGGATATAGAAAAGATGTTATTTCTATTGTCAAGTCAAGTGACTTTTTTGTATTTCCTTCTAAAAGAGAGGGGTTATCAGTGGCGCTTATGGAGGCATTAGCCAGTGATGTGATTTGTCTGGCTTCTGATATTCGTGGAAATAGGGATTTGATTTGCCATAAGAAAAATGGATTTTTATTTAAAAGCGGTGAGGATGAAGCGCAAAGCATCTATTCAATCATTCAGGCAATTGATACAAAGGGAGTTCAGTTTCAGGATTTAGATAAACAAAAGATATTGCAAAAAATAGATATCAGAAGCATTGAAAATGATATGAGAAATATCTATAGTTCATGATTGACAATATTGTTAAAAAATAGGGAGAAATTGAAGTGAAAAAAAAGATTTCAATATATTTGCGCAATAAAGAAATTAATCCGTCAGGATATTATAGGATTTATCAGTATTTTCATGAAATGAATATACAAAATATTCGCTATAGAGAACTTGTTCCGGATTTTATTTATAAAAGATATCATTTCCAAAATAATTGGTTTAACAAATTGATGTATAGCGCAGTGATTTTACTGAAGAGCTTTTCTGATCTAGTAAAAGATATTCTTTTTTACAGACCGGACATTGTTATTATTAACCGCGAAATATGTCCTAAAATACAATCAACAATTCATTATTTACTCGAAAGAAAAGTACTGAGAAATGCATATGTGATTTGGGATTTTGATGATGCAATCCAAATAAGTGGAGAAATCAGCAAAAGAGAATGGGATTTATTAGAAAATGAGTCAGATAAGATAGTTGTCTTAAATAATTATCTTAAAAAAAGTATTTCCCCTCAAAGTTTTTCAAAAGTTGATTTTCTACCTACAACAGATGGTGACTATGTTAGAAAAGAATTTGAACATACTAACATTAGAAAAGAAAATTACAATAAAGAAATTAGGATGCTTTGGTTAGCTACAGCAACTAATATACCATATTTAAAGAAATGTCTGCCGTATTTGGAAAAAGCAGCTCAGATTCTTGAGGAGAAATTTTCAAAAAAATTGATTTTAACGTGTGTCTGTAATAAAGAAGTCAAGGCGGATGTAAAATATTTAGTAATCAAAAATATAAAGTGGGATAGACAAAAAGCTTTAGAGCTTATGCGCGATAGTCATATAGGAATAATGCCATTAGAGGATGATAATTTTACAAGAGGAAAAGGTGGTTTTAAATTAATTCAGTATATGTCAGCAGCAATGCCGGTAATTGCATCCGATGTTGGATTTAATAAAGAAGTCGTAAAGCAAGACTTTGGTTTTTTGGTAAAAGAAAAAGAGGAGTGGTGCAGTTCAATCATAAAACTGTCTACGAACTATGAGTTTTGGAGTGCATGTTCTCAGAGTGCCCAAAAAGAGTGGAATTTAAACTATTCATATCAAAAGATATATGATTATTGGGTTGAAGCTGTTAGATAATTAGGAGGTAGAGTAATTTTGCGAACAAATTTAAAAGAGACAATTAAAAAATTTTTAAAATGGGTAGGTAAAGCATTTATAGCTGGTATCTGCGCAGTATTACTCTTATCTTTATTTTGTATAGTGTATTCCTATGATGGGGTGCATGTAGAAAATAAAACAGGTGCAACTGACTATGTGTGGGAAGCCAAGCAATTAAAAACAACTATGAAAGAAGGCTTTTCTTGGTTTTTTGTGGATTCTCAAGGATTTAATAATATTAACGATGAGTTGGAAAAAACAGATATTTTGCTGATGGGAAGTTCTAATATGGAAGCTGCACAGGTTGCACAGAATGAAAATGTTGGTTCATTGTTAAATGAGATGATGCCTAATTATCATACGTATAATATAGGAATGTCAGGTCATACGCTATACCGGTGCGTCGATAACATGGAAAATGCACTTAAAGCGCATAAACCTCAGAAACATGTAGTTTTAGTTACAGATAGCGTGGATATGTCTGTTGATGAAATGCAATTAGTTGTAGATGGCAATTCATTGCCAATTCCATCTTATGACAGCGGAATAATGTATAATATGCAAAAAATACCGGCTGTCAAAGTTATTTATAAGCAAATTTCAGACTGGATTCTTTTACAAGGCGGACAAGAAGTATCAGATACTAATGGAAAAGAAAGAAAAGAAACAGAGGCAGATGATTATAATAAGGTTTTAGCTGAATTTTTAAAGATAGCCTCAAATGCGGCAAAAGAGTCAGAAGTTACATTGATTATTGCCTACCGGCCATCTCAGTATTTAAATGAAGACGGAGACGTTGCATATTCACATTCAAATAAAGACATTGAAATTTTTGAGCAGGAATGTAAAAAGCAAGATATTATTTTTTGTGATTTAACAGATGAATTTACTGAACTCTATGATGAAAAGAATGTGTTAGCCCATGGCTTTAGTAATACAAGTGTAGGCAGTGGTCATTTAAATAAATATGGTCATAAAGTAATTGCAGAGGCGATTGTATCTAAAATACAAGAGTTGGAGGTTGATTGATGTCATTTTTAAGTTTTCGATATGTTCTGTTTTTTTTAGTAATATATCTCATCAACTGGATTTATGTAGGAGGATGCCGGTGTTTAAAACAAAAATCCTACAAAAAATATAGTACCCTTTTATTAGTAGAAAGTTATGCTTTTATAATAATTTCAGACTGGAAAACTGCAATCTGCTTATTTTTGCAGACGATTATTGTATATTTCGTATCAAAAGGAATGAATAAATATAGGAATAATCGAAGATTATTCATAACAATTTTTACCTGTGGAATTGTTTTTTCTATTGGACAACTAATCACATATAAATATTGTGATTTTTTGGTACAAAGTATAGGGGAAATCTTAGGATTTACATATGAAACTAAGATTATTCATTTTGTGCCATTGGGAATTTCTTTTTTCACATTTTCAGCAGTTGGATATTTAATAGATTTGTACAGAAAAAAATATTGTGTTTTTGAAAAGCTAGACGAACTAGCTTTATATCTTGCATTTTTTCCTAAATTTATTTCAGGTCCTATTGTTAGAGCAGATAAATTCATACAGCAAACAAAAAGCGGGTTTTGTTCTGTAAGTTTGCAGAATTTGCAGATAGGAATACAATATGTTGTTTGGGGCATGTTTAAGAAGATGGTGATGGCAGATCATTTAGCCGTTTTTGTCGATGAGGTTTTTAAGGTACCTACTGCATTTAATTCAGCTACATGTTTATGGGCTATTATAAGTTATTCTTTACAAATTTATTTTGATTTTGCAGGATATTCAGATATGGCTATTGGTTTTTCAAAAATGTTAGGAATTAATATTGATAAAAACTTTGATTTGCCATATATTTCATATAATATAACAGAATTTTGGAAGAGATGGCACATCAGCTTATCATCTTGGTTACAGGATTACCTCTATATTTCTTTGGGAGGTAATAGAAAAGGAAAAATCCGTAGATATTTCAATCTGATAATAACAATGCTTATTGGTGGACTCTGGCATGGAGCATCATGGAATTTTGTTATGTGGGGAGGAATTCATGGAATCGCATTAGTCATTCATAAGGAATTTATGAAATTACGGAATAAATATTTAATTCATCCAGAACAAGGTAAGACAAAGAAAAAAATATGGTCAATTGTGGTAACATACATTTTCGTTTGTATTACATGGGTATTTTTTAGAGCAGAGACATTTTCACAGGCAATTTCGTTATTAGTACAGTCTGTTACAATAAGAGAAGGAATTCAGCAAATTTATTCATGGACATTTTTAGCAATAGTATTTGCCATTTGCGAAATTATCTATTCCGTAATAAGATGTAATAAAAAAGCAGAAAAAAGAGTGGAAATATCTTATCCAATATTAAATTTAAATACCATAGGAGGATTATTTCTATTTTTTGTTTTAACAGGACTTACTATAATTCTCGCGTATGTGGGACAGGTAGCGTTTATTTATGGGAAGTTTTAATTACTACATGGATAAATAAGTGATTGTGAGGCTAAAATGTATACATATTCATTGATTTTGTGTTTTTCCGTTTTTTTGTTAATACAACAGCATGAGAAGCAAAATAAGGGATTAAATTACTTGTTGCTTGTTGTAGAAGCTGTTTTTCTCATTTTTTCAAAAAATAATTCAGATTATTCTACATATCTTATGATTTATAATGGAGAAATGAAATTACCTTTTGAAATAGGAATTAAAACCATATCAGATATTTTGCATGGTATTGGATTGGAGAGTTATACGTATTTTCTGATTTTAGTTATGGCATTAATTGCTTTTGTCTTTTGGAAATGGGGAAAAATAATACCATATATTAATTATGTTTTATTTTTTTATGCTCTCTTCATTATGTATTATGATTGTATCCAGATAAGGAATACAATAGCAACCTTTTTAATCCTTTATGCAATGTATTTGAGCTTACATGATAAAAAACTGCAAGCGATAGTGATGTGTATTATTGCAGTATTCTTTCATAGGCTGGCATTTCTCATGGCGCTTCTTTTAATGTATGTGGTATTTGTTAAACCAAGAAAAGACTATGAAATTTCTAAATGGGAAATAGGTCTACATGTGTTTGTTGGAATATTTATTGCTGCTTTTGGAAAGCCGATTTTACTTTTTCTCGCGTCCAAAAGTATCTTATTTGTAAAAGTATATGACTATTTGGCTGTTTCTACAGGATATGACTCTCTTATTATATGGGCGGGGTCTACGGCATTTATAATGCTTTTATTATGGTACTTTGGGGCTAGAAATACATTGTCAAAAGATAATAAATCAGTGCCTGAAATTAGGAAAAAAGCTGTTAATTATCTTTTGAGATATTCGTTGTTTGGAATTAGTTGTTCGGGTTTCTTATTGTTTGTAAATGAATTTAACAGAACGTATAGATTATTTGATTTGATGCTATTCATGGTGTTTGGACTTGTTACATCAGAAATGTCCTGGAAAAGCAAGAGAGCAGTATTTATAATTATTTCTGCAATTAATGTTATTTTTATGTTAGTTGCGCTACCAAGAGGTGTTGATTTGGATACATTTTTTGTAAAATGGTAATTAAGAAAGGGATTAGTGTAAAAAATGATAAAAGAACCTTTGATTTCTGTTATTGTGCCAATATATAATGTGGAAAAATATTTGGGAACGTGCATAGAGAGTATATTAAATCAATCCTATAAGAATTTGGAGATTATTTTGATTAATGATGGATCGCCAGACGATTGCCAAAAGATTTGCGAAGAATATCAACAAATGGATGCAAGGATTATTTTGATTAATAAGAAAAACGGAGGGCTATCTTCTGCACGTAATGCAGGATTAAAGATTGCAAAAGGACAACTTATTGTATGTGTTGATTCAGATGACTGGATTCATAAAGATATGATTCAGATCATGTATGATAATCTTGAAAAATATGATGCAGATATGTCAGTTTGTAACTTTGAGATTAAAGAGGCAAATGGGAGAAAATGTAGCAAAACGTTTTCACAGAACATAGAGGTTTTGGATCGTGAACAAGCAATGCAATATGCAATCTTACCGGAGAAGTATTATGGATTTGCATGGAATAAGATGTATAAAAAATCAATTTTGCAAGATATGTTGTATGATGAAGCGATACGTAAAGGTGAAGATTCACCATTTACGTGTGAATATATATCAAAATGTAAAAAGACTGTATATCAAGATATAGCTTTGTACTATTACCGTCAAGATACGGTTAGTATTACGAGGAGCAAGTTTAATCTGGGGAAAATGACAGTGTTAGATGCTTACTCCGGTATTGTTAAAATATTAGAAGAAAAAGGATATAGAGAAGAGATTGTTAATTTGCAAAAAGTACAATATGCTAATCAAATGTTGTCATTGCTAATCAATATCATAGAAACAGACAGAAAAAAATATCATAAAGAATTTGTAATGCTAAGAAAATTGATGAGAGAATATAAAGAGTTGTATCTTAAGTCAGATGATATTAATAAATTACATAAGATAGCTTTTATTTGTGGTATTTGGAGTGAATGTCTTATTGTTTTACTTACAAAATTGAAAAAAAGATAAGAGGAAAAGCATATGATACCAAAGATAATACATTTTTGTTGGTTCGGTGACAAAAAGATGCCAAGAATGGCAAGAAAATGTCTCAATAGTTGGAAAAAATATTGTCCGGATTATGAAATTAAGTTGTGGAATGAAGAAAATTTTGATTTAGATACTAATAAGTATGTCAGAGAAGCTTATGAAGCAAAAAAGTGGGCTTTTATTACAGATTATGCCAGATTATATATTGTGTATCATTATGGAGGGATTTATCTTGATACAGATGTTGAGTTGATTAAACCGTTGGATTCTTTATTGAATTATAATGCTTTTTTTGGAATTGAATCTACACAAAATAAGTGTATTGCAACAGGGCTGGGATTTGGTGCTGAAAAGGGCAATTCAATTGTCAAGGAAATCATGGAACAATATGAGAATATTTCATTTAAGCTGAATGATGGAACATATGATATGACTCCGTGTCCTGATAGAAATACACTTGTATTTGAAAAATATGGATATGACCATTCAGATAAATGTAAAAATATTGATGGTGTCCAGATTTTATCCAGTGAATATATGTGTCCAAAAGATTTTAAAACAAATAAATTAAACATAACAAAGAATACACTGTCGATTCATCATTTTGATGGGAGCTGGCAGCCGTTTTCCACGAAAATAAAATGTTTTATTGCAAATTTAATTGGATATCAGAAATAGAATGAGGAGGATCTAGTGTTAAATTTGAGAAGAGCTGCAAAAACTGCCTTTGTTTATTTTGCAGGTAATGTATTATCAAAATTAGTAATTTTTTTCCTGTTTCCATTATATACAGTCTATATTAATCCTGCGCAATATGGAAACTATGACTTGGCTTATTCTATCATAAATCTGGTTGCCCCTATTGCATTTGTGCAGATATGGGATGCATTGTTTAGATTTTCTTTTGATTCGCAGAAATCAGAGGATAAATATGCATTAATTACAAACTCATTTGTAGTGTGTATGGTGGGAATATTTATCTATAGTATTTTAATGGGAATTATCAATCAGTTTATGAAATTTGATTATTATCTTTACATTTTGATATATGGTTTGGCTTTTGCTTTTCAATATGTATATGCATATTCAGCGCGTGTATTTTTGAATAATACATTGTATGTATTTTCAGGAGTATTAAATACTATTGTATCTGTTGTATTGAATGTAATTTTAATTGTCTTTTTTCATTGGGATGTAAAAGCATTATATGTTTCCGCTGTTATAGGGATTGTGTTGCAGATTATTGTTATTGAGTGGAAGTTGCGATTAATTAAAAACTTTAGGATCAATGACATTGATTTTAAAATTATACAAAGAATGGTTAAATTTTCTATTCCCCTATGCGTTGCAACGATTTCATATTGGCTGTTAAGTGGTTATTCACGGATTATTATAAATAATTTTGTCGGAGAATATGAAGTGGGATTATATGCAGTAGCAAACCGTTTAGCCAGTATTGTGACAGTAGTTTTATCAATTTTTCAATTTGCATGGAATGAAGCAGCATATTTAATGGCTCATGATGAGGATAGAAAAAAAATCTATAAATCTTTCGTTGATATATTATTAAAATTTATGTGTTGGATTACAGCTATGTTAATTATTTTTATTAAAATAATTTTTCCGTTTTATATTGGTCCGCAATATCAGGATGCAGTTTTAATAATTCCAGCAACGATTATAGGGGTTTCAGCAAATGCAGTGGCTGCATTTATTAGTACATTATTCATGACAGAAAAGAAAACATCTTTTATTATGAAAAGTACGGTTATTGCATCGATCATCAATGTTGCATTATCCATTTTTAGTGCTAGGAAGTTTGGGGTACAGGGTGTTGTAGTAACACTAATGTTTTCGTTTATAATATTACTGTTATTAAGACTATGGTCAATGATAAAACAGCAAGGGGTTCATTTAGGAAAAGGATTTATATTTTCTTTGTTTTCTCTGCTTATAAGTGTAATTTTATTCTATTGGATATCTAATCCATTTTTATTAACGATACTTCTTATTGTACTATTGATTTTTGCTTTGATTGATATGCGTGCAATTCTTCAGATGCTCATGAAAAAATGGAAACAGGAAAAATAATATTATAAATATGGAGAGTAGAAATGAACGAGATAAGAAAATTAAGTATGCTAGATTTTATGATGAATTTATTGAAAAAATGGAAAAAGATAGTCATCGTTATGGTTGTAATGGGAATCCTTGCAGGGGTATTTAGTTTTATACAAAACAGAAATAGTAAGGAAGCAACCCCATCTGATCAGGTGACAAAGAATTATTCAGAGGCAGATCAAAAAGTGTATGCCAGACAAGAAGAGGCACTGGCAACATATCAATCATACTATGAAATGTATACAAAATATTTAGATGAATCTATTAAGATGCAAATTAACCCAGAAGAAGTCTTTGAAGGAACATTAAGCTGTCTTATAAGTGGGGCAACTCAGGAAGATGTTCTACGTTTACGCAGTAAATGTGATGAAATTGTGAAGTCAAAAGAATTTTTTGATATGGTGAGAACTCGTTTGGGGATAGATAGTGAAGACGCATATATTCATGAACTTATTTCTATTGGATTTGAACCCTATGAAAATGAAGTTGGGCTCATGTCATTTAAAGTAATTCATTTTGATGAAGAGGCATGTCGCAACATCTTAGAAATTATTCAAAGTGGAATAGAACAGATAAAGTCAGATGTTGGACAATGTGAAATTTTGACATCAGATATACTGAAGACAAAGAAAATGTCGCTGGCTGCAGATAAAGAAAATTACTATAATTTAAAGTGGAATTATTATGATCAACTTGCACGTGCAAGAGAAGATAGAAAAAATTTAGAGATGTCTTATAGTACCGCGTTAGTCGAACCAGAATCACAGACAAAGAGTTCTAATATAATTTATATTATAATTGGTTTAGTTGCTGGTGGAGTTCTTGCAGTGATGTTTTATGGTATTCGATATCTTTTTAGTGAATATGTACATACACAAAAAGATATTAATGGTCTACAAGAGGTTTCAATAGTTTCCGTAACTAATGAGAAAAAGGAAGCGAAGGGGATTGTGGATTCTTGGCTTGATAAATGGGAGAAAAAAACAGGTAATAAGCCAAATGGTTCTTTGGAAATGTCAGTTTTGCCTATTATTATGTCTGTTAAACAAAAGAATCTTTCAGAAATATGTTTGACAGGTTCACTGTTTAAAAGCCAACAGTGCTGTAAATTGGCTAAGCAGGTGCAGGTAGTATTTGAAAAATATGGCATTAAGGTACTCATACTAAATAGTATTTTAACAGATTTACATGCAGTACAAACACTGGTGAATACTGGAAATATAGTTTTTTATGAGGTATGTGAAAAAACAAAACATAAAGATATATGTGAGGAAGTCTTAAAAGCTCAACAGTGTGGTGTTGATATTCAAGGAATAATTATAGAAAAGCGATAATTTAAAAAATTTTTGATAAGGTAAAACGTAATAAAAAGGTAAGGAGAGGAAACATTTTCCCCTTACCTTTTTTTGCTATTTTCTTGTTTTAGCGTGCTCTGAGCCTCCCGATACCCCTTTGGCGTCACACCGCAAATTCTCTTGAATAAACGTGTGAAATAATGAATATCTCCAATACCACATCTTAAAGGTAAGTAAGTAATCATCCGTATCTGTTTTTTCATTTTTTATTCTGCTACAATCTCCTTAAAACTCAGGAGGTATTCTATACACTATGAACAAAGAAGAAAAAGCAAAACTCTGGGCTGACCGTATCCAGCAA
>CABJAN010000034.1 GCA_902363515.1 Bacillota bacterium | reverse complement strand
TGTTCTACGATTTCTACTTTTTTTACTGCATCAATTTTACTTTTTCTGGACATAAAATACCCCCAAGTAGGTTTTTATATTTTTGTGTCCTACTTGAGGGTATCATATCAATATTCGGGTGGGTTATTTTGTTATACCCTAAATTACCCTCTGAATTTGTTTTTAAATTTGGAGGGATTTTTTTATGTCCTTTTTTCGGGCGGTTATTCATCTGCTCATACGAAGTAAAATTTATCAATACATAGCATATCAGAGAACGGCAGGAAACCAGTTAAAAAAATTTCTGCCAGTGCAGCGGTACTTCTCACCTTGAAAGTAGAAGTACAATCTCCATACAACAGAATTATAAATTCCTATAACCGTAAAGGTCACAGAGCCTTTGCGGTTTTTCTTTTGTCGATTTTTGTTGGAAAGTGCCGCAGGATTGTTTCTGATGTGCGTTGCCGCTCCCCGCCTCTCCATCTGGATTTTAAGCATTTCAAAAATTCAGATGGGAGGTACTTACGGTGAAGTATGCACCAAGAAAAGTATATATCAAAGAAAGTGGCGGCTATGTGGAATTATCCTACACGGAGTTTTGTCGTTGCAGGGAATCCGACCAGACTTATATGGACAAGCTGTTTATCCCCGTTCAGGGCTGTCTGCTTGAAGTTGTGAGGGAGCAATACACAGACTTCTACCGAGATAAGGAACGGTGGCGTTATCTGCAAAAATTAGATACGAAGAACAGCCTGCTTTCTCTGGATGGATTTACGGACAGCGAGGGGAATCCTCTGGACTTTATCGCTGATGAAGCGGCGGACATTGCGGAAACCGTTGTCAATGCGGTCATGGTGGACAGGCTGAATGCCGCCCTGCCTTTGCTGTCGGATAGTGAACAGGAGTTGATACAGGCAATCTTTTTTGACGGACTTTCCGAGCGTGAAGTCGGGGCGAGGTTGGGCATAACCCAGAGCGTTGTAAACAAACGAAAAGCCAGAATCCTAATAAAACTAAGAAAGATGATAGAAAGTTAAAATTTAAGGCGTTCAGCCCCCTTGTTTTTTCCTTTGGGAAAATGAGGGGGCTTTTCTCTGCCCTCTCAATCAATTCTGATTGGAGGAAGAAAGAATGGCATACAACCACGGACGGGAGGACAGGAAATGGCGTATCTGGAAAGAAGCGGAGGAAAAGCTGCTGCGTGAGTGCGGCGTTGATGAAGCGACCATTGAGCAGATACGCATTGCAGACAGGGCAGACTTCAATTCCAACAGGCGGTTTTACCGATGGACGAATGACGTTGCGGAATATCTTGAGGACATGGCAGACAGGGAGCGGCAGACGGAAGTGGGTACGGTTGCGGAGTTACTGGATGAAATTGAAAGTGAAAACCTCTATCAAGTGTTAGTGGAAGTAGACGGACGTACCTTGAAAATTGTCCTGCTGAAAATGCAGGGGTATTCCACAAAAGAAATTGCCCCGCTCGTGCATTTGACGACTGGTGCCATCTATGCGAGGTTAGACCATCTGCGGAAGAAGCTGCGGAAAATTTTATAAGCGTCTAATACATCCCATTATCCTGCGGGCTACTGGGTGGGGAGCGGAATCTCCCCGCTTATTTTTGGCAGGAGGACAAAGGGATGGCATACAGGGTTAAGGCGTACACGCTTCGGGAGGAATCCACGGAAAGCGGCACAAGGTATTTTATCAGCTTTAAGGACGGGCAGGAGAAACACCACGAACTGGAAGTATCCGAGCGGTTATTCTTTGAATTTCGGCAGATGGAACGCAGGAACAGGAATCTTCTCCAATGGGACGAGCGGCACAGGGAGTTCAACGAGGTATGGGACGAAACCCTTTACAGGCGGGCGTTGCGTGTGCCTAAGAGCCTTGATGAAAGCATGGTTGAGGAAGAACGGAATGAAACGCTCTGTAAGGCGGTTGGGAGCCTGCCAGAGATACAAAGGCGGCGTTTCCTGCTCTATTACGAGTATGAGTTCAATTTTTATCAAATCGCCGCTATGGAGCATTGCACCGCTTCGGCAATACAGAAATCTGTTGCGATTGCAAAGGAGAAAGTAAAGGCGGAAATGAGGAAGTATCTCCAACCGTGACCGACACCGCCCGAAAAAGAAATTTGTTTTTTATTTGTGTGGGATTGGCGGCATTACATACTCTCACTTTTTTCGTGGGAGTAAATCTTTTTTAAGGAGGTCAACGCCTATGTGCAATGAAAACAAAGACACCGCCCGAAAGGAGGAAACCCATGCAGAAGTTACAGACAGTCAACGCCGAAACGCTCCTTTATGAGCCGCTTGAGAAGCCGTCCTTTGTGGTGGACAGCCTTATCCCGACAGGCTTGTCGCTGTTCTGCGGCTCACAGAAGATAGGCAAGAGCTGGCTCATGCTGAAGCTATGCCTATGCGTGTCGCAGGGAATCCCTTTATGGGATATGCCGACAATGGAGGGCGACGTGCTTTACCTCTGCCTTGAGGACACGTTCTGCCGCATACAGGACAGGCTATTCCGCTTGACGGACGAAGCAAGCGGGCGGCTCCACTTTGCCGTGGCAAGCTGCAAGCTGTCAGACGGTCTTATCGTGCAGCTTGAGGATTATCTGAAAGACTATCCAGAAAGCAGGCTCATTGTAATTGATACCTTGCAGAAAGTCCGTACAGCTTCAAAAGACAACGCCTATGCCAGTGATTATGGGGACATTTCCCTAATCAAAGACTTTGCCGACAGGCACTCATTGGCGGTCATTGTCGTCCACCACATCCGAAAGCAGAATGACAGCGATGTGTTCAACAAGGTGTCTGGGACGACAGGCTTAACGGGGAGCGCCGACGCTACCTTTGTGTTGGAAAAGGAGAAACGGGCATCCGACACCGCCAAGCTGTATGTGACGGGCAGGGACACGCCCTATCAGGAATATACGCTCCGTTTCCGTGATTGCAGTTGGGAACTTGTGGAGAGGAAAACGCAGGAGCAGCTTGCGAAAGAAACGATACCAGATGTCCTTTTTCGGTTGGTGGATTTTATGAGGGATAAGGAAGAATGGGCAGGCACGGCAACGGAGCTGTTAGCCGCAATGGGGGAAACGGAAACCATACCCACGGTGATTACGAAATGGCTGAATGAATACCGCACCACATTTTTAAGTGAGAACTGTATCAGCTACCAGTACAGCCGCAAAAAGGATGGCAGGCAGATTGCCCTTGCAAGGCGGGAGGGTGACAGCGGTGACGGTGGTGACGGCGATATTGGGATACCCCCTGTTACTGTCATTGAAGCTTAAAGCCGTGTAAAGCGGGCGGCTCTGCCCTGCGGGTGACAGCGGTGACAGTGATTTTAGGATACCCCGCCGCTGTCACCCCTACGGGAGAACACCCCGTAAACGCAAGATACAGGCGTGGGATTTACCCGCCTTTTTCGGCGTGTAAAACCACCCCTGCGGTCAGAAAAATCCTTCCGATTTTTCCGACTGCGTTTACAGGGTGTAACACACTACACTTTGCCCTGCAAAGTCGTGTGCCAGACGTTCCCTCTGGACTCCCTTATGGCAGGTCTTACGCCCTGCTATCCTGCGCCGTGCGGCTTCGGATAAAAGAATGGCGGCATGACGGTGACGGCTCTTGTGAGGGGGTATCCCAAAACTGCTGTCACCGCCGTCACCGCTGTCACCCAAAGGGCAGTTTACCCGCCGAAGAAAGGAAGATGATGGATTATGCCCTATGCAATCCTGCGTTTCCAGAAACGCAAAGCGGGCGGCGTTGCGGCTTGTGAACGCCACAACGAACGGAAGAAAGAAGCCTACAAAAGCAATCCAGATATCGACATGGAACGCTCTAAAAATAACTATCACCTTGTTGCACCGCCACGCTACACCTACAAGAAAGAGATTAACCGAAAGGTAGCCGAAGCAGGGTGCAGGACAAGGAAAGACAGCGTGATGATGGTGGAAACGCTTATCACGGCTTCGCCAGAATTTATGAACCAGTTACCGCCCGAAGAACAGAAAGAGTATTTTACGCTGGCTCTGGACTTCATTTCGGAGCGTGTCGGGGAGAAAAATATCCTCTCCGCAGTCGTCCACATGGACGAGAGAACGCCGCATATGCACCTCTGTTTTGTGCCGATTACGCCAGACAACAAGCTGTCAGCGAAAACCATTTTAGGCAACCAGAAATCATTATCCGAGTGGCAGACCGCCTACCATGAGCGAATGTCTTCACGTTGGAATCAGCTTGAGAGAGGTCAATCTTCGATGGAAACCAAGCGGAAACACATCCCCACATGGCTCTATAAGCTGGGCGGCAGGCTTGATAAACAGTATGAAGAAATCGTGTCTGCCCTTTCTGACATCAACGCCTTTAATGCAGGGAAGAAGCGTGACAAGGCTCTGGAACTGATTGCGGCATGGCTCCCAGACGTGGAGAAATTCTCTAAGGAAATCAGTAAGCAGAGAGCCTATATCGACAGCCTAAAGGAGCAAATCGGGCAGGAATCGGATTATGCGGGGCGTATGCGTGATGAAAAGTACGAGCAGGAATTAAAGGTGCAGAAAGCGAATCAGAAGATATTTGAATTGCAGAGAACCAATGAGCAGATGGGGCGGCTATTAAAGAAAATCCCGCCAGACGTATTAGAAGAATTGCAGAAAACAGGAAGAAATAAATCAAGAGAAAGGTAGGAAACTGATTGAAGAAACAGGATTTTAAGGTGTTAAAGACTAAAGATTTGTACCCGTTTCCCGACAATCCGTTTCATGTGGCGGAAGATGAAACGCTGTCAGAATTAGCGGAAAGCATCAAGGAATTTGGCATTGTCACGCCGATAATCACACGCCCGAAAGAGGACGGGAACGGCTATGAAGTGATTGCGGGACAGCGGCGTGTCCGTGCGTCTGAACTTGCAGGGATAAACACAATCCCCGCTTTTGTCCTGCCCTTAGACCGTGACCGAGCCATCATCACCCTTGTAGACAGCAATTTGCAGCGTGAGAATATCCTGCCGAGCGAGCGGGCGTTTGCCTACAAGATGAAATCCGAAGCCATGAAGCGGCAGGGTTTCCGCACGGATTTAACCTCGTCACAAGTTGTGACGAAGTTGCGGACGGACGATAAGGTGGCACAGGGCTTCGGCGTGGGCAGGATGACCGTGCAGCGTTTTATCCGCTTGACGGAACTGATACCGCCGATTTTGCAGATGGTGGACGAGGGGAAAATCGCCCTCACGCCTGCGGTGGAACTGTCCTTTTTGAAGAAAGACGAGCAGGAAAACCTCTTTGCCACGATGGAGAGTGAAGAAGCAACGCCCTCACTCTCACAGGCACAGCGGATGAAAAGCCTAAGCCAGAGCAGGCGGCTTGACATGGATACGATATTTGCGATTATGACGGAGGAAAAGGGAAACCAGAAAGAAACCTTGAAAATCAACACAAGCAGGCTGAAAAAGTATTTTCCGAAGAACACAACGCCGAAGCAGATGGAGGAAACCATCATCCGACTTCTGGAACGTGAGTTGCAGAGGAAACGGGGCAGGGACAGCCGCTAATCTTCTTTTTTCGGTAGGTAAATGCAGAAATTTGGAACAGGAGAAAGACAGAATTTTAAGGAAAATGAGGTAAGGAATGAAAGAAATCCAGTATAAGATTGTAAAGGAAATCGCCGTATTGTCTGCGAGTGACAGCGGCTACACAAAGGAAATCAATCTTATCTCATGGAACGGGAGAGAGCCGAAATATGACATCCGCAGCTTTTCTCCGAACCGTGAGAAGTGCGGAAAAGGTATCACATTGAACGCTGATGAAGCGGCGGCACTCCTTAAAGCATTACAGAAAGAATTAAACAGCGGGGATTGATGGTATCTGATTGACAGGGTGGGGCGTTTCCAGACGTTCTCCTGCCCTGTCTGGAAAGGAAGATTTAAGTATGGGCGAGGATAAGAAAGCAGATAAAAAGAGTAAGCGTATCGTGCCGAAAGCACCAGTGCAGATGATAGTCAGCCGTGAATATGTCGGCACACAGACAGTCACAGAAGCATTTATCCCGATTATTTCCGAGGATATTCGGAAGAAGATTGCCGAGGGTGACACCTTCGACAAGGAGGGGCTGTCCGCTTAGAATGTACGCAATGGGACATGAAAACAGATAGGACAGATACGGAGGTTTTACAGTATGGCAGGAATAAGAACGGAGAATAAGGTTTACGAAGTCGGCATGTACTGCCGCTTGTCAAAGGACGATGGCACGGATAACGAGAGTGCGAGCATTGCGACACAGAAATCCATCCTCACGGATTATGTGAAAAAGCAGGGATGGCACTTAGCAAAAACGTATGTGGACGATGGTTACTCTGGTACGAATTTCCAAAGACCAAGTTTCCAGAACATGATTAAGGACATTGAAAACGGACTGATAAACTGCGTGATTACGAAAGATTTATCACGTCTGGGGAGGAACTATCTTGACTGCGGCTTATATCTGGAAGTGTTTTTCCCAGAGCATAACGTGAGGTATATAGCGGTCAATGACGGCGTGGACACGCTCAATAAATCGGCGATGGACATCACGCCCTTCCGCAACATCCTAAACGAAATGTATTCTGCCGATGTGTCGGTCAAGATAAAATCGGCGTACCGTGCGAGGTTTCAGCAGGGGAAATTCATGGGGACGACAGCACCATACGGATATGTCAAAGACCCTGCCGACCATAATCACCTATTGATTGATGATAAAGTGGCACACGTTGTAAGGGAAATATTTGACCTTGCGTTAGCAGGCAACGGAATCGCCAAAATCTGCAAGCACATCAACAAACAACATATCTTACGCCCCGCCGCTTATGCGGTGGAGCGTGGGGAAACAGGCTATGAACGGTACTTTGAGGGTAACGAGGAAAACCGTTATATTTGGAGCGAGAACAGCGTAAGGGGCATTTTAAGAAGCCCGATATATGCGGGAAACCTTGCAGGCTACAAGCGGATTGCCGCCAACATGAAAAGCAAGAAAAGACCATCCAAGCTACCCGAAGAATGGGAAGTGATATCTGACACCCATGAGGGGATAGTCACGCAGGAAGAATTTGATACTGTCCAACAGCTTATGACGAGCCGCAGGCGGGAGCAGAATGCAGGGGGATTTGAGAATATCTTTTCGGGCGTTATCAAATGTGCGGACTGCGGCTATGCGATGCGGGCGGCGAGTGCCAACAGGAGGAAACGCCCCGACATCATCGACTGCGTACAATACACCTGCAATAATTACGGCAGATATGGCAATGTTATGTGTACCGCACACAGCATTGAAGCGAGGGATTTATTCAATGCTGTCCTTGCTGACATCAACCGATTTGCGGATATGGCGGTCAATGATGAAAAGACGGTAAGGGTGATTGAAAAGCGGCTCACGGAAACAGACCAGAGCAGGGCAAGGACACTGGAAAAGGAGCAGAGAAAGCTGAACAAACGCCTTGCAGAACTGGACAGGCTGTTTTCCTCACTCTATGAAGATAAGGTGATGGAGCGTATTACGGAGCGGAATTTTGAGATGATGTCGGGGAAATACCAGAAAGAGCAGCTTGAAATTGAAGCAAGGCTGAAAGAGGTAACGGAAACGCTCAACGACAGCTATGAGAAATCGCAGGGTGTCCGTGACTTCCTCTCCTTAATCCGCAACTATCAAGGAATTAAGGAATTGGACGCAACCATCATAAACGCACTCATAGACAAGATACTTGTTTCGGAATGTGAGAAACTTACAGACGGAACAATACGGCAGGAAATCAAGATTTATTATAAATTCATCGGCTTTGTCGGTGAATTACATATCACACCCACAAAGCGGTGGACAGCGTTAAAGCCTAAGAATTGTACGGTGTGCGGTGCTGAATATGTTCCCCGCTCTGCAATATCAAAGTATTGCCCAGAGTGCAGGAAAAGGATAAGAAAGGTTCAAGGAACGGAAACGAAACGCAGGGGCAGGGAGCGAAACAGACAGGCATGTATTGAACTGTCCGCAAAAAATGACCGACTGAACTGGAGCAGACGGAGAAGTAACACTTACGGTAGAACAGCAGGAAATGATTGAATTGTATGGATTTAAAGATATCGCAAAAGAAGGAGAATGAAAATTATGATGGAATTAACAATTAACGGACAGGTGTATCAGTTTAATGCGGGAATTGGATTTATGCGCAAGATGAACCAGAGAGCCAGCGTGAACTATGAAGGAACCAATCTGAAAAGAGATACTGGGCTTACATACCTGGTAGCAGACCTTATGGATGGAGATATTGAAACCCTGATTTTGACACTGGATGCCATGAATGAAGGGAAAGACCCAAGACTTACCAGAAAACAGATTGAGGACTTTCTGGAAGATGAAAATACAGACATTGACAAGGTATTTCAGGATGTGCTGGATTTTTTAAAGAAGTCGAACTGTACAAAGAGGACAGTTCTGGATATCGAGAAAGCAGTACAGGAGAAAAAAGAACAGCAGGAGAAGCAAGGGCAGCAGAACCAGTAAAACCTTTTGAGAAGGTTTATGAGAAGATTGCAACCAGTTGTTTCCGGTACTACGGTTTTACGTCTTTAAAGCAAGTGGATGATTTGACTTTAAAAGAGTGGAGACTCATATGCAAAGCAAAGGAATTACAGGATGTAGACCGGATGTTCTGGCTGCACCAGCAGGCTTTTCAGAATTTCAGAGTGAAAGCTATGAAAAGAGCAGGGAAGAACCGGAAAAAGCCGGTCTATTCTACTTTTGAGAAATTTTTTAATTACTCCAGGATGCTTAAAAAAGCAGAGGGAGAAAAAACAACAGATGAGTTTGCGGCCATCAAGAAGTATTTAAGGGAAAAGGAGAAGTGACATGGCAGAGAGTTTTTCTGTAAAAGCAATTTTATCAGCAGCAGACAGTGGCTTCTCCAGGGCATTTCGGAGCGCCGAAAGCGTTGTTGATAGTCTTAGCAGCAAGGTGAGCAGTGGCCTGGGGTTCGGTATCCTTACTGGAATCGGACAACAGGCTTTTCAAGTGGTAAATAATGGCATTAGCAACATGGTAGGAGAGCTGAATTCCTCCAGCAAGGCATGGAAGACCTTTGAAGGAAACATGGGGATGCTGGGGAAAAGCTCCGGAGAAATCAAACATATAAAAGGGGAATTACAGGATTTTGCAACCGCCACCATTTACAGTGCTTCCGATATGGCAACAACTTACAGCCAGTTGGCAGCAGTCGGAACAAAAAACTGTACAGAGTTAGTAAAAGGTTTTGGCGGTCTGGCGGCGGCAGCAGAAAGCCCTACCCAGGCAATGAAAACCCTTTCCCAGCAGGCTACCCAGATGGCGGCAAAACCCAAGGTGGCATGGGAAGATTTTAAGCTGATACTGGAACAGACACCGGCAGGCATTGCGGCAGTCGCAAAAGAAATGGGGAAAAGTACCAGCCAGTTGGTAAAAGATGTCCAGGCAGGAACCATTGAAACAGATGCTTTTTTTGATGCAATCGCCAGGGTAGGAACGAATGATGCATTTACAAAGCTGGCTACCTCTTATAAGTCTGTGGATGAAGCCATGGGCGGTTTGATGGAAACGGTAAGCAATAAATTACAGCCGGCATTTGATAAATTATCGGAACTGTCTATTGGTGGTATTGAAAAGGTCATTGACTGTATTTCTGAATTTGATGGGGAAGCCCTGGCCGCCTCCATTACAGTAGATAAATTAAAAGCTTCCATGGTATCTTTTGGCACTGTGGCTGGAAGTGCCATTATGGCAATCGGGGGAATCAAAGCCTTTGATACTTTATCGGCAGGAGCGGAATCATTTGGACTTTCTTTTGACAGCGTTATGGGCGGTGTGCAGACAGCTACCAGGAAGACCTCTGATATCATATCGGGAGTTGGGAAGAAGATAGGAAACATTAATTTTGATTCTTTGGCAAAGAACGCAAAAAGAGGTGTTAAGAGTATTGATACTGCTTTTAAGAAAGCGGGAGATGCAGTAGACGCTTATGGAGGGAAAATTGCTTATGCGTTAGAAGCTGTATCGAAAAATTTATCCGATAAAGGGATTGCAGTCTGGGAGAAATTTGCAAAAACAGGAGACAAAATTTCAGGAATGGGGGATACGATTTCAAAAAGCCTGAAAAAAGGTGGAAGTGCTATTGGAAAATTTGTAGACAGAGCTTCTACGATTGCATCACCATTGGAGGGAATTTTTAAAGGTGTTGCTTCTGGAATTGGAACAGGCATACAGGCATCAACAAGCGTAGGTATGGAAATCATGAACCGCATGGTTTCGGGGATGGCTTCAGTGATGCATCTTGCTATGTCCTCTCTGGGACCGGCAGCAATCTTAGGTCTGGTATTAGCTGGCCTTGGGCTAGTGAACCGTCAGCTTTCTTCGCAGATAGATACCATGATTCAGACAGCTATTGGAAAGGGACCGCAAATTATAGAGGGTCTGATATCCTCTATCCTGAGTAGACTTCCGGCTCTTATGAGTGCAGGGGCACAGCTTCTTACTGGTTTTATGCAGGCGGTCACAGTCAACCTTCCGGCTGTAGTAAACGGAGGCGTTTCCATTATCCATGCATTGGTGCAAGGCGTTATAGCGAACTTTCCTATGATGATGCCTGCGGCTATTCAATTAGTAGCCACTTTTGTGGATAGTATTTTAAATGCGCTTCCTCAACTACTGGTAACAGGAATGCAGTTTTTAGATGCTTTATCAAGAGGAATTTTGACAAATGCAGATTTGATTGTAGATTCCGCCTCAGAGATTATCAATGGATTTATGGGCAACATACAAACAAAGCTGCCGCAGATTTTAACTCTTGGAATGGGGATTCTGGAAAATCTGGCACAGGGAGCTGTCCGGATATTGCCACAGCTTACAGTGGTAGGATTAAATGCAATTACGGCCTTTATCCAGGGAATTTCCAATCATATTCCTCAGATTATGCAAAAAGGAATAGAGCTGGTCAAATTATTGGTTCAGGGAACACTTGAAAATCTACCAATGATTTTAGAGGCAGGAGTCCAGGCAGTAACAGCATTCTTGCAGGGCATTGGTGAAAACATTCCTGTTCTGATAAATTCGGGGGCAGAAATTATCAGAACATTGATAGATGGCATCAAACAGGCAGCCCCGCAAATCGCAAGTGCTGGATGGGAGATTGTAAAAGCTCTTGGAAATGGAATAAAAGAGGCTGTCACAGGAATTGACCTGGGTTCTGTTATGTCAATTTTAGGTGGAGTAATTGGATACAAGGCATTTAGTAAGACATTTGGATTCCTGAAAAGCTATAATCCATTTAATGCATTTAAAAAAAATACAGAAGATGCACTGGGAAAAACTGCAAAGAGTGTGGGAAAATCAAAGTCTGTTATATCCCAAGCGGCTACGGGTATTGGAAATAGTCTGAAAGCAGCAGGACAGGGCATTAACACAGCCGCAAAGGGAATTGGAACTGGGGTCCGGAATGCTTTACAGGGAGTAGCCCAAACAATAAAAACTTTGGGTACTTCCATATCTGTTGCAGCAAAAGGAATCGGAACCGGATTATCTACCGCCTTTCAAGGACTTGGAGTTGCGCTTAAAATCGCAAACCCTGTCAATATCCTTGCCTTGGGTGCAGCAGTTGCTGTGGTGGCCGCTGCCTTCGCCTTGCTTGGCTCTCAGGGGGCTGGCGTGGCTACTGTTATTAGTTCTATCGGAACAGCTTTTGCCAATGCAGCACCTTTTGTAGAGGCAATCGGAACTGCTATAGGAAATGTAGCGCCCCTTGTGGAAGCAATCGGGAATGCTTTTAGCACTGTCCTGTCTACCGCCATCACAGCAGTGGCGAATGCGTTTTTAATACTGGCACCGGTCATTCCTACCATTGCTTCAGCATTTGCGCAACTGTCTCCATTAGTAACAGCCCTTGGAACTGCTTTTGCGGCTGTGGTACAGGCTATCGGAACCGCAGCCAGCCAGATTATTACCTCAGTACAGCCAATAATAGAAACCATAGCGAACCTGTTTACCCAGTGCTTTGCCATTGTATCAGATGCCATCGTAAGAATTGTACAGGCATTTGCTCCTTTTGCTCCGGTTATGGCAGAGATTGCCAGTACGGTAGGGCAGACAATCCAGGTGATTGCCCAGTGCTTTACCCAGTGTGTCTCTATTGTGTCAGATGCAGTGGTGCAGATTGTGGAGGCAATCGCCCCATTTATGCCGGAGGTACAGAAGATGGTGCAGGCAGTATCAGACGCTGTCCAGAGCATCATGGAGGCGTTTTCCAATCTGGTATCCCAGGTAAGCCCAATCCTGGAAAGCCTCACAGAACTGGTTTCCCAGCTTGGAGACACCATAAAGGATGTCTTTCAGGGGATTTCAGATGTCGTAACCAGTGTAGGGGATGCCATTTCAGGAGTCCTGGATTCCATTGCCGGAATCATTGAGTCCGTAGGAAATTCAGCTTTAAATGCTGGAAAAGGCTTTAAACAGATGGCGCAGGGATTGGAGATTATTGTAGGGCTGAACCTGTTAGACCTTGGTGCGTCCCTTGGAGCGGTTGCGATTGGTGTGGGGAAGATTACAGCAGAATCCAAAGGCCTGGCAGAAGCAGGAAGCGGCATGAAGAGTTTTGGAAATGGCTTGACTGCTGTTTCTACCAATGGAACGATTGCAGTCACAGCCTTAACAGGACTTTCAGGGGCCATTACCCCGCTTACGGCAGTCTTTCCTACCTTGTCCCCGCTTATGACCCAGGCTGGCGCTGCTGTACAGGTGTTTGCCCAGGGCGTGGCAGCCGCTATGGCATCTATCATAGCATCTGTAGCAGGGTTTTCAGTCATGACAACTTCTCTCAGTACCCTTCAAGCCTCTTTTCTGGCATCTGTGGCAGTAGCCGGAGTGCTGGCTGGGGCAGTGAACCAAGCGGGAGAGGCCTTCCAGATGACCGCCTCAAAAGCCCGATCTGCCGGAGCATCCATTCAGGGGCTTACTGCCATAAGCAGTTCTGTAGGCACTGCTTTGCAACAGCTTAGTACCGTTACAAAACGGGCAGTACAGCAGATGCTTGGAGTATTAAAAAACGCGGAGCAGAAAGCGAAAGTTTCCGGTACGAACATTGGAAAGAATGTAAACCAGGGGGCAAAGACAGAATTGTCCAGGCTCCCGGCAACAGCCAGTACAGCCATAAATGCTATGATATCTACGCTAAACGCTGCACAGCCACGTGCCTATTCCTGTGGCGTTTATATTGGAAGTGGCCTGGCAAATGGCCTGCGCTCCCAGATTGGTGCTGTACAGGCCGCCGCATCCGCACTGGCCGCAGCAGCAGATGCAGCCATCCGGGCAAAGGCAAGGATTGCCAGTCCGGCCAAAACAACCATAGAGGATGGGGAATATATAGGTTTAGGACTGGTAAAGGGAATGCAGAATCTGATTCCAAAGGTGCGAAAAATGGCGGCAAGGCTTATAGATATCCCGGAAATTAAAGAGTTTGGTGATATGAAGCTGTGTGCTGCCGGTGGGGAGATTGGGCTGGATGAAAGTTTCCTCTATGATTACGATGCAAACTACACCATCATTGTCCCGGTAGAGATTGATGGAAAAGAAACCGCCAGGGTGATTGCGCCCTACACCGAAGCAGAACTGGACAAACGTCAGAGAAGAAACAGCAGAAAACATGGAATCTTATAGGGAGGGCAGTATGTACAGATTTGTAGATATTACAGAAACATCGGAAGGTATAACACTGCCTTCCGAAGCTATGCAGATAAATGGCGAATATTTAGAGGACTTAGTACCAGGTTACAGAACCTTAAGCGTATCAGGCAGGGAAGCTCTATCACCTGAAATAGAATCTTTCCATACAGGTATCAGGGACGGTTCTTCCAGGAAGTCTAGGAGGTATCCAGAGCGCATTATAACCGTGAAATACCAGTTGATTTCAAAGTCCAATGAGGAATTTAGGGAAGCATATAACAAGTTAGGTGGAGTTCTGAATACGGAAGATGCACAGCTTATCTTTCGTGATGAACTAGATAAATATTTTATTGGCACACCATCTTTGGTTGAAGAGGTAGAACAGGGAAGAAATGCAGTAGTAGGGGAATTAGAATTCCTTTGCCTGGATCCGTTTAAATACTCGGTGGTAGAGTATGAGGCAATCCCAGACATGCTGCAAGGGAGTATCTTGCTGGATTATCGTGGAACGTATAAGTCCTTCCCTATCCTGGAAGCAGACTTTTACAGAGAAACAGATACCAGTGCAGATGGTTCTGCATCCAATTCGTTGACTGGGAGAGGAGATTGTGGATTTGTTGCTTTTTTTAATGAGACGAAAAAAATCATTCAGCTAGGAGACCCAGATGAAGCAGACACTGAAAATAAATATCAGAAATCCCAGACTTTAGTAAGTGCAGGGTTTGAAGGTGCATCTGGATGGGGAAGTGCGGCAAAGACCCAATGGGCACAAAACGCCAGTACAGGCTTGGTTTCTCAAGCGATACAGGCGGGAAGCATGGGAATGGGGATTGCTTCTTATGCAGTGCCAGCAACGCCAAAGGATACCTCGGGGACGATTCTTAACAATAAAGCGACTGCTCAAAGCTCTCCTGTTTTTTATTATTCTATAACCGCAAAGGCAACGAACCGCAATGCCAATTCTGTAAAGGTGACGGTAACGGTCACGGCATCTTTGAAGAATACAGGGTCTTATTTCGGTCCGCCTTATGCATTGCAGGGACAAATCTATCTGGGAGGAGCCTGGAGGACTTTTACCATTAAAAAACCTTCGGAGTTCTGGAGAGGAAAAACTGCCCATACAGTGAACTTTTCTATTACGGTCACAGGGCTTTCTGCATCTACAAGCGCGCTTACTGGGATTAAGTTTAAAACCGCTCGGACAGACGGCACGGGAGGAAGCGCAGGAGTTCTTCCAGAGACTGCTTGTGCCAATCTTCCCATTAGCCAGTATGTTGCAGATGTGCCAGAGACTTATTTCCTTACAGCTTCCGCTTTCGGCAGTGGCTCTGGCTGGCATGGTCCATCTATCACCAGGAAGCTTCCACAAGATGCTTCTGGTGTATCCGGAGCTGTGAACGGACAGTTATCTTTTTCTCATAAGATGTCTATTGGAAGCGGGAATTTTGGCGTTTCTGAATTAGGTGGTTTTCAGGTTCTTCTGGTGAATGGAAGTGGAAGCGGAAGAAAGATTGTAGCTGGTGCTTTTTTATATAAAGGTTCTAATGGGAAATCAGGAAAGGCTATTTTCTATATCAATGGGACAGCAGTAGAGACTATTGATATAGATTTTTCTTATGGAAATAAGAGATTCCAAGCAGGGGTTTCCTCTACCATTACCAAAACAGGAGATACCGTAACGTTTAATCTTGGCGGTATTTCCAGGACGTTTTCTAACAGTGCAATCAGAGATGTGGCTATATATGAAATTACTTTTGCTTTTTTACAATACGCAGCCAGACCACGGCTTTCTTTTAATGGCCTTTATTCTGCCAAATTTGTAAAGAGCAATTGCCAGACATGGAAAGACATCCCGAACAAATTCAGTGCTAATGATGTGCTAGAGGCGGATTGTCAGGATGGAAATGTTTATTTAAATGGTGTTCTGAACCAGTCCCTGGGGGCTCTTGGGAATGACTGGGAAGGATTTTACCTTACACCTGGGCTAAACCAGATAGGATTCACCTATTCAGATTGGGTTCCGGCAGAGTATGCCCCTGCTTTTAAAGTGCGCTACAGAGAGGTGTTTTTATGATTATCTATTTTGCAGACCGAAAAATGAATATCTTAGGCCTTGCCAGTACGAACCTGAAAAAAGGCCTTACGATTACAGATGATTTAAAAATAGAAGATGTGGAAACCGGTGTAGCGTCTTTTGAATGCAAGATTTCCTGTAGCGGTGCTTCCAGACAGAAACTGGAGGCAGATGCCATGGTGGGAAATTATATTCTCCGTAAACAGGGCAGTGACAATGAATTTTATACCATCATAGAATCGGAATACGACACCAAAGCACAGGAATTACATCTGTATGCAGAAGACGCAGGACTGGATTTGTTAAATGAAGTGACGGGTCCATACGAAGCGGATCAGGCATATCCTATCCGGTATTACATCCAGAAATTTTCCTTTGATTCCGGTTTTGTCATTGGCATCAATGAGATTCCAGACCTTAAAAGAAAATTAAGCTGGGATGGGGAAAGCACTGCAACAGAACGTCTGGCCAGTGTCGCTACTCAGTTTGATAATTGTGAGATTTCTTATAGTTTTACCATTAAAGGGATGGATATTACAGGAAAGTATATCAATATCCATAAAAAACGCGGACATGACATAGGATGCCAGCTTAGATTAAACAAAGAAATAGACAGCATTGTTACGAAAAAGACCATTGCGAACCTGGCAACCGCCCTGGAAGTTACGGGAGGCATTCCAGAACCAGCAGAAGGGCATGAAGAGGAAGAACAACATCCTATTACACTCAGTGGTTATTCTTATGATGACGGGGATTTTTATGTAAGCGGTACGAAATTGCTTTCAAGAAAAGCACTGGAAAAATGGAGTAGGTATCTTTATCCAAAAGAACCAAACAAAGAGAAAGATGTTGGACATATTGTAAAAGCATTTAGCTATGACACGCTTAGCCAGTCAGAACTTTGCAACCGAGCGGTGAGTAAATTAAAAGAAATTTGTGATCTGGAAGTAAACTATGAAGTAGATATTACCAGATTTCCAGACAATATTAGAATCGGTGACAGAATTAATGTTATTGATGATGAAGGCGGTTTATATTTATCTACCAGAGTTCTACAGTTTGAAACATCTATTACCAACAAAGAACAAAAAGCAACTCTAGGGGAGCATATTATCAAGGAAGGCGGTATTTCCCAGAAGGTGCAGGAACTGGCAGAAGAATTTGCCAAGAATACGGTTTCTGTACAGAATGCCATGAATGCAGCAAATGCAGCCAAAGGAAAGGCAGACAGTGCGGTGAAACAGGCAGAAGCCGCATTGCAGCAATCAGAAGATGCCAAAACGGCAGCAGATTCTGCAAAGCAATCTGCAGATACCGCATTTCAATCAGCAACAGAAGCACAGAAGAAAGCAGATGCGGCAGAAACTTCTGTAGGAAAGGTAGTAGAAAGTGTTACTTCATTAGAAACAACAGTAAAGAAAGCACAGGAAGCGGCGGACAATGCTTACCTGGCAGCGGATACCGCAGAGAAAAAGGCAGAGGAAGCAAAGCAGTCCGCCCAGAATGCAGAAAAAGATGCGGCAGATGCCAAGGAGGCAGCAGGCATAGCCCAGACCACAGCGGACAGTGCAGTGCAAAAAGCAGAAGGTGCGGTAACTACTTCAGGGGAAGCAAAAAGTTTATCCGAAGCAGCCAGTGCCACTGCCCAGGCAGCCAAAGCGGATGCCGCCCAGGCTCAGAAAGAAATTGATTCTCTTGGAGACAGCCTAGATACATTGTCTCAGACCATGGAAGCAGACTATGCCAGAAAAACAGACCTTACTGAGACAGAAGCGCACCTGCAAACCCAGATATCCCAGAATGCGGCAGGGCTATCCTCTACAGCGTCAAAGGTACAGAAAATAGATGAAACAGTAAATAATGCAGCTGATTTAGCAGCTCAGGCACAGCAGACCGCAACAGATGCACAGAAAAAAGCAGATGCGGCATCCCAGGATGCAGTAGCTTCCAAAGCGGCAGCAGATGCAGCAAAACAGGCGGCAGCGTCAGCACAAAGTGAGGCAGATAAGGCAAAAGAAGCGGCAACTACCGCACAAAGCGTAGCAGATAAAGCAGAGGCTGATTTGCAGGCGGCAAAAGAGGATTTGGCCAGTGTACAGGGACGTGTGGATGCTACAGAGGAAGATATTCTGGCGGCCCAGCAGGCAGTGGACGAAGCGGCAAAGGTGGCGGAGAAAGCCAAGACAGACGCGGCAAACGCAACTGCAAAAGCAGACAGTGCCCAGACTGCAGCAGACAAGGCAGTGACAGATGCAGGGGCAGCCCAGCAGACTGCCAATGATGCAGCGGATAAAGCATTACTTGCACAGAAAGTAGCAGAGGAGGCAAAAGGGAATGCCACTACTGCCCAACAGACCGCAGATGCTGCAGCACAAGCGGCTGCGAAAGCACAGAGCACAGCAGATCAGGCAGTATCTAATGCAGTAACAGCTCAAGCAACTGCCCAGGAGGCGGCACAGAAAGCTCTTGCGGCACAGAACGCTTCGGATGAAGCGGCAAAAAAGGCAGAAGATGCCCAGACTGATTTGGATGCTGCTAAACAGAACCTAGCGGACGTCACCTCGAAAGTAGATGCTACTGCAGAGGAAGTGGAAGCAGCACAAGCGGCTGTTATAAAAGCCCAGGAGGCGGCCAATAAGGCCAATGCGGAAGCTGCCGTAGCTCAGGCTACCGCAGATAAAGCAAAGACAGATGCGGCTACTGCACAATCGGCAGCGGACAAAGCAACAGCCGCTGCAGATGAGGCACAGAAGCAGGCAGAAGCAGCAAAGGCCGCGGCAGATAAGGCCCAGGCAGATGCAAATGCTTTAGCAGTAAGGGTAACAGAAGCAGAGACAGATATTAGACAAAATGCAGAGGAGATTAAGTTAAGAGCCACAAAGAAGGAAGTTACACAAACACTTGGGGGCTATTATACAAAAAAAGAGACAGATGCAGCTATAAAAGTGCAGTCAGATTCTATTACACAGAGCGTAAAACAACAGATTGATGAAATTGAGATTGGTGGAAGGAATCTACTAATCGGAACAAAAAATGGTGTCAGTAAAACCGGAACTGGAGTTGCAAATGAGGCGACAAAGGAATATAAGTATAGCGATTATGGAAAAGAAATTTTGCACAATGGAACACAAAAAGAAATTGTAATTTCTTTCGATTGGGAAACTGCTGATGCTATATCTGGAACTATTGAAGTACAATCATGTTTTAGTAATTGGAACTCCTTTGGAATAACCGAAATATCTGAAACAAAACAATCTGGGCATGTTGTAGCAAGGGTGAAAATTCCAGAAGTTTGGAATGGGTCTAAAAATACAGGGATGAGATTTCGACTAAATAATGTTACCGGAACTGTTGTTTTTTCAAATTTCAAATTAGAAATAGGCAATAAAGTTACAGACTGGTCTCCTGCACCGGAAGATATGGCAACTTCAGAGGACACACAAAACGCACAGTATGTAGCGGATGAGGCTAAAGAAAAGGCAAAAGATGCTTCCGACCTGGCGAAGAAAAATGAGAACCGGCTTTCCATTAGTGAGTCTACAATCAAGCAGTTATCAGATTCTATTTGTACCATGGTAAAAGACCAGAATGGTTCTACGGTTTTAACACAGAACTCCACAGGATGGCAATTTGATTTAGGTGCTGTGGAAAAGAATCTGAACAATGCAGCTAATGAACTGAATAAACTGTCTGGAACAGTAAATGAAGTGGATAGTGCTATTGAAAATCTCAATAATGCAGTCAATGACCTGGGGAAAAAGACTGCTTATATTGTTATGACTACAGATGAAAACGGAGACCCCTGTATTGAACTGGGAAAAGAGGATAATCCGTTTAAGGTGCGTATTACCAACACATCTGTAGACTTTTTGGAAGGCAGCTCCAGGATAGCTTATGTCAATAATAAAGCTTTGTATATAGAAAAAGCTGTTGTAAAAAACGAATTACAAATTGGTGATGCACAAGGTTTCATTTGGGCTACTAGATCAAATGGAAATATGGGACTAAGAAAGGTAGGTGGTCATTAAGTGGCACATCAAGTAAATAGTATAGACTATGGAGATTATAGATACAAAGTTGGGGATTTAATTAAAATTTCGTCCTCTCATGAATATTTATATCTGGCTACGACTGGTTCATCCCGTACAAATTGTCCTAATATTTCTAAAGATACACGTAAAATAACGCAAATATGGGAGAGTGACAGTAATTCGTCTATAAGCAATCCAATTATAACTGCTTATCATTCGGGCAGTTATCGCTATGGTGGGGGTGCTATCAGACCAGAACAGATTGCTATTGGAAGTGGCGGACAAAAAATTAAAAGTTATGTTTATTATAATGCAAATGGTGGTTCGGGTGCGCCAAGCACGCAAACAAAAATGTATGGAAGTGTTCTTACACTTAGTACAACAAGACCTACCAGAGCAGGCTATATGTTTGTTACGTGGAACACAAATCAAGATGGCACAGGAGCAAACTATAGTCCTGGCCAATCTTACAATGTTGATGCCAATCTTACATTATATGCTATCTGGCGTTTGCATTCCTATACAGTAACATATGATGCAAATGGTGGTTCGGGTGCGCCAAATACTCAGACAAAAATCCATGATGAAATTCTTTCGATTTCAAATATAGTTCCTTCAAGGGCGGGTCACACCTTTCAGGGCTGGTCGACCACAAGAAACGGAGCGGTTGTTTACAAGCCAAGTGCTCAATATATTGCCAATCAAGATATCACATTATATGCAGTGTGGAAAGCAAATGGTTATTCTATTACATATAATGCAAATGGTGGTTCAAGTGCGCCCAGCGAACAGGTAAAAACACACGATATAGATATTACGTTGTCAACACAGGAATCTGTGAGAAAGAATTATTCATTTTTAGGATGGGGAACCTCATCATCTTCCACTTCTGTTGCTTATAATCCGGGAGATATCTATCGTACAAATGCAAACCTTACGTTATATGCCATTTGGCAATTAGCTTACACAGAACCAAGAATAACGAATTTTACAGTAGAACGATGTGATGTAAATGGAAAACTGAAAGATGACGGTACTTATGCAAAAGTTGTTTTTAACTGGGAAACAGATAAAACAGTTACTTCCATAAAAATTGAGTATAAGCTTCCAACTCAATCGGTATGGACATCCATTACAGTGAGTGCTTCTGGGACGAAGGGGATAGTAAATAAAATTATTGGTGGAAATTTTTCTATAGAAACAACTTATAATCTTAGAGTAACAGTATCTGATTCTAATGGGGAAAATTCAGAGTTATCTGATATTCCTTATCTGAATTATATTATGGATATTTTAAATACAGGAAATGGCGTAAGTTTTGGTAAGCCTGCAGAAGTAGAAAATGTTGCAGATATCAATTATGCTTTGCGGTTACAAAAAGGATTAGAAATGGTTACAAGAGGAAGGATTAGAACTCCTATTATATTAGTAGAAGGGAATCAAAATGGCGATGGGCTTAAAGTATGCGGAGGACAGGGGCTTGTAATCATTGGAAGCGGAAACAGCGTTGACAATTATTTTAATGGAGCGTCATTGACTGGTGACATGAAGAAAACATATGTTACGGGTGATGATATCGTTTATATTGTTACTGGAATGCAAGCAGGATACGCAAATAGAAAAGAATATGAATTTAACACTTCTGGAGATTTTAAAGCTCCTGGAAATATATACTCAAATGATCAGAAAGTTCTTACAGAAGATTCTTTGACATTAGAGCCAGAGTTGCTTTGGAGCGGCGAAAACGAAACCGGGAAAGATATTATTATCAATTCTCCCGTTGAGGAATATACAAAGCTTATATTTGTTTATAAGCGTAATGATGGATTTTTTTATAATGCGACCTTTTTAGTTTCAACACTATTGAAGACTACGGAAGCATCCGGTGTACAACAAATGTTGAATGTGGGAACGGATACCACTGTTTATGTGTTTCCAAAAGATCATAAAAAAATAAGAGTTTGGATGACAAGTAATTTAAAGGTACTTGAATTATATGGTCAAAAGTATTGAACGAGAAAGGAGAAATATGAGGACTTTAAAATTTACAGCAAAAGCACAGCAGCTTAAAAAAGATGTATCTTGTGATTTTTCCGGCTTAGTAAAAGGAAGCAAGGGGTATCTGCGGGCAGAATTTTCTTTTTCAGAAGATTATGCCGGATGTGGGAAAATTGCAGTATTCCGTAATCAGGGAGAGGAATATCCTGTGAGATTAGAGAATAATAGTTGCATGATTCCAGAAGAAGCGCTTACATGGAGAACATTCCAGATATGTGTAGTTGGAGTGCGTGAAGGTTACAGAATCCGGACAAATTATGTGGAGGTGAGACAGGATGAATGAACTGGAAAAACTGGAAAAGGAACTTTTGGAAGAAATACAGGAAGAGCCAGAAATCTACACAGATACGGAAGAATTTTGTACGATTAACACGGAGACACGAATAATTACAGTGCCTACAAGTAAAAGAACCCTTGGTACAGAATCAGACCAGGAGACAAACCGATTGTACTTTAAATGTCCAAAGATTGTTGGAGATAATGTAGACCTATCTCTTTTCTCTCTTCGCATAAATTATCAGAATGCTGGAAATAAGAAAGACCAGTATCTTGTGGAAGATGTGAAAGAAGAAGGAGATAATATTACTTTTTCTTGGCTCCTTAAGAGAAATGTAACTGCTTATAAAGGGAAGGTGAAGTTTATTTTATGTGCAGTAAAAACAACAGAAGATGGAGCAATAAAAAATGAGTGGAATACGACCTTAAACGATGAGTGCGAATGTCTGGAAGGAATGGAAGTAGACCAGACTGCGGTGGAAGAGGAAACAAAAGATATTGTTGAACAATTAATTGCAATGATGAATCATTCGGCTGAAAATGCTGTGCGTGCAGTAGAGGAGGCTAAGGCAGAGGTAGATAAAGAAGTAGGAGACTTTGCTTTAAAGGCACAACAGGCTCTTGCAGATGTGAACAATGCAGGACAGACACAGACGGAACGGGTACAGTCTGCCGGAACTACTGCTGTAGAATCTGTTAAGACAGCACAGGGTACGGCTACAAGGGCGGTAGAAACAGCCAAATCCGAAGCAATTAAAGCGGTACAGGCAGAGGGAACAACACAGGTCGGGAATGTCTCAGCAGAGGGAGAAAAGCAGGTACAGGCTGTGCGAGGTGCTGCACAGGAGATTATGGCAGACCGGGAGCAGATACAAGAAAATAAAACGGGCATTGCTAAACTAAAGGAAGATATAGTTGGGCTGGATAACAGGAAAGCAGATGCAATCGTAGAAACTGCAAGCGGAAACCCATGCAATATCAGCGACTCAAGTGGCTTACTAATTAAAAAGTTAAATATATACGGAGAAAGTACCCAGGAAGGAACGCCGTCTCCAGTTTTGCCAGTGCCGATTATATCGAAAGAGATTTCAAAAATAACAGTAGCTGGGAAAGAATTAGAAAAACAAGAAACCATTCTCTCTAAACCAATCACGCTAAGGGGGATTCCGGTAGAATCTGGCGGGAATGTGACGATTGATGGAAAACAATATGTAAGTGATATAATTTGTGAACACAATGGAATAATATCTGTTGAAAGAAATGTAGAAAAAGCACTTCTAAAAAAAGATATTGTATTTACTCAAACAAAAGATAACCCTTATCGGTGTGCTTGCTTTACAGCAATAATTGGTGGTAAAAAATTTAAATACGGAGCCAGCACTTCTTTGTCGAACTGTTTCCCATGGGTAGCTTGGGCAAGTAACGTAAATTCTAGCGGAGATAAAACTGTATTTTCAGTAAATGAGGAGTGTATTTATATATCACTTCCAAGGACAGGAGCAGAGCCATCAAAAGAAGAAGCAGAGAACAGAGTTAACGAGTTGTGGCAATCTGTAAAAGATAAAGTTGAATTTTATGCACGATTAAAAATGCCCGTTTATGAACCACTTCCAGAAGCCGACCAAGATGCAATCAAAAATCTACATTCGTATTATCCAAACACAACTATTAAGTGTGGAGCATGGACGGAAGTAGAGTATGTGGCCGACACAAAAGAATTCTTTTTAAACCAGAATCAATCCCTGCAAAAACAAATCCTCGAAATCCAAAACGCTTTAATTAGTCAGAAAATTTCGGGGGGGGGTATAATCCAAGTTAAAGACAGTGCAAAGTTGCCGATTCAGAATCTAAGAGTATTCGGTAAGAGTGAGCAGAACGGTGTTCCGTCAATTGAAAGTCCGAGCCAGATAATAAATATAGGTAATGGTGGAATTCCTATAAATATTTATGGGAAGAATTTAGCAAAATATATAGGACTTGGAAATGTAAACCAAGATGGATTAATTGAACTTAAACCAGATGGAATTAGACATATGTTCGTTGTGAAAATAAATTCTGATGCAATGTTATATAGCAACAGAAGATTTGCACTATATACATATACAAGTGAGTTTCCTGAAAATGGAATAAAAGGAACACCAAGAAAATTTCCAGGTAATAACGAAATTAAAGTCGAAGCAAAATTTGGAAAATATTTAGTCCTTGGTGGCGAACCGTTAAATTTGGATAGCAGTAAAAACTATTCCATTTCGTTTGAAAATCACAAAGAGTTCATACCGTATCAGGCAGAACAAAAAATTTTAATCAACACACCACCGGGCGGGCTTGCCGGAATAAAAGTCATTGCAAACGGAAATTACACGGATAAAAATGGACAGCAGTGGATTTGTGATGAGATAAATTCGACAGAAAGAATTCAGAGAATTGGCAGGATTGATTCGTACAATCATGAATCAATTGATACGGAATACATGTCTAGTACAGGAGAATTAAGTGTTGGGGCTAATGTAATATACGCATTAAAAGAACCAATCAAAACTCCACTAAGCGAAGAGGAAAAATTAAGTATTAAGAAATTGCATACTAATCACCCAGAAACGCTTATCTCAAACGATGAAAACGCAGACGTGGAACTTACATACACTGTTGATACAAAATCTTATGTAGATGGTAAGATAGCAGCTCTTAGCAAAGCAATATTATAAAGAAAGGAAGAATCATATGTACGAAATTTTTAAAAATGTAATTAATTCTAAAGAGTACTCTTTAGGGGATATCTTAAAGAAAATTGATACAAAGTGGGTGCAGAGTGAAATTACAGATGAGCAGAGAGATGAACTTATTACACTGGCTCAGGCAAATGCAGACCCTTCACATTCAAACGCTCCATTGCAGAAGCAGATTGAAGAACTCTCTAAAAAGCATATTGCACTGGAAGAAACAGTAACAGCTTTAAGTGCTACAGTGCAGAAAATCAAAGAAACTGTAGAAAGTGGAGGTACAGTAGTTCCGGAACCAGAACCTCCAGTCACAGAAGAATGTCCTGCATGGGAACCTTATAATGGCATTCCACCTGTGAAATGGCAGACAGGCTCTAAATGTACGCATAACGGTAAGAAATGGGAGTCTATGGTAGATAACAACGTCTGGGAGTCGGGAGCATTCGGTGTTGGAGCAGAAATCTGGAAAGAGATCATGCAGTAAACTAAAATGACATATAGTTTAGCAAATAGGAAAGGAAATACATATGGAAATACGTGCAAGACCTTAAAGGGTCTTATTTTATTGCAGAAAAAGCAGAAGGAGACAGAGTATGGACACACCTATTACCAGGGCGGAGCATGAGGAATTCCGCCGGAGAATGGAAGATGAGCACAAGAGAATGAACCACAGGCTGGGTGATTTGGAAGAAACTGTCCGGCAGATTGGCGAACTGACCGCATCTGTGCAGAGCCTTGCCCAGTCTGTAGAGCAGATGGCACAGAGCCAGTCCAGGCAGGAAATCAGGCTGGAAGAGTTAGAAAGCAGAGACGGGGAAATGTGGAGAAAAGTCGTTGGATATGTCCTAACGGCAGTGATCAGCGTTACAGTCGGATTTATCTTTTCCCAGATTGGCATGTAAAGGAGAAAATGAGTATGTTTAAGAATTGCGTATTAAAAGTATCCGTAGATACGAAGAAATGGTTAAAAGCAGCAGGAATCCGAGCAGTTAAAACTATGGCACAGACAGCCGTTGCAGTGATTGGTACCGGGGCAGTCATTTCCGCAGTAGATTGGCAGATGGTGGTATCTAGTGCGGTAGTGGCAGGAGTGGTAAGCGTACTTACCAGTGTGGCAGGTATTCCAGAGGTTGCGGAGGGCAAATAAGGCCCTCCATTTTGTTGCGCCGGCGCAACCGGCAGAAAGGAAGAAAATATGAGCATGAATGGAATTGATATTAGCAGCTGGCAGAAAGGAATTAACTTAAATGTAGTTCCTTGTGATTTTGTAATTGTAAAAGCCACAGGAGGAACTGGATATGTAAATCCAGATTACACCAGGGCCATGAACCAGGCAATTAATGCCGGAAAGAAAGTAGGAGTATACCATTACGCAAGAGAGAAAGGATGTAAGGGAAGTGCAATAGCAGAAGCGGACTTTTTTGTAAAGAATGTCCAGAATTATATCGGCAAGGCAATCCTGGTATTGGACTGGGAAGAGGAACTTTCCCTTGGTGTTGCCTGGGCAAAAGAATTTTTAGACAGGGTATATCAGAAAACAGGTGTGAAAGCATTTCTGTATACAAGCGCATCCGTTACAAGAGAGTACGATTGGACATCCGTAGCACGGGCAGGATACCCACTGTGGATGGCACAGTATCCAAACGCAAAACCACAGAACGGATATCGGGACAAACCATGGACAGACGGAAAAGGCTATGGAGCATTTAAGAGCCTTGCTATCCACCAGTACAGCGGTACCGGAAGATTGCCAGGCTATAATGGAAACCTGGACATGAACAAAGCCTACATGGATGCGGCGGCCTGGGATAAGTATGCAGGAGCAGCAGAACAGAAACCAACCCCAGCACCTACACCAAGCCCTGCTCCATCCGGTACAACTTTAGACCTTGCGGTTGCAGTTATGCAGGGGAAATATGGTGCAGGACAGGATAGAAAGAACGCCCTTGGTACCAGATATCAGGAAGTGCAAGGCTTCATTAACCACATAGCAAGCGCATCTACAGACACTCTTGTAAAAGAAGTAATGCAAGGCAAATATGGCAATGGAAAGACCAGAGAGATTGTTCTTGGAGGCAAGTACAAAGCAGTACAGGATAAGATTAACGGAAAAGGCAACGGTGCGGTATACTATACGGTGCGCTCTGGAGATACACTTTCTGGCATTGCTGTCAAGTACGGCACTACATATCAGAAGATTGCGCAGCTTAATGGCATTGCAGATCCAAACAAGATTTACGCTGGGCAGAAACTCAGGGTAAAATAAAAAAATTCCCCGGCTTTATGCTGGGGAAAAATATTGTATCATCTTTTTGGTTACTATGTGGTTACTAAAGTTATAAAAAGCTAGAAAAGTTAGAAAAAATATGTGCATAACAATGTATAAAATTGTCTAAAATGGCTAAAAAAGTGAATATATACAAAAAATATAAGATATAAAATTGAATTTTTTATTTGGTAAGGCGGAGGTCGGCGGTTCAAATCCGCTAGGCAGCTGCTGGAAAAAGGGGATGTGAAAAAACTTGATTGAGTTTTTTTGCATCCCTCTTTTTGCTTTTGTTGTGTATAAATTGCTAGAATCCTACGCTGAAAAGGCGCACTTCCCCTACCCCAT
>CABJAN010000033.1 GCA_902363515.1 Bacillota bacterium | reverse complement strand
GCTTATTAAAGTGCCCCTAATCACAGAACTGCCATTCTGAATTTTTCAAAAAGTCGGCAGATTGGCACTTTGGGCAGACATATTCATTTTTGAATTACAGTTTGCGGAAACTCAAGGACAAACTAAAGCAGAAAAAGCGGCAGGATTTCCCCCTGCCACTAATCATCTGTTTATGCAAAAATAATTTCCTTTTCCACAATCTCCCTCGCACAAGCCCTTATGTTATTGAGGCATCTTGTCCATTCTAAGGCGTTTTCTGCCTTTAGCTGTTCCGTTATGCCCTGTGCCTGTTTCATACCCTCTATGAGCCTTTCAAAGCGCTCCTGTGCCTGTCTGTCAATGTCGGCAAGGTAGGCGTTTAGCCTGCCGCTTGTAAGAAGATTGGTGTATGTAACTTTACGGTACTGTTTTAGATAATCTAAATGCCGTTGCCCCCAGATGCCTATTGCCTGTTCTTCTTCGGCGGGTACAGTTAAGCACGGTATTAAATAATCGCCTTGCCTTTCGTATTTGCCGCCCATTTCCTCAAAAATTGTCTTTGCCATTGTCTGTTACCTCCACATTCTTTTTTATTTTGAATGTCCGCAAAATCCGTCCTACATCCTTCGATTCCAAAGGTCAAAGAACACTCTACATAATCTTCTGCCCCTGAAGTTTCTTCAAACTCTGTTACATATGCCTGATAATATTTTGCTTTAAACTTATTACCCTCAGTTCCAGGCTCTTTCAAATTAATTTTCCAAACTTCTACCTTGTCTCCGTTGATAAGAGCTTTTTGCAGTTTATCTACCATTACATCCCCCTGCGCCAGAAGTGCTGTGGTAGTAATTTCAATTTCTACTGCTCCTGGAGTTCGGATTGGACCATCTTTGGTTTCTGTGGTATCTGCATCTCTGCTAATAGAAATACTGTTTTCTGTAGTAAAAGCCAGATGCGTAGCTGCCTCCTTCTTTGCATCCGCCAGCATCCTGTACATATAAACAATTTTCTTTCCGGATACTGCTTCTGCAAATAACTGTAATTTATTCATACTGTGTCCTCCTAGCTAAAAGCAAACTCCACTTCCAGGATTCCATGAAGAAGCGGAGTTTTGGTTGTTGTGTCTGTAATAATTCTCTGGTTCATATTCCTTACAAACCAGGCGTAATTCTTGGCTTTTTCTATCCGCCGGCACACAACTTTTATTTCCTGCAGCATGTTTGATACTGTTCCCCGTTTCTTAGGGCTGCTGTGCCAGATATGGATAGAAGGGAATGCGCTGCCAATAACCTCTGATTTTGTATTACGGTCTGTCTGCTGCATATCCCCAAGATATACAAAAGGATATGGTGTATTTGCTGGTGGAAGTTCCCCGTCAAATACGTCATATCCCAATGCTTTGATTCTTAATAATAATTCTGTGAAGATTTCCTGCTGTTGATCCATGGCGTCACCTCGTTAATTTCTTCATGTCATTTCGAAACTTCGTCTTCTGCTCCTCAAAAGCTGGCCTCATATAAGGCTGTGCCTTCATATATCTGGTTCCATATTCCACATATCCTGCGTATTCTGCTGTTGCTTCGGATTCTGCGGTTAAACCGTTGTCTCGTATTTCCAGTCCTACGCTTCTACGCAAGTTACCTGTGTCAATAGGAGCATTTCTCTGAGCTTTTGCCTGCATCTCCGCTCCGTTGTGGCGCACTACTTTCTTTACATCCTCCATAGCTACATTTCTTCTCAGTTTCTTTTGCAGCTTTTCCACGCCTACAATCTTTACTTTTGGCATCCCTGCACCTCCGATACAATAAACGTATGCTTTACCCTAAGCTTCCTGGAGACATCTACCTGGTAGATAGTCTCTCCAATGCGTATGCGACTGAACGGGGCGTTATAATGATTTTGAAGCTGAATAGTAAGGCTTCCTTGTTTGATACTGCCATAGAGTAACTTTAACGTCTCTTCCCCTGTGTTCATAACAGATGCCGGGCGTTTTGTCTCCTGTATCGTATCTTCCCTGTAATCTCCGGTTTCTGGGTCATACGTTCCAGGAATGATTTCCTGGAAATAGACTGGTGTATCGTATCTCATATCCAGAGAATCCCTCCTTTTGCCTCATCCTGGTTGTGGGCTTCTTTATATGCCCGTATATCGTCCATATAAGCCGCAAAATCAGATTCTTGGAAATTCTGGCTTTCTCCTTCTACCGTATGAGTAGAAAGCCCTTCTGAACCAATTCGATTATATCTGGCAATGGAGACTTCAATTACAATGTATTCCAAATCATTTCCAGGCTCTACACCTCCAAGAAGCACCTTAAGTCTGGATTGTGTAGAATCAAGAATCCAGGACAATTTATCGTCCATGGATTCATCTTCTTCTAAAAGTCCAATCATCTGCTTTAATTTTTTAAGCATCCATACACCTTCTTAGGCTTTCGCTGTTACAACAGCTGTTCCTGCTTTCATTGCCTGGTACTCTGCATTACACTCCACTACAGTAATGTTTTTTCCTGCTTCTGCAGTAATATCTGCAGTTCCATCCCACACAGACCATGTCTTTACATTCTGTCCATATGCAACACTCACTTCTTCTTCAGAAATTTTATACTTGTATGTATTTCCACCTGTCTTTGAAGGAGTTACAGTAATTTTAGTATCTCCCTTCTCAGTACCTGCTGCAGACTGAACCGTAAGTTTTCCCAGCTTGGATTCTTCCTTTTCTAATTTTGCAAAAGCTTCATCTTTTACAATCATAAATCCTACATCCATAGTGACTCTAAGGGCTACTAATTCCTGTTCAAACAGGTTCACCGGTGTACCATCCTCATTTTTCAGTGTAGATAACTGTGCGGATTCATCCAGCTTATAAGACATACCAAACGGGATTCCATAGTACATATAATCGAAATCTCCTGCATAGAGGTTTCCTTTTGCCATACCTTTCAGATCCACAACCGGGAGTCCGTCAATAGTATTAGCACCTCTGTCATACAGGCTTTCCACAATTACTCCATTTTCAATTTTATGTACATTGCGAAGTGTACTACGATTCTTTTTGGTAGAAATAAATGCATTTACATCGTAATCCGCATCGTTTAATGCATCTTCCATGGAAAGGATATTATCGTAGTTAATACCTCCACTAATCACATTGCCTGCTGCTACTGCAGATTCTTCCAAAGACTGAGGAAATGGATTATCTATATTTCGGATAGCTGCATCATCAAATTTCTGATGGAAAGCTTCTGCAATCTTTGGCTTCATCTGCTCAAAGAAATCAGACATTTTGTAATGCAAAAACTCTCTGGAACATGGGATGATAACACCCAACTTCTTAGCAACCATCTTAGCTTTCATCCACTGTGGTTTAGAGGTCTGGATTTTTTCACCTTCACCTACCCAGTAAGCTCCAGGGCCTTTGGCAAAATATTCAAATTCTTTCTCTTTCCCATCCATTTCCTCATACTTCGCAAGCTGCATCACTTTGCTGTTGTTGATGATTTCTTTTAAAATCAATTTATTATATTTCTCTGGGATAGTGCCATCTTTCTGTTCGTACATGGTTACGTTGTCTGGGTTGATCGTCTGTGCAAATAACTGCATTCCATACTTTCTATTTTTGTTCATGTTATTTTACCTCCACTATTTAATAATTCTTGCTTCTCTTGCCATATCTCCGATTCCTAAGCTTGCTTTGGATGCAGAAAATCCGCCACCATCCTTGGGCGTTTCCTGGCGGGCTTTTCCTTTTACCGCCTCATTTACTGCTGCATTAAAAAGCTCCACAAAGGAATCTACTGCTTTTTTTGTTTCCCCGGCATCCTTCGATACCATAAAAGCAAGTAACTCATCTGAGATATTGATGTTCTTTTCAGACAGCATTTTTCTCGCTTCATCCCTCATATTGGATAAAGCTTTCTCATTTTCCAGTTCTGCAATCTTATCTTCCAACTGCTTATTTTTATAGTCTGCTTTCTCCTGGGCATTCATTTTGGCAAGTTTCTTTGCCTCTTCTTCTGCCGCCTTTGCGCTCTTCTCCCATTCCTTTCTCATACGCTCAATATCCTCTTCGGTATATTTTGCCTCAGGAGCAGGCGGGGTCTCTGGATCTGTTACTTCCGGTTTATCCTCCGGGTCTGGGTTTGGTGGGACTGGGTCTCCTCCTGGTTCCTCTGCAAATAACTGCAACATAGTTCTGAATACTTTGTTACGCATCTTTTTCTCCTTTCAAACAATTTTTACATGGTCTGGAAATTCATCCACAATCATGCATATGCCAATGAAAAAGGAATCCACCAGAGTTTTTGCTTTCTCTGAAAGATTCCCATACTTTATATCAGCCCTTCCGGGCGAGATATCATATTCTATTTTGTCCTCGGTCAAATCCTCTATGGATTTCACCAAGGTTTGCGTAAGGGCTGTCACTCCTGCACATACAATATCTTTTCCTTTTTCCTCATATCCTGCATGGCCATCTATAATCAAGCTATTTTCACGGATTTTTACTACAATCAAATACATCACCGCCTTTCCCTAAAAATGGGCATAAAAACACCGCCTAATTTCTCAGGCAGTGTTCTAAAACTTATTCTGTATCAATAATACCAGAAAAAAACTGGTATAACTTTCGTCCATAAGAGGTAAGTCTGTAAGATTCAAATTTACTGATTCTTTTCAGACGTTTTAACTTAGGATTCTTCTTTCCCTTCGTCACATCTTCTAAGTACTGAGCGACATTCCTCATATTCTCATCCATATCCAAATCATTTTTGCTTTCTAAAAGTCCTAACCTGGATAATTTTTCCTTAATCATACCTAACTGTGAATAATCCAGCTTGTAATCTTCCATAATTGTTTGCACATCTTCATCACATGCGATATAAAGCCTTAACACTCTCAAATCCAAAATTGTTAATTGTTCCAGAGTATCATAATACATAAGGATCGTATCTTCTTGTGACAGAACATTTCCTGTTACATTTATAAAACCATTTACAATATAATTCATCTTTTCCTGTTGCTTTTCTTGGGAAGCATAATCTGCGATTAATCCAAAATAATTCGATTGAATTTCTTTTTTCTTTTCCTCTTCCAGTTTCTCAAGCCGCGCATTTATTGCATCTTGATTTTCAACAATTTTGGATATATACAGTTCATAATTTTTTTCTAATTTCTTTTGTTTATATGATAACATCATATTACCAACTCCCGGTATTACTATTCCTGCTGCCTCACCAATAATTTCAACTGCCGTACCTTTTACCATCTCTGCAGCTATTGCTGGACCAGCTTCCTCCATCAATATCTTTCCAAGTTCTCCTTTTGCAGAATCTATCAGATTATTTAATCTTTCGCCCATAATAATCCCTCCATATTTTTTATCAAATTATACTATAATATTTCAGTCAAAACTACTATGAGCATAAAAATACCACCAGCCATTTCTAACTGATGGTATAGAAAACTATATAAAAATATTCTATCAAAGAACTAGAACTCTTTGGCAGGCGTGCGCTTCTCCTGCATCTCTCGGGATTTTCCCTGTCAGTACCGGCGGCGTGTGGACCGCACGAAATCTTCCACCTCAAAGAGCTCTGTTCTTATCATACTTCTATAATACATTGATTATTCCCTCTTGTAAAGAATTTTCTTGTTCCTCAATAATCTTTTCCACTCTTTTTCGTCTATTTTCATAAACGTGATGATTGAATTCTTGTATTTTGGATTATCTTGAGACGTTGCCAAACGAATCACCGTTTTGAATACCTCCTGAGCCACTTTTATTTCTTTTAAAACTAACGCTGTGCTTGGTTTATTGGCTTCTATGATATAATCAGGACTGGCAACTATCTCCTCAAAATAAGAGGAAAATCTTTCATAATCATTTGGATGTCTGTCTTTAATATGTTGAATCTGGTTATCTGTAATAATAACTTCATCCGTCACAATATCCTTTGTAATGCATTTGTAAATTTCTTTATCAATTTTTCCTACTGTATGCACATCTGCTACCTCTTTTGCACCTGATGGAATCATTATATCAGAATCAACTTGCTTTGCAATGATTTTCCCTTTCTTTTTCAATTTCTCCCATTCAGCAGTAGTACCACCCTTGTCCAGAAAATCCATCCATGCCTCATACTCTTCGTTATCTTCCCATGCCGCTGTAGAACAATGACAAAAAGGATGCATAGGAGGAGCATTCTCGCCAATCATCATATCTTTGACTTTAAAATGTTTTCCATCCAGGCTTTTGCAGATTTCACATACATCGCTCTTGCCACAGGCTATGTATTCGTAATATTCAAACCCGTTCCTTTCCAGGGATTGCTTCTGGGCTTCTGTCTGTATTCTGGCAGACTCTGTAATCATAAGACGTTCTGCATTGAATTGGCTTACTCCAAAACGCTTTCTAAGATGTGTAGCAAGCTCTCTGGGATGCTTTCCCTGTATGATGTTCTGCTGCAGTAGTTTTGATAAATCTGCCTTTAGCATATCCTGGTACATCCAGATACGGTCTGAAAAGGTTGCATTGTGGAAAGAAGCATTTACAATAGCATGTGCCGCTTTAGCATTGTCCTGTATGGATTTTCCAAGAATTCCAGCCTGTCTTTCCAGCTCCTCCAATGTCTTTTCTGTTAATTTTTCTCCCAGAAGCTTTTCCAGTTCATCAAATCCACTGACCAGTTCCAGTCCAATCTTGGCCTTTAACAGTTCCAGGCGATTCACTTTCATGGTAAGGTTATAAAGGCGCATCTCTTCATTGGCTTTATCTGAGAAATCCTTTTCCGCCACATACTTCTTAGCTTTCCTAGCATATTCTTCAATATCTAGTTTAGATGCACGTTTCTTGGCTTCCGCAATGGTAATTCCTTCCTTCTTCGCATATCGGACATAAAACCCATTAATTTCCTTCTGGATTTCGTCTAACATGTTCTGGTGAATTTCTGCTATCTGCTTTTGATATGCTGCATCATCCCTGATATTTTTCCTTTGCTGGGCTGTTTCTCTTTTTTTCCAGTATTCCTGTGAACTCATTTATAATTCTCCATCTAATATTGCCCTTGCCTCATCTTTGTTAATTCCAATTGCTGTAGATATCAAATTTACTGCCTGTCCTTCCGAAAGAGTTCCAGCACTAAATTGCGACATAATAGCAATAAGGCTTTGTGTCTGGGCACCATTTAATGATTTACCCTGAACTTCTGCCCCCCATCATCCTGCCGCACCTGATTTCCAAACATAGAATCCATAACAGGGTCTTGCTCGTTTTCTTTTTCCTCTTTCTGGATTTTTTCTAACTCTGCTTTCACATCATCAATGAAGGAGGCAAGTCCCATGAGGGTTTCCTGGCTAATTTCCATACCGGAATCGACAAGTGTTTTCAACTCTTCCAATACAGCTTTTGGAAGATTCGGCGTGAATGTAATTGTCAGATTATCAAGACTTTCATTATCAGCTTCATTTACATAGTTTTTAATATTCAGAAGCAGACGGTATCTCCGCATAAGTCCTTTCTTAAAACCTCTTTGCCCTGTCTTGGCCATCTGCTGAAATCCAAACAGTTTATATTTCATAGCCTCCCCTGACTGAGTTCCAGAAAAAGAATCATCTGTTAAATCCGGCACAAAGGAAATCTTATGAATATCTTTTTGCAGTCTTTCTTTGTAAGCTTCCGTCCCTGTTACGTCATATTGCTTATAGATGTACTTTGCATCTGTCTGTGATCTACTTCCATCTGGGTTTACTCCTTCTGTCAAAAGCATTAAATTTGCTTTTTTCATTTTCACCAAATCATCCACTTTATACTTATTTAAGTTTAAATTCCCTGTGATAATCATGGTTGCCTCATTTAAGTCTGTCATATAATTAGCGGTATCTGATTGCGCTGCATCATATAAATCAATGAGTGGGATTACATCTTCGTATCCACTCATGCGATATCTGTCCGGCGAATACTCTGTAATCGGCACTTCTCCCCAATAATGGTGTTCCCGTTTCTCTTCTTCCAGCCTTAGCGCATTCATCTGGCAAGGTTTGTATGTAATGATCTCTTTATCCGTATAAACAGTAACGGTAGTAAATTCCTGAGTTTCTACTTTGTATCTCGGATAACGTACTGCAAAAAGTGGTGTTCTTTCCACATCTAACCCATAACATACAAAAGTTTCAAACACATTACTAATAACAGATTTGTCTTTATCCTGTTTATTTCTGTATTGGAGTTCGTAAGCTCTTCCATACTTTTTCATGTCCCGCCACAGCTCACTGTCCAGAGCTTCAATATCATTTTCCTTATCGTATTCTGTAATGATTTCATTTATTTTTTCATCATCACTCACTTTTTTGATAGGAACCCCTGTGTTGTAGCCGACATCAAATACATTGATGACCTTAGCAAAATTATGAGCCGCCCTGTGGTCTGCTCTTTCTTTTTCATTTCTCCTGGAATCATCACTGTATATTCCATTATTTCTAGCCTTTATATAATCGTCTAGTGCCTCAAGTCTTGGACACTGAACCTCATGATGGTCCCGAATCATGGCAGCCAGTTTATTTACATCATCCAAAATTTCCTCTGCACTATTAGCACGATAGGAACGGTTTGTCTCTGATCCGTACAATTGTTGGAAACTTTTTGAGGTGTGATGCGTTGTATCTGTCCCATGCTCAAATTTATTTACTTCTAACATTTAAAACATTCCTTTCAATTTCTCTGCCTGTTCAGCCATGCTTTGTCCAGGTAGCTCAATTTCATTTACTGTCATATCAGAATAAATACCATATCGTATCGCACAGAGAGCATCATCATTTTCTTTTAATGGTTCTCCGGTATTTTTCTTCCAGATATATTTGTAAATTTCTTCCCTGAACCTTGGGCACTGTGAATATACAATAAAAAATTGTTTGTTCGTCATTAAAGTAGCAATGGCTTCAATGCCAGAAAGAACACGATTGTTCCCCATGTAAGCGTTAATGCCTGCATTCTGAAACGCTGCAATATGTTCTGGTCTTGCCGGATCGCAATAAAAAGGGACATCACCATAACGTCTGATGATATCCTTCGCTACTGTTATCCAGTCTTTAATATACTTATGCTGTGCAGCATGTTCTTCAACAATATAGTAGCTGCTGCCTTTAACACCAACCACCACAATAGCACCCCAGTGTTCCCATCCCCAGTCAACTCCACAAAACACCCTGTCAAAGATAATTTGCTTTGCCTGCAATGGCGTAATCACATGAACATTCTGGTCAAAATCAGGATACACAACCCCTTCTCCAGAAACCCACGCCCCGTTAATACCCCTATCATAAAACATTCCTTTTGGCGTAGATTCTTTGATATTTTTTTTATAGCGCTCATCCAGGAAGGTGTTATCATCCAAACAGAAATGGAAATTCATAATGCCTGCTGCTGTTGATTTTATATAATCTTTCAACAGCCAGTGTTCCGGATGGTCTGGGTTGGTATCTGCAATAATTCTGGCACCAGGTCCCGAACACCTTGCCTTGATTTCGTCAAATACTTCCTGATTTGCCAAAGATGCTTCGTTGATATAAGCACCAAAAGCTGTCATTCCTCGGATGCGCCCAAGTCCACTGATATTCCCATGTGATGTCTGTATTACCTTTACCCCAAATAAAGTAAAATTATTGAATTTATCAAATTTAAATTGAAATCCATATTTATTGGATAACTCCGTCAAAATATTATCCTGAATGTTTCCCATGGAATATCCAGCAAGAATGTACTGTGGTGTATCAATTCCCAGTTTATCTGCAGTTTTTCTAACACGAATCAACTCCTGTAAGAAGATATCATTATCCAACTGCGTTTTCCCAGACCGTTTTGCCCCATGATTTATGAGTAGAAACCAGTCTGTATTTCTACATGCTCTTAGAATTTCTATTTGCTTTGGTGTATATGCTTTGCTAAGATTCAGCATCTAATGCGCCTCCAATGGCTTCAAACAGTTTCATCACCTTATCCTCTGTTTCATCCTGTCCGGAACCTTTTATTTGTTCTGTCTTAGCCTTTATATTTTCAATTCTTGCTCTTTGTTCCTCTGTTGCCATATACATATGTTCTGCAAGCCATTCCAGAGCTTTCATTCTGTCCGGCAGTTTAATGCTTGCACCATCTTTTCCCTGTTTTACTTCTGCAATTAGGGTTCCATCTACTTCTGAGGAATCTTTGAAACGAACAACATTCACTCTTTTCGTGAGGGTTTTCTTTTCTCCTGTTTCCTCATCTTTTACCTGTACCGGTCCATATACTGCCATCACTGGAACATCCTCCTGGCCAAATTCTACGAAATCTGTTACATCTGAAAAAGCTATATCCATGTACTTCTGGAAAATATCAGATTCGTCTAGCATTTCCCGGTTTAGGCGGTTTTGCTTTAACCTGATAATTTCTTCCTTTATCTTAGGGTTTCTTAGGGTTTTACTTCCTTCTGTCATTGCCGTTTCATAACTACATCCGTATGCCTTCTTATATGCCTTTGTAGCATTAAAACACTTCACATAATATAAACAAAAAAGCCTTTGCTTATCGGTAAGTTCAGCATTTTCTATTACTTGCTCAACCGCTTCTGCAATGGCTTCTTTTTTCACATTATTTTTATCAGTTTTTTGTGTGCACACCTTTCCTGTTTTTGTGTGCACACTTTTTTTACCATCCTTTGACCATTTGTATCTGGTTTTCCAGGACTTTACTGTATTTATAGTCACGCCATATTTCTCGGCTATTTCTTTGTACTTCATGCCTTTTAAGTAATCCTGATAGGCAAGTTCTGCATTTGTTGCCTTTACTTCTCCATCCAAACATCACCACCTCTCTTCGTTTGTTTTGTAAATGGACCCTCTGGGATTCGAACCCAGGGCTTCCTGGTTATGAGCCGGGTACTCTGACCTACTGAGTTAAGGGTCCTTATGGGGATTAAAAAAGACACCCGGGATGGGTGCCTTACTTTTCTTGTTTTATTTTTATGATGAAATATCAAAACTCTACATTTTACCTAGCATCACTAAATGTATGCCCCGATAAATGCATTTTGTAATAAAACTGGCTTTCTATGTCATTTTCTTTATTTAACAATTGAAGTATTTTTATATCATTCTCAATATCCCATCTCCAAGGTCTTCTTATATCTGCAACAATTTCAAGCAGATCCCGTGAAATCTCGTCCAATTCTACTATAATGCTTTTAGGATTGGATTTAATTTTCTTTAGCTTACCTTCTGTTGTAATAATATCTGTCATAAAATTACTATTACTCTTTCCTATAACGCCTCCATTATTTTCAAGATGTTTTAACAAGGTAATTTTTTCTAAAACATCATTTATCGACTCAATTAAACTATCTTCATCTAACCCGTCCATTAAGCCATTGTTTTTAATATAATCTATTGTAGATGAAAGACATTTGTTATTATAAAAAGGCATATAATGCAGAATTTCATCTCCAATAAAAGGTTTAAATAATTTATCAAAACTACATATTATCTCGTAATAAAAATAATGTTGTTTCTCTAATTTATCTCTATATCCTTTATTTTGGTTATAGCTTGTTATTAGTAATGTTAAAACAACCGAAGTAAAATATGAATTTTTTAATTCCCAAATCGTGTCCCAAATAGTATACTCACAAGGCGCTTTATAAATAATACCACAATTATACGTTATTATTCCAAAAGCAATCCAAAACAGCGTGACCCACATATAAAGAATCAAATTCTGTGGAATTAATCGCCTTGCACCTCTTACAAATCTCTTTAAAATTAAAACAAATTTTATAGCCTCTATATTCATTTTATCAAGTAACGATACTTCATATTTTTGTTTTTTATATTTCACTGTAAATTTCATATTGTTCCCATCTCCTTACTTTTCTATTCTATTCTAAAAAATGCTATTTTTCAACAAAAAATACCCCACCGAAGCAGGGCATTTTTTAGATAAAGTATTGGGAGTTGACGGTCTCTATGCTTTTCTCTGCAAAGGCGTTACCGTCTGAGCCTGATACAGCAACAGGGCTGTGATACCCTGCTGCCATGCCATACAAAAAGGAGTACTTATTATGAAACTATCTTGTTTCTGTTCCCAGTATAAATACTATCACAGAAAAAGCGAACATAGGCGAACATTTTATAAATTTTCTTCTTTCCCCAGATATCTATTATGCCTCATTCTACAATTATCCTTTGTGTACTCTGTCTTTCTCTTTGGATAGCGATAGTTCATCTTCATGGCTACCATATCCCACGTCAGGTCATCTATGTAATAAAGCCTGAATATCTGTCTTAAATCACTCTTTGGAATCGCATTTATGAAATCATCTACCGCATTCACTGCCTCATGCAGCTCATCTTCCATAATCTGCAGTTTTGCTATTCTCTTTTTTAACATAGCCTTTACCGTACTGTATTCAGGAATGGGGAAGCCAGTTATCTTGATACTGCCTATAGTGCCATCTGCCCTGGTTCCAGTAACTGTGTCTGATACTACTCCCTCTTCCTCAATTTTCTGCAATCTCAGCTCATCTCTGTCTATCCTTTCTCTTAAATCTTTGATTTCCTCCCGGAGTTCGCAATATTGGATTAGTATATCCTTTGTTACCTCCACCGGAATCACCTCCTGTACTTCTTCCCTGTCTCCTTGTCCCTGATTTCCGTAACTTCCACCCCGGACTTCCCTGCTGCCAGATTCAGCTCCTTAAAGATATTCCAGATATGCTTTGGCATCCGGCTGGCTCTATGTACTGCTATTTCTGCAGTAGGGTCTTTGTATCCTTCTTTATTCATCTTTACTTCTCCTTTCTCGCATGTCCAACATACTTGCCTTCCCTCTGGGATGATTTCCCCGCAACATATGCATCTGTCTTCCATTGACTACCTCCACTAAATTTGTTTTTCCTCATTAAGCCAGTCTCGTATAAAATCCCGTCCATGGTCATGCTCACACGTTTTAAAACATCCGTATTCAAAATCTGGGCATCTTTCATCACATTCAAAATCCTGTTCATAGAGAATTTCAATTAAATCTTCCTCACTTGCGCTTTTTATAATGTCTATATTCTTCATCATCTACCTCCACTAAAGGTTAATTTACTTAATGTCCAGCCAGAAAGGTATTAAGCATATTCTCTTTCCAGTCTGCCTTATCTGCTGCTCTGTATGGTTCTGGAAGTGGCTTCCAGGCTAAAATTCTTCCATCATATATCCCGTAATACCAGTACCATAAATTTTCTTTAAACCTCATTCTTTTTACCGGATATTCTTTATTATCACACGTTACAAGGTATATCCCTTCTTTTTTAGGTATGTTCTGTTCTGTATAAGGAATCCAATCGTCATTGGTCTGTACATTTGCCTTCTTAACTTCTTCCATGTAGTAGATAAGGGCACACACCCAATTCAATTCCTCCATTCTATTAACTGTTTCCTCTATTTCCAGCTCCGCATTGCATAGATGCTCTTGTTTTCTTTCTTCTATCTCTTCCAAAATCTTCTCAAGTACGTTCATATCACTTTCTCCAATCTAATTTCTGTCCACAATCTATACATATGTCAAACCGGTCTGATGCTTCCATTTCACAATTCGGACATTTTCCTACTCTAAATTCCCCAAGTTTAGAAGTGTAAGCATCCTTTTCTTCCTTCGGTTTCTTTGGCAACTGCTTTTCCAGCGCTTCAATGGCTATATTACAATGTTCAACAGCAGCACTTTCTTTATTTTGCAATAACTCCGCTAATTTTTTAAAATCTTCTATTGCTTCTCTAACTTTCTTTTCGTCCATCTTCCCATACCTCCTTCTCTATCTCAGCATCTGTTAGTTTCAGCAAATTCCCGCTCTGGAAGAACACTGCTCCGGCTGGTGTTACCTGCATACATTCTATGTAGCCTTCTGCTTTGGCTTCCTTTTCTCCGAATCTTCCATGTAGGGTCTTGCTATGCTTGCGGAGATATGTTTTTCCTGGGATTAAGTCTTTCTTATCCATACCGTCACCCCCACTTCTTTCTCCTCTTGTTTTTATCCATCTGGCACTTCCGGTATCGGTAAAGTTCCGCTCCCGCCAGTACCAATATCCAGATTGCCAACAATCCCATCAGGAAACCACAAATCTGAAACATGAAAATTGCGACTTCCTGTATGGTGTATAATGCTTGCATAACACTGTATCCTTTCATGAATTTAATAATTGTTTTTCCAAAGATTGCATATCATAATCCCTCTGGTGGAAGTTATTGAATTTATTGCTGCTCTTCGGCTTCTGTTTTTTGCTATCCTGCTTCTTTAAAGGATAGAAACTCTTCCAGCCATTCACAGTAGCTTTCTTGACTATAGCAATCCGTTCCTGATTATTTTCACCATCCTCCCTCAAAAGGATTATCTGCCCTTCCGTCAGCTTGTGTCCGTTCTGTGTCCTACAGGTAACGAAGAGTTGGAAAGCTGCCTCCAGGTCTTTATCAGCAAATGTAACCTCCGATTTTTCCCCTATATCTCTATCTATATTCTTTTCTTTTCCTTTCTTTTCTTTTATGTCATTATTCTCGGAATTAAGATTATTTTTCTTGGAATTATTCTCATTATTCATGGAATTATCTAAAAAAGAGTTCACTTTAATAAAGGTCTCCGTTTCTTCTTCTGAAAGAAGCCAGTACCTCTCTACTTTTATGGGGTTTTTCACAGCCCTGGATTTTACCATGAGCTGGTACCTCCTCTGTATTCCGGTTGAGGTCAGGACAGCGTCCGACTGAAAAAGCTGTTTATCAAACATCGACCGTTCCAATAAGAATGTCAAGACCTGCTTCACCTTATCACTGTTCATGTTCAGATCATCTGAAACAATGAACTCAAAATCTTCGTCTACCTTTAGATAGAACCCATTTTTATAAATTTCACAGAGCAAATAGATGTATAATGTGATACCATCTGCTCCGTATCTTGCTTTCAAAATTTTTAACTTTTTATCCGAGAAGAAATCTACATCAAAGGAAAAGAACTCATTGCCTTCTTTTCTGAGCCTTCCCATGCCTCTTCCCTCCTCTCATTGCATTACTGGATCTGCTTTTCATATGTCTGGAATAATTCCATCCAGTCTTCCAGTTTCATGGTCACAAGCCATGGTTTCCTGTCCTTTCTATGAAAGACAGCCGGTTTTTCGTTTTCTTTCCGGTCATGCTCTGCCTGTTCCATAGCTTTTTCTAAATTTAGCTTTTCTACCCTCTTACATTCGATATGGATTCCAGAAAGCCCTACCACGTCTGCATCTCCGTTGCTTCCACAATATTGCTGTCCTCTCCGGCTCTCCTCATATCCATAGCCCTTTAAGATGTTTGCCAGTTCCCGTTCTCCCCTGGCGCCCTTCTGCCTGCTGTTCATGTCCATCACCTCTTTCCGCCCCAGAAAACCTCTGGGGCTTATGTATTTGTGATATATTATCAAGGCACGAAAACGTGACCCATTCTGCTGTTACTGGGCAAAAAACGCATCCTCAAGACTTTGCTGGTTACCTCTGCTGCTTTCTTCTACCTGTTCTGATTCTACCAGAACTTCTTTATATTCCTGCTCCACAGCTACATTCTCTTCTGCTTCCACCTGGTTTTCCACATAATCCACAGAACCATCCTCATGCAGCACTGTCATATCCTTATCAATGGCTTTCTGAAAATCAACACTCATAGTTCCCCATTTGCTAATCAACTGGCGTATCATTGTCTTATGTGCCATAGCATCAAAGTCCTTAAACCAGAAGGAGGAATATTTCCAAAGGTCCTTTTCCTGGATTTTTCCCTGCTCCAGAAGTTCCAGGGACTTTGCTCCACCATTTCTTTTAAATGCCTGGGAATACTTCTCTGCATGGGCAAGCATCTTCTTTTTTGACCAGTAGATGCTATGCTTATATCCATTGATTTCTTCAAACATAGCGTAATAACCTATTGCAGGCGTTGATTCTCTTACAAAATCATCTTCAATAAAATTCACTTCCAGTTCTTCATCCAGCGGATTATATCGAACTAATTCCCCTTCTTTAATCGAAATAACATTGATTTTTTTATAGACACCACTTCTCTTTGCTAACTGGATGTATCCCTTATACCCAAGCTGGAACTGGGCTTCCTTAACACCTTTTTTCTTATTATCGAATGGTACCATATAAAACTGTCCGAGCTGTGGAGAAGGAGAAAGGTTCAATGCTTCTCCTAAAAGTGCAGCGGATAGAATGCTGGGGTTTGTACATTCCTGAAGTGCCGGTGTAGTCTGCACTGCACTTACCACACTGGAAATAAATCTTGTCCCGTTTTTACCACCTACCACACTGTTAATCTGCTTCTTTACTGCATCCTGTGCCAAATACACGGCCATCCCTGTTTTCTGTGTTCTGTTTGCTAAACTGTTCTGTACTGCCATTTCTTACTCCACCTTTCCAAATTTAATCTGATTATTAATAAGATACTGCCGAAGCCCCATGATTTGCTCTCTAGTTCCCCATACACGGAAATCCATATGAAGGATTTCCTCTTGTGGATGCTGAAGTTTCTGGGGTGCCTGTGGCATTTCCACTTTTGGCTCTTCCTTCTGCATAGGCTCCTGTTTTGCTGTCATTTCCTGCTGCTTCTGTGCTTCTCTGGCAGCTATCTCTAATCGTCTGCTTTCTTCTGCCATTCTGGCTTGTCTTTCTTCTTCGTTTTTTCTTCTTCGCTCTTCCATGAGCTTGTCCAGTTCTTCCAGACGTTTCCCTTCCTGTAAGGCAGCAGATAAGGAGAATTCTTCCATGTACTTTAAAAGAGCCTTATCCCTGAATTTTTCCGGCAGCTGGTCAAGACCTTTTATGTCTTCTCTTAGGCGTTCAAAGAAACAGCTATACGCCTGTTCCAGCTTCTTATCTGTAAAAGCTCTTTTGTAAAACTCTTCCTTAATCGTTTTCTGGAACGGTACCATAGGCTGTAGGTCACCCACATATTTGTAATAAAATTCCTCCATCTTGGCTTTTCTGGATTCCCGGTACTGTCCCTCTACCTCATCCAACTTTTCCGTAATCAGAGATACCGTCTTTCTAAGTGGCAGGAGTGTTTCTTTAATCTGCCCTTCAAAAACTTCATAAGGTGCCAGGTATTCTTTCTTTTTCTGTTTCCTCACATCTTCCAACGCAGTAATAAACTTATTAATCTCTGCCTTGTCATTCTTCATCTCTTTGGTATCTGCATCCGTATAAGCAATGCTCTGATACCATGCAGCCTTCTCTGCTGCATATTTCTTGATTTCTTCAAAGTTCCACTGAATTTCCGGCAATCTCTCATTCTCAGCCGGGCTGTAGATCATTAATTCCATATGTATCCTCCTTTATATCTCCGGAAGCAGCAAAGGTGGTTTCCTTCCGCTCTCCACATACTTCCAAAACTTCTGTTCTTCCTCTAAAAGCATTTTTAAATCCTCTTCTACTTCGCTGCGTTTTATGAAATAGTGACGGCTGCTTGTCCTTTTATCTTTTCCCCAACTGCTAAGTAAATGGGCTCTAAGAACCACGAAATCATATCCAGTTACCAGCAAGTAATGTAAGACCTGTATGTAGTAGTTATCTGGAATCCTATCTTTCCATTTTTCATACTGCATACTTTGCAGAATATTAGTGGTTTTAATCTCCAGAATCCCTTTCCTTCCCTCCTCGTCTTCTAACTCCCCATCCAGGGATGCTTGCAAGAAGGGATAGGCTTTGCTTCTTAATATTCTGTTTTCGTGGTAAAAAACCTTGTATTCTGGATATTCAAAAGAAAACAGTGCCCGGATATGTTCTTCTGCTAAAGTTCCATATCTGACATATGGTTTTTCTGAGATATCTTCTGGAATCCTGCGCCCTGTCTTTTCCTCAAACAAATCAATGTTTGTTTTATAAGGGTTCATTCCAACAATAGCAGAAGCATCAGATCCGCCAATGCCATAGGTTCTTGCTTTTAGCCAGGAAGCATGGTCTTTATTCTCAATGACAATAAATTCTCCCATTATGTACGCTCCTTTAATAAACGTTCCAAATGCTTTCTTGCCATTTCATAATTGTCCAATGACAGTTCTCTCATGGTATCTCTGTTATAAATATCGTAAACCCCATCAAATCCAGTGCCGTTTCCGTTTTTCTTAATCCATACATGGATTGCCCTTTCATTGATTTCAAAATGGATACTATATTTTGTTTCTTTAAGCACTTCCCTTGTTAATGCATAAAGTTCATCTGCTATTTCCCAAAACATCTTGACATCCTCCCTATCTACACCTTACAATAAAGGTGTAGTTTATGTTTTTGTCCGCATTTGGTTCCTAGGCCTGGCGGACTTTTTTTATTCTCTTTTCCAGCTTCCTGGCATTTTCAAATAATTTATACAGCATCACAAACACCAAACCGGCACCGAATATCTGGAAAAACAGCGGGTCGCTTTTCGGTATTTCAAATACTGTATTGAATACCAGGACCGTTCCGAGAAGTGCTTCTGTTATGGATTCTCTGTGCATGATCGTTCATCTCCTTCCCCTTGGTTTAAATAATCAACAAGCTTCCCAAAGTTAATCAGAAACTTTTTTCCACTTTTTACAAATACAATCTTATTTTGCAAACACAGTCTACGAATGCTACTATAGGTCATTCCTGTTTCTTGTGCTGCAACTGCGATTGTAACCATTCTTGGTATCATCTCTTGCATATTGCCATCTCCCTTCTTGTGTTTTTTGGTCATCTTCACATTTCTTCTTCATCTTTACGGACTGCAAATTGCCTCATGGAAGGAGGATACTACGGTAACTATTGCCACATCTCTAATTGCATACATCTTCTTTTTATGCTATTATCTTTGTAAAGAAATATCGTTATAAATCAAGAAAGGAGATTCTTTATGTCTACAAATTTTGAAAACATCAATCTACTCTTTCCCGAAAAGGTAAAACTATTTTGCATGCGATTTAAAAAACATGTCTCAGAAAAGTTCCTTGGCTCCTCAGCCAGAATGTTAGTTGGTATTCATTTCGTAACTGCTACATATCCCTTCTGCGACATAACACCAGCTAAAACCAGGCCAAAAGTAACACACTCTCTTACTGACCGATACTATCGCTATTGTGTCTACCGAAGAAGAAAATTCTTTGATAGTAAAGTATGGCCACTGGTTATTTCTGTCCTTGCATCTATTATCACTTCCATAATAACAACATGGCTATTACAATAGCTTGCAATGCAATGATTGTACGGTAGACTATCCTTCTGCGGTAAATCATTTTGAAAAACTTTTCCTCTTCTTCGGAAATTCCGTAAAGTTTAAAGAATCCATCTCGCTTTTTCTCTTGCATCACCTCACCTCGCTTTCTATTAGATTTTCTTCTACTTCTCAAATAGCCTTGCATCTATGGTCTAATACGTATAGTTTTTACATGCTCTTTCGGAAGCAGTTTGCGCTTCTATTCCTACCTTTAAAGCATCATTTCTGAATGCTTTAAAAATATCCTTGCGAATAGATTCGTAAACACCTTTTTCATCAATTTTGATTTTTGGAATGGCCTCCATGCTACTACGAATAGCTTGGAGTTCTTTTCTTGCAAGTAGTAATTCTTGTCTAATAAGAACCAACTCCTGATAAATCTTCTTTAACATCATCTCACCCCGCTTTCTACTCTAGGAAATACTCAATACTCCATCTGTTCTAATCTTGTTACATTGTTGAAAATATTTAACACCTATGGTAAAATTTTTCTAAAATTACAAGGAGGATACTTTATGGATTATGATTCTTCTGTACTCAAAGAAGTTCTGAAACAGCTAAATACGTCTCGTTCCATTGATATCATTAAATCAACATCGCCAGCATTACTTGCTGTATCTCAGCATATAGAACAACACTCCAAAATAATTCAATCATCCATATTGTCCCAAACAGGGCTTAAAATATTGAATGATGTTATCCCTAATGTAACTGTGTCGCCTTCATGCTTCGCAACAGCCGAACATTTATCCGCAGCTATTGCAGCGTCCTTGAAGACATCTGGATTTTCAGACATTTTAGAATCTATACCCAAATTAGATCCTTCTGTCACTTCCGATGAAGAAATTCAATCTTCAGATGTTCTTTCAAACGATGATTATGTAATCATTGATGAAAAGCCCATAAAAGAATGGGAGATTCCTGATGAAGCTATTCTACGAATCGGACATAATCGGTTAAAAATGAAAACTTCCGATTTGATAAACATTATTATATTTCTTCTTAATTTTGTTCTTTCAATTTTTATCAATGTTGAGCCATCTCACCAAAGCCCAACTGAATTTGAAAAGAAGCAATACCAAATCGAAATAATTCAAACTCAGTTGCTTTATGACCTATTACATAATGCTGATGTTTCTTCATCTAGTCAGGCAGATTTCCTTCAATCACTGATCGAAAACGTTGAAGTTCAGAAAGCTGAACTTCCTGATTTAGAAGAATATCTTGATTCGATTCAACAGTCGATTGATAATAGGAACGAATCTGACAATATTGAACCATAAAGGAAGCACTTGTAAATGCCATTGTCGCAGTAACTACTGCTAACGTGATTCTTAATTTGCCTACCTCTTTATGCAGGTAGGCGATTTCTTTTTTCATATCTTCCAAATACCTTTACCTCCCTTCGTCTTCTGCGAAGTCCATTGGATTAACTCCAAGGAAAGCGCATATCCTGATTAATTCATAATCTCTCAAATCCCTATTTCGTTTTGGATTTGCAAGGCTATTGTAAATATCCATGTACTGTATATTGGTATTTCGTGATAATTTAGATAAATTGATACCTTTATTTTTCACATACTCGGATACCTTTTTGGTTACTACACTCATCTTCTTGTCTCCTATTCCAAGAAATACTCAATCGTTACACCGAAGTAATTAGCTAGAATGTTGAGCTTGTCCACACCAAGAGTTTTAATTCTTCCAGATTTCCATTCTGAGAAGATTGACTGCGCAATCCCTGTATCTTTTGATACTTGATATGCTGTTTTGTTACTTTTATCTAATAACACAGCAAATTTTTTATACATTATTTACCTCCTTTTCCGTGTTTTGTGCATTGTAAATACTTCGTAATTATGTTATACTTTATTTGTCAGACGTAGTATAACAATTTTATAAAGCATTTATATTTGCGAAATGTATCTATTTTTGATTTGTACTTCCGAAGTACATTTGTAGTATATCATTCGGTTGTATAATTGTCAATCATTTTTGGTACGTTTTTGCGAAGTACTGCATTTTTGTGAAAGGTGGACAATTCATGTATGACATATTTGAACAATTACTACAAAGCTACGGAATAACAGCGTATAAATTCTGTAAAGAAACGGGTATATCTCAGTCAACGATTTCAACTTGGAAAAAGAAAAGGAATATTATATCAGGAGAAATTGCTCAGACAATCGCAAATTATTTTAATATTTCGGTTGATTATTTGATGACTGGAAAAGAAAAAGAAGCTGATAAGTATTATATAAACGAAGAAACAGCAGAAATGGCACAGACTTTATTTGAAAACAAACCTCTTCGTGTTTTATTTGACGCTGCGAAAGATGCTACACCAGAAGACTTAGAAACAACTTATAACATGCTTATGGCATTAAAGAAGAAGGAACGTGGTAACAATGTCGATTAGCTACCAAGTTATTTTAATGGACATGACCGTAAATGAGGTTGTGACAGAAAATGAAGATGGAAGTTATACAATTTTTATCAATTCTAGAATGAATTACGAAAAACAAATGAGAGCATATCTCCATGCTATGAAGCATATTGCAGGAGATGACTTTCAAAAGGAAGATGTTCAGCATATTGAATATCAGGCACATGGTTAGTTTTCTATAAAAAAAACATCTTTTATCGAACTGATGTTTTTGGAGGAAACAAATGAATAACGGAAAGAAATTAACACAAGCTGAAGCTGATAGAATGCTAAATATGATAAAACATTCTCTTGTTAAAAATATAAACTTTCCTTCAAAAGGTTCTTCTCTTGAATTTGACTTAGTAGGAGAATCGCAAAAGGAGATTTTTACAACTAAAATCTATAGAGGAAGAATTAATCATCTAAAATATGAGCTTGGTGCTCGCATAAAAAAAGATGGAATTTTATTATTAGAACTACATGTGAGCCCTGGAAAAGTACATCCTAATCCAGATGGTACCAAAATAATAGGCTCTCATTGGCATATATACACTGAAGAGTATGGTCGCTCTTTTGCTTTCCCTGCAGAAGATATTGCTTCGGATAATTTTGTTGAGAATACTATAATATTTTTAGAAAAATTTAACGTGGTCGAAAAGCCAACTGTTAATTTTCAATTGGAATTGTTATAATATAAAAGGGAGGTGTACTATGGATATTCAACGTTATATAGATGATTATATTAGTTGGCTTAAAAATGAAATTACCTTTTCCAAAGTAGGTGAATATTACGAAATAAACACTCCTTTCTTAGATACTGATAATGACTATTTGCAGTTCTATGTAAAACTAGAAGGAGATGAAATATATTTTACAGATGATGGATATACCATTAATAGTCTTGAAATGACAGGGTTTAAAATGACAAAAAATCGCAAGCAACAATTAACTTGTATTCTAAATCAATACGGTGTCCAACTTTTAAAAAAAGAATTAATTCTTAAAGCACCTGCAAGAGAATTTGCTCAGCGTAAACATGCTTTTACACAATGTTTAATTCGTGTTACTGATATGTACATGACATCAAGAGCAAAAGCAACTACGTTCTTCATGGACGATATACAAAACTTTTTCCTTCAAAATGAGATATATTGCATGGAAAATGTTCAATTTACTGGAAAATCGGGCTTTTCTCATAATTATGATTTTGCAATCCAGCGGTCTAAATCAAAACCAGAACGACTTTGCTTAGCTATAAATAATCCAACAAAAACAACTATGAGCAACGCTCTCTTTGCTTGGAATGATACAAAACCTTCTAGGAAAACTGATAGCCAACTTATTGTATTATTAAATGATGCTAATTCAATAAGTAAAGGAATTGAAGATGGTTTTTCTAATTATGATGTAAATACAATACGTTGGAGCGAAAGGTCTAAAGAAAAAAATATGGAACTTTTAATTGCCTGACAAACCTGCCCCTGTCAACACAGGGGCAACACCTTGACAATATAATATACTTACCCAGGGAACCGTTGGGGTGCTATATCAGCCGCCGGACGTAAGAAAGGAGGCTGGTGCTTATGGTTACATACAGTGATTTATTTACTTTTGTAATTATGCTTTGTGCTGTCATAACTCTTGTTTTGACTATATTGAACCACAAAAATAGCACCCCTGTCCTGGTAAGATTGGGCGCTATTTTTTAGACTATCTTATCCGGCGGTCAGGTGTGCACTGACCAACGGTTCTCTTGTTAAGTATATTATATGTCAAGTTGGATTATTTGTCAAATATAAAAAACCGCCCCTACTTGCAATAGGAACGGTTGGGAATATATCCGAAGATATACCATATTGAGCAACTATATTGTATCATCTTCGGAGCAGTTTAACAATCAGAACATTTATTCTGGTGTTAGCTGTTATTTTTGTACCCTATAAAATAAAAAGGAGATGATTGAATGGCAAGTGTAAAAAAAAGAGGAGATTCCTACCGTATCTTTGTATCCAATGGTTATCGGTGTGACGGTTCCAAAATCGTTGAGACTATGACTTACACACCAGAACCAGGAATGACAAAGAGGCAGATTGAAAGAAAGCTAGAAGAAGTAAAGGTGGATTTTGAAAGGCATGTTCGTTCTGGTCAGGCGACTAAGGGAGAAAAGATGAGCTTGAAGGAACTGGCTGAGCTTTACATGAAAGACATGAAGCCAACAGGAAATGAGGACACAGACAAAATTTCTATTACAAGCTGGTCTAATTACAAGATTACTCTCCGGCTCCGCATCATTCCAAAACTTGGGCATATCAAGATAGGAAGCATCATAAAAAAGACTTTAAATGATTATGCAAAAACCCTTAGAGTGGATGGAGCAAGGAGTGACGGAAAACCCGGAGGGCTGTCTGAAGCTACCATACATAAAGACTGCTGCCTGGTGAGCGCTATGCTGTCCTATGCTGTAGAAGAAGGCCTTCTTGAGATAAACCCTATCTTATACGCTGGAAGGCAATCCAGGGCGCATAAAACACGCAAGGAATATAAGGTCGATTATTTTACTGTAGAGCAAACCAAAGCCTTTCTATGGGCGTTAGACAACCCTATCGGCATCAGGCATAAGGCTCATGACAGAGTGCATAAAAATGGTAAAGTCTACCATGTGCCGGAATATTTCCAGGAATGGACATTGCCTTTGGAATGGCGTGCATATTTTTATTTAGCTTTATTTGTTGGAGACCGGCGTGGTGAAAATATTTCTCTCACCTGGGAAGATATTGATTTTCAGACTGGAGAAGTAAGAATCACGAAATCTACTGCTTATGCAGAAAGAAAAATCTATCACAAAAGCACCAAGACATACCAATCCCGCTTTCCCATTATCCCAGATGTTGTCATAAACATCTTGAAGCTATGGAAAATTGAGCAGAAACAAATGTGTGTCAAGTTGGGAACGTATTGGCAAGGTTCTCGTGGCAGTGATTTTGATAAGAATTTTATTTTTACTCAAGATAGCGGCAAGCAGGTACATCCATCCACGCCCTATCATGTCTTTAAAAAGATTATCCGTATTTACAACGATAATGTAGTAAAAAATGAAAAAGACAAGCTTCCACCAAATGCAACCCAACATGACCTGAGGCATACTGCTGCCTCTATCCTAATTACAAATGGAATGGATCCACGTTCTGTTGCTGGTGTTCTTGGACACGCGAATCCAACCACTACGCTAAATATTTATTCGTACTTTTTCAGGAGCAAAAACAGAGATGCTGCAGACATCATGAACAACACCTTAAACCCTCAAAAAAATGCCATAGTAACCAAATAGTAACCATTTACTAAAAACGTACATTTTTTGAGAGCATGTTTTTAGCCCATAGACAGCAAAAAACCCTTGAATCATCAAGGGTTTTTCCATCAGCTGCCTAGCGGATTTGAACCGCCGACCTCCGCCTTACCAAGGCGACGCTCTACCAACTGAGCCAAGGCAGCAGATTTATTATTTCCGTCTCACAAGTATGTATTCTATCAAAGAATATTCCTAATGTCAACTGTTTTTTCAATTTTTTGTAATTCCTTTCTTCTCTGCCCTCTATTTCACCAGATTTCTCAGCCTTTCCCCTTTTGCATACCGCCTCACGTTCTCTACTGCAATGTTCACCACATTTTCCAGCGTCTCCGCCAAATGATAGCTGCCGGAAATGTGTGGTGTCACAAAAGCATTAGGAATATCCCAGATTCTATGATCTTTAGGAAGTGGTTCTGGCGCTGTTACATCCAGTGCAGCTCCTGCCAGATGCCCCTGTTCCAATGCATCACACAAATCTTCAGTACACACCACATCTCCACGTCCGCCATTTAACAAAAGGCTTCCCTCTTTCATCCTTCCTAAAAATTGCTTGTCTATCATTCCCCTGGTTTCCTCTGTGCTTGGCAGGAAGGATGCCACCACATCTGCCTTTGGAAGCAGCGTTTCCAGATCATCCATGTTGCGCAGCTCATCCATAGCCTCTGGACAAACTCCTGGACTGCGCTTCATTCCAATCACATAAGCTCCCAGAATATGTGCCATAGCTGCAAAATGCGCGCCAATGTCCCCTGCTCCCAGCACCAGAATCAGAGAATTTGTAATAGAGGTCACTTCTCCATGATCGCTCCAGATATGTTGCTTCTGATCATCCCTGTACAAGTGCAGTTTTTTCTGCATGGCCAGAAGCATGGCAAACATATGCTCAGATACTGCTTTTCCGTATGCCCCTGTACTGCAGGTAAGCAGCGTGTGCGGTTCCAAAATTCCCGGCACCATATAAGGATCTGAACCGGCAGAATTTAAATGTATCCATTCCAGATTCCTGGCTTCCTGAAGCCATGCAGGCGGTACATTTCCCAGAATCACATTAACTTCCTTTACCTGCTCTTTGCTAATCCGGGAGATTTCTTCATAAATAATTTCCATTCCCTGTGCTGCTTCTTCCAACCTTTCTTTCTGTTCGGATGTCATGGGAATCACTACCAGCATTTTTTTCTTCATTGCCATGCCTCCTATTCTATTATCTAGTGCAATTTCATTCCATGAATTTTATTTCGTATTCTCTGAAGCGCATTGTCAATGGACTTTGGTTCCCGCTCCATCTGTCTGGCAATCTGTACATAATCCGCCCCTGCCAGATAAGCCTCCAGCACCTGATTCTCAAAAGGGCTGAGTTTTCCCTGAATCTCCTCCAGCATATGGTTCGCGCTCTCCTGTCCGATTACAATGTCCTCCGGATTCTGCCACACCGTATCCTCTGCATTTTTCAGTGGGCTGTCCTCCTCACTAAGAGAAATATAGGAATTTAAAGGTCTGTGTTTTTGCCTGCCTGAAATCTCAATGGCTTTATACATCTGCCGCTCCACGCACAGATTTGCAAAGGTGGAAAAAGAAGCGTTTTTATCCGGACGATATCCCCGCACTGCCTTAAACAGTCCAATCATACCCTCCTGAATCAAATCCTCCGGTTCTCCGCCCATTAAATACATGGCATGGGCTTTTTTCAGCACCATGCCTTTATATTTATCAATGAGATAGTCCTCCAGCCCTTCCCTGCCCTTATGACGCAATTCCAAAAGCTCCTCATCCGACAGTTGCTCATATTCTTCTACTTTCTGAATCTCCATTATTTCCCCATTCTCTGCCTTACAATCTCATAGGCCAAAACTCCTGCTGCCACAGAAGCATTTAAAGAATCAATGTCTCCCTGCATGGGAATGGATGCAATAAAATCGCATTTTTCCCGAACCAGCTTGGAAACCCCGTCTCCTTCATTTCCAATCACCAGCCCCATAGGTCCTTTTAAATCCAAATCATACATCTGGGTTCCCCCCATATCTGCACACACAAACCACATGCCCTGTTTTTTCAGGTCATCAATGGTTCTGGCAAGATTGGTTACCTTTGCCACCGGCGTATAATGCAAAGCCCCTGCAGAAGTTCTTGCCACTGTAGCAGTAAGTCCCACAGCACGGTTTTTCGGTATAATAACACCATGAGCCCCTGCCAAATTGGCAGTACGGATAATAGCTCCCAGATTGTGTGGGTCTTCGATATTGTCCAAAAGCAGAATAAACGGTGGTTCTCCCTTGGCTTTTGCCGCTTCCAGAATATCCTCCACCTCTGCATAATCATATGCTGCAGTCATGGCAATCACCCCCTGGTGTTTCCCTGTTTCGGAAAGCTGGTCCAGACGTTCCTTTTTCACAAACTTCACCATGGTGTCCCGTTTTTTTGCTTCTCTTAAAATAGTTCTCACAGGGCCGTCCTCACAATGCTCCTGCACAAATAATTTATCCACTGCTTTTCCGGAACGGAAGGCTTCCAGCACTGCATTTCTTCCCTCTACCTTTGTCTCCTGGAATTTATTTTCCATCCTGTTCTACCTCTCTTATTCCTATTTTCATCAGTTCCAGCATACGCTCCCACTGCTCTGTCAGATACAGATATCCCATCAGTGCCTCAAATCCTGTAGCCCTGCGGTAATCCGACATGGTCGCATTTTTTGCCATGGTGGCAGCTTTTGCATTTCTGCCACGTTTAAATACACTCATTTCTTCTTCTGTTAAATATGGTTTCAATGTTTCTATCATGGCAGACTGAGCAGATGCCTTTACCAGCCTGCTTGCTCTTTGGTGCAGTTTCTTTACCTGGGTATTTCCACGTTCCACCAGAACCGTCCGAACCACCAGTTCATAAATGGCATCTCCAATATAAGCCAGTGTTAAAGGAGAGTAGGTTTTCATATCCTGGGTTTGTAAATCAAAGGTTTCTTTTAAAAATTCTAAGCCCTTTTCCATTGTACACCCTCTCTTGTATCTTTCAGAATAATACCCATGGCTGCCAGTTCATCACGAATCTCATCTGCCCGCTTAAAGTTTTTCTCTTTTCTGGCTACCTGGCGCTCTGCAATAAGCCTTTCAACCTCTTCATCCAGAACTTCTGCTTCTTTATTTACCAGAAGTCCCATGACGTCACTTAAATGCACAATGGTATCCAGCAGATACTTCACAAAGGCTTCTGTACTTTCTCCGTCTGCCTTTGTATTAGCAAATTTTACCAGTTCAAAAATAGCGGCAATGGCATCTGCAGTATTAAAATCATCCTCCATAGCCTCTTCGTATTTTTTCACCAGCGCCTGAACTTCTTTGGTAAGCTCCTGCTCATTCTCTGTCATTTCTGTTTTTGCCGCTGTTTCCAGGAGATGCTTCATCTGTTCCACACAGGTAATAATTCTCTCCAGGGCATTCTTGGAGGATTCCATAAGCTCTGCACTGAAATTCAGGGGACTTCTATAATGAGCATTGAGCATAAAGAAACGGAGTACCTGAAGGTCATACTTTTCTCCGATTTCTCTTACTGTGAAGAAATTTCCCAGGGATTTGGACATTTTCCGGTTATCAATATTTAAGAACGCATTGTGCATCCAATATCTTGCAAACTGCTTTCCATTGCAGCACTCAGACTGTGCAATTTCATTTTCATGATGAGGGAACACTAAATCCTCTCCTCCAGCATGAATATCAATTTCTTCTCCCAGATATTTCTTGGACATCACAGAGCATTCAATGTGCCATCCCGGACGTCCCTCACTCCATGGAGATACCCAGAAAGGTTCCCCTTCTTTTTTCGGTTTCCAGAGAACGAAATCCAGCGGGTCTTCCTTCTGGTCCTCTCCAGACACCTGCAAAGACCTGAACCCAGACTGCAGGTCTTCCAGATTTTTATGAGACAGTTTTCCATATTCCTTGAAATTTTTTACCCGGAAATATACCGTTCCGTTGACTTCATAAGCAAAGCCTTTGTCCATCAAAGTCTGAATCATATCAATCATGCCCTGGATTTCCTGGGTTGCCAGAGGATGGGTGGTGGCTTCCTTCACATTCATGTCTGCCATGTCTTTTTTGCATTCTTTAATATAACGGGTAGAAATTTCTTCTGCGCTTACCCCTTCCTCCACTGCTTTTGCAATAATTTTATCATCTACGTCAGTAAAGTTTGATACATAGTTCACTTCATAGCCTTTGTACTCCATGTATCTGCGGACAGTATCAAACACAATCATGGGTCTTGCATTTCCAATGTGGATAAAATTGTAGACCGTTGGTCCGCACACATACATTTTTACCTTTCCTTCTTCTAATGGAACAAATTCTTCTTTTCTTTTTGTTAAGGTGTTATAAATTTTCATTTGCGTTTACTCCTTTTTTCATATTTTGTTCTGCAAGTTCTCTTGCCCTGCGGCATTTTGCTTCTCTTTCCTGCATATCCTTCAATTTATAGCTTACCTTTTGAAGTTCAGAACGAAGCTGTTCGTTTTCACGCTGGAGATAATGAATATCGTCCAGGGTTGGATCTGGCAGATGGATCTGATCCATATCCACTCTTGGCACTTTTTGATTCTCTTTTTTTACCACTCTTCCCGGAACGCCGACTACCGTACAGTTTGGAGGCACTTCCTCCAGAACCACGCTTCCAGCGCCGATTTTTGAGTTTTCTCCAATAGTAAAAGAACCCAGAATTTTTGCGCCTGCACTGACCATGACATTATTTTTTAAGGTTGGATGACGCTTTCCTGTTTCTTTTCCGGTTCCGCCTAAGGTGACGCCCTGATACAACGTAACATTGTCTCCGATAATGGTTGTCTCTCCAATGATTACTCCGGCGCCATGGTCAATAAAAAGTCCCTTTCCAATCTTCGCTCCCGGATGAATTTCAATTCCTGTCTTTCTGGCTGCCCTCTGAGAAATCCACCGCGCAAGAAAATAATGTCCTTTCTCATATAATTTGTGTGCTTTTCTGTATTGTATCATAACACGAAAGCTAGGGTACAGCAAAACTTCTAATGGAGTCTTAATTGCCGGATCGCGTTCCTGAATCACCTGAAACTCTTCCTTAATATGAGTAATAAATCCCATGTCACACTTCCTTTCCCTATATTTCAAAACCTCTGTACCAAATTTCCTATGCAATAAAAAAGCCCCTACACCGTATTTCTACAGTATAGAGGCGAATTGCTCCGCGGTTCCACTCTATTTGAAGACACAACTTCTGTCTGCCACTCTTTTGTCTGTAACGCTGACTGGCGGATTCCGGCTGTATCTGATATCTGCATAAAAATCAGATAGTCACCGAATCAGCTCCCGGATGCACCTTCTCAGATTTCTTTTAAGACAGCTTTCAGCCGGTGACTGTCCCTCTCTGGAAAAGAAAAACCCTGATACTCTTTCCGTTCTTAGCCTTTTCTTATCTCTTCTTAGTTTATGCATAAATGGAGGATTTGTCAATGCGTAATTTTTCTTGAGTTTCCGCAGTTTTATCCACAGAACCTATAATCATCCTTGCTGATTATTAACAACTTTTTAAAAATGCCAAAAATATAAGGAATCCTATTCCTTTTTGATGTAAAATTTAATCAC
>CABJAN010000032.1 GCA_902363515.1 Bacillota bacterium | reverse complement strand
ATAAAACGTCATAAAACGCTAGTAAAATATGATAAATTTAAAGAATAAAAAAAGCTTGTAAGTAGCTAAACAAAAGCCTTCAAGCTTATAAGCGAACATATGTTACTGCAAAACTGTGGTGGTCTTGATATCTTTTTCTTCATTATAATTTTCTTCAATTACCACTCCCCTGATTTCCACCTGGTCCTCTTCAAACTTTTCTTTTGTCTCCAAAGCTAAATCTGTACGAATTCTTCCCATTTCCCTTTTTTCCCTTTCCTTCATGCTTGTTTCTTCTATTTTTTGCAGTTTCAGGGATTTTATGTATTGACATTTACCTTTAAATCAACTAGAATAAAAAAGCATGTAATATCGGAGAACACCGTGTCCTTCTCCGATGAAGATAAACGATAAATCATAAAACTGGAAAAGATTATATTTGGAGGTGTACGCTTTGGCTAACATTAAATCTGCAAAAAAAAGAGTATTAGTAAATCAGAAAAAAGCTGAGAGAAACAAATCTATCAAATCAGGAGTTAAAACTTCTATCAGAAAAGTAGAAGCAGCAGTTGCAGCAAAAGACAAAGAAGCAGCAGTTGCAGCATTACAGAATGCAATCTCTACTATTGATAAAGCAGCTACAAAAGGTGTTTATCACAAAAATACTGCTGCAAGAAAAGTTTCCCGCTTATCTAAAGCAGTAAACACACTTGCATAATTTATAGACTTATTTTTATAAAAAAACAGCCGGACTGTCCGTCATCAGTCCGGCTGTTTTTTTATCTGCTGAATTTTACCAGAAGAAGTTCTACACTCATGGTATCTGTCATGATTCCTGTTTTTACTTTTGCTTCTGTACTCACACATTCCTCCACAGCTTCTCTTAAGGCTTCTGTGGTATATTTTCTGGCATAGGTCATATAATTTCTCACCACAAAAGGCTGCAGTCCTGTTTTCTTCCCAATGCTGCTCTGGTCATGCCCTTCTGCTGCCAGTTCCTTCACCTGCATAATCAAGTTAAACTGCCGGGCAATCAAAAACAAAATTCTCATAGGCGGCTCTTTCAAAGCCAGCAAATCATAATACAGCTCCAGAGCTTTGTTCTGATTTTTCTCCGTCATTGCCCGAATCATATCAAAAATATGATTGGATATCTGGGTGGTACATACCGCTTCTATATCTTCTTTTGTAATAACTTCTCTCCCCATGGTATAACACAGCAGTTTTTCCAGTTCTCTCTCAATATTCCCCATGTCTGTTCCTGTTTTCGTAAGAAACAGTTCCATATCACTTCTGGTAATTTTGCGCCCCTCACGGTTCAGAATTCCAAGAACCCACCGCATAATGGTATTACTGTCCTGCTGCCCAAATTCTACAATCCTTCCATATTTCTTTACTGCCTTGTACATACGGCTTCGTTTGTCCACTTCACTTTCCACAAACACCATACATAAATACTCCGGCAATTCTCCCAGATATTCCGGCAAATCCTGACACTGGTTTTTAAAAAATCCGGTATCCTCCAGAAATATCACTCTTCTTTCCGCAAAAAAAGGCATGGTTTCACCCAGGTCAATAACAGCTCTTGGCTCTGTTTTCTTTCCTTCAAAAATTGAAAAATTCATGGTATCCCCATCCGGCACCAGCGCATTTTTTAATTTTTCTTTATATTGCTTCTTTAAGTAATCTTCCTCTCCGCACAGGAGATAGACCTTCTTAAAATCCTGATTTTTAATATCTTCCTGTAAACTTTTCATTCCAATCCCCCTGGAGTTTTCTCTTGATTCCTGCTCATTTTATCACGATTTTTGCCCTGTGAAAAGAAGGGATTTCTCACATACATCCCCACTGCTCCTTCTTTCCAGGTTATGAAGATTCTTTGGACCCTGGTTTCCAGCCTTTCCATCACTTCCCGGTGTGGATGCCCATAGGAATTATCCTTTCCACAGGAGATTACTGCCTGTTTGGGCTTCACACAATCTAAAAATGTCTCTTTGCTGGAGTTTTTAGAGCCATGATGGGCTACTTTTAAAACTTCCCATGTAACAGAACACTCTTGAAGCAGTTCTAAAACCTGTTCCTCTCCTTTCCCTTCCACATCTCCTGTGAATAAAACATCAAAGTCCCCCTGGGAAACGTGCAGAACCTGAGAACTCTCATTGCTGTCCTCATAAATCTGCCCTGGCCCCAGACACTCAATCAGCAAATCCTCGTCCCTGATTTTGCTTCCCTTTTGAATATAAACCACCTGGCATCCCGCCTGTTTTCCCAGGTTCTCCAGCTTTTCAAGCTCTTTTGTTGTACCGGCACACTTGGACAGGAACAACCGTTCCACCTTTAGCTGGGTTTCTTTTGTTTTCACCATTTCCAAAAGTTCCTGAATTCCATTGACATGATCCTGGTCCATATGAGAAACAAAAATCCCCTGAAGCCTTCTTATGCCGGATGCTTTCAAAAAAGGCAAAATCCTGTATTTTCCCACCTTTGACACTGTGGTGCTGCCGCCATCTATGAGATAGCAGGTTCCTGACGCTGTTTGTATACAGGCACAGTCTCCCTGTCCCACATCCAGAAAAGTAAGTTCCAGAGAGCCTTTGGGGATGGGAATCAGAAGCAGCAAAACCGCAATCCCGTACAGGATTTTCATCCCTTTTCCTGTTTTTCCTGCAGGGGAAATACTTTTTCTAAAAAGTACCAGAGACGCAGCCACATAATATAGCACACAACACCAGAGTTCCGGTTGTCCGGCAATCCACAGGGAGCCCGGCAGCATTTTCAATATTCTTCCCATAATCAGAAACACTTCAAGAATCCCACTTGCCACAAGTCCTGCCAACTGTCCCGGCAAAGTCACTGGCAAACACCCAAACACTCCCCCTGCCAGACCGGATAAGAGCAGAAGTTCGGACAAAGGCATGAAAAAGATACTGACAATACTTCCCCAGATTGGCAGTTCATAGAAAAAGTACAGCACCAGAGGCAACAGCAAAAACCACACCGACACGCTGGAACGCACTCCCTCTGTCAGCACTGCCAGACCTCTTCCTTTCTTTTCTTTCCCTTTTTGAAACAAAATGGGATATACCATTGCCAGACCAAGAACTGCTCCAAAAGAGAGTAAAAAACTGCTGTCATAAAGATAATATGGACTTTCACAGAGCAGAAGAATCGCTGCCAGAGAAATCCCAGACAAAAAGTCATAGGTTCTCTTTGCCAGAAATGCCCCTGATGACACTGCAAACATAATGGCAGCACGCATAACAGAAGCCCCGCTTCCGGTCAGCCCTCCATAGAAAAACATGGCTCCTGCTGACAAGGCAATGGAAGCTCTCCTTGGCACAGAACATCTGCAGAGAAGTTTTAGCAGACCACCGCCTAAAATAGATAAATGCAGGCCAGAAATGGCTAGAATGTGGGAACATCCCAGAATCTGGAATAACAGTGTATCTTCCTTGTCCATATTTCCTTTTTCCCCCAGCAGCATAGCTTCCAAAATCCCTGCCTTTTCTTTTGAAAAGCTTCTGGAAAGCCCTTTTTTCATCCTGTCTTTTACCTGCTCCTGAAAACGTAACAGGTAATCATAATTTTCCTCCAGCACCTGAACCTGGTTTGCATCCTGATACCATTTAATCTTCCTGGCATAATAATACGCTCTTTCATGAAATTGTCCAGGGTTTCCAGGTAACGGTATTTCTTCCAGCGTACCGGATACAAGTACCCTCATTCCTTCCCCAAGGGGTGCCGGAATTTTTTCCTGTTTCACCGTTACTTTGATTCCATCTGATGGGTATTCCTTCTGAATTGCACTTTGTGATGTGTGATTGTTTCTTGACGTGTTTGTCTGACTGATTAGAACTGCTTCTTTTAGATAAAATATAGATTGATACTCATAGGTATCCAAGTGATAAAGAGTGCCTGCCACCTGAACAGGCTTGTTTTTTGCATCTATGGGAAGATCAGGCGGATCATACCCCAGCACAGGTATTCCCGCCTTTCCCAAAAGCCACAAAATCACTGCCCATATCAGGGCTGCTATACATAAGGGCCTTTTTCTCATTCCTGCTCCTCTTTCTTATCCTCCATGAGACGGTAATCTGCATGGTAAATCTGATCCAGCTTCATACTTTCCCTGAAAATCATTTTTGTTTCACCTTCCACGGAAATCTGTACCCCACGCACATTGCAGGCATCCGTAAGAGAATTCACAATAGAATAAATCGGAAGTTCCTCCTGAACATCCATGGTATCCGACAGAAAGCTTTTATCCAGATTCACATAGCAAATCCCTTCAACAATGGAGACTCCCAAAATTTTCGTATTGGGAGACAGGGTAGGTTTCAGTTCTTCCGAATTTGGTCCTTTTAAAAGCCTTTCCACAACTTCCCGTTCCAGAGGAACATTGCTGCTGTAATACACGGATATGGTCTCTTTTTTCAGACTGTCTCCATCCTGATCTGCAAAATACAAGTTCAGGCTGGTATTCATATAAGAATTAATGTTCTCCCCTTCATTTTCTACAAAGGTATTCTTATCCATTTTTCCCAGCAGCATTCCGGAAGCATCGGTCATAGGTTCACCTTCATCCAGAAACTCCACATAACTGACGCCCGGAATCTGTGTAAAGGCCTTCACAATCCCTGCCCTTGCCAGAATTTCTCTTGTATTCTTCATCTTTTTATACTCGCTGTTAAAATCCACTGTAACTGTCTGCCCTTCGTAAGTAACATCCTGAACCAGAACATTGCTGGGAAGAAGGCTTAAATAGCCTTCCTCTGGCAGGTCTTCTCCTATTTTCCCGGCAATTTCTTTTACCATAGCATCGGAAGTACGTTCCGTTGGGACATACTCTGCAGTTTCCAGGGCTGTTTCCTTTGGCGACAGGTAGTACATATAATATTCTGCTGTATCTTCAGTCTCTTCTTTTTTACTGCACCCAAGGGTACAGGGAAGGATACAGACTGCCAGCAGAATTGCTGCTGCTTGTTTCCATTTCTTCATTTTATCAGTACCTCTTACGCAATATAATTCAGAGGAATACGGACAGAAAACGTAGTTCCCTTTTGCTCTTCGCTCTTTACCTTCACTGCGCCTCTGTGCATGGCTATGGCATTTCTGGTAATTGCAAGGCCAAGACCTGTTCCTCCAATTTCCCTGGAATGGGATTTATCCACTCTGTAAAAACGCTCAAAAATCTTATCTATGGAATCCTTTGGAATTCCAACTCCTGAATCTGCTACTGTAACATAAAAATATTTGTGATCTGCATTAAGCGTTACGTGTACCCAGCCATCCTCTACATTATATTTAATTCCGTTTTCTACCAGATTAGACAATGCCAGACTCAATTTCACCTCATCTACTTCCGCTACAATAGGACGATAGGTTTCCAGCACCAGTTCTACTTTTTTCTTGTCTGCAATGGGTTTTAAACGCTTCAGAATGCTCTCCATAAGTTCATTAATATTGACCTTTTCAATATTCAGATCAGAAGCCTTCTTATCCATTTTTACCAGAGCAAGCAAGTCTGTAATAATCTTGTTCTCTCTGTCGATTTCCACTGCAATATCCTGCATAAATTCCTTATAAAGCTCTACCGGAACATCTTCCTGCCCTACCAAGGAATCCGCCAGCACCTTGATGGAAGTCATAGGTGTTTTCAACTCATGCGACACATTGGCCACAAATTCCTGGCGGGAATCATCCAGAACCTTCATTCTCTTTAGCATCTTATTAAACACACTGCTAAGCATCTGGGTTTCTGAATAATCCGGAACAGAAATCTCCTCATCCAGATATCCGTCTGTCAGTTCTTCAATAGCCTTGCTGACTCTGGTAAACGGTTTTACCAGGCTCTTGGATAACAAATATCCCAGAACCAGCACCAGAATACTAATTGCCAGCATCAGCAAATTTCCCCTGTGTTCCAGAATCTCAATGCTGTCTCTGATTTCTCCTGTGGAGATACTTACCAGCATTACACCATCAATTTGTTTACTCTTGCCATCTTTCAGAGATACGGTCTGCTCGATGTAATCATTGCTTTCATCATAATAGCTGGTATCCACTCCTTCAAAGCACTGAATCACTTCTTCAGACAGCATATATTTTCCTTCATCAATATCATAGGTATCTTTAATAATACGTCCGCTTCTGTTAATAATCAGAATCCGCCCATTATATACGGTAGACAGAATAGATAATTCTCCATTAATAACTTCGGACTGCTGATACTCCAGATATCCCTCTTTCATCAACTGATTCCCCAAAATATCACATTGGTTCTTCACATTCATTTTCTTCCATTCCACTGCCCGATTTTCATAACTGTTGACAATCACTTTCTCTATAATCAGGCAGGGAAGGATTCCGATAATCACCAGAAGCACCATAATCCGGAATCTGAGGCTTTTAAAAAAGGATTGTTTCATCTTCTCTTTCATTGTTTTCTATCCCTGAAAATAATATCCAATGCCCCATTTTGTATGAACATATTTCGGATCGCTTGGAACGGTTTCAATTTTTTCTCTCAGCCGGCGGATATGGACATCAACAGTACGCACATCACCCGGATATTCATATCCCCATACCAGGTTCAGAAGATTTTCGCGGCTGTATACTTTATTGGGATTTTTAGCCAAAAGCTCTAAAACATCAAATTCCTTTGCAGTCAGATTAATCTCTCTTCCTCCAATAAAGACTCTTCTGCCCTCACAGTCTAATTTTAATTCACCGATTACCAGTGTTTTATCTGAAGCTTCCTTTTTCTCTTCTTTTCTGGCTCTTCGCATAATCGCCTTAATTCTGGCCTTGACCTCCAAAATATTAAAAGGCTTGGTAATATAATCGTCTGCGCCATACTCCAGCCCAAGAATCTTATCCATGTCTTCTCCTTTTGCTGTGAGCATAATAATCGGTACAGAAGAAAACTCCCGAATCTGCTGGCACACTTCCAGCCCCGTCAGCTTTGGCAGCATAATATCCAGCAGTATCATATCATATTCCTTTGTTTTTGCCTTTTCCAGAGCCTCCTCTCCATCATAGGCACAGTCTACCTCCATGCCTTCCTGCTCCAGACTAAACCGGATTCCTTTTACAATTAATTTTTCATCATCCACTACCAGAACTCGTCTACTCATTGATTTTCTCCTTGTTTTAATCTACGCATATGTAATCTGCAATTTTTTCATATGTTTTCCCTTTAATGCCCGGTACCTCCTGGATTTCCTCCACACTTTTAAATCCACCTGCCTGCTGGCGGTACTCCAAAATAGCCTGGGCGCGTACTTCGCCAATTCCCGGAATCTCCTGAAGCCCTTCTAAGGTAGCTGTGTTCAGATTCACCTTGCCTTTTGTCTCCTCTTTTGGCGCTGCTGATTCCTGTCGGGCAGACGCCTCTTCTGAAGTCATTCCCTGGGCTTTGAAAGCTTCTGTTTCTTCCTTGGTATAAACCAGAATTTTCTCGCCATCAGTCAGGGTGGCGGCCTGGTTCATCCACTGCGCATCCGCCTGTTCCAGAAAACCTCCGGCTGCCTCAATGGCTTCAAACACCCTGGCATTTTCCGGCAGCTCATAGACTCCCGGCCTTGCAACCGCTCCGCTTACATCCACCCAGATGCAGGCAGGTTCTGCCAGAATCTCCTTTTCAGCTTCTTCCTCCGGTTCTCCTTTTGGTTCTTCTTGTACTTCTTCTTTTGGCTGATTCTCCTGTCCCACATCATCCAGAATAATCTCTGTCCCCTGTTTTTTACAGGAACACAGGCATAAACTGAAAACCAGAAAAAACCACACGATTCTTTTTTTGTTTGTTCTACACATTGCTTTTCCTCCCCATTTTCCGTAAAAGAGAAGCATCTGTATACAACTGACTCTATTGTAACGAATTTATGTTCTTATTACAATATCTAATTCAGAAGTTATACACATTTCTCTTTTCTTTCTTTTTTCTATTGTATCTGTATTGGAAATTACAGCAGAAACGCTGACGTGCTACTTGAACTGTTATAATTATATTATCACATTCCTCTTTTTCTGGCAAATCAAAAAACAGCCGCTTTTTCCCGGCTGTTTTTGTCTATTTTTCCCATTTGAATAAAATAATTCCACCAATAGCCATTGCCATACCTATTAGCTTTCTCCACTGAAATTCCACCTTGTCTACTCCAAACAGTCCCATAAGCTCTATGAGATATGCCACAGCAAGCTGGGCTACCACAATGAGCATAGCCGCTTTGGCAGGTCCAAGAGCAGACATACTCTGAATCACTGTAATAGTAATAAAAGCTCCGATTACGCCTCCCAAAAGAATATATTTGTGTTCTACCCTTGCCAGTGTTCCAATGCTTTGACGTCCTGTAAAAAACCAGGCGGCAATACAAACCAGCAAGGCAGAAAACTGCACCCAGCCTGTAGAAACCCACAAACTGCTCTGCTTCGTAAGTTCTGTGTTAAAAACTCCCTGCACACTCATCAAAGCTCCTGAAAGCAGTGCAATCAAAATCCCCCACATGCTTCATTCCTCCAATATGAATTTGTTTTCAAATTCAGTGTTTACCAAGGAGAGCAAAATTATACCTGTCACTTAAGAGATTTGTCAAAAATCCCAGGCCAATGCTAAGCAGCGCGGCTGCAAGTCCTACTACAACCCAGCCAAGTCCCAGGGAATAAAATGGAAGCTTATGACACATTTCTCCCAAAATGCCCAAAGGTACTTTTGCCTGATCCAAAACATAAATCACGCTGATACAGCCAACCCCTGTAATGGTCACCGGATAAAGATAACGGTTATTTTTCATCCAGGAATCACATAATCCCAAGATAATCAGCACTATGGACATTGGATAAATGGCATTTAAAACAGGTACGGACAAACCTAAAATCGTATTCAATCCCTGGTTGCAAATCAGGAAAGAAAATCCGGTAATCACGCAAACCCATTGCTGATATTTCAACTTAGGAAGAAGCTTTGCAAAAAACTGGGAAATAGAAGTAATCAGTCCCACACAGGTTGTTAAGCAAGCCAGTGTAAAAATTGCCGCCAGTAAAACAGCTCCCGGTCCGCCAAATAACTGAGACACAATGCAGCGCAGTGTCCATGCTCCGTTTTCCTGAATCGGATATACCCCTGAACTTTTCATTCCCATATAAGCCAGCATGAAATAAACAATGGATAAAATACTTCCGGCAAACACACCGGCTTTCACGGTATAATGCATAACCCGTTTTTTCTTTTCAATCCCCATATTTTGAATGGTAACGGAAATCACCAGTCCAAAATTCAGCGCCGCAATGGTATCCATGGTCTGGTAACCTTCCAGAAATCCTTTCACCGCAGGATTTGCCAGATATTCTGCCTGTGCTTCTGCTACCTCTGTTTTCCCTCCAGCTAAAAAGCTCACAAACAAAAATACTAAAAGGAGAAGCAGTGACGGAGTCAGCACCTTTCCAATCCTTTCCACTAATTTTTTCGGTGTCAGAGCCAGCCAGGCTGCCAGCACAAAAAACACCAGAGAATAAGCAGCCATACACCAGTTTAAAGGTACGTTTTGGGGAAGATATGGTGCTACTGCCATTTCAAAAGGTACCGAAGCTGCCCGCGGAATACCAAGTCCCGGTCCAATGGACAAATAAATCAATACAGTAAAAATAATGGCAAACCTTGGCCCCACCTTTCCAGCCAGGCAGTCAAGCCCCTGAAATCTTGCCACAACAATGACGCCAAGCACCGGCAGAAGAACTGCTGTGATTAAAAATGCCCCAATCGCCAGAGGCGTTGTTTCTCCTGCATTTTGTCCCAGAAATGGAGGGAAAATCAAATTTCCTGCTCCGAAAAAAAGTGAAAACAGCATAAAACTTACCAGCAACATTTGTTTCTTTCCTAACTTCATCTTAGGTTCCTCCTTCTTAACATTATATTAAAAAATATTAAAAAAAGCCGTCCTAAAAAGGACGACTTTTGTCGCGGTACCACCTTACTTCCGGCTATACCCTGGTATAGTCCGGCACTCTAACCGCATCTGTCAATGCGTATCACCTATATCGTGGCTCAACTCCGGCTTGCTTACTTTTTTCAGCTTGCTTCTCCAGGATGATTTCATCCGCTGACTTCCTTAGCACCTCTCACCAGCCGCTGCTTCTCTGTAAATTCTGTCAGTGATTACTTATTCCCTTCTGCGAATTTTCTCTGTTTATGTTGTTTTTCATTATAACCAGACACTTACTGTCCGTCAATAGTTTTTTCCAGTTTTTCCACCATTTCATCAATCTGTTCTTTTGTAATAATGAGAGGCGGCACAAAGCGCAGAACATCACTTCCTGCTGAAATTACCACTAAACCATTTTCCAGAGCTTTTGCAACAATTTCTCCCACCGGTCTTCCTTCTACTACAAGTCCCTGCATCAGACCTTTTCCACGTCTTTGTGTAAAAAAGTCATACTTTTCCACCAGACCATCCAGCCTTTCCTCAAAATACGGGGTAATCTCCTGCACATGTTCTAAAATATGCTGCTCTTCAAATAAGTCAAAGACCTTGCTTACTGCTGCACAGGCAAAGGGATTTCCTCCGTAGGTAGTGCCATGATCACCCGGCTTTAAACTGCTGTTTGCTACCTTTCCATTTAACACAAAAGCCCCTACCGGAACACCGCATCCAAGGGCTTTGGCGCTGGTCATAATATCTGGTTTTATGCCATAATCTTCGTAGGCAAACATGGTTCCTGTCCGTCCCATACCGCACTGAATTTCATCCAGGATCAACAGAATATCCTTTTCATCACACAGCTTTCTAATGCCTTCCAGGAAGGTTTTTTCCACAGGATAAATACCGCCTTCCCCCTGTACGGTTTCCAGAATAATGGCACAGGTTTTCTCCGTAATCTGTGCTTTTACACTGTCTAAATCATTAAAATCTGCAAACTTAATTCCCCCAATCAGAGGTTTAAAAGGCTCCTGATAGTGGCTGTTTCCTGTTACAGATAAAGCTCCCATACTTCTTCCATGGAAGGAATGTTTCATGGCAATAATCTCATGGTCTGTGCTGTTATCCTTCAGCCATGCATATTTTCTGGCAGCTTTAATGGCTCCTTCAATGGCTTCTGTTCCACTGTTGGTAAAGAAAACCTTGCTAAGTCCAGATGCTTTTAAAAGCTTCTCTGCCGCCTCTGTCATAGGTACATTGTAATATAAATTTGAGGTATGAAGCAGCTTATCAATCTGATTTTTCAGCGCCTCATTATACTCCTGGTTTCCATATCCAAGGGAAAAAACAGCAATTCCCGCTCCAAAATCCAGATACTTCTTTCCTTCTAAATCATACAGATAAACGCCTTCTCCATGGTCAAATACCACCGGGAAACGATTGTATGTATGCAAAACAGCGTTCTCTGCCCGTTCTATATATTCCTTACTGCACGTCATAATGCTGTATTCCTTCCTTTCTTAAAATAGCGGTTCCAATACCTTTATTGGTAAAGATTTCCAGAAGCAGACAGTGCTTAATTCTTCCATCCAGAATGTGCACTCTGGAAACTCCCTGTTCAATGGCATCAATACAATTCTGCAGTTTTGGTATCATACCGCCTCCTACATTGCCATTGTCAATCAGCTCTTTTGCCTCTTTTACAAACAGTTTGGAAATCAGACTTTCCGGATCTTTGGGATCCTTATAAACCCCTTCAATGTCTGTTAAAAATGCCAGCTTTTCTGCCTTCATTTCTTTTGCAATGGCACAGGCAGCATCGTCTGCATTGATATTATAAGTCAGAAAATTTTCGTCCATTCCAATGGGGCAGACAATGGGCAGAAAATCCTTGTCCAGAAGATCAAAAAGAATTTTTGCATTCACTCCTGTAACATTTCCCACATAACCAATATCCTGTCCATTGGAATATTTCTTTTCTACCGTTAAAAGTCCGCCATCCTTTCCGCTGATACCAACAGCCTTCACGCCCAGAGATTCCACCATGCTTACCAGTTCCTTATTTACCTTTCCCAGAACCATTTCTGCAATCTCCATGGTTTCCTCATCCGTGACACGAAGACCATTGATAAATTGAGGTTCTTTTCCCACTTTTCCAACCCAGCGGCTGATTTCTTTTCCACCACCGTGTACAATAATAGGCTTAAAACCAACTAATTTTAACAGTACAACGTCCTGGATAACACTCTTTTTCAACTGTTCATCCACCATGGCGCTTCCACCATATTTTACCACAATAATTTTACGGTTAAAGCGCTGAATATAAGGCAATGCCTCAATAAGTACCTCTGCTTTTTCAAGATATTTCTGATTCACCATGTTTCTGTCTCCTTTCCCCTGCCCTTAAGAGCGGTAATCTGCATTAATTTTCACATAATCATAAGTCAGATCGCAGCCCCAGGCTGTTGCTGTTTCCTGCCCCATTTTCAAATCTGCAATGGCGGTCACATAATTTTCCGAAAGAATTCTGGTTGCTTCCTCTTCACTGTAATTTACCGCAACACCATTTTCAATAATCTGAATATGGCCGGCTGAGCTTTCAAAAGCCAAATCCACCTTATCCGGATCAAACTGCGCCCCAGAATATCCCATAGCGCAGAGGATTCTTCCCCAGTTGGCATCATGACCGAAAATTGCTGCTTTGGTCAGATTTGAAGTAATCACAGACTTACTTAAAACCACAGCCTGTTCCTTTGTTTCTGCGCCAATAATCTTCACTTCAAAGAGCGCAGACGCCCCTTCCCCATCTGCTGCAATCTGTTTCGCAAGACTGGTATTTACATATTTTAAAGCTCCTTTAAAGGTCTCATAATCTTCATTTTTCTCTGTAATAACAGGATTTTCTGCCATGCCGTTTGCCAGAACCAGAACCGTATCATTGGTGGAAGTATCGCCGTCCACAGAAATCATATTATAGGTATCTGCCACTACTTCGCTCAATGCCTCCTGAAGAAGCTTCTTCTCAATAGCTGCATCGGTTGTAACAAATCCCAGCATGGTACACATATTAGGATGAATCATACCGGAGCCTTTGCACATACCGCCAATGGTCACGGTTTTTCCGGATAATTCTATCTCCACAGCCGCTTCTTTTCTCACTGTATCTGTAGTCATAATAGACTCTGCTGCCAGGATTCCAGCCTGTCTTGCACCAGATAAAACCGGAGCTAATTTCTTTACTCCAGCCTCCAGTTTTTCCATAGGAAGCTGCTGTCCAATCACGCCTGTGGATGCTACCAGAACGGATTCTTTTGGTATATCCAGTACCTCTGCCGCTGCTTTTGCAGTAGCTTCGCAATAACCGTATCCCTCTGCTCCTGTACAGGCATTTGCAATGCCGCTGTTGCACACAACAGCCTGGGTGTAAGGCGCTTCGTACACTACTTTCTGGTCCCATTTTACAGGGGCTGCTTTCACCAGATTGGTGGTAAAAGTTCCTGCTGTAGTACATGGCTTTTCACTGTAAATCATAGCCATATCCTTGGTATTTCCCTTTTTAATTCCCGCTGCAATTCCTGCTGCCTGGAAGCCTTTTGCAGAGGTTACTCCTCCATCGATACACTTCATTTTTCTTCCCTCTTTCTCTGTTTCAACTCTGTTATTTTCTGTTTTACGGAAACATGGGAACTAAATTTAATCCTTCTGTTTCCTCTTCCCCAAACATAAGATTCATATTCTGAACTGCCTGTCCTGCCGCTCCTTTTACCAGATTATCAATGGCTCCCATCATAATAATCCGGTTGGTTCTTGGGTCAATTTTGAAGTTCACATCCACATAATTGCTGCCTTCTACCCATTTGGTCTGAGGATAAACATCTTTGTCCAGAACCCGGACAAATTTCTCCTGTTTATAATATTTATCGTAGACTGCTTTTACCTCTTCATAGGTCACTTCTTTTGTAAAATTTGCATAAGCAGTTGCCAGAATTCCCCTGTTCATAGGCACCAGATGTGGTGTGAAATTTAACCGGATTTCCTGTCCTGCCGCATAGCCAAGCTGCTCTTCAATTTCCGGTGTATGTCTGTGCGTTGCCACACCGTAGGCTTTCATATTTTCATTTACTTCACAGAATAAATTATCCAGTTTTGCCCCTCTTCCTGCACCGGAAGTCCCTGATTTCGCATCAATAATTAAAGTATTGGGATCAATAAGCCCTTCTTTTACCAGTGGATAACAGGTGAGAATACTACAGGTGGTATAGCATCCCGGATTTGCCACCAGACGGGCCTGTTTCACTTTTTCTCTATTGATTTCGCAGAGGCCATAGACCGCTTCTTCAATAAACTGCGGAGATGGATGATGAAGCTTATACCATTCTTCATATACGGATACGTCCTTAATACGGAAATCTGCGCTCAGGTCAATAATCTTAACCTTAGATAAAATTTCTTCATTTACCATAGAAGCGCAAAGTCCCTGGGGAGTTGCTGTAAAAATCACATCCACCTGTTCTGCCAGAGCTTCCATATTATCATCCAGACAGGTGTCCTCTACGATTTCAAACATATTCTGATAAACTTCATAGTACTTCTTATCAATATAACTTCTGGAGCCATACCATTTAATCTCCACATTTTTATGTCCCTGTAAAAGACGAACCAGCTCTCCTCCTGCATAGCCGGTTGCGCCAATAATGCCTGCTTTTATCATATCTCTCCTCCTGGTCTTTTTTCTTTTATTTCCAGTATGTTGTTCCTTCTATTGCACATCATACTCCACTTTTTCTTCCTGTGCAAGAAGTATCCCCATACCGTTATTATGCATATTCATTATTTATTTTTGAATAATTATACATCTCAATTCTGTATTATGCAAGCATCTTTTTCTATTTTTTTCCTTTTATTTTTCTTTCTCACTCTGTTGTTTCCTTATTAAATTGTACTTTGATACGACATTCCTAAAACTTTTTTGAAATTATTTCATTTTCCCTATTGCATAATTATGATAATTGTTGTATAGTACCTTTAGTGAAAAAAACAGCCTGACCGGCTGAATGATACAGAAAAGTTCAGGAGGATTTTAAGGATGAAAGAAAAAGTTGTTTTAGCATATTCCGGTGGTCTTGATACCACAGCTTTAATTCCATGGTTAAAGGAAAATTTCAATTATGATGTTATCTGCTGCTGCATTAACTGCGGTCAGGGCGCTGAATTAGATGGACTGGCTGAACGTGCTGCATTATCCGGCGCTGCTAAATTATACATTGAAGATGTGGTAGATGAATTTTGTGACGAATACATTGTTCCATGTGTACAGGCTGGCGCTGTTTATGAGAATAAGTATCTTCTTGGTACTTCCATGGCACGTCCTGTCATTGCAAAACGTCTGGTAGAAATCGCAAGAAAAGAAAATGCAGTTGCTATCTGCCATGGCGCTACCGGAAAAGGCAATGACCAGATTCGTTTTGAGCTTGGAATCAAGGCCCTGGCTCCTGATATTAAAATTATTGCTCCATGGCGTATGACTGATATCTGGACCATGCAGTCTCGTGAGGATGAAATTGCCTTCTGTGAATCCCATGGCATCCATCTTCCATTTGATGCAAGCCACAGCTACAGCCGCGACCGGAACCTCTGGCACATCAGCCACGAAGGTCTGGAACTGGAAAACCCGGCAGAGGCTCCAAATTATGACCATGTATTAGTGTTAAGTGTACCACCTCAGAAAGCGCCAGATGCTGAAACAGAGGTTAGCATTACTTTTGAGGCAGGTGTTCCAAAAACCTTAAACGGAAAAGAAATGAAAGTTTCTGAAATCATTACAGAACTGAACCGTCTGGGCGGTGAAAATGGAATCGGTATCATTGATATTGTAGAAAACCGTGTGGTTGGTATGAAATCCCGTGGTGTATATGAAACACCAGGCGGAACTATTCTTATGGAAGCTCACGCACAGCTGGAAGAGCTGGTATTAGACCGCGACACCATGGAAATGAAGAAAAAACTGGGAAGCCAGTTTGCTCAGGTGGTATACGAAGGAAAATGGTTCACACCACTTCGTGAAGCCCTTCAGGCATTTGTGGAATCTACTCAGCAGTATGTAACTGGTGAAGTAAAATTCAAGCTTTACAAAGGAAATATTATTAAAGCAGGAACCACTTCTCCATACAGTCTGTACAACGAATCCCTGGCTTCCTTTACAACCGGTGATTTATATGACCACCATGATGCAGACGGATTCATCACCCTGTTCGGACTTCCATTAAAAGTTCGTGCAATGATGCTGGCTGAGGCAGAGAAAAAACAGAACTAATTCTAAAAAAAGAATCTCCCATGGAAAATCAGTGTTTGAACACCTGATTTTCCATGGGAGATTCCATTTTTTACTTTCCGCCAATTTTCCCGTAAATATTCCCTGGCACTTTTGCCTTGATTTCAATGCCCTCAGCAGTGTATTCCTCTGATAACAACTGTCCATATTTGCGAATCATTTGAATCTGTCCTGTTTCATGATATCCAAGAGTCCGCTCCAGATAAATCTGGTCTTCTGTAATAACCTTCTCCAGAACTTCTTTCAATTCCTCCAGTCCTTCCCCTGTTTTTACTGCTGTCTTCAGCACATAGTCTGCCTTAAAATCCCGGAATATCTCCGGCTCCAGAACTTTATCCTGTTTATTAAACAAGGTAACAATCTTCTTATCCCCTACTTCCAGCTCTTTCAGAGTCTCATATACCACATACATCTGCTCATCCCGCTGTGGATTGGAAGCATCTACTACGTGAATGATAAAATCCGCATATTTTGCCTCTTCCAGCGTACTCTTAAACGCCTCAATTAAATGATGTGGCAGTTTTCGGATAAAGCCTACGGTATCCGTAAGGTAAAGTCTCTGTTTGCCCGGCAGTTCCAAAATTCTGGTAGTGGGGTCCAGGGTTGCAAAGAGTTTGTCCTCTTCCAGAACCTGCGCATCTGTCAAAGTGTTAAGCAAGGTGGATTTTCCTGCATTGGTGTAGCCTACAATGGCTGCTGTCATAATGTTTTCCCTGCTTCTTCCCTCACGAAGAAGTTCTCTGTGACGTTTTACCTGCTCAAGCTCTTTTTTTAACTGGGAAATCCGCACCTTAATTAAGCGGCGGTCCATTTCCAGTTTCTTTTCGCCGGGACCTCTGGTTCCGATTCCTCCTCCCAGACGGGACATGGATGTTCCAAGACCGGTTAAACGTGAGGAACGATACCGAAGCTGCGCCAGTTCTACCTGAATCTTTCCTTCACTGGTGCGGGCTCTGGCTGCAAAAATATCCAAAATCACCATGGTTCTGTCCATGATTTTTAGTTCCAGCTCTCTTTCCAGATTGTTCATCTGAGAGGGTGATAATTCATCATCACAGACAATTCCGGTGGCATCATAAGCTCTTGCCATCATACGGATTTCTTCCAGTTTTCCTGTTCCCACATAGTAGCCGGGATGGATGCTCTCCCTGCTCTGTACGACCATGCCAACAGCCTCTGCTCCTGCTGTTTTCACCAAATCTTTTAGCTCTTCCAGGGAATCCAGCGTATCATCTCCGTCTCTGGTCTGAACCCCAACCAGAATCACCCGTTCCTGCTCTTCTTTAAATTCGTATAACTCCATATTTCTCTCCTCTTCTTGTTCTTTCTTTATGATACTTCCTTCTCCATGGCAAGGCAAGCCCCATTCTCACGGAATTTCAAAACACCGATTCTTCTTTGTAGAATTCCTACAGAAAATCTAGTATCTTTCCACTATTTTCCTGTCAAGTTTTATAGTATAGTAAAGTCATTCAAAACTCCGGAGTAACAAAAGAAAGAAAAGGAGAGGCAACATGAAAAGAAAGCAATCTTTATACAAACCTGCTGCCATTGGCATGTCACTTTTGATGACCGCAGGTCTTACTGCCTGCCAGGGTGGCTCTGCTTCCTCAGACACAAAAGCTGACAAATCCAGCGCTAAATATCAGGTTACAGAAGAAAATGAAGCCAAGGAAATGGTAATGAACAATCAGCCGGAATCCTCCTACTGGTTCCCGGAACAGCTCTTAGAGTGGAATCCAGAAGAAGACCCGGATCTGGCTTACAATATCAGTACCGTTCCCCTCGCCCAAAGAGTGGACAAGGAAAACCTTACACCTGTAAACAGCACTCAGAATAAAGATACCGAAGTTATGGCAATTTCCATTATGAATTCCAGCACCAGCGGCAATGCGCCCCATGGTCTGAATAAGGTAGATTGTAATATCTTCACCTACTGGCAATACGTAGATGAACTGGTATACTGGGGCGGTTCTTCAGGAGAAGGCCTTATTGTTCCCCCAAGTCCGGATGTTACCGATTTAGGACATAAGAATGGTGTTCCTGTGATTGGTACAGTATTCTTTCCACAGGATGTTGCCGGTGGAAAAATGGAATGGCTCAACCCTTTCCTGAAACAGGAATCTGACGGTACCTTCCCTCTGGCTGATAAGCTTATTGAAGTAGCCAAGACTTATGGCTTTGACGGATGGTTTATTAACCAGGAAACCGAAGGCTCCGAAGAAGAACCTCTTTCTCCTGAACATGCTCAGAAAATGCAGGAATTTATCAAATATATGAAATCCCAGGCACCAGAACTTCGTGTCATTTACTATGATTCCATGACTTCCGAAGGTAAAATGGACTGGCAGAATGCATTAACTGATAAAAACTCCATGTTCCTGTCAGATGAAGAAGGCAATGCAGTAGCAGATGAAATGTTCCTGAATTTCTGGTGGACAGAGGATGAACTGGCATCTGAGGAACTTATTAAGGCATCTGCCAAAAAAGCAGAAGAACTGGGACTTGATCCTTATCAGGTATTTGCCGGCGTGGATATCCAGGCAGACGGTTATATGACCCCCATCCGCTGGGATTTGTTTGAATCCAGTGACAACAGCACCCATACTTCTCTTGGTCTGTATTGTCCAAACTGGGCTTATACTTCTGCTCAGAATTTAGATGATTTCCATAAAAAGGAAAACAACCTCTGGGTCAACAGCAAACAGGACCCTTCAGCAGACATTGAATATGCTTCCGATACCCAGTGGCATGGTGTATCTACCTATGCAGTTGAAAAATCTGCTATTACTTCTCTTCCTTTTGTAACCAATTTCAATACAGGAAGCGGCTATAGTTTCTTTAAAAACGGAGAACAGATTTCCACCTTAGACTGGAATAACCGAAGCATTGGCGACATCCTTCCTACTTACCGCTGGATGATGGACCATGAGGGTGAAAACAAATTAACCGCTTACTTTGATGTAGGAAATGCATGGTATGGGGGAAGCTCTCTGAAGCTCCTTGGAAATATGGGAAAAGATGATTCCTCAGTGATTCATCTGTACAGCGCAGACCTGCCTGTGGAAAAATCCACCACCTTCACCACAACTGCCAAGGCAACCACAGAAACATCCTTAAATGCTGTTCTTACACTGGATGACGGTTCCACAGAAACCCTGAAAGGTGACAAAAAAGTAGGTACCGACTGGACAACTGTAACTTATGACCTTTCCAAGCTGGAAGGCAAAAATATCCGCCGTATTTCCTATGAAATGACTGCTGCAGAAGAGGACAGCCATTATCAGTTCTTCTTCGGAAATATTTCCATGACTGCAGAAGAAGAAAAGACCGCAACGGTTTCTAATGTTTCTGTGGATGATGCAGAATTTGACGAAGACGGCATGTATGCCGGCTTCCGCCTGTCCTGGGAAAGTGACGAAAAGGCTTCCTACTATGAAGTTTACCGTATTAATGAGGACAAACCCCGTTCCCTTCTGGGTGTTTCCAATACAGAATGTTTCTATATTAACACCCTTCCAAGAACAGATGAAACCAATCAGTCCACCTTTACGGTAGTTCCTGTAACAAACACACTAAAAGCTGGCAAAGAAGCATCTGTAAAAGCAGAATGGCCGGATAACAGCCTGCCAAAAGCCGGATTGAAAGCCTCCCAGACTTTAATCGGCACCGGAAGCAGCGTTACCTTTGAAAGCAGTTCTTCTCAGAACACTGAAGAGGTTTCCTGGACACTTCCAGGCTCCAGTCAGGAATCTGCAGATGGCGAATCTGTTACCGTTACTTACGATAAAGCTGGTGTTTATGACGTAACCGTGACAGCGAAAAACAAATCCGGAGAAGACGAAAAAACCTACACAGGATGTATTCTTGTGACAGATGACCTGGCAAAAGATGCAGAACTTACCCTTCTTTCTCAGGAAAAAGCCACAGAAGCTACTGCCTATGTAAATGAAAACGAAGCTCCTCCTTTTGCTGTGGATGGGGATGTGAAGAAGAAATGGTGCGCTACCGGTACTGCACCTCATGAACTCACCATTGACTTAGGAGCAGAAACAACCGTAAGCCAGGTTGGCATCTCTCATGCAGAAGCCGGCGGTGAAGGCGCTGATATGAATACAAAAGCCTACACCATCTCAGTAAGTACAGACGGTGCAGAATATACACCTGTTGTAAATATAACAAAGAACACAGCCGGAACAACCTTAGATACCTTTGCACCTGTAAACGCAAGATATGTGAAACTGTCTGTTGTAAAACCTACCCAGGGCTCTGATAGCGCAGCACGTATCTACGAAGTTCAGGTATATGGTTCTGAAACACCTCTGGCACAGTAAAACACAAAAAAACCAGAAATCGGATGCTATTTTAGTATCCGATTTCTGGTTTTTGCTTTGCTATCACTTTTACCTGGTTTCCAAAAAATACCCTTCCCTTACAGCATCCTTATCCCCTGGGTACATCTCCAGATAGGCTGTGACTTTTTCTCGTGCAGATGAAAAATCCATGGATTTTTCATAAAACACGATTTGGTTAAACAAGAGTACCTGGTTCATTTCCCAGTCATCCTGCTTCAGTCCTTTCTCTATGCAGGAAAGCGCCTTTTCATAGTCTCCTTCTGAGGCAGCGCAGACAGCCAGTCCATTGTAGCCTTCTGCCTCCAGACCTTCTATTTCCAGGCACTCTTCATACATGGTTATAGCCTTATCAAATTCCTGGTTTTCCGCATAAATCTTTCCCAGATATACTGTTGCCTGGTCATAGCCTTTTTCTCTGGCTTTTTTCATCTCTTTCTCTGCATTTTTATATTCAGAGAGATAATAATAGATCCGCCCCCTCTGATAAAAATCTTCCGGGGAACTGCCTTTCAGCTTCAAACCGTCTTCCAGATATTCTGCTCCATCTGCATTCAAATCACATGCCTGGTATACCAGGTAAATATCCAGATAATCCTGGTAATCTTTGGAGTTTGAAAGTACTTTTTGAAAATCCTTCTCTGCTTTTTTATATTCGCTTCTCTGAAGATAAGCGCTTCCTCTTAGAAAATAAGCATCCTCTGTCTTCCCTGTTTCCAGAAGCTTATCACAGGTTTCAATACAACTGCTGTAATCCTCCTGACGATACTGTACATCTGCCAGATAAAGCGATAAGTCTCTTTTCAGGGCTTTTTGCTTCTTTTCACTCACCTCAAGAGCTGTTGTAAAGGCTTCCTCTGCTTTCTCATAAGCCCCCTGCTCTGTTCTGGCAATGCCGATTCCCCGCCAGGCCAGTTCCGTACTGTCCCCTTTTTCAATGGCATTTTCAAAGTGTCTTACAGCCTTTTCATACTTTTGCTGTTCCAGCTTTTCCATACCTTTTTCATATTCTGTAAGTTCTTTCTCTTTACAGCCGGCCAGCAGGCAAAGAGCTGCGGCAATAGCTACATATACAGTTTTCTTCACCTGTTTTCCCTCTTCTCTCTGTCACAATATTTATGCCATGAGATGTTCTGCCTCTATCACCTCAAGAACCTGATTCACATAGTGCTCACAGATTTCATCGGTGGCAGCCTCTACCATAACGCGGATAAGTGGTTCTGTTCCGCTTTCCCGAACCAGAATTCTTCCGTCATTTCCAAGAGCTTCCTCCACCTGTTTCACAGCCTCTACTACTTTCTCATTCTCTCTGGCAGCCTTTTTATCCAGAACTCTCACATTTTTCAGAACCTGCGGATAAATCTTCACTTCTTTTGTCAGTGTACTAAGTGGCATTTTCTTCTCAATAATCACTTCCATCAGTTTCAGAGAAGTAAGAATACCATCTCCTGTAGTGGCATGTTTTGCAAAAATAATGTGACCGGACTGCTCTCCGCCAATGGAGTGACCATTAGCCATCATATTTTCACACACGTATTTATCTCCTACTGCTGTTTTCTCATAGGAAATTCCTTCTCTGTCACATGCCTTATATAATCCCAGGTTAGACATTACAGTAGTTACAATGGTATTATTATTCAGCTTTCCGCATTCCTTCATGTATTTACCACATACATACATAATCAGGTCACCGTTTACTTCTTCTCCCTGATCATCTACAGCAATACAACGGTCTGCATCTCCATCATAGGCAAATCCAACGTCCAGATGATTTTCTTTTACAAATCGTTTCAGCTCTTCAATGTGAGTAGAACCACAATTTGTATTAATATTCACACCATTTGGCTCATTATGAATCACATAAGTTTTAGCGCCCAGGGCGTCAAATACACTCTTAGCAATAGCGGAGGCGCTTCCGTTAGAACAGTCTAATCCCACTCTTACGTTTTTAAATGCTCTGGTAGGTATGGAAATCAGATAACCAATATAACGGTTTCTTCCTGCTGAAAAGTCTACGGTACGTCCGATATTTTCTTTTTTTGCAAGAGGCAGCTCCTCTGTTTTGCCATCAATATATGCCTCAATCTGCTCTTCTACAGCAGCTTCCATCTTCTGTCCGTTTCCGTTAATGATTTTAATTCCGTTGTCATAAAAAGGATTATGACTTGCAGAAATCATAATACCGCAGTCAAAATCTTCTGTACGCACCACATAGGATACACTTGGTGTTGTGGTTACGTGAAGCAGATAAACGTCCGCTCCTGATGCAGTAAGACCTGCCACCAGCGAATATTCAAACATATAACTGCTCCTTCTGGTATCTTTTCCGATGACGATTCTTGCTTTATGTTCCTTTCCGAAATACCAGCCCAAAAAGCGTCCTACTTTAAAAGCATGTTCTACCGTTAAATCTACATTTGCTTCTCCGCGAAAACCATCTGTTCCAAAATATTTACCCATAATTAGCTCCTTTTGCACAATCATTCTCTTTTTTTGTCTTATTAGTACCTTTAACACAATAACACATTTTGAGAAATTTGTCACTAATTTATGAAAACAGTGGTGCTTTATATACTCCTTTTTTCACCAGATTGTTAAAAGCTTCCATAACCGTTTCCTTATCTTCCTGATAAGTCACACCGAACCAGGTGTCATGTGTCTTTAATACAGACACTTCTGCTTTGTTTTCTTTAATCAACTGGTCCACCACTGCAGGGAGCAAATATTCCTTCTTAATATCTCCCGGTTTTACACCTGCCAGGAATTCTTTAAATCCCTGTTCCAGCACTTCCAGAAATTCCGGTGTCAGCCCCCACATATTCATGGAAACCAGGGTCTGGGAATCCAGAGCTTTCTTCTCTTTGGTTTCTTCATCCACTGCTGCCGGACCTTCTGGTGTTTTCTGAATGTTGTAGGTTTCTTCAATACCAACCAGTTTCTTGTTTTCATTCAAGGTACAAACACCTCTGGTAACCCCGCCATTATCGCTGAGTGTATTTTCCAGGATAAAACCGGCCATACAGATATCCATATTTTCACTTTCCGGTTTTTCTTCCACCAGATAGTCATGAATTTTCACAAAAGCTTCTTTTCCGTAATAATCGTCTGCATTAATAACTACAAAAGGTTCTGTAATGGCTTTTTTAGCTGCCAGAACAGCATGACCTGTTCCCCAGGGTTTTGTTCTGTCTGCGGGACAGGTAAAGCCTTCCGGAAGATCCTTTAAGTCCTGGAACACATAAGCGACTTCTGTGATTTTTTCAATTCTGTTTCCAATAATTTCTCTAAACTCTTCTTCAATATCTTTTCGGATAATAAATACTACTTTATTAAATCCAGCTTCCAGGGCATCATGAATGGAGTAGTCCATAATGATTTCCCCCTCAGGGCCTACCTTTGCCAACTGTTTAATTCCTTCTCCAAAGCGGCTTCCAAGACCCGCTGCCATGATTACCAATGCTGTTTTTTTCATACTGTTTCTCCTTACTGCCTGTACTGCTTACTTATTGCTTCATTCTAAACTTTTGTTACACCAGTTATGCGTCCATGCCCTGGTTAGCCAATTTTGCCATTTGGTCTGCCGAAATGAGGTGATCTATAATCTCCTGTAAATCACCATTTAAAATACTGTCCAGCCGGTGCAAAGTCAGCTTGATTCTGTGATCGGTCACACGCCCCTGTGGGAAATTATAAGTTCTGATTTTTTCGGAACGGTCTCCGGTTCCAACCTGACTTCTTCTGGCTTCTGCCTCTGCGTCATGACGCTTTTGCAGCTCCATGTCATACAGACGGGAACGCAAAACCTTTAACGCCTTATCCTTGTTTTTCAACTGTGATTTCTCATCCTGACAGGAAATTACGATTCCTGTAGGAATATGAGTCAGACGCACCGCAGAGTCTGTAGTATTAACGCACTGTCCACCATTTCCGGAAGCACGGAACACATCAAATTTACAATCATTCATATCTAACTGGAAGTCAATTTCCTCTGCTTCCGGCATAATTGCCACTGTAATGGTAGAGGTATGGATTCTTCCACCGCTTTCTGTCTCCGGCACACGCTGTACACGGTGAACACCGCTTTCATATTTCAGCTTTGAGTACGCTCCCTGTCCGTTAATCATAAAGGTTACTTCCTTAAAGCCGCCAATACCGTTTTCATTGAGACTCATCATCTCACATCTCCAGTTTTGAGATTCTGCATATTTTACATACATTCTGTAAATTTCTGCTGCAAAAAGCGCTGCCTCATCACCACCTGCGCCGGCGCGGATTTCTACAATAACATTCTTATCATCATTTGGGTCTTTGGGAAGCAGGAGAATTTTCAGTTCCTGTTCCAGTTCCTCAATTCTCTTTTTGGCGTCTGAAAGCTCTTCTTTGAGCATTTCCCGCATTTCTTCATCAGATTCCTCATCCAGCATCATTAAACTGTCCTCTACAGTCTCCTTGCAGCTCTTATACTCATTATACGCATCTGCAATGGGCTGTAATTCACTCTGCTCTTTCATGAGCTTTTGAAATCTTGCAGTATCATTCGCTACTGTAGGTTCATTCAGTTCATTTAAAATTTCTGCAAGGCGGACTAAAATATCCTCTAATTTATCAAACATTATGTTTCCTCCTGATTTCTGATTCCTATTACACACCTGTCAAGTCCTGCTAAATCCTGCACAACCTGAATATGTTCATATCCTTGTTTTTTCATAAGACCGCTGACTGCTTCCCCCTGGTCATATCCAATCTCAAAGGCCAGAATACCGCCAGGCTTCAGATATTTTTCTGCTTCTTTGGTGATTTCCCTGTAAAAATACAGTCCGTCTTCAAATCCATCCAAAGCTATTCTTGGCTCATAAAGCCGTACTTCCTCCATCAGGTCTTCAATTACGGATGTTTTAATATAGGGAGGGTTTGACACGATTACATCGTACCTGCCTTCTACCTTTTCAAATAAATTACTGTGCAGCCACTGTGCCGGAATTTTTAACTCTCTGGAGTTTCGTCCGGCAACCTCCAGGGCTTTAGGAGATAAGTCAGCCCCTGTACCTGCTGCCTCTTTCAGGTTTGCAAGGAGGCTTAATAAAATACATCCGCTGCCAGTACATAAGTCAAGGATTTCAATTTTTCTTTCTTCCTGCCCCCACAGATGTTTGCATAATTTCAGCACTTCTTCTACCAGAATTTCCGTATCCTGCCTTGGAATCAATACATGTTCATTCACATAAAACTTCATTCCATAGAAATACCCTTCTTCTGTCAGCTGCTGAAGGGGCATGTGGCTTTTTCTTCTTTGGATAAGCTTCTCATATTCTTCTGCTTTCTTTTCCTCTGCCGGTTCTGTCTCATGAACAAAATACCAGGTTCTGGAAATTTGAAACACATGCTCCAAAAGAAGCCAGGCGTCCAACTGATAGTCCTGGATTTCTCCTTGTTTTAACTGGTCTTTTCCATATTCTAAAAGTTCTTTATAACTTCTTACTGCCATCAGGGTTCTCCCTTTCCTGTCTCTTTTGGAAAGTTTTCTTCCAGATATGCTTTCCAGTCAAACACAGCCTCCACTGCCGCAATAGCCACTTCTGCCATATCTGGTGTGGGCTCTTTGGTTGTCAGCTTCTGCAGGGCCATGCCCGGCTTTGACAAAAGAGATATAACACAATGATCACTGTTTCCTGCCAGCTTGATAATTTCATAAGAAACCCCAGCAATCACAGGAACCAGAAGAATCCTTACGATCACTCTCAGCCACATATTCTGAATAGGTACTACTGCAAAAAATCCTATAAAAAATATAATACTGATAATAATAACAAAAAACAAAAAGCTGGTTCCACAGCGTTTATGAAACCTGGAGCTTTTCATAACATTTTCCACCGTAAGAGGCATTCCATGTTCCACACAGTTAATACACTTATGCTCAGCTCCATGATACATAAATACCCGCTGGATATCCTCCATTTTGGAAATCAAAAGAAGATAACCCAGAAACAGACAAATCCGTACTGCTGCCTCTGCTATGGTAATCATAGTCTCTGTTGCCCCTACCTTCTGCAAAAGACTGGCAATGAGATAAGGCAATACCATGAATAACGCTACAGAAAAAATAATGGAAAAAATCACCGTTCCTGTCATAAGCAGTTTATCCTGTTTTTCTTTCTTTGCCTCTTCCCGCTCTCTTTCTTCTCCTTCCAGAGCCTTTCTCTTCTCCAGATCTTCCTCTTCTTCAAAAAATGTGGCAGAATACATGAGACATTTCGTACCTACCACCAGGGAATCTATAAAGTTAAAGACGCCTCTTAAAATGGGGATTTTTAAAAGGGGCTTCCATTTCATAATACTCTTATAGTCTTCAACCTTTATCTCAATCTCTTTATCCGGCTTTCGCACTGCAATGGAATATACATCTTTATGACGCATCATAATGCCTTCCATAACCGCTTGTCCGCCAATATTCGATGACTTCATGTTTCCTCCTGAACATTCCTTTAAACGCAATAAGAGGTTGAAGTCCTAAAACCTCAACCTCTTCTACATCATAATTATTTCATGCCGTATTTCTTATTAAATTTATCAATACGTCCACGAGCCTGTGCAGCTTTCTGCTGTCCTGTATAGAAAGGATGACATTTAGAGCAAACTTCTACGCGGAGTTCAGACTTTGTAGATCCTGTCTTAAATGTATTTCCACAGTTGCATGTTACTGTACATTCCTGGTAATTTGGATGGATTCCTTCTTTCATGATTTTCACCTCTTCTATGATATTTGATTATTTATATTGTTTTATTGCGTTTTCAAATTCAAACAGCTTTTAGATTATATCATAGGGTACAGGAAAATGCAAGGCTTTTTACTGCCTTTCATAGGATTTCCTTTCATGCCTGAAAAGCATTGATTTCTTCCAGCATCTTATTTACTGCCATCACATCGGTATTTGTCCCCTGATCACTTATAAATGATACCACTCTCGTCCATCTGCCTGCTTATCTTTTTTTGTACATTACAATCTCAGGTTCAGCACCATTACATCCATACTCACATATGAGCAAATAATCATTGTCTGCAACAAATCCATAACATCTGTCACTGTTTATTTTTTCTACCTGACAGCCCAGATATATTTTTCTGTCATCCAGCAATTTAATTTTATCCCCATTTGGAAGTGTATATTCCAAATTCACATAAGCCCCGCTTAACTGAAAAAGTGTTGTTACAGGCGGCATATCCTTAATTTGCAAGAAATTCACTTCATCTAGCACTTCCTTCTTATATTGTAAAAAACACTTTTCTCCACCCGACTGATAGCACCTGGCAGCAACACATTCGCCGCCCAACGGATGTCCGTTTGTTTCCACACAGCCTTTACAATTATCTTTGTGAGTACATTCCCTACAGTCAATTCCACAAATAGTCTTCATTACCATCATCTCCTGTCAATTTTTGTTGTCCTATTCCTCCACAAAAGAATGGCTCATAATATAAAACTCCTCCTGGCTTGGAAAATACTTCTTTTCCAGCGGCTCCAGTGTATTGTCATAGCGTTCTGCTTCTTCCTCACTGATTGCCATAACCGGACTATCATGATAAATCCACTTATGACCGTCCAGTGCATGAGGAGACAGTTCTTTTACCATCATGGCAGCAGGGTATCTCCCATTTTCCATAGAAACATTATATTTTTTACAGCTTTTAAAACCGCGACTGACATAATTGCTGGGGCTTCCAAAAATAACAATAACGTCATAGCCTAACTGCATTGCTGCCTGAAAAGAATGTTCCATAAGCATTTTCCCATAGCCCATTCTCTGATAAGCCGGCAGAATGCTGACCGGACCGAAAGTTAAAATTTCTTTTTCAATCCCATTTTCGTCAATTAATCTTGCTTTTGTATACATGATATTACCAATCACTTGACCGTTTCGTTCCAAAACAAAATCTAACTCTGGAATAAAATCTTCGTGTTTCCGCATGATATGGACTAAATAATGTTCCACGCATCCTGGTACATAAAGATTATAGAAGGCTTCTCTTGTGATATTCTCCACGATTTCCCAGTCCTTTTGTTCTTCTTTTCTGATAATAACGTTCTGTTCCATAAACATCCTCCATTCTATTGCCCTTTGATTGGCATTTTCTTAATCAGTTTTGAAATTTCTTTTTCCCGTTTTCCTTTTGCAATCAGGTAGCTTTCCTTATCTTCCATGTAGTCATTTTCAGCCTTTAACTTCTGATAAGATTGCCAGCGGTCTGTCTGTAATGCTCCCAACTCCAGTGCTCTCCTAATGGCACATCCCGGCTCACTTGTGTGCGTACAATTGCGGAACTTACACTGAACAGCAAGTTCCTCAATATCCGCAAAGGTTCTCTCAATTCCTGTATCATTATCCCACATTCCCAATTCACGCATACCCGGTGTGTCGATTACCATACCACCCGAAGGGAGAAGGAATAATTCTCTGCGGGTAGTGGTGTGTCTGCCTTTGTCATCATTGCGAAGCCCGTTTGTTTTCAGATATTCCTGACCCAACAGACGATTAATAAGAGTGGATTTTCCCACACCTGAAGATCCAATAAATGCAATCGTTTTTCCTTCTGAAATAAACGGTAAAAGTTCCTTATATCCGTTTTCTTCCATTGAATTCGTAACCAGAATATCTACACCAAAAGAAACCGAAGATACCTCTGAAAGTTTATTTGCCAAATCATCACACAGATCCGATTTTGTCAGCACAACAACCGGCATAGCGCCGCTGTCCCATGCAATGGAAATATATCGTTCCAACCGTCTGAGGTTAAAATCCTTGTTTAATGCCATGCACAAAAATACAGTATCAATATTGGCCGCAACCACCTGCTCCTTCTGTGATTCTCCGGCTGCTTTTCGGATAAAAGCGCTTTTTCGCGGCAAGAGAGCTTCAATCATAGCACTGCTGCCGGATTCATTCCAGTTTACCAGTACAAAGTCGCCAACAGCAGGGTATTCGCAAGAAACTGCCCTTTGAAACCGGAACTTTCCAGACATTTCCGCCAATTTCTCTCCCTTGTCCGCTATAATTCGATAAAACCCTCTTTCCTGGGCAAGAACACGCCCTGGTTCTAATGAATTCTCTTGTGGGATTGCATTTGAAAATTCTTCGGAGAATCCGTACTTTTTTATGTTAATTATTTGCTTCACTATAATTTCCTTTCCTATGAATTTTTATAAAAAGTATTTTTGAAAAAAATCGTCAATATAATGCACATAGCTATGGGCGATTTCCTCTTTTTTCTCTTTACAATCTGCTCCATCTGACATACTAAGCAGAAAATAAAAAGGTGCATAAAACTCCACTGCTAACGCATGGGGAGATGGCAGCTCTTTCTTTTGTTTCCTGGATATTTCGCGAAACAGATTTTCGATATATTCCAGAGGTCCGCTTACCAGAACCTTTTGGTATAAAGCACTCATTTCCGGGGATTTGTATTGTTCCAACGTAAGCATTTTACGAAAATTGCAGGCAATTTCATCTTCGCTCCAATAATAGAATTGTGCTTTCATATAATTTCCCAGACTTTCTGCAGATACATTAGAAAAAGCTTCCGGCATTTCCGAATAATCTTTTTCCGGAACACCGCTTTTCTGCGAACGCTCTACATCCAGTTGGCAAACATATTCAAATATACAATTAAAAATATCTCTCTTGTTTTTATAATGCCTGTATAAGGCACCTTTCGTTATACCTAATTCTCCGGCAATCTGGCTGACAGAAACCGCCTCATACCCATTGACCGCAAATAGCCGCAAAGCAGCCACTAATATCTTTTCCTTCGTATTTATCATCATGCACCTCCAGCAGTAAACGATTGTTTACACGTATAGTATAGTAAACACTCGTTTACTTGTCAAGATAAAAAAACTCCCCAAGACCGAAGCCCTGAGGAGTTGTAAAAATGCTGTTTGAAATTGTCTGTCCTGCAACAGAGAGATTATCTCTTGCGTAACTGAAATTAACGTTTGCGTAACTGGGAACGCTTGATTTTACTGGATTCTTGGAATGTGGTGTTGCAAACACGTTACAAACGCAAGACTTCTCATTACGCCTCACCACACCTCTAAATTATCGTAAGTAAGTAATCATCCGTATCTGTTTTTTCATTTTTTATTCTGCTACAATCTCCTTAAAACTCAGGAGGTATTCTATACACTATGAACAAAGAAGAAAAAGCAAAACTCTGGGCTGACCGTATC
>CABJAN010000031.1 GCA_902363515.1 Bacillota bacterium | reverse complement strand
GATGGCCTTTCATGAACTTACGTTGAAAGCAGCATAAAAATACCGCCAGCCGGTTAATAGGCTGACGGAGAAAAATTTATTATTTTTCATTGTCCTCTTGACGGGTAGCACACCAAGGACAGTCTGTTTTCCATTATTTTTTAGAGGTAGTTTACTTATCTTTTGAAATAATATGATATGGAAGAGCCACGCCCACAATACCTCCAACCATATTTCCCAATGTTACAATAACAACATTATAAAGGTATGGACCGATTCCAACTTTGCCTGTCAGCAAAGATACACCAATACTGCTCATGTTGGCAATACTATGTTCAAAGCCACAGATCATGAATACGAAAATACACCAGAAAATCATAATCAGTTTTCCAGATTCTGATTTCATCTTAATTCCGCACCATACTGCAAGACAAACAAGAATATTACACAAAACAGCTTTCATAAAGAGAGGCACCGGAGCAGTTGTTGTTTTATTCGCTGCAAGATTTACAAAGTAATCACCAATTGCACCAGTAGGAACCTTTGCAGCTACAAAAAGTGCTGAGGATAACAGAGAACCCACCAGGTTTCCGATCCAGCAGAATCCCCACAGTTTAAATATATCACCCCATGCAGCAGTTTTTCTAAATCCAGCTGAGGCCATCACAAAGTTATTTCCTGTGAACAGATCTGCACCGGCCATAACAACCAGGCTAAGTGCTGCTGCAAATGCGGCACTCTGTGCAGGTTTTGCCCAGATTGCTGTTGCCTCTGAGCTGGACAGATGTCCTGCAAGTGTAAATGCTACAAAACCGCCCATAGCAACAAATACACCTGCAAGAATAGATGCTACAAAATATCCCATGGGATTACTTTTCATTAAGTTCAATTTTGCTGCCGCACTGTTGCATACGGCCTTAAATTCGTCTTTAAACATGTTTCTATGCTCCCTTCAAGCCTGATTCCTTATTTAGAACAGACCGGAAATCTTTCCTGTTTCATCTACGTCAATTCTCTCTGCTGCCGGTACTTTCGGAAGTCCTGGCATAGTCATAATCTCACCGGTAAGTGCTACAATAAATCCTGCTCCTGCAGAAATCTTCAGATTACGTACCGTTACTTCAAAGTCTGTCGGCGCCCCAAGTTTTGTCTGATCATCTGTGAGGCTGTACTGTGTTTTCGCTACACAGATTGGGCAGTTTCCGTATCCTAAATCTTCTAACTGTTTTGCCTGCTTCTGAGCATTTGCTGTAAGAACAACTCTCTTACCACCGTAGATTTTCTGTACGATCTGGTTCAGTTTGTCTTCAATGCTTCCTTCCAGTTCATAAGAATAGCTGAAGTCGTTTGGTTCTTCTACCAGACGGATTACTTCTTTTGCAAGAGCTACACCGCCTTCGCCGCCTTTTGCCCATACTTCGGAAAGTGCAACGTTTACGCCCAGTTCTTTACATTTTCTTTCTACCAGGTCAAGCTCTGCCTTGGTATCGGTTGGGAATGCATTGATTGCAACTACACATGGCAGTTTGTAAACATTTTTGATATTGCTTACGTGTTTCAGTAAGTTTGGAAGACCTTTTTCCAGTGCTTCCAGGTTTTCGTTGTTCAGGTCTGCTTTTGGAACTCCACCGTTGTATTTCAGTGCACGTACGGTTGCAACGATAACAACTGCATTTGGCGTAAGACCAGCCATACGGCATTTGATATCCAGGAATTTCTCTGCACCAAGGTCAGCACCGAAACCTGCTTCTGTGATTGCATAATCACCTAATTTCAGAGCCATCTTCGTTGCGATTACAGAGTTACATCCATGAGCAATGTTTGCGAATGGTCCACCATGGACAATAGCCGGTACATGCTCCAGAGTCTGAACCAGGTTTGGTTTCAGGGCATCTTTTAACAGGGCACACATAGCGCCTTCTGCATGAAGGTCATGTGCTGTTACTGGTTTCTGCTCTGAAACTTTTCCGTATGTATAACCAACGATGATACGTCCTAATCTCTTCTTTAAGTCTGTGATGTCACTTGCCAGACACAGAACTGCCATAATCTCAGATGCTACGGTAATGTCATAGCCGTCTTCTCTTGGCATACCATTTGTCTTTCCGCCCATACCGTCTACTACAAAACGAAGCTGACGGTCATTCATATCCACACATCTTCTCCAAGTAATCTTTCTTGGGTCAATGTTCAGTTCATTTCCCTGGTAAATGTGGTTATCCAGCATAGCTGCCAGTAAGTTGTTTGCTGCACCAATTGCATGGAAATCACCTGTGAAATGCAGGTTAATATCCTCCATAGGAACAACCTGTGCATATCCACCGCCTGCTGCTCCACCTTTTACTCCAAATACAGGTCCAAGGGATGGCTCACGAAGGGCAACCATAACTTTCTTACCTAATTTCTGCATACCATCTGCAAGACCTACCGTTGTAGTCGTTTTACCTTCACCAGCTGGTGTAGGGTTGATTGCTGTAACCAGGATCAGTTTTCCGTTTGGAGCATCTGATTCATTTAATAAATTGTAGTCGATTTTTGCTTTGTATTTACCATACTGCTCCAGATATTTGTCATCAATACCTGCTTTCTCCGCAATTTTAGTAATTGGCTCCATGGTGCACTCCTGTGCAATTTCGATATCACTTTTGAATCCCATAACAATATCCTCCTTAAAAAATGATGGTTTCTTATGCCCTTTTCCCAACACATAAGCCTAGTTGAAAAAAGGGCAACATTTGTAAACTACATATCTCTACAAATGTTGCCCAGACGGTCGGCTTCTATAAATGGTCTTGATTCCCCTGTGGTACTCCACATCTATCCGTCAGTAATCAAAACTATGGTTATAATCTATCACAAAATCACCTGACTGTCAATGCATCTTGGTAAAGTTTGTGAAATTTTTAGCAGATTATTTATTTGCAATAAAATCCTGTACTTCCTGTTTCTCTGGCATTACCCGCAAAGCGCCTTTCTTTGTTGTAATAAGAGAAGATGCGCCATTTGCAAAACAAAGCATTTCCTGAAGGTTTTCTTCTGTCAGGCCGGTGATGCCATGCTCCAACACATAATTTAAAGCACAAGCTCCAAAGGTATCTCCTGCTCCCGTAGTTTCAATGGTATTTTCCTGCAAAAACGGAGCCTGAAATACTTCTTTTCCCTCATGGAAAGAAATGCTTCCCTCTTTTCCCATTGTCACATTCATAACTTTAATACCTGGATACTGTTTCAGAAGCATATGTGCGCCTTCTTTTACATCCTTGGTTCCTGTCATAAACTCCAGTTCTTCCTCAGAAATCTTCAGCAAATCACATTTTGAGAGTCCATAAGCAATCTGCTCCTTTGCTTCTTCCATAGAATTCCACAGCGGAGGTCTTAAATTCGGGTCAAAAGAAATGATAAGCCCCGCTTCTTTGGCAATATCAATGGCTTTATAAGTTGCCTTTCTTACTCCTTCATGAGTCATGGAAAGTGTACCATAATGAAATGCCCTGGCTGACTTTATATACTCTTCTTCAATCTGTTCTTCTCTTAACATCATATCAGCCCCCGGATTTCTATAAAAAGCAAAATCCCGATCTCCATCCTCAAAAGTATGTACAAATGCCAATGTAGTATGCACTTCTTCATCCTCATATAAATGGCTTGTATCAATACCCTGTTCTTCTAAGGCTCCCCTAAGCGCTGTACCAAACTGATCTTTTCCTACAACACCTAAAAAGGAGGTTTTCTTGCCCAACTTGTTCAACATAGCCAACACATTACAAGGCGCACCACCTGGATTTGCCTCAAAAATAGGATTGCCCTGTCCACTGGTTCCGTTTTCCGTAAAGTCAATTAACAATTCACCTAATGCAATCACATCAAATTTTTTGTTCATGTTTTTCTTTCCCTCCTGCTGCAAGTGTACTTTCTCTACTGTGGATTATATCTTTTTTCCTCTGCTTGTGCAAGAATTTCCCCTATCTTCCCTGGATTTTCTCCACTTATTCTGTAGATTTTTCACATCATAGTCTTTTTCTTAGTGTAATTTAATCACTGCACGTACATCCTGAAAATGCCCAAGAATAATCAAATTTTCATCCTCTGCAAAAACATGTTCCGCTCCTGGCAAAGGATACAAGGTCTCTAACCGCTTGGTTGCCAAAATACTGATACCATATTTCTTTCTTACATCCTTCTCCAAAATGGATTTTCCCACCCAGGATTCCGGAACAGGAATCTCGTAAATCGAATATTCATCAGTAAGCTCAATACAGTCAAAAATATTATCATTTCCATATTTTACAGCCATTCTCTGCGCCATTTCTTTTTCTGGATATACAATGCGGTCTGCGCCATTTCTCAAAAGGAATTTGGCATGAACATCCCTATTTGCTCTTGACAACACAAAGGGCGCACCATAATCCTTTAAAAGTGCTGTAGTCTCTAAAGAATTTTGAAAATTATCTCCAATTGCTACCACACATAAGTCAAAATTCCGCACCCCCAGAGATTCCACAAAAAGCTCATTGGTAGCATCCCCAATTTGTGCGTTAGTCAGCATATCCATAGCATCATTCACGCGCTCCTCACAAATATCAACACCAAGGACTTCATTCCCTTCCTCAAGTAACTTCTCTGCCATATGTCTTCCAAAACGTCCCAGTCCAATCAAAAGAACGGATTTCATAACTTTTTTCCTCCTAGTCTCTGTTATTAACCTACTGCAATTTTCTCTGCCGGAAGTTTTGACGGAATCGTTGAAATTCGATTGCTAAAAGCAATGAGAATGGTAATTCCTCCCACTCTTCCGATAAACATTAATAAAATCAAAATAATATGGGATAATGTTCCTACCTCTGGGGTAATTCCAAGGGAAAGTCCTACTGTGCACAGGGCAGATACCACCTCAAAGATGACTTCCTTTGCCCCGATTCCTTCCACTGCACATATCACCATAGAAGATATTAAAATCAAGCTGCCATATAACATTAAAATGCAAACAGCGTGGCGAATAACCTCTCCTTCCACTCTTCGTTTGAACATTTCCACATCTTTCCTTTTCTTAAATTCCGTCCAGATCGTCAGAAGTAAAATCGCCATGGTAGTGGTCTTGATTCCTCCTGCTGTGGAGCCAGGTGAGCCACCAACAAACATAAGGCACACCATAAGCATCTGGCTGCTGTCTGTCAGTTGATTTAAATCCATGGTATTAAAACCTGCTGTTCGCGGCGTAACTGCCTGGAAAAAAGAACATAAAATCTGTTCTCCCAGATTCTTTCCCTCCATGGATGTTTTCCCATATTCAAAGAGAAACATAAGCAAGGTTCCTCCCACCACTAAAAACAAGGCTGATGTCAGCACTACTTTGCTGTGAAGCCGGTAACGGCTTATATGCCACTTCCAATGTTTCATATCTTCCCAAACCAAAAAGCCAATACCACCTACCAGAATCAAGGCAGCAATAGTAATTCCAACCAAATAACTGTCCGATGCAGTAATTAACGAAGAACTGGGCTCATAATACCCCATCAAATCAATCCCTGCATTACAAAAAGCGGAAACAGAGTGGAACACAGAAAAATAAATTCCTTTTCCAAGCCCAAGACGGGGAACATAATAAAAACTTAATAAAACAGCCCCTAATCCTTCACACAGTACGGTTCCAACTAAAATCAGCCGCGACATCCGTACAACCCCTGCCACCTGAGGCGCTGCCACTGATTCCTGCATCATCAGCCTCTGAGACAGTCCTATTTTTTTCCTGGTAAAGGTCAGAGCAGAGATAGCAATGGTCATAAATCCCATTCCCCCTATCTGAATAAGTACCAGAAGAACTCCCTGCCCAAAGCTGCTCCAATAGGTATACGTATCACGGGTTACTAAGCCTGTCACACAGGTTGCTGAAGTTGCGGTAAACCAGGCATCCATAAAAGGCGTAGGCTCATGACTTCTTCCAGATATGGGGAGCATAAGCAAAATTGTCCCTATAGCAATTACCAACACATACCCAACTGCAATTACCTTTGTTGTTGTCCATTTTCTCTTTTTCATTATTTGCATTTCTTCTGTTTCACCTTTACTTATTTTTCGTTTCCTTTTCTCCCTGATACATCCATTTCAGGAAATCATCTAGCGCTTCCTTAATACCATGAAGGGGTCCATGAAACACACCCGCCTTATAAAAATTAATCACAATAGCGCCAACCGGTACTGCCAGAATCATACCAATGACTCCACTTACCCGATATCCTATATACATGAAAACCAAAGTCAGCAATGGATTCATTCCAATGGTATCCCCTACTACCTTAGGTTCAATGATTCTTCTTATAAGCTGGGTAGTCAGATACAAAATAACCAATCCTACTGCGTACTGTACATCACCAGAAATAATCTTAAACAAGGCCCAGGGAATCAGAGCTGTCCCAGTTCCAAAAAAAGGCAGCATATCTAAAAATGCAATTAAAATAGCAACCACCACTGCAAATTTTACCTTTAAAATCAGAAATCCTATAAATAAAATCACACCAATGATTCCCATAATTTTAAACTGAGCCTTAAAATATCCACCAAACACGTTTTTTAGACTATCTGAAAAGACTCTCCAATGTTCCTGAATGACTGCCGGAGTATTTTCTCTTCCAAACTCTAAAATTTTATCCCTGTCTGCAATGAAGAAATAGGCAGATAAGATCGTAAAAATAATGGCAATTAGTATACTGGGAAGATTTTTTGCAATATCACCGGCCTGATCCATGGTAATCTGGCTAATTTTGCTCACAGCTTTTCCAGCCATTTCCCCCACACTGTCTTGCAATTCCTGAATACTATCCTGAACACTTTGTGGAAGCTCTTCAATAATCATAGACAGATTTTCTCCTGCCGTATCAAAATCCTCCCGTATGCTTTGGTAAATGACCGGTGCCTGCTCGATCAGAAGTCTTGTCTCTTCCACAGTTTTAACACCAATGAGATAAATACCTCCTATAATTGCCCCCAAAACTCCAATAATCAAAAACATAGATGTGTGCTTTCTTGCTACTTTAAGCCTTCTCTCCAACATCCGGACCAAAGGATTTGCAATCAAAGCAATCAGCCAACCAATCACAAATGGCATGAAAAATTTCAGCAGCTTAATCCCCAGAAAAATCCCTAATCCTATGACTGCTATGGTAAAAAGAAATACAACAACACTCTTTACATATTTTTTCCATTTCATATTCAATAGCCACTCCCGTCTTTACAGTTCTTTCAAAAACCCAAAAGGCTCCTGGTCATGGAGAAAGTGCATAAGCATGTAAGAACACATAATAGCCACATGCTCTTCTTTTAAAATCCGTTTTACTTCTTCTCTATCAGCCAGAACTACTTCTATCTCTTCTGTATCCTCTAAATAATCCTGGGAAACGCTACCAGTGGAAATACCAAAAACTGCACTGCAAGACTCATCTGTCATACCGATACTGGTAAATGCCGGCTTTTCATAAGCCGGATGAACCTTTATGGGGCAAAACTCCAGTCCAGTCTCTTCTTTCATTTCCCGAATCGCTGCTTCCTTATAATCCTCATTCTCTTCCACCAGGCCTGCCGGAAATTCATAAATATAATCATCAATACTGTAGCGGTATTGACGAACAAGAACCACCTTGTCTTGTTTTTCCCCATACAAACTATAAATAATCACACCATCAGGATGATTTTTCTTTGTGTTTAGCTTCAATCTGCTTTCATCTTTTGCTCTGGAGGCCACATAATATTTCCCTTTTTTTCCAGTTTTAGATTCCCGATCCAGCTCATAGAAATTTAGAAAAGGATTCTCTGTTTTTTTTGTTACGTGATTTATTTTCGCCATTTTTTCTCCTTTTATAAAGCGGTTCTGAACCCCTTTTGTACTTTAGGACTTATTATAAACCTTTGCTTTCCGTATTTCAAGAAAGAGCAGGACCACATCACAAAATTGTACTCTCTCTTTTTTGTGTGGTCCTGCTCTTTTTTATTTCTCTTTTATCTCAGCCGTAGCTTCCAGAAGCCATGTTCTCTCTTCTTCTCCAAGAAGAGGTCCAATTTTATCATAAACCTGTTTATGATAAGCATTCAGCCAATCCAGCTCCGCTTTCGTGAGCATTTCAGGCAAAATTGCTTCTCTCTCATAAGGTACCCAGGTCACAGTTTCAAATTTCATAAACTGTCCGTAGCTGTTTTTCTCTGCTTTTTTACACAGCATCAGATTTTCTGTACGAATACCATATTTTCCTTCTAGATAGAGCCCTGGTTCATTAGAGGTAAGCATTCCTTCCTCCAGAGGTACTGTGTTTCCTCTTCTTCCCTTATTGTTCAGTCTCCAGTTAATATTCTGGGGTCCTTCATGAACATTAAGCAGGTATCCAACTCCGTGTCCTGTACCATGATTAAAGTCCAAACCTCTCTCCCAAAGGGGGCCTCTTACAATGGCGTCCAGATTTGCTCCGCTGCAGCCATACTGGAATTTCGCCATTGCAAGACGGATGTGCCCTTGAAGTACCAATGTAAAATGTTCTTTCTGTTCTTTGGTAAGTTCTCCCACTGCAATAGTTCTGGTAATATCTGTAGTTCCCTGCCAATACTGTCCGCCAGAATCAATGAGGAAAAATCCCTTAGGTTCTACTTTCGCACATTCATCCTTGGTAGGTGCATAGTGGCACATAGCCGCATTTGGTCCATAGGCACAAATCGTTTCAAAACTCAAATCCAGGCAGTCCTCATCTTCTCTTCTAAATGCTTCGCTTTTTTGGGCAGCGCTGTATTCCGTAATTTCACTGGTTCCTACATTCTTTTTCAGCCAATAAATAAATCTGCACATGGCTTTTGCATCTTTTATATGAGCAATACGGATATTTTCCTGTTCCACAGGATTTTTATTTCCTTTCAGTACTGCTGCCGGATTTTTCTCAAAAATAACTTCTGTGTGCTGTGGAATATTTTCATAAAGTGTGAAATTGGTACATACATCTTCCACCATGATTTTATCGGTTTCTTTCAGTTCCTTCACATCTTCATACACCTGGAAATAAGGACAAAGCACCACTCCTGCCTTTTCCAGGGCTTCTTTTACTTCTTTTGGCACTGCTTCTTCCTGAACATAGAAGTTTACGGTTTCCATATTCATCATCACATAAGACATCACAACTGGATTACAAACAATGTCATTTCCACGAATATTCAATAACCATACAATATCATCCATACTAGAAATCAAATGTACATTCGCACCTGACTTTTTCATAGCAGCACGAACTTCTGCAATCTTTTCTTCCCTAGATTTCCCCGCATATTTTGTATCCAGTAAATACACAGCTTCTTTTGACATTTCTGGTCTGTCTTCCCATATACTGCCAACCAAATCGTTCTGGCATTTTAAACTTCCAGATTTCTTCTTTAAGATTTCCTGAAACTCTTTTCCTTCTGCCACATGGATGGTGCGACCATCACAGCCCAAACATCCATGCTCGGGCAATTTTTCCTCAATATATTCTTCTACTGTTGGAACGCCTTCTTCCCCCATTTTCATAAGGGTTACTCCAGTTCCCTCTAACTGTTTTGCAGCCTGAATAAAATATCTTCCATCTGCCCACAGACAAGCTTCTTCTTTTGTTACAATCAGGGTACCAGCAGAACCAGTGAAACCGGAGAGCCATGCTCTGGCTTTAAAATAGTCCCCAACATACTCCGACTGATGGAAATCTGAAGTAGGCACCAGATACAAATCCATTCCCTCTTTTTTCATTTCCTGCTGCAGTTTTGCAATTCTTTCCTGATTTACATTCATGTCAAACGCTTCCTTTCAACATTTACTTTATTGAATCCCTTTCATAGTCAGGGAAATTCTCTTTTTCTTCATATCTACACCCAGAACTTTTACATCCACGACATCACCTACGCTCACTGCTTCCAAAGGATGTTTGATGAACCGTTCTGTCATCTCTGAAATATGCACCAGCCCGTCCTGATGTACGCCAATATCCACAAAGGCCCCGAAATCAATGACGTTTCTTACAGTTCCTTTGAGAATCATACCCTCTTTTAAGTCTTTCATATCCAAGACATCTGTACGAAGAATTGGTTTTGGCATCTCTTCACGTGGGTCTCTTCCAGGTTTCGTAAGTTCTTTTACAATATCACGAAGCGTCATTTCTCCTACGCCTAATTTCTTAGCCATCTGAACATAATCTTTGATGTAATATACGGTTGCCCCCTGGAAAATATCTTCTGGCTTCATCCCCATATCCGCCAATAATTTTTCTGCTGCTTCATAGCTCTCCGGATGTACACTAGTAGCATCCAGAGGGTTCTTACCTCCTCGGATACGTAGGAATCCTGCACACTGTTCAAAGGCTTTGGGACCTAATTTTGCCACTTTTAAAAGCTCTTTTCTATCCTTAAACTCACCATTTTCTTCTCTGTAAAGCACGATATTCTTTGCAATTGCTTTGCTGATACCAGATACATATTCCAGAAGAGAAACAGAAGCTGTATTTAAGTCTACGCCTACTTTATTTACACAGTCCTCTACCACACCGGAAAGAGCCTCACCCAGTTTTTTCTGGTTCATATCATGCTGATATTGTCCTACGCCAATAGATTTCGGGTCAATTTTTACCAGCTCTGCCAATGGGTCTTGCAACCTTCTGGCAATGGATGCTGCACTTCTTTGTCCTACATCAAAGTTTGGAAATTCCTCTGTTGCCAGTTTGCTTGCTGAATATACAGAAGCTCCGGCTTCATTGGTAATCACATACTGAACTTTCTGCGGAATTTCCTTTAAAAGCTCTACAATTACCTGTTCTGATTCTCTGCTGGCTGTTCCGTTTCCTACAGAAAACAGAGTAATATGATATTTCTCAATCAGCTTTTTCAAAGTCTCTTTTGCTGCTGCGATTTTAGCAGGAGTAGTAGGCGCCGTTGGATAAATAACGGTGGTATCCAGTACCTTTCCTGTGGCATCAACAACTGCCAGTTTACATCCTGTACGGAATGCAGGGTCCCATCCAAGAACAACCTGTCCTACAATTGGAGGTTGCATAAGAAGCTGTTCCAGGTTCTTCTTAAACACCTTAATTGCTCCATCTTCTGCCTTTTCTGTTAAATCATTACGAATCTCACGCTCAATCGCTGGTGCAATCAGACGTCTGTAAGAATCTTCTACTGCTGCTTTTAACATTGATGTTGTATTGGGGTTATCTTTTGTAATAACCTGCTTTTCCAAATAACGCAAAATTTCTTCTTCTGGCGCTTCAATTTTCACAGTGAGAATCTTCTCTTTTTCCCCTCTGTTAATTGCCAAAATTCTATGTCCTGCCACTTTGGAAACCGGCTCCTGATATTCATAATACATCTCATAAACCGTAGCTTCTTCCGGTTTTTTTGCAGAAGAAACAAGAAGTCCTGACTTCATAGTTGTTTTTCGAATATGGATGCGGTAATCTGCTTCATCTGAAATACTCTCTGCTACAATGTCCATAGCTCCTGCCAAAGCATCTTTTGCTGTTTTTACTTCTTTTTCCTCAGAAATAAATGCTGCTGCTTCCTCTTCCATGGTCTTATCTGTCATCTGCAGCTTCAGAATATTTGCCAATGGCTCCAGACCCTTCTCTTTTGCAATAATAGCTCTTGTCCTTCTCTTTGGTCGGTATGGACGATACAAATCCTCTACCACTACTAAGGTCTGTGCTTCTAAAATCTGCTTTTTCAGATCTTCTGTAAGTTTTCCCTGTTCTTCAATACTAGAAAGCACCTGATTTTTCTTATCCTCTAAGTTTCTTAAATAAGTAAGCCGCTCAAAAAGATTACGAAGCTGTTCATCATTTAATGCTCCTGTAGCTTCTTTTCTATATCGTGAAATAAATGGAATGGTGTTCCCTTCATCTATAAGAGCAACAGCAGCTTCTACCTGCCATTTCTCTACTTTTAATTCCTGGGTGATTACTTGAATAATGTCCATATAAAACGTCCTTTCTTTCCCTAAGTTTCAGCGACAGTTTTTCCTTTGAAATCCTGCCAACTACAACCTTATCAATGCATGAGGAATTTGTCAAGAAAATTGGGTTGCCCCTAAAAATAATCCATGATAAAATGTTTCATATCATCAAAATATTTATATTCTAACAAAAGAAAGGTGGATTTAACCTATGGAAAATCCTTATGAAGGAAATTATTACCAGCCATATACGCCACAATCTCAGCCGACACCTGTGCCTCCTGTTTACGACGGAAATCACACTATGGCTTCCCTGTCTCTGGTCATGGGAATTCTTGCCCTGCTGTCTCTGTGCTGCATGCCTTTTTTACTGTTCATTTTCGCCGGCCTGGCTATTTTATTTTCCTGTCTTTCCAAAGGACAATATGCCCGTTCTGGTCCGGCAAAAGCAGGCATGGCCATTGGTATTAGCTGTATTACCCTTGCAACCGTACTGATTATTACCATCTGTACTCTGTTTCTTGTAACAGACCAGGGTCGCAGTTTCATGCAGGATTATTTCTCCATCATCACCTCCGAAGATCTCACAGAAGAGGAGCTTTATGATTTCCTTAATAAATATCTGTATGGCGGGGAAGATAGTATGGATGATTATAACAGCTATGACAATTACGATGATTATGATGATTTTGAAAACTACGAAGAATTTTTTGAAGATGAACTTCCTTATTATTACCAGCAGCCAGAAGGCGAAACGGGAGATAGTGGAGAGGGGAATTTTATTTAATTTCAAAAGGGGCTGTGAAAAAACTCGATTGAGTTTTTTCACAGCCCCTTTTTTATAATCTCTCCTACCGAATATCAAACACGCTCCGCACCCTGATATTCTCCGGTTTTCCTCTTAAAATTTCCACAGTCTTGCTGTCTCCGTTTAAATCAAAGTAATTATCAGACAGCACCAGATCTTCGTTTTCGTTTAAGATTTCCACACTCTTAGCGTAAGTATCAGCGCTTACGGTAATGGTGTTTCCTTCTACTTTCCATTTCAGATTTGGCTCTTCATATTTGAAGTATTTCGGATAAGAGAAAATAACCGTTCCTTCAGAAATCTTTTCACCTTTTTCCCATGCCTCAAAGCTGACATATTCAGTAAATACGTCTACTTCCGGCAATTCCACTTTATCCAGCCACACACTGGTAAGAGCAGGAACGGAAACAATTTCTGTTTCTTCTCTTAAAATTTCTGCTTCCGCATTTCTCAGATACCATTTCACCTGAATTTCTTTGTCTGCCAGGGTTTCGTTAGTCACGTTCAGCCAGATAGATTTCTCAAATTCAAAATGCTGGCGGTTCATATTTGCTTCCTGAGTAAGCCAGCTTTCTTCTTGACAGGAAATCATCACTGGCGCAAAAAATCTTTTTGCATAATAATGCAGGGCCTTCCATCTACCCCAGTAATCAATAGAAGACCAGGAAATGACAGGCCAGCAGTCATTTAACTGCCAGTACACAGCCCCCATGCAGCGACCCCGGTTCCGTCTGAAATGCTCTACCCCATAGCGGATGGCATCTGCCTGCAAAAGCTGGGAAGCATACAGTACCGTATCAAATTCTCCCGGGTAACGGTAGGTCTGCTGAAGGTAATTCATAATCTTTCCGTTTGCTCCGTAGTTTCTCTGGTGCTTCTCCATAATATAAGAGAAAATATTCCAGTCTGCCGGATCATCAGAGATGGTTTCCACTGTCTTTTTACATGGGAAAGACTGGAATCCAAACTCAGAGGCATAGCGGAAGAAATGTTTCCGATATTCAGAAAATGGCTTATTTCCATGCCATACCTGCCAGTAATGCACATCTCCTCTGTTTGGGTCATTTGGATTGTCAAAGGAGCCGCCTGAGGACGGGCTTGCAGGCCAGTAGAAGGTCTGTGGGTCATATTCCCGCAGCACTTCCGGGATAATCCGCTCATACATAAAGAGATAATCTCTTACCTCCGAAGGTTTTGTTACCCAGCAGCGCTCATCCACAAACATTTCCATCTCATTATTTCCGCACCACAGGCCCAGAGAAGCATGATGACGGAGACGTTTAATATTGTCAACAAATTCCTGGCGGATGTTTGCCTCAAACTCCGGTGTCAACTCATATACAGAGCAGGCAAACATGAAATCCTGCCATACAGCCAGACCCAGCTCATCACAGATATCAAAAAACCAGTCATCAGGATAAAAACCGCCGCCCCACACGCGGATAACATTATAATTTGCCAGTTTACAGTCCATGAGAAGCTGTCTGGTACGTTCTTTGCTTCTCTTGCCCAGAAGATGTTCTTCCGGAATATAATCCGCGCCCATGGCAAAAAATGCCTTGCCATTGATTTCATGGGCAAAACTTTCTCCCCATTCATCCTTGTTTCTCTGCATGGTCATGGTGCGAAAACCGATTCTCCGTTTCCAGGTATCCACTGCCTCTCCATTACAGAACAGAACTGCTTCCACCTCATAAAGAGGCTGCGCGCCAAGTCCATTCACCCACCAAAGTTCTGGATTCTCAATGGTAAGACTTCCGCATCCTTCTTTGGAAAGCACTGTCTTAAAAGTCTCTCCTTTTGGTGAAGTAACTGTCACATGTACCTCGTAATTTCCATCCTCCTCCACAAGATAAGCTGCATCAAAATCCAGTGTACATCTTCCTTCTTCATGGTTCTGGCGGATATACACGCTGTCAAATCGTCCACATTTCACCTTGCAAAGCTTTACAGGGCGGTAAATACCTGCATCCGGCAAGTGTGCGCCCCAGTCCCATCCAAACATGTAATGGGCTTTCCGCAAATGCATAAAGCCTTCGTATGTATCTTCATTTCCGATATTTCCATATTTTTTATAAGCCTCTGCAATATAATTCAGTGGGGAATGAAAAACCACCCTCAGAGTATTCTCCCCTTCTTTAAGAAGTGACTGCACTTCATATTCCCAGACTCTGTGCATATTCAAGGGCTGTCCCAGAAGTTCTCCGTTTAAATACACATCTGCAACTGTATCCAGACCTTCAAACCGAAGGAAAATACTGGAAAAATCTTCGGTATTTCCCCCCTCAAAGGTACATGTATACTCATAATCCTTTTCCATCAAAGCGCAAATGCTGTCTTCATTATCCTTCCAATAAGGATTTTCCATGTTTCCATTCCGAAGCAGATCTGTATACACGGTTCCCGGAACCACAGCTTCCTGCCAGTCCAACGCCTCTGTACAGCGCATTTTCCAATTTTCATGTAATTCTCTTGTTTCCATAAAACCTCCTAAAACTCTGACATTTTCTACCCTTTCCAAGTTTATTTTACAGGCTTACCCACACAGCCTCATGACCACTTAGAATGCCCTTTCCTTCCTGTTCTCCATGCCATGGGTATTGATAGATTTCTTCTCTATACTTCTGCGGCAGTACAAACGGAGTAGAACGGTGGTTTACCAGAATCATACCGTTTTCATATACTGCTGTCTCAATTCCTCTCTGGCAGATATTGCTTGCCGGTGTCACATGCCGGGCTAAAATATCTTTTACCAAAGTGGTTCTGGACTGAATAATGGGATACATTTCTTTATTTCCCTGAGCATAAGGCACATGAGGAATATTTTTTGCAGCATAAGATGCTCCAATCTCCACACCAAAGGAATAGACTGCCCCTGGATTTCCAGCAGAAAGTTCCATTCTTTGGCCAAATTCTTCTCCTGCATATTTTACCACACAGGAGCCAACACCGTCTACATAAGGCGCAATCTCTTCTCCTCCCTGGTAGCGGCAGAATGCTTCTCCCTGGGCAATGATAACTTTTCCGTAAACATAAGGTGTTTTCTCACAGGTTTCCCCTGTGATTCCAAAGCAGTTCTGAGCCAGCATGTTCTCCGGTCCATGAAGCACCACACCCCCTTCTGCTACCCAGTTTTTCAGCTTTTCTTCCATTGTCTCATGCTCTACTGCAAAATAACAGTCATTTGCAGGAACTACCAATACCTTATAATCCTGGAGGGCTCCTGCCTCAATTTCGTGATTGCTGATCACATCTACCTGATAGCCCAGATCACAGCAAATCTTATACCATCCCAGCAAATCAAGGCGGCGGATTTTATTATTTCCCACCTCAAACGGTTCCAGATGAGCCATTTCTGACGGGAACAAAATAGCAATTTCTTTTTTCTTTTTATTGCCCCGAAGAGGAAGCACCTTTGCAAACCAGTCATTTCCCCATCTTAAAGATTCCTGGAAATCTTCATCCATGCGATTCATCACCCCGCCATCATCCAGACCATTCATACCGTAGCAGGTATAGCCATCCATGCCACAGGCTGTCATAGAGCCAATAATTTCTGCCGGGGTAAGCTGAGCATAAATATCATTATAAATATAACGTCCCCAGTAAATCCCCCCTGTCATTGGCTTATCCTGGTTCATTACCCGCATCATACTGTGCTGGCAGGAAACCACATAAGCGTCTGCAATGCCATCCGGTGTAACCGGAACAGTAATAAAATGGCAGGAATCCAGATAAGGAGACAAGGCATACATATCAATTCCCCGTATAGCAGTGTCCCACAAATCACTGAACTCGTTGTCCAAATCCTGCTGCTCCCTGCCGAAAATGTTCAGAAAATATCCCCACTGGCTTAAATCCGGACAAAGGAACAAATCAGGATTCTTCTCTTTTAACTTCGGTCCGATTTTCTTAAAATACTCTGTCATTTCATGAATTTTCCAAAGAGCATTATCCCTCCACACATAGAACTTCGGCGTGCGTTTTTTCACATCCTCTTCTGTGTAAAATCCACTTTCCGGGTATTTCACACCATACCAGTATTCCTCTGGAGAAAGGCTCTCAAAATCTTTGGCGCTGATTCCATAATTTTTATTCAAGACCTGAATATCATTGTGATAGAATTCCTTCAAGTAAGAACGATACCGGTTCTGTCCCTCTTCATCAAAGCTTACTGCTACCACAGGATCCCACATACTGCACACAGGAAGAACTTCTTTTCCCTCTTCTGTAATGCACCGCTGACATCCCTTTCCATAGCTTTCCATGATTCTGTCTACATGGTCTTTCATGGAAGCCTGAGCTTTTTCTGACCAGTATTTGTACCATCTTCCCGGTGTTCCGTCCAGATATGTAATTTCCTCCCCGAAAATCGGAGGGCTGTAACGAATGTGAGGATATAGATTATCCCCATTTAAATACAACAGCAGAAAATTATAGAAAAGTCCATGCTCATGGGCAGATTTTCCCATATACTCCTGCATTTTCACATACTGGCTTAAAGCTCCTGTTTCATACCGCTCCCGAAAATCTTCCCATGCCTTGGTGTCAAACATCACGCTGTTATAGCCCAGCTCTTTAATCAGCTCCATAGTTTCATCTACAAATTTCTCATCGTCAAATGCAGGGCTGTAAAAATTCCCAAAAATCACATTCATATACGGTCTGTTATCCGCCTTATTTTTTAACCTCATCCAGCCATATGCCTCCTATTGTCTCCTATTTAGCAGAAAAGGGCTGTCACACCCCTCTATGCGACAGCCTCTTTCTGTTTTATGCCAAAATCGTTTTTATGAAGGTATTACCTTTTTTATTTACCCAGGAATTCATCTACCTGTGCCTGAGCTTCATCCAGAATATCCTGGAATCCTGCATTCATCAGTTCTTTTTTCATCTTTGGAATTACGTCTGCAGGGTCATTGACACCAGCCATAACCTCGCTCTTATAACGCAGCCAGATTTCACGGCAGTTTGCTAACTGAGAATCAATCTCTGTTGTATCCAGGTTGAATCCAAGCATTACAGATGGAACAGCCTCTTCATTCAGCGCCTTGATTTCTCCCCACTGGTCAGTAGTTGTAGTATCTTCTGGTGTAACAGTGAAGAAAGTACCCTGGGTATAACCAGCCATGCTCCAGTCTGTGTTAATCTTATGTACTTTCTGTGTTCCGTCTACATCCACATACTCAAAATTCACACCCTCTTCACCATAGTAGAACATATCACGAAGAGTAGTATCTGTATTTACCAGGTTCAGCAGTTCCAGACATTTTTCCGGATATTTGCTGTTTGCAGAAATCATATTCATAGAGCCACGTACTGTTTCGTTAGAAAGAATAGTATCTCCCCATTTCTGAACAACAACCTCTTTGCCCATATCTGGTCCCCATGCTGTTTCACCGGCAGATTCCCATCCCTGAGCAATACGCCACATGTTGTATACACGCGCTTCTGTTAAAGTAGCCGCATCTGGATTGATGATACCTTTTTTATACCAGTCATGGAAAGTTTCCAGAGCGGAATAAATTTCAGGTTCTTCCAGAGTAAAGCATACTTTACCTTCCGGGTCATCATATCTTACACCAAGAATCTGCATACCGGCGCCAATCTGATCATATACGTCAAAAATGGAGTAAACACCGTCATTCTTAACATATACCGGATAATCATTTTTCTCTTTTTTCAGCATCTCAAAGGTTGGTGTCAGAGATTCAATAGTTGTCAGATTCTTATAATCAATGTTATATTCATCTACCAGTTCTTTATCCCATACTGCATAGTTAGAAATAGAACTGTCTTTGTAAGCCGGAACACCATAGATTCTGTCATCTACTTTTACTGCATCCCAGTATTTTTCAGGCATCAGTTCATTGAACTCTTTCATCTGTTCAGGAATCATATCTGTAATATCCACATATGCTCCCAGTTTGATATCTGCCATGTAGTTATTACCATTACCAAAGATAATATCATATGGTTCATTGGTACTGATAATAATATTTCTTCTGTCATCCCAGTCTCCCCATGGAATAACTTCCATTTCCAGGTTGACACCGATTTTTTCACCAATATAATCGTTTACTTTTCCAATCCAGGAATCATAATTGTCCGGCATACCATTACCGATGATAACCCATTTCAGATTTACAATATCTTCTCCACCTGCATTTTTTGCGGTTTCTTTTTTATCATCGCTTCCGCCGCATCCTGCAAGTGTTCCGGCTGCCATAATAGCTGCCATACCAAGTGCTGCTAATTTTCTTAACTTCATAACGTCCTCCTAAAATTTTATTTGATTATTCTTTTACAGAACCAATGGTTAATCCGGAAATAAAGTATTTCTGGAAGAATGGATAAGTCAGTGCAATAGGGATAATGATAACCATTGCAATAGCCATTCGCACAGATTCTGTTGGCATGCTCATCTTGTACTGCTGCATGGAAAGTCCGCCATAGGGGTTGCTTGCCAGATAATCAATGTTGTTCTGAATACTGTTCAGTAATGCCTGAAGAGTATACAGCTTGCTGTCTGAAATATACAGGGATGCCTGGAACCAGTCATTCCAGTAACCAAATGCTGCAAACATTCCAATCGTTGCCATAACCGGTTTGGAAATCGGAAGTACGATTCCTGACCAGATACGGAACTGTCCCGCACCGTCAATTTTCGCCGCTTCAATAAGCGCATCCGGAACGGTTGTACGGAAGAAAGTACGACAGATGGTAACACTGAATGAGGAGCAGGCCAGAGGCAAAATCAATGCCCAGATGGTATCTCTCAAATTCAAAATATTGTTTACTACAACGTATGTTGCAAACATACCGCCATTAAATACCATAGGAATAAAGATGATCCAGGTATACAGTTTTTTCAGTTTGAAACTTCTTCTGGATGCCACATACCCCATGGAAGTAGTCAGGCATACTGTAATGACCGTACCAATACAGGTTACAAGTACAGACATTGCAAAGGCACGGAGAATCATTGCTCTTTCATTCCAGAGGAATTTGTAAGCTGCTCCGGAAAGCTCCTGTGGAATCAGATGGTATCCGCCTGCCTGGAGTGCCGACTCACTGGTAATAGAAATGGAGAAGGCAAACAGCAGAGGGAAGATACACATCAAACCAAGAATCAGGAAAATGATGTTAAAAACCACGTTGGTGGATTTTTTAATCTGATTCAGGGATGATACTGTTTGGTTTTGATCTTTTTTCACTTTTGTTCGCTCCCTTCCTAAATAATTCTGTTTTCATTGTCGATTTTACTTACTACCCAGTTTGCAAACAGGATGGTACCGCAACTACAGATTGCCTGGAAGAAGGAAGCTGCCGCTGTCTGTCCGATTGGCGCTGTAGACTGCATGGCCTTGTAAATAAAGGTATCAAAGGTAGATACAGTTTCGTACAGGGATGCAGGAATCTGTCCTGTTACCTGGTAGAAAAGACCGAAATCAGAATTAAAGATTTTACCGCAGTCCAGAATCAGCATCATAACAAATACCGGTTTAATTCCAGGAAGTGTAATGTGTCTCATCTGCTGGGTCTTGGTAGCGCCGTCCATAACAGCCGCTTCATACAGCGCCGGATCGATACCAGTAATACTTGCCAGGTACATAACCATACCATATCCCATACCTTTCCAGGTGTTCAGAAGAACCAGGATGAAGGGCCAGTATTTCGCTTCCTGATACCACATGACAGGGTCGCCGCCCAGTGCAGTAATCAAACCATTCATCAGACCTTTCTCCGGTGTCAGCAGTGCATACACGAAGTAACTGATAACTACCCATGACATGAAGTAAGGCAGAAACATCATGGTCTGATAAATCTTAGACCCTTTCTTGTTAATCATATTGCTCAGCATCAGAGCGCCGCCTACTGCCACTGTAGCACTGATAATAATAAATACAATGTTGTAAAGTATTGTGTTGCGAAGCAGCATGGTGAAGGAATTGGAACTAAAGAAATACTCAAAGTTGCTAAATCCCGCCCAGTCGCTGTGGAACAGATTGTATATAAATCCATGTCCGCCTGGTGCCAGCTTATACTGCTTAAATGCAATAATAATACCGAACATAGGAAGATAGGAAAAGATAAGATACCAAATCAATGTAGGCACGGATAACAAAGTCAGCTCTGTATCATCCTTTGTCCATCTTCTCTTGCGTACTTTCACCGGTGTTCCCGATGTTTTTTTTGCTCGCATTTTTTCATGACCTCCCTTTTGTTTTCTTTGTGTAAATTAACTATAACATTTATGAAAGCTTTATAAAATTTGAAAATCTTTAGATTTCCTGTACAAATTCTAGTAATGTGATTTTTCCACTCTTAGTCGGTTCTACCAAGTCTTTTCTCCACCAAAAAGAAGCAGCCCCGCAGGACTGCTTCAAATTTCTGTATTTTCTTTATTTTTCGGTTATTTTACCAGTTTTTCTGCCATTTTGACGGTTTCCTGTAATTCTTCCCCTTCCAGGATGGTAATGGTCAGCTGTTTTTTCTCTGTGGCAAATGGCTGAATCTTGTGAAGGTCTCCTTTTTCTTCATGGTAAGCTCTTCCATAGACACTGGAATTTGCCGGTTCCAGTCCCACAACATAGTCTCCACTTGCCAGTGACTTCCACTCCATGAAATAAGGCAGCTCTCTCTGGTTAAATTCCAGCCGGATGCCAAGTCCCAGCTTCTCGTTAATCACTGCTGCAAAAGTATTCCCTTCCTCATCTGCTGCCAGCTCATGAAGGAACACATATTCCGGTTCATTGTCCTTTGGCGCTTCCATAATATCATAATGTTCTGCATAAGGCGCTGCCGCCTCATCTCTTGGCATTACTTTTTTCGTAGGAAGAATGATTCTGGCGCCTTCATCTAACAGAGGATAGCCTACATTAAAATGATACAGCAGCATAGCCGATTCTTCCCGAAATCCCTGATTTTCTATGGTGTCTTCTACAAAAATCTGTTTTCCCGGATAAGTTGTGGTAATCTCTCTCTTTAACAGGAGATTTTCTCCAAACAGCTCTGCTTCCCGCATCTCTCCATGAAGGGATATTTCATAAACATCACCTTTCCACTGGGTCTTTGCTCCTGTGTGTTCTGCCGGTGTTGTACGGATTCTTCCATGCATGGGATAAGCTTTGTCACTTTCATATGGCGCACAGATATTTTCCAGACCACAGGTAAACATCATGCCTCCCATAATGCTTCTCTGGGCTTCCCCTCCATTGGTATCATAGTGGTTGCGTCCCTGAAGCCCTGGCTTTGACAGAAAATTCATCTGGACGCCCTTATAACTCACCTGAGCCAGATCCAGACATTTGTCTTCCATCACAGTAAACTCCAGGGAACCATTCTTGACCTGCCATCCCTTCATTCCTGCTGCTCTTCCCTCACCAAAAGAAATCTTTCTCACTTCTGCTACCTGGCTCATATGGCCAACTCTTCGTAAAATATCCTCTCGTTTCATGCCTTATTCTTCCTCTCTATCTGCTACTCTTTTGTCTGTTTCCAGGCATCTACCTGTCTCTGCATCTCTTCTATCACCCTGTCAACTCCTGCGGCATCTAATTTTTTCAGCAATTTAGATACATAAACATCCGGGTCCACACTTCCCGTATAAAGCGCCTTTCCAAATTCATCTAAAATACTGCGAAAATCTGCCACCTCAGCCTTTACCGGTTCAATATTAAAATCAAATCCCAGAGACGGAGCAGCCTTAGACGCATCATTAAATTCCTTAAACACTGCCCACTTATCAACAGGCTCATTTTCCAGCACATAAGTACCAAACAGCCCTCCCTGTACCCAGTAGGGCACAGAATAATCCTGCTTTTTCTCCTGATTTAAACGTACCTTGGTATCATACACATAAGGTTTTCCTTCCGCTTCCCCGGCCTCTTTTTCCTCAACCGGAATCCTGCTCCAGTGCACACCTTCTATTCCGTAATTCAGAAGATTTCTCAAATATTCATCCGTATTTACCAGATTCAGAAACTCTACCGCTTCTTTGGGATGCTTTGAATTTTTATTAATTGCTGTTAATGCGCCTCTGGCTGATTCGTTAGTAATCTGTGTCTCCATAATCGGTGACGCCACGACCTCATATCCTAAATCTTTTCCCCAAGAAATTTCTGCAAAGGGATGTCCGTCTCCTTTTGTCACAAACCGCTTCACAGCTTTATCATCAGATGCCAAAGGAGCATCCTGGTTAATATAGCCTGCCTCATAATATTTCCTCATGGTTCTCAGGGTTGACATCATTTTTTCCGTTTCAAACAGATTCTGAACGGTCAGTGTATTGTCTGCATACTCAATCCCAATGGGATCCACAATCTTATCCATATAAGCAGGAGCAGAATAATCTTTTGTGAGATACATGGGTACTACATCCGGCTCCTTTTCCTGAATCAGCTTCAGCCATGGTTCCAGATCCTCCAGATTATGGATTTCTTCATAGGGGATATCATATTTGTCCACGTACTCTTTGGTAAAAACCCACATAGGACAGCTTCCAATCTCTTTCTCACTGGGAATCCCATAGATTTTTCCGCCCACTCTGGCAGCTTCCCAGAATCTGGAATCAATAGCTTCATACATTTCCAGACCTTCATCTTCCAAATACTCATCCAATTCCAGATATACGCCTTTCTGGGCATTTTGCAGATAATCATTGGTCCAGGAACTGGTAAAACACAAATCCCAGGAATCATTTGTATTAATCATAATCTGCATCTTCTGGCTGTAATCGCTCCATCCAATCTTCTCTATCTTGATTTTTACGCCAATTTTTTCAAAGGTATAATCATTCACCGCATCCAGAACCATCTGGTCATCCTTCTGCTCATCTCCCACCTGATACCAGGTAAGCCACACCACTTCTTCCCCATTCTCATTGATTTCTGCCTGTTCTTTACAGCCAGACAGTATCCCCGCTGCCAGGCAGGTAATCATACCCATTGCTGCCGCCTTTTTCCTATGTCTCCATTTCATGCGAAATTCCTCTTTGCTTCTGCTCAATATTTTTTCATTGTCCGCAGGGAAGCGGGTGATACACCATAACATTGCTTGAATTTCCTGTAAAAATAGCTGGTATCCGGATATCCCACTTCTTTGGCAATATCATTGATTTTCATATTTGTATTCAAAATCAGGTCTTTTGCAATTCCATTTTTTGTATTACTGAGATACTGGGCAAAAGAACATCCTGCCTCTTTCTGAAAAATCTGGCCCAGATAAGACGCATTCATGTGATACTTATAAGAAAGGGTTTTCAGGTTCATATCTTCTTTATAATTTTTCTGAACCTCCGCCATAATCTGTTTTACCACTGGGGTATACTGGGAATCTTCTGTATGAAGATAATTGATAATTTCCACAATCTCTGAAATAAAAATGGCCTTTAACCCTAAAAGATCATCTGCCTAGTAGATTTTCTCAATAATTTCTGATAAATCTCTCAGGTTTGTGGACTGCGCCAGCTTGTATTCCATCTTAATATCCTGAAGCAGCATGGCAATTTTTAAACTCATCTGATACAGCACTTCCACATTAACCTCAGATTCCAGGTTGTTTATAAACAAGTCTTCAATGTAATTGAGCGCACCTTCCTTGTCCTTTTTCAAAATCATCTTACGGAGCATGGTCTCATCAATGACCACATCCTGAGACTTCCTGTCCTGAATATGCGCTTCATTAATACAGCTTCCATAACCTTCCAGCATTTTGTATTTCTGAAGCTTCTGCGCTGTCTTATAGCATGTTGGAAGCTGTTCGTATTCTGTAATTGCATTGCTTACAGTAAAAAAGCTCATAATTCCAAAGCTGCTCTCCAGATGATCCTGAACATCCCCATAACAATCCAGTATTTCCTGATCCTGTGCCTCCTGTGGCATATACATAAGCAAAAACAAGGTGTCCGGCGCCAGATAAATAGGTTTCAGCTTTTGTCCCAGTTTCTGCAGCTCTGCCAGAATATTCATCATTCCACCTGTGTTTTCTATGGTATCTGTATCAATTTTCATAATCGCTGCATAAACCTTCTCCCCTTCTTCTATCTCAGGAAGCATCTGGTAAAACTTTGCCTCTTCCTCTCTGGCAAGCTTTCCTTTCAGAAACCGAATCCATCCAATCTTATCTTCCATGTTTCCCGCTTTTTTCCGATCCAGTTCATCCAAATGTTTTCCGGCGCGAATCAGGGCATCTCTTAGCTGATCCTCATTAATGGGTTTTAAAATATACTCTTCTACATCCAGGCGAAGAGCTGTCCTGGCATATTCAAACTCATCATATCCGGACAAAATAATCCCTCTGGTCCTGGAATTTAATTTGCGGATTTCTCTTAAAAGTTCCAATCCATTCATACGGGGCATTTCCACATCTGTCACCACAATATCTGTAGGGTTTTCCTGAAATATTTCCAGGGCTTCTTTGCCATTATGAGCTGTGGCTGCAATCTCCATGGAAAGTGCCTCCCAATCAATAATATACTTGATTCCCTGAAGAATAAAATCTTCATCTTCCACTAACATGACCTTTTTCATAGCGTTTCCTCTACCTTAATTGTAATCGTAACCCGCAGTCCTTTTGGATTGCCTGATTCTATGGATATGCCACAGGCATCCCCGTAAACTGCTTTGATTCTTCTGTTTACATTGGTAATTCCTATTGATTTTTTCTCTCCCCGATCCGGCAGGTTTTCCCTTAATTCCCGGTTCTTTTTCTCTATTTCTTGTTCTTCCATTCCATATCCGTTGTCCTCAACGTATAAGAAAAGATTCTCCCCTTGTTTCTCTGCCCGGACCCATACCTCATTATCCTGCCGCTCCCGGTCAATTCCATGAATAAAATAATTTTCCGCAATAGGCTGCAGCACAAACTTAATAATGGGCAAAGATAAAAGTTCCGGACAACACTCCACATGGTACTGAAAAATCCCGGGGTAACGGTACATAAACAATTCCAAATACTGTTTACAGTAGTCCAGTTCCTGTCCAAGGGTAATGACATCTGCCTCTTTTAACTGGCTGCGGAACAATCCAACCATGCTGTAAAGCATTTTTCCAACTTCCCTGTCACCGTTACAGATTGCTTTCATGCGGATAGCTTCCAGGGTATTATACAAAAAATGAGGATTAATCTGACTTTGCAAAGCCTGCATTTGTGCGTTTTTCTGCTCAATCTCTGCCAGATAACTTTTCTGAATATAAAGCTCCAGTTTCTCACACATGTCATTAAAGTTACAGGCAATCATATCCAGTTCATCCTTGCTGTTATTCACCGGAAGACGTACCTGAAGGTCTCCTGTGGTTACCTCATTCATGGCATTTAAAATGCTGCCCACTCTTGTAGTGAGGCGCCGTACATAATAACCAATGCATAAAATCCCCAGAATCACCGCTACAACACCGGCTCCTGCAATAGTCAGAAAAGACCTGATTTCAATCCGTTCTGCCTCATCTTTACTTTGAAAGGAATAAACCGTATACTGATCCGTCATGGATTTTTCCTGGTAATACTTCTCCTGATTTAAAAGGGTTCCCCAATTTTCCACGCAGACATCCTGGAATACCGGCTGATCATATTCCGAACAAATAACGGTCTGTATAATATCACTATCCTCCTGAATTTTAGCAAACTCCTCCTCGCCTTTGAAGGTAAAAATCATACACCCCACATTTTCCATGGTATCTGTGCTTCGTATTTCTTTGACATAAATCAGCTTTCCCTCCTGCTTATAACTGCTGATCTGCAATTTTGCCAGCCTGGTTTTCCCATCCCTTCCGGGATAAAAAATCTGATCCGGCAGACACCGGGTCATCTGAAAGTTCTCGTAACTGATAAGCTCTACCTGTTCCAACTCCGGATAAGCATCAAAAGCCTCGGTAAGAAAGTTAATGATTCCTTCATACACCAGGTCACTGGTAGCTGCATACCGGTTCAGATAATATTCCTCATAAGCATCCGGTTCCAGCTTTAAATACTGCATCAAATCCTCCAGCTTTGATTTTGAGCGGTATAAATCCTTATAAATATAATCTGCAATTCCTTCTGTCTCATCAATATAAGTAATGCAAGCCTGGTTCATGCGTTCCATTTCCTCTATATTTGCTTCCAGCATATGCTTTCTGGACACAGAAATAAAATAAATGGTAAGCGCCAATACAATGCAAAGTACAATCACTGTATAGGTCCAGAACAATTTCAAATAAAGCTGTCTGGGCTTTTTCCTCTCCATGATGATTTCTCCTTTTATATTCTGTCTACAGTGTATCATACTGTGTTTTTAAATACAGCACAAAAAGAGAGCTTTTTCTGCTCTCTTTTCGTCTATGTTTGTTTTTAGATTTCAAACATAATAGTTTTAATTTCATAAGGATGTAATTCCATCACAATATCATCTGTATGGAAATCTTCCATTGGACGTTCTCTTAAATCGCTTTCTGCCCATGCTTTGAATGCGAAGGATGGTTTTAAAGTGACTTTCTGTTTTGCACCTGCAAAGTCATGGAAACGAACAACCAGATATTTTCCATCTTCAGATTTCTTCACTGCGTCAATTTCCACCTGGTCATTATCTACGGTGAAGAAGCTGTCATAAGGTGCTTTGTCTGCGCCTTTGAATACATCCATAGGATTGTTCAGCGCATAAGCTTCTTTTACAACCTGTCCATCTACGAAATCTCCTGTATGTGGAAGCAGGGCATAAGTAAATTCATGTCTTCCCACATCCTGGATATGGTCTGGCTGAAGTCCGGAACGAAGGAGGGAAATACGCATTACATTGTCTTTAATGTCATATCCGTATTTGCAGTCATTCATTAAGGCAACACCATAATTTCTTTCAGACATATCTGCAAATCTGTGTCCTACAGATTCAAATCTTGCCTGATCCCAGCTTGTATTCCAGTGATTTGCACGACGTACATTACCATACTGGATATCATAAGTAGCAAAGGTGCTTCTGATATCTACGGTGAAGGCTGCTTTTAAGAGCTGCTGTCTTTCCTGGAAATCTACGTCTGTCTTAAAGTCAATCCTTCTGTCTTCGCTGTACAGAATCATATCCTGTGCAATGGTAGTATTCATATATTTCCATTCCATATGAATCACCAGACGAAGAGGTCCGCACTGTGTTACTTCAAAGCTTGTTAAATCAGTTACTTCTCTCATTTTCTGCTGATAGAAGATATCAATATCCCAGGCATCGTTATCCAGTGGCTTATCTTCAAACATCTGCAGTACGTTTCCTCTTTCTCCTGCTGCCAGAACTTCTCTGCCCTCAGTTTTATCAAAGAGGCGTGTAATCTGTCCATAGCTGTTGAGAGAAATGGAATAGAACGGTGTTTCAATATTTTTTCCGTTTACAGTAAATGCGCTGCTTTCTGCCTGGTTTTCACCCTTCTTAGCATAGATAACTTTGTGTCCCATAGCCGGAACATTGCTTACCTGTACATAAGTAACGCCATCTGCCTGCTGTGATGGAAGTACATTTCCTTCTACATCTGTATAAATAGCTGTTTCCTCTGCCGGAACAACAACCAGTTCATTCAGATTCCATCCGGAAGCATTGTACACGGTATAAGCGCCATCTTTTTCTTCCAGCTCTGCTGCCTTGTAATCAGCTACTACTTCTTCAGCAATATGTTTTACTTTTTCGTAGTCTCTTCTGGAATCTTCGTAAACTTCATGGATAGAAGAACCAGGAATAATATCATGGAACTGATTGGTAAGAATCATCTTCCATCCCTGTGTCAGTTTCTCCTGTTCTGCCTTGTCCATGTTCTGCTCCAGAACTGCATTCATGGCTGTCATCCACTCTGCTTTTCTGTAGAGAAGTTCCATTTTACGGTTCATACGTTTGTTATAACCCTGGCTGGTGTAAGTACCTCTGTGGTATTCCAGATATAACTCTCCATCCCAGGTATGAACATACTGATCTGTTTCTTTTACTGTTTCTTTCAGATTTCTGAAATATTCTCCTGCTGTAGAAGTTTTCAGTGTAGGAAGTCCCGGAATCTTATCAATACGTCTTCTTGCTTCCAGAAGATCACGGTTTACACCGCCGCCGCCATCTCCGTATCCAAAGGAAATCAGCAGGTCTTTGTTCATTTCTTTTTCACTGTATGCATCCCATACGCCTTTTACTGTTTTTGCAGTAAGAAGTCCGTTATAGGTATAGAACCAGGAGCCTGGCTCATTCCATGGTTCTGGAGTGGTGATAAAGTGTGTCAGCACTTCGCTTCCGTCCATACCTTTCCAGTGGAAAGTATCATGTGGCATACGGTTAAACTGGTTCCAGCTGATTTTGGTAGTCATAAACATATCAATACCAGATTTTTTCAAAATCTGAGGCAGAGCCCAGGAATATCCGAATACGTCTGGCAGCCATAAGTATTCCACATCTTTTCCAAATTCATCTTTGATGAACTTGCTTCCAATTAAAATCTGACGTGTGAGAGATTCGCCGCTTGTTAAGTTACAGTCAGCTTCTACCCACATGCCTCCATCTACTTCCCAGCGTCCTTCAGCAACACGTTTCTTAATCTCTTCGTAGATTTCAGGGAAGTCTTCTTTAATATATTCATACAACTGAGGCTGTGTCTGAAGGAAAATATATTCCGGGAACATTTCCATCATACGCAGTACAGTGGAGAAGGAACGGGACGCTTTCTCATGAGTATGTTTTAATCTCCACAGCCATGCCATATCAATGTGAGTGTGGCCTACGCAGTGTACGCTTACCAGAGAATTTTTCTCCATACCGTCAATCTTTGTGTTCAGTACATCATCTGCCTGATGCAGTGTTTCATAGAAAGTCTCGCTTCCAGGATAAGACCAGTCGATGCAATGGCATGCTGTATCCAGGGCAATTCTCAAATCATATTTTACAGGATTTCCATCTTCCAGATTTTTAATAGTATCCAGAATCAAAGTACCCATGTAATAAAAATCATCTGCTTTTTCATCCAGGCAAGCTAAATCTGCCTGTGCAATCTTATGTTCCTGTGGTCTTGGAACACCGCCGCCTTCCAGACCGGACCAGAGGCGGAATGTAAGGCTGAAAGTCTTTCCATACAATTCTTCCGGGAAGAATACTTCCTTATGGTTTACGTCTACACCCTGGTATGGTTTTTCGTTAATATAGCACATTGCTTCAAAACCAGAGTTATTACCTGCTCCTGTATTGCCAAAGTCAAATACACCTACAACTCTCTGACCTTTCCATTCTTCTGGAATATGCACTTCCTTGTGCATCCACAGGTAACGGTCACGTCCTGACCAGCAATCACCTACCTGAATGGTTTCCCAGTTATCAAAATTTACAGGGACTTCAGGATTTACAACACCCTGCTCATCTTCACACACTACAAATTCCTTCATGTTCATGGCATTGCGGTATCTGTAGTTTTTCACTTCGCTGATTCGTCTGTCTAATTTTCTATCTGTTAAAAACATATGGACTTTTGAACCTCCTGTTCTCGCTTTCGTCTGTTTTCCCTTACATTGTACCTAATCTGTGATGGTATCTCAATTTTCCTTTTTCTATGTTTAGTGTACAAATTCTATGCTCTGCAAAATTTCCTATTTTTCCAGTTGATATCCCATATAATCCAGAAATAATTCCGCATACATGGCATTTGCCCAGGAAAACCATGCCCTTGTAAACTTACTGTCATCTTCACAGCAGAAGCCTTCGTGCATCACACCTTTTCCTCCGGTAGTAGCTGCCATATTCTTAAGAATTTCCAGTTTTTCTTCCCTTGTTTCACTGGTAAGTCCCTGAATTGCCATGGCAATATGCCAGATATAATTAGAAGGTGTATGAGGACTTCCGATTCCAGCCGCCTTATCTCCCTTAAAATAGAAGGGATTGGCCTCACTTAACAGAAAACGTCTTGTATTGCTGCTCACTTCCGGCTCACCCTCATAGCCCAGGTAACTCATAGCCAGAAGACTTGGCACATTGGCATCATCCATAAGATTATACATACCATAGCCATCTGTCTCATAAGCATAAACCATACCAAACTCTTCTGTAAAAGTCTTTCCTATGGTTTCAATAGCTCTCTGAATTTCTTCTTTTAACGCCTTAGCTCTCTCTGCCAGTTCCTCATTATGGAAAATCTCCCGTTCCACCTCTTCCAGATAACCAAGAGCAACCACTGCAAACATATTAGAAGGAATCAGATATCCATAGGTGCAGGCATCATCACTTGGACGAAATCCAGACCAGATTAATCCCGTGCCGGATTTCACCAATGCGCCTTTTCCATCTCTGGATAAAGTGTCCCGATAATAGCCATTATTTCTGTTAAAGCGGTAATGAGATTTTTCTTCATGATACTGCTCCGTTGTAAACACTTCCAGAATTTTCTCCACACCTGCCTGGAAATCTCCCTCAAACTGCGTAGTACATCCTGTATTCTTCCAAAGCAGATATGCCAGTTGAAGAGGATAACACAAAGAATCCACCTCAAACTTCCGCTCCCAAACCCATGGATTCTGATCCGGATCATCCTTTTCCCAACAAGCCCCATTTGGCGCTTCGTTAAACGCATTGGCATACTCATCAATGGTAATGCACATAAACTGCCTTCTCACCAACCCTGCAATCAGTTCCCTGATTTCTTCATTTTCCTTTGCCAGAAAAATATAAGGTCTTAACTGTGCTGCAGAATCCCTCAACCACATAGCTGGAATATCCCCTGTAATTACATGGGTCATGTTATTTTCCATTCTTTTAACCGTAGTGTTTAAAGTATTTGTGTAACAATTCACAAATACGTCCATCAATTCCGGAATCTCTTCGGCCTGCCCTGCCTGCCCTCTCAGGGTATTTAAAAAATTTTCCATTGTTTCCTGTATACTCATGATTGTCCTCCGTCTCAATTCTCTTCTCAATTCTCAAGGCCACTATAAAGCCTTGTTTCTGTTGCTATTTTAACAGACAGAGGAGGAAAAAAATAGTGAAATAACTATAGAAACGCTAAAAAAACAGGATAAATCCTTCTCTAGTTTTCTTCTAAGAGTTCTTTCTCGATTTCTTTCAAAACAAAACACACCCGTTGTCTCTTCTTTTCCTTATAGATAAAATAAAAAAAGCTTGCTGAAAAAATTACTATACACATATATGATTTTGAAAAACTCCCAAAAAATCCCAAAAATCCAAGAAAAAAATTTTCACTAATTCCATACGGTATCGTATAAACCATTTGATAAGCCTTCAATTTTTCCTGATTTCCACTAACTTTTATATTCCAGATTTTTTTCATTTTCTGATAAACCTTCAGACTTCTTTCCATGATATCTCCTTTACATTTAGTAAAAATACTTCTTTCCTTCAATAACTTTCTAATGTATTTAGAAATATCATATTTTTTTATTATGGAAAAGCTTTTTTGTTTAAATTGATATTTTTTGTTCCTGGATGGAGATTTTGCTAAATATTCATAAAACAAAAAAGTCATTAAAGAGAATTTAATTTCTCAATAATGACTTAATTAAAAAACTCCCCCTGTTGGACTCGAACCAACGACACTGCGGTTAACAGCCGCATGCTCTACCGACTGAGCTAAGGAGGAATAATAACTAAAAGAGGCGCCAACCAGATTTGAACTGGTGATAGAGGTGTTGCAGACCTTTGCCTTACCACTTGGCTATGGCGCCATATAATATATTATACTCACATATTTTATAAATATGCAAGTATTTTTAGTGACTCCTACGGGAATCGAACCCGTGTTACCGCCGTGAAAGGGCGATGTCTTAACCGCTTGACCAAGGAGCCTTATTTTACAGTTCTTTTAAAACTTATCACTATACCTTCAAAACCACATATACAAAACTTCAAACCTTCCAACTCTGCCACTGTGACACTCTGCGTTTTGAAACGGTCACTCATAAGCCTTCAGCTTACTTCGTGTCCTTTGCTCCGCAAATGCCTTCCGGTACTCATCCGCATCTGTGAATGCAAGCATTCCCATCTGCTCCTGATTCCCGTCAGCCGCT
>CABJAN010000030.1 GCA_902363515.1 Bacillota bacterium | reverse complement strand
TTTTACTGCCTGTACTTTGTATTCATGGTCATATTTACGTGCCACTTTAAATACCTCCTTATTCTCTTGGTTTTATTATGAAATCCTTGAGAATAAGCTGTCAACTTTTTTTATACCACACCAGAAGAAGATGTCAGACCTTCTTTGAAGCAGAGTACCTGGCTTACAAAAGAAAATATTATTCAGAAAAAGATTCTTCCGTATCTTGGAAAACGTAAAGTATCGGAAATTACAGCTAAAGATGTGATGGACTGGCATAACCAGATGAGAAAACTGAAAACGAAAACAGGAAAACCGCTTTCGCCAACGTATCTGAAAACGATACATGGACAATTAAGCACTATTTTTAATCATGCAGTGAAATATTACGATCTTAGCATTAATCCGGCAAGAAAAGCTGGGGCACTGGGAGAAGAAGAAGGCAAGGAAATGTTGTTCTGGACAAAAGAGGAGTATAAGCGATTTGCAGAAGAAATGATGGACAAACCTCTTTCCTACTATGCTTTTCAACTGCTTTACTGGTGTGGAATTCGTTCGGGCGAGCTGCTTGCTTTAACACCAGCAGATTTTAATTTCAAAAAGAAAACGCTTCGGATCAATAAGTCCTATCAGCGTTTGAAAGGAGAAGATGTAATCAGTACGCCAAAGACAAAGAACAGTGTACGGACAGTCATAATGCCACAGTTTCTGTGTGATGAAATGCAGGACTGCCTGAAATTATATTACAGTTTAAAGCCTGACGACCGCATTTTTCCGGTAACAAAATATTATCTGAATCACGAAATGGAAAGAGGCTGCAAAGCGAGCGGGGTAAAGAAAATCAGAGTTCATGATCTCAGGCATAGTCATGTATCCCTGTTGATCAATATGGGGTATACCGCACTAGCAATCGGAAAAAGGGTTGGACATTCAGCAGAAAAGATTACTTACCGGTATGCACATCTGTTTCCGTCGGTACAGCAGGACATGGCAGAGCAGTTGGATGCGGAAAATATGGATAAAGAATTAAATGAAGTGGAAGGAGGACTTGCAAATGTCGGCTAAATGTCTGGATCAGCAGGGACGTTGGAGAAATAAAGTTGTAGCATTTCGGATGTCACCGGAAGAAGATGAACTTCTGGAGACGGCAGTACGGCTATCGGGATTAACCAAACAAGAATATATTATCCGAAGATTGCAGGAAAAAGAAGTTGTGGTTACAGGAAATCCCAGGGTGTATAAAGCTTTGAAGAAGGAACTTGAAAAGGTACTGGGTGAGCTGAAACGTCTGAAAAAGGGAGAAGATGTGCCGGAGGATTTATTGGAAGTGATTCGGCTTATCACAATAACAATGGCTGGAATGAAAGCGGAATAAAAGAGCCTTTAAGTGTCGGCAAACACCTAAAGGCAGGGATTTGGTAGAATACTCTTCCAAAAAACTTCTATGAGTATTCTATCAAAAACCACTCTTTCTTTCAACGGGAAAATAAGGAGGATTTGATGGAAAACAAAAGAACAGAAACAAATAAAACAGTACAGAAAAGGCTGGAACCGGAACTGAAACTCATCAATATGGATACGGTGGAAGTGGAGCAGATTGAATGGCTGCTTTATCCATTTATTCCCTATGGAAAAGTAACAATTATACAGGGAGATCCGGGAGAAGGAAAAACGACAATGGTGCTTCAAATTATTGCAAAACTGACCAGAGGAGAGACTATTCTTCCAGCTGATTCAACAAAAGATAAAAGGATAGATATTGATAGTGAAAGCGATATGGTAGATGCAGAAAATATTGAAAACAATGCGTCAACACAGCATTTGGAGGCACCAGTAAATGTAATCTACCAGACTGCAGAAGATGGTCTTGGAGATACGATAAAACCAAGATTACTTGCTGCAGGTGCAGACTGCACAAAGGTCATGGTTATCGATGACAGTGAGCAACCGCTGACGATGGCAGATGTCCGGTTGGAAGAAGCAATTGTGCAGACAAAAGCCAGAATGGTTGTGCTTGACCCGATTCAGGGCTTCCTTGGATCAGAGGTGGATATGCACAGGGCCAATGAAATCCGTCCTTTGATGAAACGTATAGCAGTCTTGGCAGAAAAATATCATTGTGCGATTATTCTGATTGGACACATGAACAAGAACAGTAACGGAAAATCTTCTTACCGGGGACTTGGTTCTATTGATTTTCAGGCAGCTGCAAGAAGCGTTTTGATTGTCGGACGAATTAAGGACGAACCGGAAGTAAGAGTTGTGTGCCATACAAAGAGTTCCCTGGCACCGGAAGGTAAAGCTATTGCGTTCCGTCTGGATAAAAACAACGGATTTGAATGGATTGGTGAATATGACATTAGTGCAGATGAATTGCTCAATGGAGAGGGAAAAGGACAGAAAACCCGGAAAGCAAAAGAATTTCTGCTTGAGATACTGGCTGATGGAGGTATGGCACAAAAGAAAATTGAGGAAGAAGCAGAAAAACTGGGAATTAAAAAGAAAACACTGAGAAATGCCAAAATGGAACTGGGAATAGATTCCGTAAAACGTGGAAATCAGTGGTATTGGATGTTGTCAGAGTAGAAAAAGGAAGATGGCAAGATGACCATATCTTAATAATAGGGCATCTTGCCACCTTGAAAGGAGATCAGATGAAAAATAGAAATGTGCAGATACCATATGAGTTATTCTTTCAACTGTTGCAATATTTCCTGATGGAGAATTATGAGGGCGAAGAAATCATAAGGAAAGGGTTAGAAAAGAAATTGAATGCAATGGTAGATCGGGAGTTATACAGTAAGTACAAAACAGCCCCAACAGAGGAAGAGAGAGAAAAGTCCAGGCAGGAATACCTGGAAAGGAAGGGAATACCGGAAAACTTTCGTTGGTAGCGATTCTTGCTGATCACTTTATAACAGGAGCGTGTCACGCACCTGTAAATATCAGACAAGGCGAAAGCATGTAAGGTGTAGCCGGGAGGTTATAGATTACCCGATTATTTATAGGCGAATTACAAGTTGCGAAAGGGAGCCCTGAATCAGGGCCTCCTTACAGCAGGATAATAGAAAGGAGCATACAGCAATGAGAGAAGGAAGATTAGGTTATAACAGCAGTAACAATAGATATGGTTTGTTGTCATCAGATTTATGGATTGATACAGGATTTCATTGTGGGGAATGCCTGGAAGTACTGATTGATGATCAGTGGGTGCAGACCAGAATGGAGATGAATCCGGCAAGGGAATGGTATCTGGTAGGAACACCGTACTGCGGAGATCTGGAATATATACGGGCGAGAATACAGTAATAGATTAGTTAAGTGAGTAACGCAGAAGCAATCCGACCAACGGAAGGAATAATGGTCTCCGCTCCGCTTCAGTCGGTGCAGAACAGACGTCCTCCGGACGTCTTGCCCCCGGCAGGGCGCAAGGGTACTTTTGATAGGCGGTACGGCTGTCGAAAGTGCTTTTGCGTTACTTTTGACAAAAGTAACAAAACCGCCGTATCCGGCGAAGATTTCTTATAATCGCCATAGTTGGCGGAAATACAAATTATGTGCCATATCTGGCACGCTTTTTAGAAGGAGAGGTGAGGAGCATAATGATGAGAAGAACGATCAGCGGCATGATTGGAGCTGGATCGCTGGCTCATAACAGACGGGATTTTGTAGCTGAAAATGTAGACCCAGACAGAGTACACCTGAATATCTGTTACCAGAATGAAAATCTGAAAGAAGTATATAAAGAGTTGTTTGATGATTCTGTGGAACGGTACAATGTGGGAAAAAGAAAGGACCGGCAGATTACAAATTACTATGAAAAAATTCGTCAGGGAAAGCAGGAAAAGCTGTTCCATGAAGTGATTTTCCAGATTGGAAATCGAGAAGATATGGCTGTGGGAACGACAGAAGGAGACCTGGCGGTAAAAGTACTGGATGAGTATGTAAAGAATTTTCAGCAACGAAATCCAACACTTCATGTATTTAGCTGTTATCTGCACCAGGATGAAGCTACACCGCATCTGCATATTGATTTTGTTCCTTATGTAACTGGCTGGAAAGGGAAAGGAATGGATACCAGGGTTTCACTGAAGCAGGCATTAAAAAGCCTGGGATTTCAAGGCGGGAACAAACACGATACAGAGTTGAATCAGTGGATCAATCATGAAAAAGAATTGCTTGCAGAGATTGCCCGGCAATATGGAATTGAATGGGAGCAGAAAGGGACACATGAGGAACATCTGGATGTTTATAATTTTAAGAAGAAAGAGCGTAAAAAGGAAGTACAGGCACTGGAACGGGAGAAAGAATATCTCACTGCTGAGAATGAAGGACTGACTGCACAGATTGCGGAAGCAAGAGCTGATATCCAGCTTTTAAAAGATGATAAGGAGCAGGCAGTTAAAGATAAAGAGGAAGCTGAGAAGCGTGCGGAAAAAGCTGAGAAAGATCTGTGCAGCTTGGAAGAACGCAGAGAACGGTTACAGCCTGTTATGGATAATGTCAGTAAGGAAATAAAGGAATATGGGACAGTAAAGACTTTACTTCCGGAAGCTGGTGCATTAGAACGTGCAGCAACTTACCGGGATAAAAAAATAAAACCACTGTTTACCCAGATGAAAAATAAAATTGCTGCAATGGCTGTCCAGGTCAAAGAACTTACTAAAGAAGTAGAAAAATGGAAACATAAATATCAGGAAACAAAGCAGGTATATAACCGAGTTCAGAGAGAGTTAGATACAGTGCGTCAAGAAAAACAGCAATTGCAGGATGTTTCCGACAGATATGACCGGGTAGTGCGTGTCCTTGGGGAAAATGTTGTAGAGGATGCGGTACAGCAAGATATACAAGAGCAGAAAGCATTAGAAGAAAAACGGCAAATGGAGCAAATGCCCAAAGGAAGTATTCACGAAAGACTGGCTTGGGGTGCCCGTAAAAGTGAAATGGAGAATCAACAGCGTAAGAAAAATAAAACAAAAAATAGAGGAATGGAGAGATAAGACGATGAAAAAGCACATTTATGATGAAAGTAATGGATTGAGCTACACATTGCATGGAGATTATTACCTGCCGGATCTGGCAGTGAATGAGGAAGAACTGACATATGGTAAATACGGAATGTTGCGAAAACAGTTTCTGAAAGTGCATAGACCGGCACGATATCAGTATTTATTGATGACGGGGGAACTAACAGCACATCTGAACCGAGTCGATCAGGAGACCAGAGAGCAGGTGGAAACCTTGGTAAAACAGATGGTGGGAAAACAGGGTGTGACGGAACAACTGAAAATGCAGGATCTGATGAAATGGGTTGGATTGATGAATAATATAAAGGCATGTGCGGAAGAAATTGTGCTGAAAGAGAGTATATATATGTGAGTAAAAAGGGCAGTCGAAAGGCTGCTCTTTGGCAATCTAAGAATAGAGTTTTGGGATAGAATATGATAGAATGTAAGAGACTAATCGGAATTTGTCGTTTTATTAATTTACATATATGCCTTTTACATTAAAAAGTGTTATTTTAGTTCCGCAACCGTTCGCAACCAAAGAAATATCGTGATAGTTGGTGGTAGCAACCATGAAATTTCGCTATCATGAAGTCACGAAAGGAGGTAATTAAGTGAAATATGATTTTTTAGGAGTTATTGTTTTTGGTATTGTACTGCTAATCGGGGTGTCGGTGATAGCGGCATTTATCACTGTGGGAATTTTCCTCATAAGAGCATTGAGTAGATATGTTAAATCAGGCAATGTCAGAAAAGAAAAGTCCAGCATCAAGAAATCTCTCGGTGAGGTTTTGAAGCAGCATCGTGAAGAGTGTAAGATGACGCAGGAGTTTGTTGCAGAATCTATCGGCATAAGCAGGCAGGCTGTCTCTAAATGGGAGACCGGAGCATCTGACCCAAGCACTTCCAATCTGCTTACACTTGCAAAATTGTTCAACACTACGGCAGAAGAACTATTACGTGAAGTACAATAAGCGTGTAAAACGGATGTAAGACAACTGATTCGCTATAAAGGAAAGGTCTATCAGATATGAAGAATAAAAAGACAAGAAGATTTAAGATAAGATATATCGTTTTTGGATTATTAGGTGTTATGGCTTTAGCGGCACTTGTATTTATGCGTTTTGGAGGTTTTGGCACAGGAGAAAATGTGAATCCAGAAGAGTTTTTAGCTTATGCTGAACCCGTTGAAAATATAACTGTGCCTGAAAGTGCAAAAATAATTGCATTGGGAGAAGCTACTCACGGAAATGCAGAATTTCAGCAGTTGAAGCTGGAAGTGTTCAAGCTGATGGTAAAAAATAATGGTGTTAGGGCGTTTGCCCTTGAAGGTGACTACGGCGGTTGCGAGCAGGTAAACCGATATATACACGGCGGTGAGGGGACAGCACAGGAAGCAGCCGCAGCGATTGGATTTTCCATTTATAGAACGGAAGAGATGGCAGAACTTATCTCCTATATGCGCCAGTACAATGAAAGTGCATTGGAAGGCGAAGACCTTCGCTTTTACGGTTTTGATATGCAGAGGCTTTCTTACAGCATGAGGTTTTTGAAAGAATCCTGCAAAGAACTGGAAGTGGACACAACAAACTTGCAGAAACTTGTGGAAGGTGAAAACTGGAGCAGTGAATGCGATTTATCTACTCGAACTGAAACCCTTACACAAGTGAAGAAAGAATTGGAAAGCAAGAACGGTTCGGAAAATGCAATTCACTTTGTAGATATTTTAATGCAGCATTCCGAGCTTCAAACTCTGACAAATGATGATGGTGCTACATTAAGAGATCAATTTATGGCAGAAAATGTACAGTGGATTTTACAGCAGGAGCAGCGAAATGGGCATGAAAAAATCTTTGTGACAGGTCACAACAGCCATGTCGCAAAATGGGGCAGTTTTGACTCGATGGGTAAACTTCTTTCCAAGGACGCAGCAAACGGTTACTATGTCATTGGTACCGATTTTTATAAAACCCATTGCAATATGCCGACCCGTTCGCCTGAAAAGCGTACAATTCAGGTGTTTTATTCCCATGACCCTTTAGCAAAGGCGGCAAAACTGGCGGGATTTGATATTTGTTGGTTGGATTTTACTAAAGTCCCGGAAAATTCTGAACTGGGTAGGCAGGCTTCTGAATACACCTATATGGGAACACTTGGAGAAAGCTACTCAATCATTATGCGACTTCTTCCTCCAAGTTATCGAATGTTTCAACCTCCTGCGGAGCTTTATGATAGTATGATATTTGTAACGGATGCGAACCCTACAAAAATATTAGAAGAATAACGTATGCAAAACTTCCTGTTTTTGAAACTGGAAAATCGGAAGCTGAGGAGATAGACTATTGAGAACATATGAGAATAAAGACGAACTTAAAAACGAGATAAATAAAAGCTTTGCAAAATATATTTCAGAATTTAATGATATTCCGGAGCATTTAAAAGATAAGAGAATTGATGAGATCGATCGAACTCCGGCAGAAAATCTTGCTTATCAGGTTGGCTGGACAACTCTTGTTATTAAATGGGAATCAGACGAAAGAAAGGGTATTCCTGTCAAAACTCCTTCGGATAATTTTAAGTGGAATCAGCTTGGCGAATTATATCAATGGTTCACAGATACATATGCTCAGCTGTCACTGCAAGAATTGAAAGACAGATTGAATGAGAATATCAACTCTATTTATGCAATGATTGATTCTCTGAGTGATGAAGAATTATTTAAACCACATATGAGAAAATGGGCTGACGAAGCAACTAAAACAGCTGTCTGGGAAGTATACAAATTCATACATGTTAATACAGTTGCTCCGTTCGGAACCTTTAGAACCAAGATTAGAAAATGGAAAAAGATTGCACTATAACTTCAAGTTTGGAGAATTAAGAAAATCGGGATTTATCAAGCTGTTAATTTTGAAAATTTCTTTGAAAAACTATTGACTCCTACGCAACGTAATAGTTTACGATATGTTTATCGAGAGGAGGAAATGACAATGATGACAGTGAATGAGGTAAGTAAATTAACAGGAGTGAGTATACGCACTCTGCAGTATTATGATACCATTGGTCTCTTAAAACCTATTGAATATACAGAGTCAGGTTATAGGTTGTATGACGATACATCCTTGGAAAGGCTGCAACAAATTTTACTGTTTAAAGAATTGGAATTTCCGCTTAAGGAGATTAAAAAGATAATTGATGCCCCTAACTTTGACAGGAACAAAGCATTAGAGCAGCAGATTGAATTGCTAACTATGAAAAAAGAGCATCTTGAAAATCTTATTAGTTTCGCTCGAGGAATAAAAGGAATAGGAGTGAAATATATGGATTTTAAAGTATTTGATACAACAAAGATTGATGAGTATTCTAAACGAGCAAAAGAACAATGGGGACAAACCTCTGAGTATAAGGAGTTTGAAGAGAAAACAAAGAACTGGACGAAAGACGATGAAGCTACTGTTGCAAATGAGTTTATGCAATTATTTGTTGAATTCGGACAAATGAAAGAAATGGATCCAGAAGATGAACAGGTGCAGTTGCAGGTAAGGAAACTTCAGGATTACATTACAGATCATTTTTATACATGTTCTGATAAGATTTTATGCGGTCTTGGAAGAATGTATGCCGGTGGAGGAGAACTTACGGAAAATATTGATGATGTTGGAGAAGTTGGCACAGCAGAGTTTGCAAGTAAAGCTATTGATATATTTTATATGAGCAGAAGGTAAATTTCAGTTTATAGAATAAAATTGAAGCTGGTTATAATAAAAGAAGCTGTAAAAATTCACGTTGAATTTTACAGCTTTTTGTGTATAATAGAAGTAGAAGAAACAATTTGAAATCAAAGGAAGGAGCTGAAAGAATATGGCAAATATTTTACCAGTATCTGATTTGAGAAATTATAACGAAGTCCTGAAGAACTGTCACAAAGGAGAACCAGTATATCTGACCAAGAATGGCAGAGGACGTTTCGTTGTCATGGATATTGAAGATTATGAGCGTGACCGGGCAGAGAAAAAGCTTCTGATGAAGCTGCAGGAAGCCGAAGAAGCAGTGAAAGACGGAGAAGGCTGGCTGGATTTGGATGAATTAAAAGCACTTGTGGGGGAATAAGATGTTAAAATTGCGGATCAATCCGATTGTTGCAAAGGATTTGAAAAATATCCGAGATTACATTGCTGAGGATAATGAAGAATATGCTGCAAAGACGATAAAAGAGATTTATGGTAAATTTGAAAATCTTCAGATGTTTCCGGGAATGGGGTCGGATTTATCCAAACGGGTCAGCTTTCGGACAGATTATAAATATGCGATATGGGAAGATTATGTAATTATCTACAAGATTGGTAATGAATATGTAGAGATTTATCGTGTAGTTAACCGATATCAGGATATTACGAGAATCTTTGATTGATAACAGAGATGTGATAACAATTTGATAACACTGTTCGGTACAGCCTATGGATTTAGGACAGTTGAACACATATAAAACCAAATAGAACCATAATACCAATACTAAAAAGTATAGTAACAAGATTTTATTTGCGAGTTTGAATAGTTGGAGCAGAGCTTCAAAGCCTTTATTTTCAAGGGTTTTGAGGCTCTTTCCTTTTAGAATTGCATTTTGATTGCATTTTTTATTCAATTGTTCTGTGATAGATTGCTGTATGCTGATTGCTGGTGTAATCGGCAACACTGGTTGTTGCCGGAGTATAAGTGAGAACGCCAGTTAATTTTTTGGCAACTTCCACGTTGGTGTTGGGATATAAATGTCCATAGGTTCCTAACGTGGTCTGTATCTTTTCATGCCCCAGACGTTCTTTAATCAATAAAGGATTTTCTCCCATACTGATGAGCAGGGAAGCATGGGAATGTCTGAGTGCATGAATTTTGATACGGTGTACGCCTGCCAATCCAGCAAGCTTTTCTAATGCCTGTGGGAGGGTGTGCTTACTGGTGGGAATCCCATTGTAGCTTAGTACAAGGTCGCAGTCCTTTAAAACCTTTTGCTGTACTTCCTGCCATGCTTTCAATTCTTTGATGGTATCTGTGTCAATATAGATAGTGCGAATACTGGCTTGTGTCTTTGGCTCCACAAATTTGTATTCGCCCATTGTTTTATAGTACAGCGTTTTTGTTATACTTAAAAGTCCGGTTTCAAAGTTGATGTCCGACCATTGCAGGGCTGCGGCTTCTCCGATTCTCATTCCGGTCATAAACAGGAGCCAGTATGAAATGAAAAGGTAATGTTCGTAATAATCTCCCTTGTAGAGCAGGGAAATTACCTTTTGAAATTCATCCAGTGTCCAGAAATCCACTTTTGTTTTCTTGCTCTTGATGTTTCCTATCATTCGTGATGGATTTTTCTTTGCAAGACCGAGAACAACTGCTCTGTCAAAGGCAATAGAGAGCATACCCTGTACAATACGGATATAGTTTGGACTAAATTCTTTTGCGAGTTCAAGCTGCCAGTTCTGGACGTTAATGGTTCTATCTCATCCACCGTCATTTTGTAAAAGTATGAAAAATGCTTCTGAATGGTAGAACGGCGGTTCAGATAGGTGCTTTCCTTTACTTGTGTTTTATACCAAGGAAGATAAGTTTCCTCAATAAACTGTTGAAAAGATAGCTGCTGTTTCTTTTCTGTTAATTCCTCTGTGGATGTCAGCATAAGTTTTGAATATGCTTCTCTGGCTTCTTTTTTTGTCTTGAATCCACTTTTGTATTTCTGAATCTGTTTTCCGGTAATCGGATGAAAACCTAAGTTTGCTCTAAAATAATAGGTTCCGTTTTCTGCTTTCTTAATAGGGTCTTTTGCCATGATTTCACTCCTTACATAAATGTGCAAGAAGTACAATCAGTTTGATTTATCAGTAAAAGTAATCCCTAGCAATTCTTCCACAGCTTCTCTGGGAACCCTGTCCAGTTTGCGTGACTGATAGTAGGTATGCCCTTTTGAAATCATAAGTTTTTTGGCTTCTCTTATGATGTCTGCTGCGAATGAAGTTCCATAACCCAGTTCTATTAAGTCTTTTTTTGTTACTGTAATCATGTTTCTCCTTTCCATAGACCAGATATGGAACCCTCAATATCTGTCTATATTATGTCAGATTTTATGGCAAAAGTAATATTAAGATTGTATTTCCTGCAAATAGTTATTTGCTTTTGAATGAAAAATTCTAATTCAAAATGGTATCTAAGCAAGCCGAACAGCTTTCGCTAAAGCTCATGGGAATCTCACCCCTGCCTGGTTCTCATCCAGCCGTATCCTTTGTCAGCGGTGCTACATCATCACACGAACTAAGGCTGTACGGAAGTATTATTATCACAATAGCCGAGGGGTACGGTTTATTACATTGTAAAATGTACATAATTATGTTATAATAACATACAAAGAAGGGAGCGTGAATTTATGCCAGTAATTAAACCGATTACCGAATTAAGAAATACAAATGAAATTTCAGAGTTATGCCATCAGCAACAGGAACCAATTTTTATAACCAAAAATGGATTTGGAGATTTAGTAGTAATGAGTATAGAAGCATATGATAAACTGATGAGTGAAAAAGTAATAGATAGAGCAATACATGATGCAGAGCAAGAGGTTGCCGAGGGCGCTGAACTTTTGGATGCGAAAGAGGCACTTGCCACTTTGAGGAGAAAACATTTTGGATAAATATACAGTTAAAATGTTCCCACAGGCATACCGGGATTTGGATCAGATTTATGAACAGATAGCATTAAATAGTAATTATGATAATAGTGCGAGGGATGTTATAGATCGAATCGAAAAAGCCATTCTAAGTCTTGACGAACAACCTTATCGTGGGGCAGAACGTAAACGAGGATTTTATGCTTATAAAGGTTATCGGCAGCTATTTGTTTCTGAATATATTATTGTTTATGAAATATTAGAGCCAGAGAAAATAGTAGCTGTTGTAACAGTTAAATATAACAAAAATGAATTTTAATAAGAATAGCAAAACGGCAGTAAATAGTGTCTACTGCCGTTTTGCTACGGGATGAGATATGAAAAGAGCCGCTCAAAAATGGGCGGCTCGAAGTATTTGTAATTGTTTACTCTTTCTCAGATACAGGAGTGTTAATTGGCATCATTGTTTCAATTAAGGAGAGAATCTTAGCTGAATTTTGCTGAAATTGCGTCTGAAAATCTTCTGTAATATTATAGTCCAGATACAGTGAGATCAATGTGGTATTCCACGCTAGGAGCATGGTTTTTTCTGATAGGTGTTCTTCCAGAAAATGCAGATGATTGCAAAGCGTTGCCTGCGTTTTGATCCAGGTAAAGAAATAGTCATCTTCTACTGGAATATCAAAATTATGAAACCATTCACGAACGGTATGTGTTTCGGAACCATCGTCGCATTCAGGATTATTAAAGATTATTCAATAGATGATTCTTTCAGATTTTCCGAAATGTTGCCATCGGTAGGAAGCACAAGATACCTGCCAATCGGGAACATGGCACAGACTGCCGGTTTGACATCGGGTACCATACATACATTTCCGGTTTTTTAATAGCGGACAGCGTTTGATAGTTCCCTGTGGTTTTTGGCATACTACCAGGAAACGGGAGTTACATCTGATATAAGCTTCACAATATTGTGTCAAAGCAGCCTTCGGTGTGATTCCAAATTTTTTCGCTATATTAAATAAATCTTTCGGGGATAAAAGAATATCATCCCGATGGATACAACACTTTCCGCATTGGGTATAGTGAAAGGTAAAAGTATCATCGAGACACAGTGTACACCTTGTTCCAATTCATCTTTTGTCCGTTCTGTATTGAGTTACAAGACTCATCTATTCTTCATTTCTCGGATAGGAAAAACTGTAACTTTATATGGAATAATGATTGCTGTCTATCCTTTTTAAATTTTTTTCTCGGCAAATAATTCTCCCCTCATCAACTGTATTAAACACGCAAATAAAGTACGCACGCATGACTACATATAGATATCGGCTAATCATCTTTGGTGTATCTTCTTTTAAGCTACATTGACAAATAGTATACATATAAGCTTTCATGCCAACACTATAGCATTCATCATAAATATAGTTATTTTGGTAAATTGCAAATTTTTTTCTCAGAATTTTAAAACAAGATTCTCCAAACTCTTGAAAAGGATATTTTTGATATAATTTCTGTACCTGTATATTATTTGTCTGATGAATCCGTTTAATCGTTTTGTCAGCATATTGAAGAATCCGTTTGCACAATAACACACGGTGTTTCCTGTAATACTGTCTTTCATAAGCACTCTTTCGCTCTCTTCGTATTTTTTCTCTTCATTTTTTTAAATGTTTTTCTCCCTTATTGGGATTATACGGCGAATATTTTCCATACCACAACTTTTCTTCCTCGTCCCATTTTCCAATATAATGCGCTGGTAAATTTTTCTTTTGTGTTTTTATTCTTTTCTGTAAATCGTAATTCTTTGTTCGGCCATTTTTTCCTACATTAATCATTTCTTTTCCTTCTAGAAAAAGTACAATTTCCGAACAATCCTCACTAATCAAAATAGACATTTTATATTCTGGAAAATGTTTTAATAGTTTCGAATTAACTGCAAATTCCCCGTTTGTCCATACACTGAGCATTTCTTCTGGTTCTTTTCTACTGCTAGCTTTTATCTGTACAAAGTTAGTAAAATCATACTTAGATTCTTTCGTTTCTTCATTTGTTTCTTTTGACCCTTCAGGTTTATAGTACTTTCCGTCTTTCGTTCTTAGCAGTTCCCCCTTATTTTTCATGCGATATATGAGATTTCTTAATTTTTTTTCGTCATAGTTTTCTTCTCCTAGCTGAGTGATTGCTTCTTCTGCAATCTCATGAAATTCTTTTTTTTGTCCGTTCTCAAAAATTTTTTCTACTAAGTTAAAATATAATTCATTTCTTCTCATTTTGAAGTTTCCTTTCTAAGCTAGGTGGATAACCATATTTTTTCTTATATGCTTTGTTAAAACCATTCACTGTTTCGTATCCATATTTGTCTGCTACTTGACTCGCACAAATTCCATTTTGAAGTTCTCTTTTTGCCTCTTCTAATTTTATATTGCTTATGTAAGTCATAATTGTACAACTTGTCTTTTTCTTGAATTTTCTACATAAATGAAATTTTGAATAGAAAAAATATTTTTCTAGTTCTTCTAGCCGTATTCTCTCATTTATATGATTTTGCACATAAGTTTTCAGTTCCTCTTTTAAGTTATCCACTCTTTTGCCCTTCGTAATTGATTAGTTTAGCGAGCTACATGACAATTATACATTTTGAAATTAAATTTTTCTGTTCCAAAGTTGCTGTTTTTTCAATATTGACTATTTGGTATATTTATAAAAGTTAAAATTCCCCATTTCATTTGATAGGTATTTGATGTAAAGTGAATCACGAGGACTTCTCTTCTTTTTTGTTTTGTATGATTTTTTTGCTGAAGGAATGTGGAGATAATGCTTTTGGAGTAGTGTGTGGGTTAAAAGCTGGAGCAGTAGGTACTTAATTTTGGTTTTATAAACAAGATTACAATTCTTACTGGTCATTGGTAACTGGAAAAACTGCCTTTGCATTTATGAGAGTGTATGGCAATGCTCCTGGATATTGTTTATATCAATTATCAGGATTACAAGAAGGACATAAAAAAGTTTCTTATTAGTGGAACAGGGAAGAAATCTAAAGAATTGGTTTACGAAAAGGAAAATGGGACGAAATTTGAGGAATGCTTTGCTTAACAGGGGTCTTTTAAATTTTAAAATCGTTTATGGAAATGCCATGAGGAATCAGAAAAAACTTCTGTACATTTTTTGTCCTCCATGCTATCATAAACAAAGAAATACCCATACAGTAGGTAGCTTGATATACCTGTAAATACGATTTGTACAGAGGATAAAAATATGGAAATTCAGGATAAGATGAGAAAGCCGATGTTGGAGGCGAAATATCTGAATGTGGAAAATACAGACAGATATCGCCCTATCATCCGGCTTTTTTATTTAAAATATGAAAAACTGAAATACTGGCTTTATCAAGAAGAGGTTTTTGAGGAGTTAAAAGAGGATCCGTATTTTGCGGATTATACCATGGAACAATGCCAGCAGGATCTTGCAGCCCTGGTCTCATGGGGAAATCTGGTTACCATTCAGGATACCAGAAAGGTGACTACCATTGAAGAGTTCAGGAACAAAAAGTTTCGGTACCAGTTGTCGGAGACAGCTGTGGAAATCGAGCGCATGGTTATAAGAATCGAAAATCTGTTTATTGAGGGCTCTTCACTGGAGCCTACGCTGTTGGAGCGGATTCGGATCAATCTGGGAAAACTGGAAGAAATGTCTGTGAAAGAGGATGAAAAACTTCATGCCTGGTGGAATGATTTGAATAATGATTTCATTCGGTTAAATCAGAATTATCAGGATTATATGCGGGAGCTGAACAGTGTAAAAGCAGAAGAGATGATGAAAACCAGAGAGTTTCTTTTATTCAAAGATCGCCTAATGGAGTATCTGCGTTCCTTTGTGAAAAGCCTGCAAGTGAATGTGACGGCTATTGAACAGGAACTGCGGAAGGTGCAGGAAGAGACTGTGAAGAATGTTTTGAAGAAAGTCACCGCGTATGAGCTTTCTATTCCTCGTATGGATGTGGAAATTGATGAACAGATGATTTATGAAAAAATGAGCGGTCGCTGGGAAAGTATGGTGGAATGGTTTGCAGGAAAAGACGGGCAGGAATCAGAAGCAGGGAAGGTGTTTGATACCACCAACGAGATTATTCGGAAAATTACTCGCTATGCAACCCGTATCAGCGAGATGAGCAATCAGGGCTCCAATCGGCGGGAGGAATATAAAAAGGTGGCACAAATGTTTGCAAAATGCAGAGATATTTCTGAGGCGCACAGGTTGGCAGCAGTGGTCTTTGGCGTGGAAAAACCGCTGCATTTAAAGGGCGAAATGCACAGGGAAACAGATAGTATTAACAGCAGTGTGTATGAAGAGAATCCTCATGTAGTTACGGTAATTCCAAGAGTCCGCACTTATCGAGAAAAGGCGAAAAGAAGTGGGATTATAGACCGCTCAGAAGAGAAAGAAGCCATGCGTAAGGCTGAGATACAGAGGTTGGAAGAGGAACGGAAATTATTAAGAAGCTATATCAAAAACGGGCGGTTGGAGTTTGCAAATCTTCCGGTGATTGAACCTTATGTACGGGATATGTTTCTTCTGTGGATGTCTAAAGCACTGGAAAAGAAAAACCACAGAGCTAAGACAGAAGACGGTCAGATTTATTATATTGAACAGGCAGATACAAAGGAATACTGTACGTTAAAATGCACAGATGGAGAGTTCCAAATGCCTTGTTATACCATGGTATTTGAAGAAAGGGAACAGGGGATATGAAGGTACTGGAAGTGTTGCTGAACCGCAGATGGATTCTGAAATCCAGAGAGCGGGAATTGTATTATCAAGTAAAAGAGGCGCTGGCATCTGGAGAGGAAAAGAAGTTTTTAAGAGAAAAGCTTGGGTATCAGGTGCTGATTAATCCATATATGATTAAGGTGGAAAAACTGCCGGCAGCTCCAGAAAACTGGATGGGAATCTCAGATTTTCGTGACCCTATTGAGTATGTTTTTTTCTGCCTGGTTCTCATGTTTCTGGAGGATAAAGAAGCAGAGGAGCAGTTTGTGCTTTCGGAACTAACGGAATATGTGCAGAGTCAGTATGAGAAGGAGCAGATTGACTGGACCATTTATCGCTACCGCCGCCATATGATAAAGGTGATGAAATACTGCGTGGCCTGCGGTATTCTGGATGTAAATGATGGAAGTGAAGAGGGATTTGCAAAGGATGATACCAGCGAAGTCTTGTATGAAAATACAGGTGTTTCCCGGTATTTTATGAAGAATTTTACCCAGGACATTATGGGATATACAGGACCAAAAGACTTTGAAAAAGAAGAGTGGATTGACTTAAACGAGGATCGGGGAATTGTCCGAAGACAAAGAGTTTATCGAAGATTTCTGATGACCATGGGCATGTACAAAGACATAGATACGGAAGAAGATTTTGCCTATGTACGGAATTACCGGAATATGATACAGGGAGAATTATCAGAGCTGTTTGAATGTGAACTGCAGGTACATAGCAGCAGTGCGTTTCTGATTTTGGGAGAGAATTGCAGGCTTGGACGCACTTTTCCGGAAGAAAATACGTTGTCTGATATTGTGCTGCTTTTGTTTCAGCTCTTGCAGGAAGAAATCAGGGAAGGGAAAATCGAGGTACCTTTGGACGAACAAATCCGTATTCCAAAAGAGAATTTTCAGCGACTTATAGAGAAATGCAAGGAACGGTTTGGTGCTGGTTTTAATAAGACGTACCGGGAAATGACTTTTGCAGAGTTTTATCGGGAAGTCTCTGATTATATGGAAAATCTGATGATGATAGAGCAAGCTTATGGAGATGTGTGTATCAAACCTGTGGCAGGAAAACTTATAGGAAAATATCCGAAAGACTTTCGGAAAGAGGGAGGAAACGATGAATAGTGGGAAGTGGCAGATAAACAAAGTGGGACTGGTGGATTTCTGGTACTATGATGAGGAAGCCTTTGATTTTTCGGAAGGGCGCATGTTGTTAAGAGGCGCCAATGGTTCTGGAAAATCGGTCACCATGCAGAGTTTTATTCCGCTTTTGCTGGATGGAAATATGCGTCCGGAGCGCCTGGATCCCTTCGGTTCCCGTGCAAGGAAGATGGAAAATTATCTTCTGGAAGAAGGGGATGAGCGGGAGGAAAGAACTGGTTATCTCTACATGGAATTTAAACGCTTGGAGAGCGAAGAATACCTGACTTTGGGGCTGGGAATCCGCGCAAGAAAGAATAAAAAGCTGGAATCCTGGTATTTTTGTATTACAGATAACCGACGGGTAGGGCAGGATATTTTTCTGTATAAAGATGTGGAAAACAAAATTACCTGTTCTAAAATAGAGCTGAAAAACAGAATTGGTGAGGGCGGAAAGGTCATGGAAACCCAAAGCGAATATGCTGCCTGTGTCAATCGTCTGCTCTTTGGATTTGAAACTCAGGAGGAATATAAGGAACTTCTGGAACTGCTGATTCAGCTTCGTACCCCGAAACTCTCCAAGGATTTTAAACCTACAGTTATCAACGAAATTTTGAGTACTTCGCTGCAGACCTTGTCAGAAGATGATTTGCGGCCTATGTCTGAGGCCATTGAAAACATGGATAATCTAAAAACCAATTTGGATACCTTAAACGAGAGTATCCGTGGAGCCAGGCAGATTGAGAAGGTCTATGACCAGTACAATCAGATTGTGTTGTATGACAAAGCACTGCTGTTTTCAGATGCGGTAAAGGTTTATGAATCCTGCCAGAGTACAGAGACAAAATTTAAAGAAGAACTGACCCAAAAAACAACTGCCCTAAAAGAAGAAAAACAGAGGTATCAGGAACTTGTGCAGGAGGAAGAGATTTTAAAAGGAGAAAAAGAATCTCTTACGAAAAGTGATGCGGCAAAGTTAAAGGAGCAGGAACTGAAACTGGCAGAAGAACTTAGGGAAAAGGAAGAAGAGCAAAAGACTAAGGAACGTCAGGAACAGGAGAAAAAGGATAAGCTGTTGGAAGCAGAAGAACGGTTAAAAAAAGAGCAGGAGAAAAACGAAGTAATCTGGGAAGAGATGGAAACCTGCTTGGAAGAAATGGAAGAGGAAATGGAAGAAATCCCATTTGACGACTTTGCATTTTTGAAAAAAGAACTGCTGGAAGATAAAATCCCGGATTATTCCTTTGGGTCTCATACGCAGCTTTTGAAGGATTATACAGAGAAAGTAGAAACGGGAAAAGAAAGTCTGACAGAGGAGAAAAACTGTCAGGAGAAATATGACCGATATTTGAAAGAATTGGATGTGTGCCAGGAAGAGCGAAATGCAGCAGAACGGGAAGTCCAGCAGTATGAGCGCCTGTTGCAAGAAACAAAGGCAGAGCTGACAGAACAAGTGTATCTTTGGGAACGGAAAAATCAGGAGCTTTCTCTTGTACCGGAAATCATGCAGGAAATGTCCAGAAAGATTCAGGAGTATGAGCAGGGAAAAGATTATTCTGAAATACGGGAACTGGCGAAGCCAAAGCTGTATGAGAAGGAAAGGAGTTTTACCAGGGAAAGGCTACTTTTAGAGCAGAATCTGGAAAAAGAAAGTCAAAAACTTCAGGAATTGGAAGAGGAACTTGCAGAGTGGCAGAATCAGAAAGATCCGGAACCACAGCAGCCGGAGTGTGTACAGGAAAATCGCCGTCTTTTAAGAGAAAAAGGCATTCCATACCAGCAGTTTTATAAAACCATAGAGTTTGGACAGGACTTAGAGGCAGAGCATGCAGACCGGCTGGAAGAAGCTCTGCTGCAGATGGGAGTACTGGATGCGTTGATTATTTCAGAAGAATACAGGGAAAGCGTGTTGGCGCTGGACAGCGGCGTATGCGACAGGTATATTTTCAGTGATGTTTCTCATGTGCAGGAAAATCTCAACAAAGTGTTGGATGTGGATAATGGGGAACATGATATTTTGCTGTACCAGAGCATTTCCAATATTTTGTCTTCGATTGGTTTTGGCAGAAAGACAGAGCAGGGAACTTCCTGGATTGACGAACAGGGTAACTACCGCCTGGGGGTTTTGGAAGGAACTGTCACAGGGGAATACAGGGCTAGATTTATTGGCGTGAGGGCAAGAGAACAGTATCGAAAGGAAAAGATAGAAGAACTGGAAAGGCTTTGCAAGGAGACGAAGCAGCAGGTGGAAGAGATAAAAGCTGCACTGGAGAAAAACCAGCGACGTCTGGAGCAGCTTCAGAAGGAATGGACAGAATTTCCCAAGGATGAAGATTTGAAAACAGCGGCGAAAGAACTTGCAGACTGGGAATATCGCATGGAACTTGCAGTCAGACGGGTGGGAGAGCAGCAGGCACTTACAGAAAAAGAGCGGAAGAAATTAGATGAAATCCGGGTCAAAGTAAGGGAATTATGCGGGAAATGTTACCTCTCCCCACGGTTGGATCTTTTTGCTGCTGTATTGGAATCCCTGTACAGATATAAGGAACTGCTTTCGGACCTGCAGGTGGCTTACGGAAAGTACCAGAACGGAATCCGGTATGTGGAAAGTCAGCGGGAATATAGAGAAGGAATCGAGCTGGACTTAGATGATATCCGATATGATTTGAACAGGATTCTTTTAAAAGTCCGGGAACTGGAAGGTTTTCTGGACTCTGTGCGGAAACAATTGGCGCTTACGGATTATGAAGAAATCAAGGAGCGTCTGGACTACTGTATGCAGCGTCTGGTTCTTCTGCCCGGTGAGAGAGAAGGCTGCGTGGGAAGGCAGAACAGACTGGAAAAAGATGCAGATGTGCTGCAGGAAAAAATACAGGAAAATGAGAAGAAAAAGGCAGAACTTCTGGAGAGAAAAGAGAAATACTGCCGTGTTTTTGAACTGGAATACCGTCTGGGATATGTGGAACAGACTTTTCAGGAAACGGAAGATATGGGGACACTGGCTAAGGAGGTATGCAGCCGGTTTGCGGGCAGTTTTGGAAATAAAAAGCAGAGTGATGTCTTTGGCAGTCTGCAGGAAGCCTATCACCAGAACCGGGGATATCTTTTGGATTATCAGATTACCCTGTCCTCTCTTTTCGGAGAACTGGATGAGGAAAGCTCCTTCCTGGACATGAGTGTAAAGCGGATTGATATTTCGGCAAAATACAGGGGAACGGCAGTAAAATTTAAAGAGCTGCTGGAAAAGCTCTGTGAAGATGCAGAAGCCCTGGCGAAGATTTTAAATGAAAGGGACAGGGAGCTGTTTGAAGATATTCTGGCCAACACCATCAGCAAGAAAATCCGTGCAAAAATCCAGGCAAGCAGGCGCTGGGTAGAGAAAATGAATGCACTTATGGAGTCTATGCAGACCTCCAGCGGACTGAAGCTGAGCCTGCGTTGGAAAAATAAAAGAGCAGAAAAGGAAGAACAGTTAGACACCAGGGCTTTGGTGGAATTATTGCAGAAGGATGCAGAAATCATGCGGACAGAGGAGATAGAAATGCTCTCCCGGCATTTCCGTTCCAAGATTGAGGAAGCAAGGAAAATCGCAGGGGATATGGGAGCTGTGCAGTCTTTCCATGCAACCATGCGTGAGGTTCTGGATTACCGGAAGTGGTTCGAATTCCAGTTGGAGTGTCAGAAGACAGGAGAGAAGAAGAAAGAACTGACAGACCGGGTCTTCTTTACTTTCAGTGGAGGAGAAAAGGCCATGGCTATGTATGTTCCACTGTTTTCTGCAGTGGTTGCAAAATACACAGGAGCACGTCCAGATGCACCTAAACTGATTTCTTTGGATGAGGCTTTTGCAGGTGTAGATGAAACCAATATCAGGGACATGTTCCGTCTTATGGTAGAGTTTGAGTTTAACTTTATGATTAATTCACAGATTTTGTGGGGGGATTATGATACTGTTCCAGCTCTTGCTATTTATCAGTTGATTCGCCCGGAAAATGCCAGATTTGTATCTGTAATCCGTTATCTTTGGAATGGAAAAAAGAAGGTGATGGTGATGGATAAGATAGAAGAAGAGGTATAGAATATGGCTAAAATGGAACCGAAAAAGTTGGCAGAATGTCTGGACTATTTCAGGCAGCGTCCGGTTTATGAAAAGCTTTTTCTAAAGTTCAGAGAAAAGTATACAAGCCTTGGACATATGGGTGGAAAAGTGGTTCTGTCAGGGCTTACCTTGGAAGAAAAGCAGCAGTTAGGTGGATTTCTGCAAAAGGATTACACAGAGAACAAAACTGTGACGGTTTCCGCCGAACTCCTGGAAAAACGCCTTGGTGAAAGCCGGTTTTCCGGGATTTCCGGGGAAACGCTTCTGCGGGCTTATTTCGGCAAAAAACTGACTGTGAAGAAAGAAGAAAAGCAGAAAGAAGAAGAGAAAAGAAATGCCTGTTTTGAACAAATTCTGGAAGGTCAGGAAGAAAATCCGGCAGGAAAATGGCTTAAGGAGGTCTTAGAGAATCGAGGGAGCGGGTATGAGCTTTTGATGCAGCAGTACAGGGAAAATCCTGGGAAGTTGAGGAAGATTCTGGAGAATGTTATGAGGGCCTCAGAGCAGCTTCATTACATAAAGAAGAAACAGCTTCTGGCAGTATTTGCAGCGCAGGCAACAGGGAATCCTCATTACTTTGATACCGGAGAAACAGCAGAAAAACTTTTGATTTTATTCCTGAAATCTCAGTTTCCAGGTAGTTATGAGAAAGGAATCTCGCCGGCAGAAGAGAGAAACCATCTGCTGTACCAGGCAAGGATTCTAAAAGATGACTTGTCTAATGAAACACTGGCTTATGGTCTGCATGCATGGAAACAAGATGGGAGTATGCATGAGGGAATTGAAGGATTTTTGAAAGAACAGGAGCCTGTGCGGCTGACTCTGCGTTCTCTAGGAGGAATCAGTGAAATCAGGGCGCAGCAAAAAGAAATTTATGTGGTGGAAAATCCGGCCGTGTTTTCCGTTCTGACAAGCCGAAACCCAGCTTGTGCAGCAGTTTGCGTTAGCGGACAGCCCAGACTTGCCACTTTGCTTTTGCTAGATTTTTTAAAAGAAAACCATAGGTTTTGGTATGCGGGAGATTTTGACCCAGAAGGGCTTTTGATTGCTCAGAGGTTGAAAGAAAGATATGGAGAAGCGCTGGATTTTTGGAAATATGAGGTTCAGTGGTATGAGCAGTATCTGTCTTCTGTAAGACTGAGTGAGAGCCGGATAAAAAAGCTGGAACATGTTTATATGCAGGAATTACAGGGCATTAAAGAAGGGATACAGAAGCGAAAACGAGCGGCTTATCAGGAGGCTATGCTGCAAGTTTATCTGGAATGATTTCCTGGAAATCTGAGACATTTGTGGGGCTGTCCATGGACAGCCCCATTTGAACTATACAGTAATCTTGTTTTGTCTTAATTTCCGTATATACCACACCAGTACAACAACACACAAGAAGTCAATAATTACAACTGTAATAATAGATTGCATACCATAGTAAATACCGGCAGTCTCAGCAATTTTACCAATAATAGAAGGCATGATAATAGCCCCCAGACTGGCGATGGTTAAAATGAAACTCCATGCCAGAGTATACTTCTGTATAATGCTTCCTGCAAAAGATACCGTGGTGGGATAAAGTCCTGCCATGCTGAAGCCAAAACCCATGATTCCCAAAAGAATCAATGGCGTAGCAGAACTGAACAGGAGCATCAGGAAAAATCCAACCATGCCGATGCTCATAATGAGCAAAAGCCATTCTTTTTCTATTTTCGTAGACAGCCATGCAGTTAAAAGCCTTCCAACCAGAATCATGACCCAAAGCAGACTGGCAGTTACCTGAGAAAGAGATTCAGGAAGCATTCCGGTGTCTTTAAAGTAAGTAATCATCCAGCCAATAACACCTTGTTCCGCACACAAATAAAAGAAGAGAGTTAACGTGCAAAGATAAAACAGAGGCTCCTTAAAGAAAGAAAAATCAGAAGAAGAGTTTTCTTTTTTTGTATTTGCAGAGTTTGTAGAAGCAGGAATGATAAAATATAAAATCCAGCTTAAAATTCCCATAATTAACATGAAACAGCAGGCGTAAATCCAATTGGAAGCATGGCTGTTTGTCAGCACTAATAGAAATAGTGGGAAGGAAAAAGCGCCTATAGCAAACATGGCATGGAGTCCATTGAGTAAAGACGCTTTTCCAGGAGCCAGTTCATTGATGGAGGTATTGCAGAAGTTGCTGGTAGCGCCTCTTGCCATACCTGTGAGGAAAAAGGACAGAGCCAGCAAAAAAGGATTGTCTGATAAAATAATCAGTAAGTAAGAGATTGCAAAAAAAGAATTAAAAAATAAGATGCTCTTTTTTCGTCCCCATACAGCAGCTAATGCACCGCAGGCAAATCCTGAAATCAGATTTCCGATAGAATGCAGGCTGACAATCATACCGCAAAAGGCATACTGAAGTCCAAGAGAATCTCTGATGTAGGGAAGCAGAGAGCCAATGGACAGGGCCAGCATACCGTTTATAATAAATACACCATAACTGCACAAAAATTGTTTGTTTTGGTTTTTGTCTTGAAACAATGATATCCATCCTTCCTGGAGAAAATATTTATAAAATCCTATATAGTCTAAGATAAAAAAGCTGGTTTGTAAAGTCATATAAAATGAATTGACAAATTCCTTTCAACTGGCTATCCTTTATAAAGAAAAATATGGAAAAGAGGTATAAGAAAAATGGAAAAAACAGAAAATATCATGGGAACCAGAAAGGTCATGCCCCTTTTGATTTCCATGTCTGTGCCGCCTATGATTTCTATGCTGATTCAGGCGTTATATAATATTGTGGACAGTATGTACGTGGCCAGGATAAGTGAAGATGCCCTAACTGCTGTGTCCATTGCATTTCCTCTGCAAAATCTGATCATTGCAGTTTCCTGTGGCTTCGGAATTGGGTTGAACTCCTGTGTGGCCAGAGCGCTTGGCGCAAAGGATGAAAAAGAGGTCACTTCTGCCGCTACCCACGGATTTTTGTTAAGCGGTGTTCACTGGATTTTATTTGTGCTTATGGGGATTTTTCTTACAGGACCGTTTCTTAGAAACTTTACCACCAATCCTCAGATTTATGAAATGAGCTGCCAGTATACACAGATTGTCCTGTGCTTTAGTATTGGAAGTATGTATCATTTGTATGCAGAAAAACTGTTTCAGTCAACGGGAAGCATGATTCTGCCTATGATTTTTCAGGGAGTGGGAGCTGTACTTAATATTATTTTAGACCCTGTTTTTATTTTTGGATGGTTTAACATTCCGGCCATGGGAGTTCAGGGAGCAGCTATTGCAACGGTGGCCTCCCAAATTTTTGCAGCTGTGCTTTCTATGATATTTTTCCTGAAAAAATGCACGTCCATTCGGATTCATTTGAAGGGCTTCCACTTTGAAAAAAGCATGTTGTGGAAACTTTATACAGTAGGAATTCCCTCTGCTATTATGATGTCTCTTCCATCTGTTTTAGTAGCTGCTTTAAACTCTGTACTGGCTGCTTTTTCGGCTACAGCCATTGCTGTTTTTGGACTGTATATTAAGATTCAGACCTTTGTATATATGCCTGCCAATGGAGTGATTCAGGGGATGCGTCCCATTATGAGCTATAATTATGGAGCCGGAAACAGAAAAAGAATGAGGGAAACTTTAAAGTCAAGCCTTGAGGTAACAGGGGCGATTATGGCGGTTGGAACCGTGCTGTTTATGGTATTTCCACAGGTGATTATGCAGTTATTTAATGCCAATGAAGAGATGATGGGAATCGGTATTCCTATGCTGCGTATGATTGCAGGAGGCTTTCTGATTTCTACCGTAGGATGTGTGCTTTCAGGGGCTTTTGAAGCATTGGGAAAAGGCGTGCAGTCTCTGGTGATTTCTTTGCTGCGCCAGTTATTGATTATTATTCCCCTGTCAGCAGTACTGGCTGGTATAGTGGGGATTTATGGTGTTTGGGTGACATTCCCAATAGCCGAATTTGTAGCAGCAGTTGTGGGCTGTATTTTATATAGGAATTTCATGAAAAAATTGTAGCAGAAGGGTTGAGAAATACATTCCTAACCAGTTGATTTTCCAGAGATAAATCCTTATAATAATGTATAAAATAAGCAAATATATGGACAGTAATTGGGAAAAGAAGGAGGATACCATCTATGTCAGAAGAAGATTATTCAAGAGCGCAAAAGCTTGGAAAAAAAGAATATCAGTCCCGTATGATGAGAGGATTGCAGCCAACTCTGGAAGTGTTAGATGATATTTTGCCGCCAAAAGGTTCTTACTCAGAAGTTCCGCTGGGACTTGTTCAGATCCCCTCAGACCAGATTGTAGGTACCAGAACAGATGGCAGAAGTAATGCATTCGCAAGCAATTTTATGCCTATTTTAAAGCAAAATTCAGAGTTTGCCCGCAAATGGGCTACGCTAAGCACCAGCCATTTGGAGGAAGGAATCAGAGAACCTATTAAGGCGTATGAATACATGAACAAATTTTACGTTCTGGAGGGAAATAAAAGAGTCAGCGTGGCAAAATATTTTGATGTTGATTCTATTCCCGGAACGGTAATCCGTATTGTTCCAAAACGGACGAATGAGAAGGAAAACGTGATTTACTATGAGTATATGGATTTTTACAATGTATCAAAAGTAAATTATCTGTATATGTCAAAGGTAGGGAATTTCCCCAAACTTCAGGCAGCATTAGGAAAAGAACAGGGAGAAATGTGGTCTGATGAGGACAGGGAAAATTTCAGTTCTGTATTTTACCGTTTCCAGATGGAATACAGAGCAAGAGGCGGAGATAAATTGTCTATTACAGAAGGAGATGCTTTTTTAGCATTTCTGGGTGTATATGGCTATGAAGAGTTACTGGAAAAAACCACCAGCGAGTTGAATGATTTAGTGGGAAAAACCTGGGAAGAATTTCTGCTCTTAGAGGCAGAAGATGTAATTGACCTGAAAATGGATCCCACAAATGAAAAGAAACCGCTTTTAAGCAGGATTCTGCCTACCAGCGTATCCAGGTTAAAGGCAGCATTTATTTATGCAAAGACACCAGCATCGTCAGCGTGGACCTATGCTCATGAACTTGGAAGGCTGTATTTGGAGCAGGCATTTCCAGATGAAATTACAACCTTTTATTATGACAATGCAACACAGGAGAATATTGATGACTACATTGAGGCTGCTATTAACTGCGGCAGCAACATTATTTTTACAACATCTCCGTCCTTTGCACAGGCCAGTGTAAAAGCAGCTATTGAGAACCCGGAGGTGAGAATTCTCAACTGTTCCCTGAACACTTCTCACCGCTATATCCGTACCTATTATGCAAGAATGCATGAAGCAAAATTCCTGATGGGAGCTTTGGCAGGAGCCCTTACTACTAATGATAAACTGGCTTATGTTGGAGATTATCCTATTTATGGTTCTATTGCTAATATTAATGCTTTTGCTATTGGTGCAAAGATGGTAAATCCAAGGGCCAAAGTGTATTTGGAATGGTCTTCTATGAAAGATATTGATATTGCAGAACGGTTAAAAGAAATTGGTGCAGGATGTATTTCAGGAAAAGATATGGTGATTCCAGAAGAGTCTACCAGGGAATTTGGACTTTATACATTAGATGGAGAACACACCAGAAGTCTGGCAATGCCGCTATGGCATTGGGGTAAATTTTATGAACAGCTTATTCGTACCATTATGGATGGAACCTGGAAATATGACGATAACAGTTATGAGAAGAAAGCAATCAACTATTGGTGGGGGATGTCTGCAGGGGTTATTGATGTGATTTGTTCAAAAAATATTCCGGCAGAGACAAAACGCCTTATGGAACTTTTGAAACAGAGTATAGTTTCCCAGCAGTTCAGTCCATTTTCAGGGATTTTGTATTCTCAGAATGGTATGGTTCAGGGAGATCCGAAACAAAGACTGACCCCAGAAGAAATTATTACCATGGACTGGTTAGCAGAGAATGTGGTAGGAATTATACCAAAGACAGAAGATTTGCAGGAACAGGCAAAGCCTGTAACTCTGCAGCAGGGTGTGAACAAAGAGAAAGGGCAGATATAGAACTATGAAAATACTTGCCATTGCAGACGAGGAATGTGCCTCTCTGTGGGATTTTTTTGATAAAAGTAAAGTTGCGGACATTGATTTGATTATTTCTTGCGGTGATTTAGATCCTAGGTATTTGTCCTTTCTTGTGACTATGACAACAGCACCTGTGCTATATGTTCATGGAAATCATGACGGAAAATATGACAGGGTTCCGCCAGAAGGATGTACTTGCATTGAGGATGATATTTTTGTATACGAAGGAGTGCGGATTCTGGGGCTTGGAGGTTCTATGCGCTATACCCAAGGGGATCATCAATATACTGAAAAGGAAATGCAAAAGAGGGTGCGGAAACTGAGGTTTAAGCTCTTTGCAAAGCGTGGGTTTGATATTCTGGTGACTCATTCTCCTGCATATCAACTTAATGATGGAAGAGATTTGCCTCATCAAGGGTTCCAGATATTCCTGGACTTAATGGAAAAATATAAACCTAAATATTTTCTTCATGGACATGTGCACTTAAATTACGCAAGAGGGCAGAAACGTTATGATCAGTATCGTGATACAACAGTAGTGAATGCATTTGAACGATGTATCATAGAGATATAAAAGGTTTACAAGAAAGGAAATGAGAATATGAAAGTATTGCTGTTAAACGGAAGTTCACGTCAGAATGGAAATACCTATACCGCTCTTCTGGAAATCGGTAAAACCCTGGAGCAGGAAGGGATTGATTATGAAATTTTTCAGATTGGTGCGGCGCCTGTAAGGGACTGCATCGGATGTGGAAAATGCAGTGAAAAAGGCTGTGTTTTTGAGGATGATAAGGTCAATGAATTTGTAGCAAAAGCAAAAGAATGTGACGGATTTGTATTTGGCACACCTGTGTATTATGCTCACCCAAGCGGAAGAATTCTTTCGTTTCTGGACAGAGTTTTTTATAGCAGTGGAAGGTCTTTTGCTTTTAAACCAGGGGCAGCAGTTGCAGTAGCCAGAAGAGGAGGAACCACAGCTTCTTTTGATGTCTTGAATAAATATTTTGGTATTTCTCAAATGCCTGTAGCAGGTTCTACATACTGGAACATTGCTCATGGGGCAGCAGAAGGAGAGGCAGAGCAGGACGAAGAAGGGTTGCAGACCATGAGAAATCTTGCACGCAATCTGGCATGGATGATGAAGTGTTTCCAGGCAGGAAAAGAGAAGGGAATTGAAGTACCCCAGGCAGAGCGAGGAAGTAGAACAAATTTTATTCGGTGATAGTGAAAGGTGCATCAAACTTGAAAATGGGTTTGATGCACCTTTTTTAGTTCTAAAACATAAATTTCCGCATATGCTTTAGAGATAAAGTGTTATGTATGCTGTTATATAGTATACAAAGAAAGAGGGACTATGGCAGGATATCGTAGATTTATAGCCTATGTATATGAATATCCAGATGGGAAAAAAGGAAACGGAAAAGGTTTTATCAAGGTAGAATCCAGAGATGGTATATGTAGGATGCAGTACAGATTATCAGGGGTTTGCAGTAGTGTTCCTGTGCCAGCGAAAATTTATGGGTATGTAAGGGAAAAACAGTCTTGCAAGGGAATTTTACTTGGAAGCTGTGACCTTGCAGGAGACAACATCCGGTTTGAACAGGAAATGTCCTCTGAACATATGGGAGACAGTGGATATGCATTAGAGGATTTGTGTGGTCTGATTGTACAGACAGATTCGGGAATATTCTACGGAAGCGGATGGGATGATAAACCTGTTCGACTTCATGAAATTCACATACCAGAAGATGGGAAAATGCAGGCAGCAGAACAGGAAAATACACAAAAGGAAGAAGAAAGAGATGTTATGCTTCAGGAGGAAATAGAAAAGAGAAACATAGAACCAGGAGAGGAGATAGTAGAACAGACAGAATTAGAGGCAGAAGAAAACGCCAGGGAAGAAGTGGGAATCGTATTAAAAGATGTTCAACCAGAAGAAGGGGAACAGGGAGAAATAAAAGAAGTGGAAGAAATGGAGCCTCAGCCCAGAACTTCCATCATAGAAGAGACTTTGATTCAAGAGCCAACAGAAAAAATAGCACAAGAAGAGCCTTCTATGCCAGTTAGGAGGCAGGAAGAAGTGTTTTTTTGCGATAATAGTTTTTCTGATTGCAGGAAATTAACTAGAGAGGATTTTGCACTGTTGGACAGAAAGGATCAGGGGTTACTTTATAATAATTTCCTACGCCACGGATATGGGAAATATGGATATGTGATTCTTGCCAGAAGGGAAGAGGATGGAGCCTACATATTGGGAATTCCAGGATTTTATGAACGTCAGGAGGCCCTTATGGCAAATATGTTTGGCTTTCCGTATTTTAAGGAAACTGGTGGCAGTTCCAGACAGAAGCAGCGCTTTGGGTATTGGTACCGCTTCATTGAAAAACCTAAGTTAGAATCTATGTGAGTAATAGTGCCGGGCATGAGGTGGAAAATCAGCCTTTTGTCCGGTACAATAGATTCTTATGCAATTTGCACTTGACCCACAGAAGGAGAGAGTTATATAATAAAAACTGTTCGGAGACATATCGAAGTGGCTGTAACGAGCCGCACTCGAAATGCGGTTGTCCGCAAGGGCACGTGGGTTCGAATCCCACTGTCTCCGCTTGTGAAGAGGCTGCCTGCTGTTTTATGGGACAGCCTCTTTTGAGATTTAGGACATTTTACGGAGGAAAGTCCATGACAGAAGAAGAAAAACAGAGTAAAGATGATATAAAATTTATGAAGGAAGCTAAGAAGCAGGCTATGAAAGCCTACGCTTTGAAGGAAGTACCTATAGGATGTGTTATTACTTGTGAAGGTAAAATTATAGCAAGGGGATATAATCGTAGAAATACAGACAAAAATACCACATCCCATGCAGAAATTAATGCTATCCGAAAAGCCAGTAAAAAACTGGGTGATTGGCGGTTAGAGGGATGTACCCTTTATGTGACCCTGGAGCCTTGTCAGATGTGTGCAGGAGCTATTATACAATCCAGAATGGATAGGGTAGTGATTGCCAGTATGAATCCTAAGGCAGGATGTGCAGGCTCTGTTATAAATTTGCTGGAAATGGATGGGTTTAATCATAAAGCACAGGTGACGAGAGGGATTTTAGAAGAAGAGTGTAGTCAGATGCTTTCTGGATTTTTTAAAGAGTTGAGAGAAGAAAAGGCAAGGAAAAAACAAGCAGCAAAGGAGAATGAAAAATGACAAAAAAGGAATTTCAGAATTTGGCAAAGCAAAGACCAATCATTTTAGATGGAGCTACGGGGTCCAATTTGATGAAGGCGGGAATGCCAAGAGGCGTGTGTACAGAACAGTGGATTTGTGAAAATCCAAAGCCGTTGCAGGAGCTCCAAAGAGCCTATGAAAAGGCTGGCTCCCAGGTTGTTTACGCGCCTACCTTTTCTGCTAACCGTATTAGTTTGAAAAATTATGGGTTGGAAAATCAGGTGGCAGAACTAAACAAAGCTCTCATAGAAATTTCTAGAACAGCAGTAGGAAGTCAGGTGCTTGTAGCAGGAGATTTGACCACTGCCGGAAAGCAGGAAATTCCATATGAGGAACTTTTGGAAGCCTATAGAGAACAGATTGTTGTACAAACTCAGGAGGGAGTTGATTTACTGGTAGCAGAAACCATGCTAGGAGTGACAGAGTGTATGGCAGTTTTGGATGCAGCTGCTTCTGTTTGCAGCCTTCCCGTTATGTGTACCCTTACCGTAGAGTCTGATGGCAGCCTCTTTTTTGGAGGAAATATTTATGAGGCAGTGGAAACACTAGAGGAAATGGGAGCAGATGCAGTAGGTATTAATTGCTCTACGGGACCAGACCAGCTATTGTCAGTGGTAGAGAACATGCGTAAAAGAGTAAGTATTCCATTGATTGTGAAGCCAAATGCAGGGATGCCAATTATCAATGAACAAGGACAACCGGTATATTCTATGGGAGCTCAAGAGTTTGCAGACTGCATGAAACGTCTGGTGCAGGCAGGAGCAGATATTATAGGTGGTTGCTGCGGCACAACACCGGAATACATAGAAAAACTTCACAATATATTTCTTGCACACATTTAATGCGATGACTTCATAATTTTTTTGCGAAAAAACAGAATCCCTCCTATGATAAGAGCTGCCAGAAGGACAATTTTGGCAGCTTTTGTATAATTGCCGAAATATTGAGCAGCTTTTTCCCAGGAGGAACCAGCAAAAGCCCCAAGAGAAATCAGCGCCAGATTCCAGAAAAAACTTCCCAGGGCTGTCATCCACAGAAAGCGTCCGGCTGTCATAGCTGCCATACCTGCAGGAATGGAAATCAGACTACGGACAATGGGGATAAAACGGCAAAAGAATACAGTATAATTCCCCTTGCTGTCAAACCAATTTACGGCTTGTTGAATATGTTCTTTTTTTAGTCTCAGAGTTTTTCCTACAGGTCCAGCTACAAGATGTTCTAACCTTTCCTGAGATAATAAATTTCCAATCTGATACAAAACAACAGCTCCTACAAGACTGCCGGCTGTAGAAGAAAGAACAACTCCAGGTACATGCATCTTGGTATAAGTAGTCATAAAACCGCTAAAAGTAAGAATTACTTCCGAGGGAATGGGAGGAAAAATATTTTCGGCTAGAATTAAAAGAAAAATCCCCAGATAACCAAAAGAATTCATCGTTTCCAACATCCAATGTTCCATAAACAAACCTTACGCTTTTTTAAAAATCTATGCGAAAAGTAGCTTGTATATTCAATTGAAATAAAAAGGGGAAAATGATTGATAAAGATAAAAGAAAATTAGACATTTTTTTACCGTGCGCCGCCCATCGAAACTTTCTCACAAACGTTACCTCTACAGTTAACTCAGCCCAGGCACCCTCACGGCACACAGAAGGTTCTGCTTAGTGCTGCTGCATTCCTGCCCTGACACGGTTCACAGATTCCTGTTGCGTAAGACCCAGACGTCAACGCCACTTATAGAGGGCAGCTTCACAAGAAGAGCCCCTCCGTTTGGCAACACCCCTGCTGTAGCGGATTGCAGGTACAGGGCACCGCTATCTCCCCGGCTGCACGGTATGTATCAGTATAACGGTTTTTTTACTGTTTGTCAAATGAAAAAAAAGCTTGAGTTTCCGCAGTTTTATCCACAGAACCTATAATCATCCTTGCTGATTATTAACAACTTTTTAAAAATGCCAAAAATATAAGGAATCCTATTCCTTTTTGATGTAAAATTTAATCAC
>CABJAN010000029.1 GCA_902363515.1 Bacillota bacterium | reverse complement strand
ATGAGATATCCCATTCGAAAGAAGTAAGACCCCTTGAAGACGACGAGGTAGATAGGGCAGAGGTGGAAGTGCAGTAATGTATGGAGCTGACTGCTACTAATCGGTCGAGGGCTTGACCAAAGGAACGGAAGTTCCAGTGGCAGAGTTGGAAGGTTTGAAGTTTTGTATATGTGGTTTTGAAGGTACATACCTTTAATATGGCCCAGTGGCTCAGTTGGTTAGAGCGCCGCCCTGTCACGGCGGAGGTCGAGAGTTCGAGTCTCTTCTGGGTCGTTGTTTCCAGATGGAAACATATTAATTTATGGGATCTTAGCTCAGCTGGGAGAGCATCTGCCTTACAAGCAGAGGGTCATAGGTTCGAGCCCTATAGGTCCCATTTATTAAAAATAAAATATGGGCGATTTCCCGAGTGGCCAAAGGGGACAGACTGTAAATCTGCTGGCAACGCCTTCGGTGGTTCGAATCCACCATCGCCCATTAAATGCCGATGTGGCTCAATTGGCAGAGCAGCTGATTTGTAATCAGCAGGTTATCGGTTCGAGTCCGATCATCGGCTTAAACAGAATAACGCGGGGTGGAGCAGTCTGGAAGCTCGTCGGGCTCATAACCCGAAGGTCACAGGTTCAAATCCTGTCCCCGCTACTCATGCCCAGATAGCTCAGTTGGTAGAGCAGAGGACTGAAAATCCTCGTGTCGCTGGTTCGATTCCGGCTCTGGGCATTTTCCATGGAGCATTAGCTCAGTCGGTAGAGCACTTGACTTTTAATCAAGTTGTCCGGGGTTCGAATCCCCGATGCTTCACTATTAATTAAAGAATGGCTGAAATCCAATAACTATAAGGATTTCAGCCATTTTTATATGGTATAGTTATATTCTATAGAGATTTTAAAGGGTTAAGATTTAGTCTCGTATTTTCCACAGGTAAGAAAAAAAGTATTATAGTTATCCACAAAAAAACATATTAAAACCAGTTTGTGGGGACAGTACAATTATTTACAAATAGGATTTTCCATATCTGTGGAGACAATAAATTCGTGTTTATGGTTGGCATCATAAGAGGTACAACCTTTTAAAAGATGGATATGCTTACCACATCCAATATCCACAGCCTTTTCTGTTGTACCACAAAATTCGTGATGGTGACCATTACAAGAATCTGTTTTGAATTTCACTTCGTGAACATGGCTGCCTTCACATGGAATGGCATCACCGGTAACAGTTGCAAATCTATGATTGTGGGCATATTCGCAGCATCCGGAAATAGAGGTACTTCCGGTAATTTCGTGGTTATGCTGTTTCGGATAGCAATTTTTGTTTTCAGTATTTTCCATAATAATTAAATCATTTCTGCGTATATGAACGGTTGCAATAGTATACTATGCAAAAAGGAAAAAAAAGAAACCAGAATCAATGAGGGGGGAAGGTTGATTCTGGTCTCTTTTTTAATATAAATATTAAAAAGAAGGAGAGCCGGCCTTTTATACCGGCATATGAAAAAGAAAAAGATTTTTGAAAAAGTCTTATCGGCTTTTACAAGTAATACTATAAATCTTAATTGTGATGAATTTGTGTTTAAATGATAAAAGAAATGTAAAAAACCATTGGCATTTATCCCATTTTTTGTTATAATAAATATAAATCAAGTTCTATTAGCATCTCATACTTTTTAAATGATCTGACATTCTTTATTTATCCAAAATATTTAAAATTTCTAAGAGCTTTTTCTGATTTTCATGACTCATATTTTCAAGTACTGTTTTTAGTTCTGGAATAATAGCTTCTTTTCCTGTAGAGGATAAGCCTGTGAGGACATCTAAAGATACATTTAGTTTTTTGGCATAGCTAATTAAAACATGTGCATTGCATTTATTAATGCCGCGTTCCATGGCAGATAAATAATTTTTGGATAATCCACAGTAATCTGCCATTTCTTGTTGTTGTATGTGGGCTTCTTTTCGGAAGTCCTGTAGTCTTTTATTAAGTCTTTTATTTTCTTCTGGTAATGCTTTCATTGTTATTCTCCTTTTTTTCATAGTCTTATTATAACTGTTTGAATGGAATCAGGTCAATGAGAAAGTAAAAAGATAAACAGATAAGAGGAGGAAAAATGAGAAAAATCATACGTTTGTGTGTAGGTGTAATGTTGATTTTCATAAGTTTAGGATTTTTTTTCTATCCTGACTTTAGAAATTGGAAAATAAGAGAGGAGGTGAATCGTGTTGAAGAAGAGATAAAAATTTACCGTTCAAAAGTTGATGAAGAGGAGGCGATGCCATACAAAAATGAAATAACAGAAGAAGAGCTATATTTGGAAATGAAAAAATATAATCAGCGTTTGGTGACAGATGGACAAGAGCTTGTAGATGTTTGGAGTTATGAAGAGACACCCATTGAATTGAAGCATTTGAAAGATGTCAATCAAGTAATAGGATATATAGAAATACCTGACATGAAGGTAAAATTGCCATTATTGATAGGAGCATCAGAAGAAAATCTGGCAAAAGGCGCGGGAATTTTATCAGAAACCAGTATGCCGGTAGGCGGAGAAAATACAAACTCTGTGATAGCAGCTCATCGTGGGTGGAAGGGGAGTCCATATTTTCAGTATATAGAGAATATGAAACAGGGTTCCATAGTATATCTTCATACGTTGTGGGAAACCAGAGTTTATAAGACTGTGGATGTGAAAATTGTGGACTCTTTTGATTTGAATTCTATTTTGATACAAGAAGGAAGAGATATGGTGACATTAATGTCCTGTCATCCTTATGGCGTGCCAGGAGGAAAATTTCGTTATTTAGTTTATTGTGAGTATGTAGAGTAAAAAGGAACACAGAAGGAAATCACAGAAAAAGATAAGGGGACAATTTATGTGCCAAAGAAGAAATGAAAAATAAAGAAATATCATTATTTTTTTAAAATAGACTTGAAAAACAAACGAAAAAGAATTATAATTAACAATATAGTAATTGTATTCAGTTATATTTGAAATTGAAAAGGAGCGTATTATGAAGAAATTAGTTTGGAGAAAAATCGGAGTATTTGTTGCAGCGATATGTTCTGTAATTCTTTTAAAACAAGAAGTATTTGCTGCGTCAGAGGACATTATTGACATGACTCAAAAGGGAAGTTTGACGGTTTATAAGTATGATTTGACTGCTGCTGAAGAGGACGGGATAGATACTTCTGAGGAAAAGTTTGCAAATAATGGAAAAGAGGATGAAAAAGCAAAAGAAGAATTTAAAAATTATGTGATTTCAGGAGTTGAGTTTACATATCTTCATCTTGGAAATATTCATACGGAACATAAACAAAATGAAATACAGATTCTATATGATATTCCAGAAAAACTGGAAAAGATTTTGGGAATGGATAATAAAAGAGGAAATCATCAATATACCTCTACAGAGTTAAATTATTCGTTAAAGGAGTTATTAGCGCAAGAAACAGAAGGAAGAAATCAGTTAGAGCAGTATGTGAATCATGCAGACGAAAAGAAAAATATGCCTCTTACAGATAAAAATGGAAAGACATCGGTAACAGAGTTACCGTTGGGGTTATATTTGATTGTAGAAACTAAGGTTCCTGCAAATGTTCATACAACAGTAGAGCCATTTTTTGTCTCACTTCCTATGACGGATCATGAAGGAGAAGCCTGGTTTTATGATGTAGAAGTATATCCTAAGAATCAGACTAATATTCCGGATTTAGATAAGCTGATAAAACAGCATGATGACAATGGAAAATTGCCTTATGAAGACATTGCAACAGGATCACAGGGAGATATTATGGATTACATTTTTGTGTCACATCTTCCGAAAATTACATCAGAGGCAACGTATTTGACACAATATACATTTACAGATCAGATGGATATAGGATTGACGTATAACAAAGATGTAAGTCTCTATTTTTACAAAACAGAGGAGGAAGCAAGAAATCATGACAAAGAAAAAGCAATCCAAGTATGGGAAGCAAAAGAGAAGCTGTTTAAAACAGAATATCAAGGAGAAACTTCAGGAAAAAGTAAAATGATTATTACAATTACGAAAGAAGGATTAGAGGAAATCAATACGAAGCTATCCAATAAATGGATGGTTATTGCATATTCCTGTACCATAAATACAGACGATAGTCCTGTGTTGGGAGATTCCGGAAATATAAATGAGGTAACTCTGGAGTGGAAACGTACAAATATGGAAGAAGTTGACACGTTGGAGGATAGAGCGAAAGTTTATATTTTTGGACTTAATATTCAAAAGATGTTTTCGGATCAGAAAGGGAAATTTCAGGATGTAAAGTTTTTGTTGCAAAATAAGACAGATGGTTATTATTTAAAAGCGAAAGGAGAAAATGGAGTTTATTATATTACAGATCAGGAAAAAGGAACTTCTGAAAAAGAAGGTACCGTATTTAACCCGGGGGAAAAAGGAAATCTTACTATTAATGGCTTAGAAGCCGATACTTATATTCTAACAGAAATTGCTACAGCAAATGGTTATTCTCTTCTAAAAGAACCTATGGTGATTGATATCAGAAGCACTGTGGATGATATTATCCCATCTCGTACAACTCTATATGACATTTTAGATATCACAAATAATCCAAATAAAGAAGTAATAGAAACACCAGGAGAACGTGCAAGTGCATCAATAGATGGAACGAATACAACTATGAGCGAATTTCACTCAGAAACAGGTATCGTATCTGCTAATGGTAGGGTAGATATAGAAGTTATTAATAATAAAACATTTAAATTGCCACAAACAGGAGGATATGGAACCTGGATTTTTACGCTGGCTGGATGCGGAGCTGCTCTTGGTGGTGTGGTACTTGTAACAAGAAGAAGTAATAAGAAAGATGATTAATATGAAAAAAAGGTTTGCGGTTCTGTTATTGTTTTTTAGTGCTGTATTATTGATGGGATATCCTTATTTGGCAAACTATGTATTTGAACATGAGACAGCATCTTTGGTAAATTCTGTAGAAAAAATAGAAGAGATGACGGATGACACAGAAAAAGAAGAGACAAAGAAAAGTGTTAAGCAGTACAATGAAAAACTTTTTAGTAGTGGTGTAAAACTTTGCGACCCGTTTAAAGAAGAAAGCAAAAAGATAAGTACAGAAGATTATAGAGGACTTTTGTGTGTAAATTCAGAAGGAGTTATGGGAACAATTTCTATTCCTGCCATTGGGGTAAAACTTCCGATTTATCATGGAACTTCTGAAAAAATTTTGGAAAAGGGGATTGGACATTTAGAAGGAACATCTCTCCCTATAGGGGGAGAAAATACACATACTGTTTTAACGGGACATACAGGACTTAGCAATGCAAAGTTATTCACTGATTTGACAGAACTGGAAAAGGGAGAAGTATTTTTTCTGAATATTTTGGGAGAGCAATTAGTGTATCAGGTAGACCAGATTCAAAAGGTTCTTCCAAGTAATCTGGAAGAACTTTATATAAAAAAAGGGAAAGATTACTGTACGTTGGTTACCTGTACTCCTTATGGAGTAAATACATATCGACTTTTGGTGAGGGGAACAAGAATACAACAAGAAGAAGACTTTATTGATTCTCAAAATATTAAGAAAAAGCATGTTGAATCAAAATGGATGAAAGAGTACGAGAAGGCATTAGAATATAGCTTAATTATATTTGGAGTCGGTTTACTTGTACTGTTTTTATGGAAAAAGAACAGGGAGAAAGGAAAAGGCTGTGTATAAACAGCAGGTGATTTATGAAGTATAAAAATAAGATTCTGACATTCTTAATTACAATGATTCTCATGTGGAAGTTGTCTGGTTCAGTGTTCCTGGCATATGGAAGCGCTGCTCAAAGTGGTCTGGAAAATGCTATAGGAGTTGATGCGTCTGTTACAGTACAGGAAACAAAAGAACCGTTAAATGTAAAGGATAAAGTGACATTAAATATACACGCAGAAAATACAACAGAAAAAAAAGAAGTGCTTCGTTTGTATTTTAGTGAAATAGAAGGAAATTTAACAGAGGATAAAAATCAATGGGGAATTTATTTGGATAAAGCAGCTCAACAGATAATTGTTCATGATTTTCAGGAGAAAGGAGAAATAGATATATCTGTAAAAAGTTTCCAGCAGGAAGAAACAGATGGAGTTTTAAAACAATATAGAAATGATGAAACAGAAGAAGGAATTCATTATGCTGAATTAGAACTTCCTACAGGGACATATACAGATTTTTCTTTAACAGTTACATCCAAAATGGCAGGTAGTATTGCAGTAATTCCTGTTTTTGGAAAAGAAAGTTTTATTTATGGAAATGCCGCAGTAATTTGTTGGGAAGAAATAGAGCAGAGTACAAATCAGGAAGAAACACAAGATAAAGTGCAAGACGAAACCAATCTTGTACCGGAGATATGCAAATTTAGAACTTGTGTGCCAAAAAAAGGTGGTGTTTTGCATCTCCAATATGGATTTGAAGAGGCACAATGGACAACTATTTACCCAAAAGAAAAGGGGTATGCTACAGCCGATACGATACCTGGTGGAGAACTGATACATACTGTTTTTGCAGCAGACCAGGGGTATGTAATTCAATCCGGAAGGATTTTATCAGAAGAGGGCGAAGAAATAGAGGTACTGGAAGACTGTGTAGGTAAGGAACGATATGAATACGATATAACTCTTTTAAATGAATCGATGACTCTGGAAGTGATTTTTGCTCAAAATGGTGTATTAACAGAGGAGGAGAGAGTTTATCAAGATGCGTTGGATTTTATTTATCACAGGGATTCCTGTGTAAAGGTGTTGGAAGATTCGGTTGGATATCAGGCGAAAGGAAAAGGGACAGGAATTCCTGATAAAGTCAAACTTGATGTGGGAGAAAAGATTTCATATCCTTCCCAACTTTATCATACCAGAGAATTTTATATTTCCGGCTGTGATGGGATTGTGGGAATTGGTTACTGCATGCAGCCAAATAAGAAAAATCCTTCCAGCGGCTGGTATTCGGATATCGAATCATTGGATGAGGCGAGACCAGATTATGCAAATGCATACAAACTTGTTATGCTGACCAATTATGGAATAGAATTGCAGGAATTAGGAGATGTCTGGTTTGGGGAATTAGACCAGGGGAAAAAGACATATCGGGAAATTTATATTCATGCAGTAATTGGATATTTAGAAACGGGAAGCTTATTAGGACTTACAGGGACAGAACAGGGAAAAATTATTAAGATTGCAAATGAAGTATATGAAAAAGCAAACAGTGGGGAGATGGCAGGGATTTTAAAAAATTATAGGATTTATGCCATCAATGGCGGTGCCAGTCGGTATCAGGATATTTGTTTTATTATACAAAATGCTAAAGGAGGATTAAGCCTTCAAAAAGAGAGTGCTAATTTAGATTTAACGGAAAATAATCCTGCTTATAGTTTGGCAGGGGCTGTTTATGGCATTTATACAGATGCATCCTGCAAAAATGAGATTATGACCATGACAACAGATGAGAAGGGATATAGTACAACCGGAGATGAGATATTGGAGGATGGCACATACTATGTAAAAGAGAAAAGTCCTTCACCGGGATATTTACTGGATGAGACAGTGTATACATATGAGGTAGCAGGAGGAATAACCGCGCAGGAGAATCAGAAGATTTCAAAAGAACCGCCCAAAGGAGGGAGAATAGAGCTGGAAAAAACTTCAGCAGATGTGGGCATTACAAACGGCAATGCTTGTTACAATCTGGAAGGAGCAGAGTATAGCATTTATAAAAACCAGGAATGTACAGAATTTGTCACAAAAATAGTGTTAGATTCTGAGGGTAAAGGAAGTAGCGAGATTATTTCTTTGGGAGATTATTACATAAAAGAAACGAAGTCGCCAGAAGGGTATGAAACAGATGAGAAAGTTTATCCGGTTTCTCTGCAGGAAGAAGACAATGAAATTACAATAGCAATAGTTAAAGTTCAGGATTTTCCTGGATATGACAAGCTTGGAATTTCTTTAACTAAGGTTGGATATGGGGAAAACACAACAGAAATGCCCACCCTGGAGGGAACACAGTTTACAATTCAATATTATGATGGATACTATAGTAAAGAAAGTTTGCCAGATACAGCCAAAAGGGAATGGGTCATAGAAATAAAGAAGGAAGGAGAACAATACGCAGCAAAACTGAGTGATCCTTATTTAGTAGAACCTCTAAGTGATGATTTATACAAAGGGGCAAATGGAGAAACCATTCTTCCCTATGGAACGATCGCTATTCAGGAGACAAAGCCGGCTGCCGGATATACCTTAAAAGGAAGTTTAAAAGATAAGGAGGGAAATATTGTAGCGAAAGATGGAGAACTATTTGTATCGCAAGTGACGAAGAAGGATGGAACGGTAAAGCTGGAAGGTGGAAATCAATATATCGCGGAGGATGTTCCAGTGGAGGGAAGTATTAAAATTAAAAAATTTGATACAGATGGGACTACACCTTTAAAAGGCGCTATATTTGAAATTAAAAATGGAAAAGGGGAAGTGCTTTATACAACAGAGTCAAATGAAAATGGAGAAATTTTATTTGAAAACTTGAAGCCAGATACCTATACCATAACAGAGAAAAAAACAGCACAGGGGCACACACTGCTGAAAGAGCCATTGGTTGTTCAGGTTCCTATGAGAATTACAGAAGAGCAGATAGAAGAACAGAATATAGATAAAAGTCAATGCATCTATGATCCGGTAGAAAAAATTTATTATATCTATCATTTTGTATATGAAATTACGAATCATGCAAATTTTAAACTGCCTATGACCGGAGGTGGAACAACACCTGGAACCTTTCTTCCATTGGTAGCAGGAATAATTCTTCTGGCAGGCACAATAGGATTTACCATAAGAAAAAGAGAAATCCTCTCCTTTTAGGATAAACATAACAGGAGCAGGAATCCGAGGGGGTTAGATTCCTGCTCCTGTCTGTATTTCATAAAAAAGAAGGAGTTACTGGCAATTAGTTGCCAGTAATATGAAAAGAAAAAGATTTTGAAAAAAGTCTTATTGGCTTTTACAAGTAATACTATACCTTGTAAATAAGGATAATTTATGACTAAATACTAAAAGAAAAATGAAAAACAAAAAAATTCATTTATTCTTTTTTTATAATTGCTTTCAGAAATCTTTTTAATTAACCAAGATCCTGATTAGCGGTCTGCTTTGTAAACCGGGTCAGCGGGATAGCCTCCGGCAGCTTTTTGCATGCCTCTTTGAATGGCATCTTTTGAGTTTTTCCAGTCAGCATCTTTGTTTCTAAAGTCGAATTTGTCACAGAACCATTCCAGGTCTTCTGTTATTCTCTGGAGATTTTCTGTCATGAGAGCAAACAGAGAATCATAGAAGGATTTTTTCTCTTTGTCAGATAAGAGTGTTTCAGCAGTTTCTACTAAGTCTGCAAAGTGTGGCAGACAAAAGCCTTTACTGTTTTGAAATAAGTCCTGAAATTCAGGATTTTTCCGATAGAGTTCAAAGAAGGTATCCAGATAGCGGTTATAAGTATCTTTGGAATAATCACAGATATAGCAACGGTTGCTTTCTTCTTTTATCCAGGCTCCGATACTGGTTTTAGGATTTTCAGGGTCAATTTTGGCTTTTTTTAAGTGGCTCAACATGGATGCTTTTCCGGGGGAAAACATTTTGAGCTGTTGTTTTAGTTCTTCATTTTTTTTCTTAAAATGTGTGGTTAGAATCAAGCCTGTTCCAAGGCGATTTCCATAGTCAAACATTTTCTTATAATGATTTCGACAAAATCCTGTTTTGTCTGTTTCAGCACGGATGTCATCTTCCATATAAGAAGCTCCGGAACCCAGAACAAAGTCAATGGCATGCTGCTCCAGATTTCGTTCAATAAAACAAAAAGGGCATTCGTCATCAGCCCGGAAAGCATCCATAAGCGGGATGGTATAAATTTTTTCTTTCATGTCTAAATCCTCTATTCTTGTTTTTTCTAGCGTATCATAATTGAGGCGGAAAGAAAAGGGAAATAGGTATTTACGATACAATTAGAGTCTGTTAAGATAATAAATAAAGGATTTTTAAATAGACAGAAGACAGAGGCAAGTGGAGAAAATGAAGAAAAAGATAGATTTATTGGAAGGTCCTATAGCGGGTACTTTAGCCAGACTGGCATTTCCGATTATGGGAACTTCTTTTATTCAAATGGGTTACAATCTGGTTGATATGATTTGGATCGGCAGGCTTGGAAGCGGAGCTGTGGCAGCGGTGGGAGCTGCCGGAATGTTTATGTGGATGGCAAATGGGGTTACGACCATCCCAAGAATTGGAGGACAGGTCACTGTTGCTCAGAAACTGGGAAGCGGAGAAAAGGAAGAGGCGGCACAATATGCAAGAGGCGCCCTTCGCATGGGAACTTTTCTGGGAGTTCTGTATGGAATTTTAAGTTTGTTATTTCACAAGCAAATGATTGACTTTTTTAAACTTAATAATACAGAGGTTATTCAAGACGCCAGAATTTATTTAATGATTGTCTGCGGATTGGTTGTATTTTCTTTTCTGGATCAGATTATAGGAGGAATTTTGGCTGCTATGGGAAATACGGTTACTACGTTCCGTGTTACCACTATGGGACTTCTGATTAATTTGATTTTAGATCCGGTATTGGTTTTTGGAATGGGACCGATTCCCAAAATGGGCGTTGCAGGGGCTGCTACAGCAACTGTACTAGCTCAGGTGATTGTTTTTGTTCTGTATTTGAAAGCAATCTGGCAGGAGCCGGTTATTTTCAGAAATTTACATTTACTAAAACCAGCGAAAAAAGAACAAATAAGAAGAATTGTAAAAATAGGATTTCCTTCTGCAATACAGGATTCATTGTTCTCTGCTATTTCCATGGTTATTGCGAGACTGGTGGCAGGCTGGGGAGATGCGGCAGTGGCAGTACAGAAGGTGGGAAGCCAGATAGAATCCATATCCTGGATGATGGCAGGGGGATTTTCTACCGCAGTAAATGCTTTTATTGCACAAAATTATGGTGCAGGAAAAAAAGACAGAATCAAAAAAGGTTACAGGACCGCTTTGGTGATTATGGGAGCCTGGGGGATTTTTACCAGCTTCCTGTTGATGGCATTTCCGGAATTTTTCTTTCGGATTTTCATCAAAGAGCCAGAGGTTATTCCTATGGGGGTAGATTATCTTCGGATTATTGGAATCAGCGAATTGTTTATGTGTCTGGAAGGGGCGGCTACAGGAGCGTTTCAGGGACTTGGGAAGACAATTCCGCCATCCGTGACAGGAATTACTTTTAATCTCCTGAGAATTCCTGCAGCTATGCTGCTGTCAAAAACTTCCCTTGGACTAAACGGTATCTGGTGGGTGCTGAGTTTTTCCTGTATCTTAAAGGGAACCGTGCTGCCGCTTTGGTATCGGGCAGAATTCAAAAAGTATGAGAAAAGATAGAAAGAAAGGAACGAAAGATTATGACAACAAATGTGGTATTGCTAATAATTGCAGCAGTGATTATTCTGGGAGGGATTTTTTTAGCAGTGAAAGGAAAGTCCTCTATGATTCGGGAACGGTTTGCCAGCGGAGTATCTCCGGAAAATGAGCGGAAATTTATGATTACAATAGGCAGCGCTGTGATTATTATTGGTTTGGACATGTTAGTTCTGGCTCTGTTGTCTATGAATATGAAGGTGAGCCAGGAAACCAAGCTGATTATTTTAGGAATTGGTCTTGTGCTCTTTGTCGGAGTCATCTTAATCGGGCAGAAATATTTCCGCAGATAGAAGAAAAATAGAAGGAAAATAGAAGAAATTTTAGAAAACAGAAAATTTAACTATTCACAGTGGAAAAACAGTGATACAATATTTAACAGTAAAATACAAAATAGCGAGAGAAAATAGTGAGGTTTTGTTATGAGTAATGAATATCGTATTGAGACAAAATGTATTCAGTCCGGATGGAAACCCCAAAAAGGGGAACCGAGAATGATGCCTATTTATCAGAGTACAACTTTTAAATATGATACTACTGAAGAAATGGGCAGATTATTTGATTTGAAAGATAATGGATATTTTTATACCAGATGCCAGAATCCTACTAATGATTTAGTAGCAGCTAAAATTGCAGATTTAGAAGGTGGTGTGGCAGCAGTTCTGACTTCTTCAGGACAGGCAGCGAACTTCTATGCTGTATTTAATATCTGCGAAGCAGGGGATCATGTGATTTGTGCCTCTTCCATTTATGGAGGAACCTTGAATGTACTTGGGGTAACAGCGAAAAAGATGGGAATCTCCTGTACTTTTGTGGATGTAGATGCGTCAAAAGAGGAGCTGGATAAAGCCTTCCAGCCAAATACAAAAGCTGTGGTTGCGGAAACCATTGCAAATCCATCTTTAGTAGTGCTGGATATTGAAAAAATGGTAGAAGTAGCACATAGTCATGGCGTACCATTGATTGTAGATAATACTTTTGCAACTCCGGTAAATTGCAGACCCTTTGAATGGGGAGCTGATATTGTAACTCATTCTACTACCAAGTATATGGATGGACATGCAGCGCAGGTAGGCGGAGCCATTGTAGACAGCGGAAACTTTGACTGGGAAGCACACAAGGAAAAATTCCCTGGACTTACAACACCGGATGAATCTTATCATGGAGTTGTTTATACAAAACAGTTCGGTAAAGCTGCATATATTACCAAAATTAATGCTCAGCTTATGAGAGATTTAGGGTCCATACCATCTCCTATGAATTGCTTTATTTTAAATTTAGGACTGGAATCCTTAGTTCTGCGTGTAGAGAGACATTGCTATAATGCTCAGAAGGTTGCAGAGTATCTGGAAGGTCATCCATTAGTTGGAAAGGTGAATTATCCGGGACTGGAGAATGACCGCTATCATGCTTTGGCACAGAAATATATGCCAAAGGGAACCTGTGGTGTTATTTCCTTTGAGCTAAAGGCAGGAAGAGAAGCTGCGGTCAGATTCATGGATAGTCTGAAACTGGCGTCTATTGTAACACATGTTGCTGATGCGAAAACCAGTGTTCTGCATCCTGCAAGCCATACACACAGACAGTTAAATGACCAGCAGTTAGAAGCAGCAGGAGTATCACCGGGAATGATTCGTCTTTCTGTGGGAATTGAACATATTGATGACATTATTGCAGATTTAGAGCAGGCATTAAAAACCAGCGAAAATGAAATATGATATCCTATCAGATTACACAATGGAGTCATGAGTTGTTTAAACTACAGGTAAGGCCTGGGGGCTGCTATGTAGATGCTACCATGGGCAACGGACATGATACTTTGTTTCTCTGTGAGTTAGCAGGAGAGACGGGAATGGTAACCGCTTTTGACATTCAGGAAAAAGCGCTGCTGGCTACAGAAAAGCTGCTGAAAGAACACCACATGGAAGGGAAAGCCAGGCTGTGTTTGGATAGCCATACCAATATGGAGAAATATCTGGAAGCGGAATCTGTAGATGGAATCTATTTTAATTTTGGGTATCTTCCGGGAGGAGACCATAGTCTTGCTACAAAAGCGGATACCAGTGTAGAAGCAATCAATAAAGGACTTACCTTACTAAAAAAAGACGGTGTTCTGGCGCTTTGCATCTATAGTGGAGGAGACACCGGTTTTGAAGAAAAAGACAGGATTTTAGAGTGCTTAAAAAATTTAGATGAGAAGCAATATATTGTGATTGTGAATACTTATTACAACCGTAAAAACAATCCTCCCATACCGGCTTTTGTGGTAAAAAAATAGAAGCAGTCATATACTGTCAATGAGAAACAGTGCGGATTCTGTGTTTTATGAAAAAAGAAAGAGAATCGTGGATTTTGGCAGTATTGCTGTTGCTATTGCTTCCCTATTTGATTACGGTGGTGGTTTTAGGGCGAAGAGCCTGTCCAGTGAATCGGGAACAGACGGTTGAAGATTATGTAGCAGGAGTTGCAGCTTCTCAGATTTCCTGGGAATACTCAAAAGAAACCATTAAGGCGCAGGTGGTTCTTGCCAGGACCAACCTTTCTGTGAAAAGTGAAAAAGAGAGAAAAGAAATATTAGAAGAAACAGCAGCATTTTTCAAAGGAAAACATATGAATCTGGAAATGCTGGAAAAATTTCATATATTTCAGGAAGCTGCCAGGGAAACCAGTGGCGAGGTTTTATTAACAACCCAGGGAGAAATAAAAGAAGCGCCTTATCATGGGATTAGCTCTGGAAAAACCAGAGATGGAGCAGATGTCATGGGTGAGTCTTACGGATACATAACTTCTGTAGAATCAGCAAAAGATAGAGACAGTCCTCTTTATGTAGAGGGCTGTTATTTTTCATTTCAGGAACTTGAGAAAAGAATGAAGAAATTTTATGGTGGTTTTACCTTTGGGGAAACAAAAGTGGTGGAAGTGAAACAAACAGATGGGGCAGGGTATGTTCTGGAACTTCAGATTGGGAATCAAATGATACAAGGGGAAAAAATAAGAGAAATTCTAAAACTGCCGTCTTCCTGTTTTTCTGTACAGTGTTCTGAAGAAAAGGTGAGATTTTTATGCAAAGGGAAAGGCCATGGTGTGGGGCTTAGCCAATATGGCGCAGAACAGATGGCATTGGAGGGAAAAGAATACAAAGAAATTTTAACGTATTTTTTCCCTGAAATGCAAATTAGTGAGAAAGAATAAAAAGAGGAATCGTTATACATATAAGGCATATCTGCCGGAAACGTATAACGATTCCTCTGGTTAGCTGAGTATTCTATTCCACAGGTTCCCCTTTGGTCTGATTTTCTGCCAGATTCAGAACAGAGGTTGTTACGGAAATCGAATCTCCTGTAGTGAGTTCATCTACAGAGAAAGTGACTAAATCCCCTTCTTTAATTTCATAGAAGCCCTGTACATTGTAAGGATAGAGGATGGTCATTGTACCATGTATGGTAATGGTATCCCCTTCTTTTACATGGGAACCTTCATAATCTCCAAGGTCGGTCACGGTTGCTTCCATAGTACGGTCGTCAATGACAGATGTAATTTCTGCTTCTAAAGAGTGCAGCTTATCTGTTTGGGTATAAGTCTTGGAAGAAGGAGTAAGTTCTACCAGATTTACCACTTTTTTTGATACAGGAAGATATTCTGCCATAAGTTTGGAATCTTCAGAATATTCGTAGCTGTATAGAATACGGTTGCTGTCCTCATCATATTCCATATATTCTTTTTCAGTAATGTAAGAATATTTTTTGTAGTCCTTTTCACTGATTTGCAGAGAGACTTTTTCATCTAAAATATCAATTCCCTCCATACGGTAAGTGTCTTTTAAAGAATACTTGAAAATGGTATGGGGAATTCTGAAAAATTTAGTCTGATTCACTGTGGTCTGCAAAGGATGTTTCATGGCAAGTCCATCTCTGACTCCAGTGTAAAGGAAAATACCGCTAAAAAGTAAAACCAGAATCGTAAAGCCTGCGGGTATCCACGGACGAATGGAAGCTTTTAGCCGTTTCTGTACCTTGAGCTGGAAAATCAGGAAAAGAATAAGCACCACAAAAATGCAGGCAAGGCAAATGTAGTAATAACCAGGTGCAGCAGAAAAATTAAAAAAGTATGCCAGCACAGCAATGTCTGCAAGAAGCAGCAGTAAAATAAAACCATAACAAAGTATGTTTCCAGTTTTTTTCATATGTAGGAATCCTCCGTAATGCCTGAGTGTTTTTCTTTATTTTACCATACATACCAAGAAAAGAGAAATAGATAATGTATAAGTTTTCATTTTCTGGCAATCCTATGATTGAAGCTAAAAAAGGGGCGGATTGCTCCATCATAGGTAGAGGTGAAAGATATGAGTAAAAAAGGTAAAATTCGTGTGGCATTAGGAAGTCTGCTGGCATTGACATTAGTGGTCACATGTGCGGCTGTTTATCAGTCCGGGAGTAAGAGTACACCAAACGAGAAAGAACTTGTTAAGGAGAATGAAGAGGATTCTGTTGACCAGGCAATAAAGACAGAAGAAAGAGAAGAAACAGAAGATGCCAATACTTCGGAAGTAGAAGGAACCAGAGAAACAGAAACTACGTTAGAAGAACCGGAAACGCCGGAAGAGACTACAGAACCAGTAACAGAACAGGCAGAGGAACAAGCGGCAGAAAGCGCTTCTGCATCAACACAGAACCAGCCGGTGATTTCTCAAACAGTAGATTTGAATTTTACAGAAAGTTCCCTTATGCAGTGGCCGGTAAACGGACAGGTTGTTCTTGACTATAATATGGAAAATACCGTATATTTTCCAACACTGAATGTATACAAATTAAATCCGGCTGTGGCAATTTCAGCAGAAGCCGGAGCGCCGGTGACAGCAGTAGCTAATGGGAAAGTCCTTTCCATAGTGGAAAATGAGGAGACTGGAACAACAGTAACACTGGATATGGGAAATGGATACCAGGCAGTATATGGACAGTTAAAAGATGTGCCATTTCAGGCAGAGGAATATGTATCAGCAGGCAGTGTACTGGGATATGTAAATGAACCAACAAAATATTACACCAAAGAAGGCACGAATCTGTACTTTGCATTAACAAAGGACGGGACACCATTAGATCCCATGCAGTATTTGCCATAGAAAAGATTCACAAATTCAGATTGTAAGAGTATAATAAATTAAACAACAGAAAATCAGCAGCCGAAAATCTTACAATCTAAAAACGTGGATTCCGGAAAACAGATGTTCCTTCCAGGAAAGGCATGACATACGGTTTTCCGGCTGGATGAAATACGTTTGGTATCGGCGGCTTCATATAGAGGGCGTTTTGTTTCGCTTAGGAAAGCAGACGGAGCGTCCGTACATAGAACGGCAGGGATTACAAACATGGAACAAAAAAATTTAAAGTATACATATATGTTGAAATGCAAAGATGGTAGTCTGTATACAGGGTGGACCACAGATTTGGACAAGCGGGTGGCCTGTCACAATGCAGGGAAAGGAGCAAAATATACCAGAGCGCGACGCCCTGTAGAATTGGTTTATTTTGAACAATTTCAAACCAGAGAAGAGGCCATGCGGCGAGAATGTGAAATAAAAAAACTGACCAGAAAACAAAAAGAAGAACTGATAAAACAAAAAGAAAAACATCCGGCATACTGACGAATATGAGGAGGTGCGGATGTTTTTCTTTTTTTCATTTTTAGGATCTTGCCATACCGTCTACGCTTAAAACAACTCCGGTAATGTAGGAAGCTTCGTCAGAAGCAAGGAATATAAAAGCATTGGCAATATCCTCCGGCTGACCAAGGCGGCGAAGAGGAATCTGATTAATAAGGGGATCAATAACCTCTTTTGGAACTGATTTCATCATATCTGTTTCTGTAATACCAGGTGCAACTGCGTTTACACGGATGCCTTTCGGTCCCAGCTCTCTTGCAAGAGAAACAGTAAGACCGTTTACTGCAAATTTAGAAACAGGATAAGCAAGACCGCTGGCCTGACCGTAAATACTTACCATGGAGGAGGTGTTGAGAATCACACCATCACCACGGGCAATCATACATTCAGAAGCTGCTCTGGTACAATTAAAAACACCTTTTACGTTTAAGTCCATAATGCGGTCAAAATCTTCCTCCTTGTATTCCATAAACGGAGTACGTTCAGAAAGTCCGGCATTGTTCACTAAAATATCAACACAGCCATATTTAGAAGTGGCTTCACGGAAAGAAGAACGTACAGATTCCAAATCTGCCAGGTTAGGACTAATACCGGCTATGGTAGAATCCGGATGTTTTTCTTTCAGTTTTTTCACAGCAGTGTCCGCAGATTCCTGGGTGCTGGCAGTGAGGATAACAACAGCGCCTTCTCTTAAAAATGCCTCCGCAGTTGCAAAGCCAATACCGCGGCTGCCTCCTGTAATAATAGCAACTTTATCTTTTAATCTCATAGGAAAACCTCCTGTAGTTTAATCATCTATGTCTGTTCTTTATTTTTTCTAGCTTTATCTGTAGTATACAAAAAGAAGGGGACTGTGTCTGTGACAAAATCACCTTTTGCCATGGAAAAGATTCACAAATTTCACAGACAAGGTTATAATAAAAACATGGAGAAAAATAGAAAATTTCAGAATTTAGAAAGAAATATATGGGGGTGATATGGTGAGCAAAAATGAAGTGACAACAGAGAAAACCTATATAGAAGGTGTAAGAATTAATTTTCTGTATATAGATAAATATTCTTTTGGCAAAGCCTGGTATATGCCAGAAACAAAGATTCCTTACAGTATGCTGCGTTATATTACAGTGGGGAAGGCTATTTTTATTATTGATGGAAAAGAGGTTGTGGTGGAAAAAAATCAGATAATTTATCTGCCAAGAGGATGTGTATTATCTTGTCATGCTCTGGGAAATACTTTTTCATTTACAAGCATACGGTTTAATATGTCTGTTTCATATGAAGGAGGAGACTTCCTAAGAGATTATTATCAAATGCCGGAGGTTTTGGATGATAAAGGTGAGAAGGAGTATTTTGACAAAATTTATCAGGCAATACATTCTGAAGGTGCAGAACGTATATTTTTAGTCCGGGGATATCTGGAATTACTGATTGGGAAAATTATTGGAAGAGCAGGAAAATGTGAAGGTCAGATAGAGCGGGAAGTAACAGGGGAAGGAGACATTAAGATAGAGCAAATGGACCAGAGAATCAGACATGTTGTAGATTTTATGGTATTACACCCAACGGAAAACTATACAACTGCAAGGTTATGTGATATGGCAGGACTTGGAGAAACAAGGTTTCGGAAACTTTTCAAGGAACAGACAGGAAAAAGCCCGGGAGAATATCTCAGAGATATGCGTATGACTGTAGCAGGGAGAAGATTGCTGCTGTCTTCGGAAAGCGTCAGTGATATTGCCTATAGCGTGGGATATGAAGACGTCAATTTTTTTATTCGTGTTTTTAAAAAACATTTTGGTGTTACGCCAAATCAATATCGAAAAATATCAAAGGAATAGTGCCGATTAATCCTATAAAGTGAGGAATATCATATAGAATATATAGTTGCAAAAAGGAATGTAAGGTAAAAACATACAAAATAGCCAAAAATATCTTTTCTGAGCAATGAGAAAAGATATTTTTTTGTGTAAAAACAGAGAATACACAGATATGGAAGAAAAAGAGTTGTTTTGTGCTATTGATAAATGATTATTCAGTGGCGTTGTATAAAGAAAAAATGTAAAATCAGAATATAGAAAATAAAAGCCACAAAGCAAGGGCGGAAAAGTGGAATGTATTGTGAGAAATGACGAAACAGTATGAAGGAAAGGAGTAAGACTATGAAAAAGAAGCTTGCATTATTGTTAGCAGGAATTTTAACATTAGGGTCTTTTGCAGGATGCGGAGGTGACTCAGGAAAGAAAAGTACAGAGGAAAAGAGTTCTGTGAACGCAGACGGAGAATTAAAAGGTGATATTACTTTTTGGCATTCCTTTACACAGGGACCAAGATTGGAAGTTATTCAGGAAACCGCAGATCAATTTATGAAAGATAATCCAGAGGTAAACATTACAATCGAAACCTTTTCCTGGGGAGACTTTTACACAAAGTGGACAACAGGTCTGGCTTCGGGAAATGTACCAGACATGAGTACAGCACTTCCGGGACATGTAGTTGAGATGATGGATGCAGAAGCATTAGCGCCTCTTGATGATTTGATTGATGATATCGGACGTGATAAATTTGCAGAAACTGCTTTGGATGAAGGAGAAAAAGATGGAGAATGTTATTCCATTCCACTTTATTCTCATGCTCAGGTTATGTGGTACAGAAAAGATTTATTGCAAGAAGCAGGGCTGGAAGTACCAAAGACATGGGATGAATTTGCAGAAGCGGCAAAAAAACTTACGAAAGACGGAGTATATGGCTGTTCATTCCCTTGCGGTTCCAATGATTTAATGGGAACACGTTTCCTGAATTTCTATGTAAGAAGTGGCGGAGGAAGCCTTTTGACCGATGATTTAAAAGCGGATTTAACAAGTGATTTGGCGATTGATGGAATTAATTACTGGTTAGATATTTATGAAAACTGTTCTCCAAAAGATTCCGTAAACTATGCAGTTTTAGATCAGGCGACTTTATTCTATCAAGGAAAAACAGCATTTGACTTTAACTCAGGTTTCCAGATTGGAGGAGTGGAAACAAACTCACCGGATTTGGTTGATCAAATTGATTGCGCTCCCCTTCCGAAGATAAATGCAGATGATCCGGATTATGGTGCTGAAACATCTAATATTCCTATGGTAGTATGGCAGAACTCAGAGCATCCGGAAATCTGTAAGGCATTTATGAAAAAATTATATGAGAAGGAAACTTACATAAAATTCCTTGAAGCAACACCAGTTGGCATGCTGCCTTCTATTGAAGGAATTTCCGATACACCTGAATACCAGGCGAACCCAACAGTGCAGAAATTCTCTAATGCAGTAGACGTTATTACAAAAGCAATGAATGAAGGAACCGCTATTGGATTTGAAAAAGGACCAAGCGTTCAGGCAGGACTTTTAACTTCTCAGGGAATTATTGAAAGTATGTTCCAGGATATTATTACAAATGGAACAGATGTAGAAAAGGCTGCAAAGGAAGCAGAAGATAAATTGAATGAAATATTTAGTACCGTTCAATAAAAATAAATCAAATCCCGTCCGAGCCCTTCGGGGCTTGGTGGGATTTAGAAAAGAAAGGCGGCAGTAAACAGTGAAAAGAAAAGCAAAAGCGGATTATGCGCGCTGGGTTTTTGTCCTTCCTGCTTTGATCATTGTTGGTGTACTTTTAATATATCCTATTTTTTCCAGTTTATATTATAGTATGACAACAAAACATTTAATCAGACCATCTTATGATTTTGTCGGGTTGGCTAATTATCAGGCAGTGTTATCAGATCCTAATTTTTTTAAAGCATTTTTAACATCTATTGTATGGACAATATGTTCATTAGCAGGACAGCTCATAATTGGATTTACATCGGCATTAGCAATTAACCGTGTAAAAGTAGGAAAAGGTGTTTATCGAACTTTAATGATTATTCCATGGGCATTTCCATCTATTGTTATTGCACTCTCATGGAAATGGATTTTAAATGGTGTATCAGGATTTTTACCAAATATTCTTGTGCAATTAGGTATCTGCAGTGAACTTCCCCAGTTTCTAAGTGATAATAGTTTGGTGTTTTTGACATTGATATTTATTAATGTCTGGTTCGGTGCACCTATGATTATGGTAAATGTTCTTTCAGCGTTACAAACAATACCTCAGGATCAGTATGAAGCCGCACAAATAGATGGTGCCTCAAAGCTTCAGCAGTTTTGGCACATTACAGTTCCTCATATTAAAATTGTAGTGGGATTGTTAGTAGTATTGCGTACTATCTGGGTATTTAATAACTTTGATATGATTTATCTTTTGACAGGTGGCGGACCTGCAAACGCAACTACTACAGTTCCGATTTATGCTTATAACATGGGCTGGGGAACAAAAATGTTAGGAAAATCATCAGCAGTAACCATGCTTTTGTTAGCATTCTTATTACTGGTATGTATAGTTTACTTTGCAATTATTGGAAAATGGGAAAAGGAGGATAAGTGATGGTAAACAGAAAAGAAAAAATCGGCAATGGCTTATGTCATATATATCTTATCATACTGTCTGCAATTGCTTGTTTTCCTTTGGTTTGGATTTTACTTTGCTCTGTAAAATCTTCAGGAGATTTAACTGCAAATCCGACCAAGTTTCTGCCGGAAAAATTTACATTAGAAAATTTCAGTCATGTTATTAACGATTTGCATTTTGCAGGAAATATTGGAAATAGTGTGATAATTGCATTGTTCACGACTTTAATTGCTATTGTGATTTCATCCATGGCGGCTTATGGAATTGTAAGATTTTTCCCTAAAATGGGAGCACTTATGTCAAAAGTATTAGTGGCAACTTACATGTTTCCACCAATCCTGTTAGCAATCCCATATTCTTTAGTTATGGCAAAAGCAGGATTAATGAATACAAGAATAGGTTTGATTATTGTATATCTTTCTTTTAGTGTTCCTTATGCAGTGTGGATGTTAGTAGGATTTTTCAAGACAGTACCTCTTGGTATAGAAGAAGCGGCGAGAGTAGATGGAGCAAATAAGTTTCAGACTTTTACAAAGATTGTTCTGCCTTTAGTTATGCCAGGTATTGTAGCAACAGCTATCTATACATTTATTAATGCATGGAATGAATTCCTATATTCTTTGATTTTAATTAACAGTACGGACAAAATGACAGTATCAGTAGCATTAAAATCTCTTCAGGGTTCAGAGATTCTGAATTGGGGAGATATGATGGCAGCGTCAGCATTAGTAGTAGTACCTTCTGTAATCTTTTTTATGTTTATTCAGAATAAGATTGCCGGAGGAATGACAGATGGAGCAGTAAAATAGTTTAAGAAAAACGCAGGAGGTTATAAGTGATATGAAAACAATAGGATACGCAATTGTAGGAACAGGTTATTTTGGAGCTGAATTAGGACGTATTATGAAAGAAGAAGAGGGAGCAAGAATTGTAGCAGTTCTTGACCCGGAAAATGGAGAAACCGTAGCAAAAGAGCTTGGATGCGATGTGGAAACTGATTTAGATACACTTTATAGCAGAGAAGATGTAGATGCTGTAATTGTAGCAACTCCAAATTATCTTCATAAAGAGCCGGTTGTAAAGGCAGCAGAACACGGAGTCAATGTTTTTTGTGAAAAACCTATTGCTTTAAGTTATGAAGATTGTGATGAAATGGTAAAATCATGTCAGGAGCATGGTGTGACTTTTATGGCAGGCCATGTAATGAATTTCTTTAATGGTGTTCGTCATGCTAAAAAATTAATCAATGATGGCGTGATTGGAAAAGTTTTATATTGTCATTCCGCAAGGAATGGCTGGGAAGAAGCACAGCCATCTATATCGTGGAAAAAAATCCGTGAAAAATCAGGCGGTCACCTGTATCATCATATCCATGAATTAGACTGTGTACAGTTTCTTATGGGAGGAACACCGGAAACAGTGACCATGACAGGCGGAAATGTAGCACATCAGGGTGATGAATTTGGTGATGAAGATGATATGTTGTTTGTAAATATGGAATTTTCTGATAACCGTTACGCTGTTCTTGAGTGGGGTTCTGCATTTCATTGGCCAGAACACTACGTATTAATTCAGGGAACAAAAGGTGCTATTCGTATTGACATGTGCGACTGTGGAGGTACTTTAAAAGTTGACGGTAAAGAAGAACATTTCTTAGTACATGAATCTCAGGAAGAAGATGATGATCGTACCAGAATTTATCATGGTACAGAGATGGATGGTGCTATTATGTACGGAAAACCGGGTAAAAAACCACCAATGTGGCTGCATAGTATCATGAAGAATGAAATGAGATATTTCAATGGAATTATGCACGGAAATGAAGTAGATGATGAATTTAGACCATTATTAACAGGTGAAGCTGCAAGGGCAGCGATTGCTACAGCCGATGCTTGCACAAAATCAAGATACGAAGACAGAAAAGTAAAATTAAGTGAGATTATAGGGAAATAATTATGATATATGATGAAATAAGAAACATATCACGCTATCGTGGAATCTCTTCTAATTTGGATGTTGCTATAGATTTTTTGGAAAAAACGGAGTTAAATAATCTTCCCCTTGGAAAAACAGAAATTCTAGGTGACAAAGTATTTGCAAATGTTATGGAAGCGCAGGCAAAAGATGAGAAAGAGTTAAGTTTCGAAATCCATAAAAAATATATGGATATTCAGATTGATATTGAAGGAAAAGAATTAATTTTTATAGGATTAGACGGATTCCATGAAAAAGAACCATTTTCACCAGAAAAGGATTTCGGAAGCTGCACAGCAGAAAAATGTGCCCGTATGATTATGGGTCAGGGAAGATTTATTGTATGCATGGCGAATGAGCCACATCTTCCAGGTGCAGCAGCAGGAGATGACCGCAGATTAAAAAAATGCGTGATAAAAGTAGCAGTAGAACCATAATATTGCGGTCACATGATTAAGCCCTCTTCATAATTTTAATTTAAATAGAAAGCCCTGAAGCTGCAATCTTCAGGGCTTTCGCTATCTTGAGATTTATATTTATTATAATACTTTTATGAGCTCATAATTTTCATTCACCAGTAGCACATCAGCGAATTTTCCCGGTGTAAGGGAACCTACCTTATCATACACACCAATGCTCTTGGCTGGATTTCTGGTGGCTGCAAAGATAGCGGTTGCTTCTGGAATACCGAATTCCATAGCTTTTTTCATGCAGTCAAAAAGATTTGTGGCAGAGCCGGCAATCGTACCATCGGAAAGAGCTGCAAAGCGGTCTTTCATGGTTACTTCCTGTCCGCCCAGTTCGTATTTTCCATTTGGCATACCGGTTGCCATCATGGAGTCGCTGATAAGCACAACTCTTTCGTCACCGAACATTTTAAAAGTGGTGCGGACTGTTGCAGGATGAATATGGTAGCCATCGCAGATAAGCTCTACCATGCAGTCCGGAGTATCACAGGCAGCGCCTACAACGCCGGGGTCTCTGTGAGCAAAAGGAGGCATGGCGTTGTAAAGATGTGTGACATGTTTTGCGCCTAAGTCCATAGCTTTCTTGGCACAATCATAGTTGGCTGTGGTATGGCCTATAGAAATCACAACTTCATCTTTTACTTCTTCAATAAAATCAAAAGCCTTGTCCACATTTGGAGCCAGGGTTACAAGTTTTATCTGGTTGCCGGAGGCCTCATTGCATTTGCGGAAGAAAGAAGCATCTGGTACGCGAATATATTCGCCGGCCTGTGCGCCTTTTTTCTGAATGTCAATGAGAGGACCTTCCATGTTTACACCAATAATCCGGGCAAGCTCCGGGCTTTCTTTCACCTGGGTTGCAGTTGCGAAAATATCCAGCAGTTTTTCCTTGGCAAGGGTCATGGAAGTTGGACAGTAGGAAGTGATGCCATGTTCTTTTTCGTATTTCAGTGTGATTTTTAATCCTTCCGGGTCAGCATCACAAAAGTCATGACCAAAGGCGCCGTGGCTGTGGACATCTACCAGTCCCGGCAGGACTTTGAGATTGCTGGCATCAATTTCTGTTGTATCAGAAACTTCTGCTTTTGAGGCAACGATTTTGCCGTTTTCAATGTACAAATCTTTTTTTTCAAAGGTTCCGTCTTCCTGGAATACCAGGCCGTTTTTAATAATCATAGTAGAATACTCCTTCTCTATCAGGTTCTGTTAGTTATGAGATAAACTTTCTGTCTTTATTATAGTTCCAGAAAGAAATTAATTCAATCTATAGATTTTAAAGAGAAAGAACTTTCAATCCTTGTGCATAATTTTAAAAAATGAACAAAAAATAAAAAGTAAAATTATAGAAAATGCCGAATGATGTGAAAGAACTTTCTTTAAATTCAAAACTATTGAAAAATCTTTCATGAGTGATATACTGATTGGCAGAAAAGCGCAAGCAGAAAGGAGAGCAGAGAGTATTATGGAACAGAAATTAGAGCAGCTTAAGGGGCACTTAATCGTATCCTGTCAGGCACTTCCTCATGAGCCACTTCATTCCTCTTTTATTATGGGAAGAATGGCAAGAGCGGCAAAGGAAGGCGGCGCTATGGGAATTCGTGCCAACACCAGAGAAGACATTGAGGAGATTAAGAAGAACGTAGAACTTCCGGTGATTGGTATTGTAAAAAGGGATTACGATGACAGTAAAGTGTATATCACTCCGACTATGAAGGAAGTGGACGAATTAATGGAAGTAAAGCCAGAGATTATTGCCATTGATGCTACCATTGAATTACGTCCCGGCGGTGTAACACTGGATGAATTTTACCACGAAATTCGTAAAAAATACCCAGATCAGTTATTGATGGCGGATTGCTCTACCGTAGAAGAAGCACTTCATGCAGACGAGCTTGGTTTTGACTTTATAGGAACAACTCTTGTGGGGTATACAGATCACAGCAAGGGAGACAGAATTGAGGAAAATGATTTTGAAATTATCCGTACAATTCTGAAAAACGTAAAACATCATGTAATCGCAGAAGGAAATATTAACACCCCTGAGAAAGCAAGACGTGTAGTAGAACTTGGATGCTACAGTGTAGTGGTAGGTTCTATTATCACCCGTCCGCAGTTAATTACAAAGTCTTTCACAGAGGAAATGGCGAAAGCAGAAATTTAAGTTAAAGTTTAAAGACGAAACGTCAAGGAGGAAAAGGTTATGGGAAATTTAGACAAGTACAAAGGAATTATTCCGGCTTTTTATGCATGCTATGATAATGAAGGAAATGTAAGCCCAGAACGTGTGCGCGCATTAACACAGCATTTCATTGACAAAGGTGTGAAAGGTGTTTATGTAAATGGTTCTTCAGGAGAATGTATTTACCAGGGCGTTGAAGAACGTAAAGTTATCATTGAAAATGTAATGGCAGTTGCAAAAGGCAAATTAACAGTTATTAACCATGTTGCATGCAACAACACAAAGGATAGTGTGGAACTGGCAAAACATTCTGAAAGCGTAGGCGTTGATGCCATTGCTTCTATTCCTCCGATTTATTTCCGTTTACCGGAATACTCTATCGCTGCTTACTGGAATACAATCAGTGAAGCTGCTCCAAATACTGATTTTGTTATTTATAACATTCCACAGCTTGCAGGTACAGCTCTTACTATGAGCCTGTTTGCAGAAATGATGAAGAATCCAAGAGTGGTAGCAGTAAAGAATTCTTCTATGCCTACACAGGATATTCAGATGTTTAAGGCGGCAGGAAAAGCAGCAAAAGGTGAGTTTGTTGTATTTAACGGACCGGATGAACAATTTGTAGCAGGGCGTGCTATTGGCGCTGATGGCGGTATCGGCGGAACTTATGGTGTTATGCCTGAACTGTTCCTGAAATTAAATTACCTGATTGCAGCAGGTGAAAGAGAAAAAGCAACAGAATTACAGTATGACATTAACGAAATCATCTACAAAATGTGTTCCAGCCATGCAAATATGTATGCAGTAGCAAAAGAAATTCTGCGTATTAATGAAAACCTGGATTTAGGTGGTGTTCGTCTTCCGTTAGAAAATCTGCAGGAAGCAGACAAAGCTATTGCAAAAGAAGCTGCAGATATGGTAAAAGAAGCAAAAGCCAAATATCTGTAAAATACTGAACACGAAAGAATGAAGAGGGAGAAAATTCATGCAGGGATTTACTGTCATTGACTTAGTTATTTTAATTGTTTATCTGGCAGCCGTCTTGTTTGCCGGACTTCATTTCGCAAAGAAGGAAATGAAGGGAAAAGAATATTTTAAAGGAGACGGTACAGTGCCGTGGTGGGTTACTTCTGTATCCATTTTTGCAACACTGTTAAGCCCGATTTCCTTCCTGTCTCTGGCAGGAAATTCATACGCAGGAACCTGGATTATGTGGTTTGCACAGCTTGGTATGCTGCTTGCGATTCCGATTACAATTCGTTTCTTCCTGCCGATTTACAGCAAACTGGATATTGATACTGCTTATCATTATCTGGAACTGCGTTTTAACAGCAAGGGACTTCGTGTTCTTGGAGCTGTAATGTTTATTGTATACCAGATTGGACGTATGTCTATTATTATGTACCTGCCATGTATGGTACTGTCCAACCTTATGGGAATTAATGTAAACATTCTGATTATTATCATGGGTGTTATTGCAATTATCTATTCTTATACAGGTGGATTGAAATCTGTACTTTGGACAGACTTTATCCAGGGCTCTGTACTTCTGATTGGCGTAACTTTTGGTTTGTTCTTCCTGTTGTCACACATTGATGGCGGTATTGGAGCAATTTTCCATGAGTTTACAGCAAATCACAAGTTCCTGGCAGAGAATCAGCCGATTTTTGATGCAAACATCTTAAAAGACAGTGTATTTCTGTTAATTGTAGGTGCAGGTTTCAATACCATGGGCTCTTACGTATCCAGCCAGGATATTGTACAGCGTTTCACTACTACTACAGATACTAAGAAATTAAACAAAATGATGCTTGCCAATGGAGCATTATCTATCTTCATTGCAACTGTATTCTATTTAATCGGAACTGGCTTACATGTGTTCTACAATGTACAGGGAAATCCGCTTCCACCGGCAGCACAGCAGGATCAAATTTTTGCATCCTGGATTGCATTTGAGCTTCCGGTAGGTATTACAGGTCTGCTTCTGGCAGCCATTTACGCTGCAGCACAGTCCACACTTTCTACAGGCTTGAACTCTGTAGCTTCCAGTTGGACACTGGATATCCAGGAACGTCTGTCTAAGAAACAGTTAAGTTTTGAAAAACAGACTAAGATTGGTCAGTATGTATCTCTGATTGTAGGTATTTTCTCTATTGTGGTTGCCATGGTTCTGGCAAACGGCGGTGTGAAATCTGCTTATGAATGGTTCAACGGATTTATGGGCCTGGTACTTGGTATTCTTATCGGAACCTTTATTCTGGGCGCATTTACCAAGGTTGCAAACACTTTTGGCGCTACAATGGCTTTCATTGCAGCTTCTGCAGTTATGATTTATATTAAATATTTTGTACCTGCAAGTGAAGTATCTATCTGGTCATACTCCATTATTTCTATTGCAGTATCACTGGTAGTAGGTATTCCTGCAAGTATTATCTGGAGAAAGGTAAAAGGAGATAATTCCAAGCCTGCTCCATTCACAACAATTTATAAAAATTAAGTAACAGCACAGTATCAGCCTGGTCTTTCTTCACAGTTAGCCCAGGCTGATTATGTCAAAAAAAGGAGAAACAGACATGGTATTTGGAAATATTAGAGACTTAAAGGATTATGGATATTTAGAAGAAGATGTATTAAAATGTTTTGAATATGCGAAAAATCATGATTTGCTGGCATATGAAACAGGAAGTCATGAAATAGATGGTGACAATTTATTTGTAAATATTGTAGAATATGAAACAACAACACCGGAAAACCGCTTCTGGGAAGCACACCGTCAGTATCTGGATTTACATTTTATGTTAAGAGGTCCAGAACAGATTGATGTGAATTTCATTGACAATATGGAGCAGAAGGAATTTGTGGAAAAGGATGATTTCCTGCCTTTAGAGGGAGAGAAAAACAGTCATGTGATTTTAACAGAAGGTGATTTTCTTCTCTGTTATCCAAAGGATGCACACAGAACAGCAGTACAGGTAGAAAAACCGGTAAAAATTAAAAAAGCTATTTTTAAGATTAAAATTCAGAAATAATCAGAATATGAAGGAGATGCAGAATGAAACAATATATCTGTATTGATATTGGCGGGACTTCCATAAAGTATGGTGTGATTCAGGAAGACGGGGTGTTTCTTACAACAGGGGAAATGCCTACAGAAGCGCAGCAGTATGGCGGGCCTGGTATCATGGAAAAGGCAAAACGTATTATAGAAACATATAAGACAGAATATCATCCGGAGGGTATTTGTATTTCTACAGCGGGAATGGTAGACTGTGAAAAAGGGAAAATTACCTATGCGTCCCCTTTAATTCCTGATTATACGGGAACCGAGATTAAGGCTGAACTGGAAAAATGTTATGGTATCCCCTGTGAGGTGGAAAATGATGTAAACTGTGCAGGGCTTGCGGAATGCTTTGCAGGGGCATCTAAGGGAAGCAAAATCAGTGTTTGCCTTACCATTGGAACCGGAATCGGCGGCTCTATTATTATAGATGGAAAGGTGTTCCATGGCTTTTCAGGAAGTGGCTGTGAGGTTGGCTATATGCATCTTCCGGGAGGAGAGTTTCAGGATTTAGGAGCCAGCAGTATTCTGGTGAAGAAAACAGCAGAGTATAAGAATCTGAGTCCGGATTCTATAGATGGGAAGTATGTGTTTGCACAAGCAAAACAAGGTGACAGGGACTGCATCAGAACCATTGAAGAAATGTGCGAGATTCTGGGAATGGGAATTGCCAATATCTGCTATGTGGTAAACCCGGAAGTTGTGGTATTAGGCGGCGGCATTATGGCGCAGAAGGAATATTTAAAAGATTTGTTAAGGAAGGGGCTGGACAAATATCTTATTCCTTCCGTAGCGAAACACACACGTCTTGCATTTGCTGAAAATCAGAATCAGGCAGGAATGCTTGGGGCATTTTATCATTTTAAAGGAAGACATTAAGGTCTGGATAAGGAGGCTGTATGGAACCATACGAAAAGAATATTATTCCTCAGATTGAGGCAATTTATGGTAATTTCACACCTCTTGAGAAGAATATTGCGGATTTTTTTATTCACAATGAGGAAAAGATGGATTTATCTTCCAAAAGCGTATCAAAAAGGCTGTATGTGTCAGAGGCATCCCTTTCCAGATTTGCGAAAAAATGTGGTTATAAGGGCTACAGAGAATTTATTTTCTGCTATGAGCAGGGAGGACAGGGCGGCGTCAAAAAACCAGGCAGTGATAACATTAAGCGGGTACTGAACAGCTATCAGGAACTTTTGAATAAAAGTTATTCTCTTATTGACGAAGTACAGATTGGACGAGTTGTGAAAATTCTTACAGAGAAGAAACGTATCTATGTATACGGAAAAGGAAGCTCCGGGATGGTTGGCATGGAGATGAAACTGCGGTTCATGCGGATTGGCGTGAATATTGAGGCAATTACGGATGAACATATTATGAAGATGAATTCCGTGCTTTTGGATGAAGAATGTGGTGTGATTGGAATCACTGTCAGCGGGAAAACGGAGGCGGTAATTGACTCCCTGAAAGCAGCCAAACGATGCGGCGCTTCCGTGATTCTTATGACTTCTCATGTTGAGAAGAAGTTTCAGAGGTTTTGTGATGAAGTGATGCTGTTTGCAGTAAAAGAGAATCTGGAAAGAGGGAAAGCCATTTCCCCACAATTCCCGATTCTCATAATGGTGGATATGATATATTCCAGAATGCTTCGGTCAGATGGATTCCGAAGAAGGGAAACCCTGCATGAGTATACTATGGAAGCATTGGATGAGAGGTAATCAAGGAAAAAGTACCTTCCCGGTTCGCATAAACGTTTCGGTAAGGTACTTTTTAAGCGGTTTAATAATTCTCTGCTTTTCTTTCAAAATATGCTCTTGGATGAGCGCATACCGGGCATACTTCCGGAGCTTCTTCTCCTTCATGGACATATCCGCAGTTTCTGCATTTCCATCCCAAAGGAGCGTCACCTTTGAAGGTATTTCCTGCTTTGAAGCTTTCCAGTAATTTTAAATAGCGTTTCTCATGGGCGGCCTCTACTTTGGCAACGCCTTCAAATTTTGCAGCCAGTTCAGGGAAGCCTTCTTCTCTGGCTTCTCTTGCCATACGTGCATACATGTCTGTCCATTCAAAGTTTTCTCCCTGCGCAGCATCAGTAAGGTTTGTTTCTACATCATGAATACCATGGAATTCCTTAAACCACATTTTGGCATGTTCTTTTTCCTGGTCCGCTGTTTCCAGATAAAGAGCAGCTAACTGCTCATAACCGGCTTTTTTAGCTGCGGAAGCATAATAAGTATATTTATTTCTTGCCTGGGATTCTCCTGCAAATGCTTCCATCAGGTTTTTTTCTGTCTTTGTACCTGCATATTTACTCATAAAATTTATCCTCCTAAAAAAATAAGGGACTGTTTATGAAAACCACAGTCCCTTAGATTTCAATGTTCTGATATTGTATGAATTAACCGAAGTATCTCTTTAACAGTCCTTCAAATGCTTTTCCGTGACGAGCTTCGTCTCTAGCCATTTCATGAACTGTGTCATGGATAGCGTCAAGGTTTGCAGCTTTTGCACGTTTAGCCAGGTCAAATTTACCTGCTGTAGCGCCGTTTTCAGCTTCTACACGCATTTCAAGGTTTTTCTTTGTGCTGTTTGTAACAACTTCGCCTAATAATTCAGCGAATTTAGCAGCATGTTCTGCTTCTTCGTAAGCAGCTTTTTCCCAGTATAAACCGATTTCTGGATATCCTTCTCTGTGAGCAACTCTAGCCATAGCCAGGTACATACCAACTTCTGAGCATTCACCTTCAAAGTTTGCTCTTAAATCAGCTAAGATATCTTCGCTAACGCCCTGAGCAACGCCTACAACGTGTTCAGCAGCCCAGCTTCTTTCTGCTGTCTGTTCAATAAATTTCTCTGCTCCAACACCACAAACTGGACATTTTTCTGGAGCTGCTTCACCTTCATAAACATAACCACATACGCTGCATACAAATTTTTTCATAATCGTAAATCTCCTTTTCTTATTTGAATTTTTATTTTGTGTTATTTCATCTGGTCAAAGCCAGGTTTTTGAAAAAGTAATAATAGTAATGATTACTATTATAATTTAACATACTTGATAGAAATTGTCAAGAAGTTTTTTGGTTTTTTTCTTCCTCTAAACAGTGTTTACAGATACCGTAAAATGTAGTCCTGTGAGCAGAAACTTTTCCATTAAACTTTTCCGATGCTTTTTCCACAATACCGTCAATTTCAGGTACGTCTATGTCTTGAATACAATGACAGTGTGTGCAGACAAAATGGCTGTGAGGGTTGGTATTGCAATCAAACCGGTCAGGGCCATTGTCTATGGAAATCTTTGTGATTTCCCCAAGCTCCACAAGAAGAGAAAGGTTACGGTACACAGTCCCCAGACTAATATTGGGAAATTCGTCTTTCATTTTCCCGTAAATACTGTCTGCGGTAGGGTGTTCCCTGCAGTTTCTTACGTATTCCCGGATACATTCCCTCTGTCGGCTGTATTTTAATGTAGCCATATACTCTCCTTTCTATCCGTCAGAAGAATCTGAGAGATTATCTTTTAGTAACAAGATTAATAACAATAATTGTTACTGATATTAAAATAGCATAGTTGATAAAAAAAGTCAAGTATGTTTATGACATTTTTTGAGAACAAAATGGAATAAGGTTATGCTCTTGAAGCGTAGGAATGTATTATTGTATACTTAATAGAAAGATTTATAGACATAAACAGGAAGGAATAAGGTAACGTGAGGGAACAACAAAAAGAAAACAGGACGACCATATGGAAGGCAGTTGGACTTATTGTATCGGCTTTTTTTATTGTTGCATATATCAGTATCCTTTTAAGCAGATTTGAAAAAGATGTAAGACAAGAAGAAACAAAGAGTCTGGTTCAGGCTATGGCAAGTTTATCTGACCAGGGTGCTGCCATGGTAGAAGAAAAGGTGAATGCTTCTTTACAAAACATAGGATATATTGCGAAATTGCTGGAAGAGAAAGAGGATATTAAAAGTGATGATAATGGAGGGATTAAACAGGATTTTATCAGAGCAGGATACAGGCTTAAACCGTTTTGGTGTTGCTGCCCCGGATGGTATCAGCCGGGTAAGTACCGGTGATATTGTGAATGTATCAGATCGTGATTTTTTTTCAAAACAGCATACAGGGAAAGACTTTTGTCAGTGAGTCCACAGAATCAAAAATTTTAGATGAAGAAGTTTTTTTCTTGTCTTCACCTGTATTTGGAGTGCAAGGTGAAGTAAAAGGAGTGCTGTATGGTATTATCGAAACAGAGAATTATAAAATCTACGATAATGAAGATGTAACGGAGAATAATAAAAACCAGTATATTGTTGACTCAGAAGGTGACTATATCAGCAAATTTTTATACAGAGAGGCTATACTAAATCAGGAGAATCTGTTTTCGGATTTAAAAGCAGTGGGAAGTCAGATGTCTATGGGGGAAATCAGGCAGTATATGGAGAAAAAGCAATCTACCTATACGGAAATAGGACCGGAGGAAAATAGAGATTATGTCTATATTACACCAATCGGTATTAATGAATGGTATGTGGTTACTGTAGTGGACGGAGACTCCATGACAAGCAAGGTGTCCCATTTACAGGGACATGCCGTTCAGTTGACGGGCCAGATTTTAATTATTTTATTAATGTTTCTGGCTGGATATTTTGCTGTGGTCTCCTTTGAAAAGAGGAAAACAAAAAAGATAAACCGGGAACTGCGGATTCGGGACAGTATTTTTCAAATTGCTACAGATGAAATGGAAAGCTTTGTATTTCTTTATGATGCAATGAAAGACCAGATGGACTTTATGAATGATAGTATGAACAAACTTGGAATTCCACAGTCTATCAGGAACGCCTCAAAAGAAATGATAAATTGTGTTGATACCAGAAATAAGACTGTAATAGAGAAATTTATAAAACAGATGAAGATGGATATGCAGGCTCATCTGGAACGATCTGAGTGCGATATCACTGCAGAACAAAAAAGAGGAACCTGTTATTATCATGTAAAGATATCACATTTGTATGATAATAAGAACAGACCGGTTCGTTCCATTGGCATGATATACGATATTACGGAGAAGAGAATACGGGAAATACAGCTAGAAAAAGAAGAAAAACTGAGAAACCTGTTTATGACAGATACGGTTGCTTTCTATGAAATCAATATCACCCAGGATAAGGTGTTGAAAAAGAACAATGAAGAGCAAATGCCATTGAGAAAATATAGTAATGCCTTTGAAACTTTTATGGAACACAGGGTATTGGAACAGTACAGGGAGCTGTTTCGGGATAAGTGTTCTCCCAAGAGTATAAGGCAGTATTTTCAAAACCAGGATTTCGATTATGGCCTGGAATATGAATGTAGAAATGATGAGGGGATTGCATACTGGGTTGCCAGTGAGATTCACTTGAGTGAAGAACAGGGAGAGATTATTGCGTTTTTAACAATTCGTGATATTGACAGCAAGAAGAGAAAAGAGCTGCATTTGGAGCAGACAGCTGTTTATGATGCTCTTACCAGGGTTTATAATCGCAGCGCCGGAATACAGAAAATAAATCAGGCTCTTGCTGGTATGGAGACAGAAGAGTCAGGAGTATTTATGATTTTGGATTTAGATGGGTTTAAGCGGTTAAACGATAATCTGGGACATATGACAGGAGACCGTGCCCTTGCAGAAGTGGCAAAAATTCTGGTCAAACATTTCAGAAGCTATGATGTAGTATGCCGCCTGGGGGGAGATGAATTCATTATATTTGCAAAAGGACTTCCAAAAGAGGTGCTGCATAAAGTTCTTTCCAGTTTGCTGAAAAAATTAGTACTCACTTATGGCAGCGGGGAGCAACAGGTAACAATCAGCGCGTCTGTTGGCGCAGTGTTTGCGCCCAGGCAGGGGAGAGATTTTGTACAGCTTTATGAAAAAGCGGACAAGGCGTTGTATCTGGTAAAGAATGCAACGAAGAATGGCTATCGGATTTATGAATAAATGAAAAAGGGGATGCTGCTTACATCCCCATAGGTAAAACGAAGAAATACATGACAATAAAGTGGCAGATACTTCCTCCCATAACAAAAAGATGGAAAATTTCATGAGAACCAAAATTTTTATGATGGGAGTTAAAAATTGGTAATTTCAAAGCATAGATAATTCCCCCCACTGTATAAATGATGCCACCTGCCAGAAGCCATCCAAAACCGGCTGATGGAAGGGAATGGACAATGGGAACAAAAGCAAAGACACAGAGCCATCCCATGCCAATGTAAATCACAGAAGAGAACCATTTCGGGCAGTTTATCCAGCAAGCCTTAATAATGATTCCAATAATTGCCACAGCCCACACAGCCCCGCAGAGAAGGTATCCGGTAGTTCCCTGGAGTACAATGAGACAGACCGGGGTGTAGCTGCCTGCAATAAGGACGAAAATCATCATATGGTCTATTTTTCGAAGCCGGCGGTTTACTTTTTCTGTAGAATCTACGGTGTGGTAGATGGTGCTGGCTGCATAGAGTAAAATCATGCTGAGAATGAAAATTCCCATGGCAATGACATAAATACTGTCCGGTTCTCTGGCTGCCTTATGCAGCAGAGGGAGAGCTGCCAGGATGGCCATGATGCAGCCGATAAAATGAGTAATTGCGCTTCCGGGGTCTTTGATTTTAAATTTCATACATACCACTCCTGTTCTGTTTTTTATAGTATATGAATTGATTCATATGGTATTCATAAATTTTAGATGTAGTTTTAAAAACTATGTATTGATATATGTATACTACACCTGATTTTGAGAAATTGCAAGAGGGAAAATGTAGTTTTTCTTGCAGGGCTTGAGTTTCCGCAAACTGTAATTCAAAAATGAATATGTCTGCCCAAAGTGCCAATCTGCCGACTTTTTGAAAAATTCAGAATGGCAGTTCTGTGATTAGGGGCACTTTAATAAGC
>CABJAN010000028.1 GCA_902363515.1 Bacillota bacterium | reverse complement strand
AAAAAGGAATAAATGCCCCCATTCAATGTGGATAACTTCTGGGAATTTGAAATAAATGTGTAAACAGGCAAATCTATTAGAATGGCAGGTTATAAAATTAATTTACCTTTTAAAACTGATATTTGTCTGTTAAGATTGAAAAAACGGAGTCCTTGTGATATACTTTATATTTGCGTTGGACTCTTTTTTTTAACGTGAAAGGAGTCCGTTATGGGAAAAAATTTAAAAGGCAAAGAGTGTGGAAAAGGTATTTGTCAAAGAAAGGACGGTTTATATTTCGCAAGATTTTATGCTAAAAATGGTACGCGTCAAAATGGATATTTCAAAACGCTGCCCGAAGCAAAAAAATGGCTTGCTGACGCAAAGTATGAAGATACACATAATCTAATCGTTACTGCGCCTGATATGACAGTAGACAAATGGTTCAATTATTGGATTGATAATATCATTTGTGACCTTGCGCCAAATACGATAAGAAATTATCGTGAGCGTTACGAAAAAAATATTCAACCATTGATAGGAACTATGTGTATAGCTGATGTAAAACCTATGCACTGTAAAGCTGTCTTAAATCGAATGGAAACAGAATATGCAGGCTCAACAATCCGGCAGACCTATATTTCAATGGGAACTATGTTCAAATCAGCAGTTATGAATGATATTATTGCAAAGCACCCTATGAATGGTGTTCGATATACGAAACCAGTCCGGGCAGTAGATGATATTAAATACTTAACCGTTGAGGAACAGGAAAAGTTTCTTGAAGCCGCAGAGCGTTCTCATAATTATAGACAGTATGCTTTGTTATTAGAAACGGGTTTGAGAACGGCTGAATTGATTGGTCTGACATGGGACGCTATTGATTGGAAAAAACGTACTTTAACTGTAAATAAGAGTTTAGAGTATCGACACAGCCGGAGATATTGGCGTGCCGGTCCGCCTAAAACGAAAAAAAGTTATCGTACTATTCCGCTTACAGAACGCGCATATACAATCCTAAAAAGTTGTTATGATGAAAAAGATACCCGGAAAGAGTCTGAAATGCTCTCACAGATTTTGGAGTACACAGACAGCAGAACGGGAGAAAAGAAATGTCTTGTCATGCGGGATTTGGTATTTATCAACTGGCGAACAGGAGAACCTGCTAAAAACAGTTCCTACGATACACATTTATATAAATTGTGTGATGAAGCTGGTATTAAGCGTTTTTGTATGCACGCCTTGCGACACACTTATGCTACACGCGCGATTGAACGCGGCGTACAACCTAAAGTTTTACAGCAACTATTAGGACACGCAAGTATTAAAACAACAATGGACAGGTATGTTCATGTTACGGACGAGTCCCTTGCAAAAGCTGTTCAGCAATTTGAAGCAGCTACACCCACAGTTGAAAAAAGGGTGTAAAAAGGGTGTAATAAAAATATAGAGAAAGGCGAAAACCCGCATAAATAAAGGGTTTTCGGACAGGTAAAGATAAAAATGAAACTAGGAATCGTAGGTCTCCCAAACGTAGGAAAAAGCACATTGTTTAATTCACTGACAAAAGCAGGAGCAGAGTCTGCAAATTATCCCTTCTGCACCATTGACCCAAATGTGGGAATTGTTCCAGTTCCGGATGAAAGATTGAAATTATTGGGAGATTTTTATCAGTCCAAAAAGGTGACTCCGGCAGTGATTGAATTTGTAGATATTGCCGGCCTGGTAAAAGGCGCATCCAAAGGTGAAGGTCTTGGAAACCAGTTTTTGGCAAACATTCGTGAGGTAGATGCTATTGTACATGTGGTAAGATGCTTTGAAGATGAAAATGTTATCCATGTAGACGGATGTATTGATCCGCTTCGTGATATTGAGACTATTAACCTGGAGCTGATTTTCTCTGATCTGGAAATCCTGGAGAGAAGAATTGCGAAAACTACAAAATCAGCCAGAATGGACAAGGAAGCAGCAAAAGAGCTGGAATTTTTAAAAGAGATTAAAGCGCATCTGGAAGGTGGAGAACCGGCTTCTTCTATGGAACTGGAAAATGAGGACCAGGAATTATATATGAAGGGCTATAACCTGCTTACCTGGAAACCAGTTATCTATGCTGCAAATGTATCCGAAGATGATCTTGCCGATGACGGAGCCTCCAATCCTTATGTACAGCAGGTTCGTGAGTATGCCTCTAAGACAAACAGTGAAGTGTTTGCACTGTGTGCAGAAATTGAACAGGAAATCTCAGAACTGGAAGAAGATGAGAAGAAAGAATTTCTGGAGGATTTGGGAATACAGCAGTCCGGTCTGGAAAAATTAATTATTGCCAGCTACCGTTTGTTAGGACTTTTAAGTTTCCTTACATCAGGAGAGGATGAGACAAGAGCATGGACCATTAAGGTGGGAACAAAGGCGCCTCAGGCAGCAGGAAAAATTCATACGGATTTTGAACGTGGATTTATTAAAGCAGAAGTAGTTAACTATCAGGATTTACTGGATTGCGGTTCCTATGCAGGCGCCAGAGAAAAAGGTCTGGTTCGCATGGAAGGCAAGGAATATGTAGTTCAGGACGGAGATGTGATTCTTTTCCGTTTTAATGTTTAAAGATTACTATACAAATGCATAAAAAGTTCGGTACTGTCAAAGTATAAGAGAAATGTCAGAACCTGTGACAGACAGAAAACAACAGGAGAGTGCAAATGACCCGAAAAGAGCTGAAATGGGAAATCGAACACACAAGAGAGCAATTAGATGCTGCGATTGAACAAAAATACTGCTTCCTTGAGATTTTAAAAATCAGCAGAATGTTAGATTGCCTGATTGAAGAGTACATGATAATGAATCAGCAAAGCTGTTCATAAGGACAGCAGACGGAAGAAGAAAAAAGATGGAAAACCCTGGAAACCATAGATGTTTTCAGGGCTCCGTCTTTTTTTATTTTTGCAGAAAAACATATGTTCCCCCTTGCAGAATTACTTATCTTGGTATAGAATGAATGCATAAGTGGTAGAAAGTGGTGAGAAGTGGTGGGAAATGGGGCACTGGTGGCAGAAGTGTCTCACACAGACCATGAAGATTAGGAAGGGGAGATTCCTGATCTGCGAAAGAAGAGGTCATTCATTATGTTTATGGGAGAGTATAGTCATACAATCGATGCCAAGGGCAGGATGATTATTCCCTCCAAGTTCAGGGAAGAGCTTGGAGAGAATTTCGTGTTGACAAAAGGCTTGGATGGCTGTCTTTCCATTTATCCAAATGAAGAATGGAAGAACTTCGAAGAAAAGCTGAAAGCTTTACCACTTAATGATAAAAATGCAAGAGCCTTCTTACGTTTCTTTGTGGCCAGTGCAACCTTATGTGAACTGGACAAGCAGGGGAGAATTCTCGTACCGTCAACGCTGCGGGAGTTTGCAGGTCTGAATAAGGATGTGGTACTCACGGGAAATCTTACAAGAATTGAAGTCTGGAGTAAGGAAAAGTGGTTGGAGAACAGCAATTATGAGGATATGGATGCTATTGCAGAAGGAATGCAGAGTATGGGCATTGTAATCTGAGAAAATGCTAGGAGAGAATCATGGAATTTAAACACAAATCCGTATTACTGGAAGAAACTGTTGGGAATTTGAAGGTAAAACCTGACGGGATTTATGTAGATGGAACACTGGGAGGCGGCGGACATTCCTATAGGATATGTCAGCAGTTATCTGCCAAGGGGAGCTTGATAGGCATAGATCAAGATGAAGCTGCAATAAGAGCTGCGGGGGAACGGTTACAGGAATTCAGGGAGCAGGTAACTATCATCCGCAGCAATTATTGCAACATGAAAAAAGAATTACAGAAGATAGGAATCACATCTGTAGATGGGATTATTTTGGATTTGGGGGTATCTTCCTACCAGTTGGATAACAGCCAGCGGGGATTTACGTACAGGGAGGATGTCCCTCTTGACATGCGTATGGACCAGAGAAATCCAAGAACAGCCAGAGACATTGTGAATACTTACACAGAACAGGAACTGTACCGGATTATCAGGGACTACGGAGAAGACAAGTTTGCAAAAAACATTGCAAAGCACATCTGCCTGGCAAGACAGGAGAAGAGTATAGAAACAACAGGAGAATTGTCTGAGATTATTAAACGGGCAATTCCCATGAAAATGCGTGCAGTGGGAGGCCATCCGGCCAAGAAGACATTTCAGGCTATCAGGATTGAACTGAATCAGGAACTGGATGTGCTGAGAAATACACTGGATGATATGATTGACCTTTTGAATGATAAGGGAAGGATTTGTATTATTACATTTCATTCTTTGGAAGACCGTATTGTGAAGACGATTTTTAAGCAAAATGAGAATCCATGTACCTGTCCACCGGGATTTCCGGTGTGTGTATGTGGAAATGTGTCAAAAGGGAGAGTGATTACCAGAAAGCCAATTCTTCCAAGCGAAGAGGAGCTTGAGGTAAATCCACGTTCAAAGAGTGCAAAGCTAAGAGTGTTTGAGAAAGTTAAGCAGTAAAAGCAGTAGCAGGAAAATAACCTGGTAAGGGAGAACTTCATGGCAAGTACAAGGAACCATAACCGATATGACAACAGAAGAGCGCAGGTGCGTCAGGCATACTATGAAGATGGGAATGCAGCGCGCCGTTTGGAAGAGGTACCTGTTCGGCCAAAGAAGAAACTGAGCAAAACTGCACAGAAGAACCGGGCGAAAAGCACCAATATGGGAAAGGGTTATATTGCTTTCCTGATTTTGGTCTGTGCTTTGGCAACCGGAGCCTGCGTACACTATATTAAACTGACCGCGCTTGTAACAGCGCAAAAGAGCGCAGTAGATGCAAAGGAACTGGAGCTTAATGAACTGAAATCTGATAATGACGCATATTACAGTGAGATTATGACAAATGTGGATTTGGAGGAAATCCGCGACAGAGCCATTAATGAATTGGGAATGGAATACGCGGAGGAAGACCAGATTAAGTATTATACACCGGGAAATAATAACTACGTAAGACAGTATCAGGACGTACCAGAAAAATAAGCAGGTGGAAGATTGAGAAAAAACGAATCAAAACAAAGAAAACTTACGAAGAAGATGAAGATAAAGCTGGCGGGGGTATTTGGATGTTCTCTGCTGGCTTTAGTCGGTTTATTGGTGGGAATTACCTGGATTAATGCAAAGTCAGGCAATAAATATACCCAGCAGGTTCTCACACAGTCTCAGCAGCAGTACACAGATACTACGGTTCCTTTCCGAAGGGGCAGTATCACAGACCGCAACGGAACCATGCTGGCAAATAGTGTGAAGGTTTACAACCTGGTTTTAGACTGTGTGGAAATCAATAATAACGATAAATACAAGGATCCTACCAAAGCTGCTTTGGAAGAATATTTTGATATTGAGCAGGATGTGGTGGATGGTCTGCTGACAAATGAGGAAACAAAGGACAGCAGATACCAGATTCTGAAAAAAGAAGTTACCATGGATGAGCGCCGCGCTTTTGAGGAATCTTTGGAAGTGCCGGAAAGCAAGGAAGAACAAGAGGCTCTGGGGGAAGAAGAAATTACCAGGCGTCAGAGAGTAAAGGGCGTTTATTTTGAGGATACTTATAAGCGGATTTATCCTCTTGGAAGTCTGGCCTGTGATGTAATCGGCTTTACAGATGCAGGAGATACGGCTACCTGGGGGCTGGAAGGCTATTATAACAGTACCTTAAACGGAACCAATGGACGAACCTTTGGTTATCTTTCGGATAATTCTTCTCTGGAGCAGAACATTATTGACCCGGTCAATGGGAAGAATCTTACCACAACCCTGGATGCCACCATTCAGGAAATTGTGGAGAAGTATATTTCAGCCTTTGACAGAGCTTTGTCTGCGGGACCTAATAACAAGAAAAATGCGAAGAAAAAAGGTGCGGAAAATATTGCTGTTATTATTCAGAATCCTAATAATGGAGAGATTCTGGCTATGGCAAGTTCAGGAACCTATGATTTGAATAATCCCCGTGATTTAAGCGGAAGCTACACAGAGTATGAAATTGAAAACATGGATGATGAAGAGACAAAGGAAGCTTTGTTTGATATGTGGAAAAACTACTGTGTCAGCCAGAACTTTGAACCGGGTTCCACATTTAAGCCTGTGGTTGTGGCAAGCGCTTTGGAATCAGGAGCAATTACAGAGGCAAACCGTTTTATCTGTGACGGTGGAGAGGAAATCGGTGAAGATTATGTCCGCTGCGCTGTTTATCCGGATAGCCATGGTTCTCAGAGCCTTGGGGAGGTTATTCAGAACTCCTGTAATGACGGAATGATGGCCATTGGACGAAAAATGGGTACGAAGTTATTTCTGGAATACCAGAAGAAATTTAATTTTGGCACCAGAACAGGAATTGACCTTCCGAGTGAGGAGACGGGACTTTTGTTCTCAGAAGATAATATGTATGAGATGGAATTGTCTACCTCTGCTTTTGGACAGGGCTTTAACTGTACTATGATTCAGGAAATTTCGGCGATTTCTGCGGCAATTAATGGTGGTACTTATTATCAGCCTCATTTGGTAAAGGAAATTACAGACGAAGATGGAAAAACCGTAAAAAATATTAATCCTAATGTATTAAAACAGCCTGTTTCTGAAGAAGTATCTGCCAAAATCAGAGAGTATATGGGACTGAGTGTCACCAATGGTACCAGCCGCTCTGCAAAGGTGCAGGGATATTCCATGGGTGGTAAAACGGGAACAGCGGAAAAATTAAATGAGAAAGAAAAGGGAAATTATCTGGTATCTTTCATTGGATTTGCGCCTCTTGATAAACCGGAAATGGTGATTTATACAGTTGTAGATACGCCAAACGTGGAAAAGCAGGCGTCCAGTACCTACGCCCAGTATTTATCACAGGCAATTATGTCTGAGGTGCTGCCATATATGAATATTTATCAGGATGAGCCTGTAGTGGAGGAAACGGTATTGTGGCAGGGCTTCTACGGTGTTCCTAAAATGACAGATATTGTGGAAGACGGAGTTTCCAATCCATACGGAACAATTCTGGATCAGGGCTTTGGAGATGGAGACCCCATTGACGAAGAGGATATTAATGACCAGGAGACAGACGGAATTACCAATGAAGACGCGGGAATCGAGGCAGATGACCCGGAATATGAGGATGAATATGATTTAGACGAATTAGAAGATGATATCAGAAGATAAAAAGAGAAGCTGTGGCATGAAAGCGTAAGGTGCATTTTCATGTCACAGCTTTTTGTCATAGAAACATGTGTTGGACATATAGTATAAGGATAAACCTGCAAGGCGGCAAATATGAGAAAAAACAGGACTTACCATAAGAAGAAAACAGTGATTGTATTTTTAGGATGTATGTGTATGCTTTTGGGGCTTATGGGGCGTATGGTTTATCTTATGGTAATCCGTTCCGATTATTACGCAAAAAAAGCAGAGGAACTGCATGAACGTGAGCGTGATATTAAGGCTGCCAGAGGAAGGATTCTGGATAGAAATGGGGAGGTGCTGGCGGATAATAAAGCAGTGTGCACTATTTCTGTGATTCACAGCCAGGTGAAAGAACCGGAAAAAGTCATTGCCATGTTGTGTAAGGAACTGGGGCTGTCTGAGGAAACAGCAAGAAAGAGGGTGGAAACTGTATCAGCCATTGAACGAGTTAAAACCAATGTAGAGAAAGACGTGGGAGACGAAATCCGGAGCTATGGTCTGGAGGGAGTAAAGGTAGATGAGGATTTTAAGCGGGAGTATCCCTATCAGGAGCTGGCGTCCAAGGTTCTTGGATTTACCGGAGGGGATAATCAGGGAATCATTGGACTGGAGGTTATGTATGAAGAAGCCCTTCGGGGAATTGATGGAAAGATTCTTACCATAACAGATGCCAGAGGGGTTGAATTATCAGAACTTGGTGAACAAAGGGTGGAGCCTGTGCCGGGATATGACCTGCATGTCAGTCTGGACAAAAACATTCAGATGTATGCTCAGCAGGCTGCCTGGAAGGTTATGGAAGAAAAACAGGCAGATGCGGTGTCCATTCTTCTTATGAACCCTCAGACCGGAGAAATTTATGCCAATGCCAATGTGCCGGAGTTTAATCTCAATGAGCCCTTTACCCTGAATACAGATGAGGACACTTCCGGCATGACAGAAAAAGAACTTCAGGATGCCTGTAATAAAATGTGGAGAAATCTTACCATAAATGACACTTATGAACCTGGCTCTACCTTTAAAATTATTACCATGGCAGCAGGACTTTCCCAGGGAGTGGTGCACATGGAGGATCGGTTTTCCTGTCCGGGTTTTAAGATTGTGGAAGATAGAAGAATTCACTGCCACAAGCGGACAGGACATGGAGCGGAGAGCTTTGTAGAAGGAGCCATGAATTCCTGTAACCCTGTTTTTATTGAGGTGGGGCTGCGCCTTGGAGTGGATAATTATTTCCGGTATTTTAAGCAGTTTGGTTTGATGGAAAAGACAGGAATCGATCTTCCGGGAGAAGCATCCACGATTATGCACAAACAGGAAAAAGTAGGAGAGGTAGAGCTGGCTACCATTTCTTTTGGCCAGTCTTTTCAGATTACCCCCATACAACTGGCAACCACTGTAAGCTCCCTGATTAATGGGGGAAAACGGATTACGCCGCATTTTGGAGTAAAAGTGACAGACCGGGAAGGAAATCTGGTGGAAACCTTTCGCTATCCGGAGAAGGAGGGGATTGTATCAGAGGAAATTTCAGAACAGGTGCGTTACATTCTGGAAAAGGTGGTGTCAGAAGGCTCCGGTAAAAATGCTGCCATAGAGGGAAGAACCATTGGAGGAAAGACTGCAACCTCCCAGACGCTGCCAAGAAGCGCTCACCGCTATATTTCTTCGTTTCTTGGCTTTACTCCGGCACAGGAACCTCAGGTATTGGGGCTGTGTCTGATTCATGATCCCCAGGGTGTGTACTATGGAGGAACCATTGCGGCTCCTGTTATCCGGGATATCTTTGACAACATTCTTCCGTATATGGGGATTCAAGGTTGATAAATGAGGGAAAAAGCATTATACTGAAAAAGAGTAAAATACATAAAAAAGAGGTGTACTATGACAGAATTTACTATGGCATTACCAGTGCTGATTGCCTTTGCAATCAGTGTATTATTAGGACCGATTGTGATTCCTTATCTGAGAAAACTGAAAATGGGACAGACAGAGCGTGTAGAAGGCGTGCAGTCTCATCTGAAAAAGGCAGGAACTCCTACCATGGGCGGTATTATTTTCCTTTTGTCCACGGTAGTGACTTCCCTGATTTATGTGAAGGATTACCCAAAGATTATTCCAATCCTGTTTCTTACCCTGGGCTTTGGGATTATCGGATTTCTGGATGATTATTTAAAAGTAGTTCTGAAACGTTCAGATGGTCTCATGCCTGGACAGAAAATGGCATGTCAGATTGTGGTGACAGGAATTTTTGCTTTTTATCTCATGAAGTTTACAGACGTTCCTATGACCATGAAAATTCCATTTATGCCGGGACATGAGATTGATTTTGGTATTCTTACCATTCCCATTCTGTTTATTGCAGTAATTGGAACGGTAAATGGTGTGAACTTTACAGACGGGCTGGACGGGCTGGCTTCTTCTGTGACCATTATGGTGGCAACCTTTTTCTCTGTTATGGCCATTGGAACAAAAAGCGGCATTGAACCCATTACTTGCGCGGTAGTTGGGGCGCTTATGGGATTTTTACTGTTTAATGTATATCCTGCCAAGATTTTCATGGGGGATACAGGTTCTCTGGCCTTAGGAGGCTTTGTGGCGGGAACAGCTTATATGCTGCAGATGCCTTTGTTTATTATTCTGGTTGGTCTTGTTTATGTGGTGGAAGTGCTTTCTGTTATGATTCAGGTTACTTATTTTAAGGCCACCCATGGAAAGCGTTTCTTCAAAATGGCTCCTATTCATCATCATTTTGAGCTGTGCGGATGGTCTGAAACCAGAATCGTGGCAGTATTCTCCGTTGTAACAGCAGTATTATGCCTCATAGCTCTTATGGGGGTTTAACAGGCAGAGAAGATTGGAAAACGAGGAAAAGAAGTATGAAATTGCTAAGAAGTGAAGTAGAGAATAAAAAGGTGCTGGTATTTGGTTCCGGAATCAGCGGTATCGGCGCTGTGAAGCTTTTGGAAGCCTTGGAAGCCCAGGTGGTGCTTTATGATGGAAATGAAAAGCTTCAGGAGGAACAAATCAGAAAACAACTGGGGACTGGCTCTGTCTGCAGCATTGTACTGGGAGAACTTCCAAAAGAGCTGATTTCTACCCTGGATCTGGTGGTTATGAGCCCGGGGGTACCTTTGGACATCCCTGCTGTAGAGCAGTTAAGGACAGCGGGAATTCCCATTTGGGGCGAGGTGGAACTGGCATATCAGATGGGAGCAGGAAAGGTGCTTGCCATTACAGGGACCAATGGAAAAACCACAACCACAGCCCTGCTGGGTGAGATTATGAAAGCAGACCGGGCAGCCAGAAATACCTATGATGAGGTTTATGTGGTAGGAAACATTGGAAATGCTTATACAAAAGAAGCTCTTTCCATGAAAGATACCAGTTGTACGGTTGCAGAAATCAGCAGTTTTCAGTTGGAAACCGCAGATACCTTCAGACCGGATGTGTCCGGAATTTTGAATATTACAGAGGATCATTTAAACCGTCATCATACCATGGAAGAATATATCCGGGTAAAAGAGCTGATTGCAGCAAATCAGACCAAAGAGAATTATTGCATTTTAAATTATGAAGACCCGGTATTACGGGAATTTGCAGCCGGCTGTGGGGCAACCGTAGTCTTTTTCTCAAGTGTACAAAGACTTGAGCAGGGCATCTTTCTGGAAGATGGCAAAATCCTTTTAAGAACCAAAGACCAGGAGCTGGAAATTGTAGATACGAAGGATTTGAAGCTGTTGGGACAGCATAATTATGAAAACGTAATGGCAGCCTCAGCCATGGCATATTATGCAGGAGTTCCAGTGGAAATTATCCGAAGGGCAGTGACAGAATTTAAAGCTGTGGCTCACAGAATTGAGTTTGTGGATGAAATTCAGGGTGTGGCTTATTACAATGATTCTAAGGGAACGAATCCGGATGCAGCCATTAAGGGGATTCAGGCCATGAACCGTCCAACGCTGTTGATTGGGGGAGGCTATGACAAGGAGTCCTCCTATGAAGAGTGGATTGAGGCTTTTGACGGAAAGGTGAAATATCTGGTGCTCATAGGCCAGACCAGAGAAAAAATTCAGGAAACTGCCCATGCCTGCGGATTTATGAATACCATTCTGGCAGATAATCTGGAAGAAGCAGTGAATATCTGTGCGCAAAAAGCACAAAAAGGAGATGCAGTGCTTCTTTCTCCCGCATGTGCAAGCTGGGGACAATTTGATAACTATGAACAGCGGGGAGATAAATTTAAAGAATATGTAGGCAGACTGAAAGCATATAAATAAAGGAACTGGTTGCACAAGGGGAGAGCTGCTTTGGACAGGGAAAAGAAGAAAGAAAGGCATTTTGATTATGTGCTGTTGTGTTTGGTAATACTTCTGGTTCTTTTCGGGCTGTTATTTCTATATAGTACCAGCGCTTACAATGGAAGAGTGAAATTTCATGATGCTGGGTATTATTTTAAGAAACAATTATTTGCCACTTCCCTTGGACTTGTGGGAATGTATCTGGTTTCCTGTATGGATTATCATATGCTGGTAAGGTTTGCGCCTTTTTTCTATGTTGTTTCATTGCTGTTATCCCTGGCAGTTTTGATGTTTGGGGATGAATATAATGGTTCCAGGCGCTGGCTGTCCCTGGGACCTTTCTCTTTTCAGCCATCGGAATTTGCCAAAGTAGCAGTGATTCTGCTTCTGACCTGTGTGATTGAAAAAGGAAAGGAGCAGAAACAGGGGATGCTGCAAATGGCAGGAACCATGGCTTTGCTCCTTCCTATTGTGGGGCTTGTGGGAACCAATAACCTGAGTACAGCAATTATTATTCTGGGCATTGGTGTGATTCTTATTTTTGTGTCCAATCCCAGGTATCTGCCCTTTGTGGGAATCGGAGTCAGCGGGATTTTGTTTATTGGAATTTTTTTAAGTATGGCCAGCTACCGTCTGGAACGTCTTGCAATCTGGCAGAATCCGGAAGCCTATGAAAAAGGGTTCCAGACCATACAGGGCTTATATGCCATAGGAAGCGGTGGGATTTTCGGGAAAGGCCTGGGAAACAGTCTGCAAAAGCTGGGTTTTGTACCGGAGGCTCAGAATGATATGATTTTTTCCATTGTATGTGAAGAGACCGGACTTGTAGGAGCCTGTCTTTTAATTCTGTTGTTTGGCCTTCTTATCTGGCGTCTTATGGTGATTGCCACTCATGCAAAAGATTTGTGCGGGGCGCTTATTGGCGCAGGCATTATGGGGCATATGGCTATGCAGGTGATTTTAAATATTTCAGTTGTAACCAACACCATTCCCAATACAGGAATTACTCTTCCCTTTGTAAGCTATGGTGGAACTTCTGTGTTATTTCTTCTGGGGGAAATGGGGCTTGCGCTTTCTGTAAGCCGTTATGAGGAACCATAAAAGAAGAAGGGCATACACTATAGTATGGTTGAATCTGAGCGCAGAGGAGTGTATGGCTTGAATGGAATAAAGATTACAGGAGGAATTCCTTTACAGGGTGAAGTGCAGATACAGGGATCTAAAAACGCGGCATTGCCAATGATGGCTGCCGCGCTTTTAAATAGGGGAACTACTGTGCTTTTGGGATGTCCGAAAATCTCTGATGTATTTCTTATGGAGCATATTTTAAACCATCTGGGAGCAAAAACCTGCTGGAAAGGCAATACACTGGAGATTCATGGAGGGGACATTACAACTTTTACGGTAGATGAGGAGGCAGGAAGCCAGATGCGTTCTTCCGTGGTGCTTCTTGGCAGTCTTCTGGGACGGTGCCAAAGTGCGGCAGTTCCTTATCCGGGAGGGTGTGTTATTGGAAAGAGGCCCATTGATTTACATCTGGATGCCTTAAAGCGTCTGGGAGCAGTATTTCGGGAAGAGAATGGGATGCTTATAGCAGAAACATGTGGCCTTCAGGGGGCGGTGATTTCTTTTCCGAAATCCAGTGTGGGGGCTACGCAAAATGCTATTTTAGGTGCTGTCTGCGCCAGCGGAGAATCACTGCTTCTGGGGTGTTCCAAAGAGCCGGAGGTTACCTGGCTATGCAGATTTCTAAAGGCGGCCGGAGCCCATATTTTGGGAGAAGGAACAGATACTTTGAGAATCAGAGGGGTCAGGGAACTGCACGATGTAGAATTTCAGATTCCGGCAGATCGTATTGCCGCCGGTACTTATGTTTGTGCCAGTGCCATTACCAGGGGAGAAGGCGTGCTTTTGGGTGCGCCCATTGGGGAAATGGAAGCGCTTCTTTGGGCTTACGGGAAAATAGGTGGACAATACAGGTATAACAGTGGTAAACTAACGTTACACAGCTTAAATGCCACGAAGCCTGTCCAGCTTTTGGAAACCCAGATATATCCCGGCTTTCCTACGGATCTTCAATCGGTATTTATGGCGGTTTTAGCTACGGCAGAAGGGGATAGCTGTATTGTGGAAAACATTTTTGAAGACCGCTTTAAAATGGTTTCTCAATTACAGAAAATGGGGGCTTTGATTGAGGTTTGTCAAAGCAAAGCCAAAATCCGGGGAAACAGTCTTACAGGTGCAAGGGTAGAAGCTCAGGAATTAAGAGGCGGCGCAGCGCTGGTTCTGGCAGGCCTGGCAGCCAGGGGGGAGACTTATGTGGAGAACAGGCATTTTATTGAACGTGGCTATGAGGATATCTGCAGAGATCTTTCTCATATGGGAGCCAGGATTTTAAAAGATTAAGGGGACATTTATGAGTAAAAGAAAGCTATACAGGATTCTGATAGAGGCAGTGGCAGCAGTGATGATTCTTGCGGCGCTGGTGTTTTTTGTAGGATTTCGGGTTACGAAAGTACAAATTGAGGGTAATCAGTATTATACAGATGAGGAAATTAAGAAGATGGTGCTGGATGCGCCAAACGCGGGAAACTCTATTCTGGTTATGATGACCAAAACAGAGGAAAAAACAAAAGATGCACAAATGATTGACCATGTGACCATTAAGCGGAAGAACAGAAATACCATTGTGGTAAATGTAAAGGAAAAACAGATGGTAGGCTGCCTGGAATTTCAGGGGCAGTATGTGAATTTTGACCGTCAGGGTGTAATCCAGATTATTACAGAGGAGCAAATGGAAGGAGTTCCCTTGATTGATGGCCTGAGCGTGAAGTCTGTGAAAGTAGGACAAAAGCTAAAAGGAATTAATACGAAGAAGCTGAATACGATTTTGAGTGTTGGAAAAATGCTGGAAAAATCAGAGCAGAAACCGGACCGGCTGGTTTTTAATAATATGAATCAGTTGGTACTCTATTATGGAGAGGTGGAAGTACGTCTTGGAAATGACGAAAATATGGATGAAAAGATGAACCGTTTATCTGGAATTTTGCCGCAGCTTGAGGGCATGGAAGGTATTCTTCACCTGGAGAATATTACGGAAGATACAACGGGTGTAGTGTTTGATAATGCAGCAGCAGAAGAGGAGGAAGAAGAACAGGAGGGAGAAAATCAGGATCCTTCTTCTCAGTCCGAAACGACAACTCCGCCTGCCGGTATTTTAACTCAGGAAGGTGAAGAGCAGAACAATGAGGATGAGCCGGAGGAGAATACAGGAGAAGAGGAGGAGTTTGATGATTCTCAACTGGAATACAGTGATGGAACAGATGCAGCAGAGTCCAAATCAGGGGCAAATCCGGAAGAATAGAGAAAGAAAATCTAAAAAATGGAGAAAAAATTCTTAAAAAGTAAATTTAGCAGTTGATAAATTTAAAAAAAGCATTTATTATATATCTATATGCAAACATATGAAACTGCAAATTATCTGAAGATATTATACATTTGAAAGCATACAAGGGAACTAAAGGAGGAAATACCGTGTTAGAAATCATGACAAACGAAGCGGAGTCATCTGCAAAAATTATTGTTGTAGGTGTAGGCGGAGCTGGAAATAATGCAGTAAACAGAATGGTGGAGGAAGCCATCAGCGGAGTAGAATTCATCGGAGTGAATACAGATAAACAGGCGCTTACTTTGTGTAAGGCTCCTACTGTTATTCAGATTGGTGAGAAGCTTACCAAGGGATTAGGAGCAGGTGCAAAACCGGAAATCGGTGAAAAAGCTGCGGAAGAAAGTATTGAAGAAATCAGACAGGCTATCCAGGGTGCCGATATGGTATTCGTTACCTGCGGTATGGGAGGCGGAACAGGAACAGGTGCTGCTCCTGTAGTTGCCGGAGTTGCCAAGGAAATGGGAATTCTGACCGTAGGTGTTGTGACAAAACCTTTCCGTTTTGAAGCAAAAACCCGTATGAGCAACGCTTTGTCAGGAATTGAAAAATTAAAGGACAGCGTAGATACTCTGATTATTATTCCAAATGATAAACTTCTGGAAATCGTAGACCGCCGCACAACCATGCCGGAAGCGCTGAAGAAGGCAGACGAAGTTCTGCAGCAGGCAGTACAGGGTATCACAGACCTGATTAATCTGCCGGCTCTGATTAATCTGGACTTTGCAGATGTTCAGACTGTTATGATTGATAAAGGTGTGGCACATATTGGTATTGGTGAAGGAAAGGGCGACGACAAGGCAATGCAGGCTGTACAGCAGGCTGTATCCAGTCCACTTCTGGAAACTACTATCGAAGGTGCATCTCATGTTATTATTAACGTATCCGGTGATATTTCACTTATGGATGCCAACGATGCGGCTACTTATGTACAGAACTTAACAGGAGAAGATACCAATATTATCTTTGGTGCTCTGTATGATGATAAGGAAGCAGATTTCGTAAGAATTACAGTTATTGCTACTGGTCTGGATGATGAAACAACCAGAAAAGCCAGCGTATCAAAAGATAAAAAAGCAGCAGGAACAGGAAGAACAGTAAGAACTCAGGCAGCTCCACAGCAGCAGTCGGTTCAGGAACCACAGCAGTCTGCAGGTTTTCAGCAGCCAACCTTCCAGCAACCTACGTTCCAGCAGCCGAATTTCCAGTCTGCACAGACTACTTTTACCAGCAATGTACCAAAGAGAGATATCCAGATTCCGGATTTCCTGAAAAACAGAAGATAAAAAGGTAAAATAAAAACTCCCATAGAAACCGGTTAGCGGTTTGACTGTGGGAGTTTTTTCGTTTGTTTCTGTTTCTGCGCTTTTCAACTTGACAGTAATGAAGTTTCCTTTTAAACTGATAAGAAAGAATGTTTCAGGACAGGAGGCTTTATCATGCTGCAAATTACGGGAAAAACATGTCTTACAGGATTGCTTGGAAGTCCGGTGGCTCATAGCATTTCTCCTCTTATGCATAATTTCAGTTTTGAAAAACTGGGAATTAACTGGGTATATTTGTGTTTTGATGTGAAGGAAGATGGATTAAAAGAAGCGGTACAGGGGCTTCGCGCCTTACAGGTAAAAGGCTTTAATCTTACCATGCCGAATAAAAATAAGATTTTAGAGTATTTAGACGAACTTTCTCCGGCTGCCCGTCTCATAGGGGCTGTGAATACAGTGGAAAACCGGGATGGCAGACTGATTGGGCACAATACAGATGGTGTTGGGTTTATGCAGTCTGTAAGAGAGCAGGGAATCCGCATGGAGGGAGAAACCATGACGCTTCTGGGAATGGGAGGAGCTGCCACTGCTATTTGCGCCCAGGCAGCGCTTGATCAGGTGGGAACCATTCATGTGTTTGCGCGGTCAGGAAGCAGACACCGCCTGAGAATGGAAGGACTTCAGAAGGCATTGGCAAAGGAAACCGCCTGTACCATTGAATTTCACGATTTGGAAGAACCAAGAGAGCTTCGGGAGGCTCTGGCAAAGAGCAGGCTTTTGGTAAATGCAACTTCTGTGGGGATGGCGCCGGATACAGAGAAATGTCTGATTCCGGATAACAGCTTTTTACACGAAGAGCTGGCTGTGGCAGACATTATTTACAATCCATGGAAAACAAAATTACTTTGTATGGCAGAACAGGAAGGGTGTAAAGCGTTTAATGGTTATTCCATGCTTATCTGGCAAGGAGCTGAGGCCTTTCGTATCTGGACAGGGCAGGAGATGCCGGTGGATCAGGTACGAACTTATCTGAAAAGACAATAAGATCGGGAGAAAGAAGGAAAATATGAGGACAGTAACAGTAAAAAATCTGGTTATTGGGCAGGGAATGCCTAAAATCTGTATTCCCATTACAGGAAAAAACAGGGCAGAGATTGAACAGGATTTAGAAATCATCAGGTCCATGAAGCCGGATCTGGCAGAATGGCGTGTAGATTGTTATGAAGCCGGGAAAAATGGTGAAACAATCTGGGAAATGTTAAGGACAATAAGTGACAAATTAGGTGAAATTCCGCTGCTTTTTACCTTCCGCACCAGACAGGAGGGAGGAGAAAAGGAGATTTTATACGAAGATTATGTAAAGCTGTTAGAAAAGGCAGCCAGAACAGGGCTGGCAGATTTGATGGATGTAGAAGTATTCTTTCAGCCGGAGGAAACAAAAGCGCTGATAAAAAGCCTTCAGGAATCCGGCGTTTTTGTGGTAGCTTCGAATCATCATTTTCAGAGAACACCAGATGCAGGAGAACTGCAGGAGCGTATGCGCTACATGGATGAGTGTGGAGCAGACATCCTGAAAATGGCGGTTATGCCTCAAGGCAGTTTAGATCTGTGTCCGGTTTTAGAGGCTACCATTCAGATGCACCAGGAATGTGAGAAACCCATAGTAACCATGTCCATGGGCGCATCCGGCGTATTAAGCAGAATCTGGGGCGAATTTACAGGCTCCTGTATTACTTTTGCAGCAGGCAGACAAGCCTCTGCACCTGGACAGATAAAAGCAGATGAGATGCGAAGTGTGCTGGAAAAGCTGCATCAAATCAAAGAGAGAAAAAATTGACATAAAACAGGTAACATAAGGTGAAAAACAGGGCTTTTCACTGTCGAAAAGATTTTGAAAGCATACCTGTGGTTTTGACAAAATCAGCACCCCCTAACCTCTATAATGAACAGTACTTATTCCAGATAAGTAAGAGAGTCATGCAGAGGTTTAGGGGGTGTTTTGTGTACTGCGAATTTTACCTGGATGTGTTTTTCGTAGTCAACCTGATTCTGGACTTTCTGGTGCTTTGTCTTACCAATCAGATGCTTCGGGGAACTGCCAACCCCGGGAGAGCATTTTTGGGGGCAGGCATTGGAGCAGCGGGCATGTGTGGAATAGTGGTTACGTTAAACGGTCAGACGGTTTTTCTAATCCTGTTCTATCTGATTCTGGCAGCTATCATGGTATGGACTGGCTGTAAAGTACAGACAGTAAGAAGATTTCTGACAGCAATGAGTTTGTTTCTGGGAGGAAATTTTCTCATGGGCGGGCTTTTGTCAGTCCTGCCCCATCAAATCAGAAAGAGTGTATTTTCCTTTCTGGCAATCACGATTACCGCTTATTGGATGTTATACATAGGCATAAGACTCTGTAAATACTTAAAAGGAAAAGAACTTCCCATTTGTGAGGTCAGGGTGACCTTTCAGGGAAAAGAAATTATGGCAAGGGGACTTTATGATACGGGAAACTGTCTCAGGGATCAGGAGACAGGGAAAGCAGTATCGGTTATGGAGTACAGCAGTTTCTGCAGATTACTGAGCACTGAGCAGCGTGGAGAATTAGAACAGTTTTGCTCTATGAAAACAAAAGAATCAGGGGAGTGGGAGTTTTTACAGGCTTTGCATCCCCGGTTTTTGCTTTATACCAGTGTGGGATGCCGGGCAGGACTTTTGCCGGTGGTCACCGCAGACAGTCTGACTGTGCTGGCACATGGAGCCAGGAAGCACATCACACATGCAGCTATTGGACTTTCCAGGGAAGTGCTTTCCAACAGGGGAAGCTATGAAATGATCATTAGTCCTTCCATTCTGGACAATTAAGGAGGAGCTTTATGAATATGGACGTTTGTGTAAAAAAAGAATCGCAGTTTTCAAGATTTACAGGAATTTTGCTGCCAAGAGGAAACGAAATTCACTATATTGGAGGGGCGGAGGTATTGCCAGCACCGCTGAGCCAGGAAGAAGAGGCAGAAAAATTACAGGAGCTGACAGAACACGGGAGTCAACAGGCAAAATCCTGTCTGATTGAACATAATCTGCGTCTGGTTGTGTATATTGCGAAGAAGTTTGATAATACAGGTGTGGGGGTGGAAGACTTGATTTCCATTGGAACCATTGGATTAATTAAGGCAATTAATACCTTTAATCCTGTGAAAAAAATCAAGCTGGCTACCTATGCTTCCAGATGCATTGAAAATGAGATTTTGATGTATTTAAGAAGGAACAGCAAAACGAAAATGGAAGTTTCTATTGATGAACCGTTAAATGTGGACTGGGATGGGAATGAATTGCTGTTATCTGATATTTTGGGGACAGATGAGGATGTTATTTATAAAGATATTGAAAGTCAGGTAGAGCGGACGCTTCTTGGAAAAGCTATAGAAAAACTGACAAAACGGGAACAGACCATTGTAAGACTGCGGTTTGGAATCAATATGCCGGATGGAAGAGAGAAAACGCAAAAAGAAGTGGCAGACCTTTTAGGAATTTCCCAGTCTTACATATCCAGGCTGGAGAAACGGATTATGAAACGCTTAAAAAAAGAAATTGTGAGATATGAATAATCCATTGACAAATGAGAAAACAGAGTATATGATATTGATATCAAAATGATATCAAATTGATGAGAAGGTACAAAAGAGGAGGTTATGTTATGAACCAGGAAGAAAAGAATGAAGTAAAAAACAAGATTCAGGAAGAAAAAGTGTTGCAGGCAAAGTCAGGATTTGGTATGTTAGTCTTATCGCTTCTTTTGCTGGCAGCAGGTGTGGCAGGTTTTGGGTTTGGCATCTATCAGATAGACCAAGGGGGAAACCTTTCAGGCGGTATACTTTTGTTTGCCGGAACTGTTCTTGTGATAGTCGGCGGTATTCTGTGCTGCGGTCTTAAAGTGCTGAATCCCAAGGAAGCTATTGTGCTGGCACTGTTTGGTAATTATTACGGAACTTTGAAAAAAGAAGGATTTTTCTGGGTAAATCCTTTTGTAACTGCTATTAATCCTGTTTTCAAAATCAGTGCAGATGGCAAAGGAACAAACCGGAAAGTTTCTTTAAAGACCATGACACTGGATAATAAGAAACAGAAAGTGAATGACCAGATGGGAAATCCGGTGGAAATTGGTGCAGTGGCTATCTGGAGGGTGGTAAATCCTACCAAGGCAGTTATTAATGTGGAGAATTATAAGGAATATCTTTCCATTCAGTGTGATTCCATTATCCGAAATACAGCCAGGAAATATCCTTATGATGTTACAGACGGTGGAGATGAGAAAACACTGAGAGGCAGCAGCCAGGAAATTGCAGATATTATGTGTGCAGAACTTCAGGAAAAGGTGAAAAATGCAGGAATTCAAATCCAGGAAGTCCGCATTACTCATCTGGCGTATGCACCGGAAATTGCATCTGCAATGCTTCAGAGACAGCAGGCGGCGGCATTGATTGATGCAAGACAGAAAATTGTAGAAGGTGCTGTTGGTATGGTAGAAATGGCGCTGGAAAAATTAAGTGAGAACGAAATAGTAGAATTGGATGAAGAGAGAAAGGCCGCCATGGTCAGCAATCTGCTGGTAGTGCTCTGCGGAAACAAAGACGCACAGCCTATTGTAAACAGCGGCAGTCTCTATTAAAAAATACGGTAAGGTGGTGACACATTCTGGAAAACGAAAGCAAGAATAAGGGAAAAGAAAAAGCAAAAAAGCAAGTACCGTTGAGACTGTCGGCTGCCCTGTGGAATGAAATTGCCCAGTGGGCAGAGGACGATTTCCGTTCCATGAATGGACAGATTGAATATCTGCTGACAGAATGTGTGAAATATCGGAGAAAGCACAGGAAGAAGGAGGAAGAATAAGTTAAAAGAGAGTTGCTGCATTGGGCAGCAACTCTCTTTTAAAGGTTGAATTCTTTAAATAATTTTTGCTGATAAAGTTTGTCAGTGACTGATTTTAAAATGTCATCTATTCGTCCAAGATTGATAAGCTTCTGATTTAGTTCATTTACGCGGTTTTCACCTTGCACAGCTCCGATTGCTTTTCCCTTTAACATTTGGGCTTCCAGCTCATCTTTCATTAACTCTTCTAATGCTTTACACATAGCATCACCTTCCTTCTCAAATAGTTTCTGATTTGCTTTTACAATAATATCCATTACGGATTCGTAAAGTGTATCTTTTTTGTGTTTTTTATATTCACTAAGCAAGTCTTGCACTTCTTCTATGTTTTTTAAATGATTGGTTAGATTTCCAAGCCACAGATTTTCTTTTTTAGATAGTTTTGAGGTTACGATAATCTGAATAGGGAGAGGTGCCCCAATTATATAATAGATTCCTGATTCTATTTCTTTGCTCTGATAATTATGTGTTTTTTGCAGATGTCGGATTAATTTCCTGGGATAAGACTCCTTTTTAATCAAAACATCTATTTGCATGGGCTTTGTTCCAAGTAAATGCTCTGGAGTAAAGGTTAAATAATCCGCTTCTTCTCCGAATTCAATTTGTATTCCTGCAACAAAAGCTGGATGCCACTGTAGATTGGTCTTGGCATTCTGGCAAAGGGCAGCGTTGTCCTTTTTTTTCTTTATCTGTTTTTCATTCATTTAGAACCTCCTTTATTTGGTTTTCAGAGATTCCGGTTTTTCGGAATCTCCAGCTTCTTACGGGAAAGGCTTGAATTTTCCGAAATAAGAATTGAAAATAGATTGGTTGAGCCAATAGATAATAAGAAAATAATGCTTTTTCTTTATTCTATCACAGGATTTATGAAAAAGAAAGATTTTTTTCTTGATTTTGCATAGAGATTTGGAAAATAAAAATCTCCTATACAGTTCAAAAGTTGAAAACACAGAATTGTATGGGAGACTTTAAAGTTTTTATTTCATACACTGGCAGATTTCTTCCTTGACCTGGAGTACAATGTGTGCCAGTTCTTCTATACGCTCATCTGACATTCTGGCTATGGGAGCCGAAATAGAGAATGCATATTTGGGGCGTCCTTTGTAGTCAGGAACACTCACTGCAATACAGCGGACACCCAGTTCATTTTCTTCATCATCTAAAGCATATCCTTTTGCACGCACCTCTTTTATTTTTTCTGAAAATTGGGTATAATCTACAATAGTATGAGGCGTTAATTTCTCAATGGAGCTATCTTCCCAGATTGCCTGTACCTGGGAGGCTGGCATGTCTGCCATCATGGCTTTGCCAACGCCGGAGCAGTAAAGAGGAATGCGGCTTCCAACCTTGGATACCATGCGAATGGAATTCTGATGAGATTCCTCTTTATAAATGTACACAGCTTCCAGCCCGTCCAGTTGGACAAAATGTACCGTTTCTCCGGTTTCTTCAGAAAGCTTTTTCAGACAGGGGCGAACCGTATCCAGAATATCAATGTGGCTTAAAAGTTTATTGGAAAGACCAAGCAGCTTAAAGGAGAGAGAATATTTTCCGGTTTCGCTGTCCTGCTTCACATATTCCATATACATCAAAGAGCTTAGCAGTCGGTGAACCGTACTTTTGTTTAAATCCAGATGGCTGCACAGCTCGGCCAAAGTTACCGGTCCGGTTTCAGCCAGTTGTTCCATTACAAGAAACAGGCGGTCTGCAACCTGGATGGGATTTTTGTTTTCCATAATACTTCTCCTTCTTTCACGTTCATATAGGCATGATTGTAGCACGTTCCAAAGAAGGTGGCAACCAGAAATATGGAACAGAAAATTCAACAGAAAAATTTTTACTTTCTCTTGACATTTAAGAATGCAGTAGTATAATGCAAATAAAGGATATCATATTGCGAAATAACGTTTCATAATGTGAAACGAAGATAAAATAAAGGAGGACGTAGCAAATGAGTACAGTAGCAGAGAAAATTGCAGGATTTGGAGTAGTACCGGTTGTTGTTTTAGAGGATGTTAAGGATGCAGCACCTCTGGCAAAAGCATTAGTAGAGGGAGGACTTCCATGTGCAGAAGTAACTTTCCGTACTGCAGCCGCTGAGGAATCCATTCGTGTAATGACCACAGAATATCCGGATATGTTTGTAGGCGCTGGTACCGTTCTTACTATTGAACAGGTTGACCGCGCAGTAGCAGCAGGAGCAAAATTCATTGTAAGCCCTGGATTTGACCCTGAAATCGTAGATTACTGTCTGGAAAAAGAGATTCCGGTATTCCCAGGATGCATTACACCATCCGAAGTTGCACAGGCTGTTAAGAGAGGATTAAAAGTAGTAAAATTCTTCCCGGCAGAGCAGTTCGGCGGCGTAGCTACTATTAAAGCTATGGCAGCACCTTATGTTGGGCTGAAGTTCATGCCTACAGGCGGTGTAAGCGCTAAAAATCTGGAAAGCTATTTAAGCTGCGACAAAATCATTGCCTGCGGCGGAAGCTGGATGGTAAAAGGCGATTTAGTAAAAGCCGGAAAATTTGATGAAATCAAAACTCTTACAGAAGAAGCTGTAAAATTAGCTGCTTCTATCAGAAATAAATAAGAAAACACAAAGATTAAGAGGAGAAAGAACAATGGCAAAGAAAGTTATTACATTTGGTGAAATTATGTTAAGACTGGCTCCGGAAGGATATTATCGTTTCGTGCAGGCTGATACCTTTGGAGCAACCTACGGCGGCGGAGAAGCAAACGTAGCTGTATCTTTAGCAAACTACGGTTTTGATGCAAAATTTGTTACAAAACTTCCAAAACACGAAATTGGACAGGCTGCAATCAACTCCCTGAGAAAATACGGTGTTGATACAACTGATATTGTTCGTGGTGGTGACCGTGTAGGTATCTACTTCCTGGAAAAAGGTGCTTCCCAGAGACCATCCAAAGTTATCTATGACCGTGCAGGATCTTCTATCGCAACAGCTTCCAGAGAAGACTTTGACTGGAAAAACATTTTCGATGGTGCTGAATGGTTCCATTTCACAGGTATCACACCAGCATTAAATGATGAAGTAGCTGCTATCTGCCTGGATGCTTGTAAAGCTGCAAAAGAAGCAGGTCTTACTATTTCCTGTGACTTAAACTACAGAAACAAACTGTGGTCCAAAGAAAAAGCAGGACAGGTTATGGGCGAAATCTGCAAATATGTAGACGTATGTATTGCAAACGAAGAAGATGCTGCTGACGTATTCGGAATCAAAGCTGCAAACACAGACGTTACTACAGGTACTGTAAACCATGAAGGATACAAAGATGTTGCAAAACAGTTAGCTGACCGTTTCGGATTCCAGAAAGTTGCTATTACTCTTCGTGAATCTTTATCTGCAAATGATAACAACTGGTCTGCTATGTTATATGACGGAACTGACTACTACTTCAGCAAAAAATACAAAATGCACATTGTTGACCGTGTAGGTGGCGGTGACTCCTTTGGTGGTGGATTAATCTGTGCATGCTTAAACGGATATGATGCTCAGTCTACGATTGAATTTGCAGTAGCTGCATCCTGCCTGAAACATTCTATTGAAGGGGACTTTAATATGGTTTCCATGGACGAAGTTTCTAAACTGGCAGGTGGAGATGGTTCAGGCCGTGTTCAGAGATAATATGTTGTAAATGCCAACCCTTATTGCCATTAGGGAACATTTTCATACATGGGACCCCAGATGGGTCCCGCATTCCTTCCAAATTTAAAATAAAAAATAGTGTTGAAAAACCCTCTGGATTCATAGGATACTATAAGACTAGAAATCCAGGGGGTTTTTATGCGTGTCTGTGAGCTTCGGCAAAAGGAAGTGGTGAATATTTGTTCCTGCAGGACTTTGGGATGTCCTCTGGACATAGAATTTAACTGCAAAACAGGGTGTGTGGAAGCCCTGATTGTTCCGGTTCCGGGAAAAGTGTGCGGCTTGTTTGGCCCGGCAGCAGAATATGTGATTCCCTTTTCCTGTATTCGCCAAATTGGGGAGGACATTATTCTGGTGGAAATCCAGGAGGACCGGTGTATAAAAAAAGAATAAGAACAACTTGTGAATACATGCGTACAAGTTGTACAATGAAAGTACAAGGAGGATAACATGAATCAGGAAAACGGAAAAACAAAGTATTATATCCTCGTGGAAGAAATCAAGGATTCTATTTTAAGCGGAAGAGTAAAAGCAGGAGAAAAACTGCCTTCGGAAAATGAGCTTTCTGCAAAATATCAGATTAGCAGACATACGGTTCGCAAAGCCTTATCCATTCTGGCACAGGAAGGCTACATTGTGGCTGAACATGGCAGGGGAACTTTTTGCTCAGAGCGCATGTGCCATTTAAAGCAGTCCAAAAATATTGCAGTGATTACCACCTATATTTCAGATTATATTTTTCCCAGGCTCATACAGGGAATGGATAAGGTGCTCACAGCCAACGGATATAGCATTATTTTGAAAAATACAGCCAACAGCCGAAGCATGGAGGCAAAGGTGTTAGAAGATATTCTGACTAAGGATATTGACGGGCTGATTATTGAGCCAAGCAAAAGCCAGATTCTGTGCAGACATATGAACTTGTATGGTCTTTTGGATGAGTACCAGATTCCTTATGTGTTTATTCAGGGTGTGTATTCCCAGATGCAGGAGAAACCCCATATTCTTATGGATGACTGCCAGGGAGGTTACCTGGTGACACGCTATCTTCTGGACATGGGACACCAGAATCTTATAGGAATGTTTAAGGCAGATGATTTCCAGGGGAAAGAGCGGCACAAGGGCTATGTGAAAGCCTTGCAGGAAGCCGGTTTTTCTTATGACCCGGACCGGGTGGTGTGGTTTCACACAGAGGACCGGAAGCGCAAGCCAGCGTTGGCAGTGAAGCAGATTTTGGAGCAGGGCATGAAAGTGGATGGGATTGTATGTTATAATGACCAGATTGCAGTGGATGTAATCCGGGCTTTAAAAGAATTGGGAAAAAGGGTGCCCGAAGATATTTCTGTTACAGGGTATGACAATTCTTTTATGGCAGCGGGAGATTTGAAGCTTACAACTATTGCTCATCCCCAGGAAAAGCTGGGAGAAATGGCAGCAGAACTGCTGTTGGAAAAAATCAGGGAGATACCGGAAGAGAAAAGTCAGATACCAAGACTGATTCAGCCGGAATTCATAAAGGGAAATTCTGTTATCAGAAGAAACCAGGAAATCAAAAAGGAAAAACAGGAGGAACAAAGGAAATGTTAGAAGAACTGAAAAAAGCAGTGTATGAGGCAAATATGCTTCTGCCAAAATATGGACTGGTAACCTTTACATGGGGAAATGTAAGCCAGATTGATCGGCAGACAGGGTATTTTGCTATTAAACCAAGTGGTGTAGATTATGATAAGTTGACACCAGAAGATATGGTTATTATGGATTTGGAAGGAAATAAAATTGAAGGGAAATACAATCCTTCTTCTGATACTCCTACACATATAGAGTTGTACAAGGCTTTTCCTAATATTGGCGGCGTAGTACATACTCATTCTTCCTGGGCCACAAGCTGGGCACAGGCTGGAAGAGGAATTCCATGCTATGGAACTACCCATGCAGATTATATGTATGGCGAAATTCCCTGCGTGAGATGCCTGACCAAGGAAGAAATTGAAGGTGCTTATGAGAAGAATACAGGACTTCTCATTGCAGAATATTTTAAAGATAAAGACTATGAGGCTGTTCCGGCAGTACTTTGCAAAAATCATGGGCCATTTACCTGGGGTAAGGACGGACATGAGGCAGTACATAATGCTGTGGTATTAGAAGAGGTGGCAAAAATGGCTGCCCGCTGTGAGAAAATCAACCCACAGGTGCAGCCAGCGCCCCAGGAATTACAGGATAAGCATTATTTCCGGAAGCATGGGGCAAATGCTTATTATGGACAGAAAGTGGAGTAAAGAAAATTAAAATCCATCAAATTCTTCGGGTTCCTCATTAAGTGGAGGAACCCGTTTGCATCTGATAAAGAAATAAATCACAGAGCCAAACAGCAGTCCCAGAAAGCATACGGTGGACAACCAGCCCATACATTTTTCCTGTATGGTACAGTAATTAATATAAGAAAAATTCAGCAGAATAACAAATTTTGAGAATACCAGAAGATTTTTCACATTCCGGTAGATCCAGTTTTTGTTATAGGCTGTGACCGGACCCGGAACATTCCAGATACCGGGAAAATAGGTGGTTGCAGTTAAAAGCAGATAGAGCAGAAGACTCATAACAGGCATAAGCCAGATGTTTCCCTTGCCTCCCCATCCGTCTGCCTCTCCCATGAAATTAAAATGCGTGGCAATGGTCTGGGGAAGAGAAGGCCATTTGATGGCAGTGTAGAGAAACATTCCCAGGAGCAAAAGGAGAGAAAAAAGATTCATGATTTTATGAAATCTGGTATTTGGCAGTTTCCATTCTTGTGACATAGGGGTCACTCCTTTCTACAACTTGTTTTTCTTTAAGCATATTATAACAGCAGGAAGAGCATACTTCTATAAAAATGGATAAAAGACAGAAAATGAAGAATAAAAGAAATGGAAATGAAAAGTGGATGAAAAAAGTACAGAATTAATTGCAATTTATAGCATTCTCTGTGTATAATGAGGAAAACAAGTAAGAAAGTGAGGAAATGCTCATGGAATTATGGATTGGAATCCTGCTTCCTTTTTTGGGAACTGCTCTTGGAGCAGGATGCGTATTTTTCCTGAGACGGGAAATAAAACCTTTGGTTCAGAAGGGGCTTTTGGGCTTTGCTTCCGGGGTTATGGTGGCTGCTTCGGTGTGGTCACTTCTTATACCGGCTATGGATATGTCTGAAACTATGGGAAAGTTTGCTTTTATACCTGCAGCAGCGGGATTTGTGCTGGGAATTTTATTTCTGCTTGGCATGGACCGTCTGGTTCCCCATTTACATCTGGGAGAGGATAAGCCAGAGGGAAAGAAAAGCAGTCTGAAGAAAACTACCATGCTGGTGCTGGCAGTGACCCTTCATAACATTCCGGAAGGGATGGCAGTTGGTGTGGTGTTTGCTGGTATGATGGCAGAGAATACGGAGATTACCCTGGCAGCAGCCATGGCGCTGTCCCTGGGAATTGCTATTCAGAATTTTCCGGAGGGAGCTGTGATTTCCCTGCCTTTAAGAAGCGAAGAGGGTATGGGAAAAGGAAGGGCATTTTTCTATGGTGTAGGCTCTGGTATTGTGGAACCTGTGGCCGCTTTTGTGACCATTTTATTATTTTCTCTGATTCAGCCTGTGCTGCCTTATCTGTTGGCATTTGCAGCGGGAGCCATGATTTATGTGGTAGTGGAGGAACTGATTCCGGAGGCCAGCCAGGGAGAACACAGCAACATAGGAACCATAGGGTTTGCAGCAGGATTTGTGTTAATGATGATTTTGGATGTGGCTCTGGGATAAATTGGAGTAAAATAGGAGAGAAAAGCACTTGCTTTTCTCTTTTTTTTGTGTTACAGTAAGTTTATAAAAATAATACCCCCCTGGGGTGTAGGGAGAAGATAAGATGAAAGCAGATAAACAGAAAGTGAACAGGCTTTTAAAGACAGCCAGAGGACAAATAGACGGGATTTTGAGAATGGTAGAGGAAGACCGTTATTGTATGGAAATTTCCCAGCAGCTTATGGCGACAGAGGCTATTTTAAACAAGGCGAACAAGGAAATTTTGACCGCGCATTTAAAAAGTTGCGTGACCAATGCCAGGACAGATGCAGAGAGGGAAGAAAAGGTGGATGAACTGGTGGACATGCTGGGCAAGATATTATAACAGGAGGCAAGTGGATGAAGGAAAAATTTGATGTAACAGGAATGACCTGTTCTGCCTGCTCCTCCAGAGTGGAGAAATGCGTGAGCAAGCTGGAAGGCGTGGAAGAGGTTACGGTGAATCTCCTCACCAATAGTATGCAGGTGAAATATGATGAAAATGTTTTAGAGGAACAGGGAATCATAGATGCAGTGGTACATGCGGGCTATGGAGCAAGTCCTGCCAGGGAGAGCAGTGGATTTGCCGGAGGTTCGAAAGGAACGGCTGTTGGACAGGCACAGAGACAACAGGGAGAGAACGGAAAAAATCCGGTGCAGGAGCATCTGGAATACATGAAGAAGCGGACTTTCTGGTCTTTTGTGTTTCTGATTCCCCTGATGTATGTGTCCATGGGACATATGATAGGCGCGCCACTTCCCGGATTTTTGCATGGAACGGTAAATGCAGTGGCTTTTGCTATGACTCAGTTTTTGCTGTGTCTTCCAGTGTTGTATATTAACCGTGGGTATTTTACAAAAGGCTTCAGTACTCTCCTCCATGGAGCGCCAAATATGGATACACTCATCGCTGTGGGGTCAGCTGCTTCCCTGGTTTATGGCATCTTTGCCATTTACCGTATGGGATACGGCTTAGGTGTGCAGGATATGGAACTGGTGGAGCGGTATCTCCATGATCTGTATTTTGAATCTGCTGTAATGATTCTGGCATTGATTAATATTGGAAAATATCTGGAAGCCCGGTCAAAGGGGAAAACCAGCCAGGCCATTGAAAAACTAATGGATATGGCGCCCAAAACAGCTTTTGTGGAACGGGACGGCATGGTGCTGGAGATTCCGGCAGAGGAAATTTTGCCGGGAGATGTGCTGCAGGTAAAACCGGGAAGCAGTGTTCCGGCAGATGGTGTGATTCTGGAAGGAAGCACCAGTGTGGATCAGGCTGCTATTACAGGAGAGAGCATTCCGGTTCAGAAAAATCCGGGAGATTCTGTCATTGCGGCAACTATGAATAAAGCAGGATTTTTCCGCATGAAAGCTACGAAGGTAGGAAAGGATACCACCTTTGCCCAGATTATCCGTTTGGTGGAGGATGCCAGCGCCAGCAAGGCGCCTATTGCCAAAATGGCGGATAAGATTGCAGGAGTCTTTGTGCCTGTGGTTATGGCCATTGCTCTGATAACAGGAATTGCATGGGTCATAGCCGGAGCTGAGTTTGAATTTGCTTTATCCTGCGCCATTTCCGTATTGGTAATTTCCTGCCCCTGCGCTCTGGGGCTGGCTACTCCGGTTGCCATTATGGTGGGAACAGGCAAAGGTGCGGAGAATGGAATTTTGATTAAATCAGGGGAAGCTCTGGAGGTGACCCATAATATTCAGAGTGTGGTACTGGATAAGACCGGAACCATTACCCAGGGAACTCCGGAAGTTACGGATATTCAGGCTTTTGGTATGGAGAAACAGGAACTTTTAAAAATAGCAGGCGCTTTGGAGAAAAAAAGTGAGCATCCCCTGGCAGAAGCAGTGCTGAAAAAAGCAGAAGAAGAGGGGATTTTGCTGCCGGAGGTACAGGAGTTTCAGGCAGTGCCGGGAAAAGGAATCCAGGGAAAAATCCAGGGCATCCAGTATTATGCCGGAAATTTGAAATTTATGGAAGAACGGCAGATTGACACCAGTAAGGTAGAGAAACAGGTTGAGAGACTGGCAGAAGAGGGAAAAACACCTCTGATTTTTGCCACAGAGGAGCAGGTTCTTGGAATTCTGGCAGCCGCGGATTTGGTAAAACCTACCAGCGCCCAGGCAATCCGGGAGTTGAAAAAACTTGGAATACAGGTTATTATGCTTACAGGTGATAATGAAAGAACTGCAAAAGCCATTCAGAAACAGCTTGACCTTGATACCGTCATTGCAGAGGTGCTTCCCCAGGATAAAGAGCGGGAGGTTGCAAAACTTCAGGCAGAGGGAAAAACCGTTGCCATGGTAGGAGATGGGGTGAATGATGCCCCGGCTCTTGCAAGAGCAGATGTGGGAATTGCTATTGGAGCAGGAACCGATGTGGCTATTGAAAGCGCTGATATTGTGTTAATGAAAAACGATTTGCTGGATGTGGTGACAGCAGTGGGCCTTAGCAAGGCGGTGATCCGGAATATCAAGGAAAACCTGTTTTGGGCATTTTTCTATAATGCCTGTGGTATTCCTCTTGCAGCAGGACTTTTGTACCCTGTGTTTGGATTGAAATTAAGCCCCATGTTTGGAGCAGCGGCCATGAGTCTCAGCAGTCTTTTTGTGGTAAGCAATGCCCTTCGGCTCAGGTTTTTCCATGTATTGAAAAAGCCGGAGGTTATGACAAGGGAAGAGGCTGTTTCAGATAAAAACGTAGTGAATAAGGAGGAAATGAACATGTATACTATGAAAATTGAAGGAATGATGTGCCCACACTGCCAGGCAGCAGTAACAAAAGCTCTTAACGCCCTGGAAGGTGTAAAGGCAGAGGTAAATCTGGAAAAGAAGGAAGCCTATGTGGAAGCAGGGGCAAATGTTTCAAAAGAAGAGTTAGCTAAAGCAGTAACAGAAGCAGGATATGAAGTCCTTTCTGTAGAATAAGGAAAAGGAGAAAAGCAGATGATTCGGGTAGGAATGGGATATGATGTACACAAATTAACAGAAGACAGAGACCTGATTTTAGGCGGTGTGAAGATTCCCTGGGAAAAAGGACTTCTGGGTCATTCCGATGCAGATGTGGTGGTACACGCTATTATGGATGCCCTTCTTGGCGCAGCGGCCCTTCGGGATATTGGAAGACATTTTCCAGATACAGACCCACAGTACAAAGGCATCTCCAGTATCAAGCTGCTGCAGCATGTGGGAAAACTTTTAGAGGAACATATGTATGTGATTAACAACATTGACGCTACCATTATTGCCCAGAAACCAAAACTTCTTCCCTATATTGATACCATGATTGAAAATGTGGCAAAAGCCCTTCATCTGGAAGTAGATCAAGTGAATATCAAGGCAACTACAGAAGAAGGACTGGGCTTTACAGGAAGCATGGAAGGGATTTCCGCTCAGGCTATCTGCGCTCTGACCCATGTACAGGATTTCATGGGAGATGACAGAAGCGGGAGAGGCTGCCCGGGATGCTGCGGACAGAAGTAAAGCGGTTCTGTCAGTGCTGGCGGGATTTTCGGTATTCCCTTGGAGTGCAGTGTTCAAATTCCTGAAAACAGCGGTTAAAGGTACGCAGATTGTTGTACCCGCAGGAAAAGGCAATGCTGCTAATGGAATCACCGGTGCTTCCCAGAAGATAGGCTGCATAGTTAATGCGGTGCTGGTTTAAAAGGTCTGTAAAGGATAAGTGCAGGGTACTGTTGATATACCGGGACAGATACAGGCGGTTATAACCAAGGAAAGAAGCCAGATCCTGAAGGGTAAGGGATTCCAGATAGTGCTCCTGGATGTAAGTTAAAATCTGGTGCAGCAGATCCGAACGCCGGGCTGTCTGGGGAATCAGGACAGATTCCTCAAGAAGACGGGCAGCAATGTAATAGAGATAAGCTTTGCTGTAAAGGGGCCTGGTATTGTCCAGAAATAAATATTGTTTCATATGATGGAAAACCGGTTCTTCCAGGCGGAAAACCGGTTTTTCTAATGCCTGTTTTGCTGTGCGTTTATAAAATTCCTGGATATAATCCGGAGAAAAGACGCTGATATAACATTCTGCATGGTTTTCGTTTCTGTAGGAATGGATTTCATAAGGCAGAATTAAGATGAAATCTCCTGGATTCATGGGAAAATGTCGGTTATCCACAAAGGCAGTCAAATTGCCTTTTACCACATAGAGCAATTCATAACTTCTGTGAAGGTGGGCGAAATGAGAGAAGCCTTCAATATGATACAGCGCCATTTCCTGTGGTTCTCCAAAATGATAATCTTCGTATACAAGCATGATTCCGATTCCCTCCAAAGGTAAAGATTTGTCCATTATTATACAAGCTGTGCAGAGAATGTACAAGATGAAATCTTGCTTTTCTTTTCCGGCAAGGCTATAATGAGAGACAGATTTATGAAACACATAAGAGAATAAGGAGAAGAGAACATGAGTATATTAAATGTGCAGAACCTTTCCCATGGTTTTGGAGACCGGGCAATTTTCCAGGATGTGTCTTTCCGTCTGCTGAAAGGAGAACATATTGGGCTGGTGGGAGCCAACGGAGAAGGAAAATCCACGTTTATGAATATTATTACCGGAAAACTGATGCCTGATGAAGGAAAGATTGAGTGGGCAAAAAATGTGCGGGTGGGCTACCTGGACCAGCATACAGTGCTGGAAAAGGGCATGACTATTCGTGACGTGCTGAAATCTGCTTTTGCCTGGCTGTTTGAAATGGAGGAGCAGATGAATGGCATCTGTGACAAAATGGGGGAGGCTTCCCCGGAAGAACTGGAATCCATGATGGAAGAGCTTGGAACCATTCAGGATATGCTTACCATGCATGATTTTTATATTATTGATTCCAAGGTGGAAGAGGTGGCAAGAGCCTTAGGCCTTACTGCCATTGGTCTGGATAAAGATGTAACCGATTTAAGCGGTGGACAGAGGACGAAAATTCTTCTGGGCAAGCTGCTTTTGGAAAAGCCGGATATTCTGCTTTTGGATGAGCCTACCAACTATCTGGATGTGGAGCACATTGAATGGCTGAAACGGTATCTCCAGGAATATGAGAATGCCTTTATTCTGATTTCTCATGATATTCCGTTTTTGAATAGTGTGGTGAATCTGATTTATCACATGGATAACCAGGAATTAAACCGGTATGTGGGAGATTATGACCACTTCCAGGAGGTTTATGCAGTGAAGAAAGCACAGCTTGAGGCAGCTTATAACAGGCAGCAGCAGGAAATCAGTGAACTGAAGGATTTTGTAGCAAGAAATAAAGCAAGAGTTGCCACCAGAAATATGGCTATGTCCAGACAGAAAAAACTGGACAAAATGGATGTAATAGAACTGGCAAAAGAAAAACCGAAGCCGGAGTTTCATTTTAAAACAGCCAGAACCCCAAGCCGCTTTGTGGTGGAGACAGAAGATTTGGTTATTGGATATGAAGAGCCTTTATCCAAGCCTCTGGCTTTTCGGGTGGAGCGTGGAGATAAAATTGTGCTTACCGGCGCCAATGGAATTGGAAAAACCACCCTTCTGAAAAGTATTCTGGGTCTGATTCAGCCGATTTCCGGCAAGGTGCAGTTGGGAGATTATTTGGAAATCGGTTATTTTGAGCAGGAAATGGCGCCGGGAAATAAAAATACCTGTATTCAGGAAATATGGGATGTTTTTCCTTCTTATACCCAGTATGAGGTGCGGGCAGCCCTGGCTAAATGCGGACTGACCACCAAGCACATAGAAAGTCTGGTAAGAGTGTTAAGCGGTGGTGAGCAGGCCAAGGTTCGCCTGTGTAAGATTCTGAATACGGAAACCAATGTTTTGATTTTGGATGAGCCCACCAACCATCTGGATGTGGAGGCAAAAGAGGAACTGAGGCGCGCCTTGCAGGAATACAAAGGTACCATTCTCATGGTCTGCCATGAGCCGGAATTTTATGACGGACTGGCAACCCAGGTATGGGATTGTTCCACATGGAGCACCAAAATCTGAGAAAATGCTTTAGTACAGAATAGTAAATGAAATGAATAAAAATAAAAGTTTCAAAAAGATTTTATAAAAATGGGTAATATGAGATATAATCAAAAAATATGCAAGAAATAAAAAATAAACTTGCAAAATAGAAAAGATGGCTTTATAATACAAAACATAAAAAATAAAACATGTAAAAAATCTTTCAACAGGAGGAACGGTCATGTCATATGTAGATGAGGTTATTGAAGCAGTAGTGAAAAAAAATCCAGGAGAGGCTGAATTTCATCAGGCAGTAAAAGAAGTTCTGGATTCTTTAAGACCAGTTGTTGAAGCAAACGAAGAAACATACCGCAGGGAAGCTCTTTTAGAACGTCTGGTTGAGCCGGAGCGCATTATTATGTTCCGCGTTCCGTGGGTAGATGACGAAGGAAAAGTGCAGGTAAATAAAGGCTACCGTGTGCAGTTTAACAGTGCAATCGGACCATATAAGGGTGGTTTAAGACTTCATCCTTCTGTAAATCTGAGCATCATCAAATTCCTGGGATTTGAGCAGATTTTCAAGAACTCACTGACCGGTCTTCCAATCGGAGGCGGCAAGGGCGGTTCTGATTTTGACCCGAAAGGAAAATCAGATCGTGAAGTTATGGCATTTTGCCAGAGCTTTATGACAGAATTATATCGTCACATTGGGGCAGATACAGACGTACCAGCCGGAGATATTGGCGTAGGCGCAAGAGAGATTGGATTCCTGTTTGGACAGTATAAGAGAATTCGTGACGTTTATGAAGGCGTACTTACAGGAAAAGGTCTTACTTATGGAGGTTCTCTGGTAAGAACACAGGCTACAGGATATGGACTTTTATATTTAACAGAAGAATTATTAAAGCTCAATGGAAAAGAACTGGCAGGCAAAACAGTTGCAGTATCAGGAGCCGGAAATGTGGCAATTTATGCCATTGAAAAAGCATATCAGTTAGGCGCAAAACCAGTAACCTGTACAGATTCTACAGGCTGGGTATATGATCCGGAAGGTATCGATTTGGCTGCATTAAAAGAAATCAAGGAAGTGAAACGTGCCCGTCTGTCTGAGTACACCAAATACAGACCAAATGCACAGTATCATGAAGGTAAAGGCGTATGGAGTACCAAATGTGATGTTGCCCTGCCATGCGCTACCCAGAATGAACTTACTCTGGATGATGCAAAACTATTGGTAGAGAATGGCTGCTTTGCAGTATGTGAAGGTGCAAATATGCCTACAACTCTGGAAGCTACCAAGTATCTGCAGGACAACGGCATCATCTTCGCACCGGGAAAAGCTGCCAATGCAGGCGGTGTGGCTACATCTGCTCTGGAAATGTCCCAGAACAGTGAGCGTTTAAGCTGGAGCTTTGAGGAAGTAGATGCAAAACTCCAGGGCATCATGGTAAATATCTGCCACAACATGGTGGATGCTGCCAAGAAATACGGATTTGAAGGCAACTATGTGGTAGGAGCCAATGCTGCGGGATTTGAGAAAGTAGCAGAAGCTATGCTGGCACAGGGCGTTTGCTAAAAAACAGAAAATAGAGAAAAGAAATTGGCTCTCACAGGAAACCAGGGTGGTTTTCTGTGGGAGTTTTTGTGTTTACTTTGCTTTCGGGAGATAAAATTAAGCTGTGATGAATGAGAACCATGTGATAAAATGAAATTAGAAATGTAGAATATATGGAAAACACAAGTTTTCAGGAGGATTGTCTGCTTGAAGATAAGGAGGGATTTATACGGAAAAATTTTTATTATTCTTACTACTTGTTTTCGTTTTTGGTGCAATAGAAAAACATTTTGCTATCAATACAAATCCTAAATTAGTAAAAGCAGTAGCAGTTGTTTCATTGATTTTCGGAGTAATAATACTGATCATTATGATTGTTATGTTTATGAGTACTATTTTGTAAGGATGAAGTTCCCAAAAAGGATGGGGAGGACAACTTTAATAGAAATACGGAAACACCATATGCGGTTCTTGAGGATGGAATGGTAGTGGCTCCGCTGATAAAATTACAAACGCTATCAATGCTTTCCATTGATGCCGGCACAACATTTTTCGGATGAAAGTATTGATTTTTCAAGGCATAACACACCAAACGGTGTAGGAAGTCTGAGTTTAAGAAATTTGAATTTCAAAGCACAACACCGTTTCTTTTACCTGAAAATTCGCAGGAATGGTGGGGAGGCTAGCTGTTTCGTTGCAGCCCCCCTTTACATATTGTGTAATCTTAGTCCTGCCAATACTTTTCAATATAATTCCAGGCATCTTGTTCAGAAAGGGAAAATCCATTTTGTATTTTTTTTAAGGTCTGTTCTTTAGAAAGCTGAAATTCCGCACAGGTCTTAATGAGTTCACAGATGCCAGCTTGTATGCCGGTCTCTAATCCTTTCTGCAGACCCTCTTGTACGCCGGCCTCATGTCCCTTTTTCCAGGAATCTTCTTTCAGAAAATCCCGAAATTCATTTTCGTCGTATTCTGTTAAAATCAAGTCTATGACCTCCGCTCTGTTTTTACGAAGTATATCAGACAGAATGCCTTTCAGAATACATTCATTCACTGCATTTTCTACGGCTGATTCAAGAGAAAGACCCGATGCAATCTGGCAGCGTATAGCATGGATAAACTGGGCATATTCTTTTAGAGTTTTACACTTTTCCATTAGTTCCCGGTTGTGCCCCAGATTGATATTCAGCATGAAAGCAGTACATTCTAATGCAGGAGTTTGCGATTGGCTTTTTTGAAGAAACAGGTCACTCAATCGCAATTCTTTGCGTTCCGGTTCTTCTTTCATGCCATTGTAGAAAACCAGGTAGATGGGAAAAGGAATCTGCAAAGGAGTTTCCGTATAGAGCTGATGCTTGACTGGTTCTATGTATTCCCGATATATGGCGGAAAAATAGAACAGGCCACGCAAGGGAAGATTTGGGCTGTAAGTACTTTGATGTTCATAAAGATTCAGCACATCGTCAATGATAAAAGATAAATCGTTTTTCATACCCATATACACAACGTCGTCAATGGTAGTAATTGTCAAATCATCAGGGTTGGTATAATGGCTATTGTTCAGTGCGTTGTAAAGCTGCAGTAAAGCTGTCTTCTCTCTGAAAATTATACGGAAAAGCCTGTCTTTATACTTTCGATTCAATTTGTAATGTTCCACATAGTTACCTCCTTTAGTTTAGCAAAGATATAGTTGCGAAGCAATAGAAAGACACACTATAATTAGATACACATCACCAACTTTCTGATAAAAATAAAAATGGAAGTTTGAAGAACCTCAAGAATTTAAGATTTAGATATAGAAACAACGAAATGTATAGGTTCAGTATAGCAGAAGTATTAGAAAAAGCAAGAAGAAAACTCAAAAAAATTACCTTGAGTTTCCGCAAACTGTAATTCAAAAATGAATATGTCTGCCCAAAGTGCCAATCTGCCGACTTTTTGAAAAATTCAGAATGGCAGTTCTGTGATTAGGGGCACTTTAATAAGC
>CABJAN010000027.1 GCA_902363515.1 Bacillota bacterium | reverse complement strand
TGTTCTACGATTTCTACTTTTTTTACTGCATCAATTTTACTTTTTCTGGACATAAAATACCCCCAAGTAGGTTTTTATATTTTTGTGTCCTACTTGAGGGTATCATATCACCTTGCGGGTGGTCTGTTTTTCGTTTTAGTGATAAAATAGAAAAGATAAATAAAATATAAATTCAATTTTAAATAGAGGAGGAATCAGATGCACAGATTACTATATTATCCAAATTTTGAGATTCAAGACCCTAATTTTCTAAAATTTGCATTGCTGTATATTGATGAAATTAGGCCCATTATACCTGTAGCAGCAAGAAGGTCTTTGAGTGATTCCATGAAGAATATTTTAAATAATACGGAGCTGATTTGTCCATATACGCCTAGTTATGAGGACGGATATTTGGCTTCTATTGCAGCAGTTCATTATTTAGAAAAACAAAAGCTTTTTGTGCCATATACAGAGGGGTGGAAGAGAAATAAGTATGCGAGACACAATTACACCTTATATGCAGAGAAGTATACATATGAATTTGAAAAGTATTGTGTGGAAAATGGATTAGGTGAAAGATGTGATGAAGGAATCTGCATAGATGAAGATGTTGCATATGCCTATATGAGTATATTAGCAGAGATTATTTCAAAAGAAACAGAAATAGATATGATTACAGATAATGCAAAATACTCTGACCCATCTTTAAGAAATTTTCATGCTGTTAATAGAAGGATGATGGATAGACTGGGTACAATTCGCAGAGAAATACAATTTTATGTACCAGTTGATATGGAAAGAATTCCGCTTCACGAATTTATAGAATTGCGTTCCGATCCAAAGTTTGAAAGAGTACGTAAAAATTTTGTTATAGAGTTAAATCATGTTTTGGATTCCTATGATAAAAGTATGGAAGAGGTTGATTTGAAGAAGCTTATGGAATGCAAACAGGAAATGTATAGCTTTATAAAAGAATTATTTGTTTCATGTGCAGCCGTTGCTGTAGGGGTACACTCCTTTGGAAATATGTATGCAACCGATAGAGGTACATTAGATTTTTGGGGAAATGTAGGTAATCTAGGAATTAGTTTAGATACTTTGAAACAACACTGTGGTTTGGTGAGAGAATATGCTGCAAGCATTCACAGAAAGAAGCAGGCAAGAAAGTATCTGGCAAAATTAAGGCAATTGAGAGCAGAAGTATTATAAAATATTAAAATAAAATATTAAAATATTTTTTCGTGCATCCCCTGTTCTACTTTAGCATAAGTTTTCAGTGGGAGTGAAAAGTTATTTATGACAGACCAGAAATTAGAAAATATGCTGAATCTTGCCTTAGATGCCACACCTGGAGAACGTGAAAAATCTTTGCAATTAAACGTAGGATATGATTCGTTAGAGAAGCAGTGGGAAGTGATTGTGAAATATTCCGGCAATTTGAGAGAGGTTCTCGGAGCTGAAATTCCCATAGTGGAGCTATTGAATGGATTTGCTATTCTGACGATACCGGAGAGCCAGATAGAGAGGCTTACAGATTATCCCCAGATTGAGTTTGTGGAAAAACCAAAGCATTTATTTTTTGCTGTAAATCAAGGGAAAAGTGCTTCTTGTATGACTTCTGTACAAAGTCAGTTTTCACCTCTTGGAATGCCACTGACAGGAAAGGGAATATTAGTAGCTTGCGTGGATTCTGGTATAGACTACAGCCATCCAGACTTTCGGAATCAAGATGGAAGTACCAGAATCCTTAAGCTGTGGGATCAGAGTATCCAGGGAAATCCTCCGAAAGGATATGTGATTGGGACAGAATACACCAGAGAACAGATTAATGTGGCTTTGGAGGCAGACACTAGAGAAGAGAGGGAAAGGCTTTTGCCAAGCCGTGATTTAAGCGGGCATGGAACAGGAGTCATGGGAATTGCAGCAGGAAATGGCAGGGCTTCAGGTGGCATTTATAGAGGGGTTGCCTATGACAGTGATCTGCTTGTGGTGAAACTTGGTACTTCCAGAGAAGGAGGATTTCCAAGAACTACAGAATTAATGCAGGGAATTGATTATGTGCTGCGGCAGGCAGTAGCTCTTGGAAAACCGGTGGCATTAAATCTTAGTTTTGGAAATAATTATGGATCTCACAGTGGAGAATCTCTTTTGGAAAGTTATCTTGACGGATCGGCTCATTTCGGACGCAGTGTTATTTGTGTAGGAACAGGAAATGAAGGAAACGGCGCCTTGCATACATCGGGAAGGCTTTCAGAAGGAGAAGATCAAGAGGTAGCGCTGAATGTAGATTCCTATGAACCCACATTGAATGTACAGCTTTGGAAACAGTATATAGATGAAATGGAAGTTATCCTGATTCATCCAAATGGCCAGATCGTAGGGCCTTTTCAAGAAATTTTGGGACCGCAGCGATTTACAGTAGGTACTACTGAAATCCTGCTTTATTATGGAAAGCCAGCGCCTTTTAGCCTTTCTCAGGAGCTTTATATGGAATTTATCCCCAAAAATCAGTATGTGGACAGTGGAACGTGGAAAATTCGTTTGATTCCAGGGAAGATTGTGGATGGGAGTCATGATCTATGGCTGCCAGGAGGTGGAGCCTTAAATTTAGGCACAAGATTTCTTTTTCCTACCCCAGATACCACTTTGACAATACCTTCCACAGCACGAAAAGTGATTTCAGTAGGAGCCTATGATTCCAGATATTTGTCCTACGCTGATTTTTCAGGAAGAGGCTATACCAGAGTAACCAGGGATGTCAAGCCAGATATTGTAGCGCCAGGGGTGAATATTCAGACAACGGCCCCAGAAGGAGGATATGCTGTGCAGACGGGGACATCATTTGCAGCACCTTTTGTCACAGGGGCAGCGGCGCTTTTGATGGAATGGGGGATTGTCAGAGGGAATGATCCGTTTTTGTATGGGGAGAAAGTAAAGGCGTATTTGCGAAGAGGCGCCAGACGAATGACGGGAGGTGAGTATCCAAATGAGAAGGTGGGGTATGGGATGCTGTGTGTGAGGGAGAGTATACCAGAGTAAAAAACAAGGTGATAATTATAGAAGTTAAAGTGTAGTCTTTTCCTTGAACACATGCTATACTCTTTTCTATAGGATTCCTCTGTAGAACTGGAGGAAATATGAAAAAACGAAAAACATTACAGGATTTGACGATTAAGGACAATTTTCTTTTTGGTGCAGTCATGAGTGTGGAGGAAAATTGCAAGGGATTTCTTGAGATGGTGCTTGGCTTCTCTATTGCACAGGTGGTTGTAAGCAAGGAGAAGAGTATCGTCTACCACCCGGAGTACAAGGGTGTCCGCCTGGATATCTATGCAGAAGACGAAAATCATACGCATTACAACGTAGAAATGCAGGTAAAGAAAAAGACAGCTTTGGGAAAACGCAGCCGCTACTACCACAGTCAGATGGTAATGGAGGCTCTGGCAAGCGGAGAGGATTATGAAACCATGCCGGATACGTTTGTGATTTTTGTCTGCGATTTTGATCCCTTTGGAGAGCATCTGTATTGTTATACCTTTGGGAATGAATGCAGGGAGAAGAAAGTTCCAGCAGAGCTTGTCAGATTCCTGAAATTTGTGACGGCTGATTTAGAAGAAAGTGAAGAGGATTTTCAGGACAAACTGGTGAACGGTTCCAGGAGACCATTCACAACATCAAAGCAGACCGTGAGATGGGAGAGCGCTATATGATTTTTGAAGAAATGCTGCGGGAAGAAAAGCAGGAAGGAAGGCAAGAGGGCCTGTTGGAAGGCCGAATTGAGGGGCGAATAGAAGCAACCAGGGAAGGTATCTTTGAACTCCTGGAAGATTTAGGAGAAGTACCAGACAGACTTCGTGACAGAATGGAAGCTCTGGAGGAACTTGGAGATTTGAAGTTTTTATTTAAACTGGCGGTAAAAGCAGATTCAATACAAAATTTTGTAAAAGATGCAGAGAACTATCTGCAAACAAAAGAGAAATACGAATAAAGTCGGCGGTAATTCTGTACTGCCGAAGCACATTTGTCCCAATGCCGTCTAAGGCATTTGGCGTCATAAAATTCTTGCTCTTAAGAGCATCTTACTGATTCAGTAAAAATTCACTAAACAAATAAACGGGGGAATCCTATATCGCTTCTATTGTCAAATACTTCTTTCCATTTTGTCTGTAATCACACCGCATGTTAAATGCCGCTAATTCAAGCTGCTCCATCCAGACCACGAATAGGCTAAAAATTGCAAAATAGCATTTTCAACTGAGAAAGCATTGATTTTTCAATGGAACCTCTTGATAAAAAGAACCGTATAAGATACATTGTGGGTATCATATATGATTCTTTGAAAAGGGGGAATTTTAATGAATGAAACATTAGAAGTATATTTAAATCTGGATATGGACAATGAACAGGAAAACGAAGAACTGATCAGAAAGATTGATGATCTGCTTCTGTCCGCAGGCATGAACTATTCCGGTATTGCGAACATGTATCTCCCTGTGGAACGGAAAAATCGTGATACAGTAGTTTTCTGTGCGGAAAAACTATTGAGAAATGCGGATTGGCTGAAAGGGATTTTATCTTATATTTCGGTCGGAACACTCACGAATGCCTGCTCGATTAAGGAAATCAGAACGGAATTGATGTCGGATCCTTCACCAGAGAAGATATGGTATTATGAACAATATTATCAGAAAACGAAGAAGCTTCCTCATGCAATTGTAGTGGATGAGGATAAACAGCTTACGGACGGTTACATATCTTATCTTCTGGCGAAAAAATATAATGTACATGCAGATGTTTATGAAAGGGTAGCTGAACAACCTCTGAGAAAAATTGTCAGAGGATTTCATGTAAAGTTTTCTGATGGAAAATGGAGGAAAAAGAGCAGAAAACGATATATTTGGATTTATACATTAAAAGCTCCGGTTGTTCCTGGAGACATTTTAATGGTGAATACAAAAACAGGGAAAGATTTTATATGTGTAGACAAAATAGATTATGTTGCCGGAAAATTTTGTTCAAAATATAAGAAGTCCAGAAAACATTTGCATATACGTATGGAGGAAGAGAGTACAAATTATGAGAAATAGTATGGATTATATTTATGCATCAGGTGAGCAGAAAATTGTAATAGAAATAGAGCAGAAGAATATCAGGCAGTCTGTTATTGAGCAGTACGTGCGTTGCAGAAAAATCCAGGGTATGACGCAGGCAGATCTTGCAAAATGTGCAGGAATTCCAAGAACGAACATTACAAGATTTGAAAGCGGTAATTATAACCCATCCCTGGAAATGATGGTGCGGATAGCAGCGGCGTTGGGAATGACATTACAGGTTCAGCTGATGAAGAAAGAATAGAACGAAAATACTCAGCATTCCGACAGAATTGAATTCCAAGAGCCTTTGTGGATTTGATACAATAATAGATACAAAATATTATTTACACAAAGGAGAAAAGAAAGTAGGAAAAGGGTTAGATTTATCTACAGATAATGATGAGAAATCTGCGAAATATATCAATTCGAAAGATGCGTTTTTCTAGATTATCCATTGTAAAAATACCGGAGAAATAGAAATCAATGACCCTGAAGAATATAAGGATCAAACGGGAAAAATTGTCTATCGCAATGATATAGGTGGAATAATTGGTAATGCAAGCGGTGAAAAAGAGTATTCTGTGAGAGTGGAGGATAGTGTCTATACAGGTACACACCATGGAATCGGAAATGAAGAATTGCCTGATGTGGGAAAGAATAAAGAGCAGACAGTTTTTGGGGACCCACCTTTTTGAGACATTCTGCTCTTTTGTGCCATATACTAAAATAAAAAGGAAACCTAGTTTATGCTGCCTATTGAAACGATTTCCGCAAGAGACCTGGATGGTTATATTAACAGGCTGGATGCGGTGATTATAGATTTACGGACACCAGAGGAATACAAGAAAAGCCACATTAGGACTGCTGTGAATATACCCTATGAAAATCTGAATACTTGTAGGCAGTTTTCAAGGAAAAAACAGCTCATTCTCTACTGTGAGAGAGGAAGCAGCAGCTTATTTGCTGCAAGGGAATTGACGAAAATGGGATATCAGGTGAAATCTGTAGTAGGAGGAATTCGATGTTATCAAGGTTCTAACTTGTTTTTTTCCACAGAGCATAGTAGAATAAAAACGAATCAGGAATAATGCAAAATAATGGAAAAAACAAAAGGAGAACCGAAACTTATGAAATATATGTTTGCTTCAGATATACATGGCTCTGCATATTATTGCAGGAAGATGCTGGATGCGTATAAAGAAGAACAGGCAGACCGCCTGATTTTATTGGGCGATCTGCTTTATCATGGTCCGAGAAATGATCTGCCCAAGGATTATGCACCAAAGCAGGTAATCCAAATGCTCAATGAGGTAAAAGAACAGCTTTATGTGGTGCGGGGCAACTGTGATGCAGAGGTTGATCAGATGGTGCTACAGTTCCCTATTATGGCAGATTATTGCATTCTTATGGATGGAGAGAGAACTCTCTATGCAAGTCATGGACATGTGTACAATGAAGAGAATCTTCCGCCTATGAAGCAAGGGGATATTTTTGTTCATGGACATACCCATGTGCTTCGTGCAGAGAAAAAAGAAAACTATACCATTTTAAATCCAGGTTCTGTTTCTATTCCAAAAGAAGGGAATATTCCCACATATGCAATTTTAGAGAATGGATTATTCAGTATCCGTGGATTTAACGGAGAAATTGTGAAGGAGCTACAGCTTTGATGAAAACATTTGAACTCATTGCACCCTGCCATTTTGGACTGGAAGCAGTGTTGAAAAGAGAAATCCAGGACTTAGGATACGAGATTAGCGAGGTAGAGGATGGAAAAGTAACCTTTTTAGGGGATGCTGAAGCCATTGTACGAGCAAATATTTTTTTGAGAACAACAGAAAGAATCCTTTTAAAAGTAGGAAAGATTAAGGCAGTGACCTTTGAGGAGCTGTTTGAGAAAACAAAAGCTCTTCCATGGGAAGATTATATTCCTGTGGATGGAAAGTTCTGGGTGGCAAAGGCAAATTCTGTGAAAAGTCAGCTTTTCAGCCCGTCCGATATACAATCTATTATGAAGAAAGCCATGGTAGAGAGGCTGAAATCTGTGTATCATGTAGGGTGGTTTGAAGAAGATGGGCCAAGTTATCCTATTCGTGTTGCTTTTATGAAAGATGTGGCTACCATTGGAATTGATACCACAGGAGTATCTCTTCATAAACGTGGCTATCGCCAGCTTACCAGCAAGGCGCCTATTACGGAAACCTTGGCAGCGGCCCTTTTGAAGCTTACTCCTTGGAATAAAGATAGAATCCTAGTGGATCCTTTCTGTGGAAGTGGAACATTTCCGATTGAGGCAGCCATGATGGCAGCCAATATTGCGCCTGGGATGAACCGCAGCTTTTTGTCGGAAGACTGGAAAAATTTGATTTCCAGAAAACACTGGTATAATATCCATGATGAGGCCAATGACCTGGTGAACCTGGACATTGAGACGGATATCCAGGGTTATGACTTAGATGGAGAGATTATAAAAGCTGCAAGAGAAAATGCCAGACTGGCAGGAGTGGACAAGCTCATTCATTTTCAACAGAGAGATGTAAAAGATTTAAGACATCCTAAGAAATATGGATTTGTGGTAACAAATCCTCCATATGGAGAAAGAATTGAGGAACGGGAAAATCTTCCGGCACTTTATGAAGCCATTGGAAGAAGTTATGAAGGGCTGGATTCCTGGTCCATGTATCTGATTACCGCCTATGCAGACGCAGAACGGTATATTGGAAGAAAAGCAGATAAAAACCGGAAAATTTACAACGGCATGATGAAAACCTATTTTTATCAGTTTTTGGGACCGAAGCCGCCAAAAAAGAGCAGGGTGTAAGAGAGGAGCTGACATACATGAAGAGAATGATTTTTGCTACAGAAAATGAAAATAAGATGGTGGAAATCAGAGAAATACTGGGGGATCTTCCTCTGGAAATTCTTTCTATGAAGCAGGCAGGTATTGCTGCAGATATTGTAGAGGACGGAAAGACTTTTGAAGAAAATGCTTTGATTAAAGCTAGAGAAGTATGTAAGCTGGCAGGTGAGATGGTTATGGCAGACGATTCAGGCCTTGAGATTGATTACTTAAATGGAGAGCCGGGAATTTATTCTGCCAGATATATGGGAGAGGATACCTCCTATCGGATTAAAAATCAGAACCTGATTGACCGTCTTCAGGGAGTGCCGGATGAACAGCGTACTGCAAGATTTGTCTGCGCTATTGCAGCAGCATTTCCAGATGGAAGAGAAATGGTAGTCAGAGGAACCATTGAAGGAAGAATTGGATATGAGGAGAGAGGGGAGAATGGTTTTGGCTATGATCCTATCTTTTATCTTCCGGAGCGTGGAATGAGTACAGCAGAACTTTCACCAAAAGACAAGAACAGTATCAGTCATCGTGGAAATGCCTTGAGAAAGATGAAAGAATTGCTGGAAAAGGAAGCAGTGTTATAAGGAAAGAGAAAGGAACAGGGAGAGGATTCTGTTACATGAAGATATTAATTGTCAGTGATACACATGGACATGACAGAAACTTGGAAATCATACTGGAGCAGGTAGGAGCTATAGACCATTTTATTCATTTAGGAGACGTGGAAGGCCATGAAGACTATATAGAACAGATTGTGGACTGTCCTGTTCATATGGTGGCAGGAAATAATGATTTCTTTTCTGATTTGCCAAGAGAAGAAGAGTTCTGGCTGGGAAATTATCGCGTTTTTATTACTCATGGGAATTATTATGGGGTTTCTATGGGAACCAACCGTTTAAAGGAAGAGGCGTTATCCAGAAAAGCCCAGATTGTCATGTATGGCCACACCCATCGTCCTGAGATTGATATTCAGGACAATATTACCATTTTAAATCCAGGAAGTCTCTCATACCCAAGACAATGGGGCAGGGAGCCCAGCTATATCATGATGGAAATAGATAGAAACGGGCAGGCTCATTATACAGTGCATTACCTGGAAGATTAAGGAAAGCGTTCTGCCGGATTATGGGATTTTACATCGTATGATCCGGCAGGATAAATGACGTTTTATAAGGGAAAAGATGCTATAAAAAAACTTTTGCAAAAAAATAAAAAAAAATTTAAAAATAGTGTTGACATATTTAAACAGTAGTGGTATAGTATACCTTGTCGCCGGGCAAGAGAGTTCGGAGGACAAGAAAAAACACTTACGGGGTGTGGCTCAGCTTGGCTAGAGCGCCTGGTTTGGGACCAGGAGGTCGCAGGTTCGAATCCTGTCACCCCGACTGTTCTTTACAAGAACATAAGCATTGCGGGTGTAGTTCAGTGGTAGAACACCAGCCTTCCAAGCTGGATATGTGGGTTCGATTCCCATCACCCGCTTTCGTTAAGCCTTAAATGCTTAACAGGATGTGTTTGTAGCTCAGCTGGATAGAGCAACGGCCTTCTAAGCCGTGGGTCGGGGGTTCGAATCCCTCCAAGCACGCTGGTACCTCCAAAGGGTACGTGATTTGGATACGGTGGGTATAGCGCAGTTGGTTAGCGCGCCAGATTGTGGCTCTGGAGGCCAAGGGTTCGAATCCCTTTATCCACCTTTAGCCGTAAGGCGGTCTTGGGCTATCGCCAAGCGGTAAGGCACAGGACTTTGACTCCTGCACTCGCTGGTTCGAATCCAGCTAGCCCAGTTTTAAACAATATGGAGCATTAGCTCAGTCGGTAGAGCACTTGACTTTTAATCAAGTTGTCCGGGGTTCGAATCCCCGATGCTTCACTTGAGTTCAAATCCAAATGGGTTTGGACTTTTTTCTTTCAAAGTAGAAACAAATGCGGATGTGGCGGAATTGGCAGACGCGCCAGATTTAGGTTCTGGTGTCCACGACGTGCAGGTTCAAGTCCTGTCATCCGCAGTATTAAAAAGGTGACACAGAAACCATCAGACATGTGGTTTCTGTGTCACCTTTTCATATGAAGAGAGGTTTCTATTTTACAGTAATAGTAAAACTGTCACCAGCAGGCTGATAGTCCTGGATTATTTTGCCATTGCCCTGAGGGGTTTGGGAAATATATGGAGTAAGTGTCAGGGCCTGCGCTTCATCACTGACATATCCGTTTTTCAGTGTATCTACTTCCATGCATCCAACACCTGCGTTTACAGTACGGATGGAAAATTGTACCGGATTGCCCAGGTCATCGGTTCCTTTTAAGAGAATATCATAGTCAGGAACTGTATCAGGAGTAGATGTTTTAAAGAAAATCCTCTGTCCCATAGTATTTGATGAATATTTGTAGAAATGGATAGAGGTATTATCCGGCAGCATGATCTTGGTATCCAGGGAAGTTGTATAGGTGGAAGCCATCAGATCTTTGCCTGTAGCGGCGAAAGAAAAGCTGCCAAAGCTTTTGGTGTCCATGGAATAACGCAGTTCAATATCCAGGTTCTGTGAGGAGTCAAGACTGTCAAGAGCAATTCTTCTGTAAGAAACAATGTTATAGTCATCTGCAGATTCCGCTTCGCCGCTGGCGCCCCAGGAAACCATTTTACCATTAATAAAGACGTCAATATCTGCAAGAGGTGGAGTCTGTGTTTGAGAATATTCGTCCTTTTGAGGAAGCGTAAGAGTATCAGAAACATAAAGAATGTTCTCATCCAGGATTACCTCATTGAGTGTAACCGTATATCCGTCTTTGGTAATGGATTCTCCTACAACAGTGCGATAGGGGGATAAGTCCTTTTGAATCCCAAGAAACTGGGAAAGGTTGTAGGTGACAGTCTTCATACCAGCGTAAGCCATAAATTGTGTGGGAGGAAAAAGCAGAGAACCACCCAGAATGCATACTACTGCGGCAGCGACATATTTTTTATGGCTGCGGTGGGAAACACGGCGGGAAGAAAACTGTTTTTTCCATTCTTTCATTTCTAAATCAGATACCGGTGGAAGTTCATAGGAATCTGAATGATTATCTATTTCGTTTAAAAGACTATAAATTTGTTCATTCATAAGCGGAGGCTCCTTTCTCTGTTTGCAGCAAACAGGCTGCGAATGCGTTTTCTGCCTCTGGAAAGGCGGTTATAGATCACTGGTTTTGCAAGGCCGGTAGACTGGCTGATTTCGTCTACATTTTCCTCTTCTATGTAAAGACGGAGGAAAAGTTCCTGATCTTTTGGTTTTAAGCAAGAGAGCATTTGCCTGGTTTCGTCGGAAAATTCTGTTTCTATAGCCTGAAGCTCTGCGGAAAATTCTTGGTGTATGACAGGTTGTCCCTTTTCTTCCATAGCCTCCCAACTGGTTTCCAGCATATGAGAGGCATATTTCCTTTTGCAGTCCAGGGCTTTTAATCTTGCAACACCTGCAATCCAGTTAGAAAATGGATTCCTTTGTGGGTCATAAGCGTCAATATGGTTCCACACAGCGAAGAAAACGTCATTTTGACATTCTTCTTCGTACTCAGGCAGATTACCCAGATAACGGTGTATTACAGCTTTTACCAGCCCGCCGTAATGCAGCATGCAATATTCCAGCGCTTTTTCATGTTTTTGGCAAAGCAGCGGAATAAAATTATCTTCTGTGACTTTCATAACGGTCATCATCCCCTTCTGTATTTTGTCTTATACCATATATTCGCTTCTTTTGCAGACGTTTCTATCACTTTTGGGAAAAATATAAATTTTTTCATTATTTTTTATCCGGTATCTGCCGGCCCTCATGATTCATGTGATAATTATCTCTGTAGATTAATTCTGAAATGGGGACAAACTCATAGCCTTTTTCCTTTAATTTGATAATAACCTGTTCCAGAGCATCCTTGGTATATTTTGCGCCATTGTGGCAGAGAATAATACTTCCGTTTCCCAGATTTTTATGCTCCGTGACCCTTTTTACAATATCATCTGCTCCATAGTCCTTCCAGTCAAGGGAGTCTACATTCCACTGAATGGGGTAGTAGTTATTCTTTTTGGCATTGGTAACAACCTGGTTGTTATAATCTCCGTAAGGAGGACGGAAAAGGAACATGTCATATCCGGTTAATTCTTTTACCTTATTATGTACAGTCATAAGTTCACTGGTTTTTTCTTCATCACTTAAGTTCGTCATATATTTGTGATTCTGGCTGTGATTTCCCAGGTCGTGGCCGGCTTCATAGATTTTTTTTACATCATCGGGGTAGCTTTCCACCCATCCTCCGGTCATGAAGAAGGTGGCTTTTACATTGTGTTTGGCAAGAATGTCAAGAATTGTCTGTGTATCGTCATTGCCCCAGGCAGCGTCAAAACTAATCGCTATCTGAGGTTTTTCGGTTTCTACACAATAAATAGGGAGTTCGAGTCCTCCTGGCGTGCTGCTTACTGTGATGATATCAGGAAGGTAAGCAGCAGCACTAAGAAACAGAAGTCCTGCAAAGGCCAGGGTGACAAGAGCGTGAAAGAATCTTTTCGACAAAATAGAGTCTCCTATGGAAGAGGTTTGCTATTAGTTTATTCCCTCATTTCCATAAAAATGCTGGTGTTCTTCGTATAATTCCTGAAAGAGCTGGGCAAAGGTCCAGAAACAGTTCTGACCGGTGAGCATAGCTTTTAAGGCGACGCGCGGAACCATTCCGCTTTTCATGGCGCCAAGAAGCATGTCCAGGGTTTCTTCCTTAAAATTACACATGACCATAAGTTCCTGAGAAATTTCAGGAAGAATTTCCATGGGTGATAATTTTCTGGACGGAAATCCTTTTACTCCGGCAAGGTAGCCTACCGTCTGGAGAAACTGAGGCGGCGTAACCGGAACCAGGGCAATGCCAAGAGGCAGAAGCGCTTTTTCTACAGCAGCTCTTTTTTCTGAGTTTCCATGGTCATAGTAGAGAATCGTTGGTTTGTGGAGTGTCATGACAGGTCCCCCTTCGTAAATAGTTTGATACTTTCATCATATACTGCCATGGCAAAAAATTCAACGGTTTTTCGGCATTTCTCTTTAGTTGACAATAAGTTGAGAGATTAGTATACTAACAAGTATATAGATTGCGAGGGATGAATTTTGGATAAAATCAGTGTACATCTTCTTGGCAGGCCGTATGTGGAAAAAAATGGTGAAAGAGTGAATTTCCCTTATAAAAAGGCAGAGGGATTCTTCTATTACTTATGTGTAAAAAAAACGGCTACAAGAGAAGAGATTATATATGTTCTCTGGGGTGCTGACAATGAGAATGTAGGACGTAAAAATTTAAGAGAAGCTGTATATCAGATAAAAAAACTTTTGGGAAAAGAGGTTTTGCTCACTGCAGGACATACCAGCATTTCCCTGAATCCTGAGGCTTGCGTAGAGGTGGATTGGGATTCTGTAGATAAAGAAAATATTCTGGACCAGGAGGAAGAGGGATTCCTGGCTCATTTTCATATAAAAAACAGCTATGAGTTTGAAGAGTGGATGGCATCCATGCAGGAACAGTATGATCAGTCCATTCTGGATTCTGCCTCTGAGCTTCTGTCTATGGCAAACTCTGTCAAGGATATGACACAGATTCAGAAATATAGTAATATCCTTTTGAAACATGACCCTTACAATGAAAAACTGTACCAGGAAATTATGGAGATTTATGCTTCCAGCGGTAATTATAATATGGCAATTAAGCTCTACTATGATTTGGAAAAGGTTCTGGATGAAGAACTGGGAGTAGAGCCTTCGGGAGAAATTACAGAACTTTTCCACCGCATTTTTAATGTAAAAGGAAATGTAGCTGTGGAAAACATGAACTGGAATTTACCGTTTATGGGGAGAGCAGAGGAAATCTACCGAATCAGCCAGTGCCTTACAGGAACCGGAAGATGGGAACATCCACAGTGTGTTGCCATTGGAGGAGAAGAGGGAGTGGGGAAGTCAGCTCTTTTGGAAAAGGCAAGACAGATTGTCCGTGGAAATCAGATGATATCCTTTTTTGCCGCCTGCTATCGGGATGAAGCGGATTTTTTCCTGCGTCCCTGGAATGATATTTTCTGGGAAATCCGGCAATGCGCAGAAAATGGTGTTTTAAAAGAGGAGCTTGTACAAAGTGATGATGAAGAAATGAAGCTGGTGCTGAAGGGAACCATTTCTGACGGCGAAGAAAAAATGGGACGGCTTACCTATCAGATTATGGAGCAGGCTGTCTTAAAGGTGTTCCGTAAAATTACAGAACATCACAGAGTGGTGCTGTTTTTTGATGATATTCAATGGATGGACCAGATGAGCTTTCAGCTTTTAAACAGAATTCTTCTGACTATTGGGACTGATAAGATTTTACTCATGTGTACTTACAGTCAGAGCAGCGATACAGAAATTATGGAGGCTCTGGAAAAGCTTACCAGAAAGGATTGCCTCCAGGTGATTAAACTGCAGTCTTTTAACCGGGATGAGACCAATGAAATACTCCATAAATATCTTCCTCAGCTTGATAAGGAAGAGGAGAAAAAAGAAAATATTTATCAGATGACAGATGGAAATGCGTTTTTCCTTATGGAACTTATGAACCTTATCAGAGAAAAAGGCTATACCCTGGAGATTTCTCCAAAAACCACCAATCTGATTAAAGCAAGACTGGCAGGGCTTCCGGAAATTGAAAATGAAGTGCTGGATTGCCTTTCCCTGTTTCCGGAGAAAATCAGTATTGAAGAGTTAGAACTGCTGCTTCCATCTCTTGACCGTCTGAGCCTTCTGCGCGTATTGGAAAAACTTCAGGAACGCCATTTAATTAAGGAGGTTCTGGTTGGATGGAATATTTATTATAAGTTTGTACACAGAATTTTCAGGGAATACCTGTATGAGAGACAAAGTATTGGAAAGCGGCGCATGTATCATCAAATGCTGGCTTCCTATTATGAAGAACAGGTAGAAACCAAACGAAATTTCCAGTGTCTCCCAATGATTATTCACCACTATGAGAAATGCCATAACCAGGTGAAAACCTATGAATATAAAATTCAGTATTTGAAGGAATATTATACGATTATTAATGAAAACTTTCCTGTACTTCATTGGGAGATTGAATATGGTGATGCAGAGTTCGGCGTTACTCAGGGCGCGGCAGAAATGTTAGAACTGGCAGAAGAAGTAATCCGTCTTAGCGATGAGTCTCATCAGGCACAGGAAATGAAAATGGAAATGAACTATGTTAAGGGACGCTATAAAATTGCAGTAGGAGAATATGACACAGGAGTTTCCTGCATCCAAAAAAGTATGGAATTTGCAGAAACTCTTGGAGAAAAAAAGATGCTTCTTAATAACCTGAAGCAGATGATTTTTTATGGGATTCAGGTAGAGGATATGGAGCAGGTGCATACCTATGTACAACGGGGGCTTCAAATGCTGGAAGCGGAAGAAAAAAACAGCGAGGAAAAAGGCGTTTTTATCCGTTTAAAAGGATGGTATCTTCTTCATAAAGGAAATTATCAGGAGGCAGAGCAGGTTCTTTGGGAGGCAATGGAAATTTTCCGGAACTGTGTAAGCGACAGGGAGTATTTCAGTATGAGTATAGCTGCCTGCCAGGGATATCTGGGAGATTTAAGCAGGGCAAAAGGAGATTTTGAAAAAGCAAGAGAATATTATCAGGCTGCCATAGAACTGGGAACAGGAAAGGTTGTTACCAACGGACTGGGACAATTTTATTCCAGCATGGGACAGGTTCTGTATCTGGAAAAACAGTACGAGGAGGCAGACGAGTATCTGGAAAAAGCAGTTTCCTGTCTGAAAAGCCATGGATATTACTGGGGGCTTGAGAGGGCACTGGCTTACAGGGCAATGCTGTTATGGGAAACAGGAAAACAGGAGGAAGCAAAACTCTGCTATGAAGAAAGCTGGAAGATTTCACATAAGATTAAAAATCCTACGACAATCAGCATTCTGAAACAAGTGGAAAATTACATTAATCATTAGAAAAGAATTTTATGCAGACCGGCTTGCTGACAGGTAGCGTCAGGTCTGCATAATTTTTTGTGGTATCAGTTCACTGTGATAATATAGTAAAAGTGCATGCTTTTTTATTTGTAAAAGTAGAGAAAATGTAGAAAAATATCAAAAAGAGAAAGTGTCTAAAAAATATATTATGCAATATGACATTTATTGACGCTTTTTAGACACCTATATCTGTATACTTTCACATATAATAATTACAGGAAAAGAGGGTGCGCTATGAGCAAAATTACACTTACAGGAAAAGACCTGACACTGGAACAGATTGCAGCAATTTGTCGTGACCATGCGGAGGTGGAACTGGCAGAAGAAGCGAAACAGAATATTCTGGCATCCAGAAAAGTAGTAGATGATTTAGTTGCAGAAGAGAAAGTGGTATATGGAATCACAACTGGATTTGGTAAATTCAGTGATGTGGTAATTTCTCAGGACCAGTGCAAAGAACTTCAGAAAAACTTGATTATTACCCATGCAGTTGGCGCTGGAAATCCATTCCCGGAAGATGTTGCAAGAGGTATCATGCTTCTGAGAGTAAATAACCTGGTAAAAGGATTCTCAGGTATCCGTCTGGAAACCGTAGAAACTATGGTAAATATGCTGAACAAAGGCGTTACGGCATTTATTCCGGAAAAAGGTTCTCTGGGAGCTTCCGGTGACCTGGCTCCACTGTCTCATATGGTTCTGCCAATGCTGGGACTTGGCATGGCTTACTATGAAGGCGAACTGCTTCCAGGAGCAGAAGCTATGAAACGTGCAGGTATTCCTACAATAGAATTATCTGCAAAAGAAGGTCTGGCTTTAAATAATGGTACACAGGCCATGACATCAGCAGGTTCTCTGGCATTATATGATGCTTTGAATTTACTGAAGGTTGCAGATATCGCAGATGCTCTTTGCTTTGAAGCACAGAACGGTGTTGTAGATGCATTAGACCACAGAGTACATGATGTACGTCCACATTCCGGACAGCTTGCAACAGCAAGAAACCTTTTAAGATTACTGGAAGGCAGCAAGAATACTACACGCCAGGGTGAAATCCGCGTACAGGATGCTTATTCCCTGAGATGTTCACCACAGATTCATGGCGCAAGTAAAGACGCAATTAACTATGTATTAGATAAAGTTAATATTGAAATCAATTCTGTAACAGATAACCCGATTATCTTCAAGGAAGACCGTGCAGGTATTTCAGGCGGTAACTTCCACGGTCAGCCAATGGCTCTTAGCTTTGACTTCCTTGGAATCGGCGTAGCTGAACTGGCAAACGTTTCTGAAAGACGTATTGAGCGTCTGGTAAATCCGGCATACAGTGATTTGCCGGCATTCCTCACACCTCATGGTGGAGTTTGCTCAGGCTTCATGATTGTTCAGTATTCAGCAGCAGCATTAGTATCTGAAAACAAAGTGCTGGCTCATCCGGCATCGGTAGACAGCATTCCTTCTTCAGCAGGACAGGAAGACCATGTATCCATGGGTACTATTGCAGCTAGAAAAGCTGGTGAGATTGCGAAAAACGTTAGAAGAGTTCTGGCTATGGAATTGATGGTTGCCTGCCAGGGTATCGACATGAGAGGAAACAAAGGTCTTGGTAAAGGAACACAGGCTGCTTATGATTTAGTCCGTAAACAGGTTGCTACCTTAGACAATGACCGTGAATTATATGGAGATATCAACTACTGTGAAGAAATCATTACAAATGGTTCTCTGATTAAAGCAGTAGAAGAAGCAATTGGCGGAGCAATTGAAACAAAATAAAAAATCTTAGCGAGGGTGCGCTGCAGTTGTTTTTGGAGAGGGACCCCTTTGGCAGCTGCAGCTAACAAAAAAAGAGGGAGGTTTATTTATGGAAAATTTACTTAATCCTGTAATTGTGGCAGTGTTGCTTCTGTGCGTACTCTGCCTGTTAAAAGTAAACGTATTATTGTCCATGTTAGTTTCACTGTTTGTGGCAGGTCTGATTGGTGGACTGCCGCTTGTTGGTGATGATAGTATTATGAGTTCTGTAATTGCCGGATTCAGTGGTAATGCAGAAACAGCACTGGCATACGTACTGCTTGGTACTTTTGCCTCTGCTATGGCTTATACCGGTATCACAGAAATCCTTTCCAAAAAAATTGCGAGAGCAGTAGGCGGAAATAAATGGATTCTGATTGGTATTTTATTGGTAATTGCATGTGCATCTCAGAATATTATTCCGATTCACATTGCATACATCCCAATTCTGGTTCCACCATTACTGGCTATGATGAACAAGATGAAACTGGATAGACGTGGTGTTGCATGTACTATTGCTTTTGGTCATAAAGCTCCGTACATTGCAGTTCCTATGGGATTTGGTTTGATTTTCATGGGTATTATCAGAGATAACATCAATGATAATGCAAAAGACTTTGGCTGGAAGGTTAGTGTTGGAGATATTACAGCAGTAAACTGGATTCTTGCAGTTGCTATGCTTATTGGTCTGGCAATTGCTTTGTTTGTTACATACAGAAAACCTCGTGAATACAAAGATGTTCAGCTGGAAGGTGTAACGGAAACAGAAGATTTGACACTGAAATATCAGCATTGGGTAACATTGGCAGCCATCGTAGTAGTAGTTGCACTTCAGATTAAATTTGGCTCTCTCCCAGTAGCAGCTCTTGGCGGACTTCTGGTTATGTTTATCTTCCAGGCAGTGAAACCAAAAGATATTGATGAGCAGTTCCAGGGTGGTATTAAATTAATGGGATTCATCGCATTTGTTATGTTAGTAGCAGGTGGTTTTGCAACGGTTCTGAAGAACACAGGTGCAGTAAATGACCTGGTTACAAGTGCAATCTCCTTAATGGGAGGAAATAAATGGATCGCAGCTACCATTATTACCTTAATTGGTCTGTTAGTAACTATGGGTATTGGTACTTCTTTCGGTACTGTTCCTGTATTGGCAGTATTATATGTTCCTCTGTGCCATCAGATGGGATTCTCACCAGCAGCTACTATCGTTCTGATGTCAGCAGCAGCAGCTCTTGGTGACGCTGGTTCACCAGCATCTGATACCACACTTGGACCTACATCTGGTCTGAATGCAGATGGACAGCACGACCACATCTGGGACACCTGTGTACCTACATTCTTACACTTTAATATCCCATTGATGATTGCAGCCATTGTTGCAGCTCAGTTCTTATAAGAACAGCGTTGGATGTTGGATAAAAGGATTCGGCACCCATAAACTTTATATAGTGCAATAGATTCGCAATCGTCTATTGTAAAATCATGCTGGAAGGATCTGCCCCGTCGCCTGCGGAGCGGATCCTTTAAATTTACTCTGGAATTTCTTTTTTAGATATGCTAAAATGTGAATGAATTTAAAAGAAGCAGAAATAATATCCTACAGGAGGTATTGAAAATGAAGAAATATGTATGTGAACCATGTGGCTATGTATATGACCCAGAAGTAGGCGATCCGGACAACGGAATCGAACCAGGAACAGCGTTTGAAGACCTTCCAGAAGATTGGGAATGCCCGATTTGCGGTGTTGGTAAAGATGAATTTGTTGTAGAAGAGTAAGATATTTTCTTATACAACGCAATCCTAAATTTTTAAGGAGTTGTCGCATTTTTGTGCGACAGCTTCTTTTGTTGTAGCATTGTAAATTTATACAGGAGGCAGAAAGAAATGAAATTTACGAAAATGCAGGGAATCGGAAACGATTATGTGTATGTGAACTGTTTCAGAGAGCAGGTAGAAAATCCATCCCAGGTGGCGATTAAGGTCAGTGACCGTCATTTTGGTGTGGGCTCAGACGGATTGATTTTAATTAAACCTTCGGATGTGGCAGATTTTGAAATGGAAATGTACAATGCAGATGGAAGTCAGGGAGCTATGTGTGGAAATGGCATCCGCTGTGTTGCCAAATATGTGTATGACTACCATCTGACAGATAAAACCAGTATCAGTGTAAATACAAAAAGCGGTATAAAATATCTGGATTTGACAGTAGAAGATGGGAAAGTAAAAGAAGTCAAAGTAAATATGGGCGCCCCGATTCTGAATACAGCAGAAATCCCTATGATTTATGGAAAAGAGCAGGTGATTGCACAGCCTTTGAACATTAACCAGAATCTTTATGAAGTGACCGCTGTATCTATGGGAAACCCTCATGTGATTGTATATATGGAAGATGTGAAAAATCTCAAGATAGAAGAAGTGGGGCCTTATTTTGAGAAAAGCAGCGTATTTCCTGAAAGTGTAAACACAGAATTTGTGCGGGTGATTGACCGAAATACCGTAGAAATGAGGGTGTGGGAACGTGGAAGCGGGGAAACGCTTGCCTGCGGTACCGGAGCCTGCGCGGTGGCAGTAGCCTGTATTTTAAATGGCTATACCGAAGACCAGGTAACCGTGAAGCTTCTTGGAGGAGATTTGAAGATTTTCTGGGACAGAGAAGCAGACCTGGTGTACATGACTGGTCCGGCAGAAGTTGTTTTTGACGGAGAAATCCAGATTTAGACTTGACAAATAGAAAATTGTGCAGTTTCAATAACACAAAACCGGAAACTGGTTACCATAAATCAAAAAAGAGAAAATCTGACAGGAAAAAACAAAAATTTTAGAAAAGAGAAAACCTCTAAAACGTGATGTTTACAATGAATGAATGAGAAAGTGGATGAATACAGTATAGATTTGTGCAACATTCCAACTTCCATTCCCGTCTGGAAAGTGTTATACTGTGGAATACAAAATGTTGTGAACAGCAAAAGAAAAAATATAATGGAATACTAGATATAGTGTTGTAAAACTTTATGAGGTGAAAGCGATGATGTATGTTGTAAAAAAGGATGGAACCAGGGAAGTATTTGACGTCCAGAAAATTGTAAAGGCAGTAAACAAATCGGCTGCCAGAATTCTGTACAAATTTCAGGATCAGGAGGTGGAGTTTATCTGCGGCTACGCCAGGGAAAAAGCCCAGTCTCTGGATACCAATGAGATTTCCATACAGGAGATGCACAATATTGTGGAGGGCGCTCTGGAAAAGGTAAATCCTTCTGTGGCAAAAAGCTACCGGGACTATCGGAATTATAAACATGACTTTATTCATATGATGGACGAGGTCTATACCAAAAGCCAGTCCATCCGCTACATAGGGGATAAGAGCAACGCGAATACAGACAGCGCTCTGGTGGCAACCAAGCGGAGTCTGATTTTTAATGAATTGAACAAAGAGCTTTACCGGAAATTTTTTATGAACCGCAATGAGCTTCAGGCATGCAAAGATGGTTATATTTATATTCATGACCAGTCTGCAAGGCTGGATACCATGAACTGCTGTCTTTTTGATGTGGCAAATGTGCTGCGGGGCGGCTTTGAGATGGGAAATGTATGGTACAACGAACCAAAGACCCTGGATACAGCCTTTGACGTTATGGGAGACATTATTTTAAGCACAGCGGCACAGCAGTATGGCGGTTTTACTGTACCGGAGGTAGACAAGATTCTGGCGCCTTATGCTGAGAAAAGCTATGCAAAATATCAGGAAGAATTTCTGAAATATGTGGATCCCAAGTGGGAGCAGGCAGAAGAGAAAGCCAGAGAATATGCAACGGATAAAGTGCGCAGGGATTTCGATCAGGGCTGGCAGGGAATTGAGTATAAGCTGAATACCGTAGGTTCTTCCAGAGGGGACTATCCTTTTGTGACAGTCACTCTTGGCCTTGGAATGGAACGTTTTGAAAAAATGTGCAGTATTTCTCTTCTGGAGGTGCATAAGGAAGGTCAGGGACAGGAAGGGCATAAGAAACCGGTACTGTTCCCTAAAATTGTCTTTTTGTATGACGAGAATATACATGGTGAGGGAAAAGAAGGGGAAGATGTGTTTGAGGCAGGCATTGCATGTTCTGCAAAAACCATGTATCCGGACTGGCTGTCCATGAGTGGAGAGGGCTATATTTCCAGCATGTATAAAAAATATAAAAAGGTTATCAGTCCCATGGGCTGCAGGGCGTTTTTAAGTCCCTGGTATGAGCGGGGAGGCATGAAGCCTGCAGATGACCAGGATGTTCCTGTTTTTGTGGGAAGATTTAATATTGGTGCAGTGAGTCTGCATCTGCCTATGATTCTGGCAAAATCCAGAGCAGAAAACAGGGATTTTTATGAGGTGCTGGATTTTTATCTGGAGATGATTCGTCATTTGCATATCAGAACCTATGATTATCTGGGAGAAATGCGCGCCTCTACCAATCCACTGGCTTATTGTGAGGGCGGCTTCTATGGGGGCAATTTGAAGCCTTCAGACAAGATTAAGCCTTTATTAAAGCCAATGACTGCATCCTTTGGAATCACAGCTTTAAATGAGCTTCAGGAGCTTTATAATGGTAAATCCATCCGGGAGGATGGAGAGTTCGCCCTGGAAGTTCTGCGCTATATTAATGACAAGATTAATCAGTACAAGGAAGAGGACGGAAATCTGTATGCCATTTATGGAACACCTGCAGAGAGTCTGTGTGGTCTCCAGGTAGAACAGTTCCGTAAGATGTATGGGATTGTAGAAGGTGTGTCTGACAGACCTTATGTAAGTAACAGTTTCCACTGCCACGTAACAGAGGATATGAGTCCCATTGAGAAGCAGGACTGCGAAGGACGGTTCTGGGAGCTGTGTAATGGAGGAAAAATCCAGTATGTCCGCTATCCTGTCGGATATAATGTAGAGGCTATCAGAGCCCTTGTAAGACGCGCTATGGCACTTGGGTATTATGAAGGTGTGAATCTGTCTCTGGCTTACTGTGATGACTGCGGACATGAGGAGCTGGAGATGGATGTATGTCCGGTATGCGGTTCCAGCAACCTTACCAAGATTGACCGTATGAACGGATATCTGTCTTACAGCAGAGTACATGGAGATACCAGATTAAATGCAGCGAAAATGGCTGAGATTGCAGAGCGTAAGTCCATGTAAAAAGACAGCAAAAAATGTTGAATTTCAAGTAGTTTTCTGTTTTCATTTTCTGAAAATTGTGGTAAGATAAGTTCGGTTTTTTTATAAAAAAGTTTATGGAGGATTGGAAGATGGAATCGTATACCTACTTATTGGATCTTGCATTGATTTTACTCAGTACCAAGGTTTTCGGTCTTTTAACAAGGAGGGTCAGACTGCCTCAGGTTGTAGGAGCGCTTCTGGCCGGTCTGATTTTGGGACCAGCCTGTCTGGGGATTCTTCACCAAACCGACTTTATTTACCAGGTATCTGAAATCGGCGTAATTGTGTTAATGTTCTGTGCAGGTCTGGAAACAGATATTGATGAATTGAAACGTACAGGAAAAGCATCCTTTGTCATTGCTCTTTTTGGCGTTTTGATTCCACTGGTGGGAGGATTTGCTGTTGCGGCTTATTTTAACCGCCCGGGTATGCTGGAATCCACAGCAAGTACCAGCCTGATGCTTCAGAATATTTTTATTGGTGTTATTTTAACAGCAACTTCTGTCAGTATTTCCGTAGAAACATTAAAGGAAATGGGAAAACTGAATACCAGGGCAGGAAATGCAATTTTAGGAGCTGCTATTATTGATGATATTCTGGGTATTATTGCCCTGACTATTATTACCAGTCTGGCAGATTCTTCTGTTAATGTATTTCTGGTACTTGGAAAAATCGTGGCATTTTTTGTGTTTGTAGGAGTAGGCGGCTATCTTTTACATATTGTGTTCCAGAAATGGGTTAAGGGATATGAAAGGGATCTGCGCCGGTTTGTAATTCTGGCGTTTGTAATCTGCCTGGTATTTTCTTACTGTGCAGAAGAGTTTTTCGGAGTTGCAGATATTACGGGAGCGTTTTTTGCCGGTTTGATTATTACCAAGACTACCCATACCGATTATATTGCAAGAAGGTTCAGTACCCTGTCCTATTTATTGCTGTCACCGGTATTTTTTGCCAATATTGGTCTGCAGGTTGTACTTCCAAAGATGAGTACCATGATTATTGTATTTGCAGTAGTGCTGGTTCTTGTGGCGGTTCTTACAAAAGTTGTAGGATGCGGACTGGGAGCAAAGCTGTGTAAATATTCTAATCAGGACTGTATGCGGATTGGTACTGGTATGATTTCCAGGGGTGAGGTGGCCCTGATTGTAGCATCTAAGGGAAATGCAGTGGGTCTTATGTCTGCCGATCTTCTTGGACCTGTGGTTATTGTAGTGGTGATTACTACGATTATTGCACCTATTTTTTTGAAAATGACCTTTAGTGGGAAGAAGAAAGAAAGTGCATATGAGGAAAATAACCTGATGAAAAAGGTACATGAGAGAGAGGAAGAAGAGAAGCAGGATAAGAGCCGCTTTATTACAGAAGACGAAATAGAGAACTAAATAAGTCAGAACCGGCACTTTGCATGAACAGAAGGAAATGGAAAGGGCCGGTTTTCTTTGAATAAACAGGAGGGAACGTGCATGAAAGTGTTACTGACTGCTGTAAATGCCAAGTATATTCATTCGAACCTGGCTATTTACAGTATGAAAGCATATGCGGAACAAAAAGGATGTCCGGGAGCTGAAATCCAGTTGGCAGAGTATACCATTAACCAGCAGCAGGATGGGATTTTAAGGGGAATTTATGAAAAGAAGCCGGATTTATTGTGTTTTTCCTGTTATATCTGGAATATCTCCTTTGTCCGGGAGCTGATTCGTGATGTAAAGAAAATTTTGCCCAAGACCAGAATCTGGGTGGGAGGTCCGGAGGTATCCTATGATGCAGAGGATTTTCTAAAAGAAATGCCCCAGGTAACCGGAGTAATCTGTGGGGAAGGGGAAGAGACTTTTGCAGAAGTGGTAAGAACCTATGCCCAGTGGGAAAAACAGGAACAGGAGCCAGGGAAACTTGCAGATGTTCCGGGGATTGTATACAGAGATGGAGAAAAATTGGTTTTTACAGGGAACAGGGATATTCTGAATATGGATGAACTGGTATTTCCATATGAAAATCTTTCTTTATTTGAGCATAAGATTATTTATTATGAAAGCAGCAGGGGATGTCCTTTTTCCTGCAGCTACTGTCTTTCTTCTATTGATAAGAAGCTGCGGTTTCGGAGCGTTTTCCTGGTAAAGAAGGAGCTTCAGTTTTTCCTGGATCATCAGGTGCCCCAGGTGAAGTTTGTGGACAGAACCTTTAACTGTAAGAAAGAACATGCCATGGAAATCTGGAAGTATATTAAGGAGCATGACAATAGTATCACCAATTTTCATTTTGAGATTGCCGCGGATCTTCTTACAGAGGAGGAGATTGGACTGATTGCTGCCATGCGTCCCGGTCTCATTCAGCTGGAGATTGGGGTGCAGTCTACCAATGAAAGAACCTTGCAGGAAATCAGGAGAAAAACAAGCTTTCAGGAAATCTGCAAAAAGGTGCGGGCAGTGGCAGAAGGAGAGAATGTACACCAGCATCTGGATTTGATTGCAGGATTGCCTTATGAGGATTATAAGAGTTTTCAGAAGTCCTTTTGTGATGTATATGCATTAAGGCCACAGCAGCTTCAGTTAGGTTTTCTCAAGGTGCTGAAAGGAGCGTATATGGAGGAAATGGCAGATGCCTATGGCTGTGTGTACAAGTCCAAGGAGCCTTATGAGGTATTGAAAACAAAGTGGCTGACCTATGGAGAAATTTCCAGGCTGAAAGGTATTGAGGAAATGACAGAGGTGTATTATAATAGCGGACAGTTTTTTTATACGCTGGAGGCTTTGGTAAAGGAATTTCCGGATGCCTTTACCATGTATGAGGAACTGGCGGACTTTTATAAGCGGAAAGGCTATTTTGCAGTATCTCACGCCAGAATCAGCAGATATGAAATTTTAAGAGAGTTCTTGCAGGAAAAGGGAATCCAGTACCTGGAATTTTATGATCAGTTAATGGTTCTTGATTTGTATGCCAGAGAGAATCTGAAAACCAGACCATCCTGGGCTATGGACTTAAAACCATACAAAAGACAAATTCAGGCTTTTTATGCAAAAGAGGAAGAACAGCCGGAAATTTTGAAGGATTATCAGGGATATCAGGCAAGACAAATGGAAAAAATGACTCACCTGGAAGTATTTACTTATAATGTGCTGGAAGGAAAGCCGGAGAAGGGATGCTATCCGGTAGTTTTTGATTACAAAAAGAGAAATCCTCTTACTTATCAGGGAGGAATTTCCAGAGTCTCTTTTTTCACAGAGGAGGAAGCATGACAAAGAGGACAAAGGATATTCTGGAGCGGTTGGATGCTGTGTATACCAGAGAATATAAATGTTATTTAAACCATGAAAATCCGGGACAATTATTAATAGCTACCATGTTAAGCGCCCAGTGTACAGATGCCAGGGTGAATGTGGTGACCAGGGATTTGTTCGTAAAATATCCTGATATGAAAGCCTTTGCACAGGCAGATCTGGAGGAGCTGGAACAGGATATTAAGCCAACGGGATTTTATCATAATAAGGCAAGAAATATTATTGGCTGCGCCAGAAAAATTTGTGAGGAATACAATGGAGAGGTTCCCAGAAGCCTGGAGGAACTTACCAGTCTTCCGGGAGTAGGGCGAAAAACCGCCAATGTAATTCGGGGAAATATTTTTCATGAGCCCAGCGTTGTGGTGGATACCCATGTAAAGCGGATTTCCAGGCGTCTGGGGCTTACGAAAGAGGAAGATCCGGAGAAAATAGAAAGGGAACTTATGAAGGTATTGCCAAAAGATCACTGGATTTTGTATAACATCCAGATTATTACTTTTGGGCGCCAGATTTGTTTTGCGCGTTCTCCTAAGTGTGAGGAGTGTTTTTTGACGGAGTATTGTAAGGAATATAAGGAGAAACAGAAGAAAAGCAGGAAAAAAGTATGAGAGAATATGTAACATTGGACCTGGAAACAACAGGACTGGAACCAAAACGGAACCGGATTATAGAGATTGGGGCAGTGAAGGTATGTGATGGAGTTGTAACAGGGGAATATACAACCCTGATTGACCCACAGATGGAGATTCCTGACAGAATATATCAGCTTACGGGGATTTCCAATGAGATGGTACAGGGAAAGCCGCTGATTGGGGAAGCGCTTGGAGCGTTTCTGGAATTTTGCGGTGAGCTGCCGCTTTTGGGGCACAATATTTTGTTTGATTATAGTTTTGTGAAGCACCAGGCAGTGAACTGTGGACTGGAGTTTGAAAAAGAGGCGGTAGATACACTGAAAATTGCCAGAGCTGTTTTGCCGGAACTGCCAAGCAGAAGCCTTCAGAATCTGCGGCAGTATTTTGAGATTCCCCAGGAGGATGCCCACAGGGCTCTTGAGGATGCCCGCACCACATACCATTTGTATGAAAGGCTGTTCCGGGAGTATGGACAGAGTAAATCAGAACTGTTTTGCCCAAAGCAACTGATTTATAAGGTGAAAAAGCAGGGGCCTATGACGCCGGCGCAAAAACGGTACTTGCAGGATTTGGTAAAATATCATAGAATAAACCTGAATGTAAATCCAGAGAGCCTTACGAAAAATGAGGCTTCCAGATTGATTGATGAGATTTTGAGTACCTATGGAAAGATAATGAGGTAGAAGTGATGATGAATATGAAAAAAAATAAAACCAGGAGAATCGTAGCAGCAATCCTGGCAGTGCTTATCATTCTGGCCATGGTAATTCCCATGGCAATGTACGTATTATAGGCAAGACCAGAGACAGCCAAATGGAGGAAGAGAAAAATGAAAATTGGAAAATTACCGGAATCAGTGCTGATTCGTTCTGTTTTAAAGGAAGTAGGACACAGAAGAGAGGAAGTATTAGTGGGACCTTCTGTGGGACAGGACTGTGCTGTGCTGGAAGCCAGAGAAGGCGAGGTGCTGGTACTTTCCAGTGACCCAATCACCGGCACAACAAAGGATATAGGAAGCCACAGCGTTTATATTACAGCCAATGATTTAGCTGCTTCCGGCGCAGAACCGGTGGGAATCATGCTGACCATACTTCTGACGCCGGACACAGAAGAAGCAGAACTAAAAGATATGATGCGTGGCGTGGAGAAAACCTGTAAAGAATTAAATATAGAAGTCATGGGCGGCCACACGGAAATTACAGATGTGGTGCGCCAGCCTCTTATATCTCTTACCGGTGTTGGAAAAATGAAAAAGGAAGAGCTGCTGGTAACTTCTGGGGTAAAACCGGGAGAGGATTTGGTAGTGACCAAATGGATTGGACTGGAAGGAACCTCCATTGCTGCAAAGGAAAGAGAAGCAGTGCTCCTGGAGCGGTTTGCGCCGGCTTTTGTGGAAACAGCAAAACAGTTTGACCAGTATCTGTCTGTGCTTCCGGAAGCAAAAATCGCAAAAGAATGGGGCGCTTCTGCCATGCACGATATTACAGAAGGCGGTGTATTCGGAGCCCTATGGGAAATGGGAAGCGGCTCTGGCGTGGGACTGGATATTGACTTGAAAAGTATTCCTATCCGCCAGGAGACTGTGGAAGTTTGTGAGGCTCTTGGTTTAAATCCTTATATTCTCATGTCCAGCGGCTCCATGCTGATTTCCACCAGGGATGGTCATGGCCTGGTGCGGGAGCTTTCTAAAGCCGGAATCCATGCTGCTGTGGTAGGAAAGGCAACACAGGGAAATGACCGGATTTTAAGAAACGGAGAGGATACCAGGTATCTGGATAAGCCTCAGAGTGATGAATTGTATAAAATATATCAGTAAAGCAGAGGAAATGTCATATGGCAAAGTTAAATATTGTATTATTTGAGCCGGAAATTCCGGCAAACACAGGAAATATAGGAAGAACCTGCGTGGCTACGGGAACCAGACTCCATCTTATTGAGCCACTGGGATTTCTGTTAAATGAAAAAGCCATTAAGCGGGCAGGGATGGATTATTGGAAAGACCTGGATGTGACTACTTATGTAAACTATCAGGATTTTTTAGAGCGCAATCCCGGAGCCAGGATTTACATGGCTACCACAAAAGCGCCCAAGACGTATGTAGACGTGGAATATGAAGAAGACTGCTATATTATGTTTGGTAAAGAAAGCGCCGGAATCCCTGAAGAAATCCTTCTGGAAAATCAGGAAACAGCCATCCGCATTCCCATGATTGGAGATATTCGTTCCCTGAACCTCAGTAACTCCGTAGCCATAGTTCTCTACGAAGCCCTGCGTCAAAATCACTTTGACCATATGCAGTTAGAGGGACATTTAACAAAATATGACTGGAAATAAAAGAGCTGCATTGCAGCTCTTTTAAGGTTCTTCTTTACTTTTGGAAAGTGTGAAAATAAATTCTGTTCCCACTCCTTCTGTACTGATTACATTAATATTCTGCTTGTGGGAATTGATGATTTCTTTTACAATGGCAAGTCCAAGTCCAGTGCCTTTGCGGTCTTTTCCTCTGGAAGAGTCAATTTTGTAGAAACGATCCCAGATTTTGGAGATACTGGATTTTGGAATACCACAGCCCATATCTTTTACAGAAATAAAAACAGTTTCATGTTTTAAGGTGGATTCTACTTTAATTACAGAATCCTCCGGACTGAATTTAATGGCATTGTCAATTAAATTATATAAAACCTGCTGAATCTGTCCCATATCCGCGTGCACCAGAAGGGTTTGTCCGGTAAGAAGCAGTTCAATGGAAATACGCTTTTCCCGGCAGATACCCTCAAAAGTTTCTGCTGTGCGTTTGATAATGTTATTAATATCAAAACTACTGTAATCTAACTGTCTTCCTCTTTCATCCAGATTATTTAAGGTCAGCAGACTTTGGGTCAGCTTATAGAGACGGTCTGTTTCATGAACTACAATTTTCAGATACTTTTCCTGAAGTTCAGGCGGAATGGTACCATCCAGAATCGCTTCTGTATAACCTTTAATAGAAGTTAGAGGAGAACGGAAGTCATGAGACACATTAGCAATAAACTTTTTCTGATAATTTCCGGTCATTTCCAGCTCATCCGACATATAGTTCAGGGTCAGGGCAAGATACCCCATCTCATCTTCTTTTTCCAGAGGAATGTTATATTCCAGATTTCCGGAGGCAAAGGCATCAGCCCCCTGTATAATGGTGCGTAATGGACGGTAAATCATAAGGGAGAACACAGGAATAATTGCCATCATAATAAGAAGAAACAGGAAAAACAGCAGATATAAAATGTTCAAAAATTCATCTCTTTGTTCGTATAAGGATGTCATGGGAAGGTGCATGGCAACATAGCCCTGTACCCGCATATTGAGGGTAACAGGTACCATAACACTTAAATGTTCTTCCTGAAATTCATGGAAAAAGAATCCTGTCTCATAGTAGGAACCACTGGTCTGTCCAGGATTAAATCCTTTGATAACAGGAAAATCTTCTTTTATAAAGGCGGAAGACGTATCCAGAAGAATTTCTCCCTTGGCGCTAATCAGCCAGATGGAGGAATTTTGATAGGCAGACAAGGTGCAAAGATCCTTGTAAACAGTTGCCTGATTATCAATGGTGCGATAGGAACGAATCAGAGGATCCTGAGCAATGTGGGAGGCCTCACGGTATAATTCTTCGCTGTAAACAGTTTCCACATGCTCCTGCACCAGCTTGCCTCCTGCCAGGGAAATGGCAGAAAAGCCAAGGAGCCCCAGCAGGATAATCGCCAGTATAAACTTCATGTACAGATATTTTTTCATTTGTTTTTGACCTCAAATTTGTATCCGATTCCCCAGACCGTAGCAATGGACCAGGAAGGATGGTCTTTTATTTTTTCCCGGAGACGTTTAATATGTACATCAACGGTTCGGGTATCACCAATATATTCGTAGCCCCAGATATGGTCCAGAAGCTGCTCTCTGGTAAAAACCTGATTGGGTGAGGATGCCAGAAAATATAAAAGTTCCAGTTCCTTGGGGGGCATATCCAGTTGATTGCCATAGTAAATCACAGAATAATTGGTAAGGTTAATGGCAAGGTCCGGATATTCCACATATTTGCCGGAAGGCTGGGTAGCAGGCGCCACATTTGGCTGATAGCGGCGCAGAACCGCCTTTACCCTGGCTACCAGTTCTTTAGAATCAAAGGGCTTAATCATATAGTCGTCAGCCCCAAGTTCCAGTCCCAGCACCTTATCAAAAATCTCTCCTTTTGCAGAGAGCATAATAATGGGTACATTGGATTTCTGGCGGATTTCCCGACACACCTGGTAACCGTCTATGCCAGGCAGCATTAAATCCAAAAGAATCAGATTCGGTGCAAAAGAGGAAAAAGCCTTTAAGGCTTCCTCCCCGTCATTTACGATTTTCGTGTCAAAACATTCCTTTGTAAGATACAGAGATATCAGCTCTGCAATGTTGTTGTCGTCATCTACAATGAGAATTTTCTGCTTGGTTGCCATACTTGCAGTTCCTCCCTCTATTTTTTAAATTCTACAATAGTAACGCCTGCATCACCTTCTCCAAATTCCGCAAGATGAAAGTCTTTTACATATTTCAGGCGTTTCAGATAATTGTGGACACCTTTTCTAAGAGCCCCGGTGCCTTTTCCGTGAACCACGTGGACGCTGCTTAAATGAGCCAGGTAGGCATCATCCAGATATTTATCCAGTTCTGCAATGGCTTCATCCACAGTCTTGCCAAGAAGGTTGATTTCTGTGCGGACAGTGGCAGATTTATTCATTTTAATTTTTCCTGCGCCGGTTCTGTGCATAGAAGGTCCGGTAATCACCGGTTCGTCAATGAGTTCCAGATCAGACAGAGAAACCTTGGAGCGGAGAATGCCCATCTGGACAAAGACCATACCTTTGGCGTCTGGTTTGGAGCTTATGGTTCCTTTTACATTGAGACTTAAAACTTTTACTGCATCCCCAAGGGAAACATCCCTGGCGGTGAGGGTAGATTTTTTCTTTTCCGGTGTTTTTAAAGCCATTTTTTTGCTCGCAGAATCCATTTTTTTACGAAGCTCAGTACGTTTCTTCTCCAGCTCTTTGGCAGACATGGTTTCCTGTCCCGCCTTGTTGAAGATTTTCATGGTTTGGTCAGCATATTCCTTGGCTTCTCTTAAAATCCGGTGTGCCTCTTCATTGGCATCCTGAAGGATGCGGTCTTTTCGCTGCTCTAATTTATCCTGTTTTTCTTCAAGCTGTTGTTTCAGTGTGTGAATTTCTTCTTTATAACGGGCAATTTCTGCCTGTTCTGCCTCAATAGTTTTGCGGCTCTGTTCCAGGGTGGACAGCACATCCTCAAAAGATTCGTCCTCCTGGCTAATCTGTTCTTTTGCTTTTTCAATAATATAGTCCGGCAGTCCCAGTTTTCCGGAAATAGCAAAGGCATTACTCTTTCCCGGAATACCAATGAGCAGGCGGTAAGTTGGGCGCAGAGTTTCCACATCAAATTCACAGGAAGCATTTTCTACTCCAGGAGTGGACAGGGCGTAAACCTTCAGCTCACTGTAATGGGTGGTCGCCATGGTACGGATACCCTGCTGGTGCAAATGAGAGAGAATGGCAATGGCAAGAGCAGCCCCTTCTGTGGGGTCTGTTCCTGCTCCAAGCTCATCAAAGAGAACCAGAGAACGGGTATCTGCCTTTTCAATAAAACGTACCACATTGGTCATGTGAGAAGAAAAGGTACTAAGAGACTGTTCAATACTTTGCTCATCTCCAATATCTGCATAAACTTCTTCAAAAACACTGAGACGTGAGTGGTCAAAAGCCGGAATATGAAGACCGGACTGTCCCATAAGAGTAAGTAATCCCACTGTTTTCAGAGAAACGGTTTTACCACCGGTGTTAGGCCCTGTGACAACCAGAAGGTCAAAACCATCTCCCAGTCGGATATCAATGGGGACTACCTTATGTTTGTCAATGAGAGGATGACGTCCTTTCTTGATATCAATAATGCCCTGGATGTTAAATACAGGCTCTGTGGCATTCTGAGATTTTGCCAGAAGAGCTCTGGCAAAAATAAAGTCAAGCTGAGTCAGAATTTTCAGGTTGTCCTGGATGAACTCCAGATGTTCGGCTGTTTCCTGACTCAGATTGGAAAGAATGATTTCGATTTCTGCCTGTTCCTTTACCTCCAGTTCCCGCAGTTCATTGTTTAATTTTACAATGGCCATAGGCTCTACAAAAACAGTAGAACCTGTGGAGGACTGGTCATGAACCATGCCGGGTACCTGACCTTTGTATTCAGATTTTACGGGAATACAGTATCGTCCGTTACGCATGGTTACCACTGCATCCTGAAGATAAGAACGTCCCTGACCGCTGACATAGGAAGAAAGCTGGCTGTGAATCTTATCATTGGTATTTTTCATAGTTCTTCTAATTTGGCGAAGAGCAGGACTGGCGTCATCTGCGATTTCTTCTTCTGAGAGAATGCAGCGGCGGATTTCCAGAGACAGCGGAGTAAGAGGCTGAAGCACTTCAAACATGCCGTCCAGAGAATCCGCAGATTCTTCCTGATTTTCACTTCTGGAATAGGCTTTGGCACGGTTGGTGTTTTCCAGCAGATTGCAAACTGCCAGAAGCTCTCCTGTACCAAGGGTGCTGCCGATTTCCAGGCGTTTCAGGGAACCGCGGATATCCCTTACACCGCTAAAGGAGAGAGAGCCCTTTTTGTAAATACGGGAAAGGGCATCTGCTGTTTCCTGCTGCATGGTTTCAATCTCTGCAAGATTGCTAAGAGGCTTCAGGTTTCGGCACAAGTCCTTTCCAAGAGTGGAGGTGGCATAGCCTTCCAGAAGCTCCAGTATTTTATTGTATTCTAAAGTTTTTAATGCTTTTTGATTCATTGTATCATCACCTTATCTGATTTTTCAAATTAATATCCTTATTTTACATGAAAAACCGTGGAAAGAAAAGGGCTAACCAGATATAGGAAAAATTATTTTAGGAATTTCATAAAAAGTTCATATATGTCCGCTATAATAAACAAAAATACTGGTCTGTACGGAGCGTATAAATATGGACGAAGAAAAAAAACAGGATGATTATGAATTTTTAAGAGAGACGATTAAGGCAAAACCCATTGATAAGAAAAAACTGGCAAAGCAAATTGGCCGCCTGGCAGGGGCTGGCGCGGTGTTTGGTTTATCGGCTGCCCTGGTGTTTTCTCTTGTGGCGCCTAATCTGGTGAAAAAAATGCAGGAAAAAGAAAATGCATCAAAGGTAAAATTTTCCCAGGAAAAAGAACCAGAAGACAGCAGTACCAAAGAGACCCAGGAGGAAGAAAAGACGCAGGAAGAAGAAAGCCAGACTGTAAAAACTGTTGTGCAGGAAATGACCCCACAGGATTACCAAAAACTGTATCAGGATATCTTTGCTACGGTGAAAGAAGCAGAAAAATCTATGGTTACGGTTATTGGAAGCCAGAATGACAAAGACTGGTTCCAGACACCTTATGAGAGCCAGCTTTCCGGATTGCTGGTGGCAGAGAGCGGACAGGATTATTTTGTGCTGACAGAATATCGTATTGTGGAAAATGTAGACAGAATACAGGTGGTTTTCTGTGACGGAACAATGACAGACGGAAGATTTTTAAAGGAAGATGCCAACACAGGCTTTGCAATTCTAAAAGTGCCAAAAGAAGGGGTGTCAGCCAAGACCAGAGAAGCTATTGCCATTGCCCCTCTTGGAGAATCGTATTATATTAAACAGGGAGAACCAATTCTTGCAATCGGAAGCCCTATGGGGTATAGTGATTCTGTGGGTTATGGTATCGTGACTTCTACATCTAACACAGTCTCCAGAGTTGATGCGGAATACAATCTGCTGGCTACAGATATTCCGGGAAGCAGCCAGGGAAGCGGGGTGCTTTTAAATCTGGATGGAGAAATTGTGGGGATGATTGCCCAGTCCTTTGCCAGAGATGACACACAAAATCTTGTGACCGGACTTTTTGCATCTCAGATGAAGGAAATGATAGAAATTCTTTCTGATGAAAACAGGGATGTGATTTATATGGGAGTAACAGGAGAGACCATAACTTCGGAGATTTCGGAGAAAAAAGGAATTCCCGTTGGGGTTTTTGTGCAGCAGGTAGAGCTGGATTCTCCGGCTATGCAGGTAGGAATTCAAAATGGAGATGTGATTACCGAGTTAAATGGGGAAAAAATTGAAACGGTAAAAGGCTATCAGCAGCAGTTAAAGTCCTGTAAGGTGGGAGAAACTGTGAAGGTCAAAGCCATGCGTCAGGGAACAGAGGGCTATGTGGAAGTGTCCTTTGATGTTGCGCTGAAAGCCAGATAAGAAAATATGAGAATATAAGGGAAGGATTAAGAGTATGAAATTTATTAATACACTTCGAGAAGGAGAAAGACTTTCAGGAATTTATTTATGTAAACATAAGCAGGCAGCAGTGACGAAAAACGGAAAACCTTATGAGAATGTGATTTTGCAGGATAAAACAGGAACTTTGGATGGGAAAATATGGGATCCCAATTCCCAGGGAATTGATGATTTTGACTCTTTAGATTATATTGATGTAGTAGGAGATGTGACCAGCTTCCAGGGAAGCCTTCAGGTAAGCATTAAGAGAGTGCGCAAGGCGTCTGAAGGAGAATATGAACCTGGTAATTACCTGCCGGTGAGCAGCAGAGAAATTGAGCCTATGTATCAGGAACTTCTGGCTTGTATAGCCCAGGTGAAGAATCCTTATTTTCACAGGCTGCTGATGACTTTTTTTGAAGAGGACGAAGAGTTTGTTAAGGGATTCAAGGGAAATTCTGCCGCAAAAACCGTTCATCACGGATTTATCGGAGGGCTTCTGGAACATACTTTAAGTGTAGTACATCTGTGCCTTTACTATTGTAAGGCATATCCAATACTGAATCAGGATTTGCTGGTGACAGCAGCCATGCTTCATGATATTGGAAAAACAGTGGAACTGAGCCAGTTCCCTATGAATGATTACACAGATGACGGGCAGCTTCTGGGACATATTATGATCGGGGCAGAGATGATTCATGATAAGGCCAGAGAAATTCCAGGTTTTCCAAAAAAATTAGAAAGTGAATTGAAGCACTGCATTCTGGCGCACCACGGGGAGCTGGAATACGGTTCTCCCAAAAAGCCGGCTCTTGCAGAAGCAGTGGCTTTGAATCTGGCAGATAATACAGATGCCAAGATGGAGACGCTGACAGAGATTTTCCGCGCAGCAGGTGAGCAGAAAGACTGGCTGGGATTTAACCGTCTCTTTGAATCCAATCTGAGAAAAACAACCTGTGGAGAGTAAAACAGTATGGAATTTAAGAAAAATGACCTTGTAACAGTGAAAATTGAAGATATGGGACATGACGGGGAAGGAATTGGAAAAGCAGAGGGCTATACTCTGTTTGTCAAAGACGCGGTGATTGGCGATACAGTAGAGGCAAAAGTCATGAAGGCAAAGAAAAATTATGGATATGCCAGGCTGATGCAGGTGCTGGAGCCTTCCCCCTATCGGGTAGAGCCTAAATGCCCCTGTGCCAGAGCCTGCGGGGGATGCCAGCTTCAATTTTTATCTTATGATAAACAACTGGAATTTAAGAAAAATAAGGTTCAGGGGAATCTGGAGCGCATTGGGGGCTTTCAAAACCTGACTATTGACAAAGTGATTGGTATGGAAAAGCCTTTCAGGTATCGGAATAAAGCTCAGTACCCGGTTGGAAAAAATAAGGATGGGGAAATCATTACCGGCTTTTATGCAGGAAGAACCCATTCTATTATTCCAAACAGAGACTGTTATCTGGGAGCCAAGGTGAATCAGGAAATTCTCAATGAGGTTCTTGCCTATATGGAAGAAAATCATGTGGAACCCTATGAAGAAGAAAGTGGGAAAGGTCTGGTAAGGCATATTCTTATCCGAAATGGGTTCCGTACAGGAGAAATTATGGTGTGCCTGATTATTAATGGGAAATCCATACCGAAAGCTGACAAGCTGGTAGCGCGCCTGCGTGCCATAGAAGGAATGACCAGTATCAGTCTTAACGTGAATACAAAACGCAGTAATGTGATTCTGGGCGAGAAAGTTCAGGTATTATGGGGACAGGCTTATATTTCTGATTATATTGGGGACATTAAATTTGAAATTTCTCCCCTTTCCTTTTATCAGGTAAATCCTGTGCAGACAGAAAAACTTTATGGAACTGCTCTGGAATATGCGGGGATTACAGGGGAAGAAACAGTCTGGGATTTATACTGCGGAATCGGAACCATTTCCCTGTTTCTGGCACAGAAGGCAAAACAGGTATATGGTGTGGAAATCGTACCTCCGGCTATTGAGGACGCGAAGAAAAACGCCAGAATCAATGGGATTGAAAATGCAGAATTTTATGTCGGAAAGGCAGAGGAAGTGCTGCCGGAGAAATATGAAAAAGAAGGCATTAAGGCAGACGTGATTGTGGTGGATCCACCGCGAAAAGGCTGCGAACCTATTGTACTGGAAACCATGCTGCAAATGAAACCAGAGCGGATTGTGTATGTAAGCTGTGATTCCGCAACACTGGCAAGGGATTTGAAGGTGTTGTGCCAGGAGGCGTATCAGGTGGAGAAAGTGGCGGTTTGCGATATGTTCGGAAATTCGGTACATGTTGAAACAGTGGCAAAATTAACAAGAAAATAGGAGAAAGGGCGGAACTTGATTCCATATTTTACAGGAGGGCAGGGATGCTTGTGGGAATTTAAAGGAGGAAATCCTGTTTGAAAAAGAAAAAACAAGAAATAACCATCCGTTCCAGTGCGGCGGAATATTTAACTTATGTTGCCGCTGCAGGTGAGCAGCAGGACAGTATTGAAATGCGCTATGAGGATGAGAATATATGGCTGACACAGAAGATGATGTCCATTCTGTATGATGTGGATGTTCGTACAATCAATGAACACATTAAAAAGATATATTCAGATTCTGAACTTGAGGAAGATGCAACTATCCGGAAATTCCGGATAGTTCAAACTGAAGGTTCACGTCAGGTTGCGCGAGATACACAGCATTATAATCTTCAGATGATTATCGCAGTGGGATTTAAAGTGAATAATGAGCGTGCTGTACAATTCCGTAAGTGGGCTAATGGTATCGTTAAGAATTATACAATCAAAGGCTGGGTTATGGATGATGAGCGTTTGAAAAATGGTGGTTCGGTGCTTACAACAGAGTATTTTGACCGACTGCTTGAAGAGGAAACTGTTCTATGATAAGGTTGAAACAGTGGCAAAATTAACAAGAAAATAGGAGAAAGGGCGGAACTTGCTGATTCATGGAATGGAGTTCCGCTATTTTTGAATAGCAAGGGGGAAAAACTATGCGCGCTGCGATACAAGAAACAGAAAAAAAGAGAGTTGTCATTGTCATTGATTCTTTTAAAGGAAGCCTGTCATCTATAGAAGCCGGAAATGCGGCAGGAGAAGGGGTTCTAAAAGCCTGCCCATCCGCAGAGGTGAAGATTTGTCCGCTGGCAGATGGAGGAGAGGGAACTGTGGAGGCACTGGTAAATGGCATGGGTGGTGAAATGCAGTTTCTGACGGTAACAGGACCTTTGGGTGAGCCTGTAGAGAGTTCCTATGGTATGATAAAAGAATCGAAAACTGCTGTCATTGAGATGGCTTCGGCTGCTGGGATTACTCTGGTGCCAAAGGAGCGGAGAAATCCTCTCCATACCACTACCTATGGAGTAGGAGAGATGATTCGGGATGCGATTGGAAAAGGCTGCCGGCATTTTATCATTGGAATCGGCGGAAGCAGTACTAACGATGGAGGAATTGGAATGCTTCAGGCACTTGGCTTTTCTTTCCGAAATAAAGCCGGGGAAGAGGCAGGATTTGGGGCAGCAGGGCTGAGAGATTTAGCAGCTATTTCCAGGGAAAATGTTGTAGCAGAATTAAAGGAATGCAGTTTCCGCATTGCCTGTGACGTGACAAATCCACTGTGCGGAAACCAGGGATGCAGTGCAATTTTCGGCCCGCAAAAAGGGGCAACGCCTGAGATGGCAGAAGATATGGATCAATGGCTTGAACAATATGCTGCCCTGGCAAAAGAAGTGTTTCCAGAGGCAGATGTAACATATCCGGGAACAGGAGCAGCCGGTGGGCTGGGTTTTGCGTTTCTGACCTTTACCAATGCAGTGCTGGAATCGGGGATTCAGATCGTTTTAGAGGAAACAAAACTGGAAGAACAGATTCGGGATGCAGATTTGGTGATTACAGGAGAAGGACGTCTGGATGGTCAGACTGCCATGGGAAAAGCTCCGGTTGGAGTTGCAAAACTGGGTAAAAAGTATGGAAAACCGGTGATTGCCTTTGCTGGAAGTGTAAGCCGGGAGGCAGCAGCCTGCAATGGAGAAGGGATTGATGCATTTTTCTCTATTTTGCCTGGAATATGCACTCTGGAGGAGGCGATGGAAAAAGAAACTGCCAGAAGAAATATGTCAGACACAGTGGAGCAGGCTATGCGTCTGTTTTTGGCTGGAAGAAGAAAGAACTAACAGGACGGAGGAACAATGATGGCATTACAGCAGAAGCGATGTGAACTGGAAGAACAGGGATGCGGTGGGTGCGACCTGTTGTCTCTTCCATACGAAAAACAGCTTCAGAAGAAACAAAAGGAATTAAAAGTACTTTTAGGAAAATTCAGGAAACTTCAGCCTATTCTTGGCATGGAGGAACCATGGCATTATAGAAATAAAGTAATTTCTACATTTACATATCATGAGAGAAAACTGGACAGCGGAATCTATATTCAGGGAACCCACAAGGTGCTTCCGGTAAAATCCTGTCTGCTGCATCAGCCGGCATTAGATGAGGCTGTGGAGGCAGTGCGCCAGGCTGCCAGAGTGTGTAAATATAAGCCCTATGATGAGGACCGACATACAGGGCTTTTGCGGCATGTGCTGGCGCGGCACAGCCTGCTTATGGATGAAGTAATGGTGGTGTTGGTCACTGCTTCCCCAATTCTTCCGGGAGCGAAAAATTTTGTAAAAGAAGTACGCAGGCGCTGTCCAAAAGTCTCCACGATTATACAGAACATAAATCCAAGAGACACCAGCGCTGTACTTGGATATCAGGAAAAGATTTTATGTGGGAGAGGTTATATTGAAGATGAGCTGTGCGGGGTACGGTTTCAGATTGCAGCTTCCAGCTTTTATCAGGTGAATCCAAAGCAGACAGAGGTTTTATACCAGACAGCAATTTCCTCTGCAAAGCTGGATGGAAGCCAGAGCGTTTTAGATGCTTACTGCGGTGTTGGAACCATTGGACTTACTGCAGCAGGAAAAGCCAGAAGTGTACTGGGAGTGGAGCTAAATAAAAAAGCAGTTCAGTGTGCTCTGGAAAATTCCAGAAAAAACGGGATCAAAAACGCCAGATTTTTATGTGAGGATGCTACAAAATTTATTCAGAAAATGGCAGATAGGGGAGAACATGTGGATGTGGTATTCATGGATCCTCCAAGGGCGGGAAGCACCCCGGAATTTTTGGATGCGGTAAGCCGCATGAAACCAGATTCCATAGTGTATATTTCCTGTAACCCGGAGACCTTGAAAAGAGACCTGGAGATTTTGGTGAAAAAGGACTGGAAGGTGGAGATGATACAGGGGGTGGATTTATTTCCGGGAACAAAGCATACAGAAGTTGTGTGCAGTTTGCAACGGCTTCATGGAGGACTGCCCAAAACATGATTTGCATAATCAAAGCCGGGTCTGTATAGAAATAAATAAAAACAAGAGAGGTATTCTCTGCTATGACAGATCAGAAACTGGAAAATATGTTAAATCTTGCCCTGGATGCCACAGAGGCAGAGCGTGAGAAATCTTTGCAGTTAAACGTGGGATATGATTCATTGGAAAGTCAGTGGGAAGTGATTGTGAAATATTCCGGTAACCTGGGGGAAGTCCTGGGGGATGAGATTCCCATTGTGGAGTTACTAAATGGTTTTGCAATTCTGACTGTGCCACAGAGCCTGATTGAGGGTCTTACAGACTATCCGCAAATTGAATTTATAGAGAAACCAAAGCGTTTATTTTTTGCTGTGAACCAGGGGAAAAGTGCTTCTTGTATGACTTCTGTACAGAGTCAGTTTTCCCCTCTTGGAATGCCTCTTACGGGAAAAGGGATATTGGTGGCATGTGTGGATTCTGGCATTGATTACAGTCATCCGGATTTTAGAAATCAGGATGGCAGTACCAGGATTCTCAGATTATGGGATCAGAGTATTCCGGGAAATCCGCCAAAAGGCTATGTGATTGGGACAGAATATACCAGTGAACAGATTAATGCGGCTTTAGCGGCGGAAACAAAAGCAGAGAGAGAAAGAATTGTGCCAAGCAGGGATTTAAGTGGGCATGGGACAGGGGTCATGGGGATAGCTGCTGGAAATGGCAGAGCTTCAGAGGGCATTTACCGGGGAGTTGCCTATGAAAGTGACCTGATTGTAGTAAAACTTGGAGTCTCCCAGGAAGGAGGATTTCCAAGAACTACAGAATTGCTTCAGGGAATTGATTATGTGCTGCGGCAGGCAGTGACCCTGGGGAAACCGGTGGCATTGAACCTCAGCTTTGGAAATAATTATGGTTCTCACAGCGGGGAATCTCTTCTGGAAAGTTATCTTGACGGGGCAGCCAATCTGGGACGCAGCGTAATCTGTGTAGGAACAGGAAATGAAGGGAATGGCGCTTTGCATACCTCTGGAAGGCTTTCCCAGGGAGAGAATCAGGAGGTAGCTCTGAATGTGGATGCCTATGAGCCAACCTTAAATGTGCAGCTTTGGAAGCAGTATGTAGATGAGATGGAGGTTGCGCTTATTCATCCTAATGGACAGATAGTGGGGCCTTTTCAGGAAACTTTAGGTCCTCAGCGTTTTACCGCAGGTTCTACGGAGATTTTGCTCTATTATGGTAAGCCGGCGCCTTTTAGTCTTTCTCAGGAATTGTATCTGGAATTTATCCCCAGGAATCAATATGTGGATAGCGGAACGTGGAAAATCCGCCTGATTCCGGGGAAAATTGTGGATGGAAGCTATGATTTGTGGCTGCCGGGAGGAGGAGTGCTGAACCTGGGAACCAGATTCCTTTTTCCAACGCCGGAGACTACTCTTACCATACCTTCTACAGCGAGAAAAGTAATTTCCGTAGGAGCATATGACTCCAGATATTTATCCTACGCGGATTTTTCAGGGAGAGGCTATACCAGAGTGACCAGGGAGACAAAGCCGGATCTTGCAGCCCCCGGGGTGAATATTCAGACAACGACTCCGGGAGGGGGATACACAGGGAGAACCGGAACATCCTTTGCCACGCCCTTTGTCACAGGTGCAGCGGCGCTTTTAATGGAGTGGGGCATTGTCAGGGGAGAGGATCCGTTTTTATATGGGGAAAAGGTGAAGGCTTATTTGCGAAGAGGCGCCAGGAGGATGCCGGGAATGGAATATCCAAATGAGAAACTGGGGTATGGCATGTTATGTGTAGCAGATAGTATTCCGTAAAAAATATATGGTCTTGACAAAAAGAATCATATAAGATACAATGAACGTATCATATATGATTCTTTTGCGAAGGAGGATTTCTATGAACGACGGGTTATGCGTATTTTTACATTTAGATGAAAAACAACCGGAAGAAAATGAGAAGCTGATTGAGCGTATAGATGAACTTCTTCTGACTGTTGGAATGAAATACTGTGGAGTTGGGAATATGTATATTCCAGTTCATACAGAAGAACGTGACAGGGCTGTTTTTCTTGCAGTTCAGTTATTGAGAGAAACAGAATGGCTGAAGGATATTCTGGCGGCAATACCCATTGCCAGTCTGAAAGATGTATGTCCTCTGGACAGCATTCTTACAGAGAATATGACAGAACCAGATAAGGAGAAAATGCGCTATTATGAGGAATACTACAATGCGTCTCATAAATTACCCCATGCAATTATCATAGATGAGACAAAACAACTGCGGGATGGCTATATTTCCTATCTTCTTGCCAGAAAGTATAAACTTAAACCAGATCTATATGAGGCATTTTCCAATCAGCCTCTTAAAAAACTGGTTATTGGAACGCATGTAAAGTTTTGTGATGGAAAGTGGAAGCGAAAGGGAAGAAGAAAATATTCCTGGATTTATACGAAGAAATATCCTGTTGTTCCTGGAGATATTCTTCAGGTTAATACAAAACATGGATTGGATTTTATGTGTGTGGAAAAAATTGATTATGTAACCGGAAGAGAATTTTGCAGAACGTACAAGAGAGTAAAACGGCATATGGATATGCGTATAGAGTTGTAGAAGAGGAGAAAATACAAATGGGAAATGGCATGGACTATATTTATCTGTCTGATAATGAGAAAATTTTAATAGAAACAGAGCAGCGAAATACAAGGCTGGCAGTCATTGAGCAATATGTCAATATACGAAAAGCGCGTGGAATGACACAGGCAGAGCTTGCCAGACGTGCGGGTATTCCCAGGACGAACATTACGCGGTTTGAAAGTGGGACGTATAATCCTTCTCTTGAGATGCTGGTTAAAATTGCAGCGGCTCTTAATATGAAATTACAGATAAATCTGGCAGAGGAGTAAAGTCCATGGGAATTTGCACATTTTTAGAACATTTATATCAATTAACAAGGATTCCCATTTGTATTTACTCCGAAGAAGGAACTTTTAAAAGCAGTTATCCTTCTGGGAGAGAGGGAAAGGAATTCTTTCAGGCAGAAGAGGTAAAAGAGCGGCTGCAGTTATCTGAGAAAAATGATGTGCTTTTCTATCAGTATCAGAAGGTTCCGGCAGCGCTGATTGCCTGCAAGAGAGAGAACGTATGGATTCTGGCAGGTCCGGTGGCAATCGGCAGAACAGATGCGAAGAAGCCAGTGGGGATGATGGAGAAACAGTTTCAGGCTCTTCCGGCTGTGCAGTTAAAAGATTTGCTTTTGACAGCAGTATTGATTTTAAATGAGGATTCAGAAAAGAGATATACCCTGGAAATGCTGGTAGAAAAAATTCAGGACAGACCTTTGCAGATTCAGGAGAATGTTCTGGATGCGGAACTGCGCCAGTATGATTCCTTTCAGAAGAACCATACTTATGCGGAGGAGCAGGCTTTTTTTGAACATATCCGAAATGGGGATGTGCAATATATTAGAGAAAAGTATGAAGTGATTACCCCGCCTCATCCCATGGTAGTGAATAATCTTCAAAAAAATGAGGAATATATGGCGGTCATTGAGATTTCTATGGCTGCCAGAAGTGCCATTGAGGGAGGAATCACTTCCAGGGAAGCTTTATTAATGAATGATATTTACTTGCAGCATCTGGCAGAATGCGACACGGTTGAGCGGATTTTTGCATTGAAAAAGGAAGCGTGCCTGGAATTTGCCCGTGTTGTAAAAGAGGGGAAAGAGACTCAGGGAGAGAATCCATATATTGAGGATTGCAAAAAGGATATTTATTCCAGGAAAAGAGAAAAGATTGATTTGCAGAAAATTGCAGATGATATCGGGATTTCTAAGGAATATATGCTGAAACTGTTTAAAAAGCAGGAAGGCATTGCTATGACAGAGTATATTTTAAGGGTAAAGCTGGAAGCTGCCTGTAATATGCTGAAATTCTCAGATAGAAAAATAGGAGAAATTTCAGATTATCTGTCTTTTGGGAGTTTGAACTATTTTAGCCGCATTTTTGCAAAACGTATGGGAATGTCACCCAAGGAATACAGGAAACTGCACCACCAGCCTAATTTCTAATCAGATTTTTATGTTTTCTCTTTGATACTAAGGTAAACTTGAGTTTCCGCAAACTGTAATTCAAAAATGAATATGTCTGCCCAAAGTGCCAATCTGCCGACTTTTTGAAAAATTCAGAATGGCAGTTCTGTGATTAGGGGCACTTTAATAAGC
>CABJAN010000026.1 GCA_902363515.1 Bacillota bacterium | reverse complement strand
TCTCTGCTCATTTTTTCTTCCTTTGCGATAAAGTTTTTCTTTTATTGTACCTTATCGCAAAGGAATCTGCCTTAAAACAAGCAAAATCATTGCGAATTATTTTTACCTTTCAAAGCTGGACAAATATTTCAGCTATTAACGGCTATATAATCAATTCTCGGCGAATGTATTCCTCAAATTCTTTACGCTTCACTAACTTTCGTGTTCCAACATATAAAACAAAAGGGCAGTTTGGCTGTTTTAACATGGAGTCAATCTTATTGATACCTATGTTGCTATATTCAGCCGCTTCCTTTATTGTTAATGTTATTTTCAAATGAATAGGAACTTTTACTTCTGTTTCCTTATATAAATGCAGTTCTTTTTCTTCACTGCTATTTGATTTATTCATTCAAAATCCCCCTTATCTTCTTTCAATTTAATGGAAAATAGGCTCATCAGACGGTCTTAGCAAACCTCACAAGAATTTCACTTCCGCATGGTTCTCATGCAGCTCTACCCGTTGCCTGCGACGCTTTTAACGCTCGGACTACGGCGGTAAAGGAGTATCATTATACCGCTATATGGATTGTGGCGGCAGAGTTGCTAAGTCTGCTTTGGAACGCTGATAATTCTCGCTCGTTTTGTCCCTCCTTTCGGTCATGGCGTATCAGCCCAACGGCTCCCCATATATCGAATGTATCTGATTTGCCTTATGCTGCGTCGCCGTTCTATTGCGCCGCTTTCTTTGTCAAAGAGCAGAGGGCTGTTCTGCGATATGGAACGGAAAAGGGGGAAGCGTTCCAACACCGCGTTGCTTTATTCAGCCCTAAATGTGAGGATTGCCCTCATTAGTTTTGCTTGCAGCCTTTCGCGTATTTCTTCGTCTACTCCAAAATAAACATTTCCTCGCTCGTCATAGAGCTTCCGCATGGAAAGACTTGCTATGTAGCCGCTGAAATGCTGCAATACAATCTTCATTGCGTCCGGGTCGCCTTTGCTCGCTGCCAAAATAACGGGATAGGGAACAAGGGCATTTTCCGGGTACTCGGTCGGTTTACCATTCAATCCATTCATCAGCGTTTTCCTCCAAATATTTTTTTAACTGCTCAAAGGAGCTTGTCCGGCGATACTGTACCGTACTTCTTGAGATATTGAGCTGCTTTCCGATTTCTATATCAGTCAATCCCTCAAAGTAATACAACAGTACAATTTTGCGCCGTTCTTCGGGTAAAGCCCGGATAGCTTCAAGCAGCAGTTTTGGGGTTATTTCTTTTCCTGCCATTTGATAAGACGGCTCTGCTTCTTCGTCTTGAAAATACTTATCGACGGTATAAAGCTGCCGTTCCTCATACAAGGCAAGGTCGGAAAAAGTAACTTCCCGAACTCTGCGCCGACGAATTTCTTCATGGGCGTTGCACGCTTCATTGTGCAGCACTGATTTACAGAACTTTTGAAACGTACATTGCTTTTCAAATTCCCTGCGATTAGGTGTCATGGTGTTCACCTCCTTTCTGCCGAAAGGCGGTAGTACCTCCCCTTTTCGCGGGATAATACAGGCGACTTTTTGCTTTGCCAAAAAGAGAGCAAAATTTTTGAAAAATCTTCTGCAAAATGCGAAATGCGCCTGCCTGCAAAATGCAGACAGACGCATAGGAATAATAAAAAGTATTTAGATGATTTGATAGTTCATATCTAAAGGTAGAAATATCCCCGGTGGCGGTCGGGCTTTTTTTGATAAGCCAAAGAATGTAAGAATTTGTCGATGTGGTTTATAACTCATGGCGGCTACCTCCTAAAGCCGCCATGCTTTTACATGGTAGAAGGTCGTCGCAGACTTATCACAGAAAAAAGAAACGGCGGCTCTGATAATCAAAGCCGCCGGAATAGAATAGGCGCGTGAAAATATGTCTGCTTTTCGACGGCTTTTTTTCTTTTGCCGTCGTTGGCAGATAGCTAAGATTTATTAAAACAAGAAATTTTCAAGTACACTTAATACGATTACCCCAATGCCCAGTATCATGAGTAGAATACCTGGTATGCGTAAGTACCATTTATAATGTTCTGGCATTTCTTTTTTCTTCATCAACCACCAAAATGGTTGGTAAAAAATCATCATTAGCAACCCAATAATTAAGCAGATAATAGCAAATACTATTCCAAAATTAAAATTCATATATGACCTCCTTAAAGTGTTACAATTTTGCAGTAAATCCTTGCTGTGCTAATATACATCACAAGGTAAATGAGAACGAACAATAAAGTGATAGTCCCTGCGCAAAGCAATAGTACCCAAATATTTGTCAACCCAAGTGTGGCAAGCAACATGGTAATTGCATAAAGAGAAAATACTAAATGAACAACTGCAACCAGTAACGGTAAGAAAAACATAATACGGATTTCTTTATGGACAATAGCGGACACCTCTTTTCGGTCAAGCCCTACCTTTTGCATGACTTCAAAATTATATCGGTCATTATATCCCTCGGTAATCTGTTTATAATAGATTACCAAAGTCAGAAAAATAATAAATAGCAAACTCAATAGGATACCAATAAACAAAAATCCTCCATAGGTATAATTATCATTTTGTTCAGCAGTCTTTACATTTTCAAAATTAACGCTTGAAAAGTTGGAAGTAATCAGATTTTGCAGCTCGGCATTAAAAGTAGTTTCCTGTGTTCCACTTACGTCAAACATCATGCAGTATGTCCGGCTAAATCTATTTTCAGAGGGCAACAGTTCGGCAAGAATATTGTCTATATCCTCCTGTGTTGGAAACACAAAGAAGTAGCGGGTTTCAGAAGATAGTGCGCTTTTACTTTGTATTGTTAATTGAGATAATTCGGTCTTTATCTGATATTTTAAATTCCCAAAACGTATTTCAGAAACGCCTAAATTCTTTGAAGATGAAAAGGCTAATATTTCATCAGCTTTAAGTCGCTCCGCAGTTCCCTCTATACGGTTATAATCATCTAATGTAATTAGATAGATACCGCAAGAGCTGCTTATAGTATCTATTTTCGGCTGATAGACAGAAACCATGTTATCTTTGTAAACACCACCTATGTAGGTGAGATGGTAGGTCGCTTCCTTGTCAAATACCATTCCGTATAGCTCTGCTGTCTGGTGAACAAGTTGTGGTAAGGTGTCCTGTTCGTCCTCCATAGCTTCAATAGAAATTTTAGTTTCCATTGGGAAGCGAAGAGAAATCATTTCCTTTTGTCCTATATACAGCGATAGTGTGGTAGTGGAAATAATCATAACTACGGTGCTTAATATACAAATATTAGACAGCCCTCTTGCGTTCTGCTTTAAACGATAAATAAGCCCGGAAACAGCTATAAAATTCTGCGGTTTGTAATAATACCTGTTGCTCCTTTTTAGAGCCTGCAATAAGACAACAGAGCAGGACGAAAAGAAAAACATTGTTCCTGTCAATATCAAAATGGCAATAGGTAAAATACGCCCAATAACATCAATTGGTGAGGGTGTGGTGAAAATTAACGCATAAGCTCCCATAAGGCACAATACTCCAAAAAGAGCTTTTAACACAACAAAAGAACGGTAAGTATCTCCTTTGCGGTCAGCATACAATAATTCAACAGGTTTTGCCTTTCTAACAGAAAACAGGTTATAAAGCAGGATAAAAATACCGATAATCGAAAAACAAACGACTGTCTGTGTGAGTGCTGCTGTTGAAAATTGGAATGTAAGCCCACTATCTAAATGGAGCAACTTTAGCAGAATAAGGAAAAACATCTTTCCCAAACACATACCAAGAATAGTACCCATCACAAGTCCAGCAGCTGTGAGTAGCAGATTTTCATAACAAAGTATCCTTGTTATATGCTTTTTTTCTAAACCAAAAATACTATATAAACCCAATTCTTTTTTTCGCTGTCGTATGAGCAGTTGGTTGGTATATAAGAGGAATACCCCTGCAAATAAACCTGTTAGAATAACACCAATTTTAAGAAATTGAATGAATATATAACTTCCAGGTAGTGTCGCAATGATTTCTTGTTTTTGGATTGAAGCCATAACAAAGAAAACCATTACAGATAAAACATTTGTTAAAAAGAACGGACAATATACAGGTTTATTTTTTGTAATATTGGAAATGGCAAGCCGAATATAGAAGTTACGCATCTAAATCCTCCTTTTTCAAGAGGATTGTCAGATTATCGGAAATCTTTTCTTGAAAATCCTCATTATTCATGTTACCACGATATAGTTGGTTAAAAAGCTGTCCGTCACGTATAAACAGGACACGCTGTGCGTAACAAGCTGTTTTAATACTATGGGTAACTACAAGAAGTGTCTGTCCGGTTTTGTTAATTTCTGAAAACAATCTCATGACCTGTCCAGAAGAACGGGAGTCCAAAGCTCCAGTAGGCTCGTCGGCAAGGATAAGTTTAGGAGATGTAATCAATGCGCGGGCGATAGCTGCCCTTTGTTTTTGACCACCTGATACCTCATACGGATATTTTTCTAGAATATTAGAGATTTCAAGCTGTGTAGCTAGCGGTTCTAAACGACTTTCCATTTCCTTTTTGGGAGTATTGGAAAGCACAAGGGGGAGATAAATATTATCTCGCAGAGAAAAGTTATCTAACAGATTAAAGTCTTGAAAAACGAACCCCAAATTCTTACGTCGGAATTGAGAGATATTGTTATCTTTAATTTTAGTAATATCCAGTCCGTCAAGCAGAATTTCACCCTCAGTAGGACTGTCTAATGCAGCTAAAAGATTGAGTAATGTTGTTTTTCCGGAACCACTTTCGCCCATGACAGCAATAAACTCACCTTGTTCTACGCTAAATGAAATATCTCTCAATGCTTCTACTTGATTGCCGCCAAAACGGCTATTATAAACTTTTTGCAGATGTTCGACTATTAGCAAAGTTAAGTTATGATTATTCATGTGTATTCTCCTTGTATCTGTGTCTTTGTTTACACATATAAGTATAAAGAAAGCAGGAAACGTCTGCCATAGATAAAGGTGACTTTTCCTGCTAAAATCTTACACCGATTGTAAGGTTGCTACTTTGCAACGGGAAAATCACTCTTTGGCAGATTGATTGTTACCGTTGTCCCCTTATTTACTTGTGATGAAACGGAAAGTATACACCCTAACAAACGGGAAACTTTTTTACACATATACAACCCACAGCCTGTGGATTTTTGACGGATACGCCCATTGAAACCCGTATATCCTTTTTCAAACAGCCGCGGTAAATCTTCGGCAGATATGCCTATGCCGGTATCGCTAACACATATCTGCAATGGTGTGGGCTGAAAAATTGCAATACTGCCTTCTTCAGTATATTTCGCTGCATTGGAAATCAACTGTTCCAATATAAATAAGAGCCATTTCCTGTCCGTTAGAACAGTACCACTTAAATCATGTAGATTTATTTTCAACCGTTTTGCAATCAAAATAGTAGAATGCTTTTTGATAGCTTCTTGCACTAAAGGTAGCAGTTCCACCCGTTCTAAAGATAAATCAGAATACTGATTTTCTAGCTGCAAATACTTTAATGCCATATCTACATATTGTGATACACGTAATAACTCTGTTTTCCATTTTGTAGATGTTGTATCACCAGTTTGTAACATCAAATCCATAGTGTAAATAGGAGTTTTTATTTGATGTGTCCAAAGAGTGTAATAATCATCTCTTTCCGCATTTTTTCTTCGTTGTTCTATCCGTTCATCTTGCCAAGCCTGCAATATTCTTTTTATGACTTGCTGATAGTTTTTTTCTAAAAGTGTGTCAGCCATTGGAAGATTGAATGTAGCAGGAAATTCAACTTGTTGAAAATTTATTAGTTGTTGATATTTTCGATATGTACGACGTAAATCTCGATACGCAAAGGGTAGCACAAATAAAACAAGTATGAACGACGTATATAAAATGGGTTCAAATCGAACGTCATAAAGAAAGTATAAAAAACAGTTACACGCAATCAAGCCTGAAAAAACAATCCCAACTTTATACTTATCTTTAAGATATTGAACCATAAAATATAATTTATCCAATTTGATACCCCATTCCTTTTCGCGTGATAATAAAATCTTCTAGTCCTATTTTGCTTAATTTATTTCGTACTCTTGTTATATTGACTGTAAGTGTATTGTCATCAACAAAAGTGTTATCACTCCACAGTGCTTGCATAAGTTCATCGCGGGACACATTTTTTCCCTTATGTGTCATAAGTTCTTTCAAAATAATAAAATCATTGCGGGACAATTCCATTATATTTCCTTTGTATTGTAATTTGGCGTTATCCAAATCTAATACTACATCACCGCACGCGATTATATTCATGACACCTTGAAAATCATAAGTGCGGCGCAGTAATGAATTTATTTTTGCAAGAAGAAAATTAAGGTCAAAAGGTTTTGTAACAAAATCATCTCCGCCCATATTCATTGCTAAAATCATATTCAGATTATCACTAATTGAAGAAATAAAAATAATGGGAACTTTCGATATTTTCCTTATTTCCTCACACCAATAATATCCATTGTAACGTGGAAGCGTTATATCCAATAATATAATTTCAGGTTTGTATTCAACAAATTTTTCTATGACTTCTTGAAAATTATCTAAATATTTACATTGAAACCCCCATGTTTCCAGAAATCTACTAATAGATTGAGCTGCGTTCAAGTCATCTTCTATAATCATTACTTTATACTGTACCATTTCGTTACCTCCTGTTATCCTTTTTTCTTTTATCTAATGGCTTTTCTGCGTCTTTAGGTATCAACCACATATAACCGATTTTTGAAACGCCCGGTATTCGATTTTTTTTGCAAAGTATCTGCACCCGCCGTTCAGAAATGCCCCATTTTTCCGCTGCTTCGGGACAAGACATATATTCCATAGTTCAACCGTCCTTTCGTAAACTCTATCAGCATAATTATAATCGGATAACCGAATAATATCAAGTGTATAATATGCTCTATTTGCTTAAAAAGAAAACAGCGGCTTTGATTGCTATTTCAAAACCGCTGTTAAATTGCTTATATTCTGTTGGGCGCATAAAAACTTTACCGCCGAACAACGGTTTTTTTTATTTACCGTTAGTTTGGTGGTTTTACATGTAATGATAGTTTTTTTTGTTTCTTTGTAGACATACTATCGAAACAATTAAGGTTATCAATTCTGCGACTGGAACAGCTAACCATACCCCATTTACGTCCAAAATTCGGGGCAAGGTAAGCAGTAAAAGTGTAATTAGCCCAAATGTTCGCAAAAAGGATATAATTGTAGATATTTTCCCGTTAGAAAGAGCTGTAAAAATAGCCGAGGTAAAAATATTTATTCCACAACATAAAAAACTAAATGAAAAAATTAAAAATCCATTTTTAGCAATATTATAAACAGGAGTTCCTATCGGAGAAAAAACATTGACCAAATATGAGCCAAAAAATATTGATATTGCAAAAATTAAAACAGAAACCATTATTATAAAGTGCAAACAAATTCTAAATACTCGTTTCAATTTTTGATGATTTTGCTCTCCATAGTTATAACTGATAACAGGAGCTATACCCATTGAAAAACCAATGTACAAGGTTGTTAATAGGAATTGTGAATAAATAATAATCGTTATAGCGGCAACACCATTTTCTCCAAGTAGTTTTAACATAGTAGCATTAAAGAGAAATGTTGTAACTGCTGCTGCCGCTTGACTAATCATTTCAGAGCACCCGTTAAAACAACTTTCAGATAATACAGAAAAACGAAAAACGGGTTTCTTAAACTGCATACTGCCTTTTCCAGTTAAGAAAAAAACGATACCGATTATTGTAGGAATTAAATATCCAATGCCTGTTCCTAATGCAGAGCCTTTAATTCCCATATCAAGCAATACCATAAAAATGTAATCCAACATCACATTGATTGCACCAGCACTAATTGAAAGTACCATGCCGAAACCGGGACGCCCTGCTGTAATAATTAGATTTTGAAATAGTACCTGTAACATACTGGCGGGAGTAAAAAGTAATAATACAAATAAATAGTCTTTACAATAGGGAAACAATATTTCACTCGCGCCTAAAAAATAAATAATATCATCAAGAAATAAATTGCCAATAATGGCAATCAGTATTCCAAGCATAGCTCCGAAAAATACAATTAAAGTAAAATCCTGTGAAGCGTCTTTTAATTTTTTCTCTCCCATTTTACGGGCAATGATAGCACTTCCTCCTGTTGCAAGCATTGTACCAAGCCCAACAATCAGATTGATGACAGGTGTTACAATGTTGATTGCGGATAAAGCGTCTGTATTTACAAATCGTGATACAAATATCGTATCTCCTATGGTATATAGTCCCATAAAAACCATAGTCAACATAGTGGGAAATGCAAATTTTAGTAAAGATTTAATCGTAAAGTCCTGTGCTAAAGGATTATCCAACATATTATTCATTAGCTGTTTCCTCCCAATTTTCTTTTTGTAGGACAAAGCGTTGTGTTGGATAACCAAATTCAACTAATAATTCGGCTTCTGCAAATCCAAGATTTTTGAAAATATTACGGTAGCCTGTATCAGCTTTATCTCCCTCCCGAAAAGTTGTAACGGAAATTTCATCACTTGTTATAAGCAAAGAAATTGCTTTCTTCAAAAAAGCCTGCGTAATTCCTTGTTTTCTGTATTGAGGGTGTATTCCCAAAAAATCAATACTTCCAGTAGCAATAGTTATACCCATAATACCTATGGCAATATCCTTATCTTTCAAAATCAATGTCTGTTTCTTTTGAATACAGTCTTTTAGCTGTTCAACATATTGCTTTTCATCTAGGCAAGGAAATCCGTCCACTACAAGCCTAACTAATTCAATCCATTTAGGAATATCCTCCATAGATGCAAATTGAATTTCTTTTTCTAAATCAATTTTGGGGTCTAATACCATAGGATTTTTATTCAAGATATATTTTAGCTGTAATGGATAAAATTCTTCATCATTCCTATATTGTCCGGGGGACTTTTTATACATCAATTTGAATATATCGCTAAAAGCCTGTTGACTTTCATATCCTGCGATAAAAGCAATTTCAATAATCGGCTTATCTGAAAAAACCAGTAATTTAGCTGCTTCTGTTAGTTGTCTGCGTTTGACATAATCATGTACTGTCAAGCCTACTGTTTTTGTAAAAATACGATGTAAGTAGTATTTGGAATAGTGAACAGCTTCCGCAACAAGTTCTAAATCGACTTTATCAGATAAATGATTTTCGATATAGTCAATCGCAGCGATAACCTTTTCGATATTGTTTTTCATTACAGCTTCCTCCTTTCTCCCATAGTATATCAAGATGTTATTTGGGTGTTTTCATTATTCTTGCAGTTTTTGTTTCTATTTATTGTCTTGTATTTTCTTAAAGCCACCGTTAGGTCGCTTATATTCTGTTAGGTGCATGAAAACTTTGCCGCCAAACAACGGTTTTAAAATTTTCCGTTGAGCGGTCATTGTTTGAAAGTTAATCAAACAGATTTAATTGGATAGGACTATTCTTTTCTTCAAAGTTATATAGATACTCAAATATTTTTGAGTTGTCGTGCATAATACCGCTGTCCTCACATATTTGATGAAATAATTTCATAAGCTCATTGTGCTTTGGGCTACTTAGTTGATATTGCATACCATAAGTATAAATATACTTTTCTTTCATGTGTGGGAACAATCGGTCTAACTGGTTATAAAAATACTCTCTGTTTCCCTCACGAAGCGTCAAACCCATTCCAAAACAAATAACACCGTAAACTTTTGCTTCAATGCAATACTCTAAAATTCCTATGATATTTTCTTCTGTATCATTGATGAAAGGCAGAATAGGGCAAAGCCAAACAATAGTTGGAATACCTGCTTCATTCAGCTTTTTCAGAGCTTCAAACCGTTCTCTTGTTGTACTTACATTTGGCTCGATTTTTCTGCATAAATCTTCGTCATAGGTGGTTAGCGTCATTTGCACCACACATTTTGTTTTGTCGTTGATAGATTTTAATAAATCTAAATCCCGTAATATTCGGTCGGATTTAGTTATCAAAGTGAAGCCAAACCCATATTGATTTGCTAAAGCCAACGCTTTGCGAACATTCCCAATATTACTTTCAAGCGGGATATACGGGTCTGTCATAGAACCTGTACCTAACATACACTTTTTGCGCTTTCGTTTAAGAGCATTTTCTAACAGTTCAATGGCATTTTCTTTAATTTCAATGTCCTCAAAATCATGCTCCATGTGATAACACTTGCTTCGTGAGTCGCAGTAAATACAACCATGAGAACAGCCGCGATATAAATTCATTCCATTTTTGGCTGATAAGATACTTTTCGCATTTACATAGTGCATAATTATATCCTCGTCTAAAAGTTATTTTACCGCATAGCGTAAAATAGTTTTAAGTTTGCTTTTTTCTACTCGGTTAGCATTGTTCAAATAAATTTCTCTATGGTAGCTTTTTGCGCGTTCTAAATTATTAGATAACATAAATCGCTCCATTTTCTCAAAAGAAATAGGCTCATCATCAAACGTGCCGATATGCAATATCTCCACACAATTTCCGTCCTGCATTGTGCCAAAGCTAATTTCGTTAAATAGAGGATTGGGGTTCTTAACTTTTACTCGTTCCAAAGCAACGTTTACCATATCTTCACAAATAAAGTCTGGCTGTCGTATCATAATGGTATATTCCAAATTCTCTTTGACAAGTTCTGTTTCTTCAATTTTCTGCCAAATTCCCTCTAAAGGAAAAACTGTAAAATCGTCAAATTCATTTTGTATGGCAGTAGCCTTATATGCCATTTTGATTGCATACGCCAAAGAGTACAATGCCGAAACACGATTTGAAAAATCAATATCGTTTGGATTGCCTTTTCCACTTATCATAATATAATTCTGTGTTGGAATAGTTACTAATGACGGAGAGTTTTTCGCTCCGTAAAATGCTTTCTCTTGCTTTTTCCATTCGTATTTCATAAAAAAACCTCCTTACAATGATAGAATATCACAAGTAACTTGACAACATATGTCATGTTATATACTTTTCCAGCATAAGAGCTAATTTTTCTTTCATACTATGCCGCAAATAATCAGGCTCTAAAATTTCAATATTATCCCCGAAAGAGAGTATATAACTAAACAAAGTTTCATTATCCGGCAAATCAATATTCACATATAAATTTCCTTGATTATCTTTCGATACATCGTCAGTAAATTCATCATATACACGAAATGCAACCTTTGGAGAAAACTTCAATTTTGCGTGGATAAAATTTTTATTCTTAATTACCGTTTCTACTTTGGGGATATTCTCTACTGCACGTCTGAATGTGTCTGATGAAATTTCCAAGTCTTTTATACGGGTCAGCTTAAAAAAGCGAAAGTCATTTCTTAAAAGACAAAATCCATATAAATACCAGTCCTTATTTTTGAAAATCAATTTTATAGGTTCAACGGTACGATTTGAGTAATTTCCCTCTTGTGCAAAATAAGAAAAGGTAATCATGTTCTGATTGAAGATTGCATTTTTAATTAGATTGAATACGTTATAGTTAGGTGTATTTTTATACCATTCTGAAAAATCAACTTCAATCCAATTTGTAACTTTAGATTGGAAAAGCCCACCTAATTTGATAAGCAATTCGTCTGTTTGGTTATGCTCTGTGGCAGAGATACCTTGTAATGCCATTAAAATTTGTTCTTTTTCCTGTTCCGATAATAAGGACTTATTTAACACAAAATCCGACATAATGAATATACCGCCGCCTCTTCCTTGTGTAGCATAAATCGGAACACCTGCGGCACTAATCGTGTCTAAATCCCGGTATATTGTTCTTATTGAAACTTCAAATTTTTTAGCCAGTTCTGGGGCGGTTGATTTTCCTTTTTCCAATAAATGATACACTATCTTGAATAATCTGCTCTGTTCCATGTGATTTTCCTCCCAATTATATATATTATACAGTATAAACTTGACAAGTAAATGGCAAGTTTTAATTTTTATGAATTATTCCAGTCAATACTATGATATGTGTAATCATATCTCAAAGAAAAAAGGAACAGTAAAATGTAACTGGGTGAAATAACTATGAAGCAGAATAAAGAGAAATTCGATTTTAAGGCTTTCGGGCAAGCCATTAAAGCAGCAAGAAAAGCAAAGGGAATATCACGCAATCAGTTAGCCGACACGCTGAATATTGCGCCCCGATATATCGCGTCCATTGAGAATAGCGGGCAGCACCCAAGTTTACAGATTTTGTATGAGCTTGTAACTCTGCTTGATGTATCAGTAGACCAGTTCTTTTTCCCGGAGCGGGAACAAGAGAAGTCCACGCGCCGCCGTCAGCTCGATACCATGCTTGACACAATGAGCGAAGCAGACTTAAAAATCATATCTGCTACTGCAAAAGGTATAGAGGAAGCCAACAATGACAGGACGGGGGAATAAAGTTCCCTCGTTTTCGTCTATATAGAGTTCTTGAAGCGTCGCAGGATTGCGGCGTTTTTCTTTTGCGCTTTTTTGGCATACTGGGAGTTTCGTTGTAGTGATAAGTGAGGAAAAAACTTTCTTAGCAAGCATAGGAAAAGAGTACCCTTTTCCGTATTTTCGCCCTCCCGCCCTGCGGTGCGTCGGTTGAAAATTGCTTGTTGGGAAGTGTCCCAAACCCTCAAAGCGGAAAGGAGCGATTGCATGAACGGACGCAAAAGAAAAGTACAAATCAAATTCTATGTAACAGAGGAAGAACGGGCATTGATTGAGCAGAAAATGAAGCTCGTCCCCACCCGGAACATGGCGGCGTATCTTCGCAAGATTGCCATTGACGGGTATATCATTCAGACAGACCATAGCGATATAAAAGCCATGACAGCGGAGATACAGAAAATCGGGGTCAATATCAATCAGATTGCAAAGCGTGTCAATGCGACAGGCAGCGTCTACCAAGAGGACATAGAGGAAATAAAGGGGGTGCTTGCGGAGATATGGCGGTTACAAAGATTAAGCCTGTTAAAAGCACGTTGAGCAAAGCCCTTGACTATATCCAAAACCCGGATAAAACAGACGGGAAAACACTTGTGTCCTCCTTTGGGTGCAGCTATGAAACGGCAGATATTGAGTTTGAATATACCTTATCGCAGGCTCGGCAAAAAGGGAACAACTTAGCCTTTCATCTGATACAATCGTTTGAACCGGGAGAGGTGGACTGTGAGAAAGCCCATGCAATCGGAAAGCAGCTTGCCGACGCAGTAACAAAGGGACAGCACGAATACGTCCTAACTACCCACATAGACAAGGGGCATATCCATAACCATATTATTTTTTGTGCGGTCAACTTTGTTGACTACCATAAGTACAATTCCAATAAGCGCAGCTACTACGGCATACGGAACATGAGCGACAAGCTGTGCCGGGAAAACGGGCTGTCTGTTGTTATTCCGGGTAAAGGCAGTAAAGGAAAAAGTTATGCGGAATATCAAGCAGAGAAAACCGAGACAAGTTGGAAAGGCAAGCTGAAAATTGCCGTTGATACGCTTATCCCCCAAGTGGCAAGTTTTGAAGATTTGTTGCAGCAGTTACAGGCAGCGGGCTATGAGATAAAGCCGGGAAAATATATCTCCTGCCGCGCTCCCGGACAGGAACGGTTTACCCGCTTAAAAACTCTCGGCGCAGACTATACAGAGGAAGCAATCAAAGAACGGATTGCAGGCAAGCGCACAAAGGCGGCGAAAGCTCCCAAAGAGCAGCGCGGCGTATCGTTGCTTATCGACATTGAAAACAGTATCAAGGCACAAGAGAGCCGGGGCTACGAACAGTGGGCGAAAATCCATAATCTGAAACTGGCTGCAAAGACCATGAATTTCTTAACAGAACACAAGATTGAGCAGTACGCGGATTTAGTCAGCCGGATTGAGGAAATAAATGCGGAAAATGAAAAGACAGCAGACGCATTAAAGAGTGTGGAAAAACGTCTTTCAGATATGGCGGTGCTGATGAAGCACGTTGCCACCTACCAAAAGACAAAACCTGTTTATGAAGCATACCGCAGGGCAAAGGATAAGGACGCATACCGGGCAAAGCAGGAAAGCAGTCTGATACTCCATGAAGCGGCGGCAAAGGCACTGAAAGCGGCGGGCATTACCAAACTCCCCAATCTCGCCGCTATGCAGGAAGAATACAGGAAGCTCCAAGCGCAGAAAGAAGCTCTTTACGCTGATTATGGAAAGCTGAAAAAACAGGTCAAGGAATACGACGTTATCAAGCAGAATATAGACAGTATTTTAAGACTGGAAAAAGAGCCGGAACGGGGCAAGGAAACAGAACGATAGCATAAGCCGACATGGTATGCTATAATAGCTTTACCTTATGTTCGCTTACAAAAAAGAAAGAGGATAGTTTAATGAAATCAATATTACTTCATGGTTTAGGGCAAACTTCTTCAGAGTGGGATAAAACGGTTGAAGTTATGGAAAATAGAATGGATATTATTTGCCCGAATTTGTCGGAGTGGCTTGTAGATAAAAAACCCTGTTATAATACCCTATATCAAATGTTAGAAAATTATTGTAATCAGTTCAATGAACCTTTGAATTTGTGCGGTCTTTCTTTGGGTGGTATTCTTGCTATGCAATATGGAATTGAACACGCTGATAGAGTAAATTCGTTGGTACTGATAGGAACGCAATATACTATGCCTAAACGGTTATTAAGATTTCAAAATATGTTGTTTCACATAATGCCCAAGTCTGTATTTTCAAAAATGGGGTTTCAAAAAAAGGATTTTATCAGTATATGTAATTCTATGATAGAATTAGATTTTCAACAAAGTTTAAGTGATATTCAATGTCCAGTGTTGCTTTTGTGCGGGAGTAAAGATAATGCAAATAAAACTGCTTCTGTGGATATGGAAAAAATGATACCTTGTGCAAAATTATCTATTATTCAAAATGCAGGACATGAAGTAAACAAAGACAACCCTGTTGAATTAGGAAAACAATTAAATACATTTTTCAATCTCAAATAAAAAACAAGGCGCAGACAGCCAACAAAAGACTGTCTGCGCCTTGCTTTGTGTAGGTACGTTTTTAGTATCTGTTACGCAGTAGAACCACGATTTCAAGGGAAAAGGTATTCTGTATCGCCTATGCCAGTTTCACGCTGTTTATGCCCTGTAAATCAAGGCTTTTTTCGCCCTTATTGCGTAACTGCCGCGCGCCGTTTCCTCATGCGCTCGGCTGCCTGTTTACGGGTAATCCGTTTCCGGCAATCCGGGCAGTATTTGACGCTGTTTGATTTTGATACAAAGAATGTGCCGCACTCGGTACAACGCTTTTTGTCCTCGGTTTTGAAAAGCTCCGCATAGAGCAACTTATCAAGAGGAAGTACAGCAATCTGAAACCACTTGCATAAAAGCGAATAGGAAATAAGCTGCGGGCAGACACATTCCTCCCCGTCGTCCAGTAAAATACAGTGTCCGCGCTCGCAGTTGCAGCACTCCTTTTTTACAAGACTGTTGATTTTCCGGCTTTGGGGCGGCGTGAGCCGCTTACCCCCGGTCATACCTCATCAGCGGCGAAAATGGTAAGCTCCGCATATTCGTTTTCTGTTAATGGGGAGATTTTCTGTAAGGTACGCTTTGCAAAAGGGCGCATATCCTCGTCCATGAATGGCAGCGCAGCCGTCATATTTTCCATAAGCTGTGCCTTGCTTCCCTCGTGGTAAATGCTTAACAGGTTCATTTCTTCAACGGTCAGTCTAATCATGCTCATACCTCCAATTTGTGATTTTTTGATTTTACTGTCTTTTTCGGGACTTTTGGGGATTTCTCTGTTTGTAACTGCGCCCGGACAGAGGGACGGGACTTTTTCATCTCTTTATTCCTCTCGTTTTTATCTATCAGCGCATAAATGCCATGCCTGCCCTCTAACGTGGAAAAGGAAAGGTTTTTGTAAGGGAGCATGGAAAACAGCCGTTCCATGTCCTTATCCGTTGCCAGTGGAACAAAATAGGGAGAAAGCTCTACTGCACAATGGGTCTTTTCGGGGCTGTCCGGTTCTCCAAGTCCTTTTACATTTTCCACAATCCGGCGGGCTTCCGTTTCAATCCGTCCGTCATGCAGGGCGGCGATATGTAACTGAAAATCCCCCTGTGTATGTGGTATTCGGTTTTGGTACTGTTCCCTCAAAAGGCTTTTTAAGGCTTCCGGGTTGTTTGGCTGTGCTTCAAAACGTATAAATTTTCCAAGCTGCGGGTCAGTGTCTATGTCAAAATATTGTCCGGCAGGTTTTGTCAGCTCTCCATGCTCATAAATCAGCGTGTAGTTGTCAGCAGGGATTGATTTTTCGATTACTTCCCGAAAATGCTGCAAATAATCCAGTTCATACAGATTGCCTTTGATTTTTTCCTGCTCTGTGCCTGTCAGTTCCACCGCATAGGCAAGGATAATATCGCGGGTCTGTTCCCCATAAAACCGCCATGTATTATGCTGCCTTGTGTCCTTTAGAAAAACGTCCCGTTCCCGGAAGCAGCACGTCCCGGACGGACGGGAAAACCACAAAAGCCGTCTGTCCTCCGGGATAGGACTTACCGCCGCTTTCTGCAAAATCTGTTTGTCTATATCAAAATCGCTCTGATAAAAAGCGGTGTTCTGTTTCATTATGGCTTCAAGGGAAGCGATAACGTCCACATTTTCAAATTTTTGTAACTTCATAGGTCAGCTCCTTTCCAAATCCTGTGTTTTTTGTCTTGCCTGTTTCTTCGGTGTCTGTTCTTTCGCTGCTTTAAGCTGCTCCCGGATAGAGGGCTTTTCCTGTTTGGCAGGCTTGCCGCGTTCCTTATCGGTTTTCAATGCTTCTGCATATTCCGCAAGGGAAATCTGTCCCCCGGCTTTTGCCTTTTCCTTCAGTTCCGCAGCGGTCGGGGTGTTGTTTATTTGCCCGTCAATCATGTTGTAATTTTGCTCGGTGGTCTGCTCGGCAGTTTTCAGATAGTTTACCGGCTGCAAAAATTCCGGCACGTTCTTATAACCAAAGCTGTCTACATAGTGGGCGGTGTCCCGCCCGTTCTGATGAAGCACCACCACGTCGGAAACGGAAAGGCTGTGTCCCTTAAAATCTTTCGGGTGGTCGATATTAAAGCGGGTGTAAATATCTTCAAGGGAAGTCCCCGGCGTAAGCTCTGCGGAATAGACAAGCGCATAGTTTTTCGGGTCTACCCGGTGTCCTGTGGCAGTCAGACGGTCGTAAGGTTCAAAGCGCAAATCCCTTGTTTCTTCCTCGCCTTTTATCTGATAAATGGAAAAGGTGTCTTTGTCCTGTGGGGCTTCCTGTTCCGGCTGCTCCTGTGCGGGTTGTTCCTGTGCAGCTACCTTTTGCTGCCGGATATGCGCCCGCTGTAACTCGGTAGGCTTTTCTCCGGTAAGGGGTGCAATCGCTTTCACATAATCAGCCGCATAGTAGGCGTTACTGGTAAGCTGCCGCTGCCATGCCCCTGCTTTTGGCGACCAACGGAAGCCGTTACTTTTTAAGGCTTCCCGCGTGGCTTCGTCCGGCTTATCCTCAAAGAAGATTTGCAGTCGGTTCGCTTCGGTGTTTGCTTCCACCTTGCCGCCGTCAAATTCCCAACCGACAAAACTAATTTCTTTTTGCTGTGAAAGGGATTTGATACGGTCTTTTACACGCCGGATTTCTGCGCTGTTGTTGGATAACGCCCAAGTCGCAAAGGGCTTGTCCTCCAAATGCCAACTGCTCGCCATGTCCGCTTTCAGTTTTTCCAGTTCCTCCGGCGGTAAATGCGGGCAGCCGTCAAGGGTCTTATGCTTGCGGTAATAGGCGTTTACGGCTTTCATGGTTTCCTGTGATTTTTCAAGGTTTTCCAGTTTCTTTTCTAACTTCTGTACTGCCTGCGGGTCGTCTGCGCTGATACCGCCCATGCCGGTGCTGCGGATTTTATCAAGAAGCCCTTGTATGTCCTGCCATTCCCGGTAATTGCTGTCGCGGGCTGCGTTCTGCTTTTCTTTCTTCCTTGTGGGGAAGTTAGAGCCGCCTGCAATCAGTATAGAGGGAACACGCGCGTCAATCTCATAGCCCTTGTTCATGTTCGCCGCCAGTTTCCGGGCGTAAGTGTCAAGCAGGCTGTCGATTTTCTCATGGTACATCGGGTCTACCCGCTGTTTCTGCCTTTCTGCAAGCTGTACGGCTTCATCAACGTAATGCCTGTATTCAGCCGTCGCGCTGCCTTGCTTATAATCGGAAAAGCTGTTCATATCCTTTGCACGTTTGGCGGCAGCTTCATTGATAGGATAATAAGGGGCGGCAGGTGCAGCCTGTTCCGGCTGTGCTTCTTTTTCCTGTACTGTAGCTGTTTCTTCGGGAAGCTCCGGCGCGGCTGCTTCTGCTTCGGGCTGTTTGGTAGCTTCTTGTGCGGGCTGCGCCTGTTCGGTGGTCTGTTCCTTATCCTGTGCCTTTTGGATTTCTGCAAAATGTCCGTCTATGGTATCAATCAGACTTGCGGCGGTACTGCGGATTGTTTCAAGAGAGCCTTTCAGTTCTGCAAGTTCTTTTCCGCTGCTCCACCCGGCGATATACCCAAAAGAATAGTCCGACGTATCAAGCCCGTAATGTTGGCAGACCGCATAGGCGACGCTTTCCGCCTGTACCTCGCGGGTGCGGCGGTCGGGGCGTTCCGGCATGGCAAGGGCGGTATCATGCAGCGTGGCGTGGGCGATTTCATGGATTGCGGTCTTGATATTCTGCAATTCGTCCATACCCTCGTTGATGAAGATACGCTTTTCCTCGTAATTGCAGCGTCCTTTTACGCCGTCGCTTAATGCTTCAAATCCCATAGCAAAGGGGGAAGTCTTTTCAAGGGCAGCGAAAAAATCCTTGTATTGTTCCACGTTGCCCGTCAGCTCATAGGTAAGGGCAGGAAGCTCCTTTCCCTCGGTCTGTGAAATATCAAAGACAGATACTACACGAAAAGCGGGTATCTTGATTTCCTTTTCCTCGGTAACAGGCTTCCCGTCTTTATCGAAAACAGGCTTTTGGGTGTCCGGGTCGATTTTTTCCACCTGTTTCTTAACGGTAAACGGGGACGGCGCAAGTATCTTGATAGCTTTTTCTCCCGGCTTTACATGGCGGTCAAATTCCTTTTCCCATTGTTTATAGCCTTTCACAAGATTGCCGCCCTGCATGGCGATAAGGATTGTATTGTTAAGGCTGTAATCATGGAATTTTGACATAGTACGCAGATAATCGGCGTAACGGTCGCTTTCATACAGTTCTAAAATACCCTGTTCCAGTCGGTCGGTAATCTCTTTCATTTTGTCGGCTGGCTTTTCAGAAGATAGGATAATCGGGAGAACCGGGGGCTGCTCTGTGGCGGTGGTTTGTATGGCTACGGAAGCGTCAAGGTCTGCCTGTTCCTTTTCCTGTACTGGCGGCTGCGGCGTTACCCGGTATTCCTCCGGCACGTCGCGCCCGTCGTACCATTCTGTAAATGTGTTGCGGTTATTGTAGATATAGCCCTGCTCGGTAAATCTGCCCCCGTCATTGATAGCAGAGTCCCGCCCGTATTCCTCATACATGAAATATTTTTTTGCTTCTTCGGGCAGCTCCAACTCGTCCAGTTCTTCAATCAGATAATGCCCGTAATCTTCCTCACTCTGTACGGACGGGTAAAGCCAGTAACAATCAAGGTTTTGTGCAAGGTTGATGATGTCCTGCAAGTCCCTTGTATGGTCGCCGTATGCCATAGCTGCAACAAATTTTTCCCGGTCATCGTCAAACTGCATTTTCAAAAGTTCGCTCAAATAGTTCAGTTCGTCAAGGCTTTCAAGCTCGGTCAATTTTCCTGCCAGTCCTGCAATAGAGGACTGGTATTCTGTGATATGCAGCTCCCCGTAGTTTTTGCCGTCTATCCCGATACGGTCAAAGACTTCTTTCAAATGCTCGGCAGTCGTGGGGAATGATACCCATTCGCCCGCAGGTCTACCCTCGGTGTACTTTCCAAGATTAGAAAGATACCCGCTTAAAATCGTTTCTGCCATGCGTTCACTCCTTTCGTTTTCAATCATGCGGTGCATAAGTTCGTAATCCTCCATGCTCATGCTCCCGTCAAAAATATAGGGGTCGGATTCTTCGCCGTCCCGATAGGCTTTTTCAGAGAAAGGCAGCCCCGTAGCGTGGGCGGCGGCTCTTGCTTCCTCGATAAGTTCCGGCGGCAGCCTGTCGTCGTGGGCTTCGATAAATTCCCCGATATTGCTATATCCGTTTTCGTAGTGGCGGCGCACCCCTGCGGTCAGCTCGTCAAGGCTCATATCCTCGCCAAGATAGCCGGAATAATAACCGTTTACCACAACGGCGGCGGGGTCAGTCTGTTTGATTTCTTCCATGCGGCTTCTGTCCTCCGGGTAAAGGTAGTCGCCCATTTCAAGGTGGAAATATTCAGCGTTCCAAGAACGTCCCGTTTTCCAAAACGCCACCCAAGCGATACCGTCCCTTAAATCTTCTTGATAGTCCTTTACGGTGTCCCGTAAACTTGCCATGTGTAACCTCCTTTCCAAATGGCAGCGCGGACGCTGCATTTTCCTGTTTCATCATTCAATACCCCGCGCCCGCATTTTTGCCAAAGTTTTTTCAAGATTTCAGAGGGTAAAACCCTTCACAAAACAGAGGGTTTGGGAAACTTCCCAACAAGCAAAAATCCCCGCCGTTCTCGGTAGAGAAAGCAGGGATTTTACGGAAAAGGGTACTCTTTTCCTATGCTTGCTATTCAGTTATTTCTTCTTCGGAAGCGCCACCCTGTAATTGACGTATTTCCCGCCTGTATCAGCCAATACGATAGTTCCGTCATAGGTTTTGCCCGTCTTTGGGGAATAGAGCTTCTTCACATTTACCTTGCCGGATTTTAAGAGTGCAGCAGCAATCTTCGGTGTGAATGATACTTTGCGTTCCTCAAAGAAACGGTCATTTTTCCACATGGTAAAGGCACATTCTTTGTTACTGCAATAGTAGTTTTTCTTCCCCTCATAGACAGGAGAGCCGCAGCGGGGGCAGCTTCCCAACGCTTCCCGTTCCGGCTTGAACATCTGCGCCTTATCATCAGAAAGAAACGGATAGGTCTTTACCAGTTCCCGCGCCATATCCTCGATACCCTCCATAAATGCGGCGGGGTCTGCCTTGCCCTTTGCAATCTGTGTCAGATTGTTTTCCCATTCTGCGGTAAGCTGCGGGCTTGTCAAGGTGTCCGGCAGGACGCACACAAGGTTGATACCGTCCTTTGTGGGAAGTAGCTGCTTGCCTTTTCGCTCCACAAAGCCGCCCTTTACCAGTTTTTCAATGACGGCGGCGCGGGTGGCGGGCGTTCCAAGCCCTTTGCGCTCTGCGTCCGGGTTGGTGTCCTCGCTTCCGGCGCGTTCCATAGCAGAGAGCAGCGACGCTTCGTTGTGGGGCTTCGGCGGTGTGGTGTCATGCTCCGTTACCATTGCCGCCGGATTTTCAAAGGTCTGTCCCTCGACAAATGGCGGCAGGGTCTTTCCTGTGTCGCTGTCTGCGTCGTCTGCTTCGGGCTTATTCTTTAAGGCTGCCCGGTATCTTCGGTCAATCTCTTTCCACCCGTCAAAAAGTACCGTTTTGCCCCTTGCGGTAAAGCTCTGTCCGGCACATTCAAAAACTGCTGTAACCGCTTCAAAGGTATGCGGTGCAGTGGTCGCCATAAGCAGACGCGCCCCGGCAAGGGTAAGGATATTTTTTTCACTTTCCGGCAGCGCGGCAAGGTCAGTTTTTGCAAGCTCCATAGTGGGGATAATGGCGTGGTGGTCGGATACCTTTTTACTGTTCAGCACCTTTGAAAGCTCCGGCGTGAAGTCTGCGCCCTCCATAAAAGAAAACTTCCCGCAAAGTAGCGTGATAATGCCCGCCACTGTGTCGCCCATGTCGTCGGTCAGATAGCTGCTGTCGGTTCTCGGATAGGTCAAGAGCTTCTTTTCATACAGGGCTTGTGCAAAGTCAAGGGTCTGCTTTGCGGTATATCCGAACAGGCGGTTTGCTTCCCTCTGTAAAGAAGTAAGGTCAAAGAGCTTCGGCGGGGCTGCGGTCTTTCTCTCTTTCACAAGGGAAGTACAGACTGCTTTTGACGCTTCGCAAGCAGCTTTCAGACTGTCAGCTTCGGAACGGTCAGACAGTTTTTCACTTGCAGCTTCCGCGCCGGATAAGGACAGGCGCACATGATAATATTTCTCTTTCTTAAAGGTGGTAATCGCTGCGTCCCGGTCAACAAGCATTTTTAAGGTCGGGGTCTGTACGCGCCCTACATTTAAGGTATGATTGTAAAGGACAGAAAAAAGGCGGGTGGCGTTGATACCGATAAGCCAGTCTGCCTTTGCCCTGCATAGTGCGGAAGCAAAGAGCGCGTCGTATTCTTCGCCGTTCTTCAGACGGGAAAAGCCCTCTTTGATAGCAGCTTCTTCCATTGAAGAAATCCACAAGCGGCGCATAGGCTTCCTGCACCCAGCAACTTCATAGACAAAGCGAAAAATCAATTCTCCCTCGCGTCCTGCGTCGCAGGCGTTTACGACTTCGGAAACGTCTGCCCGGTGCATAAGCTCCTTTAAGGTCTTGAATTGCTTTTCCTTATCAGCCGCAACGGTGTATTTCCATTCCTGCGGCAAAATCGGTAAGCTGTCATAGCTCCACTTTTTATACTGCTCCCCGTAGGCGGCAGCTTCGGAAAGCCCTACCAAATGTCCTACACACCAAGAAACAAGATAGCCGTTTCCTGTAAGAAATCCGTCTTTTTTCTCCTTTGCCTCAAGTACGGCGGCGATTGTCTGCGCCACACTGGGTTTTTCTGCGATAACTAAAATCAAATAAAAATCCTCCTTTCGGGTAAAAGAAAAGAGCAACCGATTTTTCGATTGCTCCTAAGTGATTGTATAAAATTGTGCAATATAAAATATAAAAATAATTTGACAAACTGAAATTTATATAATTATTCCTCTAACTTTCCCCATTTTATAGGCTTTCCCGCCTGTCCATTAGTGAAATGATATGTAGTTTCCCTTATTTTTGCCCTTATGAGATAATCACAAGGGAAATAAGGGAAATTTTTTAGTCATTGCCCACCACTTTATCAAGAAGCCGAACTGATTTTCGTTTCGCATCTCTTGTGGAGTGAGCATAGACGTTCATTGTGGTACTGACATCTGAGTGTCCCAACAATTCCTGCACATCTTTTGGGGCAGCTCCATTTGCTAAAAGGTTGCTTGTATAGGTGTGACGTAACTGGTGGAAATGAAAGCCTTCAAATCCCTCTAATGTTTTTGCCACCTTTCTGCAAACAGTCCCCAAAGTAGTTGGAAGTTCCAAACAACCATCCGGTCTTAAACAGACGAAAGAAATTTCTTTATAATCTGTCGGGACTTCCTCTGTTCTGTCTAAACAATAATATTCGTAGTACACTCTGTTTTTCTCTTTGACCTCTTTGTAGTAGTTCGTGTGATAAAGTTCTCCGTACTGCATTCGATTTTTTAACTGCTCTTTCCGGGCATTACGGAAAATCTCTACCAGTGTATCTCCAAAATCAACAACCCTTACTTTTTTCCGCTTGGTTGGTCCGATGATATATTTGCGCTTTGAGCCATCATATCGGATGCTGCGTCTTATGGTAAGGCATTGTTCTTCCAGATTTACGTCCTGCCATGCCAAACCGCAGGCTTCTCCAATACGAAGCCCGGCATAATAGGCTATCTGGATTGGAAGTATTGCGGCTGGGTTCTTTTTTTGCAGATAAGCAAGCAATCTTTCATAATCTTCTCGTGAAATTGGTTGGACATTTCCGTCCATATCCTCATCGGAAAACAAATCCACTTCATCCGTCTGATACCGCAGTTTAATATACTGCATGGGATTGAACGTAATATACTGCTTTGGAAATACTGCAAAACGGAAGGACTGCTGCATGACTGCGGAAAAAGAATGGATATAATCTTTGCTGTAACCCTTTCTCTCTTTTCCGTCGGGATGAACTCCCCCGAAGGAAAGCAAATCGAAGAAGGATTGCAAATGTTCAGAGGTTACATTTTTCAGTTTCCGTTCTGCCAATGGGTGTTTCTTGATATTTCGGATTGTTCCGAGGTAATTCTCCACCGTACCATTGCTGAGCGTACCTGTTTTTAATTCCTCCTCTGCCCACACATCCAAAAGCTGTCCGACTGTGAGATTTTCCGCTTTGGCAACAAATTTCTTTTTCTCATAATCATCCATTGCCTGACGGAGCAGCTTTTCAGTTTCACTTTTGCTTTCTGTTCCAACGCATTCTTTCTGAACAAGATTGCCGCTTGCGTCCTCTACATAGAAGCGGTAGTACCATTTCTTTCCTTTTTTTCTTACAGATCCTTTTGCCATAATCGTATGTCTCCTTTCGATATTAGACAATCGGAACTGATGAAATGCTTCGTGCGTGTAAGTATATCATAACTCCGGTTGTCTTACTATACCGATTCGGAATCTTCGTATAAGACTTCTGATAAAAGATTTGCAAGCCTTTGTTCTGCTGTTTTTGGTTTCTTGGAATAGAGCCTTACAACGTCTGCCATCTCATTAAAAGCATTGATGGTGTGAGTGATTTCCCTTAAGAACATAATCTCATTATATTCATCATTCGATTCAAACCCTATTGTTTTGGCAATATCCGTCTGACCAGCATTCCCCTTGAAGTTTTTGCAGGCGAACTGGAAGGAATCCAAAAACAGACCATATTGTTTTAACATCAGCAGTAATAAATCTTTTGAAAAAGCATCTTCTTCTTTGGTAAGGGCAAGCGGTAACTGTTCCAGAATATCTCCCATCGCATCACGAATCTGTAACTCTCTCTTATCCGTAATGTCGGTTTCATATTCATCTGTTTCCCCTTTGAGCCATTCCACAGATACATGGAGTGCTTCCGAAAGACCTTCCAGCACCATTTTTTTCGTATTGTCAATCGAACCATTCTCATAACGCAGGATTGTAGAAGCGGTAACACCCATCTTTTCTGCGACATAAGGCTGTGTCAGATTCAATTCCAGACGGCGCTGTTTTACTCTGCTGCCTATCAGCTTGCGTAGTTCTTTATCTTTCATGCTGACTGCCTCCTTTTTCGGTATGTATGAATTATAGCATTGTTTTTCTGTAATTGCAATATGCAACTTAAAAATTATTTTTAATATTTCGTAACGCTTGACAAAAAGATATGAAAAGGATATACTTACATCACAAGAATTGCATAATGCAATTTATAAGGAGGTGATTATATGACGCAAAGAAAAATTGCATTATCCATCGAAGAAGCTGCTGACTATACGGGAATCGGCAGAAACACCTTAAGACAGCTTGTAGAATGGAAGAAACTTCCAGTATTAAAGGTTGGTCGCAAAGTCCTGATTAAAACCGATATTCTGGAAATGTTTATGGAAGCGAATGAAGGTCGTGATTTGAGGGATAGAGGAAATGTAAAAGCCGTAACAAGAACTGCGGCAAATTAAAAAGGCGGCTTCCAAAGAAACCGCCAAAGGTTCTATCAGACCGAAGCCATGATATACCTACACGCAAGAAGATTATACCATGTGCTTCTTCTGATACGCAACCGAGAACTTATGTTTGTAAAAGAAAGGGGAATGTAATCATGGCAAAATCAACAAAAAGTTATGAAGAACGAATGCTTGAAATGGAAAAGAAGGAACAGGAAAGCCTTGAAAAAGCAAAACGATATGCAGCACAGAAGAAAGAACTTCTGAAACGAAAGAAAGCCGAAGAAAGTAAAAAACGAACCCATAGGCTCTGTCAGGTTGGCGGTGCGGTGGAATCCGTTCTCGGTGCGCCTATCGAGGAAGAGGACATCCCAAAGCTGATTGGTTTTCTGAAAAAGCAGGAAGCCAATGGGAAATTTTTTTCAAAGGCAATGCAGAAAGAAACACATACCGATATGGAGGAAGTGTAATGGCGGGGGGGGATGAGTTTTTCATTCCCTTCATTGCTTTTTCATGAAGGGCGCACTTATGGACAACCAGAGGTCGTCCCAATAAGTTTGCCACAAGTGGCAACCGGTCTTCGCTCACGCTTGCCGGGCTCGTTCCGTCGGCGGGGCTTTCAGCCAGACCTGCTCATGCCGCAGGAGGCACTCTTCGCCAGAGGGGCGCATTCCATGCAGGCTGCTATGCGCAGGGCACTCTTACGCAGAGGGCGTTCCGGCAATACTGCTTTTTCTAAAACTGAAAGCAATGTTGCCGGAAATCTATGCCGGATGTGCAGAAAGGGGGAATCCAGACATGGCGATTTTTCATTACACAATCAAAATAGTCGGACGAAGTAAAGGGAAATCTGTTATCTCCGCTTCCGCATATCTCAATGGGGATGTGATGAAAAACGAGGAAACCGGGCGAATCAGTTATTACACTTCTAAAAAAGAAGTGGTCTACACCAGTCTGATGATGTGCGAAAACGCACCTCCTGAATGGCAGATAGTACCAGAAGAAAATATAAAACGCTTTCAAAAATCTGTCCGATACAAAAGGTCAGAAGATAAAGAAGCTGCTTTAGAAAAATTTAAAATCACATTTCAGAAACAACGGTTATGGAATGAGGTATTGAAGATTGAAAAAAGTGCAGATGCCCAACTTGGCAGGTCATTTGAATTTGCCCTCCCCAAAGAATGGAGCAGACAGGAACAGATTCAATATACAGCCGACTATATCAAAAAAACATTTGTGGATAAGGGAATGTGTGCTGATTGGAGTATCCACGACAAAGGGGATGGCAATCCTCATGTCCATCTGCTTCTGACAATGCGCCCTTTTAACCCGGATCATTCTTGGGGGAAGAAAGAAGTCAAAGATTGGGATTTTGTCAGAGATAAAAGCGGAAATATCGTGATTGATGAATCCCATCCGAACTGGTGGCAGGATAAGAAAAACCCTGACCGTCATGGAATCCGTATCCCTGTATTAGATGAAAACGGAATCCAGAAGATTGGTGCAAGAAACCGCCTGCAATGGAAACGGGTACTGACCGATGCTACGGGATGGAACAATCCAAAAAACTGTGAACTGTGGCGGAGCGAGTGGGCAAAGGTGTGTAATGAACATCTGCCTTTGCATAATCAGGTCGATCACCGTTCTTACGAAAAGCAGGGAAAACTCCAGATTCCTACCATCCATGAAGGTGCTGACGCAAGAAAGATTGAACAAAAGTTTCTTGCCGGGCAGGAAATAAAAGGTTCGTGGAAAGTAGCGGAAAATCAAATCATAAAACAACAAAACACGTTATTGCAAAAGATACTGGACACCTTTGGGAAAGTATCAGGTGCATTATCATTATGGAAGGAGCGATTAAATGACATTAGAAGAAAGCCGGGAAATTATACCCTTAATGGAGTCCATGATTGGGCAAATCGAAGAACAGCAGACCTTAATGGCAGAAATGCTTCTGGAAATGCAGAACCGGGACACCCAACTCTCTCTTATGCAGGAACAGAATCAGAAATTGCAAAAATTAAACAGCGAGTTATCCGAGCTGCTCAACATTTTGCCAAATACCGAGGAACTACTTTCCAAGATGGAAGAACAGAAAACGAAGATAGAACTTTTGGAAAACGAAAATCAGCAATGGCAGATATTGGCACAGAAGCTGAACAGCGAAAACAGTTTATTACTGAAACAGAACACCGAATTGCTGAACTGGAACAGCAGGTAGAGAAAGGACGTGATATAGATGAACGAATCCAGAGAATTAAAGAACGCCGAACAGTTGGAAGAACTTCTGCTCTTGACCGAGGAGATACAAGAAGAGTTGGAACAGAAAGACCAGCTTATCGTGGAACTGAAGACGCAGCTCAACGAATCTCTGACCTTGAACGAGAAATTAAACAAAGAGAACAGAGCCGGGAATATTCAAGCATTAAAGAACGACTTGAAGCTGGCAGACAGAGCATTGCGGAGCGAGAAAGAGAAGCTGCGAAGCGCAAACGTCACGATAGAGGAATGTCAAGATAAAATACGATGCTTAACACAACAACGGGATTATGCCCGGACACATCAGAAAATCGTAGAGATACCGGTAGAAAAGCCGGTACTCTATAAAAAATGCGAAGCCTGTGACCGGACAGCCTATCAGAATGCAAAAGCAAGATACGAAACACAAAAAGAGCAACTTGCAGGACAATATAAAGCAAAAACGGTAATGTTCCAAACAACCTTGTTCCTTCTTGCATGGTATTCGCTGACAACCACTCTTTTTCAGGCAGTACAGTCAGATGTGTTCCTTTCCGATTGCAAATCATTCTTCCATGATGCAGCATCATTCATACAAACTTTTATCGGTTGGACGATTGATGCCGGGCAATCTGTGGCACAAATCAGCACAAAAATTCCAAATGAGATTATAGCCGGAATCATATATTGGTTATTGATGATATTGGTTGTTGGAATATGTGTGGCAGGGACAGGGATACTGGCAATACTGATAGAAATAAAGGTTATAGAATTATATAAGAAAAACTGTTGGGATGTTATTACCCTACTGATGATACTGACAAGTGCGGCTGTCATCATTTATTTTGGAGAAGTAATTAAAAAAGCATTATCAATAAATCTGTTGTTCTTTTGGTTAATTTTACAAGGAATATATCTTACAATTCGACGCTATATAAGTCAAGATACTGATTGACTAGATACAAAATATTTGATAAAATATAAATAGAAATACAGCAGATCAAAGGAGGTAAAACTTATGAGAGCAAAGAAAGTGATTGTAGGGGGTAGCTATTAGTGCAATGTTAATTTCTTCATCAATTCCAGTAATGGCATTTTCTGTTACAAACGGGAATAAGACATTTGATAAAAAGTGGGAATTGAGCACTACATCTGATGGCGGAAAAGGTGTTTTGACTTATGGTTATAATACTCTTGCTATTAATGAAGATTATGCACACGCATATCATTCAACTAAAGATCATTACGCATATGTCAAGAATGGAAATGGTTCTTTTTCGGGTTCAAATGTTGGTAAAGGTAATTGGTCTAAAATTGAGGTTGCTCATAAAGGAAATAGTATTACCTACGGTAATAGCTACTAAACAAAGGTTCGGGATAATGGCTGAGTGGTTGGAATTCCAACCACTCTTTTTTGTGGAGTGTATATAAATGAAGAAAAAAATAAAATATATAGGAATTGTTTTGGTTATTTTGTTCTGTTGCTATAATTTATTTTGGTACTTCGGGAGTTATAAACCATATAACGAATTTCAGAAAGACTTCCCTGAAATAGAAGAATCTGGAGTAAAAATTTACACAGATAAAGATGGATTCCAGTATAGTGTGTCTGTCCCTGATTATTTGCTTTGGAATGGAAATCTTGCGATAGCTGAGTCAGATGTTCGATATGCACTAATTATTTGGATAAAACCATTTCACCAAGGAATAAGTCAAGGCGTGCTATTTAATGACTATAAGGATTTGAATACTCAAATTATGTTGTCAAGTAGCAAAAAAGCTGAAGATCAAGAAGATCAATGGATTGTTGATGAAAATAGCACAATATTGACTACGATATTTGAAAAAGCAAATAAAGTATGGAATCTGGGGTTGAAATAAATGAAAGCAATTAAAAACTTATGTTTGTTTTGTTTCCTGATTTTTGGAATACTTATGCAATCTGAAATATTTCAAGATCAGCTTTGGAACTTTTCTACAGCATATTTTACGTCATCACGCTATGAAGTTGCTAGTGAAGATATGTCGCAGTTTCTGAAAGATGTATCAGAAACTGCAACGGAGAATGATGTACATATTTTTTCTCAGTACAATGAAATCAATAATAAATACCTTTCAACACTTCATATTTATGGCGATGATAAAGTAATCAGACAAACATTAAAAAATACTGCAAACATAGAAGAATCAGAATATACCGCTTTAGTTTCCGGAATTACGAAAGTAAAATTTCATAATCTCTCAGAATTGCAAAGTACCTCTGTGGGTTATGAAAACTTTATCTCATACATAGGAAATGAGGACAATATTATCTCTGCATATCAGAAATTATCAGAAAAATATAGCTTAACTTATCCAGAATATTGGAATTCTACGGAAAAGGACATGATTTTTATTATATGGGGTATGATTATTGCATTGATGATTGTTCTAAATGTAATTGAAGTGGTTAGGCGAAAAAAAGAGGTTGTTGTACGAGTTTCCTTAGGAGAAAGTGCTGGTTTCATAGCATTTAAGGCTGCTTTATTCGATGTAACTTTTGACATTGCATTATTTATTGTTGCAAAAATATTGCTGTCAAATTATATATCGGGAGCATATGAGAATAGACTCGTCACAATTTTATATTCCATTGGAATTATTCTTTCCACTATTCCATATTGTTCTTTTTGCTTTTTTGATATTAGAAAGGCATTCGCAAATGCAACACACAAAAGAGGAGTGGATTTTTTAATTTATTCGTTAAAATTTATAGCAGGGGTAGCCGCTGTTTTTACAATTACCACTAATATTAGTAGTATTCATAATAACCTATTTACAAATGAACATTTGTTAGAAGAATATTATGATGCAAATTATTTTACCGTAAAGACTACTGATTTTAATGCTGAAAAAGAAGAAGCTTTTTGGAATAAACTATACAAGAATGAATATAACACATTAAAGCCTGTAATATGCTTGAATATTTTAAATGATAAAAATGATGTGATATATGTAAATAATCATGCAAAAGATATGTTACAAGGTTTTACGAAGCAGATAAATGCAGTAGAGAATGAATCTTCTGATTTGATTATTTTCATTCCAAAGAATAGATATTTTGCTAAAAACAAGCAATTAGCCTATGACTCCTTGAGCCATGTTTTAAATCATGATAATTTACAACAATTAAATATTCAGTACATAGAGTATAGCGAAACAGAATACTTTTCCTATTTAGATACAAGTAGAATAAATGGTATCGAAAAAAGCAAAAATCCGATAATTATTTATCAGGCAAACAAAGATTTAGCAGTCAATGGTGGGTATCTTGAAAGCTATAAAGCAGGAGCAGTTTTATTTCAATGTGATGAAAAACAGCTAAGAAATATCAGCAAAAAGTATGAAGATATGCTTGGAAATTATCAGCTAGTAATTACAAACGTACATGAACAGTATTTATATAATCACACATTTTTAATAAAACTCGTGGGATTTTTAAGTTCTCTTTGTACGATTGTATTGCTTTTAAATATTATGATTATTGTTACAGTAAGTAGACTAGAGTTCCGAGAAAATGCAATGAAAATTTCCTTGATGAAAATCTTTGGATATAGTTTATTTGAACGGCACAAAACACTTCTTAAAATGATTGTAGTGGAAAATTTTGTGATATTAGTAGGTATGCTTATCTATTCTTTATTATCGGTACAGACTGAAGTAGGAATTAGCATTCTTGTTAGTTCATTTATGGCACTAATAGAATTTACAATTATTTTCTTTAATATCACAATTGTTGAAAAAACAAACATACCGAAATCATTAAAAGGAGGTTGCTTATGATAACAATTGAAAATCTATGCAAAGCATATAATGATAAAATTTTGTTCAAAAATTTTCATTTGGAAATTCCAGATAGCCGTTTTTTGGTAATTAGTGGCGAAAGTGGATGCGGAAAAAGTACTTTACTTAATATGATTGGAGGTATTGAAACTCCTGACAAAGGTTCTATTATTGTGAATGGTTTTGATGTGGCAAAAAAAGGAAAAAAGCAGAAATATTTCAAAGAAGTTGTTGGATTTTTATTTCAAAATTTTGCCCTTTTGGAAAACAAAACAGTAAAAGAAAATCTAGAAATAATAAAAAAATCAGGTAGAACGGATATTTCAATAAATGAAGCTCTTGAAAAAGTTGGTTTACAGAAAGTAATTAACAAAAAAGTCTATCAATTATCTGGTGGCGAACAGCAGAGAGTTGCGTTAGCTCGTTTAATGCTAAAGAAATGTTCGATTGTATTAGCAGACGAACCAACTGGTTCCTTAGACAAAAAAAATAGTGAGATTGTTATGAATATATTGCATGAGTTAAGTGAACAGGGAAAAACAGTTATTGTTGTAACTCATAGTGAAGAAATTGTAGCACAAGAAAAGCATGTTCTATATTTATAATTACCCATAATAGAAGAATATGTTCTTTCGGGAGACACCTCCTCTAAGAACATATTCTTTTGGTTAAAATTGATTATAAAGATACTTTTATTTCAGTATATTCGCTATATTGATGGGATATATATTTGCATATTATTTATATGGATAAGGATTATAACTCTAGTGAGTCTTCTGCATCTACCCACATCTGTAAATTACCCTCAAGATATAATCTTGCATATTCCAAAGGCTCATCCACAGCCAATGAAGTAAGCGCACATTCTGATCCGTATGTGGTTTTTAGATTTTTTTCAGCTTTCCAGCAATCAATGCGAAGCATATATCCGGCACTTGTGTAAACATCAATACTATCGTGATTTATGTTGTATTCTGCATAAATTGTTCTCATCGTATCTTATCTCCATTTTCTTTTAATAATCAGTTATAGAGTTAAATATCGAAAACATTTCAATCAGTTCACCATGTCGTTATTGTTATACTGTGTTATGAAATTTTCTTTCCCTTATTTTTTCCCATATTAAGGTTCATGAAAACCAATGTGAGAATATAACACAAGGGAAAGAGTAAGGGAAAGCTCACTTGCTACAAACTTAGTATTTTCAAGGGTTTGCGAAGAATTTGATAATTAAATATAACAGTTATTAAATTTCCTAAAATATGTGAAATATCAACTGAAATTTACTTATTCCGTCTAAAATACATTTCAAATAATAATCCAAGTCCGGAAACAATAGATAATATTATTCCTGCTGTGTACCAGTTTATCTCATTCGCTAAAAATCTGCTAAATTCCGAAGCTCCTAAAATCATGACTATGCCAATAATGAATAAAATAATCCATATTTTTCTTTTAGTCATTCTGAAACCCTCCTTTGATTTTTCTAAATTCAAGTTTGTTTGTCGCTGTCATTTCCTATGGTTGGAACAATTATATCATATTCCATATCGCAAGTACATCTTTTTATCGTTCGGTCTGTCGTTTATTTTCCAGTTTTCTCATACAGTACCCCACACAAGGGGACTGTCCCTTGTAAGGGCAGCCCGCGCAACGTGGGGGAGAAAGCTCCGGCGGGGATTTTTCCCCTTTGCCATAGTCCGGTTTCTGTATCATCATCTTTTCAAAGGGATTGTCGGTAAATAGGGTCATAGGGTTTCGTCCTCCGTTTCTTCCTCTTTGGAAACTTCCCCGGTGTCTGCTTCCGGCTCGTCCTCGTCGTAGTCCTCAAAATCAAAATCTTCAAGGTCGGTGTTCCCTTTTACATTCTGCTTCGGTTTTAAAAACTTAAAGTAGTAGAACGCCGCGCCGCCACCAAGCAGCACAAAGAGGACTAAGGCAAGCACCCCACCGGGATTGCCGCCTTTTTCTTTGGGTTCTTCCGGCTGCTCTGTGGGTGTCGGGGTAGGCTCTTTGCCTGTGCAGCCTGTCAGAGTGGTTGCACATACCGGGCAGGACGTATTTACTTTTCCGGCTTCGCATTTCTTCGTACAGTTGCAGGCTTCCGGCTTTTTCGCGGCTTCCCCGGTTTCGGTCAGTGCCATAAGGTCGGCTTCGTCCACTTGATTAAGGAAATGTACGGTCTGTTCCCCCTCGGCTGCCCGGTCAATGAGGATATAGAAATAGTTGCCGCTTTTTGTGGTAACAGTGATAAGCTGCTTATTGCCGCCGAAATCGTCTACCAGTGTTGCGTTGCCCTTTGGGGTAAGGGGCGGCGTTTCCGGTTCTTCAACAACAACATTGCTGTCGTTGGTCGCGTCCTCTGTGGGTGGCTCTGCGGCTGTCCCCTGTGCATAGGCAGGGACAGAAAAACCGCCCATAAGGATAAGGGCGGCACAAAGGGCAGCCATGGTCTTTTTCAGTTTATTCTTCATCTGCATTGTCCTCCTGTTCATTTTCTTCTGCGGGTGCGGCAGTCATGCCGGGGATAGTATCACCTTTGAGCATGGTCTTCAGTTCCTGCGGGGTCATGCGCATAGCGCGTACAAGCTGCACGATTTCAAGGTTTTCCGCTTCGGTTTTCTGCGCTTCCAGTCCTTTTAATTTGTTCTGATACTCTGTGATTTTCTCGCGGGTCTTTGCGATTTCCTTATTGATACGGTCGATTTTATTGTTTGCCATAAATGAAATTCTCCTTTCTTTTTGGGGCTGTGTTACCAGTTCATCAGCCCATATCCTTTGATACATTGATAGTTAAGGTCATAGCTTTTAATCTTGCAGGCGTCGCCGGAATTGCCCTCAACGGTATAGACGCGGCTGCCGTCCCTGCCAAGCACAAGCCCCACATGGTCGGCAACGCCGTCTAAATCCCAGTCGAAAAAGATAGCGTCGCCCGGTGCGATATTCTCATAACCCCGCGCGCCCCATTGTCCCCTTGACTGAAACCAAGGAACGCCTTGCCATTCGCAGCCCGCAAAGCGCGGTTCGCTTTTTCCGGATTGATTGTAGCACCATGACACAAAGCAGGCGCACCATTCCACGCGGCTGTTAAAGCCATACCAAGACCAGTAAGGGTAGCCGCCCACATTTCCCACTTGCTGTTTTGCAAGCTCCATAAGCTCCGGGTTTCCGGGACGTGTACCGTTTATAAACTCCACGCCGCTTAAATCCTCGGAGGGGCTGCCGTCGGGAGAGCCGCCGCCAAAAATCAACGGTTTGTTGCCCTGTGTCTGTAAGTACACCTTGAACATTTCAAACTGCTGTGGGTTCAGCAGTTCCTCTGCAAGCTCGGAAATGGGCTTGTTTGTCAGTTTCACGTTCAAGATACGGTATTTGTATTCTTCCTCGTTGCCCTCCTCGTCGGTGGTGGTGCGTATCTCGATTTCTTCCGTCAGCGTCAAGGTGTACTGTAAGCCAAACAGCCGCTTTAGCTCTGCCTGTGCGCTCTGCGGGGTGTAACTCTGTAAAAGGGCAGTCAGATAAGACGCAAGCTCATGTGGGTTATGCCCGATAGTGTCAAGGTCATAACGGTATTCATCATAGCCGGGGTGGGTGCTTTCGATATTGTCAATTTCCTGTTGCAGCTCGTTTTCCATTGCAACATAGCTCTGTTCCGTTGCCACAAGGTCACTGTCCTCGGACGTGTAGGAAGTCCCTAACATGCTGTTCATGCTGCCGGAAAACATTGCCCCGCAAGAGGAAAGCCCTACCGATACCATGATGAACAGAAGCAGCGCGGCGATAGCGATTATCACGCCTGCCGGGTGTCGCCCTGCAAAGGCAGCCGCTTTTTTTGCTGCTGTTTGGGACGCTCCGGCGGCTGCTTTGGCGGTAGCTGCGCCGCCTTTCTTTACCGTCTTTGCATACTGGCGTTTGATTTTTTGTTTCTGCATGAACCGGGAAAAGGGATTACTTGTAAGCTGCGGGTTTTCCTGCAAGGCTTTGTGATACTGGAAATTGACGTTTGCCTTAAACGCTGCCCGTTCTGCCTTTGCCGCTTCCCGGTATGGTTTCAGCTTATGGCTGCGGTAGCCCTGTTTTAGTTTCTGCGTCCCGTACCTTGCGCCGCGCTCGGCAAGTTCCTCCGATTTGTGCGCGCCCTCCACGCCGGAATTGTCTTTCTCGACGCTGTGGATTTTGTTGTGAACAAAAATACCCGCTTCCTGCGCGGGGCGGGATAACGGATTATTGTGGGGTTTGCCGCCGGGTAGGGGCTTTTCCTGTTCCTCAAAGTGAAGCCGGGTCTTTGCCTTTCCGGTGGCTTCCTCAAAGGTGCGCTCTTTTACCAGTTTCTTCTGCTTCGGGAGAGCTGCCTTTGCCGCGTCCAGTTTGTCGGCTGCTTTTTCTGATTTTTTGATGTAAGTTTCCAGTTCCGGCGTTGCCCGTTCCTCGTCGGTAAACTGCAAGCGGGAAGTGGAAGTACGCAAAACAGCCGCTTCCTGCGCTTTCTTGACTGCCTTTTTGCTTGCCTTTCGGGTATGGGCTGCGTCAAGGTGTTCCATGACGCGCTCTGCGGTAGCGGTGTCCGGCTGTGAAAAGTCGCTGTCTGCTTCCCGGCTGCTGATACGCTCGGTAGTCTGCTGTGTTTCGTTGACTTCTACCGCACCGTCGCGGGTCATTTTCTGTGTGATTTTATCGCGTGGTTTTAACTGTTTCATAGGCTGCTCACTTCCTCCGGCTTCGTCGTCATAATGCGGTAAAGCTCGGTATCTTTCGGGAAATGGTCTACAAAGGGCAGCACCACATTTCCATAAAAGATAAGTCCCTCTCCTGCTTCGGTGTGGGTTACATACTTCATCTGCTGTGGGCTGATATTTAACTGCTTTGCAAGGATAGCCCGGTCGCCCTGTGCTTGATTGAGCATGAGGACAAAATCAGAGTTTTCAAAGATATTTTCCACCTCGCGGGAAGCAAGCAAGTCCTTGATGTTCTGCGTGATAGCTGTGGGTATCTGTTGTGTGATTAGCGGACAGTTTTTTATCTGTCCCTCCGGGGCTTTCGCCCATTTTCAGCGGTATGTCTGTTCATACCCGGCATAGCATATCTTTTTATCCTGCGGTTTATGCCGCAGACCGAAACGATAGCGGAGCCTCGTGGGGCTGTTATATTCCCGGCTATTGCAAACCGGGGGTCAAGCCCTATGCGTTGCGTGTGTATCAAGTATTACCTTGACACTTCCACTCGGATTAGGATTGCAAAACCTTTCCCGTTTTCTTCTCCGCTGATATTCTTAACCGTTCTTTTCGGCTTCGGTTAAGACGGCATACACAATCCCCATTTGCAAGATTGTAGGGACTGTGCCTGTTTACCTCCCCATTTTCTAAAACGCTTCCAAATCTCCACACTGTAAGCGGCGGTCTGTTCCTCTTTTAAGAGCAAATGAAATTCGTCCATATAGTAGCGGGTAGATTTCTTTTCTGCCCGGTTAATGGTAACGCGGTTCCATATCTGGTCTTGCACAATGAGCATACCTAATTTTTTGAGCTGTTTTCCAAGCTGCTTAATATCAAAGCAGACAAGGCGGTTAGAAAGTTCCACGTTGGTTCTGTGGTTGAACACGTTAAGACTGCCGGAAACATACAGTTCCAACGCCGCCGCAATACGGGCAGCTTCCGGCTCCGGCTGTTTTAACAGCTCGTCGTAAAGGTCGCCCAAAATAGGCATTTTTTCCGGTACAGGGTCAGCAAGATAGTCCCGGTACACATTCCTTACGGCGCGGTCAATGACGGTCTTATCAACGGGCTGCAAGCCCTCCTTGCCGCCAATGACAAGCTCGCAGAGGGACAGGATAAAATCACTTTTCAGTGCAAGGGGGCTGTCGTCCTCGCTGTAATTAAGGTTCATATCCATAGGGTTCACATACTGGGGCGTACCGTCCATGCCTTTCCCGGTCGGGGATAATCGTATCACTTGCCCGCCAAGCCGCTTTACAAGGGCAAAATACTCGGCTTCCGGGTCGCAGATAAAAATATCGTCGTCGGTAATGAGAAAGGCATTTGTGATTTCCCGCTTTGCCGCAAAGGATTTTCCGCTGCCCGGTGTTCCCAAGATAAGCCCGTTGGGGTTTTTAAGCTGCTTGCGGTCGCAGAGTATCATGTTATTTGACAGGGCATTTAAGCCATAATACAGGGCAGCCCCGGTCTGAAATAATTCTTGCGTGATGAACGGGATAAAAATAGCGGTGCTTGATGTGGTAAGTCCCCGTTGTATCGGGATAAGGTTCTCCCCCAAAGGGATAGAGGACATCAGCCCCGCTTCCTGCTGATAGTCAAGACGGGTCAAGGCGCAGTTGTATTTCTGTGCAATGCCCGCCGCCGCGAAAATGTCATTTTCCAGTTTCCGCTTCGTGTCTGCCATATTTACCACAAGGAACGTGAGAAGAAACATTCGCTCGTTGCGGCTCTGTAAATCCTGCAATAAATTCTTTGCTTCATTCCCAAAGGTGGCAAGGTCGGACGGGAGTATATCAATATCGTAACCGCTTCTAACCGCTTTTTTCTGTTCCTCAATCTTCATCTTGTCAAGGTCAGTGATTTTGCGCTTAATGGTCTTGATTGCTTCCGACTGGTCGATACTGCGGATATGTAAGTTGACGATTACGCCTGTTTCCAAGTCCAACATATCCGCTAAGATACGGTCGTTTAGCTCCGGGGCAAGGATTTCAAGGAACGATACCGCCCCCGTCTTTTTCCCCATAGCAAAGTAGCGTCCTTCCCCGAACTTGAAAGAGGACGGGGCGATAAAGTCCTTTGTGGTAAGCCCTGTCGGGGTCAGCCAGTCATAGGAGAATGAGAACGGCTCGCCTGCCGGGTGGAATACCCCATGCAGCACTTTCAGACGTTCATAGCCGGATAAGGGGTGCGCCGATACCCCAAGTACCTTGAAGTTATTGAGTACGTCGGTTTCGATACGGGAAAGACGCGCCCTTGCCGCCGCCGGATTGTCCGCTTCAATGGAAAATGTGATGTACTTGTGCTTTACAAGCCCGTTGTTCCCTTTGGCAAGCTGCGTTTTCAGCATATCGGAATACTCGGTGCGGATAGAGTTAAAATCGTCGTTTTGCGGCGGGATATGGATTGCCCGCGCTGTCTGTTCCTGCTGTGAGCCTTGATTGATGAAAGAAAGCTGCACGTTCACACTTGCGTCAAAGTAGTTGAGAAAATCGCACCAGTTTTCAAAAATGGCGGTCTTATCGTCTGCCTGTGCAAGCTGATAATTGATGTCCTCAAAAGCAATGCTCTTTGAATATTTACGCTGTGCCACTTTGCAGATACCGTCCGGGTACATGGCAAGGTAGGGAATGGTTTGCTGTGCGGTGTGGGCTTTGCCGTCCCCCTTTGCCTGCCGGATAATCGCCGCTATCTGTTTCTTTTCCGCGCGGGTCAGCTTACGCCTGTTTCCTGCGGCTTCCCGCGTCTTTTTTGTCTGTCCTTTTGACAATCGCTGATACCTCCTTTTCTAATGCCCGCTGTTTCTCCAAGAGTGCATATAGGTTTTCCGTCTGATACGGTCGCACTTTGGGACGGGTAAACTTTGTTTGAATGATGTTCTTTATGACCACTTCAAGGGGCTGTCCATGCTTTTCATACATGGCAACCAAGAAGCAGGGAAGCATGACGACAATCATTGCCATTGCCGCAAGGCTCGTCCCTGCGCTGTCTTTGAGCAAAAAGAAAAGTGGCAGTCCCATAAGAAGTGCCACTGAAAAACAAAGGATTTGCCGCTTTGTCAGATTGAAAGCGACTTTTGTTTTGACTTTGGATAAGTCTTTGGGTACAGGTACATACGCCAAGAAAAAACCTCCTTTCTGCCCTTAGTGGGCGTTGAATATAGATTTTGCCAGTGCGCCGGATTTGAACAGGGAAAAACAGAGGATAACGGTATAGGCTGCAAGGGAAAAAATCGCGCTGTGCAGATTGTCCGCTAAGACCATTTCGCCTACCAAAACCGCATAAATGCCGACGCATATCATAATGAGGAAGCCTTGAAAGCCCAGTGCAAACAGCCCCTTTAGGTAGTTGTTCCCAATCTGTCCCCATTCCCGGTTTGTCATGGTGGCAAAAGGGATAGGGGAAACGGAACAGTAGGCGTATATCTCAATCATTCTTCCGTAGAGGATAACAGTTATCAGTACGGACATGATTTTCATACAAAGGCTTACAAGGCTCGTTTCCATGACAAGTAACAGTAGTTCGGGGATTTCCATATCTTTTAGTCCCTCCTGCATGGCGGCAAGGGCTTCGGTTACGTCGATATTTGTATCGCCGCCGATTACCCCCGCCGCACCGGACACAATATGCTGCGCCATATCAAAGACTGCCATAGTAATATCAAAGGTGTGTGTTACCAAGAAAACGGCAACAAAGGCTTTGAAAAACCACTTAAAGAACATGAATGTGTCAACGTCGTGCATATTGTTTTTTTCCGTTACCATGCTGATAAGCTCATAACAGAGGACATAGGTAATGACAAGCCCCGCAATGGGTACAATCACATTTTCAGACAGGTTTTGTATCATATTGAAAATGTTTGCGTTCCACCCCTGCGGGGTCTTGCCTACCTCCGCTGCAATAGTGCCTACTTTTTCGTTTACGTCCCCGAACATAGTGGAAAGGTTGCCGTTAATGGCTCCGATAAGGATTTCCTTTATCCATTCGTTAATCGCTTCCAGTATGCTCTCCATAGGCTACCCTCCGTAAACTTATCCGAACAGACCGGAAAGAAGCGGTACAAGGATAGTGCCGATAAGAGCAACACCGCCACCCGCCATGAGCTGCTTAATGCCTTGTGATTTTGCACCCGGATTGTCATTTCCATATCCCTCTAAGAGATTGATAACGCCCCAAATGCCTAAGCCTGCGCCCAGTGCGATAACAAGGGTCTGTAATACGTCGATAGCAGAGTTAAAAAATTCCATAAAGCTCCTTTCTGCCGCAAGTGCGGCTTGCCCCCTAAGAGGGCATAAAAAATGGCGGTCAGTTTTGTAACTGCCGCGGTCATAAGTCCCCGCGCTGCCTATGTGTCTGCCGCGCGGCGGTATTCAGTTTTGAGTGTGGGCGTTATGGATTTTCCAGTAGGGGCGCGTATTCTGTAAGTTGTCTGTTTCTTTGTTACTGCGTCAATTCCTCCTTTCGTTGCTGCTCATACAGGGCTTCACACCGTTTTACAAATCGCCGGATAGCTGCCTGCCGCTGTCTTTCCTGCCAGTCGGCAATGGAGATAAGCCCGTTTATGGCTTCTGTGATTTTCTTATCCTGTTTCTTTCGGATACGTCTATTCATGGTCGGTGTCCTCCTGCAAATCTGCTTCGCTGATTTCGTAATAGTCAAAGGGTTCGTCCGGCTTCACAAGGGCGGGTCTGCGCCTTAAATGCTTTTCCATATCAAAAGTATTTTTCTTGTCATAGTCGGACAGGTATTTATAGTTGGGGTGCTTTGTAATGTCGTATTTATCAGAGAAGAACGGGCGTACCCCTCGTAGCTGTAAAATACATTTCCCGCCGTCCATGACCGCAATTTCATCTTCGGTCATAAGCTTCTTACCTAATTTTTGATAGTTCAGCCCATGCGATACCTCCCGCCCCCGGTTCTCGGAAGTGTTGAAGCTATCAATGGTTTCTTTCCCCAAAATTTCCGACATTTCTTTGAGGGTGGTTTTCTCCTTGCCGCCCAAGAAAAGGGTGGTGTCGCAGTTGCCGACTATGGTATCGGCGTTGTCCTTATAGATTGCCTTTAACTGGCTTTGCGACTGTAAGATAATCGACGCGGAGATTTCCCGGCTTCGTATGGTGGCTATGAGCTTTTCAAACTTCGGTATCTGCCCGATATTTGCAAATTCGTCTAACAGACAGCGCACATGGACGGGCAGCCTGCCGCCGTATTCATCATCTGCCTTGTCGCAAAGGAGATTGAAAAGCTGCGTGTAAAGAATACTCACAACAAAGTTAAAGGTATCGTCGGTGTCGGAAATGATAACAAACAGGGCGGTCTTGTGGTCGCCTATGGTGTCAAGCTCCATTTCGTCGGTTTCCATAAGGTCGCGCAGCTCTTTAATGTCAAAGGGTGCAAGCCGCGCCCCGCAGGAAATGAGGATAGAGCTTCTTGTCTTTCCCGCAGATAACAGGAATTTCTTATACTGCCGGACAGCAAAGTGTTCCGGGTCTTTTTCCTCCAACCGTTCAAACATGAGGTCAACGGGGGACTGAAATTCCGGGTCGTCCTCGCGGGCTTCACTGGCATTTATCATTTCAAGCAGCGTCGTGAAGTTCTTTTCTTCCTCCGGGGCTTCGTACCAAATGTAGCCGATAAGGGCGCAGTAAAAGAGCCGTTCTGATTTTACCCAAAAATCCTCCCCGGCTTTTTCCCCGTCCCCTTTGGTGTTGGCAATCAAGGTGTTTACCAGTTTCAAAATGTCTTTTTCGCTGCGGATATAGGCAAAGGGATTGTAACGCATGGATTTCTTAAAATTTATCGTGTTCAGCACCTTTATCCGATACCCGCCGCGCTGTAAGAGCTTCCCACACTCGACTAAAACCGTACCTTTCGGGTCGGTTACAACATAGCTTGAGTGCATTTGCATTAAATTCGGCTTCACAAAAAATCGCGTCTTGCCGCTGCCGCTTCCCCCGATAACAAGGATATTTTTATTCCTTGCATACTTCGGCTGCTTTGGGCGGCTGTTCATGGTAAGTCGTTCTGTCTGTGTCAGCAGCACGTTATTTTGAAATACCGGGTCGGTGTAAGGCTTTATATCTTCGGCAGTTCCCCAACGGGCAGAGCCGTATTCCACACCTTTGCGGTATTTCTTCGCGTTCTTGCCTTTGACATAGACAATCAGCCGGATAAACACCGCGCCGAAAATCCCTATCAGTAAATCCATAGGGGCAAGGCTCGGAAGTGGATTTGCAAAAGCCATAGAAAAGCCCTCCCCAAGCGACAGTACCTTGCCGGACAGGTCAGCCCCCGGCGTAAGGCGTACCGCCTGCCCGACTTTATCAAAGAGATACACAAAGAGCAGATAGGGAATGTTGGGAAGTAGCAATTTTTTCCAGTTGATAGCGTTCATCTTGCAATCCCCCTATCTTTGTTTTTGACTTTCTCCCGCTGTGCGTTTAGAGCCGCCGCCTTTTCTTTGAGGGAAACAATCAGCTTACGGATAGAGGGCTTTTGTTCCTGCGTCAGCTTCTTTGCGGAAAACTCCTTGAAAGCTGCGGTCAGTGCGTCCGCGTCCCGTCCCTTAAAGAACACAAGATAGCGGGGCGGGGTTTCAGTGCTGTCTTTCTTTAGGGCAAAGTCAATCCCGTATTTCTTCGCCGTACTCTCAAAGGCTTTGATATTGTCCTTTGTGATTTCAATGTTGGAAACGCCCGCGTTCTGCTTCATAAGCTGCTTTAGGGTCTGCTTGCCATGCGGGATTTTCTGTTTGTCATGCTGCTTTTTCATCTGTGCAAGCAGGGCTTTCATAGCCTTTTGGAGCTGCTGTGCGGTCAGCTTCCCGGTCTTGATGTAGAGGGCTATGGTCTTTTCGTTGGTTTCCTCCTGCAATGGGGTTCCTCCTTTCGTGTTCTATGGTGGTATGCCCGCCGCCGTAAAATGGGGCGGGCATGAAAAAAGAGCGTCCGTTTTCACGCCGCCCTGTTAAATCCGCACCCGCAGCCCGGAAAGGTCTGCCGCCCGAATACCCACAAGATACCAGTTGTCCCCGTACTCCATACGGGTCGGTTTCCATTTGCCCCGCACAAAAACCTCCATGCAGTCGCCGCAATGTAAGCCCCCGTAATAGTCGTTTACGTCAAAGCGAACGTCGTAGCGGTCAGCGGTTTCATCAAAAATCAAAGCTCCTGTTTTCAGTGTCATCATAAAATCCTCCTTTGGGTTGATTTACAGGCTTTCGCCCTCGTTGCAGGTGTAATCGGGTATGCCCTTGCTTCTTGCCGACTGGATAGTGCGCCCGCCGTACATATCGTGAGATACAAGGGACGTGTAATAGCTGCCAATCGTAGACGGGGCATTGAAAAGGGCAGCTTTCATGTACTGCTTGATGTTGCGGATTTTGGTGGTGTTTTCCTGCATACAGTCCAGTACAAAGCGGATATGTTCGCTGTTCAGTTTCATAAACCTTGCTTTTACAAGCTCTGCCGGGTAGTCGTCCCCGGCGATACGGATTGTTCTTCGTTTGGTGCAGACGGTTTCAAGGATAAGGGCAAGGATTTCCTCTATCCTGTCCCGGTCAAGGTATCTGTCCTGTATCAGATAGTCGTACTCGATATTGTCCTTGATAATTTCCTCATACACACTGTATGCGTCTGTCGCTTCCTTTCGCTTCCGTTCCGGCGGCTGTGCCGCGTCCTCTAAGGGAAAGGGATTTAGGGAATGGAAAGGAATGGAATGGGTACTTGATACATCTGTATTTAATTTTTCTTTGTTTGGTAAGTTAGTTTTTTGTATCTCTTTATTTAATTGCGTTGGATTTTCCAACGTAGGTTTTTCCAACTTAGGCTTTTCCAATGTTGGTTTTTCCAATGTAGGTAAATCCAACTTAGGCGGCTGCTCATAGATAACATACGTTGTACCGCGTAAGCGTCCTTTCTCATCACGTTCCCTTGAACGCTGTATATATCCGGCATTTTCCAGTTCCCGTACTGCTTCCCGGATAGCGTCAATCTTTTCCCGGTTGATAAGGGACAGCCCTGCAAGGGTGTAGTCCCAATCTTCGGGAAGTGAGAGCATTTGCGACAACAAGCCCTTTGCCTTTAGGGAAAGCTCCTTGTTGCGTAAATGGTGGTTGCTCATAACCGTATAACCTTTGTTCTTTTCCACGCGGAAAACTGCCATAGCTTCGTCACTCCTTTTCGTTGGATTTGTTACGCAGTAGAAACGCGATTTTGAGGGAAAAGGTATCAACCCTTGTCTTTCTCATTTCCGTGCTCTAAGAGCCGCATAAATCAAGGCTTTGTTTGCCCTTACTGCGTAACATGAGGGCATAAAAAAAGCAGCGTTCCTGTTCTCCTGTGTAGGAGTGAGAAACGCCGCCTTATGCGGTACATTATAATATTTTAATTTCTGTTCTATCATGCTATATGGTTCTATCCGTAGAAATCTGTATGCCCACTTAGCAATACATAAAATGCGTTGGACTCCGTTTTTCGACTATCTTTTTACACCCATTTCTACACCCAAATGGCATGAAACTATATGATTTTGCATGAAGTTTTATAAACTTGCAATTTCAAAAAACCTTGTAACCATGCGGTTTTACGGACTTTTATTGAGGTATATAGATTTATGAAAAAAGGCTAATTTACAACGATACCTAATTTCATTTTTATCTTTACCTGTCCGAAAACCCTTGATTTTACTTGGTTTTCGCCTTTCTCTATCTTTCTTTTACGCCTTTTTTACGCCATTTTATTTTATGGCGGCGTAGCGATTTCAAAGTCTAATGCAAGTATAAAGTATAGCATAAGGTTCTTTGTTTTTCAATCTTAACAGACAGATATTTTAGACTACCAAAGGTAGGCAGAATTTCGTGTTCTTACCCATTGCAACCTACTTTTCTGTGGCTCCAATAGGCTAGATTGTATGTTTTTCTCATGTAAGCCTACTTTTTTTCGTCCTAAATAGGCTAAATCTTATGTTTTCCTCTTCTAAGCTTACTTTCTATAAAGAAAAAATAAGTTGAATTTATAAAATCTTTCTTAGCAACCTATTCGGCTTTAGAATAAATAGATTAGATTTCAGAATTTCTTAAACGCCACCTATTCGTGCCTGAAAAATGTAGGCTAAAAATTATAAAACAATACTTTTAGCCTATATGCCTCAAGTTCCCGGTGATTCATTAAGCTTCGCATCCATACGCACAAAGTAGTTCGTCTTAGGATTGACTGCAAAAAAGATATCCTTTAAATGCATAAAGCCAGATATATCTATTCTTTTCTAAACAAACTGATTACAACCCATGCCGTTGCTATGGCTTGCATAATAAAAAAGAAATTACAAACGAATCTCATACCAAAGGATAATGTTGAATCTCCCACAAAACCAACACCTATACAAGCCGCACCTATACTGGATAAAATACTATCACAGTAATAAAAATTTTATATCCTCTCTTCATCTCACATCTCACGTATCTCTCATATCTTCTATATAATTTTTACAAATCTCTTTCTTACCACATCTATTTTGGTATTTGAAACAATGGAGCGGTTACGCCCTTTGAGCTTAAAATTTTCTACTTATATGTCAACGCTTCTCCCGAAAATAGATTTCTATCTAATAATAACTTCATAACAGCAACAACTGCTTTTATGCGAATATCATGTTTTGTATAGAGTTTCCATAAAATCATCCAGAAATCCACCCCCTGTAATTAGATATATATATAATTAATTTGACTTTCATAAAATAGTATGTTACATTGTATTTATAAAATAATATCAACAGAAAGGAGATTATGATGTCTAACTTAGACCAAAAAATTGAAAATGTTGCAAACAAAATTGAATTTGCCGCAAATAAGGCATGGAAAAAACGTTCCTTTCGCATTGTATTGATATTGTCAATATTAGTTGACACATTTCTCTCAAGGATATCACTGACTATGCTGCCAGCTCCAAATCTTCATAATACTTCCTGCGTTTTATCATAGGAGGAAGCCCGCCATTGGCAGAGCAGATCCTCCGGTTATTCCAGTAACTGTGGAAATAT
>CABJAN010000025.1 GCA_902363515.1 Bacillota bacterium | reverse complement strand
TGTTCTCTGCTCATTTTTTCTTCCTTTGCGATAAAGTTTTTCTTTTATTGTACCTTATCGCAAAGGAATCTGCCTTAAAACAAGCAAAATCATTGCGAATTATTTTTACCTTTCAAAGCTGCCAATGAACAAAAGGAACTTTCACATTAAAATCATTGCTTTTAATGGAATAGTTCCTTTTTGTTTTCAAACTACTTTATTCACTTACATCATAAGTCCCGGAAGGAATCCCTGGAACAGAGACAGGATGGATACAAAAATCAGGATAGCAATACCTGCCACAAATCCACCAATGGTCCATCCGCGGATGGTATCTGTAACAGAAATCTTGAAGAATCTGCTGATTGCCCAGAATCCGGAGTCATTAGGAAGAGACAGACCAATACCGCCTGCACAAATCGCAATAGCACACAGGATTGGTGACACACCGCTGGTTGCAATGGTGCTGGACATAATCGCTGCAGTTGTCATAAGGGCTACGGTTGTAGAACCCTGAGCGCAGCGGATAATCTGTGCAATCAGGAAACACAGTACCAGAATCGGAATGCTGAACTGGGATAAAGAACCAGCTACATAATCTGCAATACCAGTTGCCTGAAGGATTTTACCAAACGCACCGCCTGCACCGGTGATCAGAAGAATCAGACCAACCTGATCTGCTGCCTCTGTCACAATGTCTGTAATAGACTGACGCAGATATTTTCTGGAAATCAGCGCTGCATAAATAACACCTGCCATCATGGCAAAGTTTTTGTCACCAAGGAATTTTACGATTGGTGTAATAGCTGCATCTTCTCCTACTGCAAGAGGTACAAAGCTTCCAAGAAGAATCAGGATAATCGGTACTAACAAAATAGATAATGCCTTTCCTGCTCCCATCTTCTGACGGTTATCTGCAGTATTTAAAGCAGCTTCTTCTACTTCCAGGTCTTCAAAAGTATAAAAATGATTTCTCTTGTGATCCTGTTTATTCAAAAATGCTCCGTAAACAATACCACCAAAAATCATACCTACAAACGCAGAAATCAATGCATAGAAGAAGAAAATACCAATTTCAATTCCAAGTTCACCTGCAACAGCCAGCGGCGGTGCAGTAGGCAGTACCAGTGCAAATGTACAGGTTGTAGCAACAGAAATGGCACAGGCAAAGTTTACCATAGAAATTCCTGTTTTCTTGGATAACACACGAAGCATTGGCGCAAACATAATGTAAACAACGTCTCCAAATACAGGAATACCTGTAATAAATCCGGAAAGAGAAACAGCAATAGGAGAACGTTTTTCTCCAAATGCCTTTAAAATTTTGTTTGAAATGGATTCAATACCACCGGATTCAAACATAAATTTACCAAGCATAACACCCAGACCGGAAAATCTCTCAAAAGAAGAGATTCAAAACGTGGGTTATGAATGGATGGATTACGAAGAAGCCGCTGCCCTTTACAATCCAGATACTTTAAAAGAAGGCTGGAACACGTTGGAAAACGGAGAAGAAATTTACTTTGTAAAAACCCCGGCGCTGGGACTTTGGAAAGTAGACGAAGTGTAAAAAACAACCTTATAAACAGCCGAAACAGTACTTATGATAAAGATACTATTTCGGCTGTTTTACACTTTTTAATGAATCCAGATACCCGGATTTTTCTTCGTTAATTCCTGAAGCAGTCTTTCTCTGTCACATACTGCACACATCATTTCCTGTCTTCGTCCTTTAATAACCAGCCTGTCCAGGGATGCGGCTGTAGATGCCAGTGGATTATGCGTCCTGTAAATTTCACGAATTTCGCTGATTTCCATGGAATCTTTTAAAAAGCCAAAAACAACCTGAATCCGGTTCTGTTCTATAAGAACATAATTGCGAAACAGCATTGGCAGCATAAGAAGGCTCATAAACACAAGGGAAATCCCAAGAAAAATCCTTGCCTCTTTGTCCACAAAAAAGCTATATATCATAGCACCCTCTGCCAAAATACAGATTGCCCAGTACCATACTGCGACCTTTCCCTTAAATTTCATAGACCTTCCCTCTTTCTATATTTCCCAAATGCTTTTTCTTCATCCAAGTGAACTTCCCGAAAAAACAGCACCACTTGTATCACCACTATAACATAAATCATTGCTTCGGAAATCAGCCAAACCATAAGGATTCCGGCAGCCCAAAGTCCACTCCAGAAAAAGAAAAGATTTCTCTGGTCTTTACTGATTCTGGCTTTATCATACTGCTCCCGCTTATCTTTTGACATAGTATTAAAACCAGACACCAGCATGGCTCCCTTTTCTCCCAAAGCAGCAAATAAAAGTGCCAGTAGCAGAAACAGTATACACACACCACCCGCAATAAAAAATTCTATTGTCATAGGCATTCCCTCCCCAAAACTTTTCAAACTTACTTAATAAAGAACCCCGCGCACATCATATCTGTATCAAAGGAAATGGTAAACATGGCATTCCCTTCTTCATATTTTGCCAGCACCACTGCTGTGGCATACTGGGTTCCTGTATTTTTATCTTTCACACCTTTTACCTGCACTTTTTCAAAATCCTGAAATTCTCCCAGTTTATCCAGCACATAGTCCACGGTTTCCTGAAGTTCTTCCAGTTCCACGCTGTTTCTTAATACAGGTATAAAGGAATCCTCATAAACTTCAGAAAGTTTCCCCTCATTAATGAGATTGACTATCTCCTCTGCCGCTTCTTTGACTTCTGTTTCCTCAAACTCCTCAGAGAGCTTTCCTCCACAAGCAGTCAAACTGAACGTAAGACACAACAACATAAAAATTCCTGCTAATTTCTTCATAATTACACACGCTCCTTTTCTTTTTTATCAGTTTCTCTACCCTGTTCTTCCACAGCAGAATGAAAAAGCGAAGGTATCATAAGAATTACCCTGTACTGTTTTTTATCCTCCTCTATGGTACAGGTTCCTTCGTATTTTTCCAGGGCTTCCTTTACATTTTTAAGCCCAAGTCCCTGGTGGTTTCCCTTCTTTTTCTGCCTGGTTCCTTTGGAATTGCAAAGTTCAATCATTAGAAAATCCCGGACTCTTCTCACAGAAATTTTCAAAAACTTTTCTTTGTTTTCTTCCTGTACTCCAAGCGCTTCTATGGCATTATCCAATAAATTTGCAAAAATCGTAGTAATATCAATTTCCCTGATACCATCCAGGCTATGCTCCTCAACATCCAGGGACAGGGAAACTCCCTTCATCTCTCCTTCTGAAAGCTTTTCATTGAGAATAATATTTAACATCCGATTTTCCGTATACCACATATGACCAGTCTGATTCAACAGGTGAAACACTTCCAGACCATAGGAATGGGCCTCTTCTGTCTCTCCCTCTTCATACAACTTCATCATGGCGTGCATGTGGTTTTTCATATCGTGAACAATTTTTCTGGATTCCTGATAATTTTTTTCCAATTTCTGATAATGCTCATATACCAGTTCTTCTCTCTGTTTGTACAAGCGGTATTGTTTTTCTGCTTCATACCCCTTAATCACCAAACGATAAAAATAAACGGAACATCCATTAATTGCAAAAAGCAAAACAACATTCACCAGAATCAGACCATATCCATTCCAGGTTACATAATACTCTCCCATCCAGTAAAGGGAAAGCAGTATAAATACAGAAATAATCGGCATTGCCCAAAACAGCCACTTCTGCTTCTTCAAAATTTCTGTATCCTGCTTCTTTTTCAAAAAACCGGATAAAATCCACACCCACAAAACTTCCAATACCCATCTGCTTGCAGCGCCAATTTTTGCTGCTTCCGAAAAAGGATCCTGAATGCGAAACCAGAGAAAATTGCTGGCTACGACTTCTGAAAAAACCATATTTTCCATATAAATGGAAAAAGACCAGCTAAGCACAACTCCTGCAAAAAACAAAAGCAGGTAAAACACACAGGCGCGCTTATCCCTTTGTCTGGTATGCCATATCTCATACCCATACCAGCCCCCGGTTAAGATTAATACCAGAATATCGATTCCATATAGAATCTCCATTTTACACTTCCTTCCTGTCTGCCAGATATTTACTCAAGGTTTCCTTAAATCCCACCGCCTGTTTCTGAGAAAGGGGGATACAGGCTCCATTCATCAGGAAAATCTCATATCCTTTAATATTTTTAATCCGTTCCAGGTTCACCACAAAACTTTTATGTGGGGCTGCAAATCCATATTTCTCCATTCTGGCCCTGACATCACCGATTTTTCCTTTCATCTCCAAAATGCCTTCTTTTGTACACAATCTGATTTTTCGGTTCCAGAATTCAAAATAATAAATATCTCCCGGCAGCAAAAGCGTTCGGCCTTCTGTAGTCATAAATTCTAAAGGTTCTTCTTCCTGTTTTTCCTCCTCCCGATAGGATTTCGCATCTTCTATCTGGGCAAACAATCTTTCTTTTTTCACAGGCTTCAGCAAATATCCAAAAGCGTGAACTGAAAATGCCTTTCCCGCATATTCTCTGTAAGCTGTCACATAAACAATTTTCAGTTTTTTATCCCTTAAACGGATTTTCCTGGCAGTTTCAATGCCATCCATGCCCTTCATATCAATATCCAGAAACAAAAGGTCATAATTCTTTCCGGATTCCAGAAATTCCTCTCCACTTTCATAGGTATCTAAACAGGAAAAAGCTTCCGGATATTCCCATAACATTTGCAAAAGAAGGTCTCTTGCACTCTTTTCATCATCACAAATCGCTATTCTCATACTTAATAATCCAATTCGTTTTTCTTTGATTATATTCTATTTTTTCCATCTGCTCAATAGCTTTGCACAAGAGACAGAAAACGTGTTGTATTCTACATAGTTTGCAAAATCCAACATGTTTTTTGACATGTGTATCATTTCCATGTATACTGAATTTGATTTTTTATCACATTACATTCAGAAAGGGGGTGCCAATCATGCACACTCAACAAACCTTGTCAAAATATCTTCTGGAAAAAAAGCTTTTATGTCTGCTTTTTCTTTTCAGTACCCTCTTCCTTGCTGTAGCTGCGCCTCTGAAATCTTATATTATGCAGTGGATTATTGACGCACCGGATAAGCAGGCTGCCATCCTCTGTCTTTTCCAGGGAATTGCTATTATTTTGCTCAGCCACATGCTGGAATATGCCAGCAGAATGTCCTTCACCAAAATGGCCTGCAAAAGCTGTGAACAAATATTGAGGCAGATGGACGAGACTTAAAAAGAATTATGATGATTCCTCAAAGCCCCTATATTTTTTCGGATACTATTCATGAAAATTTCTGTCTGGGTGAATCTTTCTCCACGGAAGAAATCGAAACTGCCATAGACAAGGCAGGTTTATCTGATTTTGTCCAGGCGCAGCCCCAGGGCTTGCAGACTGTATTATTAGAAAACGGAAAAAATTTATCAGGGGGACAAGCACAGCGCATTGCCCTTGCCAGAGCCCTGCTTCGTCACTGTCAATATCTGATTGCAGATGAGGCTACTGCCAGCTTAGATGTGAAAACCACCCACGAAGTCATGGAACATCTCCTGGAAACAGACTGTACCATGGTTATCATTACCCATGATATTCAGGGCAGTTACATGCAAAAATTTGATTGTATCTACTACATAGACCAGGGAGAAATCAAAGAACAGGGAACCTTCCAGGAACTCATGAATCACAAAGCAGAATTTTATACTGCCTACACCCTGTCCGCCAATTCCTAACCATAATACATAATCTTGTATACAAAAAGAGCTGCAGCACAAACAACAAACCAGCATTCCAGACTATCAATACCGTTCCAGCGAATCTGCCGAGTACGCTTTGAGACTACAGGCTCAAAGCGAGCGCAGGCTGAGCCGGAATGGTATTGGTATTCTGGAATGCGTCAATTCGTTAACGAATCAATTGCACCACAACTCTTTTTCTCTTTTATCTTATGTATCTCTTAATCACATGCTGCTTTAAATTCTGTCCAGTTCTGATTATAAACTTCTTCGGCCTCCTGGCTTACGTTCTGAATGATTTCTCCCTTTGTAACAGAATCCGGCACCACCAGATCTGGATTTACCAGCTCATCTGCAGCCTTATTAGTGCAGTAATAGCCAAGGAAATTAAAGCATTCTGCCGCTACCTCCGGCTCCAAAATATAGTCTAAAAATTCGTAGGCTTCCTCTGTATCCGGCGCATTCTTTGGAATATAGAAGTTCATGATTCCAAATCCCAGTCCTTCTTCCGGGTAAACCACCTTCAAATCCGGGTTTTCCGCAAGAGCTGCAATCACCTGGGAGGTATACAAGATTCCCACTGCCGCTTCCCCATTTAACAAAGCATTCTGAGTATTGGTATCCTGAATCATACGGATATTTGGGGCCAGTTCTTTTAATTTTTCCCCTGCTTCCTTAATCACTGCAGGATCCTCTTCATTCATGCTTTTTCCCATAGTCAGCAGCACCATTCCTTCAATAGCGCGGTAGCTGGCAATGGTGGCGATTTTATCTTCCAGTTCTGGATTCCACAAATCACTGTAGCCTTTAATTTCAAAGTCCACCTGCTCCGGGTCATATACAATCAGAGGAATACCAGCCCCATGAGGAATGGTATATTCATTTTCCGGGTCATAGAACTGGCTCTGATACAGGGGATTAATGTTCCCATAATTAGACAGCTTGGATTTATCCAGCTTCTGTGCCAGTCCGTTGTTTACCACCTGTTCAATAATGTAATCATCTCCAATGACAAGGTCATAATCCTTTCCATCGGACTGCTGCACCTTTTCCAACATGGTTTCATTGGAGTCAAAGTTGGAACTGATAATTTTAATTCCTTTTTCTTCCTCAAACTGATCCAGAACCTCCTGGGGGAACAGTCCTTCCCAGGTATAGAGTACCAGTTCCCTGTTATCCTCTTCCTTTTTCTCACCACATCCTGTCAGCATAGTTCCAACCATTGCTGCACAAAGTAACATTGCAATTATTTTTTTCTTCATAAACATTCTCCTTATTTTCTTGATTTTTTTCCAATCCATGCGGAAATCCCCAAAACCATAGCAATGACAACCAGAATCACCGTACACAGGGCATTAATTTCCGGTGTAACGCCTGTTTTTAATTGAGCATAAACCTTCACAGGAAGTGTATTCAGCCTTGGGCCATTGACAAAAATACTAATCACCACATCATCAAAAGACATAGCAAAGGCCAACAGACAGCCAGACAGCACTGCCGGCATAATCAGCGGCATGGTAATGTCAAAAAAGGTTCTGACAGGTCCTGCGCCTAAATCTCTGGCCGCTTCTTCCAAAGATTTATCAATTCCCACCAGCCTTGCCTTTACCATCATAAAAATATATGGTACACAGAAGGTAGTATGCGCAATTACCAGGGTTGTCATACCAAAAGGTAAATCCAGCATGGAGAAAAATACTAAAAACACCATGCCCAGAATAATCTCCGGTATCATAATGGGAATTGTAGAAAGATATTCCATCATTCCTTTGCTTTTGTAATTCACTCTGGCCATTCCCACTGCCCCCAGGGTTCCAATGACAGCCGAAATTCCACAGCTTAACAGCCCCAGGGTAATACTGTTTAACAGCGCTTCTTTTAAATCCCTGTCATGAGCCAGGGTTTCGTACCATTTCAGGGAAAACCCTGTAAAGCTGGCAGATAATTTCGATTCATTAAAGGAAAAAATCACCACCATAGCCAGGGGCAGATACATAACAAGCAATAGTATAACCAGATACAGGTTCGACCATTTCCACTTTTTTTTCAAAACAATCCCTCCAAATCCTTTACATGGGTGACTTTGCGGTACACCACAATCATCAGGGAAGTAAGCACCATAAGCACCACTGCAAGCGCTGCTGCAAAAGGCCAGTTGCTTCCTCTGGTAAGCTGATCCTGGATTACACTTCCTACCAGCACAATTTTATTGCCTCCCAGAATATCTGCAATAAAAAACAGCCCCATGGAAGGAATAAAAGTGAGAATCACTCCTGTGAGCAATCCCGGAAGGGTGAGCTTTAACGTAATGGTAAAAAATGCCTGTACCGCTCCGGCTCCCAGATCTCTGGCAGCCTCAACCAGAGACCAGTCCATTTTTTCCACACTGGAATATACGGAAAGTATCATAAAAGGCAGCAGAGCATAAATCATGCCAATGACCACTGCCGGATAAGAATAGAGGATTTTCAAAGGCTCTTCAATGAATCCCAGCTTCAGAAGAAGGGTATTCAGCACGCCTTTTGCCTGTAAAATCAAAATCCATCCATACATCCGAATCAGAGAGCTGGTCCAGAAAGGCACCATAATCAAAAGCATCATCCTGCGCTTTCCCTTTTCTGACAGCTTTGCCATAAAATACCCAAAAGGATATCCCAGCAGAACAATGAGCAGAGTACTGGTAATCGCCAGTTGAAAAGACTGTGCAAAACTCTGAAGATAGACCGGCTCTGCAATTTTCTTATAATTATCCAGCGTAAAATCCCAAATGGTGGAAGAACCTGCCCCTGGTGTGGCAAAACTCAAGGCAATCATATAAAGAAGCGGTCCTACCACAAAACACAGGGTAAAGGCATAGAGAGGAAGTACGGTTAGAAAAAGTCCTGGTTTTTTCTTTTTCTTCATTCCTGCGCCTCCTGTTTCAAATCCACAAACACTGCCTGCTCCGGCTTCCAGCCCACACACACCTTTTGTCCAGGAACCAGATTGGAATCCATGCCGTAGCGGCTTGCAGTAAGCTCCTTTCCTGATTTCAGCCGAACCGTCATATGAAGCTGTCCTGCATTAAAAGACTTGTCCTCCACCACTGCCGCAAGGCCTTTGGTACAGGTTTCACATACAGACAGGTTCTCTCTTCTTACTGCCAGCGCCATAGCTTGTCCTTCACTTAATCCCGGTACAGCCAAAGCCTGAAGAAGCTGTCCCTCTATTTCTACTTCTGCCAGTTCTCCTTCTATTTTATGCACCGTTCCTGTAAGAATATTAGCATTGCCAACAAAGTCTGCCACATAACTGGTCCTTGGATGATTGTAAATCTCATCCGGTGTGCCAATCTGTTCAAATCTTCCATTTTTCATAACCACAATCCGGTCAGACATATTAATGGCTTCTTCCTGATCATGGGTAATATAGAGAAAGGTAATTCCCAATTTTTTCTGCAAACGCTTTAATTCAATCTGCATGGCCCGTCTCAGCTTCAAATCCAAAGCTCCCAGAGGTTCATCCAAAAGCAACAGCTTCGGACTGTTCACCAAAGCCCTTGCAATGGCAACCCTCTGCTTCTGTCCACCAGAGAGCTCTGAAGGCATTCTCTTTTCATAGCCTTGCAGTTGCACCAGTTCCAGCATCTCATGAACTCTTTTTTTCATTTCTCCCTTGGGAACTTTTTTAATTTTTAATCCATATCCCACATTTGCCTCCACATTCATATGTGGAAACAACGCATAGTTCTGAAAAACCGTATTCACGTCTCTTTCGTTTGGTGACAAACCTGTGACCTCTTTTCCATCCAGAAACACGCTGCCGCTGTCCGGCTGCTCCAGACCTGCAATAATTCTCAGCGTGGTGGTTTTCCCACAGCCGGAAGCTCCCAAAAAGGTAATAAACTCACCCTTTTCTATAGAAAGAGTGATTCCATTGAGCACATCTGTTTCACCGAAACGCTTCGTTATATTTTTCAATTCCAGTAATTGTCCACTCATGTTTCATCCTTCTTCTTATTCTATTTAAAACGTTACCATGTTACAATAACAGAATCAAAAGATGTCTGACGGATTGTTCCGCACGCTGTGCTCCCACAATCCTGCCCCAAATTCGGATATCGTGGTGCATGCGCCCCACTTTTATCCTCATTTTGGGTCGGGTCATAAAGGCATAAAATCACTTATGTGCAAGCACAACGTGATTCATGACCTTTTGACCCTGACATCATGTTATATAATGGCATAAATCAGGTGTGCTGTCAATTCCTGACATTGAATTTCAGATGATTTCTATCCAGTTTCCTGTTTCTTTTTTCAGATAATACTTGCCAAGGGACAGGTTTTAAGGTATGGTAAAGGTACCACAAAGCAAGGAGGACTGCAGATGATAGAGGAAGCAAAGGAACTGGCAAAACGCTTTCTGGATGAGAAAACCTATCTTCATTCTCAGAGAGTTGCCGCATTTACAGAAGAAAATCCCATGATTCCCCCGGCATTAAAAGAACACTGCATTGCCCTGGCATGGCTTCATGATCTTTGGGAGGATTCTGCCTGTCCGGCAGAGGAAATCCTGTCTCTGGATTCCGGTCAAAAGCTGACAGTTCATATGCATTATATCACACACCGCATCCAGGAAAAAACCTATGAAGAATATATCCGCTCCATTAAGAATGCTCAGGAGCTTTATCCCGAAGTCTGGTGGGTCAAACTGGCTGATATGAAAGACCATTTAAGCCAGAGAGAAACACTTACCCAGCGTTTAAAAGATAAATACACCAGAGCTCTTGCAATTCTCCTGTAAGTTTTCCTTGACAGCACATGGAAAATCCAGTAAAATATTGTTTCGTAAGAAACGCTGAAATAGCTCAGTTGGTAGAGCACTTCACTCGTAATGAAGGGGTCGTGGGTTCAAGTCCCATTTTCAGCTTGATGCAAAAAGATGGTTGAAACCCAGTGTTTATACGGATTTCAGCCACCTTTTTTATTTTCTCCCAGTCAAGAACCTGTCTCCAAGTTCTTCTTACCTTATCTTCCAATATTTAATTTACTCATCAACGCTTCCTGAAGTACCTGTGAAAAATTCACACCCATTGCTGTCGCCTCTTCGTTCAGCCATTCTGGTATACTCAGTGTCTTTTTCACTGCTTTTGAATTATGTTTCCGTAAATATTCCTGCATATCAAACTCTACAATCACAAGTGTTCCGTCTTCTCCCTGGATTCTGTCTATTTCGGAAGGTACTGGAATCTCCTCTTTTTCTTCCTTTCTGTTTACCAATGCAAGACCCAAAGCCTCTACTGCCATTTCATATGCCTGCTGCATATCATCTCCCTCAGTCAGACACTCCGGAATATCTGGAAATGAAATCCAGAAACCGCCCTCTTCTGCTTTGTGAAAAATTGCCGGATAAAATAATTTGCCCATACGTAATACCTCCATCTCTATTTCAGGAACAGGGCTTATTTCAGCCCCGCTTGTTTGAGTATTGCCTGCTCCAATCCTCTTTTCATAGCCTTGGAGTGATAAGGAACCACCACTGTTTTTCCAGTAGACCGGTTCTTCATTGTTATATGAGAACCATTTTGCCTGACTTCCTCAAACCCATTTTTTTTGAGATGTTTTACCATCTCTTTTGGTGTCATTGGCATTTTATGTATCTCCTTTCCTTATCATGTTTTATTTTATCACGTATTCTTACGTATATCAACATTTACCACGCATCTTTACATATTTTTTCCTCTAGCTGTTCTTCACAAATTCTCTTCCACATTTTGGACAACGAATACTTACTTTTCCCTTTCCTTTCGGAATTCTGATTTTCTGTTTACACTGAGGGCAGGTATAGATATGAAATTCTTTTCTCTGCTGCTGAATGTACTTATTCTTTCCAAAAAATCTGCGGACACGGTTTTCCATAGCCAGATACTTCTGATTCTCAGCGTACCGCTTTGAAATATTTCTGGAAAACATCCGGTAATAAATCAAAATAATCAGCAGGAATTCCCAGGATGTAAGAAGTACGCTAAAATAAGCATTTCTCACAAACAGATTTCCCACTGCACAAACCATCAGCACAATCAGGAGAAACATATTTAACCGGTCTGTCCCGTATCTCCCATACATAAATTTCGCAAACTTTTCTTTTATATTCATGTTTCTACGCTTCCCTTTTTATTTTCTCAAATACTTCCTTCACAAACACTCTGGCATTCTGCAAATCTTCCTTATCCGGATGCAGCATGGCCATATCAAAATTTTGAATCATGGCATTCACCTGTCTGGCATTTTTTTCATTTTTCATGCCCATATATTTCTGTCTTACAGAAATGGGCATCTTTCCCTGACAGATATAGGCGCCCAGGTATTCATTGTCATCTTCAATAAAGACTTTAATATTGTCTTCCAGTTTCTTATAATACTCCGGGCTGTTTCCCATACCGCAGGTGCCAAATAAAGCTATTTTTTTCCCTTCCAGACTTCCAAGATAATCCAGGACTTCCACGCTGGCTGTTCCCCGGTCTGTCCAGAAGCCTATGAAATAAAGGTCTGCCATGTCATAATTGGTCTGCCCGTCTAACAGGGCAATATCCTTACTATTTCCCGGAATTGCTTCAAAAATCGTTTTTGCCAGCATTTCCGTATTTCCGGTTCTGCTCTTATATAGAACCTGTGTCTTCATACTACTCATTCCTTCCATTCTCTGTCTTAGCTCTATTCTATCACCAAAACAGCGGAAAAAATATTTCGTGATTCTTAAAAATTATAAATACTCTCTAAAATACCATATTTTTCCATTCTAACGAATATGCACATCCATCTGCGGAAACGGAATTTCAATTCCTTCCTCATCAAAAGCCAGCTTAATCTCTTCATTCAGGCGCCATTTGGTGGACCAGTACTGTTCTGTATTTACCCATGCCCGAAGTCCCAGCATAATACCGCTGGCTCCCAGTTCATCCACAAATACCTGCATTTCCTGGTCTGACAGAACATGTTCATCCTCATGAAGCAGACGTTCCAAAATACTCTTCGCTTTTTTCAAATCAGAAGAATAGGCAATCTCTACTTTGATTTCCAGCTTTCTCTGATCCCTTGCTGTTACATTGACAATGCTGGTGCTGGTAAGATTACCATTTGGAATGGTGATTCTCCGGTTATCCACAGTGGACAGCGTAGTGTAAAACAAGTCAATCTTTACTACAGTTCCTTCCTGTTTGTCCGTACACTCAATAATATAATCTCCCACTACAAAAGGCCGTAAAATCAAAATAATCACACCACCGGCCAGGTTGGATAACCCACCCTGCAAAGCAAGACCAATAGCAACACCACTGGAAGCCAGAAGTGCTGCAATGGAGGACTCCTTCACTCCAAAGCTGGTGGCAATGGTAATAATCAAAAGTCCATATAAGGTTGCCTTTACAAAAGAAGACACAAACTGTGTGACACCGGTATCCGCATTTGCTCTTTTCATGGACGCCACAATAATTTTGCACAGCTTATGAATCAACTTGCTGGCAATCACATAGACCAAAATTGCCAGGAGAACACGTCCTGCAAAATTTCCAATTAAAGGTATCTTTGTTTCCCAGTAATTCCAGGTAAGATACTGCTCAAAAAATCCCCGTAAGCCTTCTGTCTCCAGGGTTTCTCCTACTTCTCCAAGTACATCTGTTAAAAAAATTCTCATAAATCCCGTCCTTTAAAGGAGGCCGCCGCCAAAAGCGCCTATTTTGCCTTTTGCGCGACAGCCTCTTTGTTTTTTATTTTTCCTGTTTCTTTCTTTTTACCGTTTTTTCTGCCTTCACTGATTTCTCAGGCTTCTCTGTTATTTCCGCCTTTTTTGGCTTTTTCTCTTCCTTCACTGCTTTCGCTGGTTTGGATGGTTTGGCTTCATACTTCTTTTCTTCCTGCTGCCGCTCCGCCTCAATTTTTTCCTCCAGTGTTTTTCTTACTTTGGAAACTTTCGGCGTTTTTTCCTCTGCTTTCTTCTCCGCCTTTTTTGTCTCATTTTTTGTAAAAGAGAAAATCTGTACAGACAGTGGCGCTACGTTAATCACTATAGAATGCTTCCGCTCATCGCGCTCTTCCTTTTTCGATGCTTTTACTCTGGCATTTACCACACCGCTTCCACCGAATTTTTTCGCATCACTGTTGAAAATTTCCTTATATTTGCCCGGATATGGCACGCCCATCTGATATTTCGGATAAGCCACGTCTGAGAAATTACAAACAAATACTAATGTAGTATCCCGTTTCTTTCCTTTTCGCATAAAGGTCAGCATACTCTTATCGTATTCCATGTGATTAATCCACTCAAAACCGGCAGGGTCATAATCCAGTTCATACAAAGCCGGCTGTTCTTGATACAGAGCCCATAATGCTTTCATATAGTCCTGCATCTGTTTATGCTGCTTGTCTTCTAACAGCTCCCAGTCCAGTCCTCTCTGCTCCGACCATTCTCGTTCCTGAGCAAATTCCTGTCCCATGAACAAAAGCTTCTTGCCGGGATGTCCCAGCATAAATCCACAGGCAGCTCTTAAGTTAGCAAATTTCTTCTCTTTTTCTCCCGGCATCTTATTCAGAAGAGAACCCTTTCCATGTACCACTTCATCATGAGAAAGACTCAGCAAAAACTTTTCACTGTAAGCATAAACCATGCTAAAGGTCAGCTCATCATGGGCTCCGCCCCGAAACAGCGGGTCTTTGCACATATAATCAATGAAATCATTCATCCATCCCATATTCCACTTATAGTCAAAGCCCAGTCCGTCCTCCTCTACCTTGCCTGTAATCTGAGGCCATGCGGTAGATTCTTCCGCAATCAGCAGCACGTCAGGATGTTTTTTCTTACAAATAGAATTCAGGTGTTTCAAAAACTCAATGGCTTCCAGGTTTTCATTTCCACCGTAAATATTTGCCACCCATTCTCCATCATTTTTTCCGTAGTCCAGATAAAGCATAGACGCCACTGCATCCATACGGATACCGTCTGCATGGTATTTCTCAATCCAGAATAAAGCATTGGAAATCAGGAAATTCTTTACCTGTGGACGTCCATAATTATAAATCAGGGTTCCCCAGTGGGGATGCATCCCCTGTCTTGGATCCAGATGCTCATAAAGACAGGTTCCATCAAAGTTTGACAACCCAAAGGTATCTTTTGGAAAATGTGCTGGCACCCAGTCCAGAATCACTCCGATTCCCTGCTGATGCATGTAATTCATAAAATACATAAAATCTTCGCAGGTTCCGTATCTGCTGGTAGGGGCATAATATCCGGTCACCTGATATCCCCAGGACTCATCCAGAGGATGCTCCATAACCGGCATCAGCTCCACATGAGTATATCCCATCTCCTTTACATAAGAAGCCAGCATAGGGGCAATTTCCCGGTAATTATAAAATACCCTTTCCTTATCCTCCGGTTTTTTCCAGGAGCCAAGATGCAGCTCATAAACAGCCACAGGTTTCTTCTCATCCTGAAGCTGTTTACGCTCCTTCATCCACCTGGCATCCTCCCAGGAATACAGGTTTAGATCCGTCACAATAGAAGCTGTGTTTGGGCGCATTTCTGCCTCATTTCCATAAGGGTCTGATTTCAGATAAACCAGAGAGCCTTTTGCTTTGATTTCATATTTATATAAAGCTCCCGGTTTCAATCCGGGAATAAACAGTTCGTAAATCCCGGAGATTCCCAGACGGTTCATCTGATGCACTCTTCCATCCCACTGGTTAAAGTCTCCTACCACACTGACACGCATGGCATTTGGAGCCCAGACTGCAAAATATACACCTTCCACACCTTTGATTTTCATGGGATGCGCGCCCAGCTTCTCATAAATGTTATAGCAGATTCCTGCATCAAACTGTTGCTCCTCCTCTGGAGTAATCTGGCTTTCAAATGCATAGGGGTCATAAAACTTCTCTGTTCTTGTCTCCCCATTTTCCTCATAAGTTGCTTCCAACTGGTATTTGGGAATTCTATCTCCCAAAAGCAGAGCTGCAAAAAATCCTGCCTCATCCTCCATTACCATATCACAATCCTGTTTTCCTCTTCCAAGAAGCACCTTCACCTTTTTGGCACCTGGAAGAAAACACTGAATTAAAATTCCTTCTTCTGTTACTCTTGGACCTAAAATCTTCTTTGGTTCACTTTCTTCGGAATATACAATGGCTTCGATTTCAGCCCAATCCATCATTTCATATAATTTGTCAGACATAATCCGCACCCTCCTTTTTTTTATTTTATCATCAAACTATTCTATTGTAAAGCCATTGGAAAATTCATTACTCTGCCGATTTGCATAATTTTCATTTTTTATTTCAGAAATCATTGTGCATTTTCTATATATCAAGTATAATAGAAATAACTTCGTTTAGAGAGGTTTACTATCTTATGAGGAGGTAACAAAGCATGCTTGACCAAAGTTATTATGAAAAAGCTGACGAAATTATTGAATTCTATGGCCGCAAAGCAAGCTCTTTAATTCCCATTATGCAGGACATTCAAGCTGAATACCGCTATCTGCCCGGTGAATTACTGACCTATGTTGCAAAAGAAATCGGAGTTCGCGAGGCAAAAGCCTACAGTGTAGCAACCTTTTATGAAAACTTTTCTTTTGAGCCAAAGGGAAAGTACATTATCAAGGTCTGCGACGGAACTGCCTGTCATGTGCGTAAATCCCTTCCGATTCTGGAAGCTCTGCAAAAGGAGCTGGGACTCAGCAAGAAAAAACACACCACAGATGACATGCTTTTTACAGTGGAGACAGTTTCCTGTCTTGGCGCCTGCGGATTAGCGCCCACTATGACCGTAAACAATGAAGTATATCCATCCATGTCCCCTGAAAAAGCCCTGGAATTAATTGCACAACTGCGAGGTGAGAATGTATGATAATTGAAAACAGAGATGCTTTATTAAAAGAACGGGAATACGCCCAAAAAGAACTGGACTCCTATAACTGCCGAATCCTGGTGTGCGCCGGAACTGGCTGTGTTGCTTCTGGTTCTGAAAAAATTTATCAGAAGATGTTAGAATTATGCAAGGATTTAGAAGGAGTCACCGTAGAATTTCAAAAAGACGTGCCCCATATCGGCGCTATTAAAACCGGCTGCCAGGGTATCTGCGAACTTGGACCTCTGGTAAGAATCGAACCTCTGCATTATCAATATGTAAAAGTACAGGAAGAAGATTGTACTGAAATTTTCCAGCGTACTGTTCTGAACAAAGAGCCGGTAGAGCGGCTGTTTTATAAGAAAAACGGGGAAAGCTTTGCTTCTCCTGATGAGATTCCTTTCATTGCAAAGCAGACCCGTATTGTTCTGGAAAACTGTGGAAAATTTGATGCAGAATCTTTAGATGAATACATAGCTTCCGGCGGCTACGACGCCCTGGCAAAGGCGCTCTTTGACATGACCCCGGAAAATGTTTTAGAAGAAGTAGATAAATCCAAACTCCGTGGAAGAGGAGGCGGCGGCTTCCCGGCAGGAAGAAAATGGAAACAGGTGGCAGCCCACAAGGACGTAAAAGAACACTATGTGGTATGCAACGGTGATGAAGGTGACCCGGGCGCCTTTATGGACGGAAGTGTTATGGAAGGCGACCCATACCGCCTGATTGAAGGTATGTCCATTGCCGCTTATGCGGTAGGCGCACAGGAAGGTTATATTTATGTTCGTGCAGAATATCCTCTCTCTGTTGCCCGGCTTCGCAAAGCCATCCGTCAGGCAGAGGAAAAAGGTCTGTTAGGTGATAACATCCTTGGAACGGATTTCTCCTTCCATATGCATATTAACCGGGGCGCCGGCGCTTTTGTCTGTGGTGAAGGTTCTGCTCTGACTGCTTCCATTGAGGGTGACAGAGGTATGCCTCGTGTAAAACCACCACGTACTGTAGATAAAGGTCTGTGGGCCAAACCAACGGTTTTAAACAACGTAGAAACTTTCGCTAATGTCCCTGGCATTATTTTAAAAGGCGCTGACTGGTTTAAAACCATTGGTACAGAAGGAAGCCCTGGAACAAAAACATTCTCTATTACCGGTGCCATTGAAAATACCGGGCTTATTGAAGTTCCTATGGGAACCACCCTGAGGGAAATTATCTATGACATTGGAGGCGGCATCAAAGGCGGCGGTGATTTCAAAGCCATTCAGATCGGCGGTCCTTCCGGCGGCTGTTTAACTGCTGACCATCTGGATGTGGGACTGGATTTTGATAATGTAAAAAAATACAATGCCATTATGGGCTCCGGCGGATTGGTTGTTATGGATGAAAATACCTGCATGGTAGAGGTTGCACGTTTCTTCATGAGTTTTACCCAGCGGGAATCCTGTGGAAAATGTGTACCTTGCCGGGAAGGTACCAAGCGGATGCTGGAAATTCTGGAACGTATTGTAAACGGGGAAGGCAAACTGGAAGACCTGGACACTTTGGAAGAGCTGGCAACCATGGTAAAAAGCATGGCACTTTGTGGACTTGGAAAAAGCGCTCCTCTGCCTGTTATCAGCACCCTGAAAACCTTCCGCAAGGAATATGAACAGCACATTCTGGAACACAAGTGCGTTGCCAAGAACTGTACTGCCATGAGAAAATATGTAATTAACCCTGAATTTTGCAAGGGCTGTGGAAAATGTGCCAAAAACTGTCCGGTGGGGGCTATTACCGGTGTCCGCAAGGAAGCTTACCACATTAATCCAAATCTCTGTATTAAATGTGATGCCTGTCGGGAAAACTGTGCATTTGATGCAGTATATGTTGAATATTAGGAGGGCTTATTATGGGATTTATGACAATAGACGGCAGAAAAGTGGAATTTACAGATGAGAAAAATGTCCTTTCTGTCATTCGAAATGCTGGCATCAATCTGCCTACCCTTTGCTATCACTCTGAGGTATCTACCTTTGGCGCCTGTCGTTTGTGTACCGTAGAGGATGACCGGGGCCGCACCTTTGCCTCCTGTTCCGAGGAGCCAAGAGACGGTATGGTGATTTACACCAACTCAGGAAAAATCAAAAAATACCGAAAATTAATTGTAGAGCTTTTGCTCTCCGCCCACTGCCGCGACTGTACCACCTGTGTAAAAAGCGGGGAATGTGTGCTTCAGGATTTAGCTCACAAAATCTGTTCGTTTCCAGAATACCAGAGAGCAGCGTCCTTTAGATACCAGCTCTCCTGCTCTGGTTCGTGACCCTAATAAATGTATTCTCTGCGGTGACTGTGTACGCGCCTGCAGCGAAATCCAGGGTCTTGGAGTACTGGGCTTTGCTTTCCGTGGTACAGATGCCATGGTCATGCCTGCTTTCGACAAACCTCTCTCTGCCACAGACTGCGTAAGCTGCGGACAGTGCCGGGTATACTGCCCTACCGGAGCAATCAGCATTAAAACGCACATGGATGAAGTATGGGATGCTATTTCAGACCCGGATACCAGAGTGGTTGCTCAGATTGCGCCGGCAGTCCGGGTAGCTGTTGGAGATGCTTTTGGTCTGAACAAAGGAAACAGTGTCATGGGCAAAATCGTTGCAGTTCTTCACCGTATGGGCTTTGATGAAGTTTATGATACTGCCTTTTCTGCTGACCTTACCATTATGGAAGAATCAAAAGAATTCTTAGAGCGTGTGGGAACCGGAGAAAATCTCCCCTTATTCACCTCCTGCTGCCCTGCGTGGGTGAAATTCCTATGCGACCAGTATCCGGAATACAAGGATAATCTTTCCACCTGTCGTTCTCCTCAGGGGATGTTCTCTGCTGTAATTAAAGAATATTACCGGGGATATGAGAAGAACCAGGGAAAGAAAACCTTTGTGGTTTCTATTATGCCTTGTACTGCCAAAAAAATGGAAATCCTGCGTCCAAACAACTTTACCAAGGGAGAACAGGACACAGATGTGGTTATCACTACCACAGAATTAATCCGTATGATTAAAAACTCCGGTATTGAATTTGCCACCCTTACTCCGGAAGCCTGTGACATGCCATTTGGCTTTGGTTCCGGCGCCGGTGTTATCTTCGGTGTAACCGGTGGTGTAACGGAAGCCATGCTTCGCCGATTTGCAGATAAGCATGATAAAGCAACCATGGATACGGTAGCAGAATCCGGCGCCAGAGGTGATGACGGTATCAAAGAATTCTCTGTAACCTATAAGGGTATTCCTTTGAATGTGTGTGTTGCCAGCGGACTTGCCAATGCCCGTACAGTGATGGAAAATATTAAAAGCGGCAAAAAGCATTACCATATTGTGGAAATCATGGCATGCCGCAGAGGCTGCATTATGGGAGGAGGCCAGCCTCCAAGAGCCGGAAGTCGCACAAAAGTTGCCAGAAGTGAAGGTCTGTATCAGGCAGATAATATTACCAGCATCCGTAAAGCAGATGAAAATCCACTGATTATGTCTCTGTATGACGGTCTGCTGAAAGGAAAAGTACATGAGCTGCTTCATGTAGACGGTTATTAAAAAGCAATGAAAAAACAGCCCCGGAAAAACATATTCAGGACTCCTGAACTGCCTTCCGGGGCATTTTTTTGTATTTATTTTGTATATTTAGATTCTGTGAATAAACAATCCACTTCTAAGCTTTGGCTCAAACCAGGTGGATTTAGGAGGCATTAATCTGCCTTCGTCTGCTGTCTGCATCAATTCCTCCATACTGGTTGGATACATGGAAAAAGCTACCTTACAGTCCTGTTCCACTCTCCTTTCCAGTTCAGAAAGTCCCCGGATACCTCCAATAAAGTCAATCCGCGGGTCTGCCCCCGGCTTTTCTATGCCAAGAACAGGCTCCAGAAGATGATTCTGAAGCAAAGACACGTCCAAACCTTCCACTGCATCCTGGGAAACATAGGCTTCCCGTATTTCCAGACGATACCAGGTCTTATCCAGGTACATGCCAAAAACACCTTTCTTCTCCGGCTGCACCGGCTCAGCGCCTCTCTCTTCCACCAGGAAGCACTCTCCTGCCTTTTCCAGAAATTCTTCCTTGCTGTAGCCATGCAGATCCTTGACCACACGATTATAGTCCAGAATCTTCAATTCATCCGAAGCAAATAAGGTACACAGGAAATAATTAAATTCCTCTGTCCCATTATAATCTGGATGTTCTTTTCGCTTTTCTAATCCAGCCTTAATGGCGGAAGCTGCCCTGTGATGGCCATCTGCTATGTAAATGCTATCCATATTCTGAAACAAACTTGTTATTTTATCTATAGTAAGCTGGTCCTCTATTACCCATACTCTGTGAGAAATTCCATCTTCTGAACAAAAATCATACACAGGGTGAGAGCGTTTCTTAATATCCAGAAGTCTGCGAAGCTCCGGCTGTGGGCGATGCGCCAGAAAGATAGGACCTGTCTGAGCCTGGCATACGGTTACATGACGAATGCGGTCTGCTTCTTTCTCCGGCTTGGTATTCTCATGGCGTTTAATCACCTGATTCAAATAATCATCTATGGACGCACAGGCCACGATTCCCGTCTGCGTATGTTCTTCTGTGCCGATTTCATAAACATAATAGCAATCCTTCTGCTCTTCACAGAATTTTCCTTCGTCTAACATTCCCCACAAAGTTTTCGCTGCCTGCTGATATACTTCCGGGGCATACATGTCCTGTTCTCTTGGAAACTGGGTTTCCGGGCGGTCAATCTTCAAAAAGGACATGGGATTCTTTTCAACTTCCTTTCTTGCCTCTTCTCTGTTGTACACATCATAGGGAAGCGCAGCAATTTCTGCCGCATACGCAGTTCTTGGTCTCACTGCGCGAAATGGTTTGATATCTGCCATAATGAATTCCTCCTGTATTCCTTATTGTTTTCTAATTACTTTTAAGGTTCTTTGAAGTTTCCTGTAATTCCGTTTCAAAGAACACAACCACCTAAAACACCTCAGTCCCCTGCGGTATCCTTTCCAAAAAGAATGCCATCTGCTTTCTCTTTTCATACGCAATCTCCAGATTTTTATATAGAACTACCTTAACGCCTATTCTACCATATCTTTTTGGAAAAAACCACACCTTCACAAACGAAAAAACGTATATACAAATATCTGTCTGACAAAAGAGATTGCCTGCAAAAGCCAGAAAACGGAGAGTATGTATGCAGTTTTGGCGAATTTGCATACATACTCTCCATTTGCGTCCCATTACAACACAATCTTTTTTCTTACTTCACTATGCGCACCCGATACACTCCGTTAATGGCCTTCAAATTCTTTGCCACTTCCTGGGAAATGGGTGTTGCCACATCCAGAATGGTGTAAGCCAAATCCCCTTTACTCTTATTGGTCATGTTTGAAATATTCACTCCCGCATCACCCAGAACTTTGGTAAACTGGCTAATCATGTTAGGAATGTTTTTGTGATTAATGGTAAGTCTTCCTTCATCCACACAGGTTCCTGCATCGCAGTTTGGATAATTTACAGAATTTTTAATGTTTCCATTTTCCAGATAGTCCATGAGCTGTTTTACTGCCATCACTGCACAGTTGTCTTCCGATTCCTCTGTGGAAGCTCCCAGATGAGGAGTTACTAGAGTATTGGGCGCCTTCGCTACAATAGGGTTGGCAAAGTCTGTTACATATTTCTTTACTTTTCCAGCTTGAAGGGCTTCAGCCAGAGCTTCTTCATCCACCAGCAAATCCCTGGCAAAATTCAGAAGCACTACGCCCTCCTTCATCTGGGCAATTTCCTCTGCGCCAATCATATTCCTGGTACTATCCATAAGAGGCACATGAATGGTAATGTAATCACATTCCCTGTAAATACAGCTGATATCATTAATATGATGAATACTTCTGGAAAGACTCCATGCAGCATCTACGGAAATAAAGGGGTCATAACCATAAACTTCCATGCCAAGATGTACTGCTGCATTTGCCACCCTCACACCAATAGCGCCAAGTCCAATGATTCCCAGCTTTTTCCCGCTGATTTCACATCCGGCAAATTGTTTTTTCTTCTTTTCTGCTTTCTTTGCAAGATCTTCTGTGGCTTCCTGTTTTTCCAGCCACTCAATACCACCTACAATATCCCTGGAAGCCAAAAGCATTCCTGCAAGAACCATTTCCTTCACACCATTTGCATTAGCTCCCGGTGTGTTAAACACTACCACACCTTTTTTGCCCAGAGCTTCAATAGGAATGTTATTGACTCCGGCTCCTGCTCTTGCCACTGCTGCGGTTTTTTCAGGCAGTTCCATTGCATGCATATCTGCGCTTCTTACCAGAATAGCTTCAGCTTCTTCTATTTTATCCGTATTTTCATATTTTCCTGGAAATTTCTCTAAGCCAACCTGAGAAATTGGGTTTAAACAATGATAACGATACATATCAGCCATTCTCCTTCTCAAATTTCTTCATAAATGCCACCAGAGCTTCTACCCCTTCCACTGGCATTGCATTATAAATACTGGCTCTCATACCACCCACGCTGCGGTGCCCTTTCAGGTTCTCAAGCCCTGCCTCTGCAGCCTCTTTTACAAATTTTGCATCCAGCTCCTGATTTCCTGTAACAAAAGGAACATTCATCAAAGAGCGATCCTTTGGAACCACGGTTCCCTTGAATAACTGGCTCTCATCCAGAAAATCGTAGAGCAATTTTGCCTTTCTTTCATTCCGTTCCTTCATAGCACTTAATCCACCCATGGCTTTCAGCCATTTAAACACCTTACCGCACATGTAAATACAATAACAGTTTGGCGTATTATAAAGGGAGTCTGCATCTGCATGGGTTTTATAGGTAAGCATAGTAGGTGTTCCCTCCAGCACATCCGAAGTAATCAAATCTTCCCGGATAATGGAAATCACCATGCCTGCCGGTCCGATATTTTTCTGAACTCCACCGTATACAATCCCATACTTACTGATATCCATAGGTTCTGACAGGAAACAGGAGGAAACATCAGAAACCAGGATTTTGCCCTTGGTATTTGGCAGAGTTTTAAATTTTGTGCCATAAATGGTATTATTTTCACAAATATACACATAATCAGCATCCGGGCTGATATCCAGGTCTGAACAATCCGGTATGTAGGAAAAAGTCTTATCCTCTGAGGAAGCAATTTTATTTGCCTTTCCATATTTCCTGGCTTCCTGCCATGCTTTTTTTGCCCATTGTCCGGTAACAATATAATCTGCTACCCGGTTCTTCATAAGATTCATGGGAATCATGGCAAACTGCTGGCTTGCTCCCCCCTGCAGAAACAGCACCTTATAGTTATCCGGAATCTGAAGCAGCTCCCGAAGGTCAGCTTCTGCCTCCTGTATAATCGTTTCAAACATTTTGGAACGGTGGCTCATTTCCATAACAGACATACCGCATCCCCTGTAATCCATCATTTCTTCTGCTGCTTCTTGTAACACTACCTCCGGCAGTACCGCCGGACCTGCTGAAAAGTTATAAACTCTGCTCATGCCTCTCTCCTCCTGTCTTATTCCCTGCTATTCCTCTTTCTTTTATAAAGCAATTCATTAGCGCATCAATGCGCCCATTTTATAAAGGGGCTGCCGTATTACAAAAACGAATACGACAGCTCTTCCTTCATTGTTTCATATTTTACTCTTTTGTGATATTCTTGTCAATAAAAACATTTGTCTTTTTACAGTGGACATTCTACTTGTCTTTTGCCTTTAAATCTTCTTCATCAAAGGCATCCTCAATATTGGCTCCTGCCGGAACCATAGGAAATACCTTATCGTCACTGTCAATGATGCAGTCCAGAACTACCGTTGTATTCAGCTCAATGGCCTTTTGAATGGCTTCTGCCAGTTCTTCTCTTCTGGTCACGCGGATTCCTACCGCTCCCATGGCCTCTGCCAGCTTCACAAAATCCACTTTATCTCTTAATATGGTATTCGAATATCTTCCTTCGTAGAATAAGGTCTGCCACTGACGTACCATTCCCAGAACCTGATTATTCACTACCACCTGAATCAAAGGCATATTGTTTCTGGTGGCTGTGGCAATTTCATTCATATTCATGCGGAAACATCCATCCCCTGCCACATTGATAACCACTTTATCCTGATTTCCCATTTTCGCTCCAATGGCTGCTCCCAGACCATAGCCCATGGTTCCAAGACCTCCTGAGGACAAAAACTTCCGGGGCATATTGTATTTATAATACTGGGCAGCCCACATCTGATGCTGTCCCACCTCTGTGACAATAATGGCGTCTCCATTGGTCTGTTTGTACAGTTCCTCAATAATGGCAGGCCCGGTAAGCCCTTCCGGGTGATACCTAAGAGGATAGGCTGCTTTCAGTTCCTGTATTTCTTCTATCCATTCTTTATGTTCAGTGGGATTTACCAGTGCATTTAATCTTATGAGCACTTCTTTCGCATCCCCAATAATGCCGCAGTCTGTCAATACATTCTTATTCATTTCTGCACCATCTACATCAATATGGATAATCCTGGCATTTCTGGCAAAGTTCCTTGGATTTCCAATGACGCGGTCTGAAAATCTGGCTCCAATGGCAATGAGCAGGTCGCATTTGGTTACCCCCAGATTGGATGCTTTGGTTCCGTGCATGCCCAACATTCCCGTATAATAAGGGTCTTCCCCTGAAAACACTCCTTTTCCCATAAGAGAATCTGTGACAGGTGCCTGTATCTTATGAGACAGTTCCCGCACTTCCTCCCAGGCATTTGCTGCAACTGCGCCGCCTCCTACGAAAATAAACGGTCGTTTGGAAGCATTTATGAGTTTTGCCGCTTCTTCCAGCGTCTCCTGCTGTATTTCCTTAATATAAGGCTTCACAGGCTTTGGTTTGTACGGAAGAAATTCTGTCATATTTGCGGTAACATCCTTGGTAATATCCACCAGCACCGGTCCCGGTCTGCCGCTTTTGGCAATAACAAAGGCTCTGCGGATGGTTTTTGCCAGTTTGGTTACATCTTTTACAATAAAACTATGTTTGGTAATGGGCATCACTACCCCTGCAATATCCACTTCCTGGAAACTGTCCTTTCCAAGAAGGGGCAGTCCTACATTACAGGTAATGGCTACTACCGGAATGGAATCCATATAGGCTGTGGCAATTCCCGTAACCAGGTTGGTTGCTCCCGGACCGCTGGTTGCCAGACACACCCCTACTTTTCCTGTGGAACGTGCGTAGCCATCCGCTGCATGGGCTGCTCCCTGTTCATGGGAAGTCAACACATGATGGATTTCCTCCTGATGCTTATACAATTCGTCATAAATATTTAAAATGGTTCCTCCAGGGTACCCAAAAACAGTATCTACGCCCTGTTCTTTCAAACATTCAATTACAATCTGCGCGCCAGTAAGCTGCATAAAAAGTTCCCCCGTTCTCTGTTTATTTTTGAATCTCCAGCACTGCACCCCGGTTTCCGCTGGTCACCATAGCTGCATACCGCGCCAGATAGCCTGTGGTCACCTTTGGCTCTCTTGGCTGCCAGTTGGCTCTTCTTCTTGCCAGTTCTTCCTCTGAAACCTCCAGCTCCAGTGTGGTCTGAGGAATATTAATACGAATAATATCCCCCTCTTCTACTAATGCAATAGGTCCTCCCACGGCTGCTTCCGGTGAAATATGTCCAATGGAAGCTCCTCTGGATGCTCCGGAAAAACGTCCATCTGTAATCAGGGCCACAGTGGAACCCAGACCCATACCAGCAATGGCAGAGGTAGGATTCAGCATTTCTCTCATACCAGGACCGCCCTTTGGTCCCTCATAGCGAATAACCACCACATCTCCTGCTACAATTTTTCCGCCTTTAATAGCTGCAATGGCATCTTCTTCACAATCAAAGACTCTGGCAGGACCTTCGTGTACCATCATTTCCTCACAAACTGCGCTGCGTTTTACCACGCCGCCGTCCGGAGCCAGGTTTCCTGTAAGAACTGCAAGGCCTCCGGTCTGGCTGTAAGGATTTTCCACAGGACGGATAACCTCTGGGTTTTTGTTCACACAGTTTTTAATATTTTCTCCCACAGTCTTTCCTGTTACGGTCATGCAATCCAGATTCAACAGGTCTTTCTTGGTGAGCTCATTCATAACAGCATAGACGCCGCCAGCCTCATTTAAGTCTTCCATGTAGGTAGGACCTGCCGGTGCTAAATGACACAGGTTCGGTGTTTTTTCGCTGACACTGTTGGCAAAGGTAATATCAAAATCAAAACCGATTTCATGGGCAATGGCCGGAAGATGAAGCATACTGTTGGTGGAACATCCAAGAGCCATATCCACAGTCAGCGCATTCATAATGGCATCTTTTGTCATAATATCTCTTGGCCGGATATTCCTGCGGTACATTTCCATAACCTGCATACCGGCGTGTTTTGCCAGTTTAATTCTCTCAGAATACACAGCCGGAATCGTTCCATTTCCCTGTAATCCCATACCCAGCACTTCGGTAAGGCAGTTCATGCTGTTGGCTGTATACATACCGGAGCAGGAACCACAGGTGGGGCATACCTTATTCTCAAATTCTTCTACTTCCTCTGCTGTCATGGTTCCTGCACTGTAAGAGCCAACCGCCTCAAACATGGAGGAAAGGCTTCTCTTCTGTCCTTTTACCTTACCTGCCAGCATGGGGCCGCCGCTTACAAATACTGTAGGGACATTGATTCTGGCTGCTGCCATTAAAAGTCCCGGCACGTTTTTGTCACAGTTTGGAACCATAACCAAAGCGTCAAACTGGTGGGCCATAGCCATGGCCTCTGTGGAATCTGCAATCAGATCCCTGGTTACCAGAGAATATTTCATTCCTGTGTGTCCCATGGCAATTCCATCACACACAGCAATAGCCGGGAATACAACAGGAGTTCCTCCTGCCATGGCAACGCCTAATTTTACTGCTTCTACAATTTTATCCAGATTCATATGACCTGGTACAATTTCATTATAAGAACTTACAATACCAACCAGAGGTCTTTCCATCTCTTCTTTTGTCATACCAAGGGCATTAAATAAAGAACGGTGGGGTGCCTGCTGCATCCCTGTTTTTACTGCGTCACTTCTCATAGCATTTCTCCTTTGTATCTTATATTTGCTCTGCAATCAAATCTCCCATTCTGGAAGTTCCTACCTGTGTCATACCATCTTCCATAATATCTATAGTACGATATCCCTCTTTTAGCACCTTAGAAACAGCAGCTTCCACAGCATCTGCCTCTTTGTCCAGATCCAGGGAAAAGCGAAGCATCATGGCTGCGGATAAAATAGTGGCAAGTGGATTGGCAATGCCCTTTCCTGCAATATCCGGTGCAGAGCCATGACTTGGTTCATAAAGACCAAACTTCGTTTCATTAAGACTTGCAGAAGATAACATTCCAATAGAACCGGTCACCATGCTGGCTTCATCTGATAAAATATCTCCAAACATATTTTCCGTAAGGATCACATCAAACTGTCCCGGATTGTGAACCAGCTGCATAGCACAATTATCCACCAGCATATGTTCCAGAGTTACCTCCGGGTACTGAACAGCCACCTCTTCCACCACTTTTCTCCAAAGTCTGGAGGAATCCAGCACGTTTGCTTTATCCACGCTGGTAACTTTTTTCCTTCTCTTTTTGGCAATCTCAAAAGCCTTCACTGCAATTCTGCGAATTTCTTTTTCATCATAAGTCAAAGTGTCAATGGCTTTTCTCACTCCATTTTCCTCTACGGTTTTCCGTTCTCCAAAATACAGACCGCCAGTGAGTTCCCGGACAATTATCATATCAAAACCGTCTCCGATGACTTCTTCCTTTAACGGACAGGCTCCTTTTAATTCCTCATATAAATAAGCCGGTCTTAAATTCGCAAACAAATTCAGTGTCTTGCGGATTCTAAGAAGCCCTGCCTCCGGTCTTTTGGAGGGTTCTAGTTGATACCAGGGTGAGGTCTTTGCATCTCCCCCAATAGAGCCCATAAGCACTGCATCCGAAGCCTTTGCCGCTGCAATGGTCTCTTCTGTAAGAGGCACTCCATGAACATCAATGGAAGCTCCTCCCAACAATAATTCTTCATATTCAAAATGATGTCCATAAACCTTACATATCCGATCCAGTACTTTTTTTGCCTCTCTTACGATTTCCGGCCCGATTCCATCTCCTGGAATCAATGCAATTTTATACTCCATACGATCTCCCTCTTTCTGTTATCCTTTTCTACGTGTAATTAGTTCTATGATAATCCTTTTTATCTTACATTTCAAGTAATAACACGCGCTTTAGATATTCCTTTTTGTTATATCTTCTATTCTTTTCAGGACACAGAAAGAGCCTGTTCACCCGCCGAAAATGCAGCAGGTCTTTTCACAGGCAGAAGGTGTTCCTGCGCATCCTCCCAAAGCACTTTCTCTTAGTTCAAAAGGCAGACTTCTTCCCACATGATACATAGCCTCTGCCATTTCATCAAAAGGAATGGGACAGGGAATCCCTGCAAGAGCCTGCTCCGCGCAAATTAAGGCATTGGAAGCCCCCATGGCATTTCTGCTCTGGCAAGGCGCCTCCACCAGACCGGCAATGGGATCACAGACCAGCCCCAAAAGATTGGACAGAGCCATGGATGCACTGTGAAGGCACATCATTGGACTTCCTCCCATGATTTCCGTAACTGCTGCGGCAGCCATGGCAGACGCAGCTCCAACCTCAGCCTGACATCCGGCTTCTGCGCCGGAAACAGAGGCATTTCGCATAAGCAGATAGCCCACAGCTCCGGCAGTATACAATCCATTTAATAATTCTTCATCGGTGAGATGCTCCTCTTCTCCAAGAGCCAATAAAACCCCCGGAACCACACCGGAAGAACCGGCAGTAGGCGCTGCCACAATGACACCCATAGAAGCATTCACCTCCAGCACTGCCATGGCATAGGTAATCACCTTGGAAAGCAAGGTTCCGCAGATGGATTTCCCCTGTTCTCTTCTTTCATGTAGCTTTCTGGCTTCTCCCCCAATGAGGCCGCCAATGGAAGGGGTAGGCGCATCCAGTGGTTCCTTTACTGACTGCTTCATAATTTCCAATGCTTTTCTCATTTTTGCATCTACTTCTTCTTCCGTAATGCCGGAAAATACCGCCTCTCTTTTTTTCATAATCTGAGAAATGGGAAGTCCTGTTTTCTCACATAACTGCAACAACTCAATTCCATGATTAAACTCCATTTTTCCCTCCTATAACTGCACCAGCATAATATCTGAAACCAGTGGATTCGCTCTGATTTTATCTAATACCTCCACTGGAATTTTTTCATCTGATTCCACAATGGTAAAAGCCGCAGCCCCCTTTTCCTCCCGGAACAGGCGCATAAAGGCAATGTTTACTTTTTCTTCACTTAAAATCTTCGTAATATGAGCCACAACTCCCGGTTTGTCTGTCTGGCTTACAATCAGAGTGCTGTACTCTCCTGTAAAGTCCACGTCAATCTGATTGAGCTTTACGATTTTTACCTTTCCTCCCCCTATGGAAACGCCACGCACAAAAAGCCTCTCACCTTTGGTTCCCCGGATATCCATATCTGCTGTATTTGGATGGAGATTTTCGTCCTCTCCTAACTGGAAATTATATTCGATTCCTTCCTGTTTCGCCAGTTCCAGGGAATCCCGGATTCGCAAATCATCGGTTTCAAATCCCATAATGCCTCCCAGAAGCGCCCGGTCTGTCCCATGTCCCCGGTAGGTTCTGGCAAAAGAACCATACAGGGTAAAGGTCACCTTTGCAATTTCTCCCGGAAATAATTTTCTGGCCAAAAGAGCCATGGATGCTGCCCCTGCGGTATGGGAACTGGAAGGTCCCACCATGTTTGGGCCAATGACTTCAAACAAGCTGATAAACGCCATAATACTCTCCTTTCATTCAGCAAAACATGCAGATGCCAAAAAGAGGATGCCGCTCTCTACACATACCGACATCCTCTTTCCAACTTCCTTATTCTGCAGCGCCATCGCTTGCTTTTTCTACTTCTGCAATGGCTGCTTTTCTCATAGGAATTCTGCAGTTTCTGTTATTTCCAAACTCTACAATTACATCTTCATCTGTAATATCAATGATGATTCCATAGAATCCGCTGGTAGTTACCACACTGTCGCCTACTTCCATAGCTGCCAGCATGCTTTTTACTCTCTGCTGTTCTTTTTTCTGAGGTCTCATAACCATAAAATACATCAGAAGAAAGAATACAACTAATGGCAAAAACAAGGTAATCATACTTCCTGCACCTGCTGCTGTTGATAAAAACATGTTACATCCTCCTGCATTTTAATCTTTGTCTCATCTCTTGGTGGACATTATTATAATAATACACAATTATTCCTGTTTCTTCAAGCCTTTTCTCTTTATTTTTTTGCCTGCATTCCTTCCAGCTTACGGTTCTTGTATTCTTCAAAACATCCCTGATCCAGAGCATCCCTGATTTCTTCCATCATAGTGTTATAAAAATACAGGTTATGAAGCACACACAGACGCATTCCCAGCATTTCTTTTGCCTTTAATAAGTGGCGGATATAGGCTCTGCTGTAGTGGCGGCATGCCGGGCACTGGCATCCTTCTTCAATGGGACGGGAATCCAATTCATATTTGGCATTAAACAGATTAATCTTTCCAGAATTGGTATACACATGACCATGACGTCCGTTACGACTTGGGTATACACAGTCAAAGAAATCCACACCTCTTGAAACAGCCTCCAAAATATTTGCCGGAGTTCCCACTCCCATGAGATAGGTTGGTTTATCCACAGGAAGATGTGGCACCACACTGTCCAGAATCCGGTACATTTCCTCATGGGTCTCTCCTACCGCCAGACCACCAATAGCGTACCCGTCCAGATTCATTTTGGAAATCGTCTCTGCATGAGCAATACGAATATCATCATAAATAGCTCCCTGATTAATTCCAAACAATAACTGATGAGGATTTACAGTATCCTCCAGGGAATTCAGTCTTGCCATTTCGTCTTTGCACCGCTGCAGCCATCTGGTGGTGCGGTCTACAGACGCCTGCACATATTCCCGGCTTGCCACACTGGAGGGGCATTCATCAAAAGCCATAGCAATGGTAGAACCCAGGTTAGACTGAATCTGCATACTTTCCTCCGGTCCCATGAAAATTTTTCTGCCGTCAATATGGGAATTGAAGTACACGCCCTCTTCCTTAATCTTTCTCAGTTTTGCCAGAGAAAATACCTGAAATCCGCCGGAATCCGTAAGAATGGGGCGGTCCCAGTTCATAAACTTGTGCAGCCCTCCCAGTTGTTTAATAATATGGTCTCCCGGACGCACATGAAGATGATAGGTATTGGATAATTCCACCTGGGTCTTGATTTCGTGTAAATCCGTAGTAGATACTGCCCCTTTAATAGCAGCTACGGTTCCCACATTCATAAATACCGGTGTCTCAATGGTTCCATGAACCGTCTCTAATCTGGCACGCTTTGCTCTGCCTTCCTGTTTCAGCAATGTATACATAAATTTATATTCCTCTTCTCTTTTCTTTCCTTTGTAACAGAAAATATTCTATCATACCCTATTTAGAAACGCAACGGTCTGGTAATATTTACGATTGTTTTTTCCCAGATTTTGTCGTATAATGTACATTGGTTTTTTTAGAAATCATGACACATATTAATAAGTAGAAATACATAGATATGACTAGGAGGTCTCCGACTATGGAAGATCATAAAACCACACAGCAGACTGCTTATCCTCTTGGAATTGACATTGGTTCCACCACGGTAAAAGTGGCTGTTTTAAACGAAAAACACGAATTGTTATTTTCGGACTATGAAAGGCATTTTGCAGATATTCAAAATACTCTGGCAAACCTTTTGGACAAAGCCAGCCAGGCCCTTGGTTCTATCCAGACCATACCGGTTATTACCGGTTCCGGCGGCTTAACCCTGGCAAATCATCTGGAAGTTCCTTTTGTACAGGAAGTCATTGCGGTTTCTTCCTCTCTGGAGGAATTTGCTCCAAAAACAGATGTAGCCATTGAACTGGGCGGTGAAGATGCCAAGATTATTTACTTTGAAGGGGGAAATGTGGAGCAGCGTATGAACGGTATCTGCGCCGGAGGTACCGGTTCCTTTATTGACCAGATGGCTTCCCTGCTTCAGACAGACGCTCCCGGACTGAACGAATATGCAAAAACCTACAAGGCGCTTTACCCTATTGCTGCCCGCTGTGGCGTATTTGCCAAAACTGATATTCAGCCTCTCATTAATGAGGGCGCTACCAAAGAAGATTTATCTGCCTCTATTTTCCAGGCAGTGGTAAACCAGACCATCAGCGGACTGGCCTGTGGTAAACCTATCCGGGGACATGTGGCATTTTTAGGTGGTCCTCTGCACTTTTTGTCTGAATTAAAGACTGCCTTTATCCGTACCTTAAAGCTGGATGAGGAGCATACTATTGTACCGGAAAATTCTCATTTGTTTGCAGCTATGGGCTCTGCCTTAAATGCCAAACCAGAAGCAGCACCCGTATCCATTCTTGCTATGCGGGACCGTTTAAAGGCGTCCATTCATATGGATTTTGAAGTAGACCGTATGGAACCCTTGTTTGCATCAAAAGAAGATTACGCGGTCTTTAACCAGCGTCAGAGTCAGTACAATATTAAAACTGCAGAATTATCCCAGTACAAAGGAAACTGCTATCTTGGTATTGACGCCGGTTCTACTACCACAAAAGCTGCCCTGGTAGGGGAAGATGGGGCTCTTTTATACTCCTTTTACAGCAACAACAATGGAAATCCTCTGGCAACTTCCATCCGGGCTATTCAGGAAATTTATGACCAGCTTCCTGCCGGCGCGAAAATTGCCTACTCCTGCTCTACCGGTTATGGGGAAGCTCTGATTAAGGCAGCTCTCCTGCTGGATGAAGGGGAAGTCGAAACGGTTTCCCATTATTATGCGGCTGCTTTCTTTGATCCAAAGGTGGACTGTATTCTTGACATTGGCGGTCAGGATATGAAATGCATCAAAATCAAAGACCAGACCGTAGACAGCGTACAGTTAAACGAGGCCTGCTCCTCCGGCTGCGGCTCTTTTATTGAGACCTTTGCAAAATCCTTAAACTACAGTGTACAGGATTTCGCCAAAGCAGCTTTATTTGCAGAAAATCCCATTGACCTGGGAACCAGGTGTACGGTTTTCATGAACTCCAAGGTAAAGCAGGCGCAAAAGGAAGGCGCCTCTGTGGCTGACATTTCTGCAGGACTGGCTTATTCGGTTATTAAAAACGCCCTTTACAAGGTAATTAAGGTTTCTGACGCTTCTGAGCTTGGACAGCACATTGTAGTACAGGGAGGTACCTTCTACAATGATGCGGTACTGCGGGCTTTTGAAAAGATTGCAGAGTGCGAAGCCATCCGCCCGGACATTGCAGGTATTATGGGCGCTTTCGGCGCTGCGCTCATTGCCAGAGAGCGTTATGATAAAAGCAAGGTTTCCACCATGCTTCCTATTGAGAAAATCAATTCTCTGGAATACCGCACCACCATGGCAAACTGTAAGGGCTGTACCAATAACTGCCGTCTTACCATTAATAAATTCTCAGGAGGACGCCAGTTTATTTCCGGCAACCGCTGTGAGCGTGGAATCGGAAAAGAAAAAAACAAGGATAACATCCCCAACCTTTATGATTATAAATACAAAAAACTGTTTTCCTATGTGCCTCTTACCAAGGACAAGGCGTTTCGGGGCAAGGTAGGAATTCCGAGAGTCTTAAACATGTATGAAAATTATCCTTTCTGGTATACCTTTTTCACCCAGTTGGGATATCAGGTGGTACTCTCTCCTACTTCAACCAGAAAAATTTACGAATTGGGTATTGAATCCATCCCCAGTGAATCAGAGTGTTATCCCGCAAAACTGGCTCACGGACATGTTTCCTGGCTGATCAAACAGGGCGTTCATTATATTTTTTATCCTTGTATTCCTTATGAGCGGACAGAATTTACAGATTCTGTAAATCACTATAACTGCCCCATTGTAACCTCTTATGCTGAGAATATCAAAAACAATGTGGATGAACTTCAGGATGCCTCTATCCGCTTCCACAATCCGTTTTTATCTCTTACCAGTGAAGAAACGGTTACCGAGCGGTTAATCGAGGAGTTTCCGGGAATTCCTGCCCAGGAGGTACAGGCTGCTGCTCATGAAGCATGGCTGGAGCTGGACCGTTGCCGCAGGGATATTATGCGAAAAGGTGAGGAAACCCTGGAGTATCTGGAAAAAACAGGACGCAGAGGTATTGTGCTGGCAGGACGCCCCTACCACATTGACCCGGAAATCCACCATGGAATTCCAGAGTTAATTACTTCCTATGGAATTGCAGTGCTTACCGAGGACTCTGTCTCTCACCTGGCGCCCATTGAACGTCCTCTGCGCGTCAACGACCAGTGGATGTACCACACCAGGCTTTATGCTGCCGCCAACTTTGTAAAGGAAAAAGAAAATCTGGATTTAATTCAGCTAAACTCCTTTGGCTGCGGTCTGGATGCTGTAACCACAGACCAGGTAAACGAAATCCTCTCCAACAGTGGCAAAATCTACACCTGCCTGAAAATTGATGAGGTAAACAACCTGGGAGCAGCCAGAATCCGTGTTCGTTCTCTCCTGGCTGCCATCCGGGTAAAGGAACAGCAGAAAAAGCCAAGGAAAATACAGTCCTCTTCTATTGAAAAAGTTGTGTTTACTGAGGAAATGCGGAAACATTATACGATTTTATGTCCCCAGATGTCACCCATTCATTTTTCCATCCTTCAGGCTGCGTTTAATGCCAGCGGCTACCAGCTTGAGGTATTGCCAAATGACAACAAATCTGCTGTGGACGTGGGATTAAAGTATGTAAATAATGATGCCTGCTACCCTTCTCTTCTTGTAGTAGGACAGATTATGCAGGCGCTGCTTTCTGGCAAATACGATTTGAACAAAACTGCCATTATTATGACCCAGACTGGCGGGGGCTGCCGGGCTTCCAATTATATCGGCTTTATCCGCAGAGCTTTGAAAAAAGCGAATTTAGCTCACATTCCGGTAATTTCTCTGAATTTAAGCGGTCTGGAGGAAAACCCCGGCTTTAAAATCACACCAAAGCTGGCTTCCAGAATTGCTTACGGGGCTGTTTTCGGGGATATCTTAATGAAATGTCTGTACCGGATGCGTCCTTATGAAGCAGTCAAAGGCTCTGCCAATGCCCTGCACCGGAAATGGGAAAAACGCTGTATCTCCTTCTTAACTGGCAAGCATGCCGGATTTAACCAGTTTAACCATATTTGCCGCCAGATGATTCGGGAGTTTGATACCCTTCCTATTACCAACGAAAAGAAACCAAGGGTGGGAATTGTAGGAGAAATTCTGGTAAAATTCCTTCCGGCAGCCAATAATCACCTGGCTGAACTTCTGGAAAAAGAAGGAGCTGAGGCTGTTTGCCCGGATTTAATTGATTTCATGTGCTACTGCTTCTATAATCAGAACTTTAAGGCAGAGCAGTTAGGCTTTAAGAAATCCCTGGCTCAAAAGGGAAATCTGGGAATCGCTGCCATTGAATTCATCCGAAGAGCTGCCAACAAAGAATTTGAAAAGAGTAAGCACTTCACTCCTTCTGCCAAAATTGAAGATTTGGCAAACATGGCAAAACCCATTGTTTCCATAGGAAATCAGACCGGGGAAGGCTGGTTTCTAACCGGAGAAATGATGGAGTTACTCCACTCAGACACACCAAACATTGTGTGCATCCAGCCATTTGGCTGTCTGCCAAACCACATTGTGGGAAAAGGCGTTATCAAGGCCATCCGGAAGGACTATCCGCAGGCAAACATAGTGGCTGTGGACTATGACCCGGGCGCCAGCGAAGTGAATCAGTTAAACCGTATTAAATTAATGCTTTCCACTGCGTTTAAAAAGCTTCAGTGATTTCTACAGATACTAGGAGGTGTTCTGTATGGCAACTACGAATTTGAATATCAAAACTGATATTCTGCGAACCTCAATCCACGAACATGGTATTCCTTTTGCTTTAAAACTGGATATACCAAACGAAATAACCATCACTGCAATAGAAAAAGGAAGAAAGCTTATGGCCGATTCTTCCGCTACGAGATATTCCGATGTGGATTCTCTTAGGAAGGCACTAGAAGTATAAAAGAACACGCCAATGCCATATAGAACCATAAAAATTAAAATTTGCATCTTTGTTGTTAGAAAAATGGCAAGGGTATGACGATTTTCATTGTGGCAGATATGTGGAACTGTTATAATACGGGTAGGGAGAAAGTGATAAATTTGAAGCTGTGGAGGGAAGCATGATTATTACAGTGGACAAAATGAACTTGTTACAAGCCGCAATGATACATTCAATCTCATGGAAAGAGTCGCATCGTTCTTTCTGTGTACCAGATTTTGTCGAAATACACACCCCCGAAAGGCAGCAGGAATATGTGCAAAACAAGATGAACTGTGGAAGCAAGTTTTATATGCTAGTTGAAGATATGCCGGTTGGCGTTGTTTCAGTCAAAGAGTGCCTGATTGAAGATCTTTATATTCTACCGGATAAACAGAAAATGGGCTATGGAACAAAGTTACTGCGATTTGCTATTGAGCAATGTACTGGTATCCCCACTCTATGGATACTCGAAAACAACACCAATGCAAAACGGTTTTATCACAAAATGGGATTTAAAGAAACAGGTAGAATTCATGCAATCACAAAGAGGATTAATGAGATTGAACTCTCATTAGCATAACTTCCTGTTTTTCAATCTCATGCCCCATACATAAGGAGGGTATCACAAAATCATCAAATCAGATGATTAAGTGATACCCTCTTTATTTTTATCTTCCAAAAGGCAGTTTCCTTGCTACTTTCACCAAAGTCCTTCCACCAGGAATTCCCGCGAAGTCCTCTTCCTTTGGCTTTGCTATTACAACATAGGCCAGGAAATACACACATCCGCCCAGTGCAATGGCTGGAATCAGAGCAATGAAATTTGATTTCATCACAGCATAAACACCGTGATAAACTACAAATGCAACAATCCCCATAGGAACAGCCGCTGCCATAGGAAGTAGATAGGCTTCTTTCCATGGGTTGTGATATTTCAGTTCTTTCCACATAGCCCTCTGATTTAATATGCACATAATCAGCGCATACACAATCATGGCAATGACCACATTATAAATTCCCCAGTTCGTGACGAACATCAAAATCACCACAACCACCACATCACAAACCAGGGCAATGGCAGCATGAATCATAGGAATATTGGCCTTGCCAATGCCCTGAAGAACACCATTGGAAATATTGGACATTCCATTCATAATAACAGTAATAACTCCCAGCATCATGAGATATCCTGCAGTTCCGTCTGTGGTGGAAAACAACAGTTTTGTAATAGGACCTGCCAAAACAAAAAGTCCTACGCTGCAGGGAATGGAGATAAACATACTCAGCCAGGTTGCTTTATTGATTTTCTCCTTGGCTGTCTTTTTATCTCCTTTTGCATAGTACCCTGACACCTCCGGCATCATGGAGGTAGGCGCTGTACTGGAAAGGGTCAGCGGAATATTGATAATGGTAAGGAAATATCCGCACTCTGCATACAGCCCTTCTACCACACTGCTTTTTAAACCTTTGATTCCGGATACGCCTGTGTAAATCATACTGTTGATGTAACTATTTACATTGTATAAAAATGCGCTGAGAATAATAGGCGCTACAATGAGTACAATGGTTTTCATTACATCTCCATAGCTTTCTCCAACAGAAACCCTGTCTCTGGCAATTTTTTTCTGAATGGATTTCCGGTTCACCTGATAAACAAACAGCATAAACAACAATGCCGCAGTTACCCCGGCTCCTGTTCCCATGGTTGCTCCTGCTGCGCTCCAGCTTCTCAGTACATCCGGGTCTGCTCCCGCAAACTGCCTTACCATAACATTTGCCATAAGAAGAGCTACCACCGCTACTGCAATCTGTTCTACAATCTGAGAAATGGAAGTTGGCAGCATATTACGGTATGCCTGAAAATATCCACGAAAAACGCCAAGAATACCGGATATAAAAATCGTTGGAGCAAGAAACTGCAGCGCCAGACGCGCATTTGCCATTTTATCCGGCACTAAAACAGGCGCTCCCACCACACAGAGAATGGAAACTGCCCCACCCATAATCACAGCATAGAATAAGGCGCCTTTAAAAATCTTCTGAGCATCCCGGTATCTGTGAAAGGCAAGTCGTTCTGCCATAATCTTGGAAACTGCCTGTGGAATGCTAAAAGACGCAATCATAAGCAAAATAAAATAAACATTTTGTGCAAACTGAAAGCATCCAAAGCTCTCTTTTCCCATGGTGCTGGAAAGAGGACTTTTATAAATCAGTCCGATAATTTTGGAAATTAACGCAGCAATCATAAGAAAAGAAGCATTTTTTACTAATGTATTATCATTTTTCTTTCCCATCGATGTTAATCCCTCTGCACATTTTCAATCTGCCAGTCAATGGGCTCCAATCCATGACTTTTCAAAAATTCATTAGTTTTACTAAAATGTCTGCACCCGAAAAATCCCCGGTAAGCAGATAAAGGGCTTGGGTGCGGCGCTTCCAAAATCAGATGTTTTGGATTGTTCAGCATACTTTTCTTCATCTGCGCCGGTCTTCCCCAGAGCAGAAATACGATGGGTCTGTCCTGTTCATTCAGTACCCGAATGGCAGCATCTGTAAACTCCTCCCATCCCATTCCTCTGTGGGAATTGGCCTGATGCGCCCGCACAGTCAGCACTGTATTTAACATCAGTACCCCTTGTTTTGCCCATTTCTCCAGATATCCATTGTTTGGAATCTCACATCCACAGTCCTCATGAAGCTCCTGATAAATATTTACCAGTGACGGAGGCACTTCTACCTCTGGTTTTACGGAAAAACACAGTCCATGAGCCTGTCCGTCATTATGATAAGGATCCTGTCCCAAAATCACGACCTTCACCTCATCCAGCGGAGTAAAGTGAAAAGCATTAAAAATATCATCCGGAGCAGGAAAAATCTTTCTCTGCTGATACTCCTGCCCTACTTTTTCAAACAATTCTTTATAATATGGTTTCTTAAATTCCGGCTTTAAGGCTTCCAGCCATTGTCCCTGTAAAGGCGGCATTTTTGTTCCTCCTTTGTATTTTCTATTTTATTCCATCTTTTTAGTTTAACAGAATGTGTCTCCACAAGCAAGTTCAAACCAAAATTCTACACCATTTTCATAATTAATGACACCGCACTTTTGATTCATACTGTCCATAATGGCCTTTACAATAGACAAGCCAATACCGCTACCTCCATATTCCCTGGTTCTGGCTTTATCCACTTTATAAAATTTAATCCATATTTTATCCAAATCTTCTTCCGGGATTCTGGCACCTGTATTAAACACAGAAAGCCTTACCACATCGCCACGTTTCACTGCCTTAATCTCTATTTTTTTCTCAAAATCCACATGATTCAGGGCATTTGAAACATAGTTTGTCACCACCTCTTCTATTTTAAATTCATCCCCCCATACTGAAATGGGTTCTTCCTGTAAAAACCGGATTTCCGCCTCTTTCTGGGACGCCAGAAGCTGTGCAGACTGCACCACACCTTTCACTAATTCCGTAAGGTCAAACCGCTCCATATTCACCGTATCATTTCCAAACTCCAGTTGATTCAGACTCAGCAGTTTTTTCACCATATTATTCATCTTAGCTGCCTCATCAATAATCACATCACAATAAAATTCTCTGCTCTCCTGGTCATCATTAATACATTCCTGAAGCCCTTCTGCATATCCCTGAATTAAAGCAATGGGAGTTTTCAGCTCATGAGACACATTAGAGAGAAATTCCTTTCTCATTTCATCAATCTGCTCTTTTTTCTCAATATCCTTCTGCAGTTCATTATTGGCAGTCCGAAGCTCTGAAATTGTTTTTTCCAATTCTCCGGACATCCTGTTTAAATTATTCCCAAGAACACCGATTTCATCCTCACTGGTACTGGTGTATTTAGCATCAAAATTCAGATTCGCCATTTCCTTAGACAACTCAGAAAGCTGCTGCAAAGGCCTGGTAATATGCCTGGAAATAAACCAGATGACCACAGAACTGATGAAAATGGTAAACAGACCAATATACAAATAAAAAACATTGGAAATCAAAGCGCTGTCCTTCAAACTCTGAGCCGGAGTGGTAATCAGAAAACCATTTCCATTATCCAGTACCCCTACCATATTAACGGAATCCATTGCCTTCACATCGTCCGTTTTCTTCTCCACAATGTAGTTATCCGTTGCTTCCAGAATTTCCCTCTTTCCCCGCACAAAGTCATCCAGAACCCCAAACTGGATTTCTGAATACAGACGTTCTGAATTTTTCGCATAGGCAAACAAAATTCTGGAAGTAACATCCTCTACCACAATCATAGAAAGATTGTTCTCATCACAATATTGTTTAAATTTTTCATCATCTGCCAGAGAACTGTAGTACCTGGTGTCAGATGTATCATTCATGGTATTGTATACTTTTTTCAGCGACTCTGTTTTCTTACGCAAGTAGAATTTTTCCAGAAAAAGAGAGTTTACCAAAAGCATCACTGCCAGAGACAGACACATAATTCCAATATAGGTAACTGCCAACCGTATTTTTATGGATTTCTTCATCCTTCCACCTCAAACTTATATCCCATTCCCCAGATGGTCTTAATATACTCTCCTTTTTCTCCCATTTTGCTCCGCAGCTTTTTCACATGGGTATCAATGGTTCTTGCATCTCCAAAATAATCATAATTCCAAACAGAATTCAAAATTTTTTCCCTGGACAGGGCAATCCCCTGGTTTTCCATAAAATATGCCAAAAGCTCAAACTCCTTATAGCTTAATTCCATAGGTTCTCCGTCAATGGATGCAATATGAGAAACCTTATTAATCTCCACACCTCCTGCTCTTAGCACACCATCCGCATCCGTCTGGCTGGTTCTTCGCAAAATAGCTTCTACTCTGGCTACCAGAATCTTAGGACTGAAAGGCTTGGAAATATATTCATCCACACCCAGTTCAAATCCCAGAAGCTCATCCCGCTCATCTCCTCTGGCTGTCAGCATAATAATCGGCACTTTAGAATGAGAACGGATTTCCCTGCATACCTGCCATCCATCCATCTTGGGCATCATCACATCTAAAATCAGCAAGGCAATATCTTTATCTGCATAAAAAATATCAAGAGCAGCCTCTCCGTCTCCTGCCTCCAAAACTTCAAAGCCCTGTTTTGTAAGAAAATCCCGTACCAGTTTCCGCATTCTGCTCTCATCATCCACTACTAAAATTTTTCGTTTTTCCATAATCTGCTCCTCCTGTCTCTCTGTCCTACTATAGCAGTCAAATTTGTCAGAATTGTGAACTTTACTCCCATATATGGCTGTTCACTGTATGAACGATAATTCCAATATATCATCCTGTCTGAAGAATTGCAACGGAAGCCTTGACAAATTTTCAGAAAGCATATATCATAAGAGTTGCTTTAAACCACGCGGGCTTGTACTGGTTTCGACGGGGGTTTTGAAGTTGAGGAAGCCATCCGCAGACTCCGGGACTGCGTACCAACCTGGAACCTAAATATAAACGCAAACAATAATAAAGTAGCGTTAGCTGCCTAAATTGCAGCTTGTCAGCCTCAGGCCACCCGCTGTCTGAGAATCTGGCATCGACCTTGCGGGGCACTTCGCTTTCAAAGCTTTGAGAAAGTGGAAGATTTCATGAAGCTACTAAGCAGTTCAGCCTGTTATCCGGCGGTACTGTAAGGGAATGTCAAAAGAATAACTGTGATGGGAGATGCCCCAAGGGATAGACTTTCGGACGCGGGTTCGATTCCCGCCAGGTCCACTAAAACGTACTAAAAAAAAAATAGCAGGAAAGAGATATTTCACTATCATAAGTGAGTATCTCTTTTTTGTATTCATTCATTGTTTATTTTTAGTCTGTGGTCTATAATGAAAGAAATTAAATTTGTGAGGATAAAAAGTATGAATGACAAATGGATTGATTTTGCAATTCGTATTCAAAGTATTGCTCAGGCAGGACTTCAATACGGAAAGGATAAATATGATAAAGAGCGTTATGAAGAATTAAGAAAGATTTCTGCTGAAATGATTTCTGCGAAAACAGATATTCCTATTGATAAAGTCTATCATATCTTTTGTAATGAAACAGGATATCAAACACCGAAAGTGGACACAAGAGCCGCAGTATTTGTTGACGGTAAAATTTTACTTGTTCATGAAAATAATGGTACGTGGGCTTTGCCTGGTGGTTGGTGTGATGTTGACCAATCTATTGCTTCAAATACTGTTAAAGAAGTGAAAGAAGAAACTGGATTAAATGTATTCGTGGAAAAACTGATTGCTGTTCAGGACTGGAGAAAACATAACGTAACAAATTATGCATATGGCGTTGTAAAGATTTTTTCTTTATGCAAATACAAAAGTGGAAAATTTGAAAGCAACATTGAAACAACAGAGATTGGTTTTTTTGAAAAAACAGAGATACCTGAAAACCTTGCTGTGGAAAAATGTACAAAGGAACAAATATTGATGTGCTTTGAAGCATTTGAAAATCCAACTTCTCCAACAATATTTGATTAAATAACTCCCAATTTAGTGGTTTACGCAATATAATTTTCCCAGTGCTGTAGTCATCCTACAGAAAGGACAATATTTATGAAAGGAATCATTATACAATATACAATTTTTTTAATGATTGTATTTGGAATAGTCAGTACAGCAATATATGTTATGTTTGTTAAGAGAAGATTCTTTCACACAGAAGAAGAATATTGTTTAATGAACATGCCTAAAGAAAAATTAGAAATCTGTCTAAAATTAAGAAGGATATTAGAAATCCCCATGAGAGTTTTAACAATAATAACAGCGCTCTTTGTATTATGGGTAGCAATTCCAGTTCTAAAAGATATAAAATATATAATGTCAGGCAAATATCAGCTAATAACTGGCGAAATTACAAATGAGATTGAGAAAAATGGGACTGCCTGGAGAGATACGGTCATACTTCTATCTAATGGAAAGAAAGTTGAATTATCCGTTGATTCATTATCATATCAAAAAGGCGATATCGTTACTATTATGTATTTACCAAATACAAAAGCTGGAGTGATTGTACAATAAAGTAATACTTATTCAAGCAGAGTCTGTGAAAGGTAGGTATGAAACCATGAGCGCTAATAGATTATCTTTATATTGGATATATTTTTTCATAATGACTATTTTTGCAATATTCTTTGCTTTTTTGGCTATTTCCAAAATCAAAATTGTCAGATGGGAATTTTTTTATCCCAAACAGCAACAATGGGCAAAAAAGCATGCATACAAATTAAACATTCTTGTAAAAAGATTTTTTCTGGTTATGAGCATTGTTTATTGCATAGTAGGCACTTTGCCTTCTTGTTTAGACTTGCCCTATGTTTTAACAACAAACTATAAAGAAGCTCAAGGTGTAATAACGAAAAAAAATGGCATGTTAATTTATCTGGAAAATGGAAAATATTACAAAGTAGGAAAAGTAGATTGGTGTAAAGCAGGCGATAATATTCATATAACTTATTTACCATTTACCAGATATGCAACGATTACTGATATAGATTAATATCAAAATTTAGATGTTGTTAAAATGAGGTTATCAATGAATAAAAGTTATGATTATATTTTTGGAAACGGAAAATTCAATAATTGGTTTGACATTATAACTGGTATATTTGTTTGTTCAGCATTGTCACTTTGCCTGACAGAGGTGTTGTTTTCCTTTGATTTTAAAGTGAGTTTTCAAAAAATACTAATTTTTACCATTCTTTTTCTGTCTTTTTTACTATTATTTTATTATTATATAAGGCAGCGTCATTATAAACTATTAGAGAATAAAATAGTATTTGGTGTTAGGGAAAAAGAAATTTTGTATCGTAATATCAATTCATTAGTTTTTACATTAGCCTGTCGCCCGAAAGGAATATATGACATTGGGTTAGGCGGACCTTATCTATATGTAAAAGAAAATGGAGCGAAAAAATATATATGTAATATCACAATTTGCCTGACAAAACCTAATATTATACAAAAAACAGCAGCAGCTTCCGCTTATAGTTTCAACTGTTATGACACAAAAAGTATTTTCAATTTGTTACATAATTCAGAAGCAAGTATTTACGTGGCAAAGAGTTTTCTTGTTTTAAATAATTGGACAATCAATAGATTTTGTAAAGAATACAATATTTCTATGGAAAAGGTTCAGCTTATAAACGATGGAAATTAAATTTTCTTACCATTTAGTTATTTAAATATGCTATGTTAATTCTTGTTGCTTGTGTCAGAAACAATCCATTCGTATAATGATAATATACTTATAAAGGAATGAAGTTTTATTATCTGGTGCTATGGTGCTATAACAGGAATATACATGGAACGATAAGCTATTAGAGGTGTATATATGAACAATGAAATGAATTTTGAAATTTTTTACAAAGAGCTATCTAAATCTATTCACAGCATTTTGAGACCTCATGGATTTCGTAAAAAAGGAAATAAGTTTTTCAGAATATCTGAAGATGGTTTTATAACATTGGTAGAAATACAAAAAGAAAGATTTAATTATTTTGATGAAAGTGCTTTTCAGATTTTCTGTGGTTTTGCTATTTATGAGCCAGCAGTGGCAAAAGATAAATTACATGAGTGGTGTATGTACACTAAGTTCTATATTGGTAACAAAGGTATGCTTGATGATAGAAGCTGGAGTTTTGGCAACTATTATTGTATAGGAAAAGAGAACCTTGAGCATCCACTATTTAACTACGCCGTAAAAGATACTGCTGCTAATATCAAAAAAATGGTTCTTGAAGTAATTGAAACGAAAGTTGTACCGATGATTAGTGAAATAAACACAAGCAAATACTTTTTCTATTCAAAGTATTTTCATTTTCATTTTGGTGCTTTGGATTATCTTTTTGAACTTTTTGACAAAGATGTTTTACCTTATCTTCAAGAACAGATTGATATTTATAGCAGTCCTTCTTTTTCTGGCCATAGACAAGCTCAGCAATTAAAAGAATATTATTTAAAGATGTATATAAAACATTCTAAGTAAAAGAGGTGAATTTAGAGTTGGACGTTATAATAAAATCAATTATATTTGCAATTTGTTTTCCAGTAGGAATGAGTTTAATATATGGACTACGAAAAAAACTGAAAGGTTCAAAAGTGATACCTAATTCTAATTTTGTGAAAATTCCTAGAAAAAAGTATATACTCAATTATCAATATTTTATTATTCCCTTTAGGCGTTATGGGCTTTTTAGGGGGGATATATGAATTAAGCTTATTGTTCTCCTCAATTTCAAAAGTAGATTGGGTGATTTTAATTTTAACAATTAGTTTAATTGCTGTAGACAGTTATTATCTACATCTGTTGTTTTCTTTCAGAAATAAAGTTGAAATTATCGATAGTGAAACCATTCGAATATTTAAAGGTGGAAAAAGCTGTCAGTTTCATAAAAAGAACATCAGTTATAAATGTGCAGAAAATATTATTCGCTTATATGACGTAAATGGAAAAAGAATAGCAAGTATAACACACCTTTATGAAAATACACAAATTTTAATAAAATGGCTGGAGCAGTCAGGTGAAGTTGTTAAAAATGTAAATAATGTGTTTTATGAGTATGATACAGATAAATCGGAGGAATGTAAATGAATATTACAATGATTTTAATAGGTAGTCTTATTTTTCTTTCTTTTCCATTTATTGTTTTGCAAAAAATCAAAAAAACGAAACAAGAAAATACAGACGAAGCAAAGAAAAAATTGAATTTATTTCTTATTTGCATAATACCTGTTCCAATAATTGCTATAGTACTTATTTTAATTGGACTAAGAGCATTTATATAAAAGGTGCTTATTTGCAAATTCTGCTCGAACGGTACGCCTATTCTGAAATCGTCGGTACATTCATTCTGATTTAGCGGTACTCGTTTTCTGCTCAAAGCGGTACGTTTTTCCTTTATTATTGTGATGTGTAACTATTATTCATCACAGTGCAAAGGAGGAACTATTATGCACGACTACAATACTATTCTTGGAGTCATAGAACTTCGGCTCAGTAAAGTCAGTTATGACTCTGTACAAAAACGTTACCGGATCGGACAGAGCGGGATTGCATTGATCATGACCCGCTACAAGGATTCAGGCTTATCATTGGATGATCTTCGACAAATGCCAGCCTCAAAGGTGGTTGATCTCATCTATCCAAAAGAAAACCTTCGACATAAGGATATTCCACTGCCTGATTTTGAAAAAATACATGAGCAGATGATCCAAATGGGAAAACATGCTGACTTGAGTTTTCTATGGATTGATTATAAAAAAGAGCATCCTAACGGTTACCAGCTTGCTCAGTTTTATAAGCTGTATCGTGATTTTATGGTAGATACTTATGGTACTTCAAAAACATCTATGCCTGTGGAACGGATCCCTGGCGAAAAGATGTATATTGACTGGGTAGGCGACCAGCCGGAACTGCTATTGGATACAACAACTGGCGAACTTCGGAAAGTTCACATTTTTACAACTACACTTGGTTTTAGCAGCCTTGTTTATGCAGAGATCTTTCCGGATGAAAAACTTCCACATTTTATTATCGGCACAGTACATGCACTGTCTTATTATGGGGCAGTTCCTAAATATCTTGTCCCGGACAATCGTAAGTAGGTAATCATTCGTATATTGACATTTTATAAAAGCCATCTGATACTGCTCCTGACTGTCTGCCAGATTCTCTATCAGATGGCTTATTATTATTTTTTTAGTTTAGTACGG
>CABJAN010000024.1 GCA_902363515.1 Bacillota bacterium | reverse complement strand
AATTTTGCAAGTATTTTGAGAAATAAAAAAAGCCTTATTTTAAGGCATTTGTAAGTGGTAATATGTCATTTGTACTTCGAAAGAATATGGTGCTAACTTCTAAAGACGGGTTTGGATTTATTTTAACCTTCACAGGAAGCTGCCCGTTGACACATTTATAGAAAAAACAAAAAACAGCTTTTATTTTCAGTCACTCTTTGGTATAATAAAACACAGGATATTTCCTATAGGAGGTTGAAAAATTATGGCGGAAGACAGAAATACGTATAAAATACATGATAATGGTTCTCTTGGGGAAGTACAGATTGCAGATGAGGTTGTAGCCATTATTGCCGGACTTGCTGCCACAGAAGTAGAAGGCGTTGGCTCCATGGCCGGAAATATTACCAACGAACTGGTTGGAAAACTGGGTATGAAAAACCTTTCCAGAGGTGTGAAGGTTGACGTTCTGGAAGATGTAGTCTGCGTAGATTTAGCGCTGAATATTGAATATGGATTTAATATTCTGGAGACCAGCAAGAGAGTCCAGGAAAGAGTAAAGGCAGCCATTGAAAACATGACAGGCCTTACTGTTTCTGATGTAAACGTGCGCATTGCCAGCGTAGAGATTGATAAAGTTCATTGACAAGTAAACATTCTAAAAGAGCAGGGTGATAAGGTGTCTTTTTTAGAGGCACCTTATCTTTTTAGCAAAATCATACAGACGGAGGAAATTATGGGAAGACGTGAAATGAGAGAACATATCTTTAAACTCTTATTTGTAAGTGAATTTAATGAGGTGGAGGAAATGCCTCAGCAGATGCAGCTTTATTTTGACAGTCTGGAGGATTTAAAACCTCTGGAACAGGCTTATATGGAGAAGAAATTTGCAAGTGTGAAGGAGCATCTGGAAGAAATTGACAACATTCTCAATGAAAATTCCACTGGGTGGAAAACAAAGAGAATGAGCAAGGTGGATTTGAATATCCTTCGCCTGGCAGTTTATGAAATGAAATATGACCAGGATGTGCCTACGAAAGTTGCCATTAATGAGGCAGTAGAAATCAGCAAAAACTTCGGCGGTGAAGATTCTGCTTCATTTGTAAATGGCGTGCTTGGAAAAATTTCCAGAGAAAGCCTATGAATCCGCGAATTTATTCTGTAGGACAGGTCAACACCTATATTAAAAACATGTTCAGCCAGGATTTTATGCTAAACAGAATTTCCATTAAGGGCGAGGTATCTAATTGCAAATATCATACTTCCGGTCATATTTATTTTTCCCTCAAGGATGAGACAGGGACTTTGTCCTGTGTCATGTTTGCGGGTCAGAGAAAAGGGCTGGGATTTGCCATGAAAAACGGAGATAAGGTAGTGGCAGAAGGCAGTGTCAGCGTCTATGAAAGAGACGGTAAGTATCAGCTATATGCCAGAAGCATTACCCTGGAAGGGGCAGGGCTTCTCTATGAACGCTACCTGGCTTTAAAAAAAGAGCTGGAAGAAATGGGGATGTTTTCCCAGGAGTATAAACAACCCATACCGGCTTATGTAAAAAAAGTGGGGATTGTGACAGCGCCTACAGGGGCAGCCATTCAGGATATCCGAAATATTGCAGGGCGGAGAAACCCTTATGTGCAGTTGATTCTCTATCCGGCTCTGGTCCAGGGAGAAGGTGCCAAAGAGAGCATTGTAAAAGGCATTGAAACCCTGGATGCCTGGGGCGTGGATGTGATTATCGTGGGAAGAGGCGGAGGCTCTATTGAAGATTTGTGGGCTTTTAATGAAGAGGAAGTGGCGAGGGCCATTTTTCATTGCCAGACGCCCATTATTTCCGCAGTAGGCCATGAGACAGATACCACCATTGCAGACTTTGTGGCAGATTTGCGGGCGCCGACTCCTTCGGCAGCAGCAGAGCTTGCAGTGGCAGATGTAAGGCAGCTTCTGGAAACCTTACGCGCTTATAGGCAGAAGCTTACTTTTGGAATGGAAAATCAGATTTATTCTTTGCGCCAGAGGATGAAACAGTATGAGATGAAACTGGAGTATGGAAGTCCGGCTTATCAGATTCAGGAAAAGCGCATCAGACTGCTGGATTTGGAAGAAAGACTTGGCAGCGCTATGGAGAACCAGATTTTCCGGGCAAGGCAGAACCTGAATATTTATATTGAGCGGATGAAAGGCCTGTCTCCTTTGGATAAATTAAATCAGGGATTTTCCTATGTGGAAAATGAGGCAGGACACAGTGTCACCTGCATTGGACAGGTAAAACCGGGAGATACTTTGAACATACAGGTAACAGACGGAAGGATTCTGACAAAGGTTACCGAAACCATAGAAGAGGAAAGGGGTATAACTCATGACAGAAGATAAGAATCTGGCAGAGGATTTCACCATAGAAGAATCCATAAAGGAACTGGATCTGATTGTGCAGCGGCTGGAGAGCAGGGAGATTTCCCTGGAGGATTCCTTTGTCATGTACCAGAAAGGTATGGAACTGCTCCGCCAGTGCAGTGGCAAAATTGATACGGTTGAGAAAAAAATGTTAAAGATAAATGAAGATGGTGGACTTAGTGAATTTTAAAGAAGAATTAGAACAAAGAACACAGAGCGCATGGGCAGTGGTAGAGGAATATTTACCAAAAGAAGAGGGATTTTCCGGCAATCTGGCCAAAGCCATAAACTACAGTATGAGGGCCGGAGGCAAGCGTCTGCGTCCGGTTTTTATGGCAGCTATGTATGAAATGCTGGGAGGAAATTCTGAAATTGTGAAGCCTTTTATGGCAGCTATTGAAATGATTCACACTCATTCCCTGATTCATGATGACCTTCCGGCTATTGACAATGACCAGTACCGGAGAGGAAAAAAGACAACCCATGTGGTGTTTGGGGAATCTGCGGCTATTCTGGCAGGAGATGCTCTGTTAAATTACGCCTATGAAACAGCTTTTCAGGCATTTGAACTGGCCCAAAATGAGGAGGAACTTTTGCGTGTTGCAAGAGCTCTTAAAATTCTGGGAGAGAAAACCGGACTTTACGGAATGCTTGGGGGACAGGGTGTAGATGTAGAAAATGATGGAAAACCACTTTCCAGAGAAACATTGGATTTTATTTATGAAAATAAGACGTCTGCGTTAATTGAGGCGTCTCTTATGATTGGAGCTGTACTGGCGGGAGTAAAGGATTTGTCTGATATCCGGCAAATGGGAAGCTGTCTTGGAATCGCATTCCAGATACAGGACGATATTTTGGATGTTACCAGCAGCCAGGAGGAGCTGGGCAAGCCGGTTGGAAGCGACGAAAAAAATCATAAGACCACATATGTGACTTTGGAAGGAGTGGAACAAGCGGGAGAAGAAGTAAAGAAGCTGACCCATGAGGCAGTTAGTATTCTTTTGCAGCTTCCGGGAGAAAAAGAATTTTTAAAGGACTTATTTCTTTTTCTGTGTACCCGCAGAAAATAGAGGTGCAGGAGCAATGCTTTTAGAAAAGATAAAGCAACCAAATGATATTAAACAGATTTCCATGGAGCAGCTTCCAAAACTGGCAGAGGAAATCCGCCAGTTCCTGTTAGAACATTTAAGTAAGACAGGAGGACATCTGGCATCAAACTTAGGTGCAGTGGAGCTTACCATGGCTTTGCATTATGTGTTCCAGCTTCCGGAAGATAAGATTATCTGGGATGTTGGTCATCAGTCCTATACACATAAGATTCTGACAGGAAGAAAAGACGGATTTGACCAGCTTCGGATGCTGGGCGGCATGAGCGGATTTCCAAAACGCAGTGAGAGTCCCTGTGATGCGTTTGATACAGGGCATAGCTCCACTTCCATTTCAGCAGGAGTGGGCTATGTATGTGCCAGAGATTTGCAGAAGCAGGATTACCATGTGATTTCTGTTATTGGAGATGGCGCTCTTACAGGAGGGATGGCATATGAAGCCCTTAACAATGCCTCTTCCCTGAAGAAAAATTTTATTATTATTTTAAATGACAATGAAATGTCCATTTCTGAAAATGTGGGAGGCATTTCCAGTTATTTAAGTAATATGAGAACAGCGGAAAGCTATCATGGGCTGAAAACAGGGGTGAAAAACGGATTAAATAAAATTCCGGGTATTGGCCCTGCAGCAGTAAAACGGATTCATAAAACCAAAGACAGCATTAAGCGTCTGGTGATTCCGGGGATGTTTTTTGAAGATATGGGGCTTACCTATTTAGGTCCGGTAAACGGACATGACTGCAGCCGCATGATACAGGTGTTCCAGGAAGCCAAGAAGGTTCAGGGACCGGTGTTGATTCATGTAAAAACAGAAAAAGGAAGAGGCTATGAGCCGGCTATGCGCCATCCGGCCAGATTTCATGGAACCTCTGCCTTTGATTTAGAGCATGGACTGCCTCTTAGCAGTTCAGGAAAGGCAAATTATACGGATATTTTTTCCACGGTTATGCGTAAATTCGGAGACCGGGAAGAAAAGGTGGTGGCAGTTACAGCAGCCATGCCGGACGGAACCGGTTTGAAACGATTTCGAAATATGTTTCCGGAGCGCTTCTTCGACGTGGGAATTGCAGAAGAACACGCTGTGACCTTTGCGGCAGGGCTGGCTCTTGGCGGTATGATTCCGGTGGTAGCAGTGTATTCTTCCTTTTTGCAAAGAGCAGTAGATCAGATCATTGAAGACGTATGCCTGCAGAATCTTCATGTGATTTTTGCAGTAGACCGTGCCGGACTGGTTGGAAGTGACGGGGAAACCCATCAGGGCTGTTTTGATTTGACTTATTTATCCATGATTCCCAATATGACAGTTATGGCGCCTAAAAATAAATGGGAACTTTCCGATATGATGAAATTTGCAGTGCAGTATCAGGGACCCATTGCTATCCGCTATCCAAGAGGAGAGGCTTATGATGGTCTGGAGGAATATCGGGAGCCTATTTGTAAAGGTCGAAGTGAAGTACTGTTTGAAGGGAAGGATATTGCCCTTCTGGCAGTGGGAAGCATGGTAAAAACAGGAGTACAGGTGCGCAAGATGCTTATGGAGGATGGTGAGAACCCTACTCTGGTGAATGCCAGGTTTGTAAAACCTCTGGATGAAAAACTCCTTTCTCAGTTGGCAGAACAGCATAAGCTTTTTGTGACCATGGAAGAAAATGTGGCAGCCGGAGGCTTTGGAAGCCAGGTGGCGGATTACATGCGCAGAATGCATCCGGAAGTAAGGGTGCTTACCATTGCGCTTCCGGATTCTTTTATTGAGCATGGAAATCCGGAGAAGTTAAAGGAAAAGGCAGGAATTGACGGAGTTTCTGTATACAGGAAGATAAAGGAGGCAAAAAGATGAAGGAGCGTCTGGATGTTCTTCTGGTGAAGCGTGGGCTGGCAGTATCCAGGGAAAAAGCCAAAGCTGTGATTATGGCGGGAAATGTTTATGTGGATAACCAGAAAGAGGACAAGGCGGGAACTATGTTCCAGGATACAGTAAAAATCGAAGTCCGTGGAAATACATTGAAATATGTCAGCAGAGGTGGCCTGAAACTTGAGAAAGCCATGACGCATTTTGGCGTGACCCTGAAGGATAAAGTTTGTATGGATGTGGGATCTTCCACAGGAGGATTTACAGACTGTATGCTGCAAAACGGCGCAGTGAAGGTTTTTGCCATTGATGTGGGACACGGACAGCTGGACTGGAAGCTGCGAAACGATGAGCGGGTTGTCTGCATGGAAAAAACCAACATCCGCTATGTGGTTCCGGAGGATTTGCAGGAGCAGGCAGATTTTTCCTCTATTGATGTTTCTTTTATTTCTCTTACCAAGGTGCTGCTTCCGGTTTATAATCTTCTAAAAGAAGACGGGGAAGTGGTATGCCTGATTAAACCTCAGTTTGAGGCAGGAAGAGAAAAAGTGGGGAAAAAAGGAGTGGTCAGGGATCCAAAGGTTCACGAAGAGGTGATTGAAAAAGTAATCGCTTATGGACAAAGTATTGGATATGCCACTTTGCATCTGGAATTTTCTCCTATTAAGGGGCCGGAAGGAAATATTGAATATTTGCTTCACTTAAAGAAAAAAACAGATGAATTTTTAGAAGATGCAGTTCTGGATGTGAAGGAGATTGTTGCAAAAGCTCATGAAGAGCTGGATAAATAACCATGAAAAAGTTTTATATTATTGCAAACAGTGAAAAAGATGAAGGAATGCAGGTGGCAGGCATGACTGCCAGATATTTGGAATCCCATGGGTGTTTCTGTATGATTCGTCCTGCCACCTCAAGAGGAAGAGAGCCTTTTCATCATTATACGGATATCAATCACATTCCGGAGGATGTTGAATGTGTAATTGTTCTGGGAGGTGACGGGACCCTTCTGCAAGCTGCAAGGGATGTGGTAAGCCGCCAGATTCCTCTTCTTGGTATTAACCTGGGAACTCTGGGATATCTGGCAGAGATTGACCGGGAATCCATTGAACCTGCCCTGAATCATCTCATGGCAGATGAATATGTGCTGGAAAACCGTATGATGCTACAGGGGAAGGTTTATCATAAGGGCAAAATGATAGCAGAGGACGTGGCCTTAAATGACATTGTCATTGGCAGGGACGGGCCTCTTAGAGTAATTGGCTTTAATAATTATGTAAATGGTGAGTTTTTAAATTCCTATAAGGCAGATGGAATTATTATTTCCACAGCCACAGGTTCCACGGGATACAGCCTTTCAGCGGGAGGCCCTATTGTATCGCCGGAGACAAATATTATGATTATGACGCCGGTAGCGCCTCATACTTTAAATACCAGAAGTATTATTTTCCCGGCAGGAGATGAAATTGCTGTGGAGATTACTCATGGTGTACAGATGGGACAGGGAAAAGCTATTGCCTCCTTTGATGGGGACACGAATATTTCCATGACACTGGGGGACAAGGTGGTAATCCGGCGTTCTGTTCAGGATACAAAGATTGTAAAAATCAGCAACATTAGTTTTTTAGAGGTACTTCGGAAAAAAATGAAAAATTAGCAGGAGGATGGAAATGAAAATTGCCAGACATTCAAAAATCATTGAATTGATTCAGCAATATGATATTGAAACACAGGAAGAACTGGCAGCGCGTCTGAATGCTGCCGGATTTCAGGTAACCCAGGCTACGGTTTCCAGAGATATAAGGGAACTGAAACTGACAAAGGTGGCCAGACAAGACGGAGGTTCAAAATATACGATTATGAACGCAAAAGAAGCTCCTGACAGCGAAAAATATATCAGAGTGTTAAGAGAGGCCTTTCTCTCCATGGACGTAGCTCAGAATATTTTAGTAATTAAAACCTCTTCCGGTATGGCAAATGCAGCGGCAGCGGCGCTTGACCACATGAATCTTCAGGAAATCGTAGGAAGTCTGGCAGGGGACGATACCATTGCCTGTTTCAGCAAAAGTACGGAAGACACCATGATACTGATGGATAAAATCAGAAAAATCATTCATGCATAAAAGAAAAAGGGGAGTGCTCCGAAATGTTAGTACATTTACATGTTAAGAATCTGGCATTAATTGAAGAAGCAGAGGTGGATTTCCAGGAAGGACTGAATATTCTTACCGGAGAAACAGGAGCCGGAAAGTCCATTCTCATTGGCTCTGTGAATCTGGCTCTGGGTCAGAAAATGTCCAGAGGAATCATACGGGAAGGAGCCGGAAATGCCCTGGTAGAGCTGGTATTTCAGGTGCGGCCTGATACAGAAGAGAAGTTAAAGGAAATGGGCGTGTACCCGGAAGAGGGACAGGTGATTATTTCCAGAAGAATTACAGAAACCAGAAGCATCAGCAAAGTAAACGGGGAAACCTGTACAGCTTCCAGTATCCGCAAGATTGCAGAGTTGCTGCTGGATATTCACGGACAGCATGAACACCAGTCGTTGCTGTACCCAGAGAAGCAGATGGAGATTCTGGATGATTATGGAGAAATCCAAATCAGAGATAAGAAGGAAACCGTCAGGAAACACTACAGAGAATACCTGGGTGTCAAAAAAGAGCTGGAGAGCTATGAACTGGATGAAGAGCAGAGAAGAAGAGAAATCAGCTTTTTGGAATATGAAATTCAGGAAATTCAGGAAGCCCAGTTAAGGCCTGGAGAAGATGAGGAACTGGAGATTGCTTATCGGAAACTATCCAACAGCAGACAGATTACAGAAGGTCTGGGAATGGTGTATCAGCTTACCGGGGATAACCAGGAGAGCAGTACCCAGCAGATTGGCAGAGCTCTTCAAAAACTGTCTCCGATTTCAGGCTTTGATGAAAAACTGGAAGGATTTTACAGCGCGCTTACAGATATTGACAGCCTGCTCAATGATTTTAACAGGGAAGTTTCTTCTTATTTGTCAGAATTTGTATTTTCAGAAGAAGAATTTGTGCAGATAGAAACCAGACTGGATTTGTTGAATCATTTAAAATCAAAATATGGACATTCTATTAGAGAAATCCTTGTTTACAAAGAAGAAAAAGAACAGGAACTGGAACGTCTCCTGCATTTTCAGGAGCAAAAGGAAGCTTTGGAGAAAAGGCTGGAAACAGAAACAGAAGAACTGTCAAAAGCGTGTCAGGAACTGACGAAGGTGCGGAAAATCTGGGCGAAAGAATTAGAAAAACAGATTGTGCAGGGACTTCAGGACTTGAACTTTTTAAATGTGGAGTTTGAAATTCAGTTTAAGGAGCGGGAACAGTTTAGCTCTCAGGGAAAAGACAGTATCTGCTTTTTGATTTCTACCAATCCGGGTGAGCCGGTAAGAGAATTATCCAGGGTGGTATCCGGAGGTGAGCTTTCCAGAATTATGCTGGCGATTAAAACCCTGATGGCAGATAAGGATGATACGGAAACTTTGATTTTCGATGAAATCGACACAGGAATCAGCGGCAGAACCGCACAGAAGGTAGCAGAGAAAATGGCGGTGATTGGAAATTCCAGACAGGTGCTTTGCATTACCCATCTGCCCCAGATTGCTTCTCAGGCAAACGCCCATTATCTCATTGAAAAAAATGTGGAAAATATGGAAACCAGCACCAGGATTCGGGAGCTTTCCTACCATGATTCTGTAGAAGAACTGGCGCGGATGCTTGGCGGTGCGAAGATTACAGATGCGGTTTTACAAAATGCCAGGGAAATGAAAGATTTGGCACAGCAACAAAAAAATACAAGAGTGAAATAAACAAAAATTCACATACTAAAAAGGTACACAACAGTGTATCTTTTTTTTGTGCTTTTTTCAGTATTTTTCATAAAAATGAGAAAGGATGTGATTTTTTTGTCTAAAAAGCGTAATTATCGCCTCTTTCTTTTCGTATTATTATTAGCGGATATTTTAGCAGTGGGCGGGCTTGGTATTGTGAGGTTGAAAAATGCCATACCGGATACAGTCTATATCCGTGAAGGACAGAAAGATGATCTTACAAAACTTTTTGACTTACCTATGGTAACCTATCCGGAAACCATTGATGTATCAGATCAGGGAAGTTATCAGATTCCATGTTCTTTGCTTGGGATATTTCCACTCAAGCAGGTTCAGGTTGAAACCGTGGAAGAAAAGGTGGTATCAGTTGGCGGTACACCCATAGGGCTTTATATGGAGACCCAGGGAATTCTTATTGTAGATACCGGGGAAATCATTGGGGAGGATGGTATTTCCAGAGAGCCGGCAGAAAATATTGCCAAATCAGGAGATTACATTTTAGCAGTCAACGGAAGCCCTGTTACCAGAAAAAAACAGCTTATTCAGAAAATCCAGGAAAGCCAGGGAAAGTCCATGGAACTTCTGGTGAGCAGGGAAGGGGAAGAAATTCCCATTGCTTTAAATCCGGTAAAGACAGAGGATGACAGCTATAAACTGGGAATCTGGGTGCGTGACAATACCCAGGGCATTGGAACCATGACGTATATGGAAGAAAGCGGAAAATTCGGTGCTTTGGGGCATGGCATCAGTGATACGGACACAGGAGAACTTCTGGATGTTTCAGGAGGAGAACTGTATGAAGCTGAGATTCTTTCCATCCGAAAGGGAACGAAGGGCGCACCGGGAGAATTATCAGGTTACATTGAGTATCAGGAAGAGAAAAAGCTGGGAACCATAGAAAAAAATACAGAGAAGGGCATTTACGGAAGACTGGATAACTGGCAGCAACCGTTGAACATGAAAGCTCCTGTAGCTTACAAGCAGGAGGTGAAGAAGGGGCCGGCGAAGATTATGACTGATTTAGGAGACGGGGTACAGTCTTATGAGATTCAGATTACAGAGATTTATGAGGAGCGGGCAGATACCAATCAGGCATTTGAAATTCAGGTAACAGATCCAGAACTTCTGGCAAAAACGGGCGGGATTGTCCAGGGAATGAGCGGAAGTCCTATTTTGCAGGATGAAAGACTGATTGGCGCGGTAACCCATGTGTTTGTTCAGGATTCCTCAAAAGGCTATGGAATCTTCATAGAGAATATGTTGTGGTAAACTGTCGAAAATCGTTTGATAAAAGGTGAATAATGTAGAAAATATATGTAAATTATCAGATAAAAATATAAATTGTAAGATGATTTCCCTTGATTTGCACAGGAACTGATAATATAATACTAATAGTCTTTGGTATGACGATTGAAAAGGGCGCCCGTCAGATGCCGGAGAATAGAGTTGTAACAAAATAGATGGAGGAGAAGTAATGGAGAAGTTAAATGTCGCTATAGCAGATGATAATGAGAAAATGTTGGATTTACTGGGGAACTTGATAAATGGTGATAAGGAGCTGGAATTAGTGGGACACGCTAATAACGGAGCGGAAATTTACGATATTATCAAGGAGAAAGAACCGGATGTTGTACTTTTAGATATTATTATGCCGCAGGTGGACGGTCTTACCGTAATGGAACGTGTGGGAAAAGATACAGAATTGAAAAAACAGCCGGCTTTTATTGTTGTATCTGCAGTAGGACAGGAACAGATTACCGAGGATGCCTTCCAGTTAGGAGCAAATTACTATATTTTGAAACCTTTTGACAATAATATGCTGCTTTCCAGAATCAAACATGTGCGTCAGGCAAGACAGGAAAGAAAAAAGGAACTGAGAAAAGTAAATGCCTATGAAAACAGCAGCAGTTATTTTGAACGGAATTTAGAAGCAGATGTCACCAATATCATCCATGAGATTGGTGTGCCGGCTCATATTAAAGGCTATCAGTATTTAAGGGATGCCATTATTTTATCTGTAAATGATTTGGAAATGTTAAATTCCATCACAAAAATTTTATATCCGACCATTGCCAAAAAGCATCAGACTACACCAAGCAGAGTAGAGCGTGCCATTCGCCATGCCATAGAGGTGGCATGGAGCAGGGGAAAAATGGACACCATTGACGAATTATTTGGATATACTGTGAGTACAGGAAAAGGAAAACCTACCAATTCAGAATTTATTGCATTAATTGCAGACAAAATACGACTGGAATACAAAAAATAGGAGAAAGAACTTTCCTTTAATGAAAAAATGGAGTATAATACTGGTATGAATCTGGCAAGGAGGGTATTTTTGTGAAAAAGATATTATTTGTAGCATCAGAGGCAGTACCTTTTATTAAGACCGGGGGATTAGCAGATGTTGTGGGTGCTCTGCCGAAGTGCTTTGATAAGGAAAATTTTGATGTAAGAGTAATTATTCCCAAATATTTATGTATGAAAGAAGAATATAAGAATCAGTTGCAGTATGTAACTCATTTTTATATGGACATTGGTTACCGTCGGGAATATGTGGGAATTATGCAGCTGGTTTATGAAGGAATTCAGTATTACTTTATTGATAATGAATACTATTTTTCCGGTTATCAGCCATATGGGGACATTCGTTTTGACATTGAGAAGTTTGCCTTTTTCTCAAAGGCGGCTCTGTCTATCTTACCGGTCATTGATTTCAGGCCAGATCTGATTCACTGCCATGACTGGCAGACCGGATTGATACCTGTATATTTAAAAGACAGTTTCCAGGAAGGTTCGTTTTATCAGGGGATTAAGACGGTTATGACCATACATAACTTAAAATTCCAGGGAACATGGGATATTAAGACCATTCGTGAATTAACAGGTCTTCCGGCGCATTTCTTTACACCGGACAAACTGGAGGCTTACAAGGATGCTAACCTGTTAAAAGGCGGTCTGGTTTATGCAGATGCCATTACAACAGTGAGCAATACTTATGCAGAAGAAATCAAGACAGAATTTTACGGAGAACACCTGGATGGTCTTATGAGGGCCAGAGCCCATGACCTGAGAGGTATTGTGAATGGACTGGATTATGATGAATGGAATCCGGAAACCGATAAAATGATTGCGAAAAACTTTAATGCAAAGAATTTCCGCAAAGAAAAAGTAAAGAACAAACTGGCATTGCAAAGAGAGCTGGGCTTAAATGAAGATCCAAAAGCAATGATGATTGGTGTGGTTTCCCGTCTGACAGACCAGAAAGGCTTTGACCTGGTAGCTTATGTGATGGACGAGCTGTGCCAGGATAATGTGCAGCTGGTAATTCTTGGAACAGGTGAAGAACGGTATGAAAATATGTTCCGTCATTTTGCATGGAAGTATCAGGGAAAAGTATCTGCGAATATTTTCTATGACAATGCCTTATCCCACAGAATTTATGCATCCTGTGACGCGTTCCTTATGCCTTCTCTGTTTGAGCCATGTGGCCTAAGCCAGCTTATGAGCCTTCGCTACGGAACCTTGCCGATTGTCAGGGAAACAGGCGGTTTAAAAGATACCGTAGAACCCTATAATGAATTTGAGGGAACAGGAACCGGCTTTAGCTTTACCAATTACAATGCTCACGAGATGCTGGCTACCATCCGCTATGCTGAGAGTGTATATTATGACAAGAAGCGGGAGTGGAACAAATTAGTAGACCGTGCTATGGCAAAAGATTTCTCATGGTCTCATTCCGCAAAGCAGTACGAAGAAATGTATAACTGGTTGATTGGATATTGATAAAAGGATAGAGGAGACCGCTGCAGAAAGAGAACATGCAGCAGTCTCCTTTTTTCGTATATGGAGAATAAAGAGATGCGATTATTACTGGCAGAAGATGACGATAAATTAAGGAAAGAGCTTGGAAAGTTTTTTTCCATGCATGGTTATGAAACAGAGGAGATTACAGATTATGAGCATATGGAGGAGGAGATTTTAAAGGCCAGGGGGCAGCTTTTGCTGCTGGATATGAATCTGCCTTTTTTAGATGGAAAGTATTTGTGCAGCCAGCTTCGTAAGAAGACTTCCCTTCCTGTGATTATAATGACCAGTCAGAACACAGAAATGGATGAGCTTTTAAGCATGAACTGCGGGGCAGATGACTTTATTCCAAAGCCTTTTAATCCGCAGATTTTACTGGCTCATGTGGAGGCTGTATTAAAGCGGGCTTATGGGAAGCCCCAGGAGGGAGAGGAAGTGGATTGCGGTTCTTTTCTTTTAAATGTGTCAAAAGGTGTGGTGCAAAGTCAGGGAAAAGAGATTGAGCTTACGAAAAATGAAAACAGGATTTTATATTGTCTTGGAAAGAACAGGGGAAAGGTTGTGTCCAGAGATGATTTAATCAATGATTTGTGGGACAGTGAGCTGTTTGTGGATGACAATACGCTGACTGTGAATATGACCCGCCTTAGAGGTAAACTGGAGGAGCTGGGAATCAGTCAGGTGATTCATACAAAGAGAGGACAGGGGTATTGGCTGGAATGAGTTATAAAAAATATGCAAAGGATCAGTGGAGTCTTGGCCTGCTTCTGGCAGGTTTTTTGTGTCTGGAGCTGTCTTTTGGCATTTTAACAGGTATTCCCGGATTTTATCTGTGGATTACAGGTGTTGGGACAACACTTGTATTTTTTCTGATTTCCTATCTGGATTATATCAGAAAAAAGAATTTTTACAGAGCATTAGAACAGGGAAGCAAAAATCTGGATAAGGCATATCTGCTTCCTGAACTATTGGAAAAGCCGGATTTTGCAGAAGGACAGAGTGTGTATGAAACCATGCTTGCTATGGAGCGCTCCATGGCAGAACGGATTCAGAAATATGAGGAAAACAACAGGGAGTATAAGGAATATATTGAGCTTTGGGTACATGAGATAAAGCTGCCCATTGCCACTGGAAAACTGTTGGTGGAGAACAATAAGGGGCAGTACAGCGACAGTATGATTGAAGAACTGGAACGCATTGACGCTTATACAGAGCAGGCGCTGTTTTATGCCAGAAGCAATTATGTGGAAAAAGATTATGTTCTGAAAAAAATCTCTCTGAAGCAGGTATGTACCGAAGTGATTCAGAGAAACCGGCGTCTTCTGCTGAAAGAGAAAATTCAAATCAGCCTTCATGATTTGGATACAGAGGTTTATTCAGACGGCAAATGGCTGGCTTTTATTTTGCAGCAGATTTTGTCTAACAGCGTGAAATATACGGGAACAGGAGAGAGGAAGCTGGAGTGGTATGCAGCAGCAGAAAAAGAGATGGTAAAGCTGTATTTAAAGGATACAGGAACCGGAATTGCAGAGCAGGATTTACCAAGGGTCTGTGAGAAGGGATTCACCGGAAAAAACGGAAGAACCGGAAAAAATTCTACGGGACTTGGGGTGTATTTGTGTAAAAAACTTTGTGAAAAAATGGGACACAGACTGGAGATTGTGTCAAAAGAAGGGAAAGGCTGTATGGTTATCATCCGTTTTCCCAAAGGAAGTATGACAGACGAACTTTTTTAACCTTACAAATTTGAAAGGAAAGTGTAAGGCAAATCAATGGGTTTTTGGGAAGGATTCCTGTATGATAGAGACATCAACAGGAAAGGAGAACAGGAATGAACACCGTATTAGAAGTAGCAAATGTAGAAAAATATTATGGAAATAAAGGAAATCTTACAAAGGCCCTGGATAAAATCAGTTTTCAGGTAGAGGAGGGAGAATTTGTAGGGATTATGGGGGCGTCAGGCTCTGGAAAGACAACACTTTTGAACTGTTTGTCTACCATAGACCGGATTACCAGCGGGAAGATTGTGGTGGATGATGTAGATATTACCAGATTGAAAGGAAATCATCTCAACCGTTTCAGAAGAGAGGAACTGGGCTTTATTTTTCAGGATTTTAATCTTTTAGATACCCTGACTGCTTATGAGAATATTGCCCTGGCCCTTACCATTCAGAGAGTAAAGCCTGGAAAAATTGAAAAAGACGTAAAAAAGGTGGCAGAACAGCTTGGAATTACTGCTGTGCTGAATAAATATCCCTACGAAATGTCAGGAGGACAGAAGCAGAGAGTAGCCTGTGCAAGAGCCATTGTGGGAAATCCGAAACTGGTGCTGGCAGATGAACCCACCGGAGCACTTGATTCTAAAGCAGCCAGAATGCTTCTGGAGAATTTTCAGTTTATGAATCAGAAGCTGGGAGCAACCATTCTTATGGTGACCCATGATGCTTTTACCGCAAGCTATGCAGACCGCATTTTGTTTATTAAGGACGGGAAGCTGTTTAATGAACTTCATAGAGGGGAAGATTCCAGAAAAGAATTTTTCGGACGTATTATTGAAGTGGTAACGCTTCTGGGAGGTGAGCTGAATGATGTTATTTAAGCTTTCCGTAAAAAATATGAAGAAGAGCTTTAAAGATTACGCTATTTATTTTGTTACCCTGATTTTAGGTGTGGGAATTTTTTACGTGTTTAATTCCCTAGATTCCCAGCAGACCATGAAGGTGCTGAGCAGCTCTACCTATGACATTATTGAACTAATGGTGCAGATGTTAAGCGGTATGTCTGTGTTTATTTCTTTTATTTTGGGCTTCCTGATTGTCTATGCCAATAATTTTCTTATTAAGCGCAGAAAAAAGGAATTTGGCGTTTATATGACCCTTGGAATGGGAAAAGGACAGATATCCAGAATCCTTCTGGGAGAAACAGTTATCATTGGGCTGGTTTCTCTGGCAGTAGGCCTGGTTCTGGGTATTTTCGGCGCTCAGTTTATGTCGCTTCTGGTGGTGAAAATGTTTGGCGGCGTTATGGATGGATATCAGTTTGTATTTTCTTCCAAAGCATTTGTTAAGACCATCTGTTATTTTGCCATTATGTTTGCCATTGTAGCAGTGTTTAATGTAGTAAGCATTTCCAAATGCCGTCTGATTCGTCTTTTGTCAGCCAGAAAAGAAAATGAACAGGTGAAAATGAAAAATCCACTGCTTTGCTTTGTGATTTTCCTTCTGGCAGCAGCGGATCTTGGCATTCAGTATTACCGGGTATGCCACCCGGACTCTTTAAACCAGCAGGATGTGGGATGGATTATTCTGGCTGGCTGCCTGGGAACTTTTTTCCTGTTCTGGTCTTTGTCCGGATTTTTGCTGAATATTATGCAAAGAAGCAGGAAATTCTATTTGCGGGATTTAAACGCTTTTGTTTTGCGCCAGATTCACAGCAAGGTAAATACCATGGTGTTTGCTATGACCGTTATCTGCCTTATGTTGTTTGTGACCATTTGTGTTCTGGCAGGAGGGCTTGGATTAAATTATAATTTTCAGAAAATGCTGGGAGAGATGACGCCGGCAGATGTGAATTATGCTGTTTATTATGGAGATGGTGAGAACGAAAGACCAGATGCAGATAAGGTACTTTCAGACTTATATGAAGAAAAGAAGGGGGAGCTCTTTGCTTCTGATGCAGTGCAGATGACGATTTATGAAAGTGAAGAACTCACAGTGGCAGAAACCATTGGAAAGGATAGATTTACTGTAGCTGGAATGGTGGAATTTTCGGCAGAGGAGATGCCGGAAGACATTGTAAAGGTATCAGATTATAACCGCCTTGCAGGTATGTACGGGCTTTCAAAACTGGAAGTTCCGGAAGGAACTTACGCGATTGTGTGTGATTATGAGGTGTTTGAAAAAATCAGAAACCCTTTGTTAAAAGAAGGGAAGACCATTACCCTGAACGGAAAAACCTATACGCCGGCTTATGAGAAGTGTCAGTACGGATTTTTTGAAATGATGCCAAACCATGCTAACAGCGGTTTTGTGGTGCTTCCGGATGACAGTGTACAGGAATCCTGGAAAAGTGAAGAATTCCTGGCAGCAAATTATCAGGCGGACAGCAAACAGGAACGGGAGGAAAAAGAGAAACTGGCAGCAGCTTTAGAAACAGAAGAATTAGCTTTTGTCAGTAAAATTGAAATTGTTGAAGTGAGCGGAGGCTTATCTGCAACCGTAACCTTTATGGCAATTTATCTTGGCATTATCTTTTTGATTTCCAGCGCAGCGCTTCTGGCTCTAAAAGAATTATCCGAAAGCTCAGACAATAAGGAGCGCTATGAGATGCTTCGGAAAATTGGTGCAGACGAGGCGTTGATTCACCGGGCATTGTTTCGTCAGATTGCCATTTTCTTCTTCCTGCCCCTTCTGGTTGCATTGATTCATTCTGTTTTTGGTATGACTTTTATTAAAATTATGCTGGAAAGTATGGGGAAAATCGGAAGCTATGCATCTATTTTGGCAACAGCAGGAATCCTGATTGGAATTTACGGAGGTTATTTCCTGCTTACGTATTTCGGAAGTAAACGGATTATCCGGAATGTTTAAAAAATGGAACAAAAAACAAGTTATAGAAAACTGGAATCCTGCCATACTAAGAGTGTGAAGAAAGAAAAGAACAGGAGGAATTTTAAGATGACAGAGATTTCAGTACTTGATTTACAGAATCTGCGCCACTTAATCGGCGGATTTGAAACCACTCACTGCAAAATGCAGGATTATGCCCACGAAGCACAGGACCCACAGGTAAAACAGTTTTTCCAGAAGTCAGCCCAGTCTGCAATGGAAAGCAAGCAGCAGTTAATGACATTTTTGCAGTAGGAGGAAGAGAAAATGACAGATAAAACAATGGTTTCAGATACCCTGGCAGGAATCAATGGAGAACTGGTACGCTATGGAGAAATGATTTCTCAGACAGAAAATCAGCAGTTAAAACAAACGCTGAAACAGATGCGCAATCAGTGTGAAATGTCTCAGGAAGAGATTTACCAGATTGCAAGAGCGAAAAGTTATTACGTTCCTGCAGCATGTGCAAAACCAGAGGAAGTTGCTCATGTGCGTTCTGTACTGAGTCAGCCTTCCATGCAGTAAACCAGAATATCCTGAGAGAACCCTTTGTTACAGGTTTTTGTGACAAAGGGTTTTTTCGGGATTTTTTGCAAAAGAACTTGAGGAATCAGGGGAAATTTGTTATCATATACATACATCATTTCACCAGAAATCGGAATCATTCAGAATTCCAGTTGGCTGAACAATCTTTTTTCTATTGCTTTATTTCTGAAGCGGAATTCAAAAGAGGACTTTTATAAAAGAGATGGGAGTGAGTAAAATATGGTAACAGACTGAAAAACTTACAGGTAAAACAGTTGACAATAGGCAAAAAATATACTATGATAAATCAAAGGAGCGAACATAAGTTCGCGGTTTTGCATAGTAAAAGAAAATAGGAGAATGAGAATGGCACAGACAGTAAAAGAAGATTCCTCAAAGAAGGAAGTTTTAAAAAAAGAAGATAAATTAAAGGCTCTGGACGGAGCGCTGGCTCAGATTGAAAAGCAGTTCGGAAAGGGCTCTGTGATGAAGCTTGGAGATTCTGCTGCAAATATGAACGTGGAAACCATACCTACAGGAGCTTTGAGCCTTGATATTGCTCTGGGACTGGGCGGAATTCCAAAGGGAAGAATTATAGAAGTCTATGGACCGGAATCCAGTGGTAAGACTACTGTTGCCCTGCACATGGTTGCAGAGGTACAGAAGCGCGGCGGAATTGCAGGCTTTATTGATGCGGAACATGCCCTTGACCCTGCATATGCCAAGAACATAGGGGTAGATATTGACAATCTTTATATATCACAGCCGGATAATGGAGAGCAGGCTTTGGAAATTACAGAGACCATGGTCCGTTCCGGCGCTGTGGATATTATTATTGTGGACTCTGTAGCAGCTCTGGTTCCCAAGGCAGAAATTGAAGGCGATATGGGTGATTCCCACGTAGGTCTTCAGGCACGTTTGATGTCTCAGGCATTAAGAAAACTCACCGCCCACATCAGCAAGTCCAATTGTATTGTTATCTTTATTAACCAGCTTCGTGAAAAAGTAGGGGTTATGTTCGGAAATCCGGAGGTTACCACAGGGGGACGTGCTTTGAAATTCTATTCTTCTATCCGTATGGATGTGCGAAGAATCGAAACCTTAAAACAAAGCGGTGAGATGGTTGGTAACCGCACCAGAATCAAAGTGGTAAAGAATAAGATTGCACCTCCTTTTAAAGAAGCAGAATTTGATATTATGTTTGGAGAAGGGATTTCAAAAGAAGGGGATATTCTGGATTTGGCAGCAAATCTTGGCATTGTGAATAAGAGTGGCGCCTGGTATGCATATAATGATGGGAAGATCGGACAGGGCCGTGAAAATGCGAAGAAATACTTAAAGGATAATCCTCAGGTTGCGGAAGAAATCGAACAGAAAGTAAGAGCGCATTATGGTCTTGCAGAAGGAGGAGCGGCTGCAAAAGAGACGGAAACCTCTGAAACTTTTGAGCAGGAGACCATGCCTTTGGAGACACAGGAAGAGGAATAAGAGGTTAAAACATGATTGTTACAGAAATAAAGCCTGTGACCCGGCAAAAATTTCAGATTGAACTGGACGGACAGCCCGCTTTTGTATTATACAAAGGCGAGCTGTCCCGCTATCACATTCAAAAAGATGAGGAACTGCCGGAAGAGATTTACGAAGAACTGGTAGGACAGGTACTTACCAAAAGGGCAAAATTAAGAGCCATGCATCTGCTGGAAAAAATGGACAGAACCAGGGCAGAACTGAAGAAAAAGCTGGAGCAGAGCGGCTATCCCACAAAAGCTGTGGAAGAGGCTCTGAAATATGTAGAGTCTTTTCATTATATTGATGATGTCCGGTATGCGGCAAGATATATTGAATTTCAAAAAAGCAAAAAAGGAAAAGCCAGACTTAAAATGGAATTGCTGCAAAAGGGAATTTCGGCAGAAATCGTTGCCAGAGCCCTGGAAGAAGCAGAGGAACAGATGGATGCAAAAGAGACGATCCGTAAGATGCTTCAGAGCAAGAGAAAGGGAGAAGGAGCCATGGAAGAAAAAGAGAAACAGCGGCTTTATGGATTTTTTATGCGAAAAGGGTTCTCTTCTTCGGAAATTTTGTCGGTTTTTCGTGAGATAAGCGATAAAGAGTAAGAGACAGGCTCACCTTTTTGTTGACTTTTTTATGAATTCAGTATAAAATTATACTGTTGTATTTGTACAATGAAAATTAAATAAGGAGGTGCTCCTGTGGCAATCTATGTAATAGTTGCACTTGTTGCTGTGGCTGTTACCTTGCTGGTTTCCATTCCGGTAACTGCAAATCTTTCTGTGAAGAAAAAAACAGAAAAAGACGCAGAAACTATTGGAACCGCAGAAGTAAAAGCAAGAAGCATTATAGATGAAGCATTGAAGACTGCTGAGACAAAGAAACGTGAAGCTCTCTTGGAAGCAAAAGAAGAAAATCTCCGAACCAAAAATGAACTTGAGAAGGAGACCAGAGAGAGACGCAATGAACTTCAGAAGTATGAGAAACGTGTTTTATCAAAAGAAGAAGCCCTTGATAAGAAAGCAGATGCTTTAGAAAGAAGGGAAGCTGAGTACACAGCAAAAGAAGTAGAGTTAAAGAAGAAAGAAAAGAAAGTCGATGAATTACAAGGACAGAGAGTACAGGAACTGGAACGAATTTCCGGCCTTACCTCCGAACAGGCAAAAGATTATCTGTTGAAAACTGTTGAAGACGAAGTAAAAATTGACACAGCTAAGCTCTACAAGGAATTGGAGAGCAAGGCAAGAGAAGAAGCTGACAAAAAGGCAAAAGAATATGTAGTAACTGCTATTCAGAAATGTGCAGCAGACCATGTGGCTGAGACTACGATTTCTGTTGTACAACTGCCAAGCGATGAGATGAAGGGACGTATTATCGGACGAGAAGGACGTAATATCAGAACCTTGGAAACCCTTACAGGTGTGGATTTGATTATTGATGATACTCCGGAAGCGGTTGTGTTGTCAGGATTTGATCCAATCCGAAGAGAAGTAGCCAGAATCGCATTGGAAAAATTAATCGTAGACGGACGTATTCATCCGGCTAGAATTGAAGAAATGGTTGAAAAGGCTCAAAGAGAAGTGGAAGCCATGATGCGGGAAGAAGGAGAAGCCGCAGCATTGGAAGTAGGAGTTCACGGTATCCATCCGGAACTGATCCGTCTTCTGGGCCGCATGAAGTTCCGCTCAAGCTATGGACAGAATGCATTAAAACATTCTATTGAAGTAGCTCAGCTTGCAGGTTTACTTGCAGGAGAAGTAGGAACAGATATACGAATGGCGAAAAGAGCAGGTCTGCTCCACGATATTGGAAAATCCATTGACCATGAAGTGGAAGGTTCCCATATTCAGATTGGTGCTGACTTATGTAAAAAATATAAAGAATCACAGATTGTAATCAATGCAGTGGAATCCCATCACGGAGATGTGGAACCGGCTTCATTGGTGGCATGTATTGTACAGGCTGCAGATGCAATTTCTGCTGCAAGACCTGGTGCAAGAAGAGAAACTTTAGAAACCTATACCAACAGATTAAAACAACTAGAAGACATCACAAACTCCTTTAAGGGAGTTGATAAATCTTTTGCTATTCAGGCGGGAAGAGAAATTCGTGTTATGGTGGTACCAGAGCATGTTACAGATGCTGATATGGTATTGCTGGCAAGAGATATTTCCAAACAGATTGAAGCTGAACTGGAATATCCTGGACAGATTAAAGTGAATGTAATTCGCGAATCACGGGTAGTAGATTACGCCAAGTGATGAAAATCGACTTGAAAGGCTTATAAAAGACCTGCATAATATTATGTCAGGTCTTTTTTTTGTGGAAAAAACATAAACTATACAGGGTGAAGAGAATGAAAAAATATCTGAAATTGTTTTTCAGTCTATATGCAGCAGGTGTGGTTTTGGGAGTTTTATGTTGCAATTTTTATATAAGAGAAAAAGGATACCAGACAAGTTTGCTTCCTGTCTACCTGGCTTCCTTTTCTAATCTGACAGAGGGAAGGGAATATCTTTTTGGAAACTTGCTGATAAAAAGAGGAACCTTCTTTTTCATCGGAGCTATTTGTGGCCTGACACCTTTTGGGCTTCCTATGGCAGTAGCCAGCCTTTTGTGGTTTGGCTTTCTTGGGGGAAATCTGATTACGCTTTTTTTAGTAGAATACGGGTTAAAAGGAATGGGGATGGCGGGGCTGTGCTTTTTTCCGCAAATTCTTTTTTACGTACCTGGCTGGCTGTTCTTTTTCTTTCTGGTAGCCCAGATGAGCCAGAAATCATGGGGAAACAGAAAAAAGGAAGCCTCTGATTATAAGGCATATTTCTTTTTTCTGACAGGTACTTTGATTTGCCTGCTTTTGGGAATCTGGATGGAAAGTTATGTTAATCAAAATCTTCTTTGCCATGTTTTGGAAAAATGGCTTTAAGTTTACAAAAAATTAATAATTACAAGTTTACCATATGTGGTATAACAAAAGAAAAAATCTTGCGATATGTTGTGGGGAGTTGGAAAAACCTTGAAAAATAAGGATTTTTGTTAAATTTAGGTTTGATTTTTGTGTCCCAGTTGATATATAATCGAAATATGCCTATTTAAGAAGGGGAATAAATTATGAAGTGCGAAATACAAGAGTTCATCGGCTATTTACATAATACCAGAGGCACTTCAAAAAATACAGAGATTTCCTATGAACGTGATTTAAGGAAATTAGAGCAGTTTTTGATGAGAGAGGGAATTCAGGACGTAGAACAGGTAACAACTACGATTTTGAATTCTTATATCATGTATATGGAGAAAGAGCAGTTTGCCCCATCTTCCATATCCAGGAGCATTGCTTCTATCCGGGCGTTTTTTCAGTATTTATGTCAGAAAAGCGGGTGGAAGGAAAATCCTGCGGAAACCTTAAAAGCACCGAAGATTGAGAAAAAAATGCCTGGTATTCTTACTGTAGAGGAAGTGGACTTGCTTTTGCAGCAGCCCAAGGCGAACACAGCAAAGGGAATCCGGGACAGAGCTATGCTGGAACTGCTGTATGCCACTGGTATCCGTGTGAGTGAATTGATTCACCTCACCTTAAAAGATTTGAATTTAAAACTGGGATATATTACATGCAGCGGCAGTGATAAGGAGAGGGTGATTCCTTTCGGAAGCGCGGCCAGAAGGGCAGTGGAACATTATATAGAAGGCGCAAGAGAAGAACTGATCGGGGGAAAACCAAATGAGCTGCTTTTTGTAAACTGTTCCGGTAAGGCAATGAGCCGCCAGGGATTTTGGAAGGTTCTGAAAAGCTATGCTGCAGCGGCTGGGATTCAACAGGACATTACGCCACATACCCTGCGCCATTCCTTTGCTGCACATCTGGTACAAAATGGCGCTGATTTAAAGAGCGTACAGGAAATGATGGGACATTCGGATATTTCCACAACCCAGATTTATATGAATATGAATGTGAATAAAATCAGAGATGTGTATATGAAAGCACATCCCAGAAAATAAAAAAGAACTGTTATATAAAATGCATCAAGATTCCTGAATCTCATTTTGTGTAACAGTTCTTACTTTATTATCAGATTAAATATTTCCTTATCAGCAGAGTTCTGCAATGGTATAGATAAGTTTTTCAGTGTCTTCCCATCCAAGACAGGGGTCTGTAATGGATTTTCCGTAAATATGATTTGGACCGATTTTCTGATTACCTTCTACCAGGTAGCTTTCGACCATCACACCTTTTACCAGATTTTGAATCTCTCTGGAAACCAGACGGCTGTGCAGGACTTCTTTTACAATTCGAATTTGCTGTTTAAATTGTTTTCCGGAGTTTGAATGATTGGCATCAATGATAACTGCCGGGTTTGCCAGATTTTTCTGACCATACATATCCAGAAGGCGCTGTAAATCTTCATAGTGATAATTAGGAATCGTATTTCCGTGTTTGCTGACGGCGCCTCTTAAAATAGTATGGGTAAGAGGGTTGCCCTCTGTGGCGACTTCCCATCCTCTGGAAATGAAGTCATGGCTGCCCTGACCGGCAATTACAGAATTTAACATAACCGAAAAATCACCACTGGTAGGATTTTTCATTCCAACCGGAATATCCAGTCCGCTGACCATAAGGCGGTGTTCCTGATTTTCTACAGAACGGGCGCCAATGGCAACATAGGAAAGCAAATCAGAAAGATAATGCCAGTTGTCAGGATAAAGCATTTCATCTGCAGAGGTTAAGCCTGTTTCTGCCAGGGAACGAAGGTGCATATGACGGATTGCCAGAATTCCGGCAAGCATATCCGGCTTGGCTTCCGGGTCTGGCTGATGCAGCATTCCTTTATAGCCTTCTCCGGTGGTACGTGGTTTGTTGGTATAAATGCGTGGTACCAGAATCAGACGTTCTGCAACCTTTTCCTGTATGGCGGCCAGACGGTTGGTATACTCACATACAGAATCTTCATTATCTGCAGAGCAGGGACCGATAATTACCAGAAACTTGTCAGATTTTCCGGTAAAAACAGCCTGAATTTCACGGTCTCTTTTTTCTTTTACTTTTTTTAAAGCTTCCGAGACAGGCACCTGCTCTTTTACTTCATCAGGTGTGGGAAGCTGTTTGACAAATCTAAAACTCATGATGTCTCCCTCTTTTTCCATGTAAAATCTGTAGTATTACGAAAAAATTATAATACAAGAAAGAACAAATGTCGATAGTTTTTGACAAAATACTTTAGAAGTTTAAATAGATAAAACTAAAAGTAAGATTTCAGGAAAAACAGGGAAAGAACGGTAACAAGAAGCTCACTGACAATCAGTCCCCATAAATATCCCATAATTCCGTATACCGGAATTAGAAAGAATACAAAAAGAAGGCGGACTCCAAGTCCTATAACGTTGAGCAGCAAGGTCTGATTTACAGCGCCAAGTCCATTTAAAATCCCTCCTAAAGTGCCGGAAAGATAGAGGCAGGGGCAGATAAAAGAGAGGGTTTTAATAAAAGTTCCTGCAAATTCGTTTTGGAATAAAAGCAGTCCCAGAAAATCTCCAAAAAAATAGAAAAAGACAGTAAATGAAAAGCCAAGAGCCAGACAACATTTCACAGAGAGAAAGATACTCTTTCGGATATTTTGATGATTTCCCACGGCCTGGCTTTCAGCAACGGAAGGCAGAAGTACGGTAGAAACTGCATTGGTAATGGCACAGGGAAAGAAAATGAGAGGCAGTGCCATACCGGTGAGGACACCGTATACAGACAGGGCAGAGGCATTATCCAGTCCGTAAAGACGCAAATGTCCGGGAATGAGAACGGACTCTATACTGTGGAGAAGATTTACCAAAAGGCGGTTGCAGGTCAGGGGAAAAGAAAGGCATACTACAGATTTAAAGTCAGAAAAAGGGGAAACCATATGCCTGATTTGATAGTGGGCTTTGGTGTAATCACGGAAGATAACAAGACCGGAAAACACCATGGCCCCCAGTTCACCGCTTAAAAGTCCAACTGCAGCCAGAAGAGGAGTCACAGGAATTCCCTGGTCTGTCCAGATGAGAAATACCAGATAAGAGGCACCGACTCTGGCAAGCTGTTCCAGAAGCTGTGCCGCGGCAGGTACGGATAATTTTTTCCGCGCGAAATAGTAGCCGTTTACACAGGCATGAAAAGCGCCCATAGGCAGGGAAAGGGCCATGATTTTTAAAAGGGGCGTACAGCTTTCTTCCAAAAGAATGTGCAGTGCAAACCAGGAAGCATGGCGGTAAAGGAAAAAAGAAACCAGGATTGCGGTGAAAACAGAAAGAAAAGTGGAAATCAGAAAAATATCCCTGCTGCTTTGTTCTTCCTCAAGTGCTGCTTTTGCAGCTACCAGGCGGGAAATGGCAGTCTGGATGCCCCCCACAGTCAAGGCAAAGCAAAGAGCCTGAACAGGGAAAATTAATTGATAAATTCCCATGCCCTGGGCACCAATGGTGTGTGACAGGAATATTCTATAAATAAATCCAATGATTTTTGTCAGAAAACCAGATAAGGTTAAAATAAGCGTTCCTTTTACCAGAATATGCATATGCTTCATCAAGAGAGCCTCCGGATACCTTTTTTCTAAATATATTCCCTTTCGGAACTTGACAGAACTTTTGAAAGATGATATTCTACATTCAGATTAAAATCCGAGTAAAATAGTAGGGATTAAGAAGCATGAGAAGGCACTGGAAAAGAGGCGATAAAAAATGAAGCTTTCTACAAAAGGACGATATGGACTGCGGGCATTGATTGATCTGGCACTTTATAGTGACCAGGAGGCAGTTTCCATACAGAGTATTTCTACAAGACAGCATATCTCGGACAGTTATCTGGAACAGCTCATGAGAAAGCTCAAAAAAGAAGGGCTGGTTTGCAGTATACGGGGCGCTCAGGGAGGTTACCGTCTGGCAAGACCGGCAGAGAAAATCTCAGTAGGAGATGTGCTGCGGGCGCTGGAAGGCAGTATTGAGGCAGTATCCTGTGGAGAAGGAAATGAGCACTGCCAGGGTGAGGACTTATGTGTGGCCCGTTATGTATGGCAGGAAATTAATAAAAGCATTCAGGAAACCGTAGACTCTATTATGCTGAGTCAGCTGGTGAAGGAAAGCCGCAGAGTTTTAGAAAAAGGACAGATTGAGATACAGAAATGTGAACAGTAATATTATTGAAGAAAGAATCGAGGAGATGAAGGCATGAAAACAAAAATTTATCTGGATAATGCAGCAACTACAAGAACTGCCCAGGAGGTAGTAGATGCCATGATTCCTTATTTTACAGAGAATTATGGGAATCCATCCAGCATCTATGAATTGGGACAGAGAAGTAAAGAAGCTATTACCACAGCAAGAGAACAGATTGCAGAAGTAATTGGAGCCAAACCGGAGGAAATTTACTTTACTGCCGGAGGAAGCGAGGCGGATAACTGGGCATTAAAGGCAGCCTGTGAGGCCTACGAAAAGAAAGGAAAACATATCATTACCACCAAGATTGAGCATCACGCAATTCTTCATACCTGTGAATATCTGGAGAAAAAAGGTGTGGAAGTTACCTATCTGGATGTAGATGAGAATGGTCTGGTAGATCTGGACGCGCTGCAAAAAGCCATTCGTCCGGATACTATTCTGATTTCTATTATGTTTGCTAACAATGAAATCGGAACCATTGAGCCAGTGAAAGAGATTGGTATGATAGCAAAAGAACACGGTATTTTGTTCCACACAGATGCAGTGCAGGCTTTCGGCCAGGTTCCTATTGATGTGGACGATATGCATATTGATATGTTAAGCTCCAGCGCCCATAAAATTAACGGACCAAAGGGTATTGGTTTTCTGTATATCCGCAAGGGTGTGAAGATTCGTTCCTTTGTCCATGGAGGAGCCCAGGAGCGCAAGAGAAGAGCAGGAACAGAAAATGTACCGGCAATCGTGGGATATGGAGTGGCAGCCAAAAGAGCAGCCGACACCATGGAAGAGAGAACTGCCAGAGAGCGACAGTTACGGGATGATTTTATTAAACGGGTGGAAAAGGAAATTCCTTATGTGAAATTAAACGGACATCCTGACAAACGTCTGCCTAATAATATTAACTTTAGTTTCCGGTTTATAGAGGGAGAATCTCTTCTTATTATGCTGGATATGAAAGGAATTGCAGGTTCCAGTGGTTCTGCCTGTACCTCAGGTTCTCTGGATCCGTCTCATGTACTGCTGGCCATTGGCCTGCCTCATGAGATTGCTCATGGATCTTTGCGGTTATCGCTTGGAGAAGATACTACAAAAGAAGATTTAGATTATACCTTAGAACAGATTAAGGAGATTATCCAGAAATTAAGAGATTTATCTCCATTATATGAAGATTTTATTCGGAAAGAGAAAAAATAAAAAACGGAGGAAGCAAGTATGTACAGCGAAAAAGTAATGGATCATTTTCAGAACCCAAGAAACGTAGGAGAGATTGAAAACGCCAGCGGAGTAGGAACCGTAGGAAATGCAAAATGCGGGGATATTATGCGTATTTATCTGGATATTGATGAGAATAAAATTATCCGGGACTGTAAATTTAAAACCTTTGGATGTGGCGCTGCTGTGGCAACCAGCAGTATGGCAACAGAACTGGTAAAAGGAAAAACCATTGAGGAAGCCCTGAAAGTAACCAATAAGGCAGTTATGGAGGCTTTAGACGGACTTCCTCCGGTAAAGGTGCATTGCTCTCTTCTGGCAGAGGAAGCCATTCATGCTGCTTTGTGGGATTATGCAGAAAAGAACGGAATTAAAATCGAAGGATTATCCAAACCAAAGTCTGATATCCATGAAGGGGAAGAAGAGGAAGAATACTAATGGGAAAGAAAACAGTGGTAGTAGGGCTGTCCGGAGGCGTAGATTCCTCTGTGGCAGCATATCTTCTGAAAGAGCAGGGATATGATGTTATTGGTGTGACCATGCAGATATGGCAGGAGGAGGACTCCTGTACCGTAGAAGAAAATGGCGGCTGTTGTGGTCTTAGCGCAGTGGAAGATGCCAGAAGAGTAGCGCAGAAGCTGGACATTCCTTATTATGTTATGAACTTTCGCAAAGAATTTCAGAAACAGGTCATTGACTATTTTACCAGAGAATATCTGGAGGGCAGAACTCCCAATCCCTGCATTGCCTGTAACCGGTATGTGAAATGGGAATCTTTATTAAAGAGAAGCCTGGAAATCGGCGCGGATTATATTGCCACAGGACATTATGCCAGAGTAGAACAGCTTCCAAATGGACGATATGCTATCCGCAATTCGGTCACCGCAAAAAAGGACCAGACCTATGCCCTTTATAATCTGACACAAGAACAGCTTGCCAGAACTCTGATGCCTGTAGGGGCTTATACCAAAGATGAAATCCGCAAAATTGCAGAAGAGGCGGGGCTTTTGGTAGCCCATAAAAAAGACAGTCAGGAAATTTGCTTTGTGCCAGACAATGATTACGCCGGATTTATTAAAAACAGCACTGGAAAAACCATTCCAAAAGGGAATTTTGTGCTGGCGGACGGAAAGGTCATTGGAGAACACCAGGGCATTATTCATTACACCATTGGACAGAGAAAAGGCTTGAATTTGTCCATGGGACATCCGGTATTTGTTACAAAAATTCGTCCCGATAGAAACGAAGTGGTAATTGGGGAAAATGAGGATTTGTTTGTAAACACCCTGATTTGCGACAGAGTGAACTTTATGGCAATGGAAGGCCTGGATGGGGAAGTGCGTTTAAAAGCAAAGATTCGTTATAATCATCCGGGAGCAGAGTGTGTGATTTCTCCTGCTGAGGATGGAAAAGTCCGGGTAACCTTTGACCAGCCCCAGCGCGCTATTACGCCGGGACAGGCTGTTGTGTTTTATCAGGGAGAATACGTTGCCGGAGGCGGCATTATTTTATAATTTATGAAATTCCGGCTTCCTGTTTTTAAAAATGGTATAATAGCGGAAACCGCAGGCTTTTAAAAGATTTCCCGCTTTTTCAAAATCATAAGCCAGATGTTTTGGGGCATGTCCATCCGAACCAAGTGTGAGAATTTCACCACCTAACTCATGGTAGCGCAGAAGGATTTCTTCTGTAGGATTGGGATGCCCCAGACCGTATTTAAAGCCGGCTGTATTACATTCCAGACCGATTCCCTTTTCAATCAGAACCTTTAAAATTTCATCCAGAATTTCCCGGTAAGCCTGGTAGGAATAATTCTTGTTTTTAGCAGGACCATAGCGCACCACATAATCAATGTGACCGCAGGTATCAAAACAGGAAAAGGTTTTCAGGTTTTCCAAAAGCACCTGGAAATAACGCAGATAGGATTCCTGTTCAGAGCGTCCCTGGAAATATTCAGGGCAGTAAGGATCCAGGCGGTCAATAATATGGGCTGACCCAATGAGAAAGTCAAAGGAATCTGATGCTGCAAGCAGTGGCAGTTCTTTTGCAAGGTGAGGCTGAAGTCCCAATTCCAGACCATAGAAAAGCTGAATCTGATGCTGATATTTTTCTTTTAAGTTCAGAAAAGTTTTTTTATAGGCAGGTAAATCCACCAGAAAAACGGGCTTTTCACCCGGAAAATCTAAATCCATATGTTCTGTAAAACAGATGCCGGGAAGCCCAAGACGGATGCCTTCCTGAATCATAGCTTCCATGGGAGCCTGGCTGTCGCTGGAAAAGTCAGAATGGACATGAAAATCGTAATACATGGGAAACCGCTCCTTTCATAAATGCATTTTTATCCATTATATCGTTGTTTCCGTATTGATTTCAAGTAAGATGAATAAAAATACCAGGGAAATACTCTGAAATTAGAAATGGGGCTTGAATTTTGAAGAAAAAACAGGTACAATATGGACAAGGTTGATGTTTCTTTAACAATCTATTTTAGGTTGATGAAGAACTCACATTAAATCAATCACTTTTAGGAGGAATGAAAATCATGGCAGTAAAAGTAGCAATTAATGGTTTTGGACGTATTGGACGTCTTGCATTCAGACAGATGTTCGGAGCAGAAGGATTTGAAATCGTTGCAATCAACGATTTAACATCTCCAGCTATGTTAGCTCACTTACTGAAATATGACTCTACACAGGGAAGATATGAACTGGCTGATAAAGTAACAGCTGGTGAAGATTCCATCACTGTAGACGGAAAAGAAATTAAAATCTACGCAAAAGCAAACGCAGCAGAACTTCCTTGGGGAGAAATCGGTGTTGACGTAGTTCTGGAGTGTACAGGATTCTACACATCCAAAGACAAAGCACAGGCTCATATTGATGCTGGTGCTAAGAAAGTTGTTATTTCCGCTCCGGCTGGAAACGACCTTCCTACAATCGTTTACAATGTAAACCACGAAACATTAACAGAAAATGATAACATCATTTCTGCAGCTTCCTGTACAACAAACTGCTTAGCTCCTATGGCAAAAGCATTAAATGACTTAGCTGAAATCCAGTCTGGTATTATGTGCACAATTCACGCTTACACAGGTGATCAGATGACACTGGACGGACCACAGAGAAAAGGTGATTTAAGAAGATCTCGTGCAGCAGCAGTAAACATTGTTCCAAACAGCACAGGTGCTGCAAAAGCAATCGGATTAGTTATCCCAGAATTAAACGGAAAATTAATCGGAGCTGCTCAGCGTGTTCCTACACCAACAGGTTCTACAACTATCTTAACAGCAGTTGTTAAAGGTAACGTTACAAAAGAACAGATTAACGATGCTATGAAAGCAGCAGCTACAGAATCTTTCGGATACAACACAGATGAAATCGTATCCAGCGATATCGTTGGTATGAGATATGGTTCTCTGTTCGATGCTACACAGACAATGGTTCTTCCATTAGACAACGGCACAACAGAAGTTCAGGTTGTATCATGGTATGACAACGAAAACTCTTACACAAGCCAGATGGTTAGAACAATCAAATACTTCGGAAAATTATTAAACAAATAATTAACAGGTATTTATAAGGCTCATAAAGGGGTCCGGTCTATTGTGGACCGGACCCTTTTCGTCTGTTTATGTGGAAAAAACAGAAAAATAATGTAAAGGAGGCATTTCCTAATGCTTAATAAAAAATCAGTTGATGATATCAACGTAAAAGGAAAAAAAGTCCTGGTTCGCTGTGATTTCAATGTACCATTACAGGATGGAAAGATTACAGATGAAAACCGTCTGGTAGCAGCACTTCCTACCATTAAAAAATTAATTGCAGATGGCGGAAAAGTAATTCTCTGCTCTCACCTTGGAAAACCAAAGGGAGAACCAAAACCAGAATTATCCCTGGCGCCTGTAGCAGTTCGTCTGTCTGAATTATTAGGACAGGAAGTAAAATTTGCCGCTGATCCGGAAGTTGTTGGAGCAAATGCAAAAGCAGCAGTAGAAACTATGAAAGATGGAGAAGTAATCTTACTGGAAAATACACGTTACAGAGTAGAAGAAACAAAGAACGGTGAAGCATTCTCCAAAGAATTAGCTTCTCTTTGTGATGTATTCGTAAATGACGCATTCGGTACAGCACATCGCGCTCACTGCTCAAACGTAGGTGTTACACAGTTTGTAGATACAGCAGTAGTAGGATACTTAATGCAGAAAGAAATTGACTTCTTAGGAAATGCAGTCAACAATCCGGAAAGACCATTTGTAGCAATTCTTGGCGGCGCAAAAGTTTCCAGCAAGATTTCTGTTATTAACAACCTGCTTGATAAAGTAGATACTTTAATCATTGGTGGCGGAATGGCTTATACCTTCTCCAAAGCAGCAGGCGGAAATATCGGTATTTCCTTATGCGAAGATGATTATCTGGAATACGCATTGGAAATGAAGAAAAAAGCAGAAGAAAAAGGCGTGAAACTTCTTCTTCCTGTAGACCATAGAATCGGTGACGCATTCTCTAATGACTGCAACATTCAGGTAGTAGGCAGCGGACAGATTCCGGATGGCTGGGAAGGTATGGATATCGGACCAGAAACAGAAAAAATCTTCAGCGAAGCTGTAAAAGACGCAAAAACTGTTGTATGGAACGGACCAATGGGCTGCTTTGAAATGCCAAACTTTGCTCATGGTACAGAAGCAGTTGCAAAAGCACTGGCTGATACAGATGCAACAACCATCATTGGTGGTGGTGACTCTGCAGCGGCAGTAAACATTCTGGGATATGGTGACAAAATGACACACATCTCCACAGGCGGCGGCGCTTCCTTAGAATTCTTGGAAGGAAAAGAACTCCCAGGCGTAGCAGCAGCAAACGATAAGTAGGCCGAAAGCAACTTAGTGAAAACGAGCCAAAGGCGAAGTTTGAACTTAGTGCGAGGCCCTTCTCGAACCTTAGTGAGCGCGAGCGCGAGCTTAGTTGAGAGAAGATACCCAGTGCGAACTTAGTTCACCGCACTTAGCGAAGCTAAGCCAAAACAAAATATAAGAAAGAAGGGTATATCCCATGGCAAGAAGAAAAATTATCGCTGGAAACTGGAAAATGAACATGACTCCAAGCGAAGCAGTTGAATTAGTAAACACATTAAAGCCATTAGTTGCAAACGAAGAAGTGGACGTAGTATTCTGCGTACCTGCTATTGATATTGTACCGGTTGTAGAAGCGGTAAAAGGCAGCAACATCCATGTTGGCGCTGAAAACATGTATTTTGAAGAAAAAGGCGCTTACACAGGTGAAATTTCTCCAAATATGTTAGTAGACGCTGGTGTTAAATATGTGATTCTTGGACATTCCGAAAGAAGAGAATACTTCGGAGAAACAAATGAAGACATCAATAAAAAAATGCACAAAGCTTTTGAACATGGTTTAACACCAATCATGTGCTGCGGCGAATCTCTGGAACAGAGAGAGCAGGGCGTGACTATGGATTTCATTCGTCAGCAGGTAAAAGTAGGATTCCTGGGACTGACAGCAGAGCAGGCAAAAGAAGCTGTTATTGCTTATGAACCAATCTGGGCAATCGGAACAGGAAAAACAGCTACAACAGAGCAGGCACAGGAAGTTTGCAAAGCGATCCGCGAATGCATTGCTGAAGTATATGACGAAGCAACAGCAGAAGCAATCCGTATCCAGTACGGTGGTTCTGTAAATGCTGCAACAGCTCCGGAATTATTTGCACAGGCAGATATTGATGGTGGTTTAGTAGGCGGCGCTGCGCTGAAACCAGATTTCGGTAAAATCGTAAATTATAAATAGTCCTAAGTGATTGAAAAAATGTAACAACGGAAAGAAAGACCCTGTACAGATAAAATTGTATGGGGTCTTTTTTGTGTGTTTTTTTAGAAAATCTGAGTTTCAGGTTGCTTGCAGACAGGGAAGGATTTATAATAAAACTAAAGAAAGGAAAATGATGTTACTACAGAAGAGAAACCTTTGCAAAATGTAAAGTGAAGCATACATTCAGATAACATTTTCTAAGATACTAAAGGCAACAATACATAAAGGAGAAAATGTTAGATGAGTAACAACACAATTTTTGATGATGTTTTTCGGACAATGCTTCAGAAAATGCCACAGATGGCAATCTCTTTAATTAATGAAGTTTTTGGTAAAGATTACCTGGAGAACATAAAACTGAAACAAGGAAGAAACGAATTTTATACGAAAGATGGAAAGGTTATCACAGATTCACATTTTCAGATTGAAGAAAAAATATATCATTTGGAATGCCAAAGTACAAAAGATGCTACCATGATGTTTCGGATGATAGAATATGATTTTTCAGTTGCATTGGAATCTGTGGGAAGGGAAAATGAAACCAGCAGGATTTATTTTCCACATTCCTGTGTTCTGTATTTGAGAGATACTCAGGGACCAGAGGAAATGAAACTGGAACTGCTTATACCAGATGGGCAAAGAGTGGAATATAAAGTGCCGGTAATCTATCAACAAAGATACACAAAAGAGATAATAGAGAAAAAGAATACAGGGATATGGTGGAACTAATCATTCGGATTGCGGATTACATTTTGAGAGATAGTCAGAAAGTCAGGAAAGGATTTGGTAAGGTTATGGGTGGAAAAGTCTTGGAATTGGAATCAGACAAGTTGATAAAAAAGGGAATAGAGCTGGAAAGAGAAAATACGGAAAAAGAACGTCAAAGAGCCGATGCAGCAGAAGCGGAAGTGAAGAGGCTGAAATTGTTGTTACAGGAAAAGCAGTAATGCGGTAAGAAAAAATAAAGGGCAGGCAGATAGATTTATTCAAGGAAAGAATTATCTGTCTGCCTGTTTTTTGAAAGTAAATGTGATAAATTTCAAATTCCCTCTAAATCAAATGGCGGCGTATATTCTTCTTTTGCGCTGCTTTTTTCCTGCATAAATCCCTGGGTAAGGCCAAGCGAAATGGCAGTGTCCAGGACTTTATTGTATTCATAAGTGGTAATGCGGCGGTTAATTTCAGGATAGTCGCTGCTTTTGTAAAATGGTGTGTACTGGCTCAAAAGACTGAGAAGATAGTTTCCTTTGGGAAGGTTTTCTTTTATCCAGTGGAGCAGTTGGATGGAATCCTCTTTGCAGCCGGGGAGAACCATATGCCGGATGATAACTCCTTTTTGTAAAATTCCCTGTGCGTCATAGCGCAGCTCACCTGTTTGTTCTATCATATAAGGAATCACCTCAGAGGCAATTTCAAAATAGTTTTTCGCTTTGGAGTAACGCCAGGAAAGAGAAGAATCAAAATATTTCAGGTCAGGAAGGTAAATGTCGATATAATCTTTTAAAAGAGCAAGAGTTTCTATTTTTTCGTATCCGCCACAATTATAGATAACAGGAATATGCAGTTTATGCTTTACCAAGTCCAGGGCTGGCAGAATTTGTGGTAAAAACTGAGTGGCTGTAATCAGATCAATATTATGTGCGCCTTGTTCCTGGAGGGAAAGAAAGATTTCTTCAAGACGTTTGGGTGAAAGCTCTTTTCCAAGAGTTCCCTGGCTGATGAGATGGTTCTGGCAAAAACAACATTTCAGGGTACAGCCAGAGAAGAAAACAGCACCGCTTCCACGGGTCCCGCTGATACAAGGCTCTTCCCAGTGATGCAGGGCAGCTCTGGCAGCCTTCAGGGTGCTGCCACATCCGCAAAATCCCACAGAGATATTTCGATTGATACCGCAATTTCTGGGACAAAGATGACAGTTGTTAAAATCCAGTAAATCTTCCATAAAGATGAAATCCTCCATAAAATAACAAAATAACATCGAAAACTATTCACCATATTATACAAAATTTGTCGTTTTTTCAAGATAAAGGAAGAAAAGTCTTTGATTTTGGAAAAAAAGGTAGTAGAATGAGCGTGTGTGAAACTTATGGATACAGTATAGATAAAAGGAAGTCAGATACATGTCAAAAGCAGAAAACAGTAAAAAAGAAAAATTGAAGGCTTTGAAAAAAGCAGAAAAGAAAATGAAGAAAAGAAAAAATCACACAGCGAAAAAGATTGCAGCCGGAGCAGGAATTACCGTTGCAGTACTTCTGGCAGCGGGATATGGCGCTGTGGGATATTATTATCAGGATAAGTTTTACCCGGGAACCAGGATTAACGGAAGTGACTGTGGGGGAATGCAGGTCGCTGAAATAAAAGAAATTATTAAAAAAAGCGCAGAAGAATATTCCCTTACCATACAGGAAAAGGACAATCAGACAGAGGTGATTACAGGAGACCAGATTCAGATTACTTACCAGGATGATAACAGCCTGGAAAAGGTAAAAGAACAACAAAATTCCTGGCTTTGGCCTGTTCAGATTTTTCAGGAACAGGAATATGAGGTAAAAGCAGAAAATTCCTATGATCAAAATCTTTTGAATGAGGCAGTGAATCAGCTTCAGTGTTTACAGGAGGGCAGCGGAACACCGTCTCAGGATGCCAGGGTGGAAGATAATGGCGTCGCATATGCCATTGTGCCAGAGGTGTATGGAACCCAGTTGGATAAAGAAAAAACAACTGCAGCCATACAAAAGGCAGTGGAGGAACGAAAGACAGAGATTTCGCTGGAGGCAGAAGACTGTTATATCAAACCTGGGGTACTTCAAAATGACGAAAAACTAAAGGCGGAAATGGACAAGCTGAATCAGCTTACAGGAGCTCAGGTCAGTGTGAATTTTGGCAGCGGACAGGAGACAATCTCCAGAGACATGCTGAAATCCTGGCTGAAAAAGGGAGAGGATGGTTCTTATGCCTTTGATGAAAATCTGGTAAAGCCTGTAGTGATTGGCTGGTCTGAAAAATATAACACCTATGGAAAACCAAGAGATTTCCAGACAACAGGAGGCTCCACAGTCCATTTAACAGGAGGCGACTATGGATGGAGAGTGTGGCAGGATAAGACCACAGAATCCCTTATGGGAGTATTAAATGCAGGAACAGGCGGCGTGGTAGATGCCACCTGGCTTCAGACAGGACAGAAACATGGTGGAAATGACATTGACGGAACTTATGTGGAAATTTCTATCAGCGCACAGAGAATGTGGTTTTACAAAAACGGTACCTGTCTGGTAGATACGCCTGTTGTAACAGGGAATCCTAATAAAGGCAACGGAACTCCGGCAGGAGGTGTCTGGAGGCTGAAAGATAAACAAAGCCCTTCTGTGCTGGTAGGAAAAAGACCGGATGGAAGTATTGAATACAAAACTCCGGTAACTTATTGGATGCCATTTAACGGAGGCGTGGGTATTCATGACTTATCTACACGCAGCAGCTTTGGGGGAGACATCTATCTTTATAATGGTTCTCATGGCTGTATTAATACACCTTTTGATGCTGTGCGGACAATTTATGAAAATATTGAGGTCAATACGCCCATAGTTGTATATTAGTATGAATAATTTTTCTACTTGCAAAGAGAAAAAAAAGCTGATATAATGCAAAACAGTTGAATAAATATGCATAATATGCATGAAAGAATGAATAAAAGGAGAATATGAAAATGAAGAAAAAATGTTTAACAATACTTCTGGCTTCTGTACTGGCGCTGTCTTTGACAGCTTGCGGAGGCGGAGATGACAAAAAAGAAGAAAAAAGTGATGCAAAAGGTGTGAAAACCATTGAAATTGATCTGACTAATGAAGAATATGCTTTTGGTGTGGATAAGAGCCAGCCGGAACTGTTAGAGCAGGTAAATACATTTGTAGATAAGATTAAAGAAGACGGTACTTTAGATGAAATCTGCGAGAAATACTTTGGTGGCGGCGAACCGAAAGCTATTAAATCTGCAAAACTGGATACTTCCAAAGATCAGTTGGTAGTTGCTACGAATGCGGCTTTTGAGCCATTTGAATATACCAAAGGTGAAGATTACTACGGAATTGATATGGAAATTGCAGCGCTTCTGGCAGAGGAATTAGATCAGGAGCTGGTTATCCAGAACATGGATTTTGATGCGGTTTGTCTGTCTGTTGGACAGCAGAAATGTGATATTGCCATGGCTGGTCTGACAGTGAATGAAGAAAGACAGGAATATGTAACTTTCTCAAACCCATATTATCAGGCTTCTCAGAGAGTCATTGTTCCGGCAGGAGATACTTCTTTTGACGAATGTAAAGACGCAGCAGCAGTAGAGGAAGTTTTAAACGGTCTGTCTGAATCTGATAAAATCGGTGTACAGGCAGGAACCACAGCGCAGTATTACATCGAAGGCGATGAAGAATGGGGGTTCCCGGGACTGCCTGCAGAATGTGTACCATATAAAAACGGTTCTCTGGCAGTACAGGATTTGATTAACGGAAATATTAAATATGTTATCATTGATGCGGCTCCTGCAAAATGTATTACAGAAGCGCTGAATGAAATGCAGTAAGGAGAGAACATGGGCAATTTCGGACAGAAAATTGATAAATTTATCGAGATTTTTCTGGAGCAGAATGGCTATGTAAAAGTAATCGAGGGATTACAGAACACCTTATTAATTGCAGTGAGCGGTCTGATTATTGGTATTATTATCGGAACCCTCATTGCAACCGTGCGTGTTTTGCCAAAGTACAAACGTCTGCCCAGAGTTTTAAATGGAATTTGCAGTTTTTATGTAGCCTTGTTTAGGGGAACACCTATGGTGGTACAGCTTCTGGTTTTCTATTATGTTATGCTTCCCCTTCTTGGTGTGCATATGACAGGCGTTCAGGTAGCCATTGCTGTCTTTGGCTTAAACAGCGGTGCCTATATTTCAGAAATTATGCGAAGCGGTATTCAGTCTGTGGATGCAGGACAGATGGAAGCAGGAAGAGCTGTTGGTCTGAGCTTTAGTGTCAGTATGGTGAAAATCGTGATTCCACAGGCAGTGAAAAATATTCTGCCAACCCTGGGAAATGAATTTATTTCCCTGATTAAAGAAACATCTGTAGTCAGCTTTGTAGGGGCTGCAGATTTGTATGTGGCATTTAATTATATCGGAAGTAACAGCTATGAGTTCATGGTGCCATATCTGGTAATGGCATTTATCTATATTATGCTGGTGCTGATTATTTCCCTGCTTGTAAAATTATTAGAAAGGAGCCTGAAAAAGAGTGATAGACGTAATTAATCTCAAGAAGGATTTTGGGGATACCCAGGTTCTCAAGGGCGTCAGTGTAAAAATCAACAAAGGCGATATTGTGGTTGTTCTGGGTCCCTCAGGTTCCGGAAAAAGTACCTTTTTAAGATGTCTGAACTGTATGGAAGACCCTACAGGGGGACAGATTATCTTTAATGGTGTAGATATTGCAGATATGAGTGTGGATATTAATATTCACAGACGTCATATGGGAATGGTATTCCAGCACTTTAACCTGTTTGCCAATAAAACAGTGATTCAGAACATTATGCTGGCTCCTGTTTATGTGAAATGTCAGGATTTAAAGAAAGCAAAGCGCAAAAATTTTGTGCGTAAGATAAAAAATGTTTTCAGCAGCAAAAAAGAGGAATTAGAGCCAATTACAGCTACCAAGGCTTCTATTAAGCAGGAAGCAAAAGAACAAGCCATGGACTTATTAAAGCGCATTGGCATGGAGGATAAGGCGGATGTTTACCCATCTACCCTGTCAGGCGGTCAGAAGCAAAGAATTGCCATTGTCCGTTCTCTTGCCATGAATCCGGATGTAATTCTCTTTGACGAGCCTACCAGCGCCCTGGATCCGGAAATGGTAGGAGAGGTTCTGGATTTGATGAAAGCTCTTGCAAAAGAAGGCATGACCATGATTATTGTAACCCATGAAATGGGATTTGCAAAAGAAGTAGCCAACCGGATTCTTTTCATGGATGAAGGCGTTATTTTGGAGAGCGCTCCACCGGCTGAATTTTTTGCACATCCGAAAACAGCCAGGGCAAAAGAATTTCTGTCCAAGGTGCTGGCGTAAAAAAACCTATTTACCGATTCCAGGTTTCGTGATAAAATGTCTTTGGTAATAAGACAGATTGTATAGCGAGATGGAATCGGTATTTTTATACAATGGAAGGGAGAAAATTATGAGTAAAAAACCAACCGTATTAATGATTTTAGATGGATATGGATTAAATGAAAAATGCGAAGCAAATGCAGTATGCGAAGGTAAGACACCGGTTATGGATAAGCTTATGGCAGAGTGTCCTTTTGTAAAGGGAAATGCCAGCGGTATGGCAGTAGGACTTCCGGAAGGCCAGATGGGAAACTCTGAGGTAGGGCACCTAAACATGGGCGCAGGCCGGATTGTATATCAGGAACTTACCAGAATTACCAAAGAAATCCAGGATGGCGTATTTTTTGAAAATGAGGCATTATTAAAAGCAGTAAGAAATGCAAAAGAAAACAATGCAGCGCTTCATCTGTTCGGTCTTTTATCTGATGGCGGTGTACACAGCCATTTAACTCATGTATACGGGCTTTTAGAACTGGCAAAAAGAGAAGGACTGGACAAGGTTTACGTTCACTGCTTCTTAGACGGAAGAGATACACCTCCAACAGGCGGAAAAGGTTATATCAAAGAGCTGCGTGATAAAATGGAAGAATTAGGCGTAGGCGAAGTAGTATCTGTAATGGGACGCTACTATGCTATGGACCGTGATAACCGCTGGGATCGTGTGGAACTGGCTTACAATGCCCTTACCAAAGGAGAAGGTGTGCAGACAGAGTGTCCGGTATGCGCAGTAAAAGAATCCTATGAAGCAGGAAAAACAGACGAATTTGTTATGCCTACTGTAGTAGTAAAAGATGGCAAACCAGTTGGAAGAATCCAGGATAAAGATTCTGTTATCTTCTTTAACTTCCGTCCGGACCGCGCAAGAGAGATTACAAGAGCTTTCTGTGAGGATGATTTCCAGGGCTTTGAAAGAGGAAAAAGACTGGATTTAACTTATGTATGCTTTACAGAATACGATCCGACCATTCCAAACAAAGAGGTTGCATTCCATAAAGTTGCGATTAATAATACCTTTGGTGAATATCTGGCAGCGCATGGTCTGAAACAGGCGCGTATTGCAGAAACAGAAAAATATGCTCATGTTACCTTCTTCTTTAATGGCGGTGTAGAAGAACCAAACGAAGGAGAAGACAGAATCCTGGTTAAATCTCCAAAAGTAGCTACTTATGACCTGAAACCAGAAATGAGCGCTTATGAGGTTTGCGATAAACTGGTAGAGGCTATTAAATCAGACAAATATGATGTGATTATCATCAACTTTGCAAACCCGGATATGGTAGGTCATACAGGTGTGGAAACAGCAGCCATCAAAGCAGTAGAAGCAGTGGATGAATGTGTGGGAAAAGCAGTAGAAGCTATCAAAGAAGTAAACGGACAGATGTTTATCTGCGCTGACCATGGAAACGCAGAGCAGCTTCTGGACTATGAAACAGGCGCTCCGTTTACGGCACATACTACAAATCCAGTACCATTTATCCTGGTAAATGCAGATGATTCCTATACACTTAGAGAAGGCGGATGCCTGGCAGACATTGCGCCAACACTCATTGAACTCATGGGTATGGAACAGCCGGAAGAAATGACAGGAAAATCTTTGTTGATTAAGAAATAAGAGAAAACAAGACCTTGAGAAATACAGAAGATGTGACTCTCAAGGTCTTTCTATATATTTGGAAATTTTTTCTATTTTTGGTCCTGGTATCTTTGCATGGAATCTAAAAATCAGGAGACAGTAAATAACAGCAAATGAAAAAGCAGTACACACGCATTGGTTCTGCTGGCATACAAAAGATGGGAAAACAGAAAATCAGGAGGGAATCGCTATGAATCGTTATTTACCCATCAGAAGCGTGTACGCAAGAGAAGTTCTGGATTCCAGAGGAAATCCTACCGTAGAAACAGAAGTAACCGTAGGAGAAGGGATCGTCGGAAGAGATGGTTATACAGGAAGAGCTATTGTACCTTCCGGCGCATCTACAGGAAAATTTGAAGCCCTGGAATTAAGGGATAAGGAAGCAAGATACCAGGGATTAGGAGTACAAAAAGCGGTAGAACATGTGAATACAGAGCTTGCAGAGGCTGTTTTAGGGGAAAATGTGCTAAAGCAGGGATGGCTGGACAAATTACTTCTGCAGGCAGATGGAACAGAGAATAAAGAAAAGCTGGGAGCCAATGCCCTTCTTGGAGTATCTCTGGCAGCAGCAGATGCAGGGGCAAAAGCCATGCGGATGCCGCTGTTTCAATATTTGGGAGGAGTCCATGCAAGAAGAATGCCGGTGCCTATGATGAATATTCTAAATGGTGGAAGACATGCAGACAATACTGTGGATTTCCAGGAGTTTATGATTATGCCTACAGGCGCCTGTTGTTTCAAAGAAGGACTTCGCATGTGCGCGGAGGTTTATCAGAAGCTGAAAGAGATTTTAAAGAAAAATCAGCTTTCCACAGCAGTGGGTGATGAAGGCGGTTTTGCGCCGGATATCAAAGGCGCCAGAGAGGTATTGGAGCTTATGGAAAAAGCAGTAGAACAGGCAGGATATCAGCCTGGAACAGACCTTTGTTTTGCCATAGATGCAGCAGCCAGCGAATTGTATGAGGAGCAGGAAAAGGTCTACTATTTTCCAGGAGAATCTTCTATGACAGGACACAAAATCATACGGACAGCCAGTGAGATGGTAGATTATTATGAACGTCTGATACAGGAATTTCCCCTGGTTTCCATTGAGGATGGACTGTGGGAAGAGGACTGGGAAGGCTGGAGCATGATGACAAAACGTCTGGGTGACCAGGTGCAGCTAGTAGGAGACGATTTCTTTGTAACCAATGAAAAACGTCTGGCAAAAGGAATTGAACAAAAAGCAGGAAATGCAATTCTTGTGAAAGTAAATCAAATCGGAACCCTGTCAGAAGCTATGGATGCCATTGAACGGGCGCAGACATCAGGCTATGGTGCGGTGATCTCCCACCGTTCAGGAGAAAGCGAAGATACCTTTATTGCAGATTTGGCAGTGGCAGTAAATGCGGGACAGATTAAAACAGGGGCGCCCTGCAGAGGAGAACGGACTGCAAAATATAACCGGCTTTTAGCCATTGAAGATACCCTGGGAGAATTAGCACTTTATGAAAATCCCTTTCAGAAAAATAACAGTTGAAATCCCGGCTTTCCTGTGTTACACTTGAAATGCTTGATAATTAGGAGGTGTAACCGTGGAAATTTTAAGAACTGTGCTAACAGTACTTTTTATTTTGGATTGTATCGGACTTTCTGTGATTGTGCTTATGCAGGAGGGAAAATCACAGGGATTAGGAAGTATTGCCGGTATGGCAGATACCTATTGGGGCAAAAACAAAGGCCGCTCAATGGAAGGTACTTTAGTAAAAGTAACAAAGATTATGGGAGTTCTGTTCTTTGTTTTAGCATTGGTATTGAATCTGAACTTTTAATTATGAGGCTGTTGCACAAGCGTACTATGCAACAGCCTCATCTTTATATCAAAAAGGGACTTCCATGGAAGAGGAGGTATGCGTGTTGAAAAAAAATCAGCAGATGAAAAAAAGAAAGAAAATGCTGTACGAACTTATGTGCTGTAAAGAATATCAGCCTATGAGAGCAAAAGAGCTGGCGATTCTTTTGCAGATTCCCTCAGGAAAACGGGAAGAACTGCACAAGATTCTGGATCTTTTGCTGGAAGAAGGAAAAATCAGCATAAACAAAAGAGGCAGATATGAAGCTGTTCGGAAAATAGAAAAGAAAAAGGAACGGGTAAAAGAACAGGAAACGCAAAGGGAGGAAATTTTCCGAAAAGGTCACTGTTATACAGGGACTTTTATCAGTCATCCAAGAGGCTTTGGCTTTGTTCAGGTGGAAGAGATGGAAGGCGCCAGGGATATTTTTATTCCGGAAGAGGGCATTGGCACTGCCTTTCATGGAGATAAGGTTCAGGTTGTGGTGACAAAGGAAGAAAAAGACAGCAAACGCTGCGAGGGAACCATTGCCAAGGTTCTGGAGCGTGGAATGGGAGAAATTGTAGGTACTTATGAGAAATCTTCCGGTTTCGGATTTGTTGTTCCTGATAATCAGCGGTTTTTGCGGGATATTTTTATTCCACAGGGAAAATCAATGAATGCGGAAAACAGGGACAAAGTTTTAGTAAAGATTCAGGATTTTGGTTCCAGAAATAAATCACCAGAGGGAAAAATTGTGGAAATTCTGGGAAAACCGGGAGAAAAAGGTCTGGATGTCTTATGTGTGGCAAAAAGTCATGATTTGCCAATGGAATTTCCGGAAAAGGTGCTGAACCAGGCGGAACGCATCAAGGAGACCTTAAATGAAGGTGATTTTTATCAGCGGCTGGATTTGCGAGATGTGGTTATGGTGACCATTGACGGAGAGGATGCCAAGGATCTGGATGATGCGGTATCTCTTACCAAAAGAGGAAATCTCTATGAGCTTGGCGTTCACATTGCAGACGTAAGCAATTATGTGCAGTACAGCAGCGCCCTGGATAAGGAAGCCCTGAAACGTGGCACCAGTGTTTATCTGGTAGACCGGGTAATCCCCATGCTGCCGAAAAAACTGTCCAATGGCATCTGCTCTCTTAACGCAGGAGAGGACCGTCTGGCATTAAGCTGTCTTATGACCATTGATGAAAAGGGAAAAGTCATTGCTCACAAAATTGCAGAGACCGTTATCCGGGTGAATGAGCGAATGTCTTATACAGATGTGAAAAAAATTCTTCTAAAAGAAGATGAGAAAGTAACAGAACGATATAAAGATTTGGTTCCCATGTTCTTTCAGATGGGAGAATTGTCCAAGATTCTCAGAAAAAGAAGAAAGAAGAGAGGCTCCATTGACTTTGACTTTCCGGAGAGCAAGATTCTTCTGGATGATATGGGAAAACCAGTGGAAATTTATGCCTATGAGCATAACGTTGCCACAGAGCTTATTGAAGATTTCATGCTCACTGCCAATGAAACAGTGGCAGAGGAATATGCGCTTCTTGGCCTGCCATTTCTTTATCGTACTCATGAGAATCCAGACGGGGAGAAGATAGAGGCGGCTCTTTCTCTGGTACATCAGGCTGGCGTAAAAGTAAAGAAAGCTAAAGAAAATATTGCGCCAAAGGAAATACAGAAGATTTTAAAGGAACTGCAGGGGATGGACTGTGAACCTTTCCTGTCCAGACTGATTCTACGTTCTATGAAACAGGCAAAGTATACGGTGGACTGCACCGGACATTTTGGACTGGCAGCTAAGTATTACTGTCATTTCACTTCTCCTATCCGGCGCTATCCGGATTTGCAGATTCACAGAATTATTAAGGAAAACCTCAGAGGAAAGATGTCAGAGGCAAAAATCAGACATTATGATCAGATCCTGGAAGAGGTGGCAAGACAGTCCAGCGCAATGGAGCGCAGAGCTGAGGAAGTAGAGCGAGAAACCGTGAAAATGAAAAAAGCCGAATTTATGAAACAGCATGTGGGAGAAACCTTTGAAGGTGTGATTTCCGGCGTGACAGAATGGGGCTTATATGTAGAATTGGAGAACACAGTGGAAGGTCTGGTGCATGTAAATACCATGACAGATGATTACTACACTTATGACCGGGAGCAGTATCTGCTCAAAGGTGATATGACAAAAAAAGTCTATGCCATGGGACAGAAAGTGAAAGTCCGGGTAGAAGGCGCGGATATCCAGACCAAAAGCATTGATTTTAGTTTAGAAAGGGAGGAATAAGTCATGGCAAAAGAATCAGGGATTCGTCTGATTGCGAATAATAAAAAAGCGTACCATGATTATTTTATTGAGGACACATACGAGGCAGGAATAGAGCTTGCCGGTACAGAGGTGAAATCCTTGCGCATGGGAAAGTGCAGCATTAAAGAATCCTTTATCCAGATTGAGCGCGGGGAAGTTTTTGTTTATGGAATGCACATCAGCCCCTATGAGAAAGGAAATATTTTTAACAAAGACCCTTTAAGAGTGCGGAAACTCCTGCTGCATACCTATGAAATCAGAAAAATTGAAGGAAAAATCAGGGAAAAAGGCTACACCCTGGTGCCCTTGAAGGTGTACTTTAAAGGAAGCCTGGTGAAGGTAGAAGTGGGAGTGGCAAAGGGTAAAAAGCTCTATGACAAACGCCAGGATATTGCCAAGAAAGACCAGAGAAGAGAAACAGAGAGAGAATTCAAAGTGAAAAATTTATACTAAATAAATGGGAGGACAAGACTATGAAATTTAAAGACATGCCTTATACAAGAGTGGATTTTGAACAGGTGAAAGAAGAACTGAAACAGCTTATGGAAGCATTAAAAGCGGCCAAAGATGGGGAAGAGCAGTTTGAAATTCATAAAAAATTTTATAAATTGAATGATAGAGTACAGACTCAGGTAACCCTGTGCTCTATCCGCCATACCCTGGACACCACGGATGCTTTTTACGAAGAAGAGCAGAACTATTATGACAGACAGGTGCCGGAGTATTCTCAGCTTTGTGTGGATTATCAGAAGCTTTTATTTGAATCTCCCTATCGCAAAACATTGGAAGAGAAAATTGGAGAAGTAGCTTTTAAAAATATGGAAATTGCCATGAAATCTGTTTCTCCTGAAATTATTCCTTTGATGCAGGAAGAAAACGAACTGACTACAGAATATGAGAAATTGCTGGCAAGCGCCAAAATCGACTGGGAAGGAGAGACTCTGAACCTGTCTCTTTTAACCCCATATTTGAAAAACAAAGACAAAGATATCAGAAGAAAAGCAGCAGAAAAACAAGATGCCTTTTTCTTAAGCATCAGTGATAAACTGGACGAATTGTATGATAAATTGGTGAAAAACCGTACTATGCAGGCCAAGAAGCTGGGCTTTGATACTTATACTCCACTGGGATATCTGCGTATGCAGAGAAACTGCTATGGAAGAAAAGAAATTGAAAACTTGAGAAAACAGGTAAAAGAAGTCTGGGTTCCTTTTGCAGAGAGCATTTTCCAGAAGAGAAAAGAGCGTCTGGGACTTTCTGAGCTTTCTTACTCTGATGAGCTGGTTTTCGGACCACAGGGAAATCCACAGCCAGAAGGAACACCGGAAGAAATTCTGGCAGCAGGACAGAAAATGTATGAAGAACTGTCCGCTGAGGCAAAAGAGTTCTTTGACTTTATGATGGAAAATGAACTTCTGGATGTATTCGGAAGAAAAACCAAAGCAGTGGGCGGTTATATGACTTATCTTCCGGACTACAAGGCTCCTTTTATTTTCGCAAACTTTAATGGAACCAGCGGGGATGTGGATGTTATGACTCATGAATGCGGTCATGCCTTCCAGGGCTATCTGGCAGCTCAGGACCCTATCCGGGAACATGCAGATATTGGTATGGAAACTGCGGAGATTCATTCCATGTCCATGGAATTTTTCACAGAACCCTGGTATCATCTGTTTTTTGGAGAAAAAACAACGGAAGATTACACCAAGATGCATCTGGAAGATGCCATTATCTTTGTTCCTTATGGATGTATGGTAGATGAATTCCAGCATGTGGTCTATGACAACCCGGATATGACGCCAGAAGAAAGAAAACAGGCATGGAAGAAACTGGAACAGGAATACAAACCGCACCTGAATTATCAGGGACTGGAATTCTTTGAAAAAGGCTGCTTCTGGCAGAAACAGCACCATATTTACAGCTATCCATTGTATTATATTGACTATGTCATTGCGCAGCTTTGTGCTTTTGAATACAAGGTATGGATGGATAAAGACCGCAAGGAAGCCTGGAAAAGCTATTTGAAATTATGCACCATGTCTGCATCTAAATTCCACACAGAACTTCTGGAAGAAGCTGGCCTGGAAACACCATTTAAAGACGGAGTTATCGGGAAGATTGTGGAGAATTTAAAAGGGATTTTTTGACGGAAAATTGTGAATTTTTGCGAATGGAAAGATATACGCTGCCATGTTAGAATAGAACCAGAACACAGAAGAGGAAATCTGTAACATTGTGGGTGGCCAAGAACCCTGGCATATGGAGCAGAAAAGAATACAAATATATAGGTTGTTGTTATGTTATTCGTATGGGAGGTGCGACATATGTTAGAGAAACAAGATATTCAGACCATTGCAGAAATTTTCCACAGTTCTATGAACCCCATAAAAGAGGAACTTCAAAACGTAAAAGGTGAAGTTCTAGGATTAAAAGAGCAAGTGCAAGACGTACAAAGCGAAGTTCAAGAAGTAAAAGAGCAAGTACAGGGCGTAGAAGGTGAAGTTCGAGAGCTAAAAGAGCAAGTACAGGGCGTAGAAGGTGAAGTTCGAGAGCTAAAAGGGCAAGTACAGGGTGTGCAAAGCGAAGTTCTAGAATTAAAAGAGCAAGTGCATGGTGTAGAAGGTAAAGCCAGAGAATTAGAAGGGCATGTTCAAGGAATTCGGTTGACACTTGAAAATGAGACGAACAAAAATATTAATATTGTTGCGGAAGGGCATCTGAATCTGAGCCGGAAGCTGGATGAAGCTTTAAAAGTGGAGAATGAGAAGGAAATGCTTTTAATTCGGGTTAATCGTTTGGAGAACGGGTATAGAACACTTCAAGAACAGGTTGAGAGCATAGCACAAGGCTAATATTGCATACTTAGAAAAGAACCGTTGAGGAATCCATATAAAATATGAGTTTCTCAGCGGTTCTTTTTACAAATTACTTCCCAATCATTTTCTTGCGGAAGAAGATATATGACATCATATCTCCCAAATAACTGTTTAATCAATGCTTTTCTTTTCTAAAAGTATGCCATATTTCGTATAAGGCAAATATTTGACTTTTAAATAATCACCTTTATTTATTTCATAAGAATAAGAAAACTCCACATATATTTCTTGTTTGTCTTTTTGATTTATTATTGTAACATGTCTAATATTTCCTTTTCCATTCGCGTTATCTCTGGCATATCCTGAAACAACATTGAAATCGTTTTTGAGATAATGTGGTATATCTAAAATAGTAGGAATGAACATTTTAAGAAGTACTATAACTAAAATAATTCCTATACCAATTTTTAGAAAGAAATCTTCTTTACCACTCAAAGTTTTTGATATTTTTTTCTTTTTAACAACAAAATACAGAAAAGTAGATACCATACAAATTACAATCAAAATAGTACTTATCATTTGAAAAAGTAATGTTTTTATTCTCAAAACCCCCTGTTGTCAAATTTATTAAAAAATAAGCATGCAAATTACGCTCAAACGGAATGCCAGTTCCGCTACTGCGGAACGGCTATTCCATTTTTAACGGTACGAAGTACCGCTAGATGATATCATTCTGTTTCGCGCATATTTATACCGT
>CABJAN010000023.1 GCA_902363515.1 Bacillota bacterium | reverse complement strand
ATACTGCCGTACTAAACTAAAAAAATAATAATAAGCCATCTGATAGAGAATCTGGCAGACAGTCAGGAGCAGTATCAGATGGCTTTTATAAAATGTCAATATACGAATGATTACCTACTTACTTATAAAGTGCATAAAGTAACAAATCTATAAAAGCAGGGCAAATTTCCATGGTTGTTCCAATCTGCATCATCAATACAGTGAAACCAATATAGGCTGAAATCTCTGCTAATATTTTTATACATTTTGGGCTTTATATTCCTCTCCCCAATTCCACATAGCGTCCAAAATCGGTTTAAGGCTTTTACCTAATTCTGTCAAACTGTACTCAACACGTGGTGGAACTTCTGCGTAAACTTTTCGATTAACAAGACCTTTTTCCTCCATATCACGCAGCTGCGCTGTCAAGACTTTTTGAGAAACATGCCCTATGGATTTTTTTAATTCTCCAAATCGCTTTGTTCCGGGCATCAAATCACGCAATATGAGAACTTTCCATTTATCGCCTATCAGCATAAGGGTAGTTTCTACAGGGCAGGCTGGCAAATTTTTTTCGGTTTGCATGGTATCCCTCCTTTTCAATAGTTTCCTTTTGGTAACTATAGCACAATAAAGTGCTTACTTCACAAAAAGGCTTTACAGAATTATTATAATCTTGCAAATGAAAAAGTGCAAACGCAAAAATTTATTTAATATCAGGAGGTTAGTTACCATGAATGAAGTTGTGAATTTTTTACAGGAAAATCCCGTACAGTATCTTGCCACAGTTGGTCGTGACGGAAAAGCAAAATGCCGTCCGTTTATGTTCTGCTTTGAGCAGGACGGAAAGCTGTGGTTCTGCACAAATAACACGAAAGACGTTTATAAGGATATTCAGAACAACCCTTATATTGAAGTTTGTGTTTCTTCTCCATCATATGAGTGGATTCGTCTGAACGGGAAAGTTGTTTTCGAGAACAACATGGCGGTAAAAGAAGGCTGTATGAACAACCCGATTGTAAAGGGACAGTATCAAACCGCAGACAACCCGATTTTTGAGGTATTCTATCTTGAAGACGCACACGCAGTAATCGCTGACTTTTCCGGAAACCCACCGAGAGAATATGACCTGTAAATAGCAAGAACAGCCCTGCGAGCTAATAAGATTGCAGGGCTGCTCTATATGGAGGACACATCATGACGATTCAAGAATATTTTTCTTTTATTGTAGAGGAAATTCATTCTACGGTTATAGCTACTGTAGACGATAACGGTCTGCCTGTGACTTGCGCCATTGACATTATGGATTTTGATGAAAATGGTTTGTATTTTTTAACCGCAAAGGGGAAAGGATTTTATAGCAGACTAAAAAAACAGAACTTCATAGCTTTAACAGGAATGAGGGGAGAAGATACTTTATCCTGTGCTGCCGTTTCTGTTCGTGGCAAAATACGTGAAGTTGGAGCGACACGCCTACCAACACTTTTTCAGAAAAATCCCTATATGAATGAAATCTATCCCACTGTGGAATCAATGTCTGCCCTTACGGTATTTCAGCTCTACGAAGGAAGTGGGGAATGGTTTGACTTATCAAAAAAACCGATTGAACGGGCTGGTTTTACATTTGGAGGGGGAAAAGATAATCAGGAACATTATTTTGTTACGGATAAGTGTATCGGATGCAAATTATGCTATTCCCGTTGTCCTCAAAAATGTATCGACATAGAAAAAAAGCCTGTTGTGATTCAAAAGGAACACTGCTTACATTGTGGGAATTGTTTTGAAATCTGCCCTGTACATGCAATAGTGAAAAGAGGTGGCAGTTTGTGACACAGCTTGAACGATTGTATCAACTTAATTCTTCTCTCTTAAATGAAATGCCTCAATATAAAAAGCAGGCTCTCTCTTTTAGGAAAGACGAAAGGAACCAATTCTATCTATTTCGGTCACTTGTAAATGTACGTCCACCAATGCCAGCGTCCGTTCAGTTTTTGAAAATACAGGACGTATATCTGCAAGCAGAGCTTTTCAGTAAAGGAATTACAGATATTGAAAGTCTGACTGCCATCGCAGAAGATTTATATTTATGGCAAGGGGATATTACAACACTAAAATGCGGTGCAGTTGTCAATGCAGCAAATAGTCAAATGTTAGGGTGCTTTTGCCCTTGTCATGGCTGTATTGATAATGCAATTCATACATTTGCAGGAGTACAGCTCAGACTTGCATGTGATAATCTGATGAAACAACAAGGGCATGAGGAACAGACAGGACAGGCAAAAATCACGCCAGCCTTTAATTTACCAAGTGAGTATGTAATTCATACAGTCGGACCAATCATTCAAGGAAAGCTCAAGCAATCCGACTGTGAACTACTTGCAGACTGCTACCGTTCCTGTCTGACACTTGCAGAAAAAAATGGAGTAACCAGTATAGCATTTTGCTGTATTTCAACAGGAGAATTTCAATTTCCAAATGAGAAAGCTGCGGAAATTGCAGTACAGACAGTTAGAAAATATAAATCTCAAACGCAAAGTAAAATCAAGGTGGTATTTAATGTTTTCAAAGATGTGGACTATGAAATCTATCGAAAATTATTCGGATAATATAAAGAGACTAAAACAGGCAATCGACAATGCTGATGCAATTCTAATAGGTGCGGGAGCCGGACTGTCTGCATCAGCTGGTTATACTTATGACGGTGTACGCTTTCAAAAACATTTTGCTGACTTTAACCAGAAATACGGAATTTCTGATATGTATTCGGGAGGTTTCTATCCATACGAAACACTGGAAGAATACTGGGCGTGGTGGTCAAGACATATTTATTATAACCGCTATGACCAACCACAAAACAAAGTGTATCAAATGCTGCTGAAACTGATACAGGATAAAGACTATTTTGTTCTCACGACCAATGTAGACCACTTGTTTCAAATCAACCATTTTGATAAAAAGCGACTATTTTACACACAAGGAGATTATGGCTTATGGCAGTGTTCAAAAGCCTGTCATCAAAAGACATATGATAATGAAGCAGCAGTCCGAAAAATGATTGCAGAACAACAGAGTATGAAAATTCCTTCTGATCTCATTCCCTATTGCCCTGTTTGTGGTGCACCAATGACAATGAATTTACGTTGTGACAATTCTTTTGTTCAAGACGAAGGCTGGTATCAGGCGAATACCAGATATGAGGATTTTGTCCGCAGACATAAAAATTCAAAATTGTTGCTTTTTGAGCTGGGTGTAGGCAATAACACACCTGTCATAATTAAATATTCTTTTTGGAAAATGACAATACAAAATCCTAATGCGGTGTATTCCTGTGTTAATTTATCTGACGCTTACGCACCAACCGAAATCAAGCAGCAGTCAGTCTGTCTTGATGGAGATATAGGTGCGATTTTGAAAAAGGTATCTTGAAATCTTACCCCCGCCAGTATCCCTGTTCCTGCCCCACATATTTCCACAACCAATATATGATTCCTGCTATAATCGCATTTGGAATTTTTGTACTAACCCGTGCCGCAGCAAGAAAAAATACTGTCCCGCAAGTCGCTCTTTTTGTGTTTCATATTTCGCTTTTCACTCTGATAGATTGTTCAGTCACAGGCTTCACATTTTTGAGTACCAGCTTTTCCATCGGTATCTCTACGATTTTCTACTACAAAAAGTTCAAAGCGAAAAACAGAGTGTACTACGAATATTACTGCTTAGACAGAACAGAGGTTGTCCCAGCAGATTATATAGAAATTTCTTTCGTCTGCTTAAGACCGGATGGTTGTCTGGAACTTCCGGCTATTTTGGAAACGGTATGCAGAAAAATAGAAAAAATAAGGGAAACTACCGTTGATGCTTCTATAAACTAATCCGGCAGTGCCATTTGAAGGCACTGCCGGGGGAGTATCCCAAAGTTTGTATTTATTTTAAGATATTTTACTTCTTTAATCTTTATCTCTTATCTCTCAAGGTAACATCGTGTGCCCCGCCTTCTACAATACTTGTAGCGGAAACTAATGTAATCTTGGCTTTTTCCTGTAACTCTGGTATGGTCAGTGCACCGCAATTGCACATGGTAGAGCGTACCTTGCTGAGAGTCAGTCCCACATTATCTTTCAGGCTTCCTGCATATGGCACCAGAGAATCTACCCCTTCTTCAAAGGAGAGTTTTTTGTCTCCTCCCATATCATACCGCTGCCAGTTTCTGGCTCTTGCACTTCCCTCTCCCCAGTATTCTTTCATATAACTTCCGTTAATATTCACCCGTTTGGTTGGGCTTTCATCAAATCTGGCAAAATATCTTCCAAGCATGATGAAATCTGCACCCATGGCCAGTGCCAGGGTAATATGATAATCATGGACAATACCGCCATCCGAACAAATTGGAACATAGATACCTGTTTCTTTGTAATACTCATCTCTGGCCTTTGCAACTTCAATCAGGGCTGTTGCCTGTCCACGTCCGATTCCCTTCTGTTCTCTTGTGATACAGATCGCACCACCGCCGATTCCAACTTTTACAAAATCTGCACCAGCCTCTGCCAGGAAACGGAAACCATCGCCATCCACAACATTTCCTGCTCCTACTTTAACTTTATCACCATAATTCTCACGGATATAGTCAATCGTAATCTTCTGCCACTCTGAAAATCCTTCCGAGCTGTCAATGCACAAGGCATCTGCTCCGGCTTCCACAAGTGCAGGCACACGTTCCCGATAATCTCTGGTATTGATTCCTGCACCAACCATATAACGTTTCGAATCGTCAATCAACTCATTTTCATTCTTTTTGTGCGTATCGTAATCCTTGCGGAATACTAAGTAAACTAATTCCTGCTTGTCATTTACCAAAGGCAGGCAGTTAATCTTATGCTCCCAGATAATGTCATTGGCTTCTTTCAGAGAAGTTTCTTCACTGGCATAGACTAAATCCTCGAATTTTGTCATAAATTCTGCCACTGGCATATCACGTCCCATTCTTGTCACACGGTAATCCTTGTTGGTAACAAGCCCCAAAAGTTTTCCGTTTGCCTGTCCGTTCTCTGTAACTGCCACAGTGGAATGTCCTGTTTTTTCTGTAATATCCAGTACATCGCCAAGTGTCATATCAGGAGATACATTGGAATCACTTACCACAAAACCTGCACGGTATCTCTTAACCTTGCGAATCATCTCTGCCTGGCTTTCCACTGGCTGAGATCCATAAATAAAAGACATACCGCCTTCCTGTGCCAGAGCGACTGCCAGGCGGTCATCCGATACAGACTGCATGATTGCAGAGACCATAGGAATGTTAATAGACAGAGCAGGTTCCTCTCCCTTTTTATACTTCACAAGTGGAGTTTTCAGGCTCACTGCTGACGGAATACACTTGGATGAAGAATATCCCGGAATCAATAGATACTCACTAAAGGTTCTGGACGGTTCGGAATAATAAAATGCCATGTTTGTTTTTCCTCCTTATCTGTTTAAGTTTTATGTTCGCACACAATATACCAAAAAAGGTAGTTGATTATTATATTACCGAACCAGCTACCTTGTGTCAATATCACTTTGTTTGATTTTCCCTCATGGTTGAATTAATAGGTGATGATTATCATAAACCTGCCTAAAACAAAAAAGGATTCTGTACTCAATATTATTTTGTACAAAATCCTTTTTTATTTACTTCTTATACTGTTCGATGTTTCGCAATAAACACAGGGAATGTATCCGTTCCTTTTATCTGTTTTCCGTCTGTAATAGTTACATTCTTATCAGAAATCACGTATTCAATATCTGCCCCTGCTTCTACTACAGTATCCTGCATAAGCACACAGTTTCTTACCTTTGCACCTTTTCCGACTTTAACCCCTCTAAACAAAACGCTATTTTCTACATTTCCTTCAATGACACATCCATCTGCTGCCATAATATTTTTCACTTTTGCACCATCCATATATCTGGTAGGATTATCATCTCGAATTTTGGTATAAATCTGACTCCCTTCAAATAATCCATCCAAATTTTCATCATACAAAAGCTTCATATTCTCATCAAAGTAACTCTTCATATCACAGATACGTGCAGAGTATCCTTCAAATTTATAAGCATGAACATTAATTTTATCCAGATTTGGTGCAAGAATATCGCGTTCGAAATACCGATATCCTCTTACAAAAGCAGTATTAATCCAATTAATGAGCCGTTCTCTTTCCACAATATAAATATTCATGGATAGGTTTTGTTTCTTATTCTCATTTAAATTAATATAAATCTTTTTAACTTTATCATTTTCAATACCGAATGTATAATACATAGCTGTACTAGACGCTGGTTTATTCACCATTCCTTTAGGAACTTCCTCTTCCTTATAAACAGCAGTAACATCTGCGCCACTGGCAATATGTGCATCCATTAATGCATTGAAATTAAAGTTCACTGCAATATTGGCATCTGACATTATCACATATTTTTCTTTCTGACGTTTCAGAAAGTCTAAAATGCTCGCCAACCCTTCTACTCGCCCTGTATATACCTTTACCTGCTCTTCCGCAAATGGTGGAACAATGTTCAATCCCCCATTCTTACGAGTCAAATCCCAAGCACGACCAGAACCCAGATGATCCATAAGAGACATATAATTCTGGCGCACCAAAATGGATACATTACCAATTCCACTATTTACCATACTGGAAAGAATAAAGTCTACCATACGATAACGTCCTGCAAATGGAATAGAGGCCATCAATCGTTTACTTACCAGTTCTGGAACCAGCGTATCATAGCTATTTGGAAAAATAATACCTAAAGCATCTGCATTAAGATTTACCATTGTTCTTCACCACCTTTTACGTTTTCACTAACCATTGCATTTGGTCCAATTTTGGCATTATCTCCAATATAAACACCTGGTCCTACGGTTGCCACGCCTTTTTCACCATCTGCCGGCATAGCACCTACGACTGCATTTTCACCAATCACTGCGTTTTCAGCAACGATACAGTGTTTTACAACAGCACCTGCCTTAATCACGGTTCCACCCATAACTACCGCATCTTCTACTTCAGCGCCTTCTTCCACACGAACACCAGCGTATAAGATAGAATGTTTTACATGACCGTCAATACGGCATCCATCTGTGATCATGGAGTTTTCTACTACTGCTTTTTCGCTGATTTTATGCCCCGTCATACCACTGTTACGACTATAAATTTTCCAATCATCATCAAACAAGTTTATACCGCTGTGTTCTGGGTCAAGAACCTCCATATTGGCTTCCCACAGAGAAGAAATGGTTCCTACATCTTTCCAGTAGCCATTGAAACGATATGCATACATCGCACGGTTATCACGGAGCAGATTTGGAATAATATTATTACCAAAATCATTTTCAGAATTTGGATCTGCCTCATCTTCTGTCAGGTATTTTTTCAAAATATCCCAATTAAAAATGTAAATACCCATGGAAGCCAGATTGGACTTCGGATTCTTGGGTTTTTCCTGGAATTCGGAAATCTTATCATTTTCGTCTGTTACCATTAAACCAAAACGAGAAGCCTCATCCCATGGAACTTCCATAACAGCTACACTGAACTCTGCATTTTTCTCCTTATGGAATTTCAGAAATTCACTGTAGTCCTGTTTACAAATCTGGTCTCCGGAAAGAATGATAACATACTGCGGATTATATCTCTCAATGAAAGAAAGATTCTGGTAAATCGCATTTGCAGTACCTTTATACCAGTCAGAACCTGTTGCCTGCTGATAAGGCGGAAGTACATGAACACCACCGTACAAGCGGTCCAGGTCCCAAGGTTGTCCATTTCCAATATATTCATTCAGTACCAGTGGCTGATACTGTGTCAGGATGCCTACGGTATCAATACCAGAATTAACGCAGTTTGATAACGGAAAGTCGATAATACGGTATTTTCCGCCAAAAGGAACTGCCGGTTTCGCCAGTTTCTGGGTCAGCGCATATAATCTGGAGCCCTGTCCGCCGGCAAGAAGCATTGCAATCATTTCTTTTGCCATTTTTATTCCCCCTGTTTCTTGAGTTAATATAGTACATTATACCATATTTTTTCCGTTTCTGCATATTTTTTTATTAATTTTTGCTATTTATTTTGTCATGTGTTTTCCTAAATCCTGAAGCAGCAACTCCGATATTTTTTCCAGACTTTGTGCCCTGTATCCTAATGCCCTAATCACATAATCACCGTCTTCTAATTTTGTAATCCCAGCTTCTATTTGTTCCTGTGAATCCAGAACACCTCTGGCAAGCTTTACAAACTCCTCTGCATACGCAGGCCTTGTAACAAAAATGTTCAGCATATGGGTATATCCTTCATACATTCCGAGTTCACCCATAGGCATCTGAGAAGGTACATACTGAGTATTGTCCCTGTATATCAGCTTCTCTCCTCTTCTTATTTCTGTCAGATTCTTATAGAACCGATAGTCAAACATTTCTCCTCTGGCACTGCGTCCGGCAGATAGTATTTCACTCATAAAGAAAGCAGCAGATTCATCCTCCAAAAAGATGCTTGTCCTGTTATCAAAAGCAGAATCCGCAAAAGGGATCACCGGCTGAGGGTGGAAGTAAAATTCCCCTCCGGCCTGAACCTCTATTCTGGTGCTGCGCCTTGCACTCCCTGCTTTCATCTGATGAATTTTCTCATAGGACTGGGAACGGAATTCTACCTTTGCACCATGACCAATCTGAAACTGGAATTCCTGACAGTCACCCTCCATGATCCCGGCTGAGGCTGCCATCAGCATGACCTCAATACTTCCATCTTTTTTTTCAAAAGGTCTCATGATTTTATATGGAGCTGTAAAATGCACGTCTTCAAGAATGGTTTTCCCATTCTTATTTTCTGCTTTTAAAAATACTTTTGATGTTTTTCCAAAGGCATTTATTCCCATGATTTACATTCCTTCCAGCAATACGCTTTCTTTTATCCATTGAATGACTTTATCAACATTTTCATTTCCACGTATATTGGTGAAAATAAATGGTCTTTGCCCTCTCATTTTTCTGGAATCTCTCTCCATAACTTCCAGACTTGCTCCTACATAAGGAGCTAAATCTATTTTATTGATTACTAAAAGGTCTGAACGTGTAATACCCGGTCCTCCCTTTCTGGGGATTTTATCCCCTTCTGCTACATCAATTACAAATATAGTAGCATCGACCAATTCCGGTGAAAAAGTTGCAGAAAGATTATCACCGCCGCTTTCTATGAACAGCAGTTCAATATCCGGGAACCTCTGAATCATATCCTCCACTGCCTCCAGATTCATAGACGCATCCTCACGAATGGCTGTGTGAGGGCATCCTCCTGTTTCAACTCCTGTAATTCTTTCTTTTGGCATAACACTATTTTTTGCCAAAAATTCTGCATCCTCTTTTGTATAAATATCATTTGTAATAACTCCAATACTGTACTCGGATGCCAATTGCCTTGTTAAAGCTTCTATCAATGCTGTTTTTCCAGAACCCACTGGTCCTGCCACTCCTATTTTCACATAAGACATAATCTCTCTCCTTTCCTAGGACATATATAATCTAGAATAAAGCTGTTCATGTTCCATGCTGCGCAAATCAAATCCAGGTGTGGAAAGACACAGCATTTCTTCTCCCGTCTCCTCTATCTTTTCCATCATTTTTTCAAAGAAAGGGATCAGGGAAAAAAGCAGCTTCTGCCCGGATGACTGGCTTAAAGGAATCGTTTTTACACAATTTGTCACAATAGCAGAAGCCTGTGCGTAGAGAAATGCTTCCAGCATTTCTTCCTTGGGAATTCCCTGCTCTGCACAAAAAGTCCCATATGCACAGGGCTGACTGATATACTTTCCTTCTCTTACCTCCAGGTAGTTTCCGAATACACCGTTTTTCCAGGTCGGTTCCATGGCAAGAAGGGTCTTCACAAAACGATTTCCCAATTTTCTGCTGGCATTGCGGATTTCTTCCGGAATCCGGGATGCACCCAGAATGTCTTCCAATTCTTCTACTTTTTGAATGTTTTTCCCCAATGCAGCTTCATAAGAGAGCTTTACTGCCAGAAAATCCGTATAAAAAAAATTATACTGCAGACGCATTTTCAAATATTTCTCGGCTGTTTCTGCATCTTTAACGATTCCTTTTTGAATATAAGTTTCCAGACCATAAGAATGTGAATACGCTCCTATAGGAAAAAGTGAATCATTCATTTGCAGAACCAGAAACTTCTTTTGGGACATATGCATATCTATGTTCCTTCCTTAATGATGATGATTATGAACGGACGCAGAAATTTTTTCATGAAAGTCCAACTGTCCAACCGTTTTTTCTACAAGTACTCCATGAAATTTCTGCAACATTTCCAACATAGGTTCATTATATGGAGTTACAAAAGAATCTTCATCTTTTCCATAAAAAAGTGGTGCATGTCTGTTCCCAATCTCATAGCACACTTTTGCCGCTGCTTTTTTATGTCCTGCCTGAATCTTTATCTGTATAATCTCACAAGGCGGTGTATGGACTGCAATTACCAGCGAATCATCCTGGTAGATCACATCACCTTCCTGCAATCCACGCTTCAGAACCCAGTCTCCCATACGTATTCCTACTTCCCGTCCACTGTCTGTCTTTTTTCTGTGTATTTTCTTGAAGGCCTCATGCCACTCAATCTCTACATATTCCACAGTTCTGTCCGATACATTGAGTTCATCTAAAGTCCCTTCTAAATTTTCACATATCATGTTTCTTTCTCCTTTGCTTACCACTGTCCAAGCAGCATCAGTACGCCTGGTATCCAGGCTGTGACAACGCCTTCAAAAACCTGGAGAACCGGAACAAATTTTCCTAGTTTCTTATGGCAGATATCTTCCACAAAAGAAGTACCCCAAAGAACAGCCCATAGATACCAGATAGCAGCCCAGCGCCAATCTGCTGTAATTCCAAGTTCTGTGCTTCCTGTAATTCCTTCTATTGTTCCGAATATTACAGCATTAACTGCTACAAAGGTTGAAAACCAGGCAAATGGAATTGGATTTAAATTTCCGATTTTCATAAATGCTACAAAAAGGTATGTAAAACCAAACAACAATCCGGTTCCGGCAGCATAATAGCTGCCATTGACCAGATTCACTCCGTTAATAAAAATAGATAGACCGCCTACCAGAATATTCATCACCGCTGTTGATTTCCCATCTACTTTATATAAAGCACACATTCCATTCTGGATTAAGACAATCCCTACAAAGAGCAAGCAAACACCTAACATATTTTCCCTCCTTCCATATTGTTAAAATAAGCTGTAAATCTGCGTCAGCGGAAGTTTTTCCGCTGGTTTTGACGTAATCACAGCACCATCCACACGCACCTCATAGGTTTCCGGATTTACTGTGATTTCTGGTGTTTTATCGTTATATTTCATATCTTTTTTCGTAATATTTCTGCATCCGGAAACTGGAACTACTCTTTTTTGCAGCCCGTATTTTCCCGCAATATCTGCATTGAAAGCAGCCTGTGATACAAAGGTAAGACAGGTGTGGTTTTTTGCTTTTCCATGTGCCGCAAACATCATTCGGTACATCACCGGTTCACAGGTTGGAATGGACGCATTGGCATCTCCCATTTTGGATGCAATAATCATGCCGCCCTTAATAACCATATCTGGTTTGCTTCCAAAAAAGACAGGATTCCAAAGCACCAGGTCTGCCACCTTGCCTTTTTCTACTGATCCTACGTACTGGGAAATTCCATGGGTAACTGCAGGATTAATGGTATATTTTGCAATATAACGTTTTACACGAAAGTTGTCATTTTCATGACCTTCATCCTCTGCAAGCGCTCCTCTTTCCTCTTTCATCTTGGAGGCAGTCTGCCATGTTCTGGTAATAACCTCTCCCACGCGACCCATTGCCTGAGAATCAGAACTCATCATTGAGAACACACCCATATCATGAAGAACATCCTCTGCTGCGATTGTTTCCGGTCTGATTCTGGAATCTGCAAAAGCTACATCCTCCGCAATCCTTTTATCCAAATGGTGGCATACCATTAGCATATCCAAGTGTTCATCCAGGGTGTTCACAGTATATGGCATCGTGGGATTTGTAGAAGAAGGAAGTACATTCAGCGCTGCTGCAGCACGTATAATATCCGGTGCATGTCCTCCGCCTGCACCTTCTGTATGATAGGTATGAATTGTGCGTCCTGCAATGGCATCCAAGGTATCTTCCACACATCCTCCTTCATTCAAAGTATCTGTATGGATTGCCACCTGCACATCATATTCATCCGCTGTATTCAGACAATGGTGAATGGCCGCAGGAGTAGCTCCCCAGTCTTCGTGGATTTTTAATCCCATAGCACCGGCCTCTATCTGTTCTGCAAGCACTCTCTCATCAGAACAGTTTCCCTTTCCCAAAAAGCCGAGGTTCATAGGATATTCCTCTGCTGCCTGCAGCATTCTCTCCATATTCCATGGACCAGGTGTACAGGTAGTCGCATTCGTACCGTCTGCAGGACCTGTTCCTCCTCCAATCATACTCGTTACGCCACTGTATAATGCACACTCAATCTGCTGCGGTGATATGAAATGGATATGGGTATCAATACCTCCTGCTGTCAGAAGGAGTCCCTCACCTGCAACCACCTCAGTTGAACCGCCTACTGTCATTCCTGGCGTTACGCCGTCCATAGCAGATGGATTTCCTGCTTTTCCAATTCCCGATATCAATCCATTTTTTATTCCAATATCTGCTTTATAAATACCCGTATAATCTACAACCAGGGCATTTGTAATCACCATATCCAGATCCCCATCTGCACTTGTGGTTTTCACAGATTGTCCCATACCGTCCCGAAGGGTTTTACCGCCTCCGAATTTGCTTTCTTCCCCGTAGGTTGTAAAATCTTTTTCTACTTCAATCACTAGGCTTGTATCTGCAAGGCGTACTCTGTCTCCTGTGGTTGGGCCATACATCATGGCATATTTTTCTCTGGTTATTTTTACACTCATGTGTTTTTCCTCCCTATCTGATGAATCCTTTCAATTTTGCCTTTTCTAATGCAGCTGGTTTTGTAGACTCTGATATTTGTGCACAGGTCAGATCATTAAGTCCAAAAATTCTCCTGGTTCCACCAATGGCGGTCAGACCTACCTCTTTTTCTTCTCCTGGTTCAAATCTCACAGAAGTTCCGGAAGGGATGTCCAAACGAAATCCATAGGCCTTTTCTCTGTCAAAAACCAGACAACGGTTTACTTCAAAAAAGTGATAATGAGAGCCAACCTGCACCGGCCGGTCTCCAATATTCTTTACAAGAATCGTGCAGCATTCTTTTCCTTCATTTAATATGATTTCCTCGTTCAGGGGCATAACTTCACCGATTTTCATTGTAGCTTCCTCCTCGCTATTGAATGGGATTGTGTACAGTTACCAGTTTCGTTCCGTCTGGAAAAGTTGCTTCCACCTGTACTTCACAAACCATATCAGCAACTCCTTCCATAACATCTTCTTTAGTCAGTATTTTGGTTCCCAGATTCATAAGTTCTGTAACTTCTTTTCCATCTCTTGCCATCTCAAGCAGTTCGGAGCTGATATAAGCGACTGCCTCCGGATAATTCAATTTCAGACCTCTTTCCCGTCTTTCCTTTGCAAGATTTCCTGCAAAATGCAGTAAGAGTTTTTCTTGTTCTTTTGGTGTCATCCTCATAATTCGGTCCTCCTTTACGAAAAAAGGCACTTCACCTGTCTTTCAACAGATAAAGCGCCTTTGCTTTTTCGTCATTATTTTTTTACGAGGCAATTATAATGCATAATTCTGCTTCTGTCAAACTTTTTTTCGTAAATATAAATCTTTTTGCTGTTATGGAGATTCCATTTTTCACATTTTTCTATTGTATTCTCTCTCTTCTTTCTTTATACTTTTTATATATCCAATTACGAGAGAGGGGATTTTATGGCCTGGCAAGAAAAATGTATTAAGGCGCTAAGTGACCAAAATCTTTTTAAAGATTCCTGGCACAAAACACGTTTCAAAGAACTCATGGACTGTTACAGCAATTATCCCTTTTTCACCAGAGGGCTCTGTAAATGCATGTACCTATCCGCCTGGGATGAAGAGCATTTTTGTATTATGTTAGAAAATCTTGCAGAGATGACTCTTGGCAAGGAAAAAAACACAAATGAAATGCAGAATCGGGGAGATATCCTTGCCCAGGAGCAGACAGATTCCCAATACTATGTGTACCTGCTTTCTTGTGCTTTCTTAAAAGATTCCTCCTTCCATCTGGAAGAGGATGCTCAGATAGAAGCTGCTGAGAGGCACATTATAGAGCAGGCATTAAGAGCATCCCAGATTATAGACGCCTTAGAAAACTAGAGAGGAGCTGTTCTGCAGCTCCCCCTGGTTTCACACATTCTTTCATTAATTAAATCAGCACCACTCTCGCCTCATATGGCTTCAGCACGCCTTTGTCATGATAGGTATAATTGGAAATTAGTTCTTGTCCTTTCTTCACTTCTTCTGCCTCAAACAGGTCACATGCTACTGTATTCCCGCTGAAATTGCATGCTACTAAAAGTTTCTGGTCCTCCAGAATTCTTTCGTATGCATAGATATTTTCATCTTCTTCCAGAAGTCCTTTGAATACACCGTCAATGATAATTTCGTTTTCTTTACGTAGTTTGATTAATTTCTGGTAATAGTAGAACACGCTGTCTTTATCTTCCAGTGCGCTCTTAGCATTAATCATAAGGTAATTTGGATTTACCTTAATCCACGGAGTACCTGTGGTAAAGCCTGCGTTTTCACTGTCATTCCACTGCATTGGCGTTCTGGCATTGTCACGGCTAACAGCTTTTAAGGCACTCATCATTTCTTCTGGGTTCATAATGTTGTTTTCTGTATATTCTTTATATGCATTGATGCTTTCAATGTCACGGTAATCTTCCAGGTTCTTAAAATAAGCATTGGTCATACCGATTTCTTCTCCCTGATAAATGTAAGGAGTTCCCTTCATCATATGCAGACAGGTTCCCAGCATTTTTGCAGAAAGTTCTCGGTACATAGGCCCATCATTTCCAAATCTGGATACTGCACGGGGCTGGTCATGATTATCCCAATATAGACTGTTCCATGCTTTTCCTTCCAGCTCTGTCTGCCATTTATTCAACACTGCTCTTAATTTTTTCAGTTCAAATCTCTTATCTGTCCATTTCCCGTGTTCACATTCCACAACACCCATATGTTCAAACTGGAATACCATGTTCAGTTCACTGCCATCCAGGTTTGCGTATTTTTTTGCTTCTTCTATGGTAACTCCGGCTGCTTCTCCAACTGTAATTAAATCAAATTTTGATAAAACTTTCTGATTCATCTCCTGAAGGTACTCATGAACCCGAGGGCCATTACATACATAAGGACTGTTATCTCCGTAAAGATTATCATGCACCACACCGTCTGGATATGCAGGATCCTTGGAAATCATACTAATAACATCCATACGAAAACCATCTACACCTTTTTCGCACCACCAGGTCATCATATCGAAAACTTCTTTTCTCACAGTCTCGTTTTCCCAGTTTAAATCCGGCTGTTTTTTCGAGAAACAATGGAGATAATACATGTCTGTTTCTTTGTCATATTCCCATGCAGAACCGCCGAAGCAGGCGCCCCAGTTGTTTGGTTCTTTGCCATCTTTTGGATCTTTCCAGATATAGTAATCTCGATAAGGATTGTCTTTACTCTTTCTGCTTTCCATAAACCAATGATGTTCATCAGAGGTATGGTTTACTACCAGATCCATGACCAATTTTAACCCTCTCTTATGCATTTCAGACAGCATCCGGTCAAAATCTTCCATGGTTCCGAACTCTTTCATAATTGCCTGATAATCCGAAATATCATACCCATTGTCATCATTAGGAGACTGATATACAGGAGACAGCCAAATAACATCCACTCCCAGCTCTTTTAGATAATCCAGATGCGCGGTAATACCATTTAAATCCCCGATTCCGTCCCCGTTGCTGTCTGCAAAACTTCTAGGATAAATTTGATAGATTACACTGTTTTTCCACCATGTTTTGTTCATTTCTCTTACCTTCTCTTTCTCAAGCATTTTCATAGTTTTATCATAATGAATCTGTGGGTTTTCTGCTTGCAGTATGTTATTGCTTAATTGTACTATATTCACTTTTTCACAAAATTCTTCTTTGTATCTTCCAGGAAAATATGGTATGCTGAAACAAAAAAGGAGGTCAAAAAATGTCTATAAAAAAACAAAATATCCCCGCAGAAACTCCTCACGGAACTCCTTATTTTCCATTCCAGGCTCTGTCCCAAACAGACCACTGTGGACAGTATTTTGCCCCTTACCACTGGCATGATGAGGTAGAATTTCTCTGTGTAACCCAGGGAACTTTACAACTTTGTACAGAACAGGAATCCTATCTTTTAGAAGAGGGACATGTTTACTTTATCAATCCTGGAACTGTTCATGGTATTTTTGGAAATAGCCTGTATTCCCATCACTATGCCCTGTTGTTTCCACTGGACTTGCTAAGTTTTTCTAAATATGACCTTTGCCAAAATGAATTTCTCTCTCCTCTGCTTATGGGAAATCTCTTATTTCCGGATGGCCGCACGCTTTCCCAGGAACTAGTCCATAACCTGGGAGCACTTATGAGTAAAGCTGCCCTTTTATATCAAAATTTGGATACTAGCCCTGCTCCCCTTTCCATTAAAATTCTTCTCCTGGAGATTCTGGAGCTTCTGTTTTCTCATAACAGTTTTGTCCAGGCAGCAAAAATCCCCCGAGATGAGACCAGGGGGATTTATCCTCTAAAACCTGTATTTACTTATATTGAGACACATTATGGGGAAAAAATCACGCTAGAGGATCTCTCTGCTTCTATCCATATGAATAAAAATTATTTCTGTCGATTTTTCAAGGAAAAGGCAGGAAAAACACCTTTTTCTTATTTAACAGAATACAGGATTAATCAGGCCTGTGCCCAGCTTTTGAACACAAATCTTCCCATTACTGAGATTGCTCTTAATACTGGATTTGAAAACATGAGTTATTTTATCCGACAGTTTCGTCGCTACCGAGGCTGTACCCCATCTGAATTCCGTCGTTCTGGTTCCTGATTCATTTTTGCAGCTTTACAAAACAGTAAAAATCCAATGACAAACATAACGGAAATCATGGCCACTCCTGCATTTGTTACATTTGTTATCTGCGCTACCACGCCTACCAAAGTAGTGCCCATAAAAGATGCGCCTTTTCCGCAGATGTCATAAATACCGAAATATTCTCCTGATTTTTCTGCCGGAATAATCTTGGCAAAATAAGAACGGGACAATGCCTGAATTGCTCCCTGAAACATCCCCACCATAACCGCCAAGAACCAAAATTCCCACTGCTTATCCAGCTGAATGGCAAACAAGGAAATACCTGTATATGCCAAAATACATACTTTAATTAAAAGGCTTGTCTCATATTGCTTCGATAATTTAGAAAACAGAAGAGCACAAGGAAATGCTACAATCTGTGTTACCAGAAGTGCCAGTAAAAGTCCTGTGCTATCTAAACCAAGAGAACTTCCATAAGCAGTCGCCATGGAAATAATGGTGTATACTCCATCAATAAAAAAGAAAAAGGAAAGCAGATATAAAAAGATATGTTTTTCTTTTTTAATATCTCCCAGAGTTTTTCCCAGACGTCCAAAGCTGTCCCTTACTGGATGTTTTGGAAGCTCCACATAATGTTTTTGCTTATAACTTCGTAGCAAGGGAAGGGTTACTACAAACCACCACACTGCATTGAGACAAAAGGCTAAAGTCATTCCCATCTGCATAGTAATCCCAAGTTTCTCATACATGAGAACAAATATCAAAGAAATCACAAAAGGAATGCAGCTGCCAATATAACCCCATGCATATCCATGGGAAGATACCGTATCCATACGCTCCTGTGTGGTAATATCCACTAGCATAGAATCATAGAAAATCACACTGGCATTATAGCCCACCTTAGCAATGACAAACACCACCAGAAATGCCAGCCAGGAGTTAGGAATGGACAAGGCTGCACACCCAAAGATTCCCACCAGCATGGTAATGGTAAACATAGGCTTTTTGAAATTCTTTGTATCTGCAATGGTTCCTAGAACTGGACCAATAAATGCCACCAGAATCGTAGCCACAGAAGCCGCATATCCCCAATATGCCAGATAGTCTACTTCTGAAATCCCCTCTTTTCCAGCCAGGTAATTAAAATAAATAGGAATAATCGTAGATACCAGCATAATAAAGGCTGAATTTCCTACATCATATAAAACCCAGAATTTTTCCAATTTTGTCAATTTTATCTTTTTCATTCCATTTCCCCTTTCTTTTCTCACTCAAAGTTCCTGTCCAGTCGTTTTGGCAAAGATTTCCCTGTCTGAATGCAATGCTCCAATGCATAAAGCATCTGTACTGCAAGGTCTTCTGCTTGATTACTTCGTTTGAGCAATCCCAGATTGCTTTCTCTACAGTCGAGATTATCCTTCAACTGATTCATAACTCCTTTATATTGTTCATATTTTCCCACTGCTTTCATAATCTCATTAATCCCCTTCTGCTTCCACGGCTTCTCCTGGGTAAAGAGTTTTTTCACAAATTTTAACCAACGAAGAGCCCCTCTTACCGTTCTTCTGTCCATGGGCTGATAAAATTTTGCAATGGCTTTTGCTGTCACCTTATCTGTTGGAACCAGCTTTGCAATGGGATAGGTAAATGGATTTCTCCTATCCATGCGTAGAAGGAATTTTTCAAATTCCTCTTCTATTTCCATATGCTGTACTCCTGTTTTCCTAATCATCTCCTCCACATAAGGATGACATTCACTGTCTAAAACAAAATGACAGAGAAATCCCATGAGATAAGCATACTCCGGACTGTCTCTTCCTGCCTTTTTCACTACTTTTACCCCATACTCAAAAAATGGATATGCTGAAACACCATGAAGGTAGATTCCGAATCTGGACACCGGGTTGGAAGCATAGGCTCGGTAAAAGAAAAATAAATCCGGCCCCTGAAGTCCTATCTCAAACTGTCTGCGGTACTTCTGAATCAGTTCCTTTAGCTCTCCTTCCATCTTTCCCTCTACTCTGGTCCCGAAACGGCTATGTGCATAAAACGCCGGCATGTTTTCTCCTCCTGTAAAATACTTTGATTATCATAATAATACCATGAATTCAAAAAAGGATAAAGTTGTTTTCTGTTAAATCTCCGTAATTTAACAGAAAAAGACCCCTGCACCTGGCATAAGCCTTGTGCAGGAGTCCTCTATTATCTTAATGGATATAAGAATCTGAATTATTCAGTTTTTCCGTACAGAGTAACCAGTTTGTTCAGATATTCATATCTAGCTCTAGCTTCAGCTTCGTTCTTAGCGAACAGTCTAGCTGCTTTCTCTGGGTTAGAGCGCTGCAGAGAGTTGTAACGAACTTCGCCGTTTAAGAATTCCTGGTATCCTTCTTCTGATGGTGCTTTGGAATCCAGTGAGAATTTGTTTTCTGCTGCTGGATTGAAGCGGAAGTTATGCCAGTATCCACATTTAACTGCTAATTCTTCTTCTGTCTGAGCTTTGCTCATACCTTTCTTAATACCATGGTTGATACATGGAGCGTAAGCAATGATCAGTGATGGTCCTGGATATGCTTCAGCCTCTGCAATTGCTTTTACAGTCTGGTTGAAGTCAGCACCCATAGCAATCTGAGCAACATATACATAACCGTAGCTCATTGCGATGGAAGCCATATCTTTCTTCTTCACTTCTTTACCGCCTGCAGCGAACTGAGCGATAGCACCTGTTGGTGTAGATTTAGAAGACTGACCACCTGTGTTGGAGTAAACTTCTGTATCGAATACCATTACGTTGATATCCTGTCCGGAAGCTAATACATGGTCAACACCGCCGAAGCCGATGTCGTATGCCCAACCGTCACCACCGAAGATCCACTGAGATTTTTTAGCTAAGAAATCTTTGTTGTTTACGATATCTTTGCATACATCACAGTCGCATCCTTCTAATGCTGCAACTAATTTATCTGTAGCTGCACCGTTTGTTACACCGCTGTTGTATGTGTCTAACCATTCCTGGCAAGCTGCTTTTACTTCTTCAGAAGCATTTTCGCTAGCCATTACAGATTCAACTTTTGTCTTTAATCCGCCACGGATAGCTTTCTGAGCTAATAACATACCATATCCGAATTCAGCATTGTCTTCGAATAAGGAGTTAGACCATGCAGGACCCTGTCCTTTTGCATTTACAGTATATGGTGTAGATGGTGAGGAGTTACCCCAGATAGAAGAACATCCTGTTGCGTTAGCAATGTACATTCTGTCACCAAATAACTGTGTGATCAATTTAGCGTAAGGTGTTTCACCACAACCAGCACAAGCTCCTGAGAACTCAAGTAATGGCTGTTTGAACTGAGAACCTTTTACTGTATTTTCTTTAAATTTAGCAACAACATCTTCTTTGATTGGTAATGTTACACCATAATCGAAGAATTTCTGTTCGCCTGCATTTGCTTCCATGTTCTGCATAACAAGAGCTTTTGCACCCTTCTTACCTGGGCAGACATTTGCACAAGAACCACATCCTGTACAGTCATAAGCAGATACAGTCATAACGAATTTGTAATCAGCCATACCAGTCATAGGTAATGTTCTCATTCCTTCTGGAGCTGCTGCAACTTCAGCATCTGTCATAGCTACTGGACGGATTACAGCGTGAGGACATACATATGCACAACGGTTACACTGGATACAGTTTTCTGGCTGCCATACAGGGATATCTACTGCGATACCACGTTTTTCAAATGCAGAAGAACCGGATGGTGTAGTACCGTCAACATATTCTGTGAATGCAGATACAGGTAATGTGTTACCTTCCTGAGCATTTACTTTTGCCTGAACATTGTTTACGAAATCAACAACATCTTTGCGTCCGCCTTCAGCGTGAGCCATGAACAGACCTTCATCAGCACAGTCTTTCCAGCTTTCCGGAACCTGAACTTCAACAACCTGTTTTGCACCTGCATCGATAGCGTCATAGTTCATCTGAACGATAGCGTCACCTTTTCTTCCGTAAGTAGCTTTTGCAGCAGCTTTCATTAATTCGATAGCCTGTTCTTCCGGAATGATGTTAGCCAGTTTGAAGAATGCAGACTGAAGAACTGTATTGATACGTCCGCCAAGTCCGATTTCTTTACCAATCTTAATACCATCAATTACATAGAATTTGATGTTGTGGTTAGCGATGAATGCTTTTACCTGTCCTGGTAAATGTTTTTCAAGACCTTCCATATCCCATGGGCAGTTTAATAAGAATGTACCGCCATCAACAAGTTCCTGAACCATGTTGTATTTGTTTACATAGGATGGGTTGTGGCATGCAACAAAGTTAGCCTGTTTGATCAGGTATGTGGATTTGATTGGGCTCTTACCAAAGCGAAGGTGAGACATTGTAACACCGCCGGATTTCTTAGAGTCGTAATCAAAATATGCCTGAGCATACATATCTGTGTTGTCACCAATGATCTTGATGGAGTTCTTGTTAGCACCAACAGTACCGTCAGCACCTAATCCCCAGAATTTGCAGTTGATTGTTCCTTCTGGTGTAGTAACAAGTGGAGCACCAACTTCCAGAGATAAGTTTGTAACATCATCCACAATACCGATTGTGAATTTCTGTTTTGTTGTGTTTTCATATACAGCAACGATCTGAGCAGGTGTAGTATCTTTGGAACCTAAACCGTAACGGCCTGTGAATACTGGTGTATCGTTGAATTTTGTACCTTTCAGTGCAGCAACAACGTCTAAGTATAATGGTTCACCAAGAGCACCTGGTTCTTTTGTTCTGTCTAATACTGTAATCTGTTTTACAGATTCAGGAATAGCGTTTACTAATGCTTCAGCAGAGAATGGTCTGTAAAGACGAACAGTAACAAGACCAACTTTTTTGCCTGCTGCCATTAAGTAATCGATGGTTTCTTCGATTGTTTCACAAGCAGAACCCATAGCAATGATTACATGTTCAGCATCTTCAGCACCATAGTAATTGAACAGTTTGTAGTTTGTTCCGATTTTTTCATTTACTTTGTCCATGTATTCCTGTACTAATGCCGGAAGAGCATCATAGTATGGGTTACATGCTTCTCTTGCCTGGAAGAAGATGTCAGGGTTCTGAGCAGAACCTCTCTGGCATGGATGATTTGGATTTAATGCATGTTTACGGAATGCGTCAACAGCGTCCATATCTACCATATCTTTTAAATCTTCGTAATCCCATGTTTCAATCTTCTGGATTTCATGAGAAGTACGGAATCCGTCGAAGAAGTTGATAAATGGAACTTTTCCTTTGATTGCAGCGCAGTGTGCAACTGGAGTTAAGTCCATAACTTCCTGTACGGAAGATTCACACAGCATAGCGCATCCTGTCTGACGACAAGCATATACGTCAGAGTGATCACCGAAAATAGAAAGTGCATGGCTTGCAAGCGCACGAGCAGATACGTTGATAACGCCTGGTAACTGCTCACCAGCAATTTTGTAAAGGTTTGGGATCATTAACAGAAGACCCTGAGATGCTGTATATGTAGTAGTCAGGGCACCTGCTGCTAAGGAGCCGTGAACTGCACCTGCAGCACCAGCTTCAGACTGCATTTCTGTAACCTGTACTTCCTGTCCGAAAATGTTCTTTCTTCCCTGTGTTGCCCACTCATCTGTAGCTTCTGCCATTACGGATGAAGGGGTAATAGGATAGATAGCCGCAACATCTGAATATGCATATGAAGCATGAGCTGCTGCATGGTTACCATCCATGGTTTTCATCTTTCTAGCCATTTGATTTTTTCCTCCTTGAAAATTGTTGTTTTTGAACAATATTCTACTTCGCTCACGAAGTCTATATGAAATTATAGCACGATTTCTGAAGCCTGTCCATTTGTAAAACAGCAGAAAATGTAATGTTTTTCTAAAAAAACATGTCTTTATGCTTCTTTTTCTCCCATAATTTCCAAAATTGATTTTGAAGATAATTCTTTTATAAGTACAGACTGGATTCTGTTCAGTTCCCGATGCACTTTACAGCTGCAGTCTCCTGTATTGTGAATACAGCTTTTCTCTGGCTTCATACACTCTATCATATAAAATTCCGGATCCACTGCCAGATAAACATCCAAAAGTGTCAGTTCTCCAATACTTTTTTTCAGCGCATATCCCCCATTACTTCCACGAAAGCTCCTGACAATTTCCTTTTTTTCCAGTTTCTTCAATATCTTATATACAAAGGCCGGGGTAAGGTCTTCTTTTTCGCAAATCTGATTGACACACATCTTTTCCCCTTTTGCCAGGGCACGCACAATTCTTACACCGTAATCGCATTCTCTTGTAATTAACATGGATTTATTCCCCTCTGTTCTCTTCTGTGTTCCTTTGGTTTCTCTGCTATTATACCTATCTGTACTTAATTTATCAAGTAATTTTCGTAAAAGAATTTCCAAGAAACACTTGCAAAATCCTTATTTTACGGTACAATGAAAGAGATTATGCATAAAATTGTTCTTTTTAAATAAGTGAGGGAAAATAAAACATGATTGCAGCAAATAATGTTACATTACGATTAGGTAAGAAAGCACTGTTTGAGGATGTTAATATTAAATTTACCGAAGGAAACTGCTATGGCCTCATCGGTGCCAATGGCGCAGGAAAGTCTACCTTTCTAAAGATTCTTTCCGGCCAGTTAGAAACCACCAACGGAAATATTACCATTACGCCCGGACAGCGTCTGTCCTTCCTGCAGCAGGATCATTTTAAATATGATGCTTTTCCTGTTCTGGACACGGTTATTATGGGAAACCAGCGTCTGTATGATATTATGAAGGAAAAAGAAGCCATCTACGCAAAAGAAGACTTCACAGATGAGGACGGAATCCGCGCCAGTGAACTGGAAGGTGAATTTGCAGAAATGAACGGATGGGAAGCAGAGTCTGATGCTGCCATGCTGTTAAATGGTCTTGGTATTGAAACAGAGCTTCATTATACCCAGATGTCTGAATTAAACGGAAGTCAGAAGGTGAAAGTGCTTCTTGCCCAGGCGCTTTTTGGAAATCCTGATATCCTGCTTCTGGATGAGCCTACCAACCACCTGGATCTGGATGCTATTGAATGGCTGGAAGAATTCCTTATTAACTTTGATAACACAGTTATCGTGGTATCTCATGACCGTTATTTCTTAAATAAGGTATGTACTCATACTGCTGATATTGATTACGGTAAGATTCAGCTCTATGCCGGAAACTATGATTTCTGGTATGAATCCAGCCAGCTTCTGATTAAGCAGATGAAGGAAGCCAATCGGAAGAAAGAAGAAAAAATCAAAGAACTTCAAGAATTTATTTCCCGTTTCTCTGCAAATGCTTCTAAATCCAAACAGGCAACTTCCAGAAAACGTGCCCTGGAAAAAATTCAGTTGGATGAAATGCGTCCATCCAGCCGTAAATATCCTTATATTGATTTCCGCCCAAATCGCGAAATTGGAAATGAAGTATTGATGGTAGAAGGTCTTTCTAAGACCATTGATGGTGTAAAGGTACTGGATAACCTGAGCTTTACCCTGGGACGTGAGGATAAAGTCGCTTTTGTAGGTGGCAATGAACGTGCCAAAACAGTTCTTTTCCAGATTTTAATGGGAGAGATGGAACCAGATGAGGGCACTTATAAGTGGGGTGTTACTACTTCACAGGCTTATTTCCCAAAAGACAGCACCAAGGAATTTGATAATGATCTGACCATTGCTGACTGGCTTACCGGTTATTCAGAAATCAAGGATGCTACTTATGTACGTGGATTCCTGGGACGTATGCTTTTCCCTGGTGAAGATGGTGTGAAGAAAGTCCGGGTACTCTCCGGCGGTGAAAAGGTGAGATGTCTCTTATCAAAAATGATGATTTCCGGCGCCAATATCCTGATTTTTGATGAGCCTACCAACCATCTGGATATGGAATCTATCACAGCTCTGAACAATGGTATGATGAAGTTCCCGGGTGTTATCCTGTTTGCTTCTCATGACCACCAGATTGTCCAGACCACTGCTAACCGTATTATGGAAATCCTTCCAAACGGTGTGCTGATCGATAAAATTACTACTTATGACGAATATCTGGCAAGTGATGAAATGGCAAGAAAACGCCAGGTTTATACAATGACAGAGGAAGATAATTAAATCTTGAAACAGGAGAAGGTATTGTTCTGTTCTTTTTGAACCGGACAATACTTTTTCTCTTTTCCTGCTCATATTTTTGTAATATAGTATCTTCATCACTTACATTTTTTCAGAACAATAAAACGGAGGTGTTGCTTATTTACTATAAATTATTGTTAAAATGAAAAGAATATCTTGACCAGGAAATTCTGAATCTTCAGGAGAAAATTTCTCTTCTTCCGCCTGGAAAGCTTGTGTGTACTAAAAACGGGAAACGCTTTAAGTGGTATCACAGTCTGAATCATTCTTATACTTATCTTCCGAAATCCCAGGAAATTCTGGCAGAAAATCTGGCTTTGAAGGATTATTGTCAGCTTCAGCTAAAGTATCTGACTGCTGAAAGAGATGCCATCAACGCCTATCTTTTTCCACACTGTCCAAAGAACTCGCCATCTGGGCTTCTGCTTCTTATGAAACAAATCCTTCCCATCCAGAGCAGCTTTCCTGCACATCTATATCTGGCCATCTCCTGCGTTCTAAATCAGAAGTTATCATTGATACTGCCCTTTGCACCAACAAGATTCCTTTCCGCTATGAATGTATTCTCACGCTTGATTCCAAAACTTTTTCCCCGACTTTACGATACGCCATCCGGAAAACGGAAGCTTTTTCTACTGGGAACATTTCGGCATGATGGATTCTCCTGCTTATTCACAAAATGCCTTTAGCAAACTTCAAACCTATGCCTGTCATGGCATTCTGCCCACGATCAATCTCATCACCACCTACGAAACCAAAGAACATCCCCTCAGTGCACAGAATGTACAGGAATTGATTACACACTATTTCTTGTGAAAGCAGAGAAATTTATGTCTGGGGGTAACATTTTAGCAGGGGCATAAGACCCCTGCCATCTCTCTTTTTGCCCTTGACGTGGGTATTGATGGCTTCTGCCCCTGCTTTTGACTCTTTTCTTGCCTTTTGTTATGCTTCTTGGATGAAATCTCTAACAAACTCTACCTTTGCCCCCACGTGGGGCATTTTAGGCTTCTTGTCTACACTTTTGCCCTCTTTTCTTGCCTTTTGTTATGCTTCCGGGGCAAAATCTACACAAGTTCTATCTTTTTTGCCCCGCATGGGGCATTTTAAGCTTCTTGTCTCTGCTTTTGCCCCGAATCCCCCTCGCACTTGCTCTCCCCCCCAAGCCAAAAATCCCTATAATTTTTCATTTCCTTCTAATGCTCCCGCGCCTCTATCTGCACCTTCATATCACGATACTCCTTTGGCGAAATCCCAAATTCTTTCTTAAATGCCCGATAGAAGTTGGAGTAATCCTTGAATCCAAACATTAAATATGCCTTACTGATACTGATATTGCTTAAAATTGCATCCTGACAGGCTGCCAGACGTTTCTTCATAATATACTGATGAATGGCAATTCCTGTGTTTTCTTTGAAAATATGTGCAATATGAAATTTGCTTACATAAAAAGTTTTTGCCAGAGAATCCAGCGAAATCTCCTGTTCCAGATGATTGTCAATATAATCCAGCAGATTATGATATAAGTCCTGATCTTCTCTTCTCTTTCTTGGATTGTTCTGTTCATAAGCCATGCGGTTAAGCTGGAGCAGTAAATCGCAAATGCTTATAAAAACCTTAGGTTCCTTCCCAAAACGCTCTGAATGTATTTCTTCAATTAAATGAAAAATCTTAGACTGGAGAGCTGTAAAAGGGACTGGTTCATTGTGATAGATATATTGCTTCTTCTCTGCCGCACATTGAATAATATAATAATAATCTTCCGACATTTTTCGCACCTGCTGAAGATAATCCATACTAATCCAGAAAACAAAGCGGCTATATGGCATATTCTCATCATGAATCACTGCCTTGTGAGGAACTCCCGGCGGAAGAACTACCACATCTCCTGCCTTCAGTGGAAACAGCTTATCCCGAATTAAAATAGATACATTTCCTTCCAGAAAAAAGTATACCTCATAATAATTATGAAAATGACTATCCATACTTCCCAGATGACGGTCACTATAGTAATAAATTTCAAAATCTTTGGACAGCATATACTGGCGGGTAATAAAATCAGTCTTATAATTCTTCTTCATTTTGTAATCCCCTTCCCTTTTACGTTGCATTTATTTTAATATGAAACCGCAACTTTTGCAATATATACAACAAACTTATCAATTTGAATTATTTTGGTAACAAACTATAATACTAACTATCAACAAGCACAACGAAAGTGAGGAAATAAATTATGGAAATGACAATGCGCTGGTACGGAAAAAATCACGATACGGTTACTCTGGAGCAGATTAAACAGAGCTGCTATGTAACAGGTATCATCACAACTCTTTATGACAAATTACCTGGTGAGGTGTGGACCCTGGATGAAATCCTGGCTATGAAAAAAGAAGTAGAAGACGCTGGTCTTCACCTGGCAGGTATTGAAAGTGTAAACGTAAGCGATGCCATCAAAACAGGTGCTCCTGAAAGAGACAAAGATATTGCCGCTTACATTGAAACACTGGAAAACCTGGGAAAAGCGGACATCCACATGGTATGCTACAACTTCATGCCGGTATTTGACTGGACCAGGACAGAGCTGGCAAGAGTCAGGGAAGACGGTACTACTGTTCTTGCGTACAACCAGGATACCGTAGACAAAATGGACCCGGACAACATGTTCGACTCCATCAAGGACAACATGAACGGTACGGTGATGCCGGGCTGGGAACCGGAACGTATGGAAAAAGTAAAAGAATTATTTGAACTTTACAAAGATATTGACGAAGAAAAATTATTTGAAAACCTGAAATATTTCCTGGAAGCCATTATGCCGGTTTGCGATAAATATGACATCAACATGGCAATCCATCCGGACGACCCGTCCTGGAGCGTATTCGGTCTGCCGCGTATCATTTCCTCCCAGGCAAAACTGAAACGCATGATGGAAATGGTTCCAAACAAACACAATGGTGTTACCTTCTGCATGGGCTCCTATGGAACCAACTTAAACAATGATTTAATTGACACCATCCACATGCTGAAAGGAAGAATCCACTTTGCACACGTAAGAAACCTTCGTTTCAATGACGGCATGCGTGACTTCGAAGAAAGCGCTCATTTAAGCTCTGACGGTACTTTTGATATGTATGCAGTCATGAAAGCCCTTCATGACACAGGCTTTGACGGACCAATCCGCCCGGACCACGGACGTATGATGTGGGGCGAAAAAGCAATGCCGGGCTATGGCTTATATGACCGCGCCCTTGGTGCTGCCTACCTGAGAGGCTTATGGGAAGCTGCGGAAAAAGAATCCAAATAAATCGGTTATCGCAAAAAGCGAAGAAGGGAAAAATCATGAAATTAACGTTAGAAGGTCTGAAAAACAAACAGGACTGGGAAGCAGCCGGAATTGCTCTCCCATCCTATGACATTAAAAAAGTTGCTGAAAACACAAAAAAAGCTCCTGCCTGGGTTCACTTCGGAGCAGGAAACATCTTCCGCATCTTTATCGGCGGACTGGCTGACACCTTACTGGAAAAAGGCGAAGCTGACAAAGGGATTACCTGTGTGGAAACCTTTGACTTTGATGTGGTAGACAAAATCTACAAACCTTACGATAATCTGGTGCTGGCTGTTACCTTAAAGGCAGACGGTTCCACAGACAAAAAAGTCCTTGGTTCCCTTACAGAGGCCATCAAGGCACAGTCCAATGTTCCAGAAGAATGGAACCGCTTAAAAGAAATCTTCGTAAATCCTGCACTGCAGATGATTTCCTTTACCATCACAGAAAAGGGCTATGCATTAAAAGGAGCTGACGGAGCCTTCTTCCCGTTCATCCAGGCTGACATTGACAATGGCCCGGAAAAAGCCGGTTCTGCTATGGCTGTTGTATGTGCTTTATTAAATGAACGCTATAAAGCCGGAAAAGCTCCCCTGGCTGTTGTTTCCATGGATAACTGCTCCCACAATGGTGAAAAGCTGCAGAATTCCATTCTCACCATGGCAAAAGAATGGCTGGCAAAAGGTTTTGTAGAAGAAGGGTTTGTGGAATATCTGTCTGATGAAAAACAGGTTTCCTTCCCATGGTCCATGATTGATAAAATCACACCAAGACCAGCAGATTCTGTATGTGAAGACCTGGAAAAAGCAGGTGTGGAAGACATTGCCCCTGTGATTACTTCCAAGAGAACCTATATCGCTCCTTTTGTAAATGCAGAAGGACCTCAGTACCTGGTAATTGAAGATAAATTCCCTAATGGAAGACCAGCTCTGGAAAAAGCAGGTGTTTACCTCACAGACAGAGACACCGTAAATAAAGTAGAACGTATGAAAGTTACCACCTGTTTGAATCCTCTGCATACAGCACTGGCTGTGTATGGCTGCGTACTGGGCTATACTTTAATTGCAGATGAAATGAAAGACGAACAGTTAAACAAACTGGTTCACCAGATCGGACCTGTAGAAGGTATGCCAGTGGTGACAGACCCAGGTATCCTCTCCCCTGCTGACTTTGTAGACGAAGTTATCAATGTTCGTATCCCGAACCCATTTATGCCTGACACACCACAGCGTATTGCTACGGATACTTCACAGAAAGTTGGCATCCGCTATGGGGAAACCATTAAATCCTATGTGGCACAGTATGGAGATGCAAAGAAATTAACGGCTATCCCTCTGGCGATTGCGGGATGGTGCAGATATCTCTTGGGCGTGGATGATGAAGGAAATGCTTTTGAGCGTTCTGCTGACCCAATGCTGGAAGAACTGACCAAAGCGCTTGCCGGAATCGAAGTTGGAAATCCTGCTTCTTACAATGGACAGTTGAAATCCATTCTCTCCAATGTAAACATCTTTGGCATTGACTTATACGAAGCCGGAATTGGTGAAAGAATCGAAAACATGTTCTTAGAAGAAATTGCCGGACCTGGCGCTGTAAGAGCTACTTTGAAAAAATATATGGCTTAAAGATTCGAAAAAAGGTGCTGTCTCTCATAAAAGAGACGCACCTTTTTCTTATGAGTATAAGGAAATTAAGCCCTTGCACCCATATGCTTAAATTCTTTCCGAATAAAGTAAATGCAAAGCACAGCCGCAATTCCATCTGCCACTGGCGCTGAGAACATAACGCCCTCAATCCCAATAAATACAGGCAGGATAATCAATAAGGGCAACAGAAAAATAATCTGTCTGGTAAGAGATAAAAATACACCTTTTCCCGCTTTCCCAATGGAAGTAAAGGTATTTGCTGTAATAGGCTGAATTCCATTGATAAAAGTAAAGAACATATAAATCCTGAAAAACTTCTCTGCAAAAAGAAAATATTCTTCACTTCCCGAACCAAAAATTCCAATAATCTGTCTTGGAGCTAACTGGAACAGCAAAAATGCCACAACCGAAATCCCTATGGCTGCTGTCACTGCTTTTTTATAAGTATTCTTTACTCTGTCATAATTTCCTGCACCATAATTATAGCTGATAATCGGCTGAATCCCCTGGGAAATCCCAATCACAATAGCAAAGAAAATCATTCCAACCTTGGAAATAATACCTGCGCATGCCAAAGGAATATCACTTCCATAAGAAGACTGCCCTCCATAATAAGTCAGGGTATTATTCATAACAATCTGCACAATCATCATGGCAAGCTGATTGCAAAAAGGCGCAACTCCCAATGAAAGAATGGGAATCCATGCAGCCCTGGAGGGAATCAATGTTTTCAGAGGAATGTGTACTGTTTTAAATCCAGACAAATACCCCAGTACCATCAGTCCTGACACAACCTGTCCGATAATCGTAGCCCAGGCTGCTCCTGCCATTCCCATATCCAGTCCAAAAATAAACAACGGGTCCAAAATCGTATTAATAATAGCGCCGGTCAGCGTACACATCATAGAAAATTTCGGACTTCCGTCTGCCCGGATTAAGTTGCTGCCTCCTGTGGTCACAATCAAAAACGGAAAGCCAAGAGACGTAATCCCTGTATAAGTCAACGCATAATCCAAAATTTTATCTGTGGCTCCAAAAGCCCGCATCATAGGCTCCAGAAAAACCTGTGCCACAATACAAAGCAAAACCCCCAGAGTCAGCATCATACCAATAGCCCCTCCGGCAAATTTCACTGCTTTCTCTTTCTCTTTTCTTCCCATAGAAAGATTAAAATTCGCTGCTCCTCCAATTCCGCACAGAAGAGAAATGGCTGTACAGGTAATCGTCAGCGGAAATGCTACATTGGTAGCCGCATTTCCCAGCATTCCCACACTTCTTCCAATAAAAAACTGATCTACAATATTGTAAAGGGAACTTACCAGCATGGCAATAATGCTGGGAATCGCAAATCTTGCAAGCAAAGTTCCAATAGGTTCTGTTCCAAGGGGATTATTCTTTGTTTCTGCCATGAATTTCCTCCTGCTGTTCTTTTGCATTACGAAGCACTTCCCTGGAATGGAGCGCCATTTTTTCCACTCCATGAATCATCGCCTGCTGCTCATCTTCCGTTAATACAGACAAAATCTGCGACCACCATCCTGCCAGCGCTTTTCTCAATTTGGGAATCACTGCTTCACCTTTCTCTGTAAGATAAATGGCATAGGACCTGGCATCTTCTTCTGACTTCTTTCTTTCAATGAGCCCCTGTTCCTGCAGTTTCTTCATAGTCCTCACAGCAAGCGCTTCATCCACCGCCATATTTTCGCACATCTCCTTCTGGCTGCTGCCGGGATATGCAGACAAATAAAATAAAAAATTATAACTGGAATAACCAATGCCATATTCCTTCATGGTCTGAATCATATACTTTTGTTCTCTCCGATGAAGAATCGCAATGCTTCTTCCTAACACTCGATTTTCCATAATTCCTCCTGTTCTTCATATGTCAAATATATTATAGACAGCTTAAATTGACTTGTCAAGTTTTTAAAAATCAGGAAAAAGCTGATACCATATCGGTAATCCTGAGTTTACCTTTCTGATATCAGCTTCTTCTTTATATGTCTTTTGTTGTATATCTTTTTCCAGAAAACAAATAAAATCCAGAAGTATCAACTACGGTGTCAATATCAAAATATTCGTCCCATATCTTACTTTCATCCTTTGCCGAAAGAAGCTCTGAAGTAATCTCTTCCGGTACGTTGCTATGGTGCAGATTAATCACTTCTTTTCCGGCTCCATGTGCAATAGTGACTCTGCCATCTGCTTTCAAAAGCTCTGCAACTTTTTTCACTAATTGTTTCTTATCTGTAAAAAGTGGATATGCATTATAAATAACAATGCAATCATACCTTTCATCTTGTATCTGAAACAAATCTTCACAGCGTACCTCAAACATGGGATTATTCTTCACTTTATCTGCTGCCTTAGCTGCCATCTTCTCAGATAAATCAATAGCTGTAACATGTTTCGGTCTTTTTTCCTGATATGCTTCAAACATAGCCCCTGTTCCACAGGCAACGTCCAGTATGTGTGTCTGCTCTCCAATTTCACTCAAAAAGACAATGGTACGACGTGCTTCATCTATTGAAGTCACCTCATCATCCCAATGCTCCGCCATACGGTCAAAATAAGTCCTCAAATCCATAACTTATGCCCTTTCTAATGATAAAATCTTTGCTTTTTGCAATGCTAAAACAACGACAGGAACAAAGGCAATCTGAATAACAATACCCGGAATACAAGTTAAAAAACTGGATGTCATAAAAATTTCCAAACTATATTGTCCAACATTAAAAATAAAGGCTTTGAGAATACCGCTGATTACCCTTCCCCCAAGCATTGCCAGCAACAGAGAAAGATAAATATTTGTTATTTGTTTTCCTGTATGTATAAAGTGCATACAGATTCCGGTTAAAAGCCCGTATACTGCTAATTCACAAAGCATTGCCGGCAAAATTGCAGCAGGCGGCATACCTGTTAATAAACTTGATAAAAGCGGTGTCAAAACGCCACAAAGCAGTCCATATTGCCAGCCACATGCCAGTCCGCAAATTAAAACAGGAATATGCATCGGCAAAAAAATACTTCCCGCATTTTGTATTGTATGAAAAGCCATAGGTAAGATAATCCCCAATGCCACGCACATTGCTGCTGTTACCAAATTCTTCACATGATTCTTTTCCATTTTTCTACTCCTCTTCTGTTCTATCAAAATGATTTCACCATGAGTATACCTGGCATATTCACCTCATACAAGCCTCCCCTGGGGTTCTGATTTCACTTTCTTTTTATCCGCTTTCTTCCTTCTCTTCACTCCTTCTTAGCAACGCTTCAAACCCCATCCCGGGGTTTGACCTTATGATAATACATAATCCAAGCCGCATAATATATCCTGATAAACTTCTCTTTTTTCTACAGACTCATCACATAAACCTGACATGGGTTCCACTCATCCCACAAATCAGGAAATACTTCAAATTCTTTAAATCCAAGGTTCCGGTAAAAAAGATTTGTCGCATCATATTCCTGATACCTTCCCATTTCCACTGTTTTCACCTGCATAAAGGAATATCCCCTGAAAGCGCCCCATTTTTTTGCCTCTGCAAACAACGCTCTCCCGATTCCAAGTCTTTGGTATTCTTTCAGCACCCCCATAACCAGAAGTTCTACGGTATCTTTTCCAGTCTCTTTTAAACACAAAAATCCAACTGGTTTCTTGCCATCAAAAGCAGCAAAAATAGTCTGTAATGGACTTTCTGCAATATACTCCTCTCTTGCCGAAGAAATTCCAAACCATTCCGGAAGTGCTTCTAGAATGGTCCTCACAATGGTTTGCTTTTCCTTTTTCTCATAAACTTGTTGTATCATCTCTGCTCCTTCTCATCTCTCTTAATAATCATACACTGAATTATGTATTGCCAACAGTTCCTGGGATGCTTCCTTAATCATTTTTTCATTTTGTCTTAGCATCTCTGTTTCTTTCTCATTTAACGTGCTTTCGATGATTTTAAGTTCTCCCGTTTTCGTCCAGGTTCCTTCTAATGACCGATTATGGTTAAAGGTAATGTTGACTGTATTTACTTCATCGAATACCTGAATACTGATTTCTGTGGTATCAATTTCCAGATATGCAAAACTGTTTTTCACATAAAAATCATCTCTGAAAAATGGCAGCTTTTGATTGGGAAGTTGAAAGGAAACACCATTTTCTTCCATGGAGTAAACTCCATCTTCCAGAACAAAGCCCAACTCTTTTACATTGTTTGCAAATGCTTCATTCTTGTCTGCTGCTACGATTTTCCACCTGGCAAATGCAAGCATATAGATTACAATTCCTATGCCCAGGCACATGGAAACAATTTTTAAAATTTTCCCAATGCGTCTGTAAAAGTCAATTTTATTTACAAACTTGTTGTCTTCATTCAGCAATTTGTCCTGGGAAATGTGATACATATTACAGATATCAATAAGCATCTGCAAGTCAGGCATGCTCCGTCCATTTTCCCAGCTTGATACAGTCTGTCTTGACACGCCTAATTTTAATCCATATTCCTCCTGCGTCATATTTGAAGAAGTCCTGGTCTCTTTTATCATTTCTGCCACTGTCATTATCATTTACCCCTTAATGTTCAATCTGTATAGATGTAGTATGCCATAGTCTCCCCTATATCACAAGCAAATTGTAGTTTACATGGGATGTAAAGAGAGCTTAGCGCCCTGTAAATAGCCTTTTGCTTTATCTTGTTCCTGCTTTGGAATATGATGCTCCTATAAGAGAAGCGCAAACCATTTGCTATTTGAAAGGAGAAGGCTTATGGATTATTTAATCAAAACCCATCAATTAACAAAACAGTTCAAAACAACAACCGCACTGAATCAGGTTTCCCTATCCATTCCAAGAGGCGCCATTTATGGGCTGATTGGCAATAACGGAGCTGGCAAAACCACCTTGATGAGCATTTTAGCAACCCTTCAAAAACAGACTTCCGGTTCTGTCCATGCAGAAAAAGATTTAAAAATCGGTGCGCTGATTGAAGCCCCGGCATGCTATCCCATGTACAGTGCATACCGAAACTTAACTTATCAAAAAAATCTATTGGGAGCAAAAGAAACTGATATCAAAAAACTGTTAACCTTTGTAGGCTTGCCTGATTCCAGAAAACCTGTCAGAAACTATTCTCTTGGCATGAAACAAAGATTAGGTCTGGCAATGGCTCTTGTTGGAAACCCTGATTTTTTAATCTTAGATGAGCCGCTGAACGGTTTAGATCCGGATGGTATCAGGGCAATACGCGCCCTGCTGGTTGAGTTGAATCAGAACTATGGCAAGACAATTTTGATATCCAGTCACATACTGGGAGAGCTGCAAAAAGTTGCCACTCATTATGGATTTTTAAAAAACGGAATTTTAATAAAAGAATTTTCAAATGAGGTCTTAAAAACAGATTTAGAAACCTTCTACTTTGAAAATTTCGCATAGTCAAAGGAGGACTTTAACATGAAAAAATTATTTTCTATAGAATGTAAAAGAGCAATACTTTCGCCTTTCTTATGGATTGCCGCATGTATTCCCATTGGGCTTAATCTGTATGGAATAGTATTAAGTTCCTATGGTTTTACCATAACCGCAAGCGGTTTTTTCTTTGAGAATACACCGGTCATCTGTATATTTCTGTCCATCTTCATCCCTTTACACATAGGACAGGAGTTTGAAGTCCGCACCATAAACAACAAAATCATGGCAGGCTACAGCCGAAGCCAAATTTACCTTACAGAAATGTTAATATCCATCCTATGCGGCTTTCTTCTTCTGGTTACAGATATTGGCAGTATTCTTCTTTTGGCTAAAATAACTGCCTTATCCTTTGGAATTACCTTTCATGAATTCTTTATGGAATGTATTCTGTGCTTTGTTTGTGTAGCAGTCATTGCCGCACTCTTTACCATGATTACTATGCTTATGCACAAACGCCTAAGCAGCATTGCAGTTGCCTTATGTCTAACTATATTAGGTCTGCAGCTTGGTGGAAATACAGTCTCAGATTTAAAACAGGAAGAATATCGTGTGGAGAAAGACGGAACTGCTACGGAAAATGTTCTTTATATCAAAGGATTGGAAAGAACCCTGGCAAATGGGCATATGCTGATTTCCCCTTTTGCACAGGCAAAATACCAGCCTGAGATGCAATATGAAACAGCCGAGATGAAAGCCGAAAATTCCCTGATATTCAAAAACGCATCCCATCACTGGGAATTTCTAATGATGAATCTCATTGAAATTATTGTTTTTACCAGGCTGGGACTTCTGTTATTTAAAAAACAAGATTTAAAATAGCGAAGAAAAGCAGACAGTTTTTAAAAGCTGTCTGCTATACGCTGGAAGTTATCTATTTCTTTTTCTTGATTCTTTCATTTTCTAATAGCATAGTTGCAACTCCCGCAACAAGAAATATAGGTTTGTTTCAATTTTTACTTATTGAAATTTTTCAGTTTTTTGATAGAGGCAAAACTATTTCCCCAGAGAGTAATAGCCATGCCATAATTATTCCAAATACGATTAGGATAATTCCAATTATTTTGATACCAATTCCTACTGTACTGTTTTTTGCTATTCTATTAGAAAAAGCAAAAAGACATATACCAACAATCACTGCTAAAACTGCTAATAAAATATACATTTGTTTATTCCTGGCATTTTATCACATTTCCCAGTCTTTCCCTTTAAAATCCCCCATTAAAACGGTGTCCCTTCCAAATCATATGGCGTACACTGATAAACGTAATAAAACAACTAGGGAGTACAAATCACATCTTGATTTTTCCTTTATTTAAGCCATTTTCAAGCACTTTGTACTCCCATAACATTTTCTGTTACTCCTATTATACTCCCATTTATCCTATGCGTATTAACTTATCAGAGGACAAAACTTCGTTCTGTTTCCTATATTCCCGTTCAAAACGTTGCTCTGCTAAATCATCACTTGAAAGTTCAATCATTTCCAGCCTGCTATCTAACTTATCCATTTCATCTGATAAATGGTTTTCTAGCACATGGGTGTATAAATCCATTGTCATTTGTAATGTAGCATGACCTAGATATTTCTGAACTGTTTTCGGCTGTATTCCTGCTTCAAAACATCTTGTTGCAAATGTATGTCTAAAGCAATGCCCCGAAAATGTTTCAAATTGTTCCAATTCCTCTCGCATAAGATTGATTTGCTCAACGATTACCTTGATAGCATCTGCATAAATCTGTGCATTAAGAGGAGTATCATATTTCGTTGTAAAAATCAAATTTTCAAATCCTTTTAATGTTTTTGCACCAGTTCTACCTGAAACAACTCTTTTCTGCAATAACTGTTTCTTTAATGCAATTTCACATCTTCTATTCATAGGCACATCACGATAACTGGACTTCGTTTTCGTTTTTCCCATGTGAAAAGTCTTTCCTGTATCTCCCTCGAATTTCTGATAGGATAACGATTTTGTAATATGTATTACCTTTTTCTCAAAATCCAAATCCTCAGCTTCTAAAGCATATAATTCGCCGGGGCGAAGTCCTGTTGATATTGCCACATTAAAAAGATTATCGTAAAATGTTCCTTTACAGGTGTCAAAAAAGGCAGATTGTTCTTCTGTTGACAGTACACGAGGTTCTTTTTCTTCATCTCGAACAACTTTAATATTCCTTACAGGATTTTTCATTGCCACGTTGTCCGCAACCGCTTTATTAAACATATCTAACAGTAAAATACGAACTTTATTCTGAGTTTCATATCCAAATCCCTTTTTATCAAGATTTACTAATTTCCCTCTGATTTGTAAAGGCTGTATATCTTTCAGTTTCATGTGTCCGAAATCTGCTTGTATATGCTTTTTATAAATGCTCTCATATTGTACTCTTGTACTGGGTGCAATCACTTTATATTTGTATATTTCCAACCATTTCTGATACCATTCATTTAATGTCACAGTATTATCGGCAACATTCATTTCCATTTTATCTTCATACATTGCTGTATTTAACTTCTCTTTTGTTTCAGAAATGGTTTTTCCATATACATAACGTCTAATGCCAAAGCGGTCATAGAAACGACCACAATATTTTCCGTCTTTTCTTTGATACAGTCCTGCACCTAATTCTTTGCCTTTTAAATTCTTACCCAATTTATATCACACACCTTTCTGCATGATATAAACAATTTTCCTGAACGTTATACCTCTTACACTATAACACTTCTCTACATTCATATCAAATAAAATTATTTCCTCCTTTTTTCTCTGATTGTTCCTGTATCCATTTATCCAATATTTTTTTATTCGCATACCACCGATACCCAATCTTCATGGAAAACGGACAGTTTCTACTTTTCAAGAGTTCTCTTGTCTTTGTTTCTCCAAGTCCAAGATACTCGCTTACTTCTTTTAAATTTAATAATGCTTTTTCTATATGATTATCCCCTTTCCTCTAATCTTCTTGCTTTTATGTAATCATCATACAACTGCTTCTGTGTGATATTCATTTCTCCATTTGCCACAAGATTACCGATATAATCTCTTTTCTCTATCTTCCCAACCTCTGCAAACAGTTTCAAAGACGGAGCAACATACTTTTCCAACCACTCCCACACCTTTTGTAAACTTTTCTTCTGCGGTTGCATGGTAAGTTTGACCTTGCCTATGTCTTTCATCAATTCCGCCCACGCTTGATAGGTTGGGTAAAGCCTTTTTCGTGTTGTCATGCTGTCTGTCGGCTTTTCTAAAAATCGTATTTTGCTGTTCAACACTTCCATTGCCAGTCCTGCCACATCTCTATATTTCAATAATTCCTGTACTACACTTACCGCCATTTCCTGCCGAAATCTCAATTCATATCTATTCCAATTTTCATCTAATTCTGTTCCATACTTTTTATTCTGTTCATATCCCTTTTCATAAAATACCAATCTCAAATTACTGGCTGAACTGCCAAGATAAAGACTTCCGCCCTTGCTCTGAAACACTTCCTCTTTCAGTTCTCCTGAGTCGTGAAAATCTATATCCCTTAGTTTTGTAGAAAGCAATCCCTCTTTTGTCCGTATAATCAAATCGGGAATACTCAAATACGGTTTTCTATCATCTATCGCCAAATCAATCCGAGGAACATTGATATGATACTGGCAAACTCTGTTCAAGAAATCAAACCATGTTTCCTCATTGAGTTGTAAAAAATTCTCATAGTTGCGACAGCCTTTCCCACTCATTAAAATCTGAAAGCCTTGATACTGTGCATTTCCTGTCGGCTTTAGCACCTTGATATTATCGAAGATTGCCACAACCTCATGTCCTGCAATCCCCTTTTCATAGCCCGTTACGGTCATAAGTTCCAAAGGTATTCTCAGTACATCTTCTATAACTGCTTCTAACGGAACTTCCTTAATGGTTATCTGACACCAGTCTATCAAGGCACTTAATTCTTCTTTCTGTCGTATTACTCCCCTGTTAGTGCAGGGGAGTTCTGGAAGAAAACTTCCGCTTCTTTCTTCCAAATTTATCAAACCTCCTTATCTGCAATGGCGTTGCCATTGCCCTGCCCTCAACCTGCCGTTTGGTACGTCAGAACGAGGACAGGAACTTTGACCGCCTACATATTTTTGTTTGCAACAGGGCGGATACCCTTACAGGTAATCTTCTCCACTAATACAGGAAAGTTTCCTCTCTGCACATAAGGAGCATATACTGGTTCTTCCAGTTCCACCACCGCATAAGGCTCAATCTTCGGAAGTTCCGTTGCTTCCAAGCGAATATCCACGCTGTTCCCAAGTTTCATGCTTCCAAGATGAAGTTTTAAGGCTTCCACTTCCTCTGTTTTCTTCTTACTGTCTTTATCATAGCGGTAACAGTTATCCGCACCCATAAAACGAAGTTCTCCAAACGCTTCTTTTACCTGTTCTTTTGTCAATGTAATCTGCATACACGTTCCTTTCTCCCCGTTGAACCGATAGGTCAGTTTCTTATATTTTCATTTTCCTATTACGACGTCGTTTTAGTTCAGTTATTTCTGAACTTAATTGTATATTAGCACAGACATATTCGTTTTGCAATAGAAAGTTTAGTTTTTTATGAACTTTTTGTTTTCTTTTTTCTGAACTTGTGGTATAGTGTCCTTAGACGATAAGATATGAAAAATTATAACAGGATATGGAAAGAGAGGGTTTTCAGATGAATACAATCGCAGAACGGATTAAATTTGCCATGAAAGCAAAAAATAAAAAACAAGTAGATATAGTCAAAGATACTGGTATCAGCAAAGGAGCGTTCAGTTCCTATCTTTCGGGACAGTACAATCCGAAAGCCGATAAAATGGAACTGATTGCTGACTCCTTAGATGTAGACTTGCGGTGGCTTTACGGACAAAATGTGCCTATGGAACATACAAGCCAAAATAACAATGCCCTGCAATATGTCTTTTATAACAACTCCTGTTCCGAATATCTTCTTGATAATTTAGACGATATATATATTGCCATGATGACCCAGTATGCCGCCCTTATTCCACGCTTTTATGTTCTTGTCAATCGTGCTGGAAATGCAATGCACATATTACCTTTATTTTTGAAAGAGGATAGTTCCCAATTCTATGAATGTCCGTCTGATTTCTTCTATTCCGACAGGCATACTATTTTTACAAGAGATTTTGAAAGCATTCACATGGTATTAACAACTGCCACAATTTACTATTACGGAATTGATACAAAGACCTATGAACCAAGAGTTACCAAACTTTCCTACTCACAGACTGACGATTGCTTTTATATCGACAATGAAGTACATGATTGTCACATAAAAGCATTTGAAAAAGAAGTGATAAAAGAAGCACTTTACTTAAAGAATAACGCCCAGTAACAGACAAGAGGACTTGCAAGGTTTCTGACCTTTCAAGTCCTCTTCTGTATCATGGTGCTGTTGGCTGTGTCCGTTCCGTCAAGGACTGCCCTACGGCGTATCGGCTTCGCCTTGTTCCTTGACCTCACTACATTTCTCTTTTTCTTGACACAACAAAAGCCTGCACGAATTTTCTTCAATCCAACAGGCTCTCATTCTTTCACATACTCTATCAATTCTTCTATTCCACAATCCAAGTAACTGCACAGTTTACAGATTAGTTGTGCATCTAATCTCTGAAATTCATTTCTGCAATAACGATTAAAGTTAGACCTCGGTATATCCAATTCCTTACAAATGGTATTCTTACTAATTCCTTTTTCTTTCAGCAGTTCTTCTATGTGAAGTTCTAAATGTCCATACTTCATTGCCTCACCTCTACATAAAAGTATATTCAATAAATCTTTATGTAGTAATTCACTATATAGTGAGGTACTATATAGTTATCCCTATAACTATATAGAAGCAGAGGTATATCAAAATGAAAAAGAAATTGCTATTTGTCACTATTATTCTAGTCTTGCTTGCAGGTGTTCTCTATTACATTAGCTTGCCCGATTATCTTGTATTTAACAGTATGTCATTCAGCAATGGGGCTAATCGTGATACCGAATTGCAAGTTATCGTATATCAATACTGGAATACCGATGAAGTGGTAGCGGAAATCGAAGCAGAACATAATCAAATCAATGGAACTCCCACCACTCTTACAATCAATCTATATCACTCTAAATGGTCTTTTAAGAATGGATATGAACCTTTTTACACCAATTTTATCGAGTATAATTGATAACATTCTAATATGAAAATCTATGACGGAAAACTAAGATTTTCCGTCATATTTAGATAATCAATCCATTTTCTACTCTTTTAGTTAGTTCAAGTATCTTGAAATGAATTTCCTCTATTACTTTTAAAAATTCATCATCATTTTTCCCAGTAGGGTCATTCAAGCCCCAATCTTCTCTATATTTGCATGGTATAGTAGGACAATTCACATTGCACCCCATTGTTATCACAATATCTACTTGCGGTATTTCTGATAACAGTTTGGAATATTGTGCTTTTTCCATGTCTATTTGATACATTTCTTTCATTAAACGAACTGCGTCTTGATTGATCTGTGGTTTTGTTTCTGTTCCAGCGGAATAGCTTTCAAATATATTTGAAGAAAAGTGCTTTCCCAATGCTTCCGCAATTTGACTACGACAAGAATTATGAACACAGACAAAAGCCACTTTAGGTTTTTTCATAAATAAATTACCGACCTTTCTTCGTTTTATTACTTACTCAATAGTGCTTTCACTTCGTCTGCGGTCAATACTTTTCCATAGGATATTACTTCGCCATTAAACACCAATGCAGGTGTAGACATTACTCCATAACTGGCGATTTCTGCAAAATCTGTAATGTGTTCAATCTCATAATCTAATTGAAGTTCAGATATTGCTGTTCTAGTTGCTTTTTCCAATTCCATACATTTTGCACAGCCCGAACCTAATATTTTAATGCCTTGCTCTTGTTTCTTGTTTTCTGCATTTTTCATTGTTTCTGATGTGCAATTTCCACCACAACAGCATGATTTTGTTTCTTTTTTCTTTCCAAATAATTTCATTTCTTTTTCGCTCCTTTTAAATAAATATCGTACTAAAAATATTAAATAGATAGCCTACAATAATAATGCCAAACGTACAAATGGCAATAAATAGTGTCAATAGTTTAGGCTTTACTGCCTTTTTCAGCATGATTAAAGACGGTAAACTCAATGTTGTTACAGCCATCATAAACGATAAGATTGTACCTAATTGTGCCCCCTTTGCAAGTAATGCCTCTGCAACTGGTATTGTTCCAAAAATATCAGCATACATAGGAATACCGACAAGAGTGGCTAAAATAACACCAAACGGGTTATTACTTCCTAAAATACTTTCAATCCATGTTTCAGGTATCCAGTTATGGATAATTGCTCCAATACCCACACCAATCAAAATGTATGGAAATACTTTCTTGAATGTTCCTATAACTTGTTCTTTTGCATATTGAACTCTGTCCTTTTTGGTTAAAGTAGGAGAACTAATATCAACATTACTTGCATTTTTCACAAAATCTTCCACATATTCTTCCATGTGCAATTTTTCAATTAAAGTACCGCCAATTACAGCGATTATCAAGCCTACAATCACATAGGCAAAGGCTACTTTAGCCCCGAAAATACTCATTAGCAATACAAGACTTCCTAAATCCACCATAGGAGAAGAAATCAAAAATGAAAAAGTTACTCCTAGTGGTAGTCCTGCACTTGTAAAGCCTATAAATAACGGAATAGAAGAACATGAGCAAAATGGTGTAACTGTTCCTAACAATGCGGATATAATATTTGCTCCTATACCATGAAAACGTCCTAAAATTTTCTTACTTCGTTCTGGCGGAAAGTAACTTTGAATATACGAAATAAAGAAAATCAGTAAACATAACAAAATTGTGATTTTGATTACGTCATACAAAAAGAATTGAATACTTCCACCTAATCGACTGTCAATGTCTAACCCTAGTTGTGATAGTGCATTACCGATTAAACCATTTAACCATTTCATACCTAATATTTGGTCTTGGAAAAATAACCATATTGAATTTACTACTTCCAAAAAAGTCCCTCCTTCATATAACATATCAATTTTTTTTGATGTGATAGAGTTTTATAAAAGCCACCTTTCGATGACCTTTATTTGCAACAATTTGATTGATTTTCAGTATTTGGTGTTGTTAATTCTAACAATCGTTTTGACGCATATTCACTTCCTCTTTTACTTAGACTGTAATGCGTCCATTTACCCTCTTGTCTTGCATTAACAATACCTGAGTCGCAAAGTATTTTCATGTGATAAGATAAAGCTGATTGTCCTATGTTCATGTTTTCAATCAGAACACACGCACATTTTTCCCCACTCTTTAAGTAATCTAAAATCGTAAGTCTTTTTGTATCACAAAGAGCCTTAAAAATTTTTGCGTCTTTAGAAAAATCAGTCATTGTTATCACTCCTCACATCAAGTATTTTTGATATGTTTATAGTAATACGCTTTCACTTTCTTGTCAATATATAAATCAAATATTTTTGATATGTCCGTTCTACTACAATTATAATAATAATAAAATTCAAGGGTATATCGCTACATAACGCAACATACCCTAAAACTATTATGATGTTCTTTGCAAATTTGTTTATATCATGCTTTTTTGTACTCCCACAAGGGCTTTTCTGTACTCCCTTTGTACTCCCAATTTTGCGATACTGCCCGATATTTGACATCATTTTACGATACTTTGACTTTTCAACAAATCCCGTAGATACCACATTAAAACGGCGTCCCGATCATATCATACGGTGTCACCTGATACACGTAATAATTCAGCCAGTTTGTATACAGATTATTGGCATGGGATCTCCACAAAAGCAGCGGTTTGTTATCTGCATTATCCTCTGGATAATAACCTTTTGGCATATCAATCGGCAAGCCTTTTCCAAGATCCCTTTTATATTCTCCATCCAGGGTGATTCTGTCATATTCCGGATGCCCCATAACGAAAATCTGTCTGCCTTCTTTCGCCATTGCCAGAAATACCCCTGCTTCTTCTGATTCAGCCAGTACAGTCAGTTCTTTGCAATTATGGATATCTTCTGCCCGAACTTCTGTATGACGGGAATGAGGCGCCAGAAAGACGTCATCAAATCCACGTACCAACGGAATTTTCCGGTTCTGCACCTTATGTGCAAAAAGTCCAAATACCTTATGATCCATCTGGTGTTTTTTCAGACCATAATGGTAATACAATCCTGCCTGGGCAGCCCAGCACAAATAAATCGTAGAGGTCACATTGGTTTTGCTCCACTCCATAATCTCCTTCATTTCTTCCCAGTAGTCCACTTCTTCAAATTCCATCTGTTCTACCGGCGCTCCGGTAATAATCATACCGTCAAATTTATGTTCCCTCACCTCTTCAAAAGTCTGATAAAACTTATTCAGATGGCTGGTGGCTGTATTTTTGGACGTATGACTGCTCACCATCATAAAGGTCACATCTACCTGCAGGGGCGTATTGGATAAAGAGCGCAAAAGCTGCAGTTCCGTTTCTTCTTTTAAAGGCATTAAATTCAAAATTAGAATCTGAATGGGACGGATATCCTGATGCACTGCTCTCTTTTCATCCATCACAAAAATGTTTTCTTTCTCCAAAATCTCTTTTACAGGTAAATCACTTTGTATTTTTATTGGCATTTCTTTTTTCCTCGTCTTTCTTTTCTGTCTCTACATCAAAGGCGCAAATATGCGTAAAATAGTTCCCATTGCCCGCATATAAAAAGGCTGTTCTTTATAATCAGAGGGACGCGCTTTGATGCATTTTTTCAATGTGTTCTGGAAATCCTCTTCAATATCTGCAATCCTGGAATTTTCATATAACAACGCAGCACATTCAAAATGATGGAAAAGGCTTCTGTAATCCAGATTAATGGTTCCCACCACTGCCTTCACATGGTCTGAAACAAAAACCTTGGCATGTACAAACCCTGGCTCATACTCAAAAATCTGCACCCCAGCCTCCAGCAGTTCTTTATAATACGTCTTTGCCACTGCAAATGCATATTTCTTATCTGGGATATGTGGCATAATAATCGAGACATCCACACCTCTTTTTGCCGCATAAGTAAGCGCCATAATCATTTCATAGTCCAAAATCAAATATGGGGTCATAATATGTACGTATTCCCGTGCAGTATTTAAAATATCCAGATATACTTTTTTCCCTACTCTCTCCTTGCCATAAGGGCTGACTTCATAAGGCATAATAAAACCGTCATTTGGCATGGAAAATTCTTTTGGAGTCTTATACTTTGCATAGGCTTCCTCATCAACCTCTGTTACATCCCACATTTCCAGGAACATATAGGTAAAGCGTTCTACTGCCTTTCCGGTAAGACGCACTGCAGTATCCTTCCAATGTCCAAAACGCACCTTCTGGTTAATGTATTCATCCGCCAGGTTTGTTCCACCTGTAAAGGCAACTTTTCCGTCAATCACCATGATTTTTCTGTGGTCCCGGTTATTATAATAGCTGGAAAACACAGGACGGATAGGAGCAAACATCTTGCATTTGATTCCCTCTGCTTCCAGAACTTTCGGATAGAAGTAGGGCAGCAATGCCAGTACGCACATTCCGTCATACATTACTCTTACCTCTACGCCCTGCTTTGCTTTTTCCTTCAGAATTTCCAGAATGCTGTTCCACATAATTCCTTCTTCTACAATGAAAAATTCCAAAAAGATAAATTTCTCTGCTTTTTTCAGTTCCTCCAGCATATCCTGAAACTGGTCATCTCCCAGAGGATAATATGTGACCTGTGTGTGGTCATAGACCGGCGCATTTCCATAGACCTCCATATAATCTGCAAAATGCCCCATCTGTGGATTTTCCTCTTTCAGTCTTGCTTTTACCTCCACATTCTGAGGCGCATATTTTCTGGTCTGCACAGAAAAGGTTTCCAGACGGCGAAAGAGTATCTTGGTTCCCCACTGATTATTAATGTAAATATAAAACAGAGCGCCAAATACCGGAAATATAATCAGAGGCAGCATCCACACCAGCTTAAATTCCGGACTGCCGCTGCTGTTAAATAAATGCAATACTACTGTCACACTAAGCAGAACAAACACAAGATAAAAAATATAACTATAGTCTCGCAGCCAGACATAAATTGATGTCAGTAATAAAAACTGAATCACAAATGCCAGGACCACCATCAGAGTTCTGCCAAAAATAATGGTTTTTACACCTTTTAAGCCCTTCTTCTTTATTTCTTTTGTATTTACCATAACAGCTTTATACACCTGCCATTTCTATAAAATCTTCTTCTGATAAAATTGGTACTCCAAGCTCCTTCGCTTTTTTATTTTTGGAAGAGTTGGATGTTGTATCATTATTAATTAAATAATTGGTTTTGGAGGTCACACTTCCTGTTACTTTTCCTCCTCTTTGTTCAATAAATTCTTTTAACTGTGCCCTGTTGGCAAAATGTTCTACACTTCCTGTAATAACAAACTGTTTTCCTGCCAAGGACTGCTTTTCTTCTTTTTTCACTTCCTCTAATTCCAGATGTGACATCAGATGACGGAACTTTTTCAGATTTTCCTCTTCACTGAAATATTCCGTAAAGGTTTTGGCAATTACAGGTCCAATTCCTTCAATGGCGCTGATTTCTTCTGCTGTTGCATGAATCATGCTTTCCACATCGTATTCAAATTCTCTGCAGATTACCTTGGCATTTGCCAGACCAATGTTGGCAATTCCCAGACTGTAAATCACGCGGGGCAATGTGGTATGCCTTGCCTTTTCAATACTGGAAATCAAATTTTCGTAAGACTTCTCTCCAAATCCATCCATCTCTACAATCTGCTCTCTATACCGCTGAATTTCAAAAATATCCCCGAAATCCCGAATAAATCCCTTCAGAATAAACTTCTCCAGGGTTGCCTCAGAAAGCCCGTCAATATTCATGGCATCCCTGCTGACAAACAAAGTAAAGGATTTAATTTTCTTTGCCTGACAATCCGGGTTCATGCAGTACAAAGCCTCCACCTCATTGGTTTTCAGAACTCTTGCCTCTTCTTTACACACAGGGCAGATATGGGGAATTTCTAAATTTCCGCTTCTGGTAAGGTTTTCTGCAATTTGAGGAATAATCATATTGGCTTTGTACACCTGAATTTTATCTCCTATGCCAAGCTGCAGCTCCTTTAAAATACTGATATTATGCACACTTGCCCGGCTTACGGTAGTGCCTTCCAGTTCCACCGGGTCAAAAATCGCCACCGGATTAATCAGCCCTGTTCTGGATGGGCTCCACTCAATCTCTCTTAAAATGCTTTCCCGAATTTCATCCTTCCATTTAAAGGCAAAGGCATTTCTTGGAAATTTTGCTGTGCTTCCAAGAGAGGCTCCATAAGCAATGTCATCATACAAAGCTACCAGACCATCTGATGGAAAATCGTTTCTGGTTACCTGGTGTTCAAAATAGTCCATGGCTTCGTCCAGATTTTCGGCGGTCACTGCCCTGTATTCCACCACATCAAAGCCCTGATTCTGCAGCCATAAAAATTGTTGTTCCACAGAATTTTTAAAATCCACTCCCTCTGCCTGAACCAGCGAAAAGGCATAAAAGTTTACATTCCTTTTGGCTGTAATCTCATTGTTTAACTGACGTACAGAACCGCTGCACAAATTTCTGGGGTTCTTATATCTGGCGTCCACATCCTCAATCTGAGCATTGATTTTTTCAAAATCCGAATACGTAATAATTGCCTCCCCACGAAGAACCAAAGTTCCTTTATGCTGGATTTGAAGGGGAATATTCCGGAATACTCTGGCATTGTTGGTAATCACTTCCCCGATAATACCGTTTCCTCTGGTAACTGCCTTTTCCAGCTTTCCTTCCCGGTAAGTCAGCACAATGGTAAGCCCGTCCAGTTTCCAGGACAATAATGTCTTATGGGTTCCAATGAAGCTTCGCAAAGCTTCCCTGTCTTTGGTCTTGTCCAGAGAAAGCATAGGTGTCTCATGAGCCTCTTTGGGCAGTTCTTCCAGCGCCTCATATCCAACCAGCATAGTAGGACTTCCGGCCAGGGTAATCCCTGTCTCTTCTTCTAATTTTACCAGTTCATCATACAATTTATCATATTCCAGGTTGCTCATGATTTCCCTGTCTTCCTGATAATACGCCTTTGCGGCCTGAGTCAATATGGGAATGAGCTCCTTCATTCTTTTTCTAGCATCCATGAAATGCGACCCTCCTACTGTTTTTTTCTGAATTTCTTTTCCGGATTTCTATATTTTCCGGGGTTTTTTACAGGCTTTTCTCCCCTGTAAACCTCTTTTTTTCTGACTGTTTTTCCTTCTTCAATCTGTCGTTTTAATTCCTGTACTTCTGCTTTTGATGCTTCCCTGTATTCTCCTACTTTTAAGTTTCCCAAAGTAAGATTCATAATGCGGGTTCGCTTCAGTTTTTTCACTTCATATCCAAGATAACTGCACATTCTCCTGATTTGACGGTTTAGTCCCTGAGTCAGCACAATCTGAAACTCATATTCTCCCCTTTTTTCTGCTGCACATGGTCTGGTTATGGTTCCCAGAACAGGTACGCCGGTTCTTATTTTCTGAAGAAATTCTTCTGTCACAGGTCTGTCCACTGTCACCAGATATTCTTTTTCATGAAAATTTCCTGCCTTCATAATCTCATTGACTAAATCTCCCTGATTGGTCAGTAATAACAGCCCCTCTGAATCTTTGTCAAGTCTTCCTGCATAATATACCCGGATTGGATACTGAATATAAGAAATTACATTTTTTTTCACCTGCAGGTTGGCGGTACATTCAATTCCTTTTGGTTTATAAAAAAGAAGCAGCACTTTTCTTTCCTGAGGCTTTACCTGATTTCCATCCAGACATACCTGGTCCGAATCCTCCACCTGCATCCCAGAAGATGCAGGTTTTCCATTGACCGTAACACGTCCGGCCTCAACCAGACGGTCTGCCTCTCTCCTGGAACAAAGTCCGGCTTCACTTAAAAATTTATTTAAACGCATGGTGTTCTCCTTTTCGTTCCTCAACGATTTCTGGCGTGCAATTATTATAACATACTTATATGCCTTGAGGAAACTTTCTCTTCTTCTTTTTCTGCGTTCGTGGTATAATGATTGCACAACGTGCAATTCGGGATAATTTTCAGAGAGTACAGTGAGGATAATTTATGAAGACCATAATAAAAAATGTTTTTTTCTGGACTTTTATTTTGCTGTTGGGGATTTTTCTTTTGATTGCTCCCCAATATGTATGTGTGTTTGCGAAGAATTATATGGTTTCCAGAGAAAATGCCAACGAAGTCCAAAAGGAAAATTTCTGGGTGTATAATAACCAGGGGCGGCGTTATGTTTCCGGGAAGGGTTCTTTTGTTCATGACACCAGCCAGGAAATTGACGGTGTTACTTATTATTTTGATTCCAAGGGCTATGTGCAGACCGGATGGCTGCAGGAGCAGGGAAAGCTTTACCACCGCAATTCGGACGGTTCCGCTACTACAGGGTGGTTTGAGGATGAAAATGGAAAATATTACTTAAATGAAGATGGCTCTCCCACAACAGGCTGGGCGGATTTAGATGGTAAAAAATATTATTTCTCTTCTTCCGGTGTTATGGCCACTGGCATCACAGAAATTGACGGTGTCCCTCACCTTTTCCGCGAAGACGGTTCTGCTGCAGCCGGATGGGCGGAATTGGATGGCAAAAAGTACCATCTGGATGAAACAGGAACCATTGCCACAGGTTTTCTGGATGTTGATGGAAAAACCTATTTCTTCCGGGAGGATGGTACCATGGCTACCGGATGGATTTCCAATGGCGGTGACCGCTATTACATGGACGAAAACGGAGCCAAAGTAACCAATGCCTGGATTGACGAAGGCGGTCAGAAGCATTTTGTGGGCGCAGATGGAAAGGAGCAAAAGGGCTGGATCACCGTAAGCGGCAAACAATACTTCATTACAGAAGAGGGTATCCTGGCGCAAGCCGGATGGCTGAAACAGGACGATAAATGGTACTACATCAATTCTGATGGAAGCGCCAGAACCGGTCTTTTCCAGGATAACAGTAAATGGTATTATCTCACTTCAGAAGGCAAATTACAGGAGGGCTGGGTAGAAGATAATGGAAAGAAATACTATCTGGCAAACGGACAGCTTATGACCGGCTGGAGACAAATCGGGGATAAACAATACTATTTCAACGAAGATGGCACCATGGCCACAGGCTGGATTACCCTGGATGGAAAATCCTATTTTCTCCGTGAAGACGGAAGCCTGGACAGTACAGCCGAAAAATAGGCAAAAAGATAGCTGCTAAAAACTAGCAGCTACTTTTTACCTGTTTTTTATAATTCAATTTCATTTACTGAAGCAAATCACTGTGGACATATCCTTCATTTCCCTGATACTCTACTTTAATCCAGTTTTCATCTGCATTTTCCAGCTTCTTTACCTGTTCGCCTTTGGTAAGAATTGCAATAATATCTGAATCTGAATCAGGTTTCAAACGCATGTTACAGATATCCGTGGTTGTAAGCATTTCCCCATTGTCAGCCACGATAGCTGTGTTTACTTTGTTTCCCAGCTCTTCTTCAAACTTTTTCAGGGATTCATCCCCTTCAATGGCATCATTGAGCGCTTTCTCAACCTGGGCAACCAGTTCTTTTACATCCTCTTCCTGTCTTGTTTTCTCAATACACTCCTGAATATCTGCATCACTCTCATCATTATGAATCAGATATTTTCCATCTGCATTTTGATAAACATATATCACAGAAAGCCCCGGAGCCGGTGTTTCCACATCCTTAAATTTCAAATCATAGGAAGCAAAAACCACATAGCTGTTCTTTTCCAGTCCCGGTTTTGTGTATACCTCTACATTTCTATATTCTTCAATATAGTCTACGTTGGTAACCTTGGTCTCATCTGTCTTGCTAAAAGCATCCGTTAATTCTTTCATTTTGGCAACATCTTTCTGTCCCCAAGCAGTATAGAACGCTTCTACCAAAGTGGTCACTTCAGGGTGGGCATCCTTTGCAAGAGCATTTCCGGAATCTTTATCAGAAGTATCTCCTTCTGATTCTCCGGTTTTCTCAGACTCTTTCTCTTGTTCTGTTTTTTGCGCAGGTTCTTTTCCTTCTTTATCAGAAAATCCTCCTGTAATTGCTTTGATTCCAAAAAATAAGATAACCAGAACAATCAGAATTGCCAGACCCAGAAGAATATACCTCAGATTGTCTGAGAGCCATTCTCTGAAATTGTCTAACATACCTGTCCTCCTTATATTCCCTTATCCTCATGCTCTCCCCAAAGCATATAACACACCCGGAGGGATTCGAACCCCCGACACGTGGTACCGGAAACCACTGCTCTATCCCCTGAGCTACGAGTGCATGTATCTCTACATCTCGGTTATCATACCACAAATCTTCTCACTTGTAAAGCCTTTGAAAATTTTCCCAGTTTTAAAAGGTAAATTAATTTTATAACCTGCCATTCTAATAGATTTGCCTGTTTACACATTTATTTCAAATTCCCAGAAGTTATCCACATTGAATGGGGGCATTTATTCCTTTTTG
>CABJAN010000022.1 GCA_902363515.1 Bacillota bacterium | reverse complement strand
AAAATAATTTTGCAAGTATTTTGAGAAATAAAAAAAGCCTTATTTTAAGGCATTTGTAAGTGGTAATATGTCATTTGTACTTCGAAAGAATATGGTGCTAACTTCTAAAGACGGGGCTGTACAGAACGCACTACCGCTGCAGCGGATTGCTGCAAACTATGAACTGCAAAAGAATAAATAAAAATGAAAAATAATAAAGACCTTTTCACCCCTTTCCTGATATTTCTGGGGCGCTTTTTCTATCTGTGTTTTATTATAGCACCTTCCTGTAAAATTCGCAAGCATTTCCTTCTTTACAATCTCTATCCGCATAGTATATAATATAAAAGGAAAAATAGCATCTTTAGAACAATACTCAGACAGGAGTGATGTTATGAAAATAGAAAAAATTAATGAAAATCAAATCCGATGCACCCTTACCAGAGCAGATCTGGAAGAGCGGCATATTCGTTTAAGTGAACTGGCCTATGGAACAGAAAAAGCCAAAGACCTCTTCCGTGATATGATGCAGCAGGCAAATACAGAATTTGGCTTTGAGGCAGATAATATTCCACTTATGATTGAGGCAATTCCAGTGTCAGCGGATAGTATTATTTTAATTATCTCAAAAGTTGAAGACCCTGAAGAACTGGATACACGTTTTTCCAAGTTCACACCATTTTCCGGTCAGGGTTCCTCATCCGGCGACACCCCAGCCCTGGAACTGGAAGGTGCTGATGACATTCTGGACATCTTTCATAAAATTTATGAAGCCAAATCCAAAGCCATGGAACGTCTGAAAAAAGAAAATGCCGATACCAAAACAGAGGAAAAAGATTCCGATGCCCAAGAAAAGCCGATTTCCGTAAATCTTATGAGAGAATATGTTTTCCCAAACCTGGATGCAGTAATTGACGCTGCTCACGGATTAAATCACTTTTTCCAGGGTTTCAGCGCTCTGTATAAAGATGGCAAAACAGGAGAATACAACCTGATTCTCCACCAGGAGGGAACCTCTCCGGAAAACTTCAATAAAGTCTGCAATATGCTCTCCGAATACGGAAAGGGAATTTCCCTGTCTGCTGCCAGAGAAGCCTATCTTGCAGAACACGGCGGATGTGTAATTTCTGAAAATGCCTTAGAGAAACTTACAACCATCTAAAGATGCGTTTCACATGATAAAAGGAGCTGTACTTCATGTAACAGCTCCTTTTTCTTTTCCATTTTGGTAAATATCTTATTTATTTTCCAGGAAATCATTAATCTGTGCGATTAACAGTTCTCCATCAATACCATGAACCATAGCAGCTTCTGCCAGTGATTCTCCCTGAGCGGATGGGCAGCCGATGCAGTGCATACCTGCTCTCATAAGAATTGGAACGATATTCTGATCCATACGGATTAATTCACCAATTGTCATATCAGATGTCACTTTCATGAATTTTGTCCTCCTTCATTTATTCTCGTTCCATTATAAGCCCTTTTGAACTTATATTCAACCGTTTTTCTCCATTTTATATTTTACATTTGTATGAAAAATAAGACTTGTATTATAGGTATAAATATATTAGAATAACTCTAAGAAGTGAGTTTTCTCATTCAGAATATACAAGGAGGATAAGATCATGGCATATGTAATTACAGATGAATGTGTAAGCTGCGGAACATGCGCTGGAGAATGTCCAGTTGAAGCTATTTCCGAAGGTGATGGAAAATACGTAATCGATGCTGATACATGTGTAGATTGTGGAACATGCGCTGGTGTATGTCCTACAGAAGCTATTGTAGAAGAGTAATCATTACTACATAACACACTTATAAAAGGGGGCTGTATTATCAGCCTCCCTTTTATTTCTATCTCTTTCCATTCTTTTTTCTCTTCGTCTTTTTCTGTTCCGCTGCTGCTGCAACTTCCCGTCTGGACTGCTGGTAATTTCGAATTCTTTCGTCCAGCCTTTTATAGCGCGCTTCCTCAGAATTTTCTTCCTTCAATCGTTCCTGGACAATCCGACTCACAATCTCCATAAATTCTCCGGAAATGCCAAAAGGCTTTGCTCTGTAAATCTGTGGTTTTTGTTTTGGTTTCACTTTTGGGGATTCCTGTTTTGGCAGCTCAACTTTCCTGTTCTGCTTATTATGATAAAAAAGGGGCATCAGCTTTCCGATTTCTCTCAGCGAATACCCTTTTTTCTTCAGTTCTTTTATACTCAGGAACACCTGAATATCATATCGGGTGTAGTATCTGTGTCCCATCTCGTTTCTCTGAATCGGCAGTTTCATTTCTTCTTCCCAGTACCGGAGTACATGTGACTGAATTTCCAACAATCTCACCGCTTCAGAAACCGAGTAAACGGTCTCCTGCATATACTGACCCCTTTCTCTTCTTCTCTTAATCATTATAGCAAACCCATCTGAAAATGCAAGAAAATACGTTCGACAAAAAAATGGAACTATTGCACCTGATACAATAGCTCCATTCTTTCTTCATGCTGCCTACTTCTTCATATTCACAAACTTCGTATAATTCGGCATCCAAACCAGATTCACGGTTCCAATAGGACCGTTTCTCTGTTTTGCAATGATAATTTCTGCAATATTCTTGTTTTCAGAATCTTTATTATAATAATCGTCGCGGTAAATAAACATTACCACGTCCGCATCCTGCTCAATGGCTCCGGACTCACGCAAATCCGAAAGCATGGGTCTGTGATCCGGTCTCTGCTCTACCGCACGGCTTAACTGTGACAGAGCTACCACCGGAACATTCAGCTCCCTTGCAAGAGCTTTTAAAGACCTGGAAATCTCTGAGATTTCCTGCTGTCTGGACTCACTTCTTCCGCTTCCGGTCATAAGCTGCAAATAGTCAATAAAGATAATCCCCAGATTATGCTCCATCTTATACTTTCTGCATTTGGAACGGAGCTCTGAAATAGAAATACCAGGCTTATCATCAATAATCAGGTGCGACTTCCCAATAATATTGGCTCCTTCAATAAGCTTCGCCCATTCTTCGTCCTCCAGATTACCGGTTCGGATATTCTGAGAATCCACTTTTGACTCCAGAGCCAGAAGACGGTTCACAAGCTGTTCCTTGGACATCTCCAAACTAAAGATAGCTGTGGTCACATCATTATGGAAAGCCATATACTGTGCAATATTCAGGACAAAAGCTGTTTTTCCCATAGAAGGTCTGGCTGCCACCAGAATCAAATCCGAAGGCTGAAAGCCTGACATTTTATAATCCAAATCAATAAATCCTGTTGGTATTCCCGTAACGCTGCCCTGGGTTCTGGATGCTTTTTCGATTTTTTCAATGGCATTTAACACCACCTGACGGATAGGTACAAATTCTTCGCTGCCCCGGTTCTGTACCAGGTCAAAGATTTTCTTCTCCGTTACTTCTAAAATATCCTGGGTTTTCTCTTTTCCAAGATAACAGAGATTGCTGATTTCCTCTGTCGTTTTAATAAGCTTACGGAGCATGGATTTTTCCGCCACAATCTCAGCATAATATTTCACATTGGCAGAAGTGGGTACTGCGGACAAAAGGTCCCGGACAAACTCCATACTGGATATTTCCGGAGGAAGTTCCTTTTCTCTTAGCCTGTCCTGCAAGGTAATCAGGTCTACAGCCTTTCCTTCGTCATGAAGCTCTACCATAGCCTCAAACACAATTCCATACTGCTGCTGGTAGAAATCTGCGCCGGTAATCATTTCTGATGCCTCCACAATAGCATCCTTACTCATAATCATAGAACCAATAACCGACTGCTCTGCTTCCATACTGTGCGGCAGAATCCGCTTTATCAGTGCTTCTTCCATACTGGCAGAAACTCCCTTCTTATGCTTCCTTTACTACAACCTTAAGCTCTGCAGTTACCTGTGTGTGGAGCTTTATCGGCACTAAAGTAGTACCTAATTCCCTGATTGGATTTGCAAGCTGCATTTTCTTTTTATCAATATCATATCCAAGCTGGCTTTTGGCTGCTTCGGAAATTTCCTTAGTAGATACAGAACCAAAAGTTCTTCCGTTATCTCCTACTTTAATAGCCACTGTTACCTGTTTGGTTTCAAGCTCTGCCTTAAAAGCCTTTGCCGCTTCCAGATTTTCTTTAGCTACTTTCTCTTCATGGGCTTTCTGCAGCTTCAGGTCATTGATATTTTTAGGAGTAGCCTCTACCCCTAATTTTTTTGGAAATAACATATTTCTGGCATAGCCATCACTTACATTTACCATCTGGCCTTTTTTTCCTAAGGATTTTACGTCTTCAATTAAAATTACTTTCATGCTTCTATGTCTCCTTCTTTCATCATCTTGTCAAGAGTTTCTTTTAACTGGCGGATTGCCTCATTCACTGAAATACCCGGCAGCTGAGCGCCTGCCATATTAATATGACCGCCTCCACCCAGACGTTCCATGATAATCTGTACATTCACTTCATCAATGGCTCTTGCACTGATATAAATCTTATTCTGATAATCAGTCAGTACAAAGCTGGCACGAATACTGTCCACATTCAGCAATTCATTCGCCGCCTGGGAAGCCACTACAGTAGGGCTGTCAATTCCTTCACTTGGACACACACTAATAGCAAAACTTCCCTTATAGGTTTCCACATTGCGGATTGCCTCTGCTTTTGCTTTGTAGGATTTCACATCATCCCGGAACATTTTCCTTACCCTGGTTACATCTGCTCCGCAACGTCTTAAAAACGCTGCCGCTTCAAAAGTACGAACACCGGTTTTTGCAGTAAAATTATTGGTATCAATCATAATACCGGAATAAAGGGCGTCTGCTTCAATATTATAAATCCGTATATCGTCTGAAAAATACTGGAGAATCTCTGCCACCATCTCACAAGTAGAAGACGCATAAGGTTCAATATAGGATAGCACCGCATTTTTAATCACTTCGCTACCCTGTCTGTGGTGATCCAACACTACAATGGTCTTCGTTTTCTGAAGCAGTTCTTCACATTCCGTATAGCTTGGCTTATTGGTATCCACTACAACCACAACGGTATTGCTATCCACAATCTCCCTGGCCGCCTCGCTGTTAATAAACATATGCTCATCATAATCTGCATTTTGCCGGAAGCTTTCAATAATGGGACGCACCGACATGGTGGGATTATTCACTACAATATGTGCCCGCTTATTCAAAGACTTGGCTGCCCTGTAAATACCGATTCCTGCTCCAATGGAATCCACATCTGAAATCTTATGCCCCATAACAATTACTTTGTCATTGCTAATCATAAATTCCCGCAGGGCATGGGCTTTCACTCTGGCTTTGACTCTGGTGTTTTTACCCATCTGCTGTGATTTTCCGCCAAAGAAGGTCATTTGATCCTTATCTTTAATAACTACCTGGTCACCGCCGCGTCCAAGAGCCAGATCAATGGCAATTCTGGAATATTCATAGCTCTGCGCATAGGTAGGCGCATTAAGCCCGATACCAATACTAATGGTCACCGCCATATCATTTCCGATATTAACGGTTTTAACATCTTCCAGAATGTTAAAGCGCTTTTTCTTCAGTTCTTCCAGGGATTTCTGTCTCATAACCAGAATAAATTTATCCTTTTCCAATCGTTTCAAAAGACAGTCCACTTCACTGAAGTATTTTCCCAGCTTTCGCTCAATCAGTGCAGCCAGAAGAGAACGCCGCACTTCTTCTACACTGTCCAGAGCTTCATCATAATTATCCAGATACAAAAGTCCTGTTACCAGCTTTTCGTCTTCTTTCTGACGGATATACTGGTTCAGCTCTGTCTCATCAAACAAATAAAGCGCAATTAAATCACTGTGGGACTCCATTTCCACCAGGCCGGATTCTTCTAAAAGCTTTTTCAGAGAAACCGACTTCATTACAGCCTTATAATCCCTTTCATTATATCGGATATTAACTTCTTTTTCTTCTTTCTTGGGGAGCTTATCTCCTGCAATTTCCGGAAACACACAGGAAACTGCCTTCCGATACCGTTTATTTTTCCCTGTCAAGGTGGAAAAGGCTTCATTCATCCACAAAATTTTTCCATTATAATCCAAAAGGGCATAGGGGACAGCAAACTCATTGAGAAGGGTTTTCTGCACTTGCCCATATTGGGTTGCAAAGGAAATCAATTCATTCATAATCATTGTCTTACTATGGAAATACAGGAACACCACCACTAAAATATATGCAGCCAAAAAAATGCTGACCAAGGTTCCTGCCTTGACACTCACAGAAAATACCAACACATCCATAACAATCAACAATATGCTCAGAATGACCGGCCACTGCATATAAAACTTCAGGTGGCCTTTAATCTTGATTTTTCCATCCATATCTTCACCTGCCGATACTTATTTTAAGTTGGAAACTTACGTAATATTATAGCATTATTTCCCCTATTATACAACTTAAAAAGAAAAGGAACTCCCGCGCAAACGCGGAAGTTCCTCATTCTTTCTGCAAATTAGGATATTTTCCTGTAAAATTTCCGGAAAATTAGTCCTGAACGTATGGCATAATTGCCAGATGTCTTGCTCTCTTAATTTCAACTGTAAGAGCTCTCTGATGTTTTGCACAGTTTCCTGTGATTCTTCTAGGAAGAATTTTTCCTCTTTCAGATACGTATCTTTTCAGTTTATTTGCATCCTTGTAGCTGATTTCATTATTTTCCTGTCCGCAGAATACACAAACTTTTTTTCTTCTGCGTCCGCCTCTTCTCTTCATTGGAGAATCCGGTCTATTACCTTTTTCGTAAGCCATGATTGTTTACCTCCTATCAATAGTACACCGTTCTAAGCTGATTCTCAGCTAAACGGCAGCTCTTCGTCAATTCCGTCTGGAATATTCATAAATCCGTCTGCTGATGCGGCACTTGGTGCAGGCGCAGCCTGGGATGGTGCTCCAAAGCCGGCTCCCATGGAAGAACTCTGAGATGTATGACTGTCACTGACAGCTTTGCTCTCTGCAAATTCCTGCTCTTCTACCACTACATCTGTAGTGTAAACCTTGTTGCCATCTCTGTTTGTGTAGCTTCCGGTCTGAATTCTTCCGGTTACTACAATACGGATACCCTGACGGAAATATCTCTCTGCAAATTCTGCCTGTCTTCCAAAAGCCACACAGCCAATAAAGTCTGCACTTGCTTCCCCGTCTCTTTTGAAACGGCGGTCAACAGCCAGTGTATATCTGGCAATCGCCATTGAATTTTCTCCTGCGGAATATCTCACCTCAGGATCTCTGGTTAAACGTCCCATTAAAATTACTTTATTCATCTAATCACCTCATAATCGAAAGACTTGTCAATTAGAATGAATCACGTTTTATGTCCTTGAAGTTATTCTTCAGGCAGATATTAAGCTTCTTTTTTAACAACTAAATATCTTAAAACATTGTCCATAATACGTACATGACGTTCTACTTCTGCAGGGCATGCAGCGTCAGCTTCGAACTGAATGAAGTAGTAGTAGCCTTCACGCATTTTCTGGATTTCATAAGCTAATCTTTTCTTGCCCCATTCTTCAACTTCTGTTACTGTTCCGTTGTAACGAGCAATATAGTTTTTTGCTTTTTCCACTACTGCTGCACGAGCTTCGTCTTCAATCTTGGCATTTACGACTAATGCTAATTCGTATTTGTTCATGCTTGTTGTAACCTCCTTTTGGTCTTTTGGCCCCCTGACTGACAGGGAACAAGGATAATAATATATCACGAGGTTAAATTCTACCATACCCTTAAAAGTTTTGCAAGTCTTTTTTTCTCAATTCTCTGGTATTTTTCTCCACTAATTTTCTGGCAAGCATCACCTGGTGTTCACATCCCAGACATTTCAGGCGAAAATCTGCCCCAACTCTCAGAATTTCCCATTCATGGCTGCCGCAGGGATGCTGTTTCTTTAGTTTTACAATATCCCCAACTTCATAGTTATAACTCATATCTCTAAACCTCTCTTTATAGATGAATCTGTTCAAAAATCTCACCAATGGGCGCATTGATAACCAGGTCTGCCACTCTGTCTCTAGGGGTTTCATCCCTGTTAATTACCACCAGGTAACGTCCCTGGAAATAATCAATCAGAGAAGCCGCCGGATAAACGGACAGAGAAGTGCCTCCGATAATCATTACTCCTGCCTCTGAAATAGCCTGTACGGACTTTCGGACCGTATCCTGATTCAGTCCTTCCTCATACAAAACCACATCCGGTTTAATCATTCCGCCACATTTTTCACATTTTGGAACACCGTCGCTTTTTTTCATATATGCAAAATCATAAAAAGCGCCGCATTTCATACAATAATTGCGATACACACTTCCATGAAGTTCCAGCACATGTTTGCTCCCTGCCATCTGATGCAGATTATCGATATTCTGGGTAACTATGGCCTTCAGCTTTCCCTTCTGCTCCATCTCTGCCAGCTTCTTGTGGGCTGCGTTTGGCACAGCAGTATCACAAAGCATTTTCGCCTTGTAAAAACGATAAAATTCCTCTGGTTTTCTCATAAAAAAGCGGTGGCTTAATATGGTTTCCGGCGGATAATCCCATTGTTGGTGATACAGTCCGTCTACACTGCGAAAATCCGGTATCCCGCTTTCTGTGGAAACTCCTGCTCCGCCGAAAAACACAATATTTTCTGTTTCTGAAATTATTTTTTGTAATGCTTCTGTTTTATCCATAGAAAACATCTCCTAATATTCCCCTTCTCTTCTGGCCTGTACTACAAATCTTGTGGCATCATTTCCCGTACAGGTGGACAGGGTAATAATCTTATCCTCTTTAGACACCGGAACATCAAAGGAAACAAGAGACTGTTTAGCCATCTGCTCCAGATATCCGGCAAAGGTATCATCCGCCTCTGGAAACAGGGTATACACCTCACCTGCAGCATCTACCACATGACTTGAAAAAATTTCATATCTATAGTTTTTCTGTGGTGTACAAATCCATATGTATTTTCCCGGAACAGAAGCCGCGTCTTTGAAATGTTTCCTTAAAGTTCCAAACATGGAGCCATTTTTCATATTATGTCCATAAATAATGGTATTACAGTCTTCAAAATCACTGCTGTTTGCAGAATCTATAAAAATTGCTCCTGCAATATTGGATTTTCCCTCAAAGGTATGCTTTAAATAGTAAGAATTGTCCTCACCCTTTACCACTGGATAACTGATATCGGTACCTTCGATTTGAATCCATGCAATAATATCCTGATTAATGGCCTGAAGTCCCGCCCAGTCCACCTGGGGTGCCTGTGGCTTTTCTTCCTCAACTTCCTCCCCCCTGGCCTCTGTTTCTCCCTCTTGTGGCTGTTTCTCCACTTCTTCTGTCACAAACTCTCTCATTCTGTCATATTCATCCGTCCCCTGTTTGTATTCCAGAAAAATCTGAACCAGATTCACTGCTGAAAAGAGAAAAACACCTAATGCCAAAATTAACATCAACGTGCGGATTACATCTCCTGCTGTCCTTTTTTTCTTCTTTTTACTCATGCGTACTCCTGTTGTTCTTTATTTTCTATCATGATTAATAAGTATTGTCATAAAAAGAGAGATAGTCTGTGGTGGTAACTTCCGGACTTGGTTCCAGCTTTATCTGAAGCTCTTCTGTTTCCAGAACCGCCCCTTTTGGAAATACCACATTTTTATACACAGAACAATAGTCCGGATATTCATCTGTAGGATTTTTTTCCATTAAAGTAGAAAAAGAAAATGGTACAGTATAATCCACTCTGATAAGATCCACACCAAACTGGAACACACCAAAATCATCTCCCACTGCATAGACATCATAAGTTCCTTCCGGGAAATCTTCTCCGGCTACTGCTGTTCCTGAAAATTCATAACTCTCTGTCAGAGGATTGGCTTCTCTTGTGCCCATATCCTGTGTTTGTGCATTTTTTGTAGAAAAGTTCACCGGATAAAGCCCGTCTACACACACCAGCGCTCCCTGGAACAATTCCACATTTTCCACCTGATAAACATCTTCTTCCCCGAATCTGCGGTTATCTGATATACTGTGTTCCTTATCAAACACACCATAAGAACTTCCCTCTTTTCCGGTAAGTGTGTATTCCCCTTCCGGAATGTCAATTCCCACTACATACATTCCAGCCATAAGCTCTTCTTCCCAGACTTCTCCATCTTCATCCAGGCTGCCATTTGCCCCTGCAAACTGGTCATCCTCATTTTGAAGGTTTTCCTCATCCTCTGCAAAAAAATCATCATCCCAAATCTCATCAGTTGTCTCTGGAGAGTCCATATTCGATATTCCATTCACTAACAAAAAAATCACACCCACAACAATAATTCCAATAATCAGAATTAATCCTATGGATTTTTTCCCCTGCTTCTGTCCCTGAGTAAAGGTTCTTGGTGTATAAGCCCCTGTAGACTGGTGTTGGGACGCTGAGCAAGATGCTGCCCCCTTATCCCGTGCTTTTTCTGTAGCAGAATCTTCTGATTTCTCCTTTTCTGGTTTCCTGGTCTGGTTCATCCTTGGCTTTTCATAAGCCTGTGCCTTCCCATCTTCGTGTACATGACTGAATTTCATGTTTGCACAGTCACTTTGATTTAAAGCGCTTTTATAAGCTGCATCTGATTTGCGATTGTCCATTCCGCATTCTGTGCAAATTCCGTCCTTTAATTTACCGCCGCATAAGCTGCATGTATTTCTCATAGTAGCTTATTCCTCCCCTCTGCTAGATTTTATCGTATGGGTACGTGTAAAGATAGCTTTATTATACCAATTTCCTGAGATAAGGGCTAGTCCTAAGTGAAATTTTCTAAAACAAAAAAGAAGAACTCCTGGCTTGATTCCGGATTTCTTCTTTCTTCAATAGCGGGAGCAGGATTTGAACCTGCGGCCTTTGGGTTATGAGCCCAACGAGCTTCCAGACTGCTCCATCCCGCGTCAATTTTTCTATATTTAAAAGTATAGACCTGCCTGACTTCTTTGTCAAGCTTTGTTTCTATATCTTATGATATGCGGCTTTCCAGATTTTATACCTGTTTTTTCCTTGTTCCTGCTTTTAATTTATGCTATCCTTTTAAACAGAATCTCATCCTGTAATACAGGCTGTAAAGGAGAAAGAAAAATGAGCACTACAAACACCAAACAACAAATGTCTGAAACCCATCTTCTGGGGCTTTTATTAGCCCTGGTAGGTGGTTTTCTGGATGCTTACACCTATATCTGCAGAGGTCACGTATTTGCCAATGCGCAGACCGGAAATCTGGTTCTTCTGGGAGTATATCTTACAAATGGAGACTGGTCGAAGGCTTTTCACTATTTTATGCCGGTTCTGGCTTTTGTGCTGGGCATCCTTATCTGTGAAATGATTCAGTCCTGCCTGAAATGGAAGCAAAGCTTTCACTGGCGCCAGGCTGTTGTTTTTCTGGAATTTATGATTTTAGTCATTTCCGGATTTTTACCTCTTGGCCCTTCCAATGCGGCGGTAAATATTATGGTTTCCTTTGTATGCGCCCTCCAGGTAGAGGCTTTTCGCAAAATGAACGGGAATACCTTTGCCACCACCATGTGTACTGGTAACCTGAGAAGCGCCACAGAAAATCTCTATTTATACACCAAAACCCGGAACAGAAAATTGTTAAGAAACAGTCTTCAATACTATAACGTTATTCTATTTTTTATTCTGGGGGCTGCTGTAGGTGGATTTCTCACGCTCCGCCTTGGTAAAGAAGCTGTCTGGATAAGCTGTGTGGGACTTGTGGCTGTGTTCTTTGCCATGTTCCGAAAAGCAGAGTAGGAGGTATATGGAATGAATCCAGTTTCAGAACGTTTAAAAGAACAGAGAGACCATGGAACTTCTGTTTTCCCCTGTGGGCTTTATGAAGTATTTGAAGATACTGTCTGGTCAGGAGCCAAGCACCACTGGCATGATGAGATGGAAATTATTTATTTTATGAAGGGTGATTACAAAGTAAATGTCAATATGGAATCTTACTTCATTAACCAGGAGTGTTTCTTTTTTATTAACTCCGGCGATCTGCATTCTATTGAACCTCTGTCCAAAAGTGTAGAATCTGCCATTGTGTTCAATCCCTGCATTCTCAGCTTTGAGCATTATGATATGGCCCAGACCAGGCTTATCCATCCCCTGGTCAATCGGGAAATTCAGTTTCCTCATATGCTGGAGTCCACTCATCCTGCATTTGCGCGGATTAAACAAGAATATCTGGAAATTGTCAATCATTTTCACCAGACTGGTTTTTTTCTTGCCAAGGATATCCAGATGGTCACAGAGAATCTGGCTTCCCAGCTTTTTATACGGGCAAGTCTGTTAAAAATCCTGGGAACTCTTTCTTCTTTTTCCCTGCTTACAGAACCGGAAAAAACAGACCATTACCGGGTAGAAATTATTAAAAGGTCTCTTGCCTACATCCGCTCTCATTACCAGGAGAAGCTTTATATCCGGGATTTGGCCCAGCAGGCAAATATGAATGAGCAATACTTTTGTCGTTTTTTCAAAAAAGCCCTGGGAAAGTCTCCTGTTTCCTATATTAATGAGTATCGTATTAAACAGGCAATTATTCTTTTACAGACCACGGATTTACCTGTAATGGATATTTGTCTGGACTGTGGTTTTCACAATCTTGGAAACTTTCTGCGTGAGTTTAAGAAGGATACCGGCTTTACCCCTCTGCAATATCGAAAGCACTTTTCTCCTAAAAAGTCATAATATTGCAGTTTTTCATCAAATAATCGTAAGACCGAACCGGATTTGTCCCTTATAATAAAGTTTATGAAAACAAAGGAACAACTTTACGGAGGTAGTACCATGGAAAGAAAATGGTGGCATGACAAAGTAGCATATCAGATTTACCCAAAGAGTTTCTACGATTCTAATGGTGACGGAATCGGTGATCTACAGGGTATTATTCAAAAATTAGACTATTTAAAAGATTTAGGCGTGGATATTGTGTGGATTTCTCCTATTTATCCTTCTCCCTTTGCAGACCAGGGATATGATATCTCTGATTACTATAATATTGACCCTTCTTTCGGTACGCTGGAAGATATGGATGAATTAATTAGGGAAGCTAAGAAACGTGACATGTATATTTTAATGGATTTAGTAGTAAACCACTGTTCTGATGAACACGAATGGTTTGAAAAAGCCTGCGCTGATCCGGATGGGGAATACGGAAATTTCTTCTATATTGAAGACCGCAAAGAAGGCCAGGAGCTTCCATGCAACTGGAGAAGTTATTTTGGTGGCTCTGTGTGGGAACCTCTCCCTGGTCATCCTGAGAAACAGTATATGCATGTTTTCCACAAGAAACAGCCTGATTTAAACTGGGAAAATCCCGTAGTCAGAGAAGAAGTTTACAAAAATGTAAATTGGTGGCTGGACAAAGGTTTAGCTGGCTTCCGCATTGATGCAATTATTAACATTAAGAAAAAACTCCCTTATAAAAACTATCCCACAGACAGAGAAGACGGGCTGTGCGACATTGCTTTAATGCTGGAAGATGCAGAAGGTGTTGGAGAATTTCTTGGAGAACTGCAAAGACGTACTTTCTCCCAGTATGATGCTTTTTCTGTTGGAGAAGTATTTAATGAAAAGCCAGAAGAGCTTCCTGATTTTATTGGAGATGGGGGATACTTCTCTTCTATCTTCAACTTTTCTACCAATGTCTGGGGAGGCAGCGACAAAGGATGGTATGACTGCAAGAGAATCACACCGGATGCTTACAAAAAATGCCATTTTGATGCTCAGAGAAAAGTTGGAAACCATGGTTTCTATTCCAACATTATTGAAAACCATGACCAGCCCCGCGGTGTAAGCTATTACATTCCAGAAGGCGAAGTATCTCTGGAGAGCAAAAAAATGCTGGCTGCTGTATATTTCCTTCTGAGAGGTCTTCCGTTTATCTATCAGGGACAGGAAATCGGTATGGAAAATCTGCCGGTAATTCCTGTTGAACAGGTAGATGATATCAGCGCCCTTGACCAGTATCAGGTATCTCTGGATGCCGGCTTTACTCCTGAGGAAGCTTTGAAGATTATTTCTCTTCGCAACCGGGACAATGCCAGAACACCTGTACAGTGGAACGCAGAAAAAAATGCCGGTTTCACTCAGGGTACTCCATGGCTTATGGTAAATCCTAATTATACAGAAATTAATGTAGCTGCCCAGGAACAGGATGAAAATTCCGTTCTGGCCTTCTATAAAGAACTGATTGCTCTGCGTAAAAATCCTGAATATAAGGAAACCTTTGTGTACGGTGATGTCATTCCTTTTGAAGAGGACCGCCACAATCTCATGGCTTACCACAGAAAAGGAGAAAAAGACCTTCTGGTGATTGGCAATTTCCAGAAGGAAGAACAGAAGGTAACACTCCCTTCGAAAGGTAAAAATATCCTGTTAAACAACTATCCTGACGCTGAAATCAAAGGAACACAGGTGACTTTAAAAGGCTATCAGGTATTAGTCATAGAATTATAAAATTATAACTGCCCTATGAAGAAGATACAGAAATGCTGATACAATTCTGGAATCTTACTCATAGGGCAGTTTCATTTTTCTAAATTCTGCTGCATAAAATAGGATATAGAACTCTGTTATCAGGAGGAAAACACCTATGAATACCATACCTCTTTGTAAGCTGCCCAAGGGCAAAACCGGGCTCATTCAGGGAATTTCCTGTCCACCAGGGAAAATAGGAGAAAAAAGAGCGCTTATCCATCGTCTTCTGGATTTGGGTTTTTGCCAGAATACACCTGTGTCCTGTGTTAATACAGGAATGTTTCACAATCCCAGGGCTTATCTTATCCGGGGCTCTGTCATTGCCCTCAGAAACCAGGATGCCCGTATGATTCAGGTAGATTGCAGTGAAGAAATAACAGATTCCAGAGGGATGTCTTATGAAAAACTCTAATCTTTCTTCTGTTCCCATGATAGCCCTGGCAGGAAATCCCAATGTAGGAAAAAGCACGATTTTTAATGCGCTTACCGGGCTTCATCAGCACACAGGCAACTGGTCGGGAAAAACAGTAGACCTTGCCAGAGGCAGTTGCAAGATTCAAAACAAGCTCTATTCCATTGTAGACCTGCCTGGCTGCTATTCCCTTTGCAGTACCTCCAGAGAAGAAGAAATTGCCCGGGATTTCCTGCTTCAGAAAAATCCTCAGCTTGTAGTTATCATCTGTGATCCTGTCAGTTTGGAACGGAATCTGACCCTTGTACTGCAAATTTTGCGATTTACCTCTCATGCTCTTCTTTGTATTAATCTCATGGATCAGGCAAAGAAACGCGGTATCCATATTTCCTGTGAGAAGTTAGAAAAGGAATTGCAAATTCCCGTCATTGCCATAACTGCCCGAAAAAAGACCGATATTGCCCGCCTGAAGCTGGCAATCGCCCAGGCAGTCTCCAAAAACACCTGCGCTTGTCCAAAACCTCCTGCAATAGAAGCGGCCTGCCAGAGCGCCTGCGCAGACTATGCTTCTTTGCTGTATCAAAAAGTTGTAACCAGACACCAGGCAAAAACTTCTCCTATGAGAAAACATCATTTTCATGCAGATTCGCTGTTTACAGGAACTCTTACCGGAATCCCCTGTATGTTGTTGTTCCTCCTTCTTATTTTCTGGCTTACGCTTACAGGAGCAAATCTCCTTTCTGATAAACTTTCCTCTGTACTCTTTTCTCTGGAACCAGCCTTATTCCACAGTCTTTCCGGAATCCTGCCAGAAAACTTATGTCAACTTATTGTATATGGTATTTATCGGGTTACTGCCTGGGTAGTTGGTGTTATGCTGCCTCCTATGGCAATCTTTTTCCCATTATTTAGTCTTTTGGAGGACTTTGGATATCTTCCCAGGGTGGCTTTTAACCTGGACTGCTGTTTCGCCAAATGTTGTTCCTGTGGAAAACAGGCTCTCACCATGATGATGGGATTTGGCTGTAATGCGGCTGGCGTTACGGGGTGCCGCATTATTGACTCTCCAAGGGAACGTCTGATTGCCATTCTTACTAACAGCTTTGTCCCCTGCAACGGACGTTTTCCCACTATTATTGCTATTTTAAGTCTGTTTTTTATAGGTCAGAATGCTTCTTTGGGCAGTGGAGCATCTACCTGGCTTCTGTCGCTTTTACTTACAGGGGTCATCCTTTTTGGCACTGTCATGACTTTTCTCTGTTCCTGGCTTTTGTCCAAAACTCTGCCAAAAGGAATTCCATCTGCCTTTACCCTGGAGCTTCCTCCGTACCGGAAGCCTCAGATTTTTTCTGTGCTGATACATTCTTTTTTCAGCAAGACTCTGCAAGTTCTGTTAAGAGCCATCACTGCGGCTGCCCCTGCCGGGCTTCTCATCTGGGTTCTGGCAAACGTGTCTTCTAATGGTGTCTCTCTGCTGGAATCCGCCTCCGGCTTTTTAGATCCTTTTGCACAGCTTCTTGGACTGGATGGCACTATTTTGCTGGCATTTATCCTTGGAATGCCTGCTAATGAAATTGTGGTCCCTATTATGATTATGGCATACACAGCAGGTTCCTCTCTTGGAAGTCCCGGCAATCTTGCCTCTATGCACAGGATTTTCATGGAACAGGGATGGACCATAGAAACTGCTGTATGTGTGCTCATTTTCTGCCTTATGCACTGGCCCTGCGCCACTACACTTCTTACCATAAAAAAAGAAACCCACAGCCTGAAATGGACAGCGCTGGGATTTCTTCTGCCTACAGGTATGGGACTTCTGTTTTGTGGAGTGGTGAACTGGATGTTTCAGGTAATGGGATAATTCAGATGGCTGTATCGTAAAAAAGTTATTTCTTATAAGCTTTTTTACGATACAGTTTTTTGACCTTTATTTCAAAAACTCCAGAAGTTCCGGATAATCTTTTGCATGTTCTCTTACATAACATCTTTTAAAACCCGCAAATGCACTCTCCCTGCTTAACAATCCCCGAAGAGTTCTCAGAGTAAGAACTGAATTCTTATTTTCTTTAAATTTATTAAGATTTATATACAAGACATTCATCTCCGTCTGCAGCAAAGCAAACCTCAACTCACTTTTGTAAACCCGCATACCTGTATTTTTTTAATTAAATACCTCTTCTACCAGTCTTGCGGTTTTTATTGCCTTTTCGTCATTTGAATTTTTCACCAGTACCTTGACATCATTCATCTCTATATTAAAAGACAAAGCTTTTTCCGGATCCACCTCACAGCAATCTAAAATCCGACCTTCATATTTCTTTTGATTCTTTACACTATTACAATGCCCACAGGACCAAAATAAGTTTTTCCAGTCAAATTCCCGCTCCTTATACTTTCCATTTTTATGAGGCAGCAAATGCTCTATTTGTGGGTCTTGGAGATTTTTCATTTCACACACATAACATTTATCATGGAAATCCTGCCTTAGTTGCTGAACCACATCTATAAGTGCGTAGTTTCCGTTTTCTTTTCTGGATTCTGTCAAAAGAGAAGCCGGTGCTGGCAAAGTTCTTTCTACTTTTACCATCAAATATCCTCCCTGTTTGCAAATTCCAGCTTTAATCGCTGATATTCCGATGCAATATCTAACGCCAGATAGTCAGGAATCTCATCCAGAAACATTTCCAGTTTTGCTACTTCTGCAAAATCCTCATCTTTCAATTTTTCTTTACTCACAATCTCTTTATATTTTTGAAATTTCCCGGCCAAAAGTTTAGACATTCCATCTACATTAAAATATCCCTCTACAATCCCATTGTATGGCACATCTGCCAGACCATTCTCCACTAACATATGATTTTCCAAATCATAGATTACTACATCCTTCAGGCTATTTAGAATAAAAGGCGAATGGGTTGTCACAATAAATTGAATATTAGGAAATAGCGTTGTTAAAAGTCCCAAAATATTTCTCTGCATTTCTAGATGTAAGTGAGTCTCAATTTCATCAATCAACACAATACCAGGCTGCAAAAAGCGGAAACTTTTGTCTGCATTTTTTTCCATTCTCATAATTAAATCTACAATAATATCCAAAACCGCCGCATATCCGCTTGACAGCGTATCAAACCCAAATGGGTTATGCCCTTTTTCCTCAATGTAAAATGTAAATTCTCCTTCGTCAAAAACCAGATGAAGCTCTGTATCACTAAATATTTGCTGCAAAAGTTTCTCGAACTGCAAAAACCAGATTTTAATTTCTTCTGCTTTTTCCTGCTTTCCATTGGCAATGGCCAGTGCTTCCATCATTTTTAAATCCAGCAAATATTTAATAAACTCATTCCCCGGACCACCTGTAGTTCCATAACTGCCTTTTAATTCTACTTTTTCTACATGCTTTGGTTTTTCAGGCTTGAATTTTCTCTCTGCTCCATAGTATGCCAAAAGAACTCCACTTTTCTGAAAAGTTTCTATCCAGTTTTCTTCTGGAATACTAAATTCTGCTTTTATGCCATTTTCATAATCTTTTGAGTCCTGTAATTTCGCAAGCTCACTTACATAGTTCAAAAGCCGCTTCGCCATACCAGAATCTATCTGTTGGTTTTCCTTTGGCTTCTCTTCCATCTGTCCAACAAAAGCTGCCACATCATCACTAAATGGAGTAACGCCAGCTACCTGATAGCGTTCTCTATTCATAAAATACCGATTTAAATATTCTAAAACACTTGTCTTGCCACTTCCATTTTTTCCGGTTAAGATTAAGTGTTTCATTTTATCTTTTGACAATGGAATACAAATATCTTTTAAATGTCTGACATTCATAATCTGTAATTCTGTTATAAACAATCTTTCCATTATCATCCTCCAAAAATTAAAGCCTTTTTGATTTTCATCATAGCGTAAAAAGCGAATTCATGGAATCTATTTTTCATTAAATTCTATATTCTGTCAGATTACAGTCTGCTATGCATCCCTTCATAAATCCTGTCTTTCAAAAAGCACCAAACCATTTTACATTTTCCCCAAATGAAGATATAATATGTAATACTACCAAAGCATCAATAAACTACAAAAGGAGATAACACATGCAAACCACACCAATTGCTGAAAACCATGTTACCATAACCCGCGCATTATTCAATGAAGGGATGCACGCTATTGGAAAAAAGGGCTATCTCAAAGGAATGAGAAACTTAACCATCCTGTTAGTTCTGGCATATATTCTTATTGCTGTCTGGACTTTCTATAACAATGGTTCTCCCTTTATGCTGATAGGTGAAACTTTCACTCTTACTGTTCTGCTTCTCTGGATGTTTATTTTTCTGCCCAGAAGCAAGTGGAAAACCAAATACAAAATCATGTCACAAAACGGTCTGGTCACTCCAAGCAGAATCATCCGCTTCTATGAGGATTCTTTCACCGTTACCAATGGTTCCGGGAAAATGACCAACATATCCTATAAAAAAGTAAGCGAATGGCAGGAAACAAAAAATCTTTATATCCTGCACTGTGACAAAAACACCTGGGTACTTCTTAGTAAAGAAGGTTTTACCTTCGGCAGTTTCGATGTTGTAAAGCCAAAACTCCCCAGATAGCCACAAAGGGCTGTTGCATAAAGCAACAGCCCTTTACAGCATTCCGGCAAACACAGAGGCTCCAACCACAGTCAAAAGCCCTGCCACTGCAATAGCCAGACTGCTCATAGCTCCTTCTACCTGCCCCATTTCCATAGCTTTTGCGGTTCCAATAGCGTGAGATGCAGTTCCAAGGGCCAGCCCCTTTGCAATGGGATGTTCAATCTTAAAAATCTTGCATACAAACTCTGCCATCACATTTCCAAGAATCCCCGTAATAATAATAGAAGCTACTGTAATGGTCACAATTCCTCCCAATTCTTCGGAAACCCCCATGCCTATAGCCGTGGTTATAGATTTTGGCAACAAGGTCACATACTGTTCATGGGTCAAGCCAAACAGTATGGATAGTCCCAACACACTCACCAGGCTTGCCAGAACTCCACAAATAATTCCGGCTGCCACCGCCTTAAAATTTTTCTTCAGCAAAGATAGCTGTTCATACAAAGGCACTGCCAGACATACGGTTGCCGGAGTCAGCAGATAACTGATATACTTTGCCCCTTCATTATACTGCTCATAATCAATATCCAGAACCACCAGCACTGCCATCACACAAAGCACTGCCAGAAGCAGAGGATTTAAAATTGCCAGCTTAAATTTCTTTTTCAACAGCAGCCCTGCTTCATAGGCAACAAGACTGATAACTGCTCCAAAAAATACAGAGTTAATGAGAAACTTTTCCATTCTTTTTTTCTTCCTTTCTGATGATTTTCTGCGCCACCTGGCCTGTTACTGCCATAACAATGATTGTGGTAAGAAGTGTAATCAATACAACCGGAATCCATACAGACCGCAAGGCAGGCCAGGAATCCAGAAGCCCAACCCCAGCCGGAATAAACATAACCGGCATGATTTCTATCAAAAAATCTGCTGCTGCCTTTACCTGATGTACCTTTAACATCCCAGTAGTCAGCGCCACAAGCATAAGTACCAGACCATATACACTTGCAGGAATAGGCAGGGGAATCAGAATACGCAGCAGCTCTCCAAGCAGGGAAACAAACAAAATAATGGCAAATTGCCGCAAATATTTCATATGAAAACCTCTTTTCTTTTATCTGAATCTCATATCACCCATTCATTATAGGCTTCCGGAAAAATGAAGTCAACTTTTTCTCTCTGGAAATATGGACAAAGTTATCCCACTGTGATAGCATAAATTCAGAATTATTACCTAAAATATACAAAAAAGGAGTTTAAAGCCATGAATGTAAAAGAACGTTTTTTGAAATATATTTCTGTTGATACAACCTCAGACCCTTCTTCTACAACCTTTCCAAGTACCACAAGCCAGTTGGATTTTGCTGCTTCTCTGGTAAAAGAAATGAAGGAAATGGGACTTGTGGATGTAAGCTGTGATGAAAACGGTTATGTTTTCGGCACCATTCCTGCTACCATTGAAAATTATCAAGGGCCTGTACTGGGATTTATTTCTCATATGGACACAGCTCCCGCCTCTTCTGGAATAAACATTCGTCCCCGCATGATTGAAAACTATGATGGAAAAGAAATTGTTCTGAATCAGGAAAAGAACATTCTTATGAGCCCAGCAGAATTTGAAAATCTGAAAAAATATCAGGAACAGGATTTAATTGTCACAGACGGAACCACCTTATTAGGAGGTGATGACAAGGCCGGTCTTGCAGAAATTCTCACAGCAGCAGAATATTTCCTTACGCATCCGGAAATTCCCCATGGTACTATCCGTGTTGGATTTACTCCGGATGAAGAAATTGGCCAGGGCGCTGACCGGTTTGATGTGGAGCGCTTTGGCGCTGACTTTGCCTACACCATGGACGGAGGGGAATGCGGGGAACTGGAATACGAAAACTTCAATGCAGCCGAAGCTATGGTTGAAATTACAGGATTAAGTATCCATCCCGGTTCTGCAAAAAATAAAATGAGAAATGCATTGAGCCTTGCTATGGAATTTGAAGGTCTTATGCCTCCAGCTCAGAAACCAGAGCATACAGAGCACAGAGAAGGCTTCATTCATCTGGATACTATGAAAGGTTCCGTGGAGCATGCCACTATGGAATATATTATCCGCGATCACGATAAGAACCTGTTCCAGAAGAAAAAAGAAATTATGACACAGGCAGCTTCCTATATGAATCAGAAATATGGGGAAGGCACGGTAGATTTGCAGATTGAAGATTCTTATTTCAATATGAAAGAAAAAATCGAACCTCATATGCACCTTGTGGATAGTGTCCTGTCCGTTTATGAAAAGCTGGATATTCAGCCAAAGGTAGTTCCTATCCGGGGCGGCACAGATGGCGCCAGACTTTCCTACATGGGTCTGCCTTGTCCAAACCTTGGAACCGGAGACCACAACTGCCACGGTCATTTTGAATTTGTATGTGTTCAGTCCATGGAGAAATGTGTAGAAGTAATTGTGGAGTTGGGAAAACGTTACGCAGAATTTGAACTATAACAATAAAATCCGCGACATACACTGCTACAAGTCTATGTTGCGGATTTTCTTATGCAAGAAACTTATTTTGTTTTTAATACTTCTTCAATTTCTTTCCTCTTTGGCATTACACGCAAAGCACCTTTTCTCGTAGTAATAATTGAGGCTGCCGCATTTGCAAATTCCAGCATACCGGAAACTTCTTTTTCTGTTCTCCCATGAATACCATTCTCTAATATAAAATTCAACATACAGCCACAAAATGTATCTCCGGCTCCTGTTGTCTCTATGGTATTCTCCTGCAAAAAAGCCCTGCCTTCTGCTGTCTTTCCTTCAAAAAAAGCCTTGCTTCCATGTTTTCCCATGGTTGCACAAAGGAATGGGATTTTATACTCTTCCAGAATCTTTTTCACTCCCAGGTCAACATCCGCTTCCCCTGTCATAAAGAAAATTTCTTCCTCCGAAATTTTCAGAATATCACACTGGCTGAGCCCAAAAGATATTTTCTCTTTTGCTGTCTCCATATTTTCCCAAAGGGGAGGACGTAAATTAGGGTCAAAGGAAATAAGTGCACCGTTCTTCTTTGCTTCTTTCACTGCATAGCAGGTAGCTTCCTCTACATCCGGATGGGTCATAGACAAACTTCCAAAATGAAAAATCTTTGTATTCCTCAGAAGTTCCCCTTTTATTTCTTCTTTTCTCAGTTTCATATCTGCTCCCGGGTTGCGATAAAAGGAAAAATCCCGTTCCCCATCTGAAGCTGTCTGAACAAAAGCCAGGGTTGTATGTACCTTTGTATCATAGCAGATTCCTGCTGTAGAAATTCCCTGCTCCCTTACTGCTGTTTCCAGCATGTGTCCAAAAGAATCCTGTCCTATTTTTCCTATAAAAGCAGTTTCTTTTCCAAGATTCTGAAGCATTGCCAGTACATTACAAGGGGCGCCTCCCGGGTTTGCTTCATATAAAGGATTTCCCTGTGTACTGATACCGCTGCAGGTAAAATCCACAAGTAACTCTCCAAACGCTGTTACATCCATTTCTATCCCCTGCCTATTTTACAATATCGTATTTTTCCACATTAACCCTTGCACTACCCTGGCAGTTGAACAAAATTTCATCTGCATCTATTGGTGTACAGATAACAGTGCTGGCTACCTGCTCTCCATCATTAATAAACAACTCAATGGACTGTTTGTCTATAATAAAACGGAGTTTTAAATTTTCCTGCTTTTCTAACAGTTTCCAGGTTCTTCTGCAAACCACATCTCTTATTACGCCACAATATGTCCTGTCCACTTCCATGGTCTGCTTTTCCGAATCATATACAAAACTTGTAGTATATTCATCATTATGTGCCAGGTCTATCTGAAATTGTTTAAAATCACCGCCACAGATTTCTACTGTTAAATCCAGAGTTCTTCCCTTAATTCCCTCAAACTGTTGTTCGCCTTCTATTAGCTGGTTGGCATAACAACATGAATTTGCCCGGTATTTTTCTAATTCTTTCACTGGATTTTGATATAAATGACCATTTATATATCTCAATTCCCTTGGAATTGTGGTCATTCCCTGCCATTTCTGTTCATCTGGTATCATACAGGAATCCCATGATTTCATCCAGGCAATTAAGATTCTCCGTCCATCCGGAAGTTCTGTGGTCTGAGGCGCATAATAATCCAGCCCATAATCTAAGGATTTTGCCTCTTCTTTATGAAACTCATGTGTTTCTTCATTATATTCTCCTGCGAAAAATACAGAGTTATTACCACTGTGAAACTCATACTTCTGCGCTTTCATATTCTGAGGAGAGCATACTAAAAAATGTACCCCGTCCAACTGGAAAAAGTCGGGACATTCCCACATGGTTCCCATGGTTCCTGTTGTATTTTCCGCCAGAATAGTTTCAAATTTCCAATCTTCCAGATTTTTACTGGAAAAAAGTACTACCTGTCCTTTTTTCTGTACATTTTTATTTCCTGCCACAAGATAATAAGTGTCACCATTTTTCCAGACTTTTGGATCTCTGAAATCAATCCTGCTGCATTCTTCCGGCAGCATATCTCCTGTAATAACCGGATTTTTCCTGCCTTTTTCATAATTTAAACCATCTCCAAAAGCAATACACTGATTTTGTCTGTTGTCTTCTGTCACACCAGTATAAATCAAAACATGCTTTCCATCTGCTTCCACTGCACTTCCAGAAAAACAGCCTGCTTTATCATACTCCATATCCGGTGCCAATGCTACTGGAATCTGCTCCCAGTGAATCATATCTTCTGAAACGCTGTGTCCCCAGTGCATGGGACCCCATTCCCTGCTGTAAGGATGGTACTGATAAAACAAATGCACCTTACCCTGGTAAAAGGAGAAGCCATTTGGATCATTCATCCATCCGATAGGAGGCGCCACATGAAACAATGGCTTTTCCTCTTCCGGTATTTCATTTTTGTTTTTTGCTTCGTATTCCTGCGCTTTCTGCAATTCTAAACTCATAGTATCCTCCTATTCTGTACACTGTTTATTTGTTTAAAGATGCCTGATACTGATCAAAATATTTCTGCTTAATGCTCAGATAATCCGATAAACCATACTGTTCCATTTTCTTTAAGTAATCATCCCACTCTTCCTCAATTCCTCCATTGAGAATCCAATCCGCCTTCTTTTGTTCTGCATATTTCTTAATATCAGTGTCATACTGTGAAACCTTATTCGTATCTTCAATACTCATAAATACATTGGGATATACATATTTGCTGTTCATATCCTCCAAATAGGTTTCATGCATATTATCAAGGCGCCACTTTGCATCTGCAGGCTGTGTCACATAAACATCATAATATTCGTTCAGAATTGCCAGAGGTCCGTTTACTGACTGCGCCTCACGCACTTCTACCGGAGACTGATCTCCTAAATCCATGTGTCGGAGCATTTTCTCTCCTTTGTCATTGGTACTCATTTCAAAGATATTAAAAGAATCTTCCTCACCATAAGTTCCCCAGTTGTTTTGCGGAGACTGAATAGGCGCATACATCTGGTCAATCCAGGAAGCAGCTAATGCAGTATTTCTGCAGCTTGTAGTAAGAACACATCTTCCCCTGTCAAATCCGCTTGTCTCACTGTTATTTTGTCTCGTAACATTTACCAGTCCATCAGGACCTGCAAGGGCCGGAAGCATGACATAATCTGAGTAATTATCAATATTAGAAATATCCCAGGTAAAACACAATCCATATCTATGACTTTTTCCTTTTGCCACATAGGTACTCCATTCCTGTGTAAAAGCTTCCGAATCTACCAAATCCTGCTCTACTAAACTATGCAGCCACTGGATTCCTTCTTTCCAGCCTTCCTGCACTGTGGTATAGATAACTTCCCCTTCATCTGTTACTGCAAAGTGGTCTCCAGTATCTCCATATCCTTCTCCAAATCCGTTGATTAAAATTCCTGGATCCTGGTCACCATTATTAATAATAAAGGACATGGGAAGCACATCTCCTTCTATATCAAACTCTGCTTCCAATTCTTTTGCATGATCACGAAATGCAATAAGGACCTCTTCCAGCTCCTGTGTTGTTTCTGGAATTTCCAGCTTCAAATAATCCAGCCACTTTTTATTAATATATGGAATATTTCCAATGGCCTGAATTGCTTCTTTTCCCTGACCTAATTGTTCAATCCAGGGAAAAGAATAAATATGTCCGTCTGGCGCAGTACACATAGTTCTATATTCCGGATATTGTTCAAATACTGACTGCAGATTGGGCATGTATTTATCAATAAGATTTTCCAATGGAATAATAATTCCCTGTTTTGCATAACGTAAAAGATCATAATCACTCATTCCTGCATTAAAAAGCCCGTCCGGTAAATTTCCAAACTGCGCCAGCGCTAAATTTTTCTTATCAGCAAACTGGTCTGCCACAAAGCAGGTCCAGTCAATATGTACATTTGTCTGTTCTTCCAGTCTCTTAAAAATTGCTCTCTCATTGGGATCCTGGGTGGATGTTGCAGGCGCATTTGTAATAAAAGACAGTTCTGCTTTTTCCTCCAATGGAAATGTCACTTCCTCAATGGGCGTATCTGGATTAACCTCTGCTTTCATCCTGTCTTCTTTGCTACATCCTGCCATACTACATACACATATCAGGGAAAGACCGACTGCGATGAAAGATTTCATTTTATTCTTCATATCTTACCTCCTGCACTTAACCTTTAACGGAACCAATCATAATACCTTTGTCAAAATATTTCTGGAAAAACGGATACATCAGAAGCAGCGGTAAACTGGATACAACAATGGTTGCGTATTTCAAAAGTTCTGCTACTTTAGCCATTTCTGCAGTGCTCTGAATATCAGCAATCATTCCCGGCTGCGGTGTGTTTTGTACCAGAATCGAACGTAATACCAACTGAAGTGGCTGTAAATCCGCATCATTTAAATAAATCATTGCATCAAAATAACTATTCCACATTCCTACAAAGGACCATAATGCCAGTACTGCTATGATTGGTTTGCACACAGGGAGCAAAACCTTGAAGAAATGCTGAATTTCATTGGCGCCGTCAATAGCAGATGCTTCCCGCAGTTCTTTTGGTGTAGACTGATAATATGTTCTTGCCAGAATCATATTCCATACATTGAACGCACCAGGAAGCAAGATAGCCCAGATTGTATTCACCAGATGCAACTGATTAACTAAAATAAAAGTAGGAATCAATCCGCCTCCGAAAAACATGGTAATCAGAAAAATAGTATTAAAAAAATTTCGTCCTACTAATTCCTTTTTTGACATAGGATATGCTGCCAACAAGGTTATAAAAACAGAAATAATGGTAAAAACAATCGAATAAAAGAATGAGTTCCCAAATCCTCTCCATATCATATCATTCTCCAGCACACGATGGTATGCGTCCAATGTCCAGTCTTTTATATGAAAACTAATTCCCTGATTGTTGAGTACATTCGGATCCATAAAAGAAGCAACGACTACATATACCAAAGGAATCAGAATTGCAAGAACAAACAGCCCCAGGAGTGTATATCCGCTTCCCAGTATAACTTTGTCGGATGTTCCAAGCTTCATTTTTCTTTTTGTTTCCATTTTTACACCTCCTATAAACCTTCACCATCATTAAGTTTCTTCACAATCCAGTTTACTGCAATTAAGAGAATCACATTGATTACAGAATTAAACAGACCGACTGCAGTAGAATATCCATAATCTCCATTGAGCAAACCAATTCTGTATACATACGTGGAAAGAATTTCTGAGGCTGGAAGGTTCATATCAGTCTGCAATGCATAAGCCTTTTCAAATCCAATACTCATAATATTTCCTGCCTGTAAAATAAACTGAATTACAATAATGTTTTTAATAGCCGGCAGTTCCACATACCAAATCTGCTGAAAAATGTTGGCCCCATCTACAATGGCAGCTTCCTCCAATTCTTTACTTGCATTAGATAATGCCGCTGTATACATAATAGAAGCCCATCCTGCACCCTGCCAGATACCACTGGCTATATAAATTGTTCTAAAGGCTTCCGGCATGGTCATCCAGTTGGTATTAATTCCAAGTACCTGATTAATAGGACCCACAGGAGACAGGAACATACGAACCATACCACAAAGTACGATAACGGAAATAAAGTTTGGTGCATAAATCAATAATTGAATTTTCTTCCGAATTCCTGCTTTCCGAATACGGTTTAATAACAACGCTAAAATAATCGGAATGGGAAATCCCCATAGCAACCCATAGGCGCTCAGTTTCAACGTGTTCATAAGATAATCCATAAAATCCGGTGAAGATAAAAAGCGCTGAAAATACTCAAGCCCTACCCATTCACTTCCGAATACACCATCAATGACATTATAATCTTCAAATGCAATAAGGACTCCACTCATGGGAATGTACTTGAAGATAATGGTCAAAAGAAAAGCCGGCATTAAAAAAACAATATAAAGATGCCAGTTTTTCTTGACATACTGCAGCTTCTGCCTGGGTGTCTGCTTAATAACACCTGATTTTTTCTTTGTAAAAGTATTCATTTTTCTTTTCCCTCCATTTTCTAAAATGTATTGAACCGCCCTGAATAGCCGGTAAAGTAACCGGTTACTTTAATTTGATACTACCTCAGTTTTTCTCATTTGTCAATAGATTTTCTTCAAAAAATAACCAGTTACGTAACCAGTTATTTTTTGTTGCTTTTCTTCTTTTTTCTTGCTATACTGATTCTATAATTTTATCCAAAAAATAGGAGAGCTATCTATATGGGAGCAAAAAAAGTGACTTTTGCTGATATTGCAAAATATACAAATTTTTCTAAGACTACAATTTCAAGATACTTTAATAATCCTGAGTCCCTCACTCTTGAAAACCAGGAAAAAATTGCAAAAGCATTAGAAGAACTGGGATATCAGGAAAATAAACTTGCAAAAGTCCTTGCAAATGGAAAAAGTGAATTTGTAGGAATCATTATTCCCAACCTATATCTGCACTACTATTCTGAAATGTTAAATCAGATTTTATCCAGCTATACAGATTATCACTATAAATTTCTTGTGTTTGTCAGCAGTGATAATCCGGAACTGGAACAGCAATATTTAGATGAATTAATGGCTTATAAAATTGAAGGTCTGATTATTTTAAGCCATACATTTCCTTCTGAAAAACTTGCCTCCTATCATATTCCTATTGTTGCGATTGAACGGGAGGCAGAGCATATCTGCAGTGTGGATACAGATAACTATATGGGAGCTGTGCAGGCTGCTAATCTGCTGATTCGCAATAAATGTGAAGTCCTGATTCATATAAATGTACCTGTTTCAAAACAAATACCTGCTTTTGACCGTATCCGGGGCTTTGAAAATACCTGCTTAGAATATCATGTCCCTTACCAACTAATGCTTAGGGATCTTGGACACAATTATGAAACCACTTTTGAGGCTCTGAAAAAAGTATTTCTGGATATTGAAAATGCTTATCCCAAAAGGAAAAAGGGCATCTTTCTTGCCAACGATACTTATGCCAATATATTTTTAAATCTGATATTCAAAAAATACGGAAGGCTACCGGAAGAGTACCAACTTGTAGGTTTTGATAATTCCCCTATTGCTAACGAAGCAATTCTTCCAATTACTACGGTTGGTCAGCAAATTGATAAAATTGCCAAAACTGCTATGGAATTGCTGATATTACAAATGAATGAAATGAAAAAAAGGAAGCCTTCACCTTTGAAGACTCCCCTTCATAAACAAATTACACCTGTATTAGTACGCAGAAGTACTACTGATTAGTCTAAATCAGGCGGCCGGTTCTTTACCCAGCCACCTGATTTCCAGTATAAAGCTGGTAATATTTTCCTTTCTCTGCCATTAATTCCTCATGAGACCCTCTCTCAATAATTCGTCCCTGCTCCAAAACCATAATGCAGTCACTGTTTCTTACTGTAGAAAGTCTGTGGGCAATGACAAAGGTAGTTCTTCCTTCCATCAGCCTGTCCATGCCCTCCTGCACCAGTTTCTCTGTTCTAGTATCAATGGAACTGGTGGCCTCATCCAGAATCAATACCGGAGGGTCTGCCACTGCTGCTCTGGCGATTGCCAGAAGCTGTCTCTGACCCTGGCTTAGATTAGATCCATTTCCCTTTAACATGGTGTTATAACCATCTGGCAGTCTTCGGATAAATCCGTCTGCATTGGCCAGTTTTGCCGCTGCTATAACTTCCTCATCCGTTGCATCCAGTTTTCCGTAGCGGATATTATCCATAACCGTTGCGGTAAACAGATTGGTGTCCTGGAGAACAATTCCCATGGACCTTCTCAAATCACCTTTTTTAATCTTATTCACATTAATACCATCATACCGGATTTTTCCATCCTGAATGTCATAGAAACGATTCAGCAAATTGGTAATAGTGGTTTTTCCTGCTCCTGTAGAACCAACAAAGGCAATTTTCTGACCTGGTGTTGCGTACATTTTAATATCATGAAGCACAATCTTGTCATCATTATAACCAAAATCTACGCCATCCAGAACCATGTCTCCCTTTAATTCCACATAGGTGGTGCTGTTATCTGCCTTGTGATAATGCTTCCATGCCCAGCGTCCTGTACGTTCTTTACTCTCTGTAAGCTGTCCATTTTCTTCTTTTGCATTGACCAGCTCCACATATCCCTGGTCTGCCTCAGAAGGCTCATCCATCAGGTCAAAGATTCTCTTTGCGCCGGCCAAAGCCATAACAATACTGTTTAACTGCTGGCTAATCTGGTTAATAGGCATGGTAATGCTCTTGTTAAAAGTAAGGAAGCTTGCAAGTCCACCCAATGTAAATCCCCACACATTGTTAATTGCCAGGATTCCTCCTACAATGGCGCAGACCACATAATTCATATTGCCAAGCTGAGCGTTCACCGGTCCCAGATAGTTTGCAAATTTATTGGCATTATTTGCGCTTTCAAACAACTGGTTATTCAGTTCGTCAAATTTTTCACTTGCTTCTTCTTCATGACAGAATACTTTTACTACCTTCTGTCCTTCCATCATTTCTTCAATATAACCATTGACTTTACCAATATTCACCTGCTGGTCCATAAAGAATTTTCCGGAAAGAGACGCAATCTTTTTGGTGGCTGTTACCATAATAGCCAGCATCACCACTGTTACCAGCGTCAGGGGCACATTGAGAATCAACATGCTGATAAACACGCTGACAATAGTAATAAGACTGGAAAGCATCTGAGGAATACTCTGACTTATCATCTGGCGGAGAGTATCAATGTCATTGGTATACACTGACATAATATCCCCGTGGGAATGAGTGTCAAAATATTTAATGGGCAGGCTCTCCATTTTTGCAAACATATCATTTCGCAAATCCCGCAAAGTTCCCTGGGTAACATAAATCATAAGCCGGTTATACAGGTATGCGAATACCACACCAATGAGATAAAAGGCTGCCACTCTTAAAATTGCCATACCAAAAGGACCAAAATCCGGGGTATCTGCCTGAACAAGTGGAACAATATAATCATCAATCATGGTTTTCATAAACATGGTTCCCTGGACATTAGCAAGAACACTGACAAAAATACCAATCACCACCACAATCAGATGAAACTTATATTTTTTTCCTACATAAGCCATGACCCTTCCCAGAAGTTTTCCCGGATTTTCTACCTTATGCCCCGGCATATTGGGGTGTTTCCCTTTTTTCATTCCTGCCATTAATTCTCACCTCCCATGTTTGCAGCCTGGTCAAAGTCTCCGCCTCCCTGATTCTGGGATTCATAAACTTCTCTGTAAATGGCATTGTTTTCCAACAGTTCCTCATGGGTTCCAAAGCCATCAATATGACCATTGTCCATAACCAGAATCCTGTCTGCATCCTTTACACTGGAAATTCTCTGGGCAATAATGAGCTTGGTGGTATTTGGAATTTCTTCTGCAAATGCCCTGCGGATTTTTGCATCCGTAGCAGTATCTACCGCACTGGTAGAATCATCCAGGATTAAAATCTTAGGCTTCTTCAAAAGAGCCCTGGCAATGCAAAGCCTCTGCTTCTGTCCTCCGGACACATTGCTTCCGCCCTGTTCAATATAAGTCTCATATTTCTCCGGCATTCTCTCAATAAACTCATCTGCACAGGCCAGGCGGCAGGCACGCATACATTCCTCTTCTGTGGCATTTTTATCTCCCCAGCGCAGGTTCTCCAAAATCGTCCCACTAAAGAGTACATTTTTCTGAAGTACCACAGATACCTGATTTCTAAGAACTTCCATATCATAGTCCCGCACATCTACGCCGCCTACCTTCACCTGACCGGAGGTCACATCATAAAGGCGGCTGATAAGATTAACCAGACTGGATTTGGCGCTGCCTGTTCCGCCAATAATACCAATGGTCTCCCCTGAATGAATTTCCACATGAATATCTTTTAGCACCGGCTCTGTGCTGGATTTCTTGTATGCAAAATCAACATGGTTAAACACAATACTTCCGTCTTTTACTTCCATAACCGGATTTTCCGGATTCTGCAAATCACTTTTTTCATTAAGAACCTCTGTGACACGCTGTGCAGAAGCAAAGCTCATGGTTACCATAACAAAAATCATAGACAGCATCATAAGGCTCATCATAATATTCATACAATATGTAAGCAGACTCATAAGCTCCCCTGTGGTCAGATCATCCACCACAATCATCTTGGCTCCCAGCCAGCTCAAGCCTAAAATACAGGCATACACCGTAAACATCATGAGAGGCATATTTGCCACAATAATATTCTCAGCTTTTACAAACATTTTGTATACATTTTCTGCTGCCTTAAAGAATTTCTGGTTTTCATACTCTTCTCTTACGTATGCTTTTACTACACGAATACCGGTAATATTTTCCTGTACACTGGCATTTAAATCATCATACTTCTGGAACACCTTCTGGAAATATTTCACCGCGCGACTCATAATCAGTATGAGACAGCCACCCAGGGCAATGACAGCAATTAAATAAATGCTGGCAAGTTCCGCATGAATCGTAAATGCCATAATCATAGCGCAAATCAGGCTGGCCGGCGCTCTGGTGAACATGCGCAGCAGCATCTGATAAGCATTCTGCAGGTTTGTTACATCTGTAGTCAGTCTGGTAATCAGCCCTGCTGTGCTATATTTATCAATATTAGAAAAAGAAAAATCCTGAATATTGTCATACATGGCTTTTCTTAAATTTCTGGCAAATCCTGTGGATGCCCTGGAGCCATATTTTCCTCCCATGACACCAGCCCACAGACCGCAAAGAGCCAATACTCCCATCATGGCTCCTACCTTATAAATGTGGTTAATATCTCCTGTCTCCACACCCTTATCAATAATAGATGCCATGAGCAGGGGAATCATGGTCTCAAATAAAACTTCCAGAATCATAAATACTGGTGTTAAAATAGAATCTTTCTTAAATTCCTTAACCTGGGCAGCTAAGGTCTTTAGCATAAATAATCACTCCTTTTCTGTCGCTTATTCTTCTCTGGGGTCACCAACCGCCTCTGCTCCCAGATACTCTTCCAGAGTAATGCCCTGCTCCGTGATTTCTTTTGCTGCTTCTTTTCCCACATACCGGTAATGCCAGGGTTCAAAAATGACCCCTGTAATCTCTGTTTTATCTACCGGATAGCGCAAAATAAAACCATATTTCCAGCAATTCTCCATGAGCCACTGCTGATCTTCTGTTTCCATTTGTCCTTCATCCAGATTGGTATAGGTAGAAGCTGTAATATCAACCGCAAGCCCTAGCTGATGCTCACTGGTTCCCGGTCTTGCTACCACAGTGGCTGCTTCTGTCTCTGCCTCTGTTCCTGTCAGCCCCTTCTCCTGGGTCACTCTGGCAATCTTGTTCTGAAACAGCATGGTCTGGGTGTCCCAGTCTCTGTAAGCAGAGCATACCACAGGTGTTCTTCCTGCATTGTAGGCATCCGAAAGCATTTGTTCCAGATCCTGAATAATCCTCTCATCCACCGTGTAGACACCGCCCTGTATGGGGACTGTGGTAATCTCCGGCAAGTTTTCCTTATCCAATGGGGTTTTGGCATTTACCAGCTTTAGATACCACTGATTTTTTTCACTGTCCTTGGCTGTTTTAATTCCCTGCTCTGCAGAGTCCTCTTTTTCTTTCTCTTTTGCCTTTTTCTCAGCCTCCTGCTCTGCATAAGCCTGTTTTGCTTTTTGTTCTGCTGCCTTTTCCTGCTTTCCTCTGCCAATCCCCACCCCTACGGCAGCAATACACAAAATTCCTGCCACTGCCATGGCAATTCTGCGGTTTCTCTGTTGTATTCTTCTTCTATTTCTCCGTTGGCGGGCACGGATTCTGGCCCTTCTTCTGGCCTCTTCCTCTTCAGACAATTCTTCCTGCGGGCTCTGTTTTGGTCTTTGTTGGGACCTTTTTTTATGCGATACATCCAGCAGGACAAGATCCATGTCTGTCCGCCTTTGCTCCTGCTCTTTCCTTGTATAATCTTCTGCCATAATGCTATATCTCTCCTGTAAACGAATGAAATTCACTGCTATCCCAGAATATTATAGCACTATTTTTTTCATAATTTCTATACATTATTACATTATTTTTAATTTTTGTGCAACTGTCCAAAATAAAAAAACAAGAGACTATTTCACAAAATGCAGATCAGAACTCCTCTAACCGCTATTTCATGCAATAATCTCTTATCTGCCTGATACAGAATCTGGCTAAATTTACCGGTTGACTATCATGCTTTTATATTTTTTCAGTTCCTTCTCTATTTTCTGAAATTCTGGCATACGCCATTCCCAGTTTGGGCTTCCAACCGTTCCCGGTGTATTCATGTGCCCTTTCTTCTTTAATCCCAAAAGATCCTGTGCAGGAATAATGGCATATCCTGCATTACTCCTTAAAGTATAGGCAAGAAGCTTATGTTTCACACTGCCCTGACAAAATCCCTCTTTTTTCAAGAATCTGCGCACTTTTCTCTGTGCAGCTTTGGAAAGGTTGCCGTACCATTCCATCAGCGTGTCATTGTCATGGGTTCCTGTGTAAAGAATGGTATTTTCTGTCTCCGGTGCATTGTCATAAGCATATTTTCCACTTGTCTCAATGGAAAACACCAAAATTTTCATTCCTTTTAAGTGATAATGTTCCTTTAATGTGAGAACCTCTGGTCGAAGGTCTCCCAAATCCTCTGCTACCAGATGCACTCCCGGAATCTTTTCCTGTAAAGTATCCAGGACTTCATAGCCCGGCGCTTCTATCCATGCGCCTTCGATAGCCGTTGGACAGCTTGCCGGAATCTTCCAGTAAGTGTCAAAGGCCCGGAAATGGTCAATGCGGACTAAGTCGAATAATTTGCTGCTGTAGCCAATCCGATCCACCCAGAACTGATATCCATGGTCTTTCATATAATCCCAGTCATAAATAGGATTTCCCCAGCGTTGACCGGTTGCGCTGAAGTAATCCGGCGGAACCCCTGCAATGAAAATCGGACGTCCGTCAGTGTCTAACAGGAAGTTATCTTTTCCTGCCCACACATCTACAGAATCCACACCTACATAAAAGGGAACATCCCCCATAATTTCAATACCTTTTTCATTTGCCAGTGTTTTCACCTGCATCCACTGGGTATAGAATACATACTGCAGGAACATCTGATATCCTGCCTCTGTTTCTGCTTCTTTAGAAAGCGCTGTTCTGTTTTCCGGCCAGGACTTTGCCTCCTGACTCCATTCATTCCAGCATTTCCCTTCATTGGCATCTTTTAAGGCGCGGAACACTCCATATTCATACACCCATTTCTGGGAAGCAAATTCCTGATAGTTCTGTTCTTCCTGTCCGTTTTTTCTGGAAAACGTTTCATAAGCCTGTCTAAGATAAGGCTCTTTAAATCTTCTCACAGCTTCATAATCCACGCTTTTTTCCCGCTCACGAAAGGCCGGAACTTCTGATTCTAAAAGCCCCTCTTCTTTTAACAGTTCCAAACTGATATACAGTTCATCACCTGCGCAGGAGGAATAAGGCTGGTATGGAGAATTTCCAAATCCAAGAGGATTTAAAGGCAGAATCTGCCAGATTTTCACTCCGTTTTCTTCCATCACCTGAATCCAGTGCCAGGCTGCAGGCCCCAGCTCTCCCACACCTGTGGAAGAAGGAAGGGCGGATACCGGCATTAAAATTCCCGATTTTCTCATGTGTATTTCTCCTTTTGGTATTTCTTATAAATGCCAGATATCTCTGTTGTATTCTGCAATGGTTCTGTCAGAAGAGAAGAAGCCTGCTTTTGCAATATTCACAAGCATTTTCTTAGCCCACGCCTGCTCATCTTCATAATCCTCCAGCATCTGTTCTTTTGTCTTAATGTAATCTTTTACATCCAGAAGCGCCATGAACCAGTCTTTTCCTACGATTTCCTTGTACAGACGGGCCAGATTCACCGGATCGCCAATGCGAATCAGGTCTTTGCTGATAATGAAATCAACCAGTTCTTCTACCTGAGGGTCATTGTCATAAATATCTGCTGCGCAGTATGCTCCTGTTTCATACAGTTCAATGACTTTTTCTGATTTTTCACCGAAAATGTAGATATTGTCATCTCCTACCAGCTCATGAATCTCCACATTAGCGCCATCTTCTGTTCCAAGAGTCACTGCGCCATTGAGCATAAACTTCATGTTTCCGGTTCCGGATGCTTCCTTGGATGCCAGGGAAATCTGCTCTGAAATATCACATGCAGGAATGAGTTTTTCTGCTTTTGTTACATTGTAGTTTTCTACCATAACAATTTTGAAGTATGGACTTACTTCCGGGTCATTTTCAATTAACTGCTGCAGACACAGAATTAAGTGAATAATGTCCTTTGCAATAGTATAAGCAGGAGCAGCCTTTGCGCCGAAAATCATGGTAATCGGACGTTTTGGCAGTTTTCCTTTTTTGATTTCTTTATATTTGTAAATGGCATACAGAGCGTTCATCTGCTGTCTCTTATACTCATGGAGACGTTTAATCTGAATATCAAAAATAGAATTTTCGTCAATTTCTGCTCCCTGGGTCATGTTCAGGTACCTCTTAAGCTCCGCTTTTGCTTCTTTTTTAATTTCTTTTATTTTGCCAAGAACTTTTTCGTCATCTTTGTAAGCCAGCAGTTTTTCCAGTTCCTGGGCATTTTCCATATATCCAGTTCCAATGAGTTCTGTGATATAATCTGCCAGTTTGTGGTTGCAATGCATCAGCCAGCGGCGGAAGGTAATACCATTGGTCTTGTTCTGGAATTTCTCCGGATAAATATCATAAAACGGTTTCAGTTCAGATTCCTCTAAAATCTGTGTATGAAGAGCAGCAACTCCATTGACTGCATATCCAAAATGAATATCAATGTGCGCCATATGTACACGATTCATTTCATCAATAATATAAACTTTCTCATTGTGGAAATCTCTTCTCACTCTTCTGTCCAAATCGCGGATAATTGGCACTAAATGAGGAACTACTTTTTCCAGATAAGAAATCGGCCATTTTTCCAGGGCTTCTGCCAAAATTGTATGGTTTGTGTAAGCGCAGGTTTTACTTACTACATCCACCGCTGTGTCCATATTAAAGTTCTTTTCCTCTGTAAGGATACGGATAAGTTCCGGAATAACCATAGTAGGATGGGTGTCATTAATCTGGATGCACACATGTTCGTGAAGCTGATAGAGATTTACGCCTCTTTCTTCTGCTTCTTTCAGAATCAACTGCGCTGCATTGCTTACCATGAAATACTGCTGGTAAATTCTCAGAAGCTGCCCATCCTCATCGCTGTCATCCGGGTAAAGGAATAAGGTAAGGTTTTTGTGAATATCTTTTTTGTCAAACCGGATTCCGTCTTCAATGATGCTTTCATCCACACTGTCTAAGTCAAATAAGTGCAGCTTATTGCATCCGCTGTTATAACCAGGAACATCAATATCGTACATGGTTGATTTTAATGTAAAATCTTTGAATGGCACTTCAAAGCTTACATTGGTTCTGGTCAGCCAGCTTTTGTCTGTAATCCATGGATTTTTCTCTTCCTGCTGTTTGTTGTCATGGAATTTCTGAAGGAAGAGTCCATCATGATAGTTTAATCCCACTCCGTCTCCGTTTAATCCAAGAGATGCAATGGAGTCTAAGAAGCAGGCTGCCAAACGTCCCAGTCCACCGTTTCCAAGAGAAGGTTCCAGCTCTGCTTCTTCGATTTCTGTTAAATCCTTTCCGTTCTTTTTGAGAACTTCTCTGGTTTCTTCAAACAATCCAAGATTAATTAAGTTGTTGGATAAGAGTTTTCCAATGAGGAATTCTGCTGAAATATAATAGAGTTTCCTTTTTCCCTCATTGTGTTTTGCTTCCTGCATTTTTTCTTTTACAATCTTTAAAAGTGCGGCATAAATCTCTTCATTAGACGCCTGGCAAATTTCCTTTCCGAATAATTCCTTTACTTTTATTGTTAATTCTTTTTCCATTTGTTCTCTTTCCTTTCTTATAGCTTCTTATTTTCCAGTGCTTCATAAACCCGCAGAATCTCCCCTGTACTCCATGCCTGGGCAAAACAGCCTCTGGATGAGGTAGGATTTTTTCCATCATAAATCTCCGGTAACTGTCCCACACAGCCTTCTCTCATAGCGCTTTCCATGACCTCTAACTGGGCTTTCACTGTTTCTACAGCCTCATCGCTATACTGGTGAACCTTCAGGTAAGCTAGATAATAGGCTCCCAGGGGAAATGTCCACACAGTTCCCTGGTGATATGCCATATCCCGTTCTTCCACAGGCCCACCATAGATTCCATGGAATTCCTGGTCTTCTTCTTCCAAAGTACGCAGACCGTATGGGGTATACAATTTTTCAAATACAGTTTCCACTACCATTTTCTCCTGCTCTTTGGAAAGCATGGTAAATGGCATGGATACTGCCCAAATCTGGTTGCACCGTATCTGAGTGTCTGCTTTTGTGCCGGACACCAGGTCTTTTAAACAACCTTTTTCATCTAGCCAGAACTGCTTCTGAAAATTCTCTTTTACCTGTTCTGCCAGTTTCTCATAGCTTCCCGCCTGTTCTCCTGTAAGTTCTGCCAGAATGTCCATGATTTTCAGTGCATTGTACCAATAGGCATTGATTTCCACTGGTTTTCCATGTCTTGGTGTGGGAAGAATTTCTCCAATCCGCACATCCATCCAGGTAACCTGCGCCAGGCCTTCCCCAGCCTGTATCAACTCGTCTGCATCCATGCGGATGCCAAAATGAGTTCCTGCCATATAACCACTGATGATACGTTTCATCACCGGATAAACTTCCCGGACAAAATCTGCATCCTGTGTTGCTTCATAATAAAGGTAAACTCCATTGATAAACAGCAAGGCAGCATCTACAGTATTATACATAGGTTCCTGTTCCCCTTCCGGAAACAGATTTGGCATAAGTCCGTCCTTTTCGTGAGCAGCAAAGGTGCGGAGGATTTCTTTAGCTTTTTCATACTGTTTTGTTGAAATGCAAATGCCAGGCAAGGCAATCATGGTATCTCTTCCCCAATCTTCAAAAAAGGGAAATCCTGCCAAAATGGTACTTCCATTGGTGGATGCTCTTCTGGCAATAAACTGATTTGCACTTTTTGCAAGCTGTCCTGCAATCGGTGAAGTAAATCCTGCACGTTTTTCCAATGCCTTTTTATATACCTTTGCTTCCTGTATAACTGTTGTGGCATTCTGTACAGACTTTTCCATTTCATACACAATTTCTAGCATTACCCGGCTCCCAGCTGGTATCGCAATAAAAATTTTATGATTTGCTTTTGCATGTCCGCAGGCTCTTCTTCCGTCACATACATCATAAGAGTAAAATAAAGTTTCCCGTTCTTCAGGAATTTTTAAAACATCCCCGTTAGTTCTGAAAAACAGTTGTATTCCTTCACTTTCTACCTTATTCTCCTGTGGGCAAAAATGTATTTCCTGCAAAGGATCCAAATCCTGGTTTTTAGCTACAAACTGAAAAAAAGGTGTTACAGAAAAAATGCCTTCCCTTTTACTTCTGTTATGGATTTGATACTGCAGGGCAATGCGGTTTGCCTCCTGCTCCATAGCCACTTCTTTGACAATCTCCATACCTTTTACATGAAACCGCCACAAAGGTGTATCGTCATAAACAAAAGAGGAAAGATACTCATATCCCTTCTCAGCTTCTTTCCCCTGGAATTCCTGAGAAGAAATCACAATCTTCTCTTCTTCTAATTCCACTTCTTCTCTGATTCTGTGAATCAGATTGTATCTATGATTAGGCGGATTGGTACATGCCATAAGAAAAGCATGGTCATTTCTGGAAACCCCTCCCATCATATTCATAGAAGAAAATCCACCAAGACCATTGGTCATTAAATAGCAATTTTCTTCTCCCCTTTCCAGGGTGTTAAAATCTTGTTTTCCATAAATCCATTTCATATCTGTTTCCATCACATTCTACATTTCTATTTCAATTTCGTATTTTAGCATAAGGATGGAATACGCACATACAAATATCTAAACATATACTATCAATTATTAAACTCTTCTATTTTTCCTTCCGAATGACTTCCAGACGCTTATCCATCTCTGCCAGAAAGTCTTCCTTACTCATTTCACCCTTCAGATAAATAGGAAGATATTCATTAAAGAAATCTGTCTGTATCTCCTGCTCCCATTTCATCTGATAATTGGGCATCACGCGTTCTGACTGTTCTACTGCTTCCACGTACTCTTCCTGAAGGCTGTTTAAATCTTCCTTTGCATAAAGTCTCTGTGTATTCTCTCTTTCTCTTTGGGAGCGGTATTCCAGAAGTTTTACAGCTCCCTGTGTAACCTCTTCATCATATCCGGCAGTAACTGCCCAGGCGCTCATTCTTGGAGAATTCATGAGAATATTTCCGGGAAAAGGTGCAAATCCCATCTGTTCCTTGATTTCATCCGGCATTTCCTCTACCATCCAATATCCATTGGCAAAAATGGCTGCCTCTCCCTTCTGGAAACGCTCTGCGGCTTTGTCATATTCTATTTCTACCGCATCTTCAAAGGTGTATTCAAACAGAGTGGTAAGCACTTCTAAAAGCTCATACATGCTTTCATTATTATAGCTTCGGGAAAAATCTTCTTTTAAAAACACTGTCCCTTCTTCTGTTCCGTAGATATAGCTGGTGGCAAACAGCATGGGAACCCAGTAGCTTCCGGAGCCATGAAGAGATAATGGCATAATCCCCTGAGCCTTTAATTTTTCAAGGCAATCAAAAAATCCTTCCCAGGTTTCCGGAAATTTTTCATATCCAGCCTGCGCCAGAAGTTCTTTGTTATAAATAATTCCTGCGTAAGACTGAATCGAACTTCCAAGAGGAGAAAGATAAATGGCTCCATCTTCCTCCTGACACTCCTCCAGAATCTCTTTTCGAAAGGTGGCTTCCCATTCTGGGGACTTCTCCATATAAGGTCGCAAATCCACCAGACGCCGCTCCTCCACCAGCAAACGGTAAAAATCATAATCAAATCCGGCATCTGTAATCACTGCCGGCATCTCATCCAGCACATTCCACTGTTTCAGCCTCTCTCTGTAGCCTGCTGTACTTTCTGTAAGCCACTCCACTTCCACAACATACCTTCCTTCATACAACGCATTAAATTCTTCCACAAACTCCAGGTTATTGCTTACATTTGTAGCTGGATCCACACGAAACACAACAGGAATTTTCACTGGTTCTTCTGACTTTTTTTCCGCTGTTTTTTCTTCTCTGCTGCACCCTGCACATAAAAAAGCTATGAACAGCAGTGCGAAAGCCCATCCTCTTCTATTTTTATTACACATTCTGTTCCCTCTTCTTTTCGTATATAACATATGCTCACCTGTTCTCCATAATAAGTACGCAGCCTTTTCACCACATTGGAAATTCCAAAGCCGCCTTCTTTTTTCTTCACAAACGCAGTGATTTCCTCCAGAGGCATCTTCCCCATATTATTTAAGTGCTTCAGCGCCTCTTCCTCGATGGGTGTCCCATTATTTTCCACAGAAAAACATAAACATTTATTCTCCTGGTAAACCCGAATCCAAATCATACCATCTGAATAAATATCCCGAAATCCATATTTAATGCAGTTCTCCACAACAGGCTGCAAGGTCATTTTCAGAATTTCTACCTCTCTGATGCTGTCCTGAATCTCAATCTGATAATCAAACAAATCTGTATTTCTGATTTTCTGTATATCCATATAGGCTTTTACATGTTCAATTTCTTTGTCCACCTGGATATAACTGTTTCCATTACTCAGATTAATTCTCAGAAACTTGGACAGAGCCTGTATCATTTTCATGATGGTTTCTTCTTTTTGAATTCTTGCCAGCATATAAATGGTGTCCAGCGTATTATACAGAAAGTGCGGTCTTATCTGATAAAGCATAACCTGCAATTCACTTTCTTTTAACTCTCTCTCCTTATGCTGCACGTTTTCCATTAAATGCTTCACTTCCCCAAGCATTCCATTATATGCCTGTCCAATATAGCCAAGTTCTGTATTCGTATCCAAAACAAGCTGATCATCCAGCTTCTTATCTCCAAATTCCCCCATCACTTTGCGTATCTTCTTAATGGTCTTGCCAGCCTTTCTGACCAGAAGCTCATGCACACCATCAAGAGGATATATCCTGCCAGAAACAAAATAATCATGATTTGCTGCACTTCTTCTACAATCTGATTTGCTATATGCTTAGGCGCAAAGGTTACAATCGTAAAGTCTGTGTCTGCATCTGTTTTTTCAATAACTATTCCATGCTTCAAGCTGTTTCTGGAAGCTTTTTGCCTGGTTTGCTGAAACTCTTTTCTCCATTTCTTTCTGTCCTCGTCCGGAAACTGCTCGAAGCAGCGGTTCCCCTTGGCATCCTGAATAAAGTATACAAGCTCCGGATTATCAATCTGTTCCCGCAAGGGGCTCCAGATATGCTTGTTCAGTTTCAAAATCAAAAATCCCGGCTCATGCAGGGAATTCATCTCATGAATGCGCCGCAGGGCAAATAAGCTTTTCTCTCCTGTACCGAAAATCGTGTCTTCTGCCCAAAGCAGTTTTGTCTTAGAATATTCTTCCCCAAATCCCCGATAAATCTCCGTCTTTTTAAGCTCTGCATAAGAAATACTCACATCTCTCAGAGAATAGAAATTTTCCTTGTTATCTACTATAAGATATGCTTCCAGAAAACTCCGGTTGTAGCAGGAAACCGACCTTTTCAACATTTCCTTTTCTGCTGTATTTACAGAGGTATTTCGAAGAGTTTTCTGCACATATTCATTAATTACAAAATCTCCGGTAAGCTGGTTTAATTCCTCATAAAGATTCTCAAATTCTCCTGCCAGTTTGTCATTTACATTCGTATACTGCTCCGCAAGAAGCCCTGATATTTTGTTTGTAATGACCTGTTCCACTGCCAGATAGGTAAAAATATAAATGGTTCCACAGATGAGCGTTACAGACAAAAATGTCTGCTTACGAATTCCAAATAAAAATTTTTTGAAATTTATTTTCTTCTTCATCCGTCCACACTCCTTTTGTATTCACTGGGCAGCATTCCTGTATATTGCTTAAATACCTGAGAAAAGTAGGAAGCGTTTGGAATCCCGACTTTATCGCAAATCTCTGAAATATGATATTCCTGCTCTGCCAGTAATTCCTTAGCCTTCTCCATTCTCATATTCTGCACATACCGCTTAAAGGACATCTTCACTTCATTTTTAAATAATCTTCCAAAATAGACCGGATTCAAATAAACATGTTCCGACACCTCTGTAATAGATAAATCCTCTTTCTGCAAGTGTTCCTGTATATAAGCAATGGCCACCGGTATATATTCCTGAAAATACCGGTCTGATACCTGCTTAGGAGCTGTGCTTTTCCATTCAATAATACGGACAAACAGTTGATACAAAATACTTACCATTTTGGTAATGGCAACACTATCTACCGTCTCGTAAAAGTTGTGAAAACTTTGCCGGAGTCCTTCTGTAAGCCCCCAGGCTTCTTCCATGGCAAACTCAATCCGTACAGCAAGACGTCTTAAATAAATCCGGATAAAATACTCTGACTCTGGCAAAACATAAAGGAATTTTTCAAAAGCCTTCTTTAACTGCTCCTTATCCCCCTTACGAAGGGCGCTGATAATCTGAGTTTCCATATCTGCAGAATATTTCGGAAGGGATTTTAAAGAAATCTTATTATCCATTAAAATCGTTCCTGCTCCCGCTTCTGCCGCGATTTCATACAATTCCAGGGCATGATCACAGGCATTTTTCATTCCCTCTATGCCAGTTCCAATACCTGACAGTGCAGAAATCATATCCCCCTTCATTTCTTCCTGAAGATTTTTTAAAAGAATTTTCAGGGATGCTGTTTTTTTCTCTTTTCCAAGGTCAATGACAAAACACAAAATCCCATCCTGAGTTTTCCGAAGCCATACCTGGTAGGATTCCTTTAATTTCTTATACAGTTCTGTTTCCAGCGCATACTGTTTCATGTTAAACTCTTTTTGATTTATAATGCGCCTTGCAATATCAATCCCTACTGCTGCCACTACAAAATCATTGGTCATCATATCCTGTCTTCTAAGACTTACCGCCAGTTCTTCCAGCTCTTTTTCTTCTACCATGCCTTCCAGATATTTCACTACCATTTGATTCAGGAAATTATCCTGATCCTCCAGAAGTATTTTTTCCCACAGAGAATAATTCTTTTCTTTAAATTTTTTCTCCCTGCATTTCTGATAAATTTCTCCCATGGTTTTTTCCAGTTCCTCATCCTCAATAGGTTTTACAAGATAAGCCATGGCTCCATTTTCACAGGCTTTTTTCGCATATTCAAAGTCCCGGTACGCACTGATTACTACAAAGTTTGCGGAAATTCCCTGTTCCTTCACTTTTTCAATCAGAGTCAGACCACTCATTTTCTTCATGCGCACGTCAGTCAGTACCACATCCGGCTTCTTCTCCACAATATCCGGCAGCGCTTCCTCCCCATCTCTGGCCCATCCCACTACCTGGAATCCCATATTTTCCCAATCGTAGGTTTCCAAAAGACCTTTTAAAATAATGGCTTCATCATCTATTAAATATAATGTAAGTAATTCCATATCTTCCTCCTGCAACATCAAATCTACAGTAATTATAGACGCTTCCAGGAAGAATTTCCATGGTCCCATAATTATTTTACAAAAACATACGCTCCGGACTCATCTAACTTCGCTTTTTCCCGTTTCAAATATACTCCCTGTAAATCAATGCCTGATGGTGATACAATCCTTTTATATCCAGTGTTCCCCAGAACAAACTCTGTCGGCTCCTGGCTGGCATGAAAAATCACTACAACCTTTTCCCACTGGTCTGTTCCCCGTATGCCTTCCATTTCATAAGCAATGATTCCTTCAGGCAGATTTTCATAAAAATGCTGGCGTGTCCTTGCCTTTTCACTTAAATCATAAAATCCGGAAAATTGGTTTCTCACTTCATGGAGTCCTTTATAATAAGAAATCAAATCCTGGAATTTGTACATTCTGTTCCAGTCCAAGCGGTTTAATTCTTTTGACAGATTGTAACTGTTATCTTCTCCCTGCTTGGTTCTTCCCGCTTCCTCTCCTGCCTGCATAAATGGAATCCCTGCTGAAAACTGTACAATAGCTGCCGCCAGCTTGTTCATAGCCAGCAAATCTTCATGGCGGGTTTCATAATCCTGGTCTTTTTTCACAGAGTCCACCAATTTATCCCACAGAGTGCTGTTATCATGGGCAGACACATAGTTCAGAAGCTGTGCCGGAGAAACCGGCTGTACTTTTTCTTTTTCGTCAAAGAGTCCCTGAATACCTCGTTTGATTTTTTCTTCCAGTCCTTTTTTCCCATTGACAAAACCTGGGACTTCCAATTTATCATAAGGTCCTTTCACAGCATCTCTGGTATCATCATTAAACACTGCAATTCCTTCTGCCAGCTTTTTCATCGCCTCTTTTGTGGCAAAACTTTCACTTTCTTTTAATGCGCTTGGCCCTGCAGACCATGGTTCTCCATAAAGAAAAATCTGTTCTCCGTCTTCCAGTTCATTCAACGCCTTGCGGATTTCATTCATAGTCTGTGTATCATGCAGCCCCATTAAGTCAAACCGGAATCCGTCCACATGGTATTCCTGTACCCAGTGCAAAACAGAATCCATCATGTATTTACGGAACATGGCGCGGTCACTTGCCGTATCATTTCCGCAGGCAGAACCATCAGAATACGTGCCATCCTCCCAAGTCCGATAATAGTAATAGGGTACCGTAGCATTAAAGAAAGAATCTAAACTGTGAGTGTGATTATACACCACATCCATAACCACGGAAATTCCGGCTTTATGTAAAGCTGCAACCATTTCCTTAAATTCCCGGATTCTTACTTCCCCATGAAAAGCATCTGTGGCATAAGAACCTTCCGGCACATTATAATTTACCGGGTCATATCCCCAGTTAAAGGTATCGCACTTACTTTCATCCACAGAACCGTAGTCAAAAGATGGGAGTAAATGAACATGGGTAATTCCCAGTTCCTTCAAATAATTTACACAGGTTGGGTGTACTCCATCCTGATTTAAAGTGGTATTTTCTGTAAATGCCAGATATTTTCCCCGATATTCTTCCCGGACTCCACTGGCAGGGTCATTGCTGAAATCCCCAATATGCACTTCCCATACCCAGGTTTTCCCCAATGGATGGAATACATGTGTATCCTCTTCCCATCCTTTAGGATTAGTCTTTTCCAAATCTACTACCATACTTCTTTTTCCGTTTACACCTGCTGCTTTTGCATAGATATCTCCGGTTTCTCTGGTTTCCCCGTCAACGGTCACGGAGAAGGTATAATACACACCATGGAGGTCACCCTTCACCTGTTTTTCGTAAATTCCCTGTTCCCTTTTTTTCATTTCCACCTGAAGAAGTTCTTTCTCTCCTGCTTCTCCTGTGCTTCCCGCTGTGTACAAATGCAGCATTACCTTCTCTGCTGTAGGCGCCCACACCTTAAAGGTCGTTTTCTCCTTTTCATAAACAGCTCCCAAATCATTGCCTGCATAGGTATACTTTTCTTCAAATTCCCTGGATTCAAACATTTGTTTCCATTCTCTTGCTGTCATGTGATTTTCTCCTTATCTTTCTTTTTCTTTCACAAAAAGGGATGCCGCATTAAGTGCATATCCATTAATGCGACATCCCCCCTTTTTCCTTAACCTTTTACAGCACCATCCGCTACACCTTCTACATAAAATCTTTGCATAATAATAAAGACAATGGCTATTGGTATAGAAACCAGAACACTTCCTGCTGCAAATCTTGTATAATAATAGTTAATAAATTCCCGGTCTAACATTTTTGCAAGACCGATAGCAACTGTATACTTCTCATAATTATCACCCATAATGACACTGGCAAAGATGTAGTCCACCCACGGAGCCATAAAGGAAGTCAGCGCAGTATACGTAATCATTGGTTTTGATAATGGCAATACAATTTTTGTAAATACCTGGAACTTGGTTGCACCGTCCAAAATAGCTGATTCATCCAGAGATTTCGGAACCGTATCAAAAAATCCCTTGGCAATATAAAAGCCAAGTCCCGCGCCTCCGGAATAAACCAGAATCAATGCAACCAGAGACTGACTGATACCAATACCTTTTAAAATATAGTAAATGGCAATCATGGACATGAAGCCTGGAAACATTCCCAAAATCAGCGCCAGATTCATAAATGGTTTTCTGATAGCAAACTGCAGTCTGGAAAGACAATATGCAGTAGCCAGGTTAAAAAAGGTAGAAAGCACACAGGAACATACTGCTACAAACAATGTATTCATAAACCACTGTGCAAAATGAAACTGTGTATCCGTAAATAAATTAATATAATTGTCAATAGTAAAACGCTTCGGCCAAAAATATGGTGTAAAAGACCCAGGTTCTCCACGAAATGATGTAAGGATAACCCATAAAATAGGCAAAATCCAGATAACACTTAAAACTGCCAGCACAACATGAGAAATCCCGGTATCTAACATTTTCTTAATTTTCATTATGAGAAATCTCCTTCCTCTTTATATGCTGCTGTCCGCCTGTATGCAAGCAGAGAAACCGTTGCAGACAGAATAAAGACAATAATACCAATGGTTGAAGCATACGAATACTCTTTTCCGGTTGTTGTCAGCTTGTAAAGCCAGGTAACCAGAAGGTCTGTTTTTCCTGCCTGGAAGTAATTCAAATCAGCCGGTCCGCCTCCTGTAAGCAGATAAATAACATTAAAGTTATTGATATTGCCAATAAAGCTGGTAATCAGGGTTGGCCCTGTAATGAACAACACATATGGCATGGTAATCTTAAAGAAAATAACTCTGTTATTTGCGCCATCCACCTTGGCAGCTTCATACAATTCTTTCGGAATATTCATCAAAATACCGCTGACTGTCAACATGGTATACGGAACACCAATCCAGAAATTAATGGCAATAATAGTAATTCTGGCAATCATAGGGTCATCCCAAAATGGAATTGGCTGACTGATCAGTCCAAGACTCTGAAGGAGCACATTTACCGCACCTTCATTTTCCAGCATGGTACTCATGGTCAAAAGTGTTACAAACTGAGGAACCGCAATAGAAATAACAAACATGGTTCTCCAAAGTCCTTTTAACCGTACATTCTTTTTATTAATAAGAAGTGCCAGTAAAATTCCCCCAAAGTAGGTGGTAAAAGTTGCTGCAACCGCCCATACCAGAGTCCATCCCAAAACAGGCCAGAAGGTTTTTGCAATGGTGCTTCCTGCTCCCAGCATGGTTTTGAAGTTATCCAGCCCAACCCAGGTAAACAAATTACCTGGTGGCTGGTGTGTGCTGTCATAATTGGTAAACGCAATCAAAATCATGAAAACCAAGGGCAAAATGGTAAACAAAAGAATACCAGTAAGAGGAAATGCCATTAATGTTACATGAAGTTTTGAATTCAGATATTCTTTTAATTCTTCCCGGAAGTTCGGTATATGCTGTTTATTTTCTGCCATCTTCTGTACAGAAAAGGCACATTTAATGTTAAAATAGTACACAATCAAAAAACCAAGTACCACGAACACCGATGCTACGCCATACAGCAGTATCAGCATAGAGTTATCACCATCCTGGAGTACATCAATCCCCAGTGTCTCATTGTATACCCATCCCTGCTGTGTTTCTCCCAGGGTCCACAGGTCTCCAATGGCACCTGCACCATACTGCACCATAAAAATAAGGAATGCAATCTCAATGGCCAGAAACAGGATTCCTTTTACAATCTGTTTATGTAATATATTTCCAAATCCCAGAATGAGAAAAGAAAGTCTGGTTTTTAAATCACCTTCCAGAAATGCTTTCTTTAAAAAAGAAAATACATTACTATTTTTTCCTTTCTTACTGTTTTTCATTTTGTTCCCTCTCTACATTTGTTCACAAAGATTCTTGTCTGTTATTCTCCTAATTTAGACAGAATATTTTTTACCATGGTATCCAGGCTTTCCTGCATATTATCTCTGGTAATGGACTGGTTCATTAAGCCTGCTCCAAATGCTTCTGTTGGTGTCCAGAAATTAGCAACCTGAGGAATAGATGTCTGTAAGACAGATAACTGTGCCTGTTCTGTAAGAGCTTTTAAGGCTTCATTTTCTGTATCTGCTGCAATAGTTTCTTCCATTTTTTTATTGGTGGAAGCTGCCGGTCTCATTTCATAACGCATTTCTAATGCAGTATCACTGTTGGTCATCCACTCTGCTAACAGCATTGCTTCTGCCGGATATTTTGTCTGAGCATTAACCCCTGTCAGGTTGAAGTTCATCATACTTGCAAGCTGAGCTGTTGTACCGTCTTCAAATGTTACTTCTGGTAATTTTGTTACTCCATAATCATCTCCCAGATATCCTTTAATCAGCTCTGCATCCCATCCACCTGTAAAGGTTGCTCCTAAAGTACGATTTTCAAAAGCTTTTAAAAGAACCGCTCCATCCTGGTTAGCAAATTTGGGATTAGCTGCTAAATCTGCCAGGTAATTTCCTGCTAATAATCCCTTTTCGCTGTTAAAGTCACAGGATTTCGGATCTGTTCCGTCTTCTCCGAATAGTCTGCAGCCTGCTGCCTGAAAGAAACAGGAATTATACCATCCATTGTCAATATCCATGGAGAAGTTGGTAACGCCTTCAGGAAGCTGTTTTTCCATCATGGTATTCAGGTTCTTTACCTCTTCTTCTGTGTACATACTCTTATCATAAAACATCAAAAATGTTGTAGATGCTACCGGATATCCATAAAGCTCACCATCTACACTTGCGGACTGTATTGCAGTGTCCAGATTATTTGCTATGATTTCATCTTTGTTCTTGGTAATACGGTATAATGCATTTGCTGCCTGCAACTCCATTACCTGGTCAGAAGCAAAATCAAATACATCTGCTGCTGTAGATGCATCTTTTAATAACTCTGTTTTTGCATCTGCTCCCATAACAACAGCCAGTTCGATTTCCCAGTCTGCTGCTTCCGGATTTTCCTTCTGGAATTCTTCAATCATTTTCTTATACATTTCCTGGTCTTCCTGAGACCCCCATACTTTTAATTTTGCATTTTTTGCATATCCACTTTCTGTCTTAGCTCCAGATGTCTGTTCTTCTTTTTTTCCGCATCCTGCCAGACTTCCTACGGCCAAAATTCCTGCCAGCAAACATGCTAATGTTCTTTTTTTCATTTCCCTTTTCTCCTTTTTCCTGTATTACTGCTGTTTTTCTACTCTATCACAATTTTTTCTGTACCATGTATCAATAATTAAATCTAAAATATCAATTTTTAAACTTTCCGTTTTTATAAATAAAGCCACAAAAAGGAGCCGCCACACAGGACGACTCCCACTTATTACTCAGCAATGAACCTACTCATAATCAAACATTGATTTTGTGCTGTTTCTGTCTGATGCATTTTTGTTGCTGTTAGAATTATTTGCGTTATGGCAGTTTTTTTCGCTGCTGTTCTTAGCCGCTTTATTTTTGTTATTTGCATTACTTGTTGTATTGCTCGTGCTGTTTCTGTTACTTGTATTGCTTGTGCTATTTGTGCTGTTTTTGCTATTGGTGTTCATAGTATTCTTTGCCATTATTTCTACCTCCTGAAATGCTTTTTAGTTACCTTCTTATTATCCCTATTGTCTCCAAAAATATTCCCTGAATAAATATTAAAAACTATTTCATAAATTTCTACAAATTTTTAAGAAAAAAATAATATTATTGCATTTTTTTTCCTTTTATATTATAATATGGGTTGTAAAAAGAATTTACCCTTCAAAAATTTTTTTTACATTATAACCCCTTATTTAATTATTTATACTCCCCTCGAAACGCCTGACAGCTCCCCTGTCAGGCGTTTCTTTTTTTCTAAGAAGTCCCATATACAAAACCTCTGGATTTCATCCTGTCTCCAGGGAAATCCAGAGGTCCTTTTTTAGCACTCTATGCCTTTCTATAGCTGAAATTCTTCTGCCAGCTTCTTAAATCCATCCATAGAATTCACAATAGTTTCATATGAAACACAATAAGCAATTCTCACATATCCAGGACACGCAAAGGAAGACCCTGGCACAATAAGAATATGGTGTTTCTTCGCCGCCTGGCAAAATACCCTTTCGTCCTCCACCGGAGACTTCACAAACAGGTAGAACGCTCCTTCCGGTTTAATACAGGAAAATCCCAGTTTCTTCAGTCCTGTATATAATGCCTCTCTGTTCCTGTCATAATACGGAACATCTGCCTGTGCGTCCAGACACCTGGCAACTGCCCTCTGCATCAGGGAAGGGGCATTGACATACCCTAAAATTCTGGTTGCAACATTGGCTGCGGCCTGTATATCTTCTGCATCTGCTGCTTCATCGGGAATTACCAGATACCCAATGCGCTCTCCCGGCAGGGACAAGGACTTACTAAAAGAATATCCTACAATCGTATTCTCATAGTATTTCGTAAGATAAGGTACTTTTACCCCATCATAAGCCAGTTCTCTGTATGGTTCATCTGAAATCAAATATATATCTGTATGAAACTCTTCCTGCTTTCTTCTTAACAGATCCGCCATAGCCTGAATCGTTTTTTCAGAATAAACCACACCTGTAGGATTATTGGGGGAGTTTACAATCACAGCCTTTGTTTTCTCTGTGATTTTTTCCTCCATTTCTTTTAGATTAGGCTGAAAAGTCTCTGTATCCGGACTTACTACTACTACCACACCATCATAATTAGCCACATAAGAATTATATTCTCCGAAATAAGGCGCAATCACCAGCACTTCATCCTCTGGATTTAACAATGTTTTTAAAGCTACATTTAAGCCACCTGCTGCTCCCACAGTCATCACAATATTCCCTGCATGAAAATTGGTATCAAACCTTTTATTAAGAGAATTCGCTACTGCTTCCCGCACATCCTCATAGCCACTGTTGCTCATGTAACCATGAAGCATCACAGGATCGTCATTTTCCAGTTCCTCTAAAATTGCCTCTTTTACCTTTGCAGGCGCAGGCACATTAGGGTTTCCAAGACTGAAATCATAAACATTCTCAGCCCCATACTGTGCAGCCATTTTTTTCCCTTCTTCAAACATTGCTCTGATTGCAGAACTATTCTGAATCATTGTTTTCATTTTATCTGCTATCATCTTTTCATCCTCCCATTGCTTCTATAACTATAGACTGTTTCACTCTTTCCCAATTATACGTGCTTTCTTTTCACAAATCAATGTTTTATTACTTTAAATTGAAAACGAATTTACCTTCTTCTAAAGTATAGAACTTTATTGAATACTGGAAGATGTATATAACTGATAATAAATTCCCTGTTTCTCCATCAAGGTTTCATGGTTTCCCTCTTCTACAATATGATTGCCGGAAAGCACCAGAATTCTGTCCGCCCCATGAATGGTGGTAAGTCTGTGTGCAATGGTAATGGTAGTTCTTCCCGCTGCCAGTTTGTCCAGAGATTCCGCTACCAGATGTTCACTTTCGTTATCCAGACTCGCTGTAGCCTCATCCAGTATTACCAGTTTCGGAGAACGCACCATGACTCTGGCAATACTGATTCTCTGCTTCTGTCCTCCGGAAAGCTTTACACCACGCTCGCCCACATAAGTATCATATCCATCCTTGAGTTCCATAATAAACTCATGAGCGCCAGCCATTTTTGCTGCCTGAATGACTTCTTCCTTGGTGGCATCTGTCTTTCCATAAGCAATATTTTCATAAACAGTACCTGAAAATAAGTATATGTCCTGCTGCACTACACCAATATTACTTCTCAGACTTTTCAGTGTCACATTCTTGATATTTTGTCCGTCCAAAAGGATTTCTCCCTCTGTTGGATCATAAAATCTCGGAATCAGACTGCATAATGTTGTCTTTCCACCACCGGATGGACCTACCAGAGCAACTTTTTCTCCAGGTTTAATCGTAAGATTAATCTGAGACAATACCGGTGTATGATCATCCGGGTACTCAAAAGATACATTCCGAAACGTAATCTCTCCTTTTACATTTTCCAGAGGAACAGCGCCCTCTTCGTCGAAAATATCAATCTCTGCTTCCATCAATTCTGCAAAACGCTCAATCCCTGTCATACCTCTCTGGAATTGCTCTGCAAATTCAATAATACGGCGAATGGTAGTCAGAAGTGTAGTTACGTACATGGTATATGCAACCAAATCTGCCGGAGCAATCAGCCCTTTAATCATAAAAATGCCACCCGCCACAATCACAACCACATACATCAATCCATCAAAAATGCGGATAGTATTCTGAAAAGCTGCCATATACTTATAAGTATGGCGTTTAATCTTCAGGAATTCCTGATTATCCTTATCAAATTTCTGAATCTCCACGTTTTCATTTGCAAAAGCCCGTACTACCTTATTACCTAAAAGGCTGTCTTCGATTCTGGCATTCAGCTCTCCTATGTGATTTCTCTGCTTCTTAAAGGCTCTTCGTACCTGCAGGTTAAAATATGTACAGGAAATCGCCATAACCGGAATCAGAATAAAAATAATCACTGTCAATAATACATTTACCCTTGCAAGAATCAGAAAAGATACGACACCTTTTAATAAAGCAATAAAAAACTCTTCCGGACAGTGATGGGCAAATTCCGTGACATCAAACAAATCACTGGTAATCCTGGACATAATCTGACCAATCTTCGTATTGTTAAAATAATTGTCAGATAATTTCTGCAAGTGCCGAAAAGCATCTTCTCTCATATCGGTTTCAATAGACGCCCCCATAACATGTCCAATATACGCCATATAAAAACTTGCCATACCGTCAATAATGCGAAGTGCAAAATACAACATTCCTATGGTAACCACTGTTTTCACAGTAAGGGACGCCAGATCCCGCATTCCAATATCCGTAATATAACGGAGAATCAGCGGAAGCACTAATTCGCATACCGTAGTAAGCGCGGCACAGAACAAGTCCATGACCATAATGCCCTTATATTTTCCGTAATAAGGTATAAACCGCTTTAATAATACACTTGTTTTCATTTTCTTATGTTTCCCCTCTTTCGTAAATATGATAGTCCTAAGTGTATCACACAACACTTCATTTTTCCATCCTTTACCTTACTTGAGTTTCCGCAGTTTTATCCACAGAACCTATAATCATCCTTGCTGATTATTAACAACTTTTTAAAAATGCCAAAAATATAAGGAATCCTATTCCTTTTTGATGTAAAATTTAATCAC
>CABJAN010000021.1 GCA_902363515.1 Bacillota bacterium | reverse complement strand
CTTGAGTTTCCGCAGTTTTATCCACAGAACCTATAATCATCCTTGCTGATTATTAACAACTTTTTAAAAATGCCAAAAATATAAGGAATCCTATTCCTTTTTGATGTAAAATTTAATCACCACAAAAAAATCGTACTAAACAAAAAAGAGGAGGATTCCCTGTGGTTAATTGTACATCAAAAACTTATCAAATGAAACGGGAAATTTTAACTTTTTCCAATAAAATTTCCAGAAAGCTTCCCAAACCGGAAAAAAAGTTTATAGCTGACATGAATTATGGTATTCTTGCTTCCAACAGTTGTCTCCTTACAGACATTGTTGACCAGTTACATGAGCATTCCAAAAAAATCAACAGTGTCGACCGCCTTTCCAGACATTTGTCAAAAGGTACACCAAAAGATGCTTTGAGAGCCTACCTGACCCACATAAAGAAATGGTGTCCGGATCATCCTGTCATTCATATCGATGACAGTGACGTAGTAAAACCGGATGGTTATAAATTCGAATCCCTTGGCTGGGTACGCGATGGCTCTGAGAGTACTTCTACAAAAAATGTCTATAAGAAAGGGTATCATGTAACGGAAGCCACTGTCCTTACCAACAACAATCATCCTGTCAGTCTGTTTTCTAAAANCCATTCTTCAAATGAAAAAGGCTTCACATCCATCAACAATATTACTTTTTCTGCTATGGAACGTGCAGCTGCTTTATTTGAAAAAGCAACCTTTGTCATGGATCGCGGATATGATGATAACAAGATGTTTCTCAAACTGGATTCCATGAATCAGGACTATGTGATTCGTCTGACTGCAAAGCGGAAGCTCCTGTATCATAATAAATGGGTATTTGCCACCGAACTGCGCAGCCGCAGGAAAGGCAAGGTAAAACTGCCTCTGTTCTACAAAGGGAAGCGGCATGAGGCTTATCTTTCCCATGTAAAAGTACAGATAACTGCATCCAGAAAAGATATTTATTTAGTCCTTGTTTACGGCATTACTGACCAACCTATGATGCTTGCAACGAACAAAGAAATCAAATCGAAAGACGATGTGATAAAGATTGCAAAACTTTATTTTTCCAGATGGCGCATTGAGGAATATTTCCGCTGTAAAAAACAGATGTTTCAATTTGAAAACTTCCGGGTACGGAAGCTCAAAGCAATCAATGCCTTAAATTTCTATATCACTTTATGCATGGCATTCCTGGCTCATATTTCCATGAAGCCGGAAACAAATGCCCTTAAAGTTGCTATTATAAAGACAGCAGATCCCATAAAAGTGAAAATATCTTTCTGCTATTATCGGCTGGCAAAAGGCATCTCCGGCATACTATCCTATGCAAAAGAAGGCATCCGACTATGGTTTCGGACGAAACGTCCTGCATACCGTCAACTCTGTCTTAAGCTGGCTGTTTAAATACATAAAAAAATATGTCTCCCAAAGTCCGGTTCCGGCGGAGCTTATTAAAGTGCCCCTAATCACAGAACTGCCATTCTGAATTTTTCAAAAAGTCGGCAGATTGGCACTTTGGGCAGACATATTCATTTTTGAATTACAGTTTGCGGAAACTCAAGTCATTATAATTCCTGTCGTAACCGCTGTTGTCCCATGTGTCAGGCTATTCCAAAGGAAATGTGGATGGATGCCCGCAGGGAAGATGTACTTGATGCACCTTATTTTCATCTGGTGTTTACAGTCCCTGACATTCTGAATCCGGTCATTTACAGTAACCAGAAACTGTTATATGACACGCTGTATCATGCAGCTTCCGCTACTATTCAGGAACTGACATCCGACCCAAAGCACCTCGGGGCTTCTGTTGGTTATATCTGCATCCTGCATACATGGGGCTCAGAAATGAATTTTCATCCCCATATCCATACGATACTGCTTGGCGGCGGCCTGACACCGAAAAATGAGTGGAAAGACAATGGTACGGAGTTTTTTCTCCCCATATGGGCTATCTCCAAAGTCTTTCGTGGGAAATATATGGATGAGTTGAAAAATCTCTGGAATACAGATCAGCTTGAGTTTCATGGAACAGCAGAAAAATACCGTAATCATTATGCATTCAAAGAGCTTATAGATTCCTGTTATGATACAGAATGGGTTCCTTACTGTAAGAAAACTTTTAACGGTGCACAGTCTGTGATTGATTATCTCGGAAAATATACCCATAGGATCGCTATCAGCAATCACCGCATGATCCATATGGACGATGAAAATGTTACTTTTTCTGTCAGGGATTACCGAAAGGAAGGACAATGGAAAGAACTGACACTTTCTGGTATTGAATTTATACGGCGTTTTCTGATGCATGTGCCACCCAGACGTTTTGTCAGGATCCGGCATTACGGACTTCTTTGTTCCCGCAGCAAGCACAAAAAACTCACTTTATGCCGGAATCTCATTGGATGTAAAAAATATCTTTCAAAGCTCAGGGATAAAGAGATGCCGGAAATACTGAAACAGCTATACGGGATAAACATCTGTGTATGTAAATCCTGCGGTGGACATCTTGGAAAACCACAACTGAGAATACCGCAAAGGTGTTAAAATCCAAATCTTTTATATGTTTTTAAGCCTCAAAATCCTGAGGTTTTATTGTTGTACCTATTTATCTGAAAACACTTGATTTCTGTAGCGTCTGCACAGGAAATCCTGTATAATTATGGATAAGAACAAAAGATTGAAAGTCCATAGGTAGCAACTACCCGGACGCTCACTTTGTTCAATTAGGTCAAATCGAAAATGGAGTAAACGAAGGGGCAGTTCACTGGAATGCCAAAACTGCTTTTTCGTTTACCCCATCATCGATTCTAACCTAAAGAATTTTACTTATAGTTCCATCAATAATACAATCTGTGCTAAATTGATATCCAGCTATTTCTTCAAAATCTATTACGATTTCATCTTTAAAATTTTTATAATTTTTCAGCGTGAATTTATTTAACATTTTTATATCCTTCCTTCCATACAGATTACTCACATAATTATCCTGTTAACAGTATAACCATTTTTTATACTTTCTGCAATGGATGCTGTAAAAAAATTACAGCACTGTATACCTGGTTCTATTAAAATAAAAATAGGGAATCACTGCATCTCTTTTCTGCAATGATTCCCTGTTTTTATTTATCTGTAAATAATCTCATCTCTCCCTGGCCCATTGGATACCATGGTAATTGGGAAGCCCAGTTTTTCTTCCACAAATTCAATGTATTTGCGACAATTTTCCGGTAAGTCTTCGTATTTTTTGATTCCTCTGATATCACATTTCCACCCCGGAAGTACTTCCAGCACTGGTTTTGCTTTTTCCAGAAGGTGTGTAGTAGGAAATTCTGTGGTAATCTCACCATCAATGTCATATGCCACACAAACAGGAATTTCGTCTAAATATCCTAACACATCCAGTACAGTAAAGGCCACGTCCGTAGTTCCCTGAATCCGGCATCCGTATTTAGAAGCCACACAATCAAACCATCCCATACGTCTTGGGCGTCCTGTGGTAGCTCCATATTCACCGCCATCACCGCCTCTGCGTCTTAATTCATCTGCTTCTTCTCCAAAGATTTCCGATACAAAAGCGCCTGCGCCTACTGCGCTGGAATAGGCCTTGCATACTGTAATAATCTTTTTGATTTCATAAGGCGGAATTCCCGCTCCCACCGCTCCATAAGCAGCCAGTGTAGAGGAGGAGGTTACCATAGGATAAATACCATGGTCCGGATCTTTTAAGGAACCTAACTGACCCTCCAAAAGAATTTCTTTGCCTTCTTTTAATGCATCCCAAAGCAATGCTGAAACATCACACACATACGGCGCAACCATTTCTTTGTACTGCTTCAGCTCTTCCAGAATATCTTCTGGCTTTAACAGCGGTTTATGATATAAGTGTTCCAGCATAATATTCTTCTTTGCACAGATATTCTCTGCTTTTTCCCGCAGTACTTCTTCATCTGCAAAGAGCTCACTTACCTGGAATCCGATTTTTGCAAATTTATCTGAATAAAACGGAGCAATTCCTGATTTGGTAGAGCCGAAAGATTTACCTGCTAAACGTTCCTCTTCGTACTCATCAAATTTAATATGGTAGGACATTACCATCTGTGCCCGGTCTGACACCTTAATGTCCGGCATAGGAACACCCTTTTCCACGATAGATTGTATCTCCTTAAACAATACCGGAATATTCAACGCCACACCATTTCCAATGATACTGGTAGTATTGGCATTAAATACACCGGATGGAAGAGTATGAAGTGCGAACTTGCCATAATTATTTACAATCGTATGTCCGGCATTGGCTCCTCCCTGAAATCTTACAACAATGTCAGCTTCCTGAGCCAGCATATCTGTAATCTTTCCTTTTCCTTCATCTCCCCAGTTTGCTCCTACAACTGCTTTTACCATCTTTGATTCCTCCTGTAATCTTGAACTGGTTTCTTTTAACTACAGTATCATACTACAAGTTAGTGCAGAAATAAAGTAAAAATTTCAAAAACTTTTTTTAACTTTTTAATGCTTTTAAATATAGTGTTTCAATGGTATTTGTCACTTCTTCCGAAGATAATGTTTTCTTCAGTGCTGCCATAAAATCTTTCTTATTTTTGCATACATACTGAGGTGTCAGTTTATCCGTTTCCTCTGTAATGCTTCTTCCCACTGTAATCGCCACTGGATAAGACTTTTCCGGTCTGGAAAACATAATAAAAAGAGTATAACGATAAGATTCTAATTTTGGCACAATAATATCAAACATGGTTGCCATGGTATACTTTTCTTTTCTATTTTTTAATTCATATTTCATATTGCTGATTTTCCCATAAACAAGTCCATCTGTTTTTTTTCCTAAAGCTTCCGCCTGTTCTTTCAATATGCTGTCTGGCAATTCTTCATTGGATTTCTGTAAAGATTGCTGCAAAGTTGCTTTGTTAAAATTCCATAAATCCATTGTCATGACTTTCCTCCTGTTCTTATCTCAAATTTTATAGGTAAATGATCTGAATATGTCTTCTTATTTATTTTCCCATTTTGAAGTAAAGTTTTTCCTGAAATCTCCGTTATCACTGCAAATTCATCCCAGACAAATCGTTCAATTAATATCGGTCTAATCAACACCTGGTCAAAGGTATACCAATAAAAAGACCTATCATCCTGATCTGATTCACAATAATAAGTTCCCATGATTCCACTATGTTTTCCCATAATATCCCACATTGGATTATAATAAAATCTCCGCTCTTCATCCTCTACAATCCTGCTGCCTTTTTTCGCTGCACGAATATCATAGACCGCCTGAAAACCGTGACATCCAATAATTCCTGATGAAAATGGATGCAGATTAAAATCTCCTACCACAATGGTCTGGTATTCTTCCTCTGATATTCCTCTTTCCTTGTTGCAATCTTTTTCCTGATTTTCAATAAATCCCGCCAAGTCATCTGCCCGTCTTCCTCTTGATTCCTCACTCTTATACATCGCACTGCTAAAATGTACTGCTGCCAGCAAATAATTTCTTTTCTTCTCATGCACCTTAAATAACGAAACATGCTTATCTTCTTTGTACACAGTTACCTCAAATGTTTCCTTTGCAAAAAGTTTGATATCCTCCTTTACTGGAAGAACTTCTTTCTGTTCAAACCTGCTTTCTCTTTTGTGGAGTTGACTTAGCATATGAAAACTATTTAAATTTTCTGACTCTGCTGTAATAATAATATCTATATGATTTTCTGTTGCACAGTCTGCTATTTCTTCTGCTAAATCTTTTTTGTTAATGTTCCAAAATAAGCATTTAATCTTTATCACCTCCACTATGATTCTTTTTGGTAAAACTCTATACACATATTGTAACATGTAGCAGAAAAAAACAAAAGGACTTCTGCCTCGTTAAGCTGAAATCCTCTTTGTTCCTCTTATTTATTTTCTTCTCCTAAATACAATAAACAGCACTGCGCTGATTCCCATTAATATGGGATAGAACAGATACGGCATAATCTGCACTGGTGACAGCGCCGACAATCCTGCTGCAGTAAGAAGCTGGGCGCCATAGGGAATCATTCCCTGTCCTACAGATGCGAAGATATCCAATAAAGAAGCGCTTCTTTTTGGGGAAACGTCAAATTCATCACTGATTTCTTTTGCAATGGGTCCTGCCATAACAATGGCAACCGTATTGTTGGCTGTACAGCAGTCTACCAAAAGCGCTAGCACGGAAATCCCAAATTCTCCGCCTCTTGGACCATTAATCCTTTTCTTAATGAGATTCAGAATAAACTCAATACCACCGTATTCCTTCACCAATGCCACAATGGCGGCTACTACAATGGAAATTACGGTAATATCATACATACTGGTAACGCCATCACCCATTTTCTGGAACAGTTCTCCAATAGCGAAAGCGCCGGTTCCTACACCTACAAGAGCTGCCAATACAGTTCCCACAATAAGAATCAGGAATACATTGACACCAATCAGCGCTCCAATGAGCACCACCAGATACGGAATCACTTTGATAATATCATACTGCAAATTGCCTTCGATTTTTCCTGCATTTCCTCTTGCCAGGAAGAAGAACAACACTGCTGTAATAATTGCCGCAGGAAGTACAATGAGAAAGTTTTCCTTAAACTTATCCTTCATCTCACATCCCTGGGTTCTCACTGCCGCAATGGTTGTATCGGAAATCATGGATAAATTATCCCCAAACATAGCTCCGCAAACCACTGCGCCAACACAGATTGGCATGGCAATTCCTGTTTTTTCTGCGATGCCTACACCAATAGGTGTCATGGCTGTAATAGTTCCCACAGAGGTTCCCATGGAAACAGAAATAAAGCAGCCAATCACAAACAATCCTACTACTGCAACAGAAGAGGGCATAATGGACAAGCCCAGATTTACGGTACTCTCCACACCTCCCGCTGCCTGAATGGTTCCGGAAAAGGCGCCTGCTGCCAGGAAAATGAGACACATGGTAACAATATTTTCTTCTCCGATTCCCTTTGAAATAATAGACAGCTTGTCAGAAAACCGCAGTCTTCTATTCTGCACAAAGGCCACAATCAGTGCAATGAGGAAACCGACAATCGCAGGCATGGTATAGAAGTCCTGAAACAGAACACCCGCCCCGATAAAAATCACTAAAAATACTCCAATGGGAAGCAGCGCAATGGCTCTTCCTTTTTTTTCCTGATTCATATATCTGCTCTCCTTTGTCCTCCCCCTGATACTATTTTTTATACATTAATTTCTGCTGTCATTCCCAAAAGCTCTTTGTTTGCTTCTAACACAGGATTTACCACATTTTTCAGGAAGTTATCCACCTGTACAGCAGCTCTTCCTGTGTATTTTGCAGGATCCATGGTTTTCTGTAAATCTTCCAGGGTCATGTTAAAGGCCGGATCTGCTGCAATAAGCTCCAGAAGGTTGTTTTCTTTTCCTTCTACTTTTACATTTCTTCCTGCTTCCATAGAGAGTTCACGGATTCTCTCATGAAGTTCCTGACGGTCTCCGCCAGCTTTTACTGCATCCATCATAATATTTTCGGTTGCCATAAATGGCAGTTCGCTTCTCAAACGTTTTTCAATAACTTTTGGATAAACCACCAGTCCATCTACTACGTTTAAGCAAAGGTCTAAGATACCGTCAATAGCCAGGAAGCCTTCTGGTACAGACAGACGTTTGTTGGCAGAGTCATCCAGAGTTCTCTCAAACCACTGGGTTGCAGAAGTAATGGCCGGATTTAAGGCATCTACCATAACAAATCTGGACAGAGAAGCAATTCTCTCACTTCTCATTGGGTTTCTCTTATAAGCCATGGCAGAGGAACCAATCTGGCTCTTCTCAAAAGGCTCTTCCACTTCTTTTAAGTGCTGCAGCAGACGGATATCATTGGAAAATTTATGTGCGCTTGCTGCGATTCCTGCCAGTACATTTAATACTCTGGTGTCTACTTTTCTGGAATAGGTCTGTCCGGAAACCGGATAGCATTCCTTGAAGCCCATTTTCTGTGCAATCATGGGGTCAATTTTATCAATGGTTTCCTGATCCCCGTCAAACAGTTCCAGGAAACTTGCCTGTGTACCTGTGGTGCCTTTGGAACCTAATAATTTCATGGTGCTGAGTACATACTCCAGGTCTTCCAAATCTAACATGAATTCCTGCATCCAAAGAGTTGCTCTCTTTCCTACGGTTGTAGGCTGTGCAGGCTGAAAATGGGTAAACGCAAGGGTTGGCTGTGCCTTATGCTCCTGAGCGAATTTCGCCAGTTCTGCAATCACGTTCACCAGCTTCTTGCGCACCAGTTTCAAAGCTTCTGTCATGACAATAATGTCTGTATTGTCTCCTACATAACAACTGGTAGCTCCAAGGTGAATAATTCCTTTGGCTTTTGGACACTGTACACCATATGCGTATACATGAGACATCACATCATGGCGTACCTGTTTTTCTCTTTCTTTTGCCACCTCATAGTTAATGTTGTCTGCATTTGCCTTCAGTTCATCAATCTGTTCCTGGGTAATATTCAGTCCCAGTTCTTTCTCTGTCTCTGCCAGCGCAATCCACAATTTTCTCCAGGTACGGAATTTCATGTCCGGAGAAAAAATATACTGCATTTCTTTACTTGCATAACGCTCGGATAATGGACTTACATATCTGTCTGTACTCATCTTTCTTACCTCTCTGTTTTCTATGAACTCGGTATAACACATCTGGATTATATATCATCACAGGTCAAAACACAAGTTAAAATCCTGTGCTTCTATGGTAATCCCGTATAAACCCATTTAAAACTTCCTCTGCCTCTTCCCTTGTAACAGGCTGGGTTTCCTGTTCCGCTTCTTCCAGTTTTTGCAGCACTTCCTGTTTCTGTTCTTTTGAAGCTTCCATATCTTCACAGGCTTTTTCAAATCCTTCCTGTTGTTCCATATAAACTGCCATAAGATAGTGACTCAATACCTGTTTTGTGCGAAGCACCTGATAGGCCTTCAAAAAGCACTGAGCTGCATCTGCAAACTGAAACAAATGCAGATACGCACATCCCATGTTATGATAAATGCCGCCGCTGAACTGCTCTCCCAAACCTTCTTTGTCTTCTTTTTGCAGGGCGTTTTCATAAATCCGGATGGCGTTTACATACATTTTGTTTTCCACCAGATAATCTCCTTTTTTCTTTTCCCGCAGAACAACCGGCTGTAGTTCCAGAAGATTCAGCTTCTCATTAAGCTCCTTAAATTCCTTATGGGTGAGATAATTAATTTCCTTAAACACTGCCAGAATAAACTCTGAAGTCCCAAGTCCCTCTTCCAGCACCTTATACAAACGCTTGTACAGCTTTTCAAGCCCCAGCTCTTTTCGCAGCCAGTCGCACAGATGCTCATTTAAAATGGTTTCATCTAACAGATAAATATTATGGTAAAAATAGTAGCAAAGCTCTTCAATGCTGTAAATATTGGTACTGATGTTTTCGATATAATAGGGCATGGATGCCCGCTTTACCTGACATAAAATATAACTGCTCATCTTCGCGCCTCCTTTACCATGATACTTTCTCAATCCAGACCTTTCCCTGGGACGGGAACATTTCTCCAAATCCTAAATCTTCTGCCTGAATCACACAGAGTTCTTCTGATTCATAGGAAATCGTCACCCGAAGTCTGGTGGTTTTATTGGGGCGTTTGGGAAGTCCCGGAAGTTTCATACTGCACCTGGTTTTGCTTCCCCCATCTATGGAAGTAACCAGGAATTCTAAATCTTCTCTGTCGTCTAAAATCAGCTCCAGCTCTGTATGAATCTCATACCAGTTCTTCCCTGCTTCTGCCAGCACATAAGTTTTGGGAGAACCATTAACCATCATGTCCATAGCCACATGATTACGCACCAGAGAAGGACTTAGATAGAGGTATCCCTTTAAAATTCCTTCATCACATTTTTCTCTTGCCCCGTAGCAGGCGCCCTTTACATAGAGATTGTTTCCATAATACACATGCCTCTGGTTTTTACAAAGATAGGGGGTAGACCGCACTGCCCATTCCTGGTCAAAGCCATCGCCTACAATATAAATACTGGAATAAGGCTCTGCTGCACAGGACCTGGCAATGAGGCGGTAAAAATTTTCATCTCGCTCCACCGGATCCTGGGATATCTGTGCAGTAACGCCATGTTCAATATACGCTGTCATAGGCCGTTTCTGACTGTCAATCACAAGGCTTGCAAAAGAAACCTCCTTTTCCTCAAACAAAAAACAGCCGATTTTCCGATTCCAGTTGTCTCTTCTGTGATTCATTACATAATAGTAAAAGCTCTCATCATAATCCTGAAGGAAAATCTGATTTCTGCTAAAGCCCATACGCTCACCTGCCTGATAAAGAGCCCCAACCATTGTTTTTGATAATTTAGGCACTGTAATCATCACTGCTTTTATCTGCCTTACCGGATCTGCAGTTCCCAAAAGGGAAATACAGCCGCGAAGATAATGTTCCAGAAGCTCTTCTGGTTTTCTACTGGTTCCATCCACCAGAATTTCTTCTGACTTTCCAAACATTGCCAAAAGTCCGGTCACTGGAATTTCCCCTTCATTCCTGGAAAAATACTGGGCTTCCATTCCAAAATGCCAGACCTCTTCCCCAGGTTTCTTAGACAGCATAGTGGGAAACAGATATTGATTGCTCCCTGTTTTTACAGAAATGGAAATCGGCTCTTTTTCCTTTCGGTCAAAATAGCAAATCTGGGACTGCTGTTTTCCAATTTCCAGACCTACAATAATATTTCGTGTCTCATTCACTTCCATTTCCTCCCTTTAATCCAACAGTGGAAACAGCCGCCATACCTGCTGCTCCTGTTTCAGATATTCTTCCTCTGCCTGACAAAGCTCCTGAAGATTTCCCTGTTCCTTCATCTGCAGCATGGCATTGAGCATCTGATATTTACTTCTGCCCTGAAAGCTGGTTTTCTCCACTGTAAGTACCTGCTTTGGCGTCGTTTCTATGCTGTTCTCTTTTTCTATGACAAAATAGGTAATCAGTTTTTCTCCATAAAACAGGACAAATTCCTTGTTATAAATCCCCTGATACCGTTCCTTCAAAGGCTCCATCTTCTCCTCTGACAGCACGTTTTCCCGCTCAATCTGGTAATGCAGGGTAACTTTCGCATTTGGTCCTGCCTTACACTGCACAAATACTTTATCCTCTAACTGGAAAATCTGCTGCAGTTCTTTTGGCATGTCCTGGAAAAATGCAAATTTCAGACGTTCCTGTACACATTCTTCCAAAATCTCTCCGGCTCTTTGCATTCTTCTTTCATTCCACTGTCCATTTTCTGTATATGCTTTCAAAAGCGCCAGTCTGCAAATAATATCACATTCCCATCCTTTTTCCAGAATCTTCTCCAGCGCCTCAAAAAGAAATGCTTCTTTTTCTCTTTCTCCTACAAAATAATCATAGGCTTCAAAAGTAAGGTAGGCCAGAATCACCTGTTCCCTTCCTCCCTGTTCCAGATATTCCTGCAGTACCTTCAACCCCTGTGGATGTGCATATCTGGTAAACATGCTGTAGCGCAGAATTCTTTCTTCCAATCCATAGCAGTCCACAGCAAAGCCCATGGCACGCTCCCACAGCCACACCATTTCCTTCACCGGACCTTCAAAATGCTTTACCAGATAACGCAAAAGCACTTCATCATAAACTCCCGCCTGAACAATATAAGATGCCAGAAGGAGCATTTCCTCTTCATATTCAAATTCCAATTTCAAAATCATCTGGCTGCATAAACGGAGCAAAATCGGAATATCAATGTTTTCATATCCGTATTCACACACCAGATCATAAGCGCCCAAAAACATATCCTGCTTTACCAAAATGGTAATGAGCAGACGTTTATTTACCTTTGCAAAGCCTCTGAAATCCATATCTCGAAGGGATTCTCTCAGATTTCGGTTATCCATCTGTGACTCATAATACAGCAAAAGCCGCTTTCTCATTTCCTGCCTGTAGGCATCTGTAAACACATCCTCATCTAAAATTGCCTGGAAATTTTTGCAGTTTTGTTCGTTAATTGGCTGTTCATGTTTCAGTTCTCCACAGGTGTGCAGCAGCATTCCCGGATATTTTCGTCCATCTTGTAACAGTTTCCCTGATAATTCCTCCACATCCAACAACGGATGAATATTGTAATCCACAGTTGCCACATAACGCCTCTGGCGGCTGTCCTCGAACAGAATCGCCGCATCCCTGGTATAAAGAGAAATATAAGCAGTTTTATCAGCACACAGATAAGCCTGTTCTTTTTTCATAGAAGCATGGCGCACAATTACCCTTCTGATTTTCGGGTCATCACAGTAAATCCTCTGGGTAAACAATACCTTTGCCAGAGCGCTTCTTACATTTTCATCCCTGGAATCCACACAGAATTCCTGATAAACCACAGCAAAATCCTCATTCATTCTGCCTTCCTTGATTTTCTCACAGGCAAAGGCTTCCATTTTATTCCGGTATGCCTGATAAGTTTCCGGATCCAGGTCTTTATTTCGGATAACATTACTGTACACAAATGCTTTTTTCTTATCACTTAAGGTATTATTATAGCCAAAATACAGACGAATCACTTTGGGCAACACTTTCTGATAATTTCTGCTCATGGTTTCAATATAATATTCATACAGACCTGTAATCTTCAGTTCTGACATCACTGCCAGTTCATACCATCGGAAATATTCAGGGTTTCTTGGCTCACCCTTCATAATCAACTGGCAGATTTCCTTCACAGTCTGGACCGTAGGATATTGCTCATAAGCACATTCCAAAATCTCATAAACCTTCTGCGAAAAACTCTTCATCTGTCCTGCCAGATCTGCTGCCCGAAAAGCCATTTCTTCTGTAAGAATGTGATATTTCTCAGCAAACAAAAAGACCTGGACCGTAAATTCATTCATTTTCCGAAATACCGCTCCGTCCTCTGCTGCAAGACGACATGCCATGAGATACAAAAAGGGGCTTCTGCATCCAATCCGGTACTGCTCCTCCAAAAGAAACATTTTTCTTGATGGAGTTCTTAGCGCCTCAGAATCTAACTGAAAGATCATATATAATAATAAACAGCTATCTACCCTGCGCTGATGGAGCTGACGCAGTCTGGCTGTCACATGCTCTTTCAGTTGGGTACTTCTTTCTGAACATTCGTTTAAGTATAAAAACGCGCCCTCCAGTTCTTCTTCCTGAAGCACCCTCTGATTATTTTCCAGAGAGTCTAACAGGCGTCTGGCTTCTTCTTTCTGTCCTTTTTGGACATACACATAGGCTTCAAAAAGCTGACACTCTGTAGCATAATATCCATTTTCCTTTAGCTCTTCCAAAAGCTCCAGCATATTCTGGCTCCAAGTCTGTACGTCCACACGTCCCAGCTCCATGTCCAGCATTTCTCTTGCTGCCTGCAGCCGCTTTTTCTTCTCATAAGCAGTAACATTTACCTGAATTCGATTACTTTTAGACGCCATAATTTCATAGGTAATGGTTTCATAAACTGTTTTAATCTGAATCCTTCCAAAATTTTTCCCTTTGCCAAGACCGTCCCGACGGATAATATATTCTAAATCATAAACACTTCCAATAAAGTGCCCATCCTGAATAGAAGTTTTCTCTACCTCCAGAAAGTCTCCTTCTGTCTGAATCTCTGCTCTTAAAAATCCCCAGCCGCTCCTGCGTATCCGCAGAGTGTCTTTCAAAGAACTCTGTACCTCATACAATTCCAGAGCTTCTTTTTCCAGACTCAGTGTAACCGGCTTTTTCATCCCTGCTCCTATGAGAAACTCTTCCAGATTCTGATAGGGTACCGGAGTCTGTGACAAAGCCTCATAATACGGCAGTAATTCTTCCCTGCCTTTTAAAAGCTGTACAAAAGAAGCATCTGTAAATAACTGATAGGCTTCTCTGAAATCCTCCTTTGCAAGCTCCACAAACTCCTCCAGAGTCCCAACAGTTCCCTGGGAAGTCCTGACTTCCGGTTTCTTAACAGTAATAGAAAAAGGCACCCTGTATTCTCCTATACTGGTGCTTAGTACAATTTCTCCCTCAATTTTATCCTGACCTTCCAGCCCTGCAGTGTCCACTCCATAGGGAAGTTTCACCCTGTCTCCTGAGAATTTTTCCTTTCCCAAAAGAAATCTTCTGTGGCTGGAATACGCCATTCCTTTGATTCTTCTATCATCTCCTGCCCAAAATTCCAGTTCACCACGAAACCTTTCTTCCGGCAGGATATCCAGCACGATTTCAGTCGCTGACAGTTCCAGTTCCGGTACCTCATACTCAAATCGTCCGTTTATCAGTTGTTCCATTCGTGTCTTCAAATTATCACCCTTACCCTGTCTAGTATATTCCTGAATTCCATATTGAATCCTTGATAACAATCTGCTACTATGAATTATACACTACAAAGTTGTGCTGTGCAACGTACAATCCACATTCAAGAAAGAGAGGCATATCCATGCTGAAACATAAAGACCATTTCCATGGCAGTGACCTGGAAAAAATTGAAGAAATCTACCATATTCAAAAAGAGGACATTACCAGTTTTTCTGCAAATGTAAACCCTCTCGGTATCTCTCCCCTGTTAAGAGATACCCTTTCTAAACACCTGGATGCTATTACCACTTACCCGGACCGGGAATATGCTAAACTCAGAAAAAGCATCTGCGATTACACGGGTGCTGAGTTTGACAATATTATTGTGGGAAATGGCTCTACGGAATTGATTTCTCTGTTCATTCAGACCACACATCCGCAAAAAGCTCTGATTCTGGGTCCTACCTATTCGGAATACGAAAGGGAAATTGCCCTTGAGGGTGGTCAGACCCTCTATTATCCTTTAAAGGAAGAGGAAAACTTCCAAATGAACGTAGAAGATTTCTGCAGCCATCTAAATGACAGCCTGGACCTTCTGGTTCTGTGCAATCCAAACAACCCTACTTCCACTGCTATTTCCAGAAAAGAAATGCGGCGGATTCTGGACAGAGCCATGCAGTACGGAATTTCAGTTATGGTAGATGAAACTTATGAGGAATTTACAGATGCCGGAATCAAGATTTCCTCCATTCCCCTAACCAACAATTACAATAATCTTATTGTTTTGCGGGGAATTTCCAAATTCTTCGCTGCTCCCGGTCTGCGTCTTGGCTATGCGGTTACCGGAAATCCTGATTTGCTGAAATACATCAATACCAGGAAAAATCCATGGACTATTAACAGTCTGGCAGAGATTGCAGGATGTATCATGTTTTCCGACAAAGAATATATTGAAAAAACAAGAGCGCTGATTACCAGTGAACGAAACCGGTTGTATCAGTTACTGCATACCTGGAAGCATGTAAAAGTATATCCTTCCTGTTCCAATTTCCTTCTGGTGAAAATACTGAGAGAAGATGTGACTTCTGAAATGGTATTTGAACATTGCATCCGCAAGGGGCTGATGATTCGGGATTGCTCCACATTCCCGTTTCTGGATAACTCCTTTATACGGTTCTGCGTAATGAGTCCTGAGAAAAATGATGAGTTGGTGGAGGCGTTGAGGGAATTAGACCTGTTCTAAAACCTCCTTGATTTTTTCTTTTTTCATGGATACAATAATATCTAATCACGATTTAGTAAATCAAGATTAGACATTTAAGGAGGGAGCGCCATGTTCATCGGAAGAGAAAAAGAGCTAAAATTTCTGCAAGATAAATATAATGAGAAAAAAGGTCAAATGATCGTATTATACGGCAGGCGACGTGTTGGGAAAACGGAAACTCTCAGAGAATTTTGCAAGCACAAACCACATATTTTCTATTCCTGTACGCAAAGTACTGACAGAGTACAACTAGCAAAATTTTCAAAGCAAATTCTACGAGAAGATATTCCAGCAAAACAATATATCTCTGAGTTTACTGATTGGAATAAAGCGTTCCGCTCGATCCTAGATTTGCCATACGGAGAAAAGAAAAGGCTAATTGTAATCGACGAGTTTCCATATATGTGCAAAGGAAATCCAAGTATCCCATCTATTCTGCAAAACCTCTGGGATACAGATTTGAAGGACAGTAATGTGATGATTATTCTCTGTGGCAGCGCAATGAGTTTTATCGAAAAAGAATTGCTTGCAGAAAAAAATCCCCTTTATGGCAGAGCAACAGGTATTTACAAAATGAATGAAATGGGATTTTACGATACTGCCCGCTTTTTTCCCAATTACTCAGCCCAAAATAAGATACTTGCTTACGCTGTACTTGGCGGTATTCCACACTATCTCAATCAGTTCAACCCTGACATTGACCTTAATGAAAACATCAAACGCAATATTCTTACCAAAGGCTCGGTACTGTATAGCGAAGTAGATTTTTGGCTCCATCAGGAGCTTAGAGAAACTCCCATCTATAACTCCATTATTGAAGCTGTTGCTCTGGGCAGTACAAAATTGAATGACATTAGCCAGAAATCACTTGTAGAAAATACTTCAAAAACAAGTGTCTATCTAAAAAATCTGATAGAACTTGGCATTGTTGAGCGCGAATTTTCTGTTGATACTGGGACAAAAGAAAAGGCAAACACAAATCGAGGGACTTACCGTTTAACCGATAATTTTTTCCGGTTTTGGTATGCTTTCGGTTTTGCGAATCTATCACAACTTGAAGATGGGGATGTGGAGGGTGTTTATGAATATCTCGTAGCTCCTGCATTGCATGAGTTTGCTTCATTATCATTTAAAGATGTTTGTAAAGAATTTGTGCGTAAGCTGCAGAAGAAAAATGCCTTACCATTTCGCTATACCAAAATGGGACGTTGGGCTGGAAAAACAACCGTTCGTGATAAAAATGCGGAAAATGGCTTGAGAATAGCAGAAACAGAAATTGACTTACTGGGTATCGGGAAGGATGCCAACGAGTATTTAGTGGGTGAATGTAAATTCAAACACAGCCCCTTCGACTATTCTGAATATCTGAATACCTTAGCAAAATTAACTCCACAAAAAACAAAGGCAAAATTCTACTATGCCTTATTTTCCGAATCTGGTTTTGATAAAAAAATCGAAGCAGAAGCCGAACATTCAGATACGCTTTCTCTCTACGATCTCGAAACGATTGTAAACTATAAAAAATAGCATTGCCACTACAAAATCTGTACCTTGCCAACTGCAGTAAGCACTTTACAGGGCTTTGCCCTGACAATAAAAAGACTGCCACATGAAGTTTATATCCTGCTCATGTGACAGTCTCTTATTTTTTTATTTCTTAAAATTTCTCTCCGGAAAGCATTTCATAAGCTTCAATATACTTATCGACTGTTTTTTCCACAACTTCATCTGGAAGCAGGAAGTCACTGTCCGGATTTGCTTTTAACCAGTCACGCACATACTGTTTGTCAAAGGAAGGCTGTCCCTGTCCTGGTTTGTAGCCTTCTAATGGCCAGAATCTGGAGCTGTCCGGTGTCAGCATTTCATCACCCAGAACAATCTCACCCTTTTCATTGAGACCAAACTCAAATTTGGTATCTGCAATAATAATATTCTTTGTCAGCGCATATTCTGCACATTTTTTGTACAGGGCAATGGTATAATCACGAAGTTTCTCTGCATACTCCTGTCCTTTTCCAGGATAAAGTTTTTCCAGAGTTTTCACAGTTTCTTCAAAAGAAACGTTTTCATCGTGGTCTCCCAGTTCAGCCTTGGTAGATGGTGTATAGATAGGTTCAGGCAGCTTATCAGATTCCTGTAAGCCTTCCGGTAACTGAATACCGCATACAGTACCATTTTCTTTGTAGCTGGCCCAGCCGCTTCCTGTAATATATCCTCTTACAATACATTCTACAGGGAGCATCTCCAGTTTCTTACACAGCATCACATGTCCTTCATATTCCGGTGTCTGGAAAAATTCCGGCATATCCTTTGTGTCTGTGGAAATCATATGGTTCGGCACAATATCCTTTGTGAAATCGAACCAGAACTTGGACATTTTTGTAAGGACAGCGCCTTTGTCTGTGATTTTGTTTTTCAGGATGTAGTCAAATGCGGAAATCCTGTCTGTTGCATACATAACAAGTTCTTCTCCAATGTCAAAAATCTGACGTACTTTACCTTCTTTAAATGGTTTGTATTCCTGCATGGTTTCACCTTTCCTCTTCTTTTTTTACTTTTCCGCCTCATGTATGTGGTGGAATGCTTTTATTGTAACAAATTTCCGAAAAAAGGGAATAGTATTATGAAAAAAAATACAAAAAATCTTGTACTTTCCTTACTGAAAATCAAATAAGGACATCTGATTCGACTTCGGCAGCTTTCCAAAAAGTCCCAAATCATTCATCAAATCAATGGTAGAAGATGTTACCTTTGTCCGGTTACGGAAATCATCCAGAGAAAGGAAGGGGCCTTCCTCTGCTGCTGCCACCACAGCATCTGCCGCCCTGTCTCCCAGACCTTCTATGGTATCCAGAGCTGGCATGAGTTTTCCGTCTACAATCTGGAAGGTATGGGCATTTGCCTTGTAAATATCAATCGGCACAAAATCAAAGCCTCTTGCATACATTTCCTGAACAATCTTCATATCCTTGTACGTATCCTGTTCTTTTTTGCTCAAAGTATCTTTCCGTTTCTCATAATCATCCATAAAATACTCCAGCTTTTCCTTGCCCTGACACATGAGCTCATAGGAAAATGCTGTGGCGCGGATACTGAAATAAGACGCATAATAAGCCAGGGGATGAAAAATCTTGCAGTAGGCAATCCTCCATCCCATCATAACATAAGCGGCTGCGTGAGCCTTCGGGAACATGTATTTAATCTTCTTACAGGAGCCAATATACCAGTCCGGCACATCATGCTTTTTCATTTCCTCTTCCCATTCCGGCTTCAGCCCTTTTCCCTTACGGACGCTTTCCATAATGGTAAATGCCTGTCCATGCTCCAGCCCTTTGTTAATGAGATAAATCATAATGTCATCTCGCGTACAGATACAGGTGGTAATGGTTGCGGTTCCTGATTTAATCAAATCCTGAGCATTGCCAAGCCATACGTCCGTTCCATGAGACAGACCGGAAATACGCACCAGGTCTGAGAAGGAGGTAGGGTTGGCGTCAATTAACATCTGCATGGCAAAATCAGTTCCAAACTCAGGGATTCCCAGACACCCAAGAGGACAGCCACGAATATCATCCGGGGTCAGTCCCAGGGCTTCTGTGCTTTTAAACAGGGACATAACCTCCTTGGAGTCCAGTGGAATTTCTCTGGCATTGATGCCCGTTAAGTCCTCCAGCATACGAATCATGGTAGGATCATCGTGTCCCAGAATATCCAGCTTTAACAAGTTGGAGTCAATGGAATGGTAATCAAAATGAGTGGTAATAATGTCACTGTTCATATCATTTGCCGGATGCTGCACCGGGGTAAATTCCTCAATATCCCATCCAATAGGCAATACAATAATTCCTCCCGGATGCTGTCCCGTGGTTCTGCGGACACCGGTACATCCCTGGACAATACGGTTAATCTCACAGTTTCGCTTTCGCTGTCCCCGCTCTTCGTAATAGTTTTTCACATAACCAAAGGCTGTTTTTTCTGCCAGGGTTCCAATGGTTCCTGCCTTAAAGGTCTGTCCTGCGCCGAAAATAACCTCAACATATCGATGTGCTTTTCCCTGATAATCCCCGGAAAAGTTCAGGTCAATATCCGGCTCCTTATCCCCTTTAAATCCCAGGAAAGTTTCAAAAGGAATGTCAAATCCTTCTTTAATCAAAGGCTCTCCGCACACCGGACATTTCTTATCCGGCATATCACACCCAGCTCTTCCGGAATATTCCCGCACCTCAGGAGAATCGAAATCTGCATAGTGACATTTGGCGCAATAATAATGAGGACTTAAAGGATTTACCTCAGTAATTCCCGACATGGTGGCTGCAAAAGAGGAACCAACAGAACCTCTTGAGCCTACCAGATAACCGTCACTGTTACTCTTCCATACCAGCTTCTGGGCAATCATATACATAACCGCATAACCATTGGAAATAATGGAATTCAGCTCCCGTTCCAGGCGCTCTTCTACCATTTTCGGCAGCTCTTCTCCATAGATTTCATGGGCTTTGTTGTAGCAGATTTCCCTTAGCATGGCATCAGAATTTTCAATAACAGGCGGACATTTTCCCTTGTGAATGGGAGAGATTTTTTCCACCATATCAGCAATTTTATTGGGATTTTCAATGACAATTTCCTCTGCTTTTTCTCTTCCAAGATAAGAAAATTCCTCCAGCATCTCCTCTGTGGTACGAAGGTATAAAGGCGCCTGGTCATCTGCATCATCAAAGCCTTTTCCAGCCATAATAATTCTGCGGTAAACCTCATCCTCCGGGTCTAAAAAATGCACATCACAGGTAGCTACCACAGGCTTATTGAAGGCTTCTCCAAGCTTCACAATCTTTCGGTTGATTTCCTTTAAATCCTCCTCTGAATTTACATCCGAACGGTCTTCATTTCGTATCATAAAGACATTATTTCCCAAAGGCTGAATCTCCAGATAATCATAAAAATTCACCAGTCTGGCGATTTCTGCCTCTGGTCTTCCGTTTAAAACAGCCTGATACAATTCCCCTGCCTCACAGGCAGAACCAATCATAAGTCCCTCCTGATATTTCAGATACAGGCTTTTGGGAACCCGGGGTCTCCTGTGATAATAAATCAGGTGGGAATCTGATATGAGATGGTAGAGATTGACCCTTCCCACATCATTTTTTGCCAGAATAATAGCATGATAGGTAGGCATTTTCTGTACAGAAGAAACCGATACCGCCCCTTTTTCATTAAGCTCATCCAGATTCGTAATGTCCCGCTCCCTGCACATGGGAATAAATTTCTCAAAAATCTCTGCAGTACAGGCTGCATCATCTACTGCCCGATGATGATGTTCCAGGGAAACTCCCACTGCCTTTGCTACCGTATCCAGCTTAAAACGATTTAACTGTGGAAGGAGGAATCTTGCCATTCCTACGGTATCTACGCTGGTATCTTCCCTTTCAATTCCCAAATCCTCATAATTTTTCTGAATAAAACTCATATCAAACTCTGCATTGTGAGCTACCATGACGCATCCCCTGCAGAATTCTTCAAATTTAGGCAAAATCACATCAATAGTTGGAGCGTCTTTTACCATGTTGTCATTGATGCTGGTCAACTGTTCAATACGGAAGGGAATGGGAATCTGAGGATTGACAAACTCGGAAAACCGCTCTGTAATCTTCCCATCCACCACTTTAACTGCGCCAATTTCAATAATCTTATCCTTCATGGCGGAAAAACCGGTGGTCTCAATATCAAACACCACAAAAGCCCCCTGAAGGCTCTGGCCTTTGCTGTTCTGCACAATTCCCTTTAAATCATCCACCAGATATGCTTCTACCCCGTAAATCACTTTAAAATCTGAATCCTGAGGCACCACACCGCCCCAGGCATCAAAACAATGGTTGGCTTCCGGGAAGGACTGAACCACACCATGATCTGTAATGGCAATGGCCTTATGCCCCCACTCATAGGCTCTCTTAATCAATGCTTTTGCGTCAGAAACACCATCCATATCACTCATTTTGGTATGACAGTGAAGCTCCACCCTCTTCTGAGGCGCATTATCAAATCTGGAGTTCTGGAAGCTGGGAATTTTCTTGATTCCCACCACAGAACCAATGGTAAGCTCACTGTCATATCTGTCAATGGTGGTAATTCCCTTTAATTTGATAAAAACCTTTTCCTTCACTCCTGCTGTGATTTCCTCCACCTGGTCATTTCTGGCAAACATTTTTACTGTAATAGAATCTGTGAAATCTGTCACTGAGAAAATAATAATGGTCTTCTCATTGCGGATTTCCCGTTTTTCCAGGGTCATAATCTGTCCCCGGATGCACACTTCTCCCATTTCAGACTGTATAGTTTCCAGCGGAATAGCATCATCCTCAAAATCTCTTCCATAGAGTACGTCTGGATTGTCGGAACGTTTTACGCTGCGCCTGTAATCGGAAGAAAAGTTTCTGTCTCCTTTTCCACGTCCCTTTTCCCCCTGGAAGGATTTTTCCTTTGCATTGCCTTTTTCTTTTGCTCTGGTTTCTGACTTTTTCTCTCCCGAAGTTTGGGACTTCTGCTCTTTTTCCAGTTCCTCTGTTTCTTCCAGGGACTGCTCATCTTTTCCTCTTCCAAGAGCTGACATTTCAATAATATGGGCTGCCTCCTGCTGAATACGGATATCACTGTTTTTCCTGTATTTGCTCTCTTTTACTTCCTGGTATTCTGTTTCCACCTGCAGGGAAAATCCGCTGCGCTCACAAAACACCTTTTCCATGTATCCAATCAGTTCTTCTTCCTTACTTTTTGCCAGAACAGTGGACTGGAGTACCATATGCATCTCATTGGTCTTTGGAAACGTAATTACAGCATTCCGGAACATATTAAATACCAGAATGCTGTAATTTCTAAGCTCCAGACCCATGGACGATTTGTATGCATCAAAAAACAATTCCGGTGTATACTGGCTGGACAGTTGAAATTTTTCCAGCACTTTTACCGTCATAGGTACGCCTCTGAAACACTGGGAAGCAATGGCTTCCTCCAGCGCATAAATATACTTTTTGTGAATCCACTGTCTGCTTCGGATATAGACTCGGATGTGGTCTTTTTTCTGGTTAACAGAGACTTTTGTAACCACCACTTCTTTTAAAAGGGCTTTTAACTCTCCATTTAATTCCAGATTTCGGAAAACATCCAGAAATTCTTTTTCCATGCAGCATAACCTCCATAGATTACTTCCAATTACTCAGTTCTTCCCGAAGCACTTCTAAAAGCTGGTCCTCCGGTACTTTTTTTACAATTTCTCCTTTTTTGATTAACAGGCCCTCGCCTTTTCCTCCGGCAATGCCAATGTCTGCTTCTTTGGCTTCTCCCGGACCATTTACCACACAGCCCATAACTGCAACTTTAATATCCAGAGGGAATTCCTGTACCATAGTTTCCACCTGGTTTGCCAGACCTATAAGGTCTATTTTGGTTCTGCCGCAGGTAGGACAGGACACCACTTCCACGCCGCCTTTTCGCAGATTCAATGTTTTTAAAATCCGCTTTGCAGATTTAATCTCTTCCAGCGGGTCTCCGGTAAGAGATACCCGGATAGTATCACCAATGCCTTCATAAAGAATAATCCCCAGCCCCACTGCAGATTTAATGTTTCCAGAATACACGGTTCCTGCTTCTGTAATCCCCACATGGAGAGGATAATTGGTCTGCTCTGCCAGCAGTTCATGGGCTTTCACACACATCATTACATCGGAAGATTTAATGCTGATAACCAGGTTATCATATCCTAAATCTTCAATGATTTTCACTTTGTCAAGAGCGCTTTCCACTAATCCCTGAGCAGTCACGCCATGATATTTTTCCACCAGTTCTTTTTCCAGAGAACCGCTGTTTACTCCTACACGAATAGGAATCTTTCTGGCTTTGGCTACGTCCACCACAGCCTTGATTTTCTCTGCTCCCCCGATATTTCCTGGGTTAATACGGATTTTATCCGCGCCGTTTTCCATGGCTGCAATGGCCATTTTATAATCAAAATGAATGTCCGCTACCAGTGGAATGTGTATCTGTTTTTTAATTTCCCGGATAGCCTCTGCTGCCTCCTGAGTAGGTACAGTACAGCGGATAATCTCACAGCCTGCTGCTTCCAAAGCCAGAATCTGCCTGACTGTTGCCTCCACGTCTTCCGTTCTGGTGTTGGTCATGGACTGAATCAGCACCGGATTTCCGCCGCCGATTTTTCTGTCCCCAATCTGTATTACTTTTGTATGTTCCCGATACATAACAAAACCTCCTTAGTTATGAATCTGCAGTAATTTCTGTTTCAATTCCCCTTCCAAACGGTACATTTCTGCTTCTGCTGCTCTTCTCTTTTCCCGTCCTTCTCTCTGAATGTTCATCACCTCATCAAAGGTGCTGATAAGAGATTCATTGGTTTTTTGCAAGGTTTCTATATCCACAATACCTCTCTCAGATTCCCTGGCAGCTTCTACAGTCGCCAGCTTCAAAGTCTCTGCATTTTTCTGCAACAGGGCATTGGTCATGTCTGTGACTTCTCTCTGAGCTTTGGCAGCTTCTGTAGAATGAGCCACACCAAGAGCAATTACCATCTGGCTTTTCCACAAAGGAATAGTGTTTACAATGGTAGACTGAATCTTTTCTGCCATAAGCGTATCATTTCCCTGAACCAGACGAATCTGTGGAGCTGTCTGAATGGCAATCATTCTGGTAAGCTCCAGATCATGAATCTTCTTTTCAAAACGGTCACAAAGAGAATCCAGATCTTTGGCTGCCTGTGCATCCTCCGGAAGGCCGCTTATCTGCGCCTTATTCATAAGCTGAGGAAGCTCTGTGGCGCGGATTTCCTCTAATTTCTTCTTTCCTGCCAGAATATACATGGAAAGCTCCTTAAAGTAATTCAGATTCAGGGCATACATTTTATCCATAATAGCTGCATCCTTCATTAACTGAATCTGGTGCTTTTCCAGCATTTCCACGATTTTATTTACATTGGTCTCTGCCTTGGAATACTTGTTTTTCAAGGCTTCCAGCTTGTTTCCGCCTTTTTTGAAAAATCCCATAATGCCTTTTCGTTCTTCCTCTGCATCAAAATTTTTCAATTCTGTGACCACATTTTCCAGTAAATCCCCTACTTCTCCCAAATCCTTGGTGCGGACCTTATCTAAAGCGTCTTCTGAGAAATCTGCCATTTTCTTCTGGGTTCCCGCGCCGTACTGAAGAATGGCCGCTGAATTGCGGATATCAATCTGTTTTGCAAAATCATCCACCATCTTTCTCTCCTGTGGAGAAAGAATGCTGTCATCCATTTCCGGTTTTGCAGGCTCTTCCTTTTTCACTTCTGCAACAGGCGCTTCCTCCTGTAAGGGTTCAAAAGTCAGTGTAGGGGTTACCGTAAAGTCTTTAAATTCATCGCTCATACTCTCTTAATTTCCTTTCTCTTTAAAATCTTTCTTACCAGTCAGTCCCTCCTGAGCCAGCATGGTCTTCAGTACAGAAATATCAGAAGACACGTCCCAGGCTGTTTCTTTATAAAAGCTATCCAACAGGTTTTCAAAAGCGTCATTAATGGTGTCTAATGTATTTTCAATCTCTGTCTTGGCGCTTTGCACGTGTTCCCCGGTAAGCTCCTGCTTATCCAGTTCTTCGTAAGCATTTAAGAGCTTCATGGTAGTAGGAAGATAATAATCCATAAATTTATGAAGATCATCAATGAGCTCCGGATGTTCTTCCACCCGCTGGAAAATCCGGCGGATGACATTTTCCAGGTGGTACATCTTGTTGGAAATCTCAATGCCGGGAATGGCATCATTGCTTCTTCTGATTTCCTCAATATAACGATTTCCTGCCTCTATGGTTTTCCTTGCCTCTTCTGAAAGCTGACGCTTAGGCTCTCTTGCCGCCTGTTCTTTCATACGTTCCATATTTTTCTGGGTTTCCATATACTGCTCATAAGCATCATTACTTGCCATAAGACAGGTATTATTCTCATCTAAATGGCCTTCCAGAAACATCCTTTTTTCAATCATTTTTGAAAGATCTTTTACTACAAATTTCTCTGATTTTCCAACGCTTCTGGCTAAGTCCTTAATGTTGCCATAGGCTTTTCCGTTTAACGTTTTTACATAAGCCCGGAATCTGGCCACCTGTTTTCTGGTTCTGTTTCCCCAGACTGCTGCCACCACTCCTGCACATCCTATGGGAACTAAAACTGCTGCTGTAACGATGAAGGGTTTCACCGCATATTCCCACAGCAATGCCACAATTCCCATAATCCCAAGAACAAATCCACTGCTCACAGCCAGAATCAGTCCTGTAATCAGGGCGGCAATACTAAGTCCTTTCATTTTTCTGGTATTGATAAAAAGAGCAAATTCTTCCCTTGCTTTTTGTATTCTTCTGGATGTATTCCCGTAGCTTCTATCATTCCCATAAGGGCAGTAGGAGCTTTTGTGGCATCCGTCATTCTGGTCACAAGTCTGATAATCATTTGCTCCTGGCTTTCTGAAATTCCTTGCCATATTTCCTATAGCATTTTCAAGAGTTACTCCAAGGTCTCTGTTTAAAGCCCCGAAATCTCCGGTATTAATGGCATTTTCCACAATATCTTTCACATCTCTGCCTAGTCCATTCCAGTCATTTCCAGACATTTTCTTCACTCCCCATTCTTTTGCTGTTTCACCGGACACTTGCTTTTGCCCGCTTTCTTAAATTATATATGAAAGATTGCAAAAAAGCAACGGAACATCTCTTGCAATTCACACGTTAAAGTTTTATAATGGTAAAAAATTCAGAAAACATACCGCAGCCGCGGCAGAATGGAGGAACTCAACATGGAGAAAAAGAACATTGACTGGTCTAATCTTGGTTTTGGATATGTAAAAACAGATTATCGTTTTGTATCTGATTTTAAAGATGGAAAATGGGATGAAGGAAGAATGACAGAGGATGACAAAGTTGTTATCAGTGAATGTGCAGGTGTACTGCAATATGCTCAGACTGTCTTTGAGGGGATGAAGGCCTATACCACACAGGACGGACGCATTGTCACCTTCCGCCCGGACTTAAATGCAAGCCGCATGGCTGATTCTGCCAGAAGACTGGAAATGCCGGTTTTCCCGGAAGACCGCTTCATACAGGCAGTAGTTGATACAGTAAAAGCAAACGCAGCCTATGTTCCGCCTTATGGTTCCGGCGCTACCTTGTATATCCGTCCTTATATGTTTGGAAGTAACCCTGTTATTGGAGTAAAGCCTGCAGATGAATATCAGTTCCGTATTTTCGTTACACCAGTAGGTCCTTACTTTAAAGGAGGGGTTAAGCCACTTACTATCCGCGTCAGTGACTTTGACCGGGCTGCGCCTCATGGAACCGGCCACATTAAGGCTGGACTGAACTATGCTATGAGCCTTCACGCTATTATGGATGCCCATAATCAGGGCTTTGATGAAAACATGTACCTGGATGCAGGTACCAGAACAAAGGTAGAAGAAACCGGCGGCGCAAACTTCTTATTTATCACAAAAGAGGGAAAAGTTGTCACACCGAAATCCAACAGCATTCTGCCTTCCATTACCCGCCGCTCTCTCATGTATGTAGCAAAAGAATACCTGGGTCTGGAAGTAGAAGAACGTGAGGTATACCTGGAAGAGGTAAAAGATTTCGCCGAATGCGGACTGTGCGGTACTGCTGCAGTCATCTCTCCTGTGGGCAAAATCGTAGACCACGGAAAAGAAATCTGCTTCCCAAGCGGCATGGAGGCTATGGGACCGGTGACACAGAAACTCTATGATACCTTAACCGGTATTCAGATGGGTCGGCTGGAAGCGCCGGAGGGCTGGCTGAAGGTCATTGAATAACAAAATCTGAATTTATATAAAGGCCTCCTGTATCACGCTAATATATCAGGTGATACAGGAGACCTTCTTTTGTTACACTTTTACTTATATCCGTTTCGCCCAGATAAACCCATGAGCCGGAATGAATACATCTTTTAATTCTACTGTTTCTCCACTTATCAGATTCTTATAGTTTCCTTCTTCCTGCATCCATGCAGTTCTGGCTTTGCTGCTGAAATTGAAAATCCCAAAAAATTTCTCCCCGGCCTTTTCTCTCATAATACAAAGAATCCCATTGTCATGCACATCATAGGTATACACGCTGGCAGAAGAATCAAATACCGCTTCTGTTTTTCGCAGTCTTTCCAGTTTTGTCAACCCTTGAAATACTTTTCCTTCTACAGTAGAAATATCGTTTCTGTTCTTTGCAAGTTCCCAGTGAAATGCACCTCTGTGAATATAGCGGGAATCCTCTTGCTTCAATGGGTTCTCTTTATAGGTATAATCATTCACCTGTGCAATCTCATCCCCGCTGTACAGCATAGGAATTCCTGACTGTGTAAGCATATACGCATGAAGCATAACATCTAACCGGATAGCTGCCTCCATTTTTGTTTCATTTCTTTCAAATCCCGCACTTTCCACACCGCACATAGAAGCTGTTGTTCCACAAAACCTTGCATCCTGTGTTACCGGGTCATCATTATAAAGCTCTCCTCTGCTGACACTTCCTTCATATCTGCCTGTATAGAAATCATTTAAAAATCTCTTATGGAGCACTTCTTCCATACCCCAGCTTTTCAGGGTGCCAAAATCCAGCCCCCAGCCAATATCATCATGGCACCGGAGATAATTCAAAAATGTATATTCTTTGGGCAGCTGGTTCACAACATCCATCTGCTGCTTTAAAAGGCGGATATCCTCTGTGGCAAGGCTATGCCAGGTAGTTGCCATGGTCGTCACATTATAGAGCATATGACACTCCGGCTTCTCTACAGTTCCGAAATAAGGCACTACTTTTTCTGGCTCCATAACCACTTCTCCCAAAAGGATTACACTTGGACACACAATTTCCCCAATGATACGCATCATACGCACAATAGTATGCACTCTTTCCAGATTTCTGCATGAGGTTCCTAATTCTTTCCAGATATACGGTACTGCATCAATACGTACAATATCAATTCCCTGATTTGCCAGAAACAGGAAATTGTACATCATTTCATTAAACACTCTTGGATTTTTATAATTTAAGTCCCATTGATAAGGATAAAAGGTAGTGAGTACATACTGTTTCATTTCTGGCAGATAAGTAAAGTTTCCAGGCGCTGTAGCAGGGAATACCTGAGGCACTGTTTCCTCATATTTTTCTGGGATTTCATTGCTGTCATAGAAAAAGTAGCGGCTCATATACTCCCCGTCACCCTGTCTTGCGCGCTTTGCCCACTCGTGGTCCTCGGACGTATGATTCATCACAAAATCCATGCACACATTCATGTCTTTTTGATGACATTTCTCTGTAAGCTCTGCCAAATCTTCTATGGTGCCAAGCTCCGGCTTCACCTTGCGGAAATCTGCCACTGCATAGCCTCCGTCAGAGCGTCCCTGTGGGGAATCCAAAAATGGCATCAAATGGGCACAGTTTACATTACAAGATTTTAAGTAATCCAGCTTTTCCTGAACCCCTTTTATATTCCCCGCAAAATTATCAATGTAGAGCATCATCCCAAGCATATCATTTTTCTTAAACCAGTCTGGATTTTTTTCTCTTTTATCATCCCTGCTTTTCAGCCCGGCTTTTCTATTCTGATAATACTCATACATCTGGGAAGTAAGTTCCGCAAACATCGATTCATTTCCATATAATTCCATGTATAACCATTTCAACTCATCATGATGCCTGGACAGCCTTTTCTGAAACGCATTATCTCTTTTTCTCATAGCCCTTCTCCTCTCCTGTTAATAGTTTTCCTATGGAACCTGTAAGCTGTTTTTTCAAGTCGTATACTACATGGCTTAATACATATTGTCCTTCGTTTACAAAAATTTCTATAAGATTTTCATCCACAATAATATCCAAATCATATCTGCCACCCAGTTTTGGCGTCTTTGCTGTCCTTCTGAAGCCAGATAAGGAATCAAATACCTGTGTTCTGTCTCCCTTTACACAATCTTCTTCAATGGTAATCTGATACCCTCCAACATCTATGTTTTCCCCCTCTTTTAAAGTGGTCTTAATGCGGAAAGGTCTGCTCCAGTCTAGTTTCCTCCTGTCCGTAACTTCTCTGGACAGATACCGGTCTGTCTGTGGATGGATTTTGTAAAAAATGTGTCCCTTCTCAATTTCAATCACCCTTGGTGTACACATCATTCCATTCCACGTACTACGCTCTCCTACACCTTCCACAGGCTTTGGCATACGCATCCACGCCATCATCACACGATTTCCGTCTTTATCCACATTGGTCTGAGGCGCATACAAATCCAGCCCATAATCAATAAATCGATAGGTATCCGGCATAGAAAGTTCGCATTTTCCCTCCTGAAATTCTGCCAAAGCACAAATCGCATTATGCGCATATTCCAGTCCGTCTTCCAAAATATTCATGGGTGAGCCCTGAAACACATACTGCCCCTGTACTTCAAAAAGATCCGGACATTCCAGAATACTTCCGAAATTTTTATGAGTATACTGGGTAATATATTCCCACTCTGTGCCATCCTGGCTTTTGTAAAACAGAACCCGTCCCTTTGTGCCTGAAATGGTACTTCCCAAAATCATATAGTATGAGTTCTGGTACTTCCATACCTTGGGGTCTCTGGTATGGGTACCGTGTCCGATTTTCTCATCCTGAAGAACCGGTATTATCTGTTTCTTGGCATTCTTATTATCAAAAGAAAACCCATCTTCTGAAATCAGCATAGCCTGGCTGGTAACAAAGTTCTCATTTTTTGCATGATGGATATTCTCTTCCTCCTCTTCCAGATACCTCACTGCAGAATAATAAAGATATAATTTTCCATCCTTTTCCAGAGCGCTTCCCGAAAAAATCCCATTTCTGTCATATGGTTTTGTAGGATATAGCGCCACTTTCAAATGTGTCCAATGCAGCAAATCCTCACTTACTGCATGTCCCCAGTGCATGGTTCCCCATTCTGGTGCAAAAGGAAAATACTGATAAAATAAATGATATTTTCCTTTATAATAAATAAATCCGTTTGGGTCATTAATCCAGTTTCCAGGTGCTTTTATATGTAATGTGTCTTTTATCATAACCAGATACTCCCTTTTCCAAAATACTGCTGTTATTTCACTGCGCCTGCTACAACACCACTGATAATCTGTTTCTGAAGAATAACATAAAGCACTAAAATAGGAATCACGCAAAGCAGCAAGCCGGCCATAATGGTTCCGTAATCTGCGGAATAGGTTCCATAGAAGCTATAAGTAGACAGTGGCAAAGTAAGAAGTTTCTTATCTGTTAAAACCAGAGATGGCAAAAGGAAATCATTCCAAAACGCCATGGAATTTAAAATTGCCATGGTGGAAATAATAGGTTTCAAGAGAGGAAACACAACTTTAAAATACGTCTGTCTGTGGGTACAGCCATCAATATAGGCTGCTTCCTCCAGAGCCACAGGAACACTTCCTTTAATGAAGCCATGGAACATAAACACAGACATTGCCATAGAAAAACCTGTATGCATAAAAATTAATGTTGCTCTATGATTCAGAACATTCAGCGTGCCTCCATAAATGCTTACCAGCGGAATCATAATTGCCTGAAAAGGAATAATCATAGATGCCACCATAAAAGAAAAGGTCAGCTTGGAAATTTTATTGTTATGGCGCACAATATAGTATGCCAGCATAGATGCCAGTAATGTTACCAGCACAGTGGCTGTAACCGTTACAATCAGGGAATTTCCAAAAGCCCTTGGAAAGTCCATCTGTGTAAATGCCTTTACAAAATTATCAAAAGATAACCCCTTTATGGTAAACAGCCAGGAAAATGGACTTTTAATAATATCTCTTTTCTGTTTCAGGGAGTTAATCAACACCATGACAAAAGGAAACATATATGCTGCAAACAAAACCAGTAATACTGCTGTAGAAAGCATATTGGTTATTTTTTTCTTCATTACGCTTCAACCTCCCTCTTCTTTGTGAAATATACCTGTAAGCCACTGATGCAGGCTACAATAATAAATAAGATAAATGCTTCAGCCTGTCCTACGCCAAACTGTCTGGATGTAAAAGCTTTTTCATAGACATGCATGGCTGCCATTTCAGTAGTTCCGTATGGAGCGCCTGCGGTCAATGAAAGGTTTACATCATATACCATAAATGCCCTGGATAAGGTAAGAAACAGGCAAATAGTAATGGAAGACATCATAAGAGGCATAATAATATTTTTTAATTTTACCCAGCCTGAAGCTCCGTCAATACTGGCTGCTTCCATAACATCTTTGCTCAGTCCCATAAATCCAGCCACATAAATTAAAATCATATATCCGGAAAGCTGCCATACGGAAACCACAACCAGCGCCAGAAAGGCTTTGTCCGGATCAGACAGCCAGGAGGCTTCAAAAAAAGACCATCCTGTACTCTCGCCGATGTTTACAAAGACTCTCGAAAATACAAACTGCCAGATATATCCCAGGACAATACCACCGATTAAGTTTGGTGTAAAAAAGCCTGCCCGGAAGAAATTCTGTCCTTTGATTCCCCTTGTAAGCAGATAAGCAATCGCAAAAGCCAATACATTCACCAGAATTACTACTGCAATGACATATTTAAAAGTCAGAGCCAATGAACTCCAAAACTGAGTGTCCTTCATAACCCCGGCAAAGTTAACAAGTCCGATAAAATTTTTCTCCTTTGACACACCATTCCAGTCTGTCAGAATAAGATATACCCCGTACAGGAACGGTACCATTACCACTGCAATGAAACAAAATAATCCCGGTAATGCAAATATACAGAAGTCTTTTTTGTTATTACTTGATTTCATAGATTTCTCCCCTTTCTCTGACTATTTCTGCTCTGCCCAATATTTTTCAATAGCTTGCGCTACTTCCTCCCTGCCGCTTCTTCCAGCCAGATATTTCTGCATAGCTGCTCCAAGCACTGCCCAATGGTCATTTGGCACAATAGCAGAAGCATTAAAGGTTTTTCCTTCATGAACTTTCTCATAAATATCGCGACTTAATGGGTCTTTTGGCTCATAAGAATTATTCTGGAACGGTGGAATAAGGCTTGCTGACTTCACAATCATCTGCTGTCCGATTTCACTGTAAACAATCCAGTTGAGAAACTCCTTGGCCGCCGCTTTTTCCTTTTCCGTAGCCATCTGTCCGTCTATCATCACCTGTTTAGATGGAGAAGCCTGAATCCTGGAGTTTACAAAATCCTCCGGGTCATTATTCAAAAAGTAAGGCAGGAAACCATATTCATCTTCTTTCTCAGCTCCTGCTTCTTCCAGGTTCGGCCATGCCCAGTTTCCATTAAACCAAAACGCAGTCTTACCATCTGCAAGATCAATAGCCATTTCATCATAATCTGCTCCCAGCGGGTCCGCTTTTGCAACGTTGTATTCTTTCAATACGTCAAACATATCCAGGAATTGTCCTAAACGGTCATAATTTTTTAAATCCAGCGTACCATCTTTGATACTCTCAATAACAGCCTGGGTTCCCGGTGAGGTTCCATCCTCTGTTTCATAAATATACTGAAGCTGATGTGCGCCTAAGGACCAGTCTTCTTTTGCCACAGAGATTGGACGTTCCATTCCAGCCTTTCTCAGTTCTTCCAAAAGCTCCTTAAATTCATCCAGTGTGGTAATGGACTCAGTATGAAATTCTTTTCCAAGAGTCTCCTCAATCACAGCTTTGTTATAGATCATGCCTCTTCCCTCTATACACAGTGGGAAACTGTACACCTTACCATTGACCTTGGTCATATACTCCTCTGCTTCCTGAATCCACCGTTCCGAGGAAAGCTCCAGAGCCTTTTCTTCTGCCAGTGCAATCACATCCGTTGTATCCAGAACCGCCATGGTTGCCGGTGTTCCAGAATTATAAAGGCTTACCACTTTTGTATAAGGTGAATCACCGTCTGTTACCGGCATTACCTCAATATGTACCCCTGATTTTTCTTCAAACTGTATTGCCATTTCCTCCAGAGCATTCTGAATCTCTGCCTTGGAATTTAACAGGGTAATACTTGTTCCCTCCAAACTTGCATCATACTGGAAAGTATCTATGGAGGTATCAATAACCTCTTTCTCCTCCACTTCATTTGGGTCATCCGGGTCACTGGCAAACCCAAAAGTACATCCCGCAAGGGTTGCAGATGCCATGACAGCGGCAAGTGAAAATGCTATTATTTTGGTCGCTACTGTTTTCTTCATTTTTTCCTCCTCGTTTTTCGTATTTTCCTATCTTCTCTTTATTCTTCTTTCTGTTTTATAACCGGTAAAGTAACCGGTTACTTTATATTTTTATACTAGCACAACCCTTTCTCTTCGTCAATCATTTGGAGCACCTTTTTTCTCCTGTTTTTTAACTTTGTAAAAAGTGTCTGATTTCCTTTCTTCTACTTTGGTAACAATACACAAAACCGGTTACTTAACCGATTACTCCTTGTTCTCCTTTCAGGTTTCTGTTATACTTTTATTAATCACAATTCAACACAATCAATGGAAAGAAAAGAGGTTCTTATGAGACGAAAAAAAAATGTGACCTTTGATGACATTGCAAAATATACAAATTTTTCTAAAACCACCATTTCCCGGTATTTCAACAACCCAGATTCCCTTACCCTGGAAAACCAGGAAATTATCTCCAAAGCCCTGGTGGATTTAGATTATAAGGAGAACAAAGTTGCGCGGATTCTGGCAAATGGAAATACAGAATTCATTGGCATCCTCATTCCCAACCTGCACAACCACTATTATTCAGAAATGCTGAATCAGATTCTTCAGACCTATGAACAGTTTGGTTATAAATTCCTGGTGTTTATTGGAAATGGACATGCTGATACAGAGCGCCAGTATATTCAGGAACTGCTTGCATACAAAATTGAAGGGCTGATTATTTTAAGCGATGTCATTCCCTCTAAGGAACTGGCAGATTTGCACCTTCCAATTGTTACCATTGAACGGGAAGACCAGTATGTGTGCAGCGTAAATACAGACAATTATATGGGAGGCGTACAGGCTACCAGTCTTCTGGCCAGCCATAATTGTGATGTTTTTATTCATGTGAATAGTCCTACTGCGCCGGAAGTTCCTGCGTATGGACGTATTAATGGATTTCTGAGTATCTGTAAGGAGAAAAAACTACCGCACCGGATTATTTACAAAGAGTTTGGAAATACTTATGATTCTATACGAACAAACATGATAGATGTGCTGAATGAACTGGAAAGGAATTACCCGAATCAGAAAAAGGGGGTTTTCATCTCCAGTGATACCCATGCTAATGTATTTTTAAACCTTCTGATCCAGAGATACGGCAGCCTTCCCTCGGATTACTACCTTGTGGGCTTTGATGATTCTCCCATCTCTACCGAAGCTGTTATTCCTATTAGTACAGTCGGACAGCATATTGACCAAATTGCCCACGAAGCTGTAAAACTGTTAGTGGAACAAATGAATGAGCGGAAAAAGCGGAAACCTATTCCTTTAGAAAAGCCTATACACAAAGTGATTACACCTTATTTAATCCGCAGGGAAACCACAGAAAAGACAAAGGTATCAGCTGCTACTGATTGTTAAGCTTTTAATGTTGAGCAAGGGGCTATCTGGAAATAGACAGCCCCTTGCTATTTCCCCAACGCCTCAAACATCCACTTCTTGTAAGCCTCAACTCCAGGCTGGTCAAATGGATTTACCCCAAGAATTCTGGCAGACACATAGCAGGAAAACATAAAGAAATAAAACAACTGTCCAAAATGATACTCATCCATTCTCTCCACTTCCAGAATCAGACAGGGCAGTTTTTCTCTGTGCGCCTTTACTGTTGCATGAAAAGAAGCTTTATTCATCTCCCAGAAGTCTTTTCCATTGAGATAATTAAAGAAATCCTCCACCTGGTCTTTTTCTGCAAACAGAGAAGCGTTTTGCTCCTGCACATCCAGAAAAGTTTCAAACATCAAAGGAGCTCCATCCTGAATATACTGACCCACTGCATGGAGTTCTTCACAAAATTCTGCTGCAACCGGAAAAATACCTTTGTTCTCTTTCCCTTCTGATTCTCCAAAAAGCTGTACCCACCATTTGTAAAACCAGCGAAACTGAGGCTCGAATCCAGTGAGCAGTTCCAGGGAATATCCTTTTTTGTAATACATATTCCTGATGCACGCATATTGCCAGGCAATATTTCCGTTACTTTCATCCAAAAGTAACTGCTTTTCCATATCAGCAGCTCCTTTTACAAGCTTTTGGATATCAATTCCCGCTACAGCCATGGGAAGCAGTCCAACACTTGTAATTGCCGAAAATCTGCCTCCCACATTTTCCGGAAATTCCAAAAACGTATATCCATGCTGCTCACATATTCGTTCCAGAGAACTCCCCTTGCTGCCTGTGGCAATAATCCTTTTTCCCGCTTCTTCTCCATATTTTTTATACAAGAATTTTCGCAGAACCCGGAAAGAAGCACCTGGCTCCAGGGTTTCAAAGTTTTTCGCAATGCAATCCACATAAACTGATTTTCCTTCTAACTTCTGAAGCATCTGGTTCAATACATAGGGTGATAAGGTATTCCCCGCATACAAAATCTCTGTTTTCTGATCTGTCTGCAAAGCTTTAATAACGGAACGCGCTGCATTATTTGAGCCGCCTACTCCTACCAGTACAAACACATCGGCCTCTTCCCTGATTTTAGAAGCCAGCTTTTTAAGGGCAGCTACCTGCCTTTCGCAAGCCCACTCTTGTGTATGGAACCATCCAAGGGAATCCTGATACTTTGATTCTCCCTTGAGGATATCTCTTAAAATGCCTCTTTTTTCCTCCATACATACTCTCAATTCCTTCTCAATTTCCTGGTTTTTATCTTCGATTCTTAATTTCAGCACGTTCTTCACCTCATCTTGTATGTTCTATTCTGTCCTTATTCTTCTACTGCTTCCAAAAGCTGTTTTAAGGTATCTTCTGTCACCATGTAATTCTCATCTGCTGAACGTGTCTCCCCTACCATAAAGCTAACTGCAAATCCATCTTCTGTAAGATACCATGCACAGTATTCATTTACATACTCTTCTCCGTTTTTACATCTAAGGGAAGCATATTTTGCCTCTTTATCTCCTACGGAAAGCTCCACAGGTTCCTGATAAACGATATCGGAAAATTCTTCTTTCATCTCATAAATCTCTTTATTTCCCTTAATAGACGCCAAAATATCTTCCTCTGTATATTCGTCCACCTCTTCCATCGAATATATAACGGTTACTACAGATTCACTTTCCGTCTGTGGCAAATATTCAAACATCAGACTGTCATTACTGGAGTAATCAATAATTTGAAATGGTTCTACTGTCTTTACAGAAACCTCTTTTTTCTCTTCCCAGTCTGTAAGAATATAGTTTCCGTTGTCATCAGTACGAAGATCCGCAGACACTTCCTCCTCTTCTTCCGGCTCTTCACCCAGATCCAGGTCTCCTGTCCAGTCATCTCCTAAATCATCTGTCAGCTCTTCTGCATCCAGCGCTTCTTTTGGAATCTCAATTTTATCGATCTTATCGTATTCTTTATATTCCATTTTTAAATTTAGATTTTTTAAATAAGCGGCTGCACCGTCTTCCGGCTGCGGAGCATCTTTCACCTGAATCTGAAGCGCTGCCGGCAGCTTACTGTCTTTGTAAATCCAGATAGAAATTTTGGCTTTTACGTCGGACCAGTCCATATCCTGCATTTCTTCTCCTGCTGCATCTAAGACCCCGGACTCTCCAAGTTCATCTCCCTCTATGGTTCCTGTCATTTTATAAGCTTTTTTTCCATTCACCTCTACCAGGTCTTTTTCCAGTTCCAGTCCCTCTGCGGAGAAAGAATCCAGATTCGCCAGGGCTTCCGCTACATCTTCACTTTTCTCCTCTTCGTATTTCTGCCAGGTTCCGTTTGTCATGGAATATACGGTAAACTTATCTCCCTCTTTATTCTCCTCACCATACATTTCCATATCCATATTCAGGCCCATAAAATCCATTCCCATGCTGCCCTTTAAATGATACGCATCCGGATTTTGTGTCATTTGCATATCCATTTGAAGGTTCATATCCATCTCCATGCTGACTCCGCTTTGAGCCATTCCCATGGTCATATCCATTTCCATAGAACCGTCAACAGATTTCGCCTCTGCCTGCTTTTTAACTGCTTCCTTTAAAATGCTGTCTGGTGTCTCTTTTTTGCATCCTGTGCCCATAACAACTACAGCGGTCAGCCCTCCAAGAATCATCATTTGTGTCCATTTTTGTTTCATACGCACTTCTCCTTTTTCATATTATTTTTCTTTTTAATCTAAACAGGCTGGCAAATATGCTTTTCACATTTTATGCCAGCCTGCTGGTTTCTATTTATTCAGTTTTCAGCCCATACATGGGTGGCAATGTCCATATGCATCCATGCAGTCCTCTTCCGGATTCTTCATGCAAAGATGAACAGCAGCTTTCTTAAAGGTCATTGGCAGTGCCAAAATGTTTGGATTTTCTCCTACAAATTTCTTCTTGGCATCTTCCAGAGCTTCTTCAAAAGTTGCTCTTGTTTTCAATCCCATACCTCTTGCATATCCAGGTTCCTGAGCGCCTACAATGTAGATTGCGCTAGTGTTCATTTCTGCAATATGTCCACAGGAAATCATACTAAAACCGTGGAATGGATGGAACGCATTAGTAAAACGATACTTTCTGATATATTCTTCATTGGTTGCAAAATATTCTCCATAACGGTTCATATCCGGCAGAGTATTCATGTAATCATGCTGGAACAAATCATACATTTCTCTTAAATAAGGCCATAATTCATCATGGAAAAATCCGTTGCACAGAGAAGAACAAATAATTACACAGTTATCACTCATAATACGTTTATATCTCAACACCTGTGCGCTTAAAGCCTGCATCATCATGATTGGGTTTGTGCCCATACCGTCACCATAGTGGAATTTCTGAGGCATACCAAATACCAGAACATCATATTTCTTTTCAGCCCAGTGTACATAGGTTCTCTTGTCAGCCAGCTTCCAGCTTTCCGGCATCATCACTTTTGCATATCCGGAATAAATAGCAATCTGTCTGGAATTGGTATCCAGTACAGCGTCACAGCAGAAGAAAGGATGTCCCATTTTTTCTTCCATATGCATGGAGATTTCATCAAATTTATTTCTCATAAGACTGCCGCCATTTACCGGTGTGAAGTCTTTTCTGTGCATAACAGATGGTACATGATGGCTTGCAATGCTCTTCCAGTTGGTAATACCGGTAGCGCTGTGTTTGTAACCGCCTGAATATCCTCCATAAGGATTTCCCTGTACATGACCAATGAGAATGGGAATATCACATTCAAACACGTATTTGTTCATAAATACCGGGTCACCGCGTTTTGTAGTGCCAAGGTCTACCATATGGTCTTTATCTTCACTGTCGTGGCTGATAATCTGACCTGTATGCCAGAACTCGTTAAATAATTCTTCTCCGAAAATCGCCTTTGCATCAGACTCTTTACTTCTTGGGTGAAGACCATTGGAAATAATAAATAAAATATCCTTTTTTTCTACTCCTGCTGCATATAATTCTTCCAGAATGTATTTAATACTTAATTTTCTGTGGCTTGTAGCCTGTTCACCGCCCTTTACACGGTCTGGAACAACAAAGGTAACTGTGCTTCCTTTGTGCGCCAGTTCTGTTAAAGTAGGCATTCCAATAGGATGTGCCAGGCTTTCCAGATATGCCTCTTTTAGCTTATCTTCCGGGATATAATCCGGGTCTTTCACTGTCTCACCGGGAATAAAAATGTCTGTGCTGTCTGGCAGTTCTGCTGCCATAGTTCCCTGTCCGTATTCAAATTCTAATTTCATAGTATTTTTCCTCCTGCCTGGTTTAGTTGTTCATATACAAAGAAATAATTTCCAGATATTCTTCTGGATAATATCCAATTTCTCCCTGGAATCTGGTCAGAGCAATCAGTCCACCGTCGATTTCCGGAATGGATGCCAGCATAGCTGCATTATCCTGTTTCAGACCGCCTCCATATACAATATCCATGCCATCTGTTTTTTCTTTTACAAATCTGGCAATTTTGGTAATGTATTCTTTATCTGCCGGAGTTTTTCCAGGTCCAATGGACCATACCGGTTCGTAAGCAATGGTTACCATAGATTTATCTACATCCTGAAGTCCTATTTCTAATTGTTCTCCCAGAACCTCCTGCCACTGTTCCTGCTCTTCGCTTTTCTCTCCTATACAGTATAACACTTTCATCCCCTGAGATACAGCACATTTTACTTCCTGATTTAAAATTCTGTTTACTGCTTTTGTATCTTTGCACCCTGCTTCTGCCAAAATACCAGTTAAATTATTTCGCTCTTCACAGTGTCCGATAATCACAGCTTCACAGCCTGCCGCTTTCATAGCTGCCGCCGGTCTTCCTGTGGTAAATGCACCAAAATTTCCTCCCGGCTGTACGTCATTTCGGAATACTCCCTGGCATCCAATCTGTACCGGGCTTCCTTCTGTCTTTGCACCTGCAGCAGAAAACAGGTGAATCTCAGGGAAAAACATGGCAAATTCCACATCTTCTTTGTTATACTGCTTCAAAGTTTCCTGTGTTTCCTTTACAATATAACTTCCCCATTCTCTTATATCCGCAATTCTGTTTACACCGCCAAGGTTGGCCGGTACATCAAATCTTTTTAAATTCAGATAGATATGTTTCATTTCTTTTTTCCTTTCTATCGTTTATTTTTTTCCGTAAAATCCGTTAAAAGATATCATATCCGGAAGCTCCTCTCCAATCAGAGGTCTGCACCAGTCCAGAAATGCCTGAGTAACCCCATTGCCCTCTGCATTGATATATTCATCCGGCATGGTTCTCTCATACATCATGACTTCATCAATATCCACCAGAAAATCCTCTATTTCATACGGATTTTCAGAAACCCGGCGGAAAGCTACCATTTTGCCGGATTCTCCATTTAAGGCAGCGCGGCAGGCTTTTTCTCCCGCAAGCTGCGCTTCTTCGCAGTCTACCGGACTTTGCAATCCTATGGATGCTCTTCCCAGAAGTCCCGGTTTTTCTCCTCTTGCCTTGTATCCAAGTTTTTGAATCACCAGATTTGCCAGATGGGAACTGACGTCTCCAAAGTAAGTAGCCCGTTCTGTTTTAAAGACTGGTTTTACAATAGGCTTTCCGTCTTTGTCCGTCAAACCTTCGCTGGCTACCACCACAATACCGCTTTTCTCCTTTAGCTTTTCCTCTACATCTTTGATAAACTGTTCCTCATCAAAAGGTCTTTCCGGCAGATAAATCAAATCCGGTCCATATCCCTTTTCCCCTGCCAATGCGCTGGCTGCAGTAATCCAGCCTGCATTTCGTCCGGAAGCTTCCATAACTACCACATGAATAGGAAGAGAACGTACATCTGCACAAAGCTCCTCTGCACAGGCTGCAATATATCTTGCGGCGCTTCCAAATCCAGGACTGTGATCCGTTACTGCAATATCATTATCAGTAGTTTTGGGAATCCCCATAACCCGGATGTCCAGATTTCTTGCCTGACAGGTTTTATGTAGTTTTCCACAGGTATCCATGGTTCCGTTTCCACCATTAAACAGTACATATTTAATTTCTCTCTTTACCAAGATATCTGCCATTTTTTCATAATCTTCCTGCCAGATCGGGTCTCTGGAGGTTCCGATTGCAGTTCCCGGTGTCTGAAGTAACAGTTTCAGTTTTTCTTCCGGTACCTTCTCTAATTCCAGAAATTTTTCTTCCAGGACACCGCCTGTTCCATTTTCAGCTCCATAAATATGGTCCAGTTTTCCATAACGTCTCGCCTCTGTAACAGCCCCATACAAAGAAGCATTTAAAACTGCTGTAGGACCTCCTCCGTGGACAATTAATAAATTTTCTGCCATGTTATTCTTCCTTTCCTTATTACAAATTGCTTCTGTTAGAGTTTCATACCAGAAGTTCTTTGTCATAGGGAAAACAAAAGTTTTCCCTATGACAAAGAACACCCTGCAGCATAGTTGCTGCAGGGTCCCCTAAACTTCTCATCGTTTTCTGCAGTCGCACGTGGCAAACGATTTTCTTATTTTCCTGCTTCTTCCATAATGTCAAACAGTACGTAATCTTCTACCGGAACTTCTGTTTCCACTTTTCCTGCACTGATGAAGTTTTCCTGCTGAATTTCATAGTAACCTTTTACGCTGCCGTCTTCTACCTGTTTCAGTAATTCTTCAGATGTCAGCCATGCACCGTCTGTTGTCTGTCCTAATGCAGTTTCTACATCTGTTTTTGTCTCATCTGCTACATATCCTGCAACTTCTTCATAATTTTCTTCTTTTGCACCAAAGTCCATTGCTTTATACAGTGCTTTTGTGAATCTTACAAGAAGGTCTTTGTTCTTTTCTGCATATTCTGGCATACATACCCAGCTTGCAGGGTCTGCTGCGATATCAGAGAAGTCTGTATTTGTAACAAAAATTTCTACATCATCGCCTAACTCATCTGTGATAACCTTTGTATTTGGTGACCATGGAGCACAGGCATCAATAGAACCGGAAATCATAGCGCTTGGCATATTGGTAACTTCCATGTTATATGGTTCAATGTCATCCATAGTAAGACCTACAGATTCCAAAGCACGAAGTAAGATTGTTTCTGATGATGTACCGGATGCATAAGCAACTTTTTTGCCTTTTAAGTCTTCCAGAGAGTTTACACCTTTGGATTTCAGACCCATAACACAGTCTGCATCACCTAACTGCTGGAAGCAGAAAACATCTACATTTCCCTGAATTGCCAGTGTATGAGCTCCAGGTCCAATATAAGCAACATCCATGGAACCACCTTCCATAGCTGCGATTTCAGTAGGACCATCATCAAATTTTGTAAGTTCTACTTCAATACCTTCTTCTTCAAAATAGCCTTTTTCCTGTGCTGTCTTTACTACCCACAGAGAAGCGTAGTTTGGCATATACGCAACTTTTACTTTGTCTAATTCTTTCTTTTCCTCTTCTTTTCCAGCCTCTGCTGAAGCTTCTTTCTTCTCTTCGGGAGCTTCTTTTTCTCCACCGCCGCCGCAGCCTGCTAACATAGTCATTGCGGTTGCTGCTGCCAGAACCATTGCTAATAATTTCTTCTTCATGAAAAAATCCTCCTTAAAAAATATAGTTTATCTCCTCACAGGTCGCCCCTTGTAAGCTCTACTTTCTAACTTCCAAATATTCCTGATATACCTGACCCCAGATATAATTCTTAAGTTCAATAAAACGATCACTCATTTTTGTTTCCTGATCTCTTGGATATGGAATATCAATATCTACCACTTCTTTGATACGTCCCGGACGAGCACTCATAATCACAACTCTTGTTGCCAGCACAATTGCTTCTTCAATATCATGGGTTACAAAGAAGCAGGTTTTATGTTCTTCTTCCCACGCTTTCAAAAGTTCTGTCTGAAGCTGTGTTCTTGTCTGTGCGTCCAATGCTCCAAAAGGTTCATCCATAAGCAGTACTTCCGGATTCATGGCATACGCCCTTGCAATGGCAACCCTCTGCTTCATACCACCAGATAATTCTTTTGGATAAGAATCAGCAAATTTTTCAAGTTCTACCATTTTCAAGTATTTTGTTGAAATTGCTTCGCATTCCTCTTTAGACATCCCCTTTAATTTTAAACCAAATTCTACGTTCTTTCTAACAGTCAACCATGGGAACAATGCATACTGCTGGAATACCACACCTCTGTCTGTTCCTGTTCCTTTAATGGGATTGCCATCTACCAGAACCTGACCTGCTGTAGGCTCTAAAAGTCCGGCAATGATGTTCAGCAATGTTGACTTTCCACAACCGGATGGCCCGATTACGCAGATGAATTCATTTTCCTTAATATCAAAATCTACACCGTTCAGGGCAACCACTTCACCTTTTCGAGTATTATATTTTTTTTCGATTCCCTGAATACTTACTTTTATATTTCCCTCTTTTCCTGCCATCCTGTTAACTTCCTTTCAAAGAATTTAAGAACTTTTTCTGCAATCATTCCGATTACACCGATAATAATGATGTAAAGTAACATTGGTGTTGTCTCATAGGAGTTTGCCAGAGATTTAATTCTCATACCAAGACCTGCAATAGCTCCTGTAGATTCTGCCGCAATCAAAGTTGTCAGCGCTGTTGAAATACCAAGCCTTACTGCTGTGATAATAAATGGTGTTGTTGCAGGGAAAATAACTTTCACAAATAACTGAGCATCATTTGCACCTAACACTCTTGCTGCTTTGATCAATGTTTCATCTACATTGATAACACCCTGGAAAATCGTAACTGTCATAATCAAAAATGTTGCTAAGCAAATAACAATAATCTGTGGTGTACGTCCTACACCTACCCCGATTACTACCAACGGTACATATGCCAGTGGTGGGATGTTTCTGATAAACTGAATCCATGGCTCTAATATGTATCTTACCGGTCTGTACCATGCCATTAAGAATGCTACCGGAACTGAAATCACAAATCCAAGTGCAAATCCCCAGAATACAGAAATCAGACTGCTTCCAATATCCTGCAGCAAGATTCCTCTTTCTCCCTGCATTAAACCAATGGACTTCAACACCTCAATCGCATTAGGAAAACATCTGGCTGTCTGTGGTGTAACAGACAACAGTGTCCACACAAGAATTGCAACAATAAAGGAAATTAAAAGCCATATTCCTTTTGGTATTTTGCTAATAAAATCAGCACCGTTCTTGTTTTTCTTCCCCATTTTTAACCTCCGCTTTCTTTTGTTTCGGTATTTCGCACCAAAACACAACTCTTATTTGTTTTTCTATGGACATTATCCCCTATATAGGGTTTCTTTTCAACTATATTTTAAGCAAACGTTTGACTTGTTTGTGTACTTTTCTTTCTATTCAATATCTTAAAAATTCAGTTTCAGTAAAAAGAAACAAAAAAATGAGCAGCGCGTCTTTAAAATCGCACTGCTCAAACCGTTTTTATGTGCATTTTGCACAGTTTATGAATTTATTTACATTTTTTATAACGCTCTGCCATTTCTTCCAGAGAAACCTGCTCAACCAGAGGAGCTTTTCCGAAAGAGCCAAACTCAACAATTAAGGTTCCAATAGCTTCTTTTACGCCTTTTTCAATAACAGATACCAAATCTGCAGTATCCTGATCCGGAATATTGCCATACATAACTGTATCCATAATTGGAGGCAGGAAAGCTCTTGGATCAAACTGCTCTTTCTTTTCTTCCAAAAGCTGGTACACCTTTCCGATGGATGCACTGTCTCTCTTAGCTGGATTTTGATGGAAGAATTCCTTCATATTTCTAGTAACTGCCAGACGAATATCTGTATCTACATTAATCTTTCCAATTCCACATGGAATGGCTGCTTTCAACTCTTCAATAGAAATTCCATATGCATTTTGAATATTTCCACCCAACGCATTAATTTCGTCTACAATATATCTTGGCACTGTAGAAGAACCGTGAGACACCAGAACACCAAAAAGGTTTTCATGCATCATGCATTCTTTAATGGCAATCGCAATTTCTTTTCTCAGTTTTACATCTTTTCCCTTGGAAGCACCATGCATGGTTCCGTAAGAAATAGCCAAGGCATCGCAACCTGTTTTCTTAAAGAATTCTACTGCTTTTAAAGGATTGGTATAAGTAGAAGTTGCAGAAAATACGTGGTCTTCCACACCTGCCAAAACGCCAAGCTCGCCTTCTACAGAAACGCCTCTTTCATGAGCATATTTTACCACTTCTCTGGTCAGCTCCACATTTTCTTCAAAAGGAAGAGAGGAACCATCAATCATAACGGATGTATATCCGCCTTCAATCGCTGCCACACAAGAATCAAAATTTTTACCATGATCTAAGTGGAGAACAACTGGAATAGAGGATTCTTCCGCATATTTTTTTACAGCAGCTGCAATATTTTTTGCTCCAATCTTTTTATCCTCTAAAGTTGCATTCTGGAAATCAGTACGTCCTCCCATGAATCCGTTTGCTAAATCTGCCCCCTGCAAAATAGCTGCAGAACGGAACATTTCATGAACTTCAATGGCTGCTTTTGCCTGAGCAACTGCATTTACGTTAAATGCACCCTGAGCAAAATGATACTTGTCAACAGTTTCCAACAATGGTCTTAATGGTATTAACGGCATAATCTTTCCTCCTAATTATTTATCAATTTTAATTCCTTTTACAAAGGTTGTTTCTATATTATAGTCATCATCTAAAATCAGAATATCTGCATCTTTTCCTACTTCCAGACTTCCAATCTGTTTCTCTGCCCCAATCAAGGTAGCCGGATTCATAGTCAAAAGCGGCAACACATCCTCCATAGATTCCCCTGTAAATTCTATGAGACGTTTCAAGGCTGTTCCTGTTGTCAACGTACTTCCTGCTCGTACTCCATTCGGCAGCTTTGCATCTCCATCTTCTACGATTACATCATTTACTCCCAGTTTATATTCGCCATCCGGTAAACCAGAAGCCATAATAGAATCTGTAACTGCAACCACACGGTCATAACCTTTTGCCTTCAACATCATCCGCACACTTCCCGGATGCAAATGACGGCCATCACAGATAGCTTCACAGTACACATCTGATTCCAACACAGCTCCCATAATAGCTGGAAAATGCTGATGAAACAGTTTCATGGCATTACAAGTATGTGTACATGCCATAGCTCCATTTTTAATGCATTCCATAGAAGTCTCATAATCAGCTCCGGAATGCCCAATGGCTACTGTTATCCCCATCTTACGAATCTCAGGAATAGCCTGTGGAATTCCTTTTACTTCCGGAGAGACTGTTATATAACGAATATTTCCCTGAGCTTTTTCCTGATAGCCCTTCAGTAATTCCAAATCAGCATCCTTCAAAAGAGATTCCGGCATAGCACCTTTAAATTCAACAGATAAGAAAGGGCCTTCTAAATGAATTCCTAATAAATCCGCACAATTCTTATGATCTTTTTTATGTTTTAGAACTTCGTCAATTACTTTTTCTGTCTGCTCCTTGGTATCGGTAAGAATAGAACAAAGCCATGTTGTAGTTCCCTGCTGTGCAAAGAAATTCCCTATTTTCTGAAAATCTTCTTTGGATGCAGCATTCACATCAAATCCACAGCCGCCATGTGTATGAATATCAATAAATCCCGGCACCACTGCTTTTCCCTTGGCATCATAGATTTCGCCCTCTGTAATTTCTTTAGAAGGACTGCAGATTTCTGTAATCACACCATCCTCCATGCATAAGTTTTTACGCTCCAGACGGCGCTTTTCATAATGGTAAACATATCCACCTGTAATCCAGGTCTTCATTTTTATCCCTCCAGTGCAGCAACAAATTCTGTAATTTTCAGATTAATATCAGGATGATTGGTCAATAAAGATACTGGGAAATCCGTAGTTGCTTCTCCATATGCAGCCCGACGCACTACTGCTCTGTGCCAGTTTCTAAAGCATCCCAGACGGATTTTTCTTGCGTGTGCAATCTCATAAATACCAATAGTTACACAATAATGTGGCATATCTTCCAACGCACCGCCAAAATCACCAATGGCATTTGCTGTTCTTGTCTCTTTTGTAATCTCTAAAACTCTTGTCTTCTGAGCTAAAAATTCTTCTGGACTCATAGATGGGTCTGCTTCATTAAACGCCACATGACCATTGATTCCAATACCGCCAAAGCAGATGTCAACGCCTCCCAGCTTCTCAATAAGTTCTGGAATATAGTCCAGGTTCTCTGGATCTGGAAATATTCTCTGCTCTTTTGGCATTAATAATTCTTCGTCAATTTTTCCATATACTTCTCGGTTCATAAATCCGCGAAAGCTCAGTGGATGATTTTCCGGCACCCATTTTTTTTCATCATCCAGATACTCATCCATATTAATAAACCATACATTTTTCAGGCTGATGCGCTCTTTATTTACCATTTCCACCAAAAATGGATACTGCCCTACCGGACCTACTGGACAAACGAAAACCGTTTTCTCACCTTTTTCATTATGTGATTTGATTTCCTCTGCCATCTCCTCTGCCATAGAGCGAAATACAGCAGCATTATCCTCCATAACCACTACTGGCAGCTTTGGATTGTTACTTACAAGTTCATTTCTGGTATAGCTGTAGTATGCATGTCTCATAATCAATTCTTCCTTTCCATTAGATTACTTATTTCTCATAAATCAGATTCTATATGTTCAATTATACGATAAGCCCCCTACATTTTCAACAAACCTTTGTTGTTTTCACCCTATTTTCGCGCCTTATTTAGGCAAACGTTGTCTTATATTTTGTTGTCATTATCCGTCATTTCGGTTATAATACACTTATCTATTAACATTTGTATTGTGAGGTTTGAATATGACATTAAAAGAAATTGCCCAAAAAGCCAATGTATCAATCTCCACTGTTTCCCGTGTAATTAATCAAAAGAACACAAAAGCAGCCAGTCTGGAGGTCCAGGAGCGCATCTGGGAAATCGTGCGAGAAAGCGGTTATACTCCAAATTCTTCTGCCCGTGCACTGAAAATGGGAGCAAAAGCTCCTGCTGCTGTTTCCTCTTTACCAAAAACAATTTCTTGTATTTATGCCAGAGGAGAGACTGCTGTTTCTGACCTTTTCTTCTCCCAAATCGCAAAAGCCATTGAGCAGGAAGCCTTTAAAAGTAATTTTTTCATCAAACATTCCTTCACTGCTTTGGACCTTGCCAATGCAGAAGTTGCAGCCCGAGTCATCAATTCTCCTGCAGACGGCGCAGTTATTCTTGGCCGCTATGATAAACAGATTTTAAAGTTCTTTACAGAACATTATAAGCATGTTGTATATGCAGGTCTGAATCCAATGGGAAATAAATATGACCAGGTCGTGTGTGACGGAAGCGAAATCACCTATAGCGCCATCTCCTATCTCCATGAATTAGGGCACACAAAAATCGGATACATAGGAGAACAAAACAATGAAATCCGCTATACCGCCTTTAAAGAATCCCTAAAATCCTTTAACCTGCCTTTTTTGCAAAAAAACACCGCAAATGTAAAGCTATCCCATGAAGGCGGCTATCAGGGTGCCTATCATCTAATGGAAGCAAAAGCAGACATTACGGCTATTTTCTGTGCTAATGACAATACAGCCATTGGTGCTATTAAAGCAATTCGAGAAAAAGGCTACCGGATTCCAGAAGATATTTCTATTATCGGTGTGGATGATATTGAGACTGCTCAATATCTTTCCCCTATGCTGACCACAGTACACATTCCTACAGAAGAAATGGGACAATTAGCAGCAAAAATCCTCATTGACCGAATCAATGGAGGACACAGGATTCCTTTAAAAATCATGCTTCCCTTCCATATTGCCAAAAGGGATACCTGTGCCACCCCCGCCCGTAACGGGAAAACCTTTTTTCACTAATTTACTACATTCATAAGAAGTTTAATAGGAGTATGACAAAGGCAAAAAAGACATTTCATGTTGAATATGAAATGCCTTTTTTGAATAAAGTCAATGAGAAAACGCTTGTATAAGCTGCTTTGTATATTCTTTTTGTGGTCGCAACAAAACACTGTCTTTCTTTCCAATTTCTAAAAATTCCCCTTGCTTCATAACAGCAATATCATCACTGAACCATGATAATACGTCTAAATCATGAGAAATAAATAGATAGGACAAATCCAACTCTTTTTGCAACTCTTTCAATAAATTTAAAATACTCGCCTGCACAGATACATCCAACATAGAAGTTGGCTCATCCAGTATTAAAATTTGAGGTTCTAAAACCAAACTTCTACAGATTACTAACCTTTGCGCCTCTCCACCACTTATTTCATGCGGATATCTTTTCAACAGATTTGGGGAAATACCTGTCAATTTTAGTAACTTCTCTATTCTTTCCCTTCGTTCTTCTTCCGAAAATAGTTTCTGTATCTCCATAGGCTCCATAAGACTGTATTGTATTTTTTTAGAAGGATCTAAGGCACTTCCCGGATGCTGAAAAACCATTTGCACTTTTCTATGATCCTTTTTTTCCATCTTTTTGCCAAAACCAGAAACACGTTTTTCATTAATAAAAATTTGACCTTCATCGGGTTCAATTAAGTGAAGTATGATTCTTGAAAGTGTTGTCTTTCCACATCCACTGTTTCCCATAATACCTAATGTTCTTCCTGATTCTAAGGAAAATGAAACATTTTTAACTGCCTGAATTTTCTTTTTTCTTATTAAACCACTTGTAAAAGTTTTACTTACATTTTTCACTTCAAGCATATAGAAAACACCTCACTTTTCTTGTCTCACTTATAGATATTTCTGGTGGAAACTCGGCTTCGCATATATCCATTTTATAGGAACATCGCTCCGCAAACGGGCATCTATTTATGGCTCCGTTTCTTTCCGAAGCATAGCCTTTTATAGGATGCATCCCCCTGTCTGGCATAGATAGAAATAAGCCTTGTGTATAAGGATGCTTTGGTTCTTCGAAAATTTCTTTTCCTTTTCCCTGTTCTAAAATATTACCTGCATACAAAACACAAATATTATCACACAATCTTTCTGCCAGTTTTAAATCATGTGTAATGACCAGCATGCTTCCTGTCGTTTCTTTGGCAGCCTTTTTTAACACATCCAGAACTTGATTTCGAACAATGGCATCTAAACCTTTTGTGGGCTCGTCTGCAATTAACCAGTTCGGTTTACATGCCAGTCCTAACACAGAAATAACCCTTTGATTCATACCGCCGCTCATCTCAAAAGAATACTTACTCATAATCTCATTTGCTTCCTGAAATCCAAAACATGATAAAATCTGACTGACCCTTTCTTGGGCCGGCTTCTTTTGTAACAAATGATGTTCCAATAAAGCTTCAGTTAACTGATTTCCTATTTTTCGAATTGGATTTAAAGCTTCCGATGGGTTTTGAGGAATCACTGCAATTTCCTTTCCTCTTATTTGCCGCATACGTTTCATATCCACTAAAAATAAATCTTCATCACCATAATAACAATGCCCATGTACCTTTGCACTTCCAGGAAGCAATCTTAGAATGGACATCCCAAGAATAGATTTCCCGCTGCCGCTTTCCCCAATCAGTCCTGTTATTTTCCCTTTTTCGAAAGTAACTGAAATATGATTTGCTACAGTTGCTGTTCCATCTTTTCCCGGAAATTCAACATGAAAGTCTTCAAAACGAATATCTTCTACCATATCAATACTCCCTAAATTCCTGATTTTTGGCATCCAGTTTGTCTCTTAGTACATCACCAATCAGATTAATGCTGAGTGATAATAATATAATGCAAATGCCAGGTGCAAAAAGCAAATGTTGATAACTTCGAAAATACATTCTTGCATCATTTATCATAACTCCCCAATCAGGCGTGGGGGGCTGAATTCCCAATCCTAAATAGCTCAGTCCTGCTACAGATAGTACCACTCTACCCACTTTAGTAGTATATACAATAATCAGATTCCCAATAATATTAGGCAAAACATGAAGGAATAAAATTCTTATTTTTCCCGCTCCCATACTTTGTATTCCTTCAATATAATCTGCTTCCTTTACACGCATCACTTCTCCACGAACTAATCTGGAAAAGCTAACCCATGAAGTCACCACAAGCGAAAGCAGCATATTCTCAACCCCAGGGCCTAAAATTCCTGCAATCGCAATCATCATAGTCATTCCTGGAAGTCCTTGAAAAATGTTAGAAATCGTTGTAATCACCAAATCTGGCACACCGCCAAAATAACCTGAAATCATTCCCAAAATCATTCCTAAGCACATAGAAAGTGCAGTTGCTGCTACTGCCAGTAATATGGACTGTCTCCCTCCATAAAGAATTCTACTGAAAAGATCTCGTCCAAGGCTATCTGTACCCAAAAGATGTTTCGATGACATTCCCACAAAACGAGCGCTCATATCTGTCGCATTTGGATCATACGGTGCAAGAACAGGTGCAAATACGCTAACTATTATAATAATTCCTAACATAATAAACGGAAGCAGTTCACTTATTTTCCACTTTTTCATAATCCTGCCCCCTGTCTAATTTTGGGATTTATAAATAGGTAAAGTAAATCAATCAGTAGTGTAACAAGCACATAAATACAGCCACTAAATAGAACATAGCCCTGTACCACAAAATAATCTCTCCCTTCAATTGCCGAAAGAACATAACTTCCAAGTCCAGGAAGTGCAAATACAGATTCTATAATTGCCGACCCGCCTAAAATACCTCCAAAGTAATTTCCCAAGACAGTAATAATAGGAATCAAAGAATTTTGTAATGCATGCTTTATAATAACTTTACGGTCAGTCATTCCTTTTGAATTAGCTACCAGAATATACTGCTCTCCAAGTTCTTTTAACAAAGAACCTCTTGTCAATCTTGCAGTAACACCAATGGTTGAACTGGATAAAACAAAGGCTGGCATAAGCAAACTTTGCCAGCCACTATATCCACTGGTTGGAAGGAGGCGGAGTTTTTCAGAAAAAATTAAAATCAAAAACAAAGCCAGCCAAAATCCAGGTACAGACAGCAACAGTATCGATACACCTCTTAGAACTTTATCTGTGATTTTGTTACGATTCAACGCCATGAATATTCCAGTTCCTATTCCCATACATATAGTCATTGCCATTGCAAGAAAAGATAAGCGCAATGTCATTGGAAGTCTCCGAGCAATCTCATCACCCACATCCCTTCTATCAAAAAAAGAAGTTCCAAGATTTCCATGAAGAGCATTTTCCAACCAATCCAAATATCGTTCAATCCATGGTCTGTTAAACCCTAATTCTTCTCTCATATCTTCTAACTGCTGCTCCGTAGGAAGTTCGACTCCATTGCGTCTCAATACTTCTTCGGCCGGGTCTCCCGGTGATGCTGTGCCTAGAAAAAAAGCAACCAAAGAAATTCCAAACAAAACAATCACCAGAGATACTATCCTTTTTCCAAGGTATTTGATAATCTCCATATACCCAGCCTTCCTCTATTTAACCCATTCTACGTCTTTAAATAATTTGCCAGACTGATACGGATTATTATTGAATCCTTTAATTTGAGATTTGTTATATGCGTAAACCGCCTGTTCATGGAACAAAGATACTAACGGCAATTCTGCTGTGCAAATATCTTGCAATTCGTCATAAATTACTTTTCTCTTATCCATATCCATTTCCTGTTTTGCCTGCTGGATCAATTCATCTACGTGCTCATTGTGATATCCCAAGTGCTGTCCAATATTATTTCCACCATCACTAGCCATATAAGATTCCAACATAGAAAATGGCTCGCTACTTGGCATACTTCTCATTGCTAAACTAATACTATAATCTCCCTGTTTGCGCATATCGGTAACAGTAGCTTCATCATAAATTTCAATCTCCATATCAATGCCCAATTCTGCAAACACAGACTGCATATACTCTGCTTCTTCTTTATAAGGATAACGACTGATGTCTTTAGTACGAATCAATGTTTTTGCAGTAAATCTTTGATCTCCCAATACTTCTTTTGCCAGTTTTTTGGCTTCTTCTACATTGTGTTCAATTGGAGTCTCTTTATAAAACGGTGAGGAATTGCTTAAAATATTTGTAGTGGGAATTCCGTATCCATCATAAAACTCATCCACTAAAACCTGTCTGTCAATCATAAGGTCAATTGCTTTCCTCATACGGTAATCATTAAATGGAAATTCTGTTCCATTTAAGTACAAATAATGCACCAACGTTCCTCGTACAGGAAAGGCCTCAAATCGTTCATCTTTGCATAATTCTTTTGCCTGAAGAGGCTGAATTGCACCCAAATCAAATACACCTAAAATTTCTCCTGCCTGTAATGCTGAGTAACGAGTATTTGCATCTGGTATTACCTTCACTTGGATATTTTTGACTTTTGCCGGATCTCCATAATAATTATCATTTCTCTCAATAATTACATACTGATCCATCACTACTTCTTTTAATATGTATCGTCCCGTTCCAATCGGATACTTCTTTAAAAGCCCTGTCTCTTCTTCAAAACATGCCGGGCTCAAAATAACACTGTTATAATTTGTCATATTGTATAAGAGTGTTGGAATCGGTTCTGCAAATGTCATCTTTACTGTTTTATCATCTACTTTTTCCACTTTTTCCAGACCTGGATAATAATTACTCATATCCAATCCTTCTGTGCCATGCGTGTAACGGTTATAATTATCCACCACTGCATCTGCATTAAATTTTTCTCCATCAGAGAATGTCACACCATCCATTAAATGAAAAATCCATTCAGTGCAATTTTCATTGGATTCCCAAGATTCTGCAAGTTCCGGCGCCGGTGAGCCGTCATCGTCTGTGGTAATCAAAGACTCCCATACACCAAGCTGTTTGAAACAGCCATTTACTATCCCATAATCATCTAATGCCTGATTTCTAGCAGCACCAAATACCATCATTTCCGTTTCGTTTTTATTTTCATCTGATGGTAAATCTTTTTCTTCCTGCTTCTCTTCTTTTACCTCTTCTTTTATGCCTGCATTACGCTCTGACTGTCCACAACCTCCAAGTAACATGCTCGCTACACAGCCAAATGTCAATGTCACTGCTAACACTCGTTTTTTTAGGTCCCTTTTTTTCATTGTTCTGTTCTCCTTTTTTGTGTTTAAAATTGATTATTGAACAAAAAAATCTTGCACATTTTCGCGCAAGATTATAAGGAACCCAAAGAAACATAGCACCTAATTTCCCCTACCGAAAATTATGCCGACAGACAAGGCAGGTCTCCTGGCTTCCGAAGCTTCTAAAAACTAGAATATCTCTATTTTCCTTCCCGGGATTTCCCAGTGGATATGTATTTACATTGTAAATAGAGGTACGACGGTTACAGTAAAGTTAGGCTGCTGCAGACTTTCACTACATTCCCTTTTAAATCTATGATTCTCTTCATAGATACCATTTCCGTTTTTCCTATTCAATTTTATTCCGTGTCATTATAACATTTATAATAACATCTGTCTACGAGATTTATCCATTTTTTATTTTCTTCTCTCGTAAGTTCTAAATTCATACTCAAGATCAAAATAGGTCTGTTCTTCACTTCTTTCTGTTATTTCCCACTGTTCATCTTCATCTAAATTAGGGAAAAAGGTATCTGCTTCATAGGCAAAATCAATTTTTGTCACATGAGCTTTGTTACAATAAGGAAGCATTTGCTTATAAATACTGTCTCCCCCAATGACATATACATCTTGTTTTTTATATTTTTTTACTTCTTCCAGTGCTTCTTCTATACTGTGCACCACAACAGCATCTTTCACCTGATAATTTTTATCTCTGCTAATAACGATATTCACTCTGTTTTTTAGCGGAAGACCTCCTGGAAAACTTTCTAAGGTCTTCCTTCCCATAATGACTACTTTTCCTGTGGTTGTAGTTCTAAAAAACTTCATATCTGCCGGAATACTAACCAATAGTTTATTCTCTCTCCCGATTCCCCAATTAGCATCTGCTGCTACAATTAAATTCATCTTTTTCCTCCTTCTTACACTGCAATAGGTATATTCGTAATCTGTGGTCCTGCTTCATAGTTTTCCACAATCAAATCCGCTGTGGTAAAATCATAAAAATCCTTTATTTCTGGATTCAAGGAAACTTTGGGTGCTGGATAAGTCTCTCTTGTAATCAATTCCCGCACTGCATCTACATGACGGTCATAAATATGGGCATCTGCAATCACATGCACCAATTCACCAGGAACCATATCATTTACCTGGGCTACCATCATTAAAAGAAGGGCATACTGACAAACATTCCAGTTATTAGCCGCCAATACATCCTGGGAACGCTGATTTAATACACCATTTAAAACCAGTTTCTCACTATTTTTTTCTTTCGTCACATTATATGTCATACTATAACAGCAAGGATCCAAGGATCCACTGTGAAGATATTCAAACTGATAAAGATTCGTCATAATCCTTCTGCTATAGGGATTTTCTTTCAGCTGCTTTAATACATAATCCATCTGGTCTACTTGCTCACCTTTGTACAGGAATTTCCGTCCTACAACATCCCCATAACAAGTTCCAATGGAACCACTTTCATCTGCCCAGGCATCCCAAATATGTGGCTTTAAGTCTTTAATATTATTGGATTTTTTCTGATAAATCCAAAGAATTTCATCCATACAGCTTTTGAGTGCTGTTTTCCTAAGAGTCAGCGCTGGAAATTCTTTTCTCAGATCATAGCGATTCACAATCCCAAATCGCTTAATTGTATAAGCAAATTCTCCTGTATCTTCCCATTTAGGACGCACCTTTTCACCTTGTGTATCTGTTCCATTTTCCAAAATATCATGGCACATATGAATAAACAAATCATCTGCTAAACTCATACTTTTTTCCTTTCTCTGTTGCTTTTCACTTCCTTCGATTATACCCCATTCCCCCCATTTTTACTACCCCAAAATAAAAGCTGTCTCATGAGACAGCTTTCAATTTTATAAGGATGTTACAAATACCGCCGCAATCAGTACCGGAAGTACGAATTTAATCAAAGCTGACCACACCGGAGCAAGTTTAAACTTTACTTTTCCGTCATTTGTGATTTCTTTTACTGCGTTATCTGTTTTCCATACCCATCCAATGAAAATACATGCCAGAATACCTCCAATTGGCAGGGAAACATTGGAAACCAGATAATCTGCCAGGTCAAAGAATCCTTTTCCCGCAATTTTGATGTCACTCCATACCCCAAAGCTAAGCGCGCATGGGATTCCCACACAGGTAATCAAAATACTGAAAATCACCGCTGCTTTTGCTCTGGACACTTTAAAGGTATTTACTGCAAAAGATACCACAACCTCCAGGTATGCAATACTGGTGGAAACTGCCGCGAAAAGAACCAAGACAAAGAAAATCAGGCCAAAAATCTTTCCTCCAGGCATTTCTCCAAAAACAGTTGGCAAAGTCTGAAACATCAGACTTGGACCGCTTTCCGGGTCAAATCCAAAGGCAAATACTGCCGGCAGAATAGCAAATCCTGCAATCATAGCCACCAGCGTATCAAAAAATGCAATACTTCCTGCGCTCTTTACAATCTTCTGGTCTTTTCCCAGATAGGCGCCATAAGTGATGGTTGCTCCTGTTCCCAGGGAAAGAGAGAAGAATACCTGTCCCAATGCCTGTAAAAAGGCGTCTGGCGTTAATTTGGAAAAATCCGGTTTCAGGAAAAATTCAATTCCTGCGCCCGCCCCTGGCAATGTACAGGAACGTACTACAATCACCAGCATACACACTACCAGTAAAGGCATCATAATCTTACAGGAATTTTCGATTCCCTTCTGAACACCTCTTAATACAATCAGCAGTGTAATGACCATAAAAATCAGATAAAACACAATCTGGCTTCCTGCATTTGCAGTAAAGCTCTGGAAAAACTCTGTTCCTTTATCAGATGCCCCTGTAACAGAAGCAAATATGTAGCGGATTACCCATCCACCCAGGACCGCATAGTAGGACAGCCCTATAAAGCTGGTAATAACCGCCAGGATTCCTACTGCGCCCCATTTCTTGTTCAGTGCCTTATAACTGCCAAAAGCATCCTTGCCCCCGGCTCTTCCAATGGTGACCTCTGCAATAATCATGGGAATTCCCACCAGAAAAATACAGATGAGATAGACCAGAACAAAGGCTCCGCCTCCGTTTTCACCTACCAGCATAGGAAATCTCCACAGATTTCCCATTCCTACAGCAGAACCTGCAGCCGCCATAATAAATCCCAGGCTGCCGGACCATTTTGCCGCGTTTTCTTTTGTTTGAGTTTGATTACTCATGTGCCCCTCCTTTTTGACAATGAAAAAAACTCCCATCCTCATGCTCAAAGCACTAAGGACGAGAGTATATCTACTTCGTGGTACCACCTTATTTCATTTCTGTAAACCAGAAACCTCTGACAGATACGGAAATGCCATGCATTTCTTATATCCTGGCGCTGTAATGGGCGCTCCCATCGCAGCCTGTGCAGATTCTGCAGTCGGTGCGAGGCTCCAAGACCATCTTCCATTTTCTTCTACGCACTTCTTCTCACCATCTGAAGCTCTCTTTGCCGCCTCCGAAAATGTACTCTTCTTTTCATTGCCGTTTCTCTTTTATTTTATGCTCCCCAGTATAGTCCCCTTTTCTTTTCTTGTCAAAGGCTTTTTCAAAAAAATCTAAAACTTTACATTTTCCACAAAAAATGATACCCTTTGTTAGGAAATCTGCAAAAGGAAATTCTGTATTTTGCACAAATATTTTTTCAAACTTTGAAAGGACTGCTTATGAAAAAATTCATCATCTATTTATTAAAACCCTTTTCCTTTCTTCCTGCCCTTGCTATGATGTATCTGATTTTTTCTTTTTCCGGACAAACCGGAGTGGAATCCGGAAATTTAAGTCATGAAATCCCGTCTTTAGAAGTTAGCACCATATTCTTTCGAAGTACAAATGACATATTACCACTTACAAATGCCTTAAAATAAGGCTTTTTTTATTTCTCAAAATACTTGCAAAATT
>CABJAN010000020.1 GCA_902363515.1 Bacillota bacterium | reverse complement strand
CGGGCCGCTGGTGTATCGGCTGTTCTGCCAAGAGCATGGCCGAGTAGCCAAGCCCGGAAGGGATAAACGCTGAAGGCATCTAAGCGTGAAGCCCCCCTCAAGATGAGATATCCCATTCGAAAGAAGTAAGACCCCTTGAAGACGACGAGGTAGATAGGGCAGAGGTGGAAGTGCAGCAATGTATGGAGCTGACTGCTACTAATCGGTCGAGGGCTTGACCAAAGGAACGGAAGTTCCAGTGGCGAAGTTGGTAGGTTTGAAGTTTTGTGTATGCGGTTTTGAAGGTATATAAATAAAGGGGATTAGTTCAATGGTAGAGCACCGGTCTCCAAAACCGTCGATGGGGGTTCGAGTCCCTCATCCCCTGCTTTAAAAGGGGCTGTGAAATAACAGACTCTACGGAAAAAGAGGACTTTTCGTTCAAAATGAACGAAAGGTCCTCTTTTATGTTATGGACTTTAGTCTGTTGAGCCCATTGGAGTTTTTCGTTGTTCCGAAAAATGGAGATGGGCGAAACAATGAACCACCCGCTATGCGGGTGCGCGTCGATTGTTATACAAAAAAATTACCTTTCCGTGTACAATAAAGTTGTTCAGGCTATATTGTAGAAAGGAAAGGTAATTTATGGCGAAGAAAGAATATTCACTTGCACACACAAAATGGATGTGCAAATATCATATCGTCTTCACACCAAAGTATAGACGAAAAGTACTTTATAATCAATACAAGGCAGACATCAGAGATATTATAAAACAATTGTGTAGTTATAAAGGTGTTGAAATAATTGAAGGACATCTGATGCCAGACCATATCCATATGTTAGTCAGTATTCCACCGAAGATAAGTGTATCTTCATTTATGGGATATCTAAAGGGTAAAAGTGCACTTATGATATTCGATAAACACGCAAATTTAAAGTATAAATTTGGAAATCGGCATTTCTGGGCAGAAGGATATTATGTTAGTACAGTCGGATTAAATGAGGCAACAATAAAAAAATATATCCAGGAACAGGAAAAGCATGATATTGCAATGGATAAATTAAGTGTAAAAGAATATGAAGACCCTTTTAAGGGTTAATGTCAAGTAGTAACAATACCCCTTAAGGGGTAGCGACGAGTCAAGAGCAATATGGCTTGAACGGAGCTGTGGGAAGGCTGTGAAAACAGAATTCCCATAGCTGAAAGAGAAAGTCAGCGCCTTGAGACGCTGGCCTAGTAACAAGGGCTTATAGCCCTAGAGCAAACCACCCGTTGGACGGGTGGTTATGATTAAAATTAACTTGCGATGAAAATTTCAACTATAAATTATAATAATCCAAAACAAGGATATTTACCACTGTTTCTTTCAGATTGTTTGGATCTGCTGGATCCTGTTTTAACATTTGACAGATTGATGGGAGGAATCGATTTAAATAAGTATCTGACAGATATTCCGGAGTATACAACTGGACGACTCAGATATAATCCGGTCAACATGTTAAAAACAGTACTTTTTGGATTTATGACCAGCGGCTACTGCTCCCTGAGAGAACTGGAAGACAACTGCAAAATCAATATCAGATTCATGTATCTCATGGATCACCAGACTCCATCATACCGAACCTTTGGATATTTCATCAACGAAGTACTTCAGGATAAGATTGAAAACATTTTTAACGACATCAATCAAGCTATCTTCAACGAGGAGCATGTGGATTTGCAACACATCTATATCGATGGTTCCAAGTTTGAAGCAAACGCCAACAAATATACCTGGGTTTGGAAGAAAGCTACCGAAAAGTTCCGTTACAAGCTTTATGAAAAAATCACTACGGAAATTGAGGAAATCAACACAGAAATCGCATGGAGTGGAGTACAGATTTCAACTAATTCTGAGTATGTACCAGATTATCTGAATGAAATCATTGATCAGCTAGTGCTTTTATGGGATCTAGATATAAGTACATTTGTTTACGGAAGCGGGAAGAGAAAATCCAAAGAGCAGCGTCATTATGAACATTTGACTGGTTTCTGTCAGAAACTTCAGGAATACATAGAAAGAATTGACATTTGTGGTCCTGATCGTAACAGCTATTCTAAAACAGATAAATCAGCTACCTTTATGCGCATCAAAACGGATTACATGGGCAATGATCAGCTTCTGCCGGCATACAATGTACAGATTGGTGTAGCAGATGAATATATCGCAGTTGTTGATGTGAACCATTATCGTTCAGATATGGACTGTTTTATTCCTTTGATGGAGCACTTCAAACAAACTTATGGCTTCTATCCCAAGTATCCCGTGGCAGATGCTGGATATGGATCATATAACAACTATATTTTTTGCGAACAAAACGGAATTGAAAAGTATATGAAGTTTCCAATGTTTAAAAAGGAAACCAAGGATCGAAAGTATCATGAAGATCCATTTCGTGCAGTTAATTTTAGAATTGATGAACAAGGTGTCATGAGATGTCCTAACGATAAAGCATTTCATCTTTTATACAGAAGAAGTGTGAGGGGAAATCAATACGGACGCAAGGAAGAACTGTATGAATGTGAAGATTGCAGTGGATGTCCATATGCAGAGAAATGTAAGAAAACAGATAAAAATCGAACTATTCGGATCAATCAGGAACTCACTGCAATGCATCAGGAAGTAATCGAAAACTTAGAAAGTATTCATGGTGCGCTGTTACGAATGAACCGTTCGATACAAGCAGAAGGCACTTTCGGAATCATGAAAAACGACCGTTGGTACAAGAGAATTGTCCGAAGAGGTATTAATTCGGTTAAACTAGAAGTTTTACTTGTGGCAATAGGACATAATCTATATAAATATCAGAACAAAAAGATGAGAAATAGAACTGCCGCATAGATTCAAAAAGAGAATCTCTATGGGGTAGGGGAAGTGCACCTTTTCAGCGTAGGATTCTAGCAATTTATACACAACAAAAGCAAAAAGAGGGATGCGAAAAAACTCAATCGAGTTTTTTCACATCCCCTTTTTTGTGATTTTTTGCTTATATTTTCCATGAAAAATATAAGCAAAAAATAGGTTGATATGGAGAAATTACTTATCAAACAACATTCTCTTAGCAAAGCTATTCCTGTATTCAGAAGGTGACAGACCAGTTACTGATTTATAAGTTCTGGTAAAATTGTGATTGTCTAAAAAACCTAATTCCTGGGAAATTTTAGAAATGGATTTATTGGTATCTGTAAGCATAAAATTTGCAGCGTCAATTTTTGTGGATAAAATAAACTGTTTCAAAGGCGTCCCAGTAATGGTCGCAAACAAATGGGAAAGATATTTTTGATTATACCCAAAGTGTGTGGCAATTTCTGCAACCTTCAAATTCTTTGATATATTCAGTTTTACATAATCCACAATATCGTAATAAAGTTGTTTTTGCACATCTTTAATACTGCTGGCTCTTTGGGTACGTATATAGTATTGTCCGTACAGTTCCATAAGGATAGTAGTTGTCATAGTATTCAAACCACACGCAGGATAATTATTCTTTACCTCGTCTTGAAGCTGTTTCATCAAAATCACAAGTTTTTCCTGATTGGGTATAGTTCCATGTCTTGGAATAGGAATTTTCTGACTGGATGCAGCTATATAAGCCGGTAACAGCGCATCAGGAATTTCTTTCGCAGAAGTAGTTTGACCGGTGATAAAATGAAGCCAGTAAAAAGCACAATCAGATGATTTTGTTCCCTTTCGAACACCACCGGGTGGAAGCAAGAGAAAATCACCGGTTTCCACAACAAAAGATTCTTTTTCATAAGCTATATAGAGGGTACCTTCTGTCATAACAATCAGTTCGTAATCACTTAGAGGGCTCTCTTGATGAATCCAGTCTTGAGAGGGAGCCTGAAATTTACCTGTTAGCATGTATTCGTATATAGTATCTGAAGGCAATTCAAAAACATACATAGTTAGCGCTCCTTTGTTTCCATAATAAAAGTATTATAATATTAGCCATGAAAAATAACAAGTGTCATAGTGACACTAAATCTGAAAAAAAGGAAAAAATATGAAAAATACACAAATGACAAAATAACACTAAATATAGAAAAATATAGAAGATCTTTTAATTATCATAAAAAAACAGGCTGATTATGCAAATAAAGCGGTGATATGTGAAAAAGTAAGAAAAGGTATCAAAAGGATATACATATATGGTATCAAAAAGTAAGATATGACAAAATGACACTGATTGAGAGATTGTGATATTTACCGAAGCAAGATCACAAGATATAATGAGCCTGCACTTAAGAGAGGAGGCGGTGTGGGTGAATTGTAAAATACAAAAACAGGTGAGAGATTTTCCTTACGGAACAGTAAAAATAAAGGATCAATATAAAAGTCATGCATTTGATTTAGAGCTTTCATATTTATATTCTTTGGACCCAGATAAACTTATGGTAGGATTTCTTGAGACATCGGGTCTTGTTCCAGAAAAAGAGCGATACCATGGATGGGAAGAAACAGAAATCCAGGGACATACACTGGGACATTATATGACAGCAGTCGCTCAGGCATATGGATATACAGGAAATCAGGAACTGCTGGAGCGTCTTACATATATAATAACAGCTTTAGAAAAATGTCAGAGAGAAGACGGATTTCTATTTGCCAGTCAGGAAGAAATTTTTGACAGAGTGGAGAATAAGAGGCCTGCCTGGGTTCCATGGTACACCATGCATAAAATATTGAGTGGATTGATTTCTGTATATAGATATACGGGAGATGAAACAGCCAAAAAAGTAGCTTCAGATTTAGGCGGATGGATTTACAGACGTTGCATTTCCTGGACAGAAGAAACAAAGAAACAGGTGCTGGCAGTAGAATATGGCGGCATGAATGATTGCTTATATGATTTATATGCTATTACTGAGGATGATAGATTTATAAAAGCAGCACATCAGTTTGATGAAATGACATTATTTCAGAAACTATATGAAGGAGAAGATATTCTCAATGGACTTCATGCAAATACCACAATTCCAAAAGTATTAGGTGCTTTAAAAAGATATCTTTTACTGGGAGAATTTTTTTATCTGGAAGTTGCAAAAAATTTTTGGAATATGGTGACTGAGCATCATTCCTATATCACAGGCGGAAATAGTGAATGGGAGCATTTTGGAAAGCCGGATATCTTAGACTCAGAGCGGACAGCATGTAATTGCGAAACCTGTAATACTTATAATATGCTGAAACTTTCTAAAGAATTGTTTGAATTGACGAAAGAAAGAAAATATGCGGACTTTTATGAGAGTACATACTTGAATGCGATTTTGTCTTCTCAGAATCCAGAAACTGGAATGACTACCTATTTCCAGCCTATGGCGTCAGGGTACTTTAAAGTTTACAGCACACCCTATGATAGCTTCTGGTGTTGTACTGGAAGTGGTATGGAGAATTTCACAAAGCTTCATGAAGGGGCAGTATATAGAGATGAAAATACTATGTATATAATCCGGTATGAGGATAGTGAAATTATTTGGAAAGAAAAAGGGTTAAAGCTGGAAGTTGTTTGCGAACAGAAAGAAAACCTATATCGGGTGAAAATTCTGGTAGCAGAACAGGAAGCAGATGCAGAAGGAAATAAAATCTGTCTTCTAATCCCAAAATGGAATATAAAGACACCGGTGATTCAGGAGCATGGGATTTCAACAACAGTAGAAAGTAATTGGATTTCACTGGATGTAGGGCTGGAAAAAGGAAATTCTATAGAAATTGCGTATTCTATGGAACTTACAGCTAAGAGCCTCCCGGACAATTCTCATGTTCTTGCATTTCAATATGGACCATATGTTTTAAGTGCCGATTTGGGAATGGAACAAATGGATCAAATTTATACGGGGGTAAATGTCCTGGTTCCTCAAAAAGAGATGATTATTCCAGATTACCTTGTTTTTGATGAAAAAGATTGCCAGGAGTTTAGACAATATCCAGAAAGGTTTTTGAACAAAACACCTGGGAAAATAGAATTTACAATTGAGAATCAGGGAAGAACTCTCACATTTACACCGCATTATTTAAGATACCGGGAACGTTACGGAATATATTGGTTTATCTATCCGGAGGATTCCAAGGAGTTAGAAATTCTTAAAGAAAGAGAAGAGAGAAGATACAGACTGAAAAAGGAACAATTGGATGTTCTCCCTGTTGGGAACGATCAGTATGAACTGGCTCATCGTATCTGTGGAGAATTTACAGATGCTGAAATGGTGGATGGACATCCATCTCGTTATTGCAAAGAAGAAGGCTGGTTTTCCTATGAACTTCAAGGGGAAATAGAGGGAGCAACTGTCTGTATGACACTTTCAGGAAAAGATAAAGGCAGTGTGTTTACAATCTTTGCTACAGGTGGTTTTGAGCAGGAGGTTCAGGTAAATGGCGGTCAGGAAGAATATTTTTTGCAGGAAATAGTTCTTCCTTCAAGATGCTTTGGAGAAGATGGAAAAACGGTAATAAAATTTCAGAGCAAAAAAGGATTGTGCCGGATTTTTGATGAACTTTATGTAAAAAGACATAAAAAATAAAAGGAAAGTGAGGAAACTGATATGAAGAAAAAAGTAGTATCTATGGCACTGGTTGGTATCATGATGATGAGCACACTGGCTGGATGCGGAAAAGGGGGAAACAGTGAACCGGAAAAAACAGCAGATGGGAAAACGAAGCTCAAGGCGTTATTTGTTTCTCACTCTGCTACTCAGGATGTAGAAGAAATGGAATGGCTGCAGGAATTAGAGGAAGAAGCCGGTGTAGAAATTGAATGGGAACAAATCCGTCAGGATTGGGAAACCGTAAAGTCTACCAGATTTGCATCTGCTGATATTCCAGATATTTTAATTAATGCAACAACAGATTCTGATTATACGAAGTATACAGGGCTGTTTGAAGATTTAACTCCATTGATTGAAGAAAATGCACCCAATATTCAGGAAATGTTTACAGAGGTTCCAGATACAAAAGTTCTGGCAACCGCAGGAAATGGAAAAATTTATGGCATTCCAAAGATGCAGACTGTATGGCCGGAAACGAATACGGTGTTATTTATAAATAAAACCTGGCTTGACAATTTAGGCCTGCAGGTACCAACTACTTTTTCCGAATTTGAGGAAGTATTAAAAGCATTTGAAAAAGAAGATGCAAATGGAAATGGAGATCCAAGTGACGAAGTTCCGCTAGATTATAATGCTTATGGAGGAAACAATGCCTGGTTTAACTCTGCATATTCCTTATTGAAACTGCTTCCTTCCATGGGAATTCAATTAACAGATATTGCAACCGATGGTTATTTTGTGGAAGACAAGACAGTTAAGTGCTATGCAATTGATGAGAGATATAAAGCTTTTATAAAAACCATGAACCGTTGGTACTCTGAAGGATTAATCAATAAGAACGCCATTACAAATGATTATTCTGCATACCAGTCCTTATCCAGAGGAAATGAAAAAGGAGAAGCTCTTGTTGGTGCATGCTTTGGATGGGAAGAAACAGATAAATTTGGGTCATTATCTGACCAGTATATTGCACTGGCACCGTTGGTTTATGATGACGGGGTGGAAGCAGGCACTTATGAAACTTATTGGAATTATGATAAAGACCAGTTAAACATGCAGGCAAACAGAATTTGTATGAGTTCGAAATGCTCAGACAAAGCAGCAGCGATGAAATTTATTGATGGATTTTATGACAAAACAAGATCTGTAGAAGTACTGTTTGGTGGTATTTCTGATGGATGTGTAGAAAAAGTAGATGAGAACAATTATAAAGTTCTTCCTCCACAGGATGAAAATATGGATCCGGGAACCTGGAAATGGACAAGTACATTTGCTGACAATGGTCCTTTATATATCCGTGAAAATGTAAATATTGAAATGTCTTATGATATGGAAAATGCATTAAACGAAAGAACAGTCTATGAGGAAGCACTTGCCAAGAACAATGAAAATATATATTATCCTCAGCTCTTCATGAAATATACAGATGAAGAACAGAACACTATGGCAATGAATCAGGCAAACATCAACAATATTATTGATAATAAGTGGTCCTTATGGATTACTGGAGAAGCTGATATAGATGCTGAATGGGATTCTTATGTACAGAGTGTAAAAGATGCAGGACTTGAGCAGGTATTAGAAATCCGTCAGGGCGCATTTGATAAATACTTAGGAGAATAAGAGAAAGGGCTGTTGCAATTTACAAAAATGCTGCAACAGCCTTTACATTTGAAGAAAGGAGAAACCAGACAAGTGAAAGTAAAAAGATATTTCAGGAAAAACTGGCAGCTTTGGATTATGCTTCTTCCAGCTATGCTCTATATTTTGATTTTCTGTTATGTTCCTATGTATGGAATCCAGCTTGCCTTTCGTGATTATGATTTCACAAAAGGTATTACAGGAGGAGCGTGGGCAGGGCTCAAATATTTTAAGCAATATTTTGACAGCCCTATGTTTTGGGTGACTTTAAAAAATACCTTTGTCATTGCATTTGCAAGTATTGTAGTAGGATTTCCGATACCCATCATTTTAGCAATGGTAATTAACCAATTGAAAAATAAAAAATGGAAAAGAACCGTACAGACAACGGTTTATATTCCATATTTTATTTCTGTGGTTGTTATGGTGTCTATCCTGAGAATCATGCTGGCAGATGGAACTGGTGTGATTGATGGATTCTTAAAAAGTCTCCATCTGGTTGGGGAAAATGTGAATTTAATGGGGTCTGAAAAAGCGTTTATGCCAGTATATGTTTTATCTGGTGTATGGCAGACTATGGGATGGAACAGTATTATTTTTATTGCAGCATTGTCTTCCGTAGATACTCAGTTATATGACGCATGTAAAATGGATGGTGCAAACCGCTGGCAGACAATGATTCATGTAGACCTTCCGGCAATACTTCCTACGATTATGATTATTTTAATTCTCAATATGGGTAATATTTTGAATGTAGGTTTTGACAAAGTGTTTCTGATGCAGAACAGTCTTAATCTTGGGGCTTCCCAGGTTATTTCTACATATGTGTATACTGTTGGTATTAAGTCTACTCAATTCAGTTTCGGTGCAGCAGTAGGGTTGTTTAATACATTGATTAACTTTGTTTTCTTAGTAGTGACAAACCAGTTGTCAAAAAAAGTGACAGGAACCGGTTTGATGTAGGAGGCGTGACATGGCAAAAAGAATGAATCAGATAAAAGAAAAATCAGTAGCTGACAGAGTTTTTGGAGCAGTAGTGCTGATTCTTAGTATTATTACTTTTATTATTATTGTGTATCCACTTTGGTTTGTCATTATTGCTTCAATCAGCAATTCCAATTTAGTAAATCAGGGAAAAGTAATTTTCTGGCCTAAGGATATTAATTTTTATGGATTTCAGCAGATTATTCAGGATGCCCGTATCTGGAAAGGATATTTAAATACTATTTTTTATGTGGTTGTGGGAACAACCTTAAATATGGCAGTGACTATGCCGGCAGCGTATGCTTTGTCCAGACCGGATTTTAAAGGCCGTGGGAAAATTATGTTTTATTTTGTGTTTACGATGTTCTTTAATGGTGGACTGGTTCCGCTTTACATGACGGTTAGTTCTCTTGGATTGATCAGTACAAAAACCATCTTAGTGGTTATGGTATTAGTAAATACTTATAATCTGATTATAGCAAGAACCTTTATTGAGAGTTCAATACCAAATGATTTATACGAAGCTGCAGTGATTGACGGATGTTCCCATTTTAAATATTTCTTTTCTGTGGTGTTACCCTTGTCGAAAGCAGTAATTGCAGTTTTGATTTTATACTATGCGGTATACCACTGGAATGATTTCTTTAATGCTTTGATGTTTAACAGTAATAATGCTAACGATCCTTTACAGATTGTATTAAGAAGCATTCTTCTTTTGAATGAAGCTTTTGCAAATGGTACAGGCGCAGGAGCCGGAGGTTATGGACAGATGTTTGCAGATCAGGTGAAATATGCTGCAATTATTGTATCTACCGTACCGATTCTATGTGTCTATCCATTTATTCAAAAATATTTTGAAAAAGGTGTTATGATTGGTGCTGTAAAAGGCTGATAAATATAGAAATTGGAGAAGTAAAATGGGAAAAATCAGTAAAAGTGGAAAACGATTAATATGGACATTTAATGGGGAAAAGCTGGTTGTGGAACCGTGGGGAGATAATAGTTTCCGTGTACGTAGTACCATGATGGGAGAGATACAGGACACAGATTACGCATTGTTACCAGCAAAAGAGACAAAGGATCCTGTTTTTAAAGTCAGTGCACAGCAGGGAAGTATTACAAATGGCAAAATTAAGGCTGTTTTAACAGAAGATGCCTGGTCGAAAACGGGAACCTTGGCTTTTTATAATCAAAAGAATGAACTGCTTTTAGAAGAACAGGGATGGCATGGAGCTTTAAACTTATATGCCAGAAAATTTAAGCCTATTATTGGAGGAGATTACAGGCTGACAGCCAGTTTTGAAAGTTGTGCGGATGAAAAATTGTTTGGAATGGGCCAGTACCAGCAGGAAATCATGGATTTAAAGCATTGTACCATGGAACTGGCTCACAGAAATTCTCAGGCAAGTATTCCATTTGTCCTTTCCAGCAAAGGCTATGGATTTTTATGGCATAATCCGGCAGTCGGAAGAGTGACGTTTGGAAAAAATGTCACTCAATGGGAGGCTTACAGTACAAAACAGTTAGACTATTGGATTACAGCAGGAGATACCCCGGCTGAAATTGAGGAAGCGTATGCAGAAGTTACAGGAAAAGTTCCTATGATGCCAGAATATGGTTTGGGATTTTGGCAGTGTAAACTAAGATATTGGAATCAGGAACAAGTTCTGAATGCGGCAAGAGAGTATAAGAAAAGGAATATCCCATTAGATGTGATTGTCATCGACTTTTTCCACTGGCCAAGAATGGGAGATTTCCGATTTGATGAGAAATTTTTCCCTAACCCCAAAGCAATGAATCAGGAACTTGAAGATATGGGAATAAAACTTATGGTTTCTGTGTGGCCTCAGATTGATTTGAGAAGTGAAAATTTTGAGGAGATGAAAGAGAGAAATTTACTGGTAAAACCGGAAATGGGAGTAAATATTTCTATGACATTTGGGGGAGACAGTTTATTTTTCGATGCAACGAATCCAGAGGCAAGAAAATTTGTATGGGAAAAATGTAAGAAAAACTACTATGACCATGGAATAAAAATTTTCTGGCTTGATGAAGCAGAACCGGAATTTGGTGTGTATGATTTTGACAATTACCGCTATTATCTGGGACCTAATCTGCAAATAGGAAATATTTATCCTCAAATGTATTCCAGAACCTTTTATGAAGGAATGACAGAAGAGGGGCAGGAAAAGGTAGTGAATTTAGTAAGGTGTGCGTGGGCTGGAAGCCAGCGGTATGGAGCATTGGTATGGTCTGGGGACATACACTCTACGTATGAGGATTTCCGCAAACAAATCTGTGCAGGGCTCCATATGGGATTGGCAGGTATTCCCTGGTGGACTACAGACATTGGCGGATTTGCCGGCGGAAATCCAGAAGATGAGAGTTTTCGCCAGTTGTTAGTGAGATGGTTCGAGTATGGAACATTTTGCCCGGTTATGCGGTTACATGGAGATCGGATGCCTGCAACTATGCTTCCCGGAAGTGATGGCCAGCCAAACTGCCATACAGGTGGAGATAACGAAGTATGGAGTTTTGGGAAAGAAGTATATGAAATTATGTGCAGTTATATTGCATTCAGGGAATGTATGCGTGATTATACCAGAACCTTAATGGAAGAGGCTCATAGAAAAGGAAGTCCTGTTATGCGGACTATGTTTTATGAATTTCCAGAGGATAAAAAATGCTGGGAAGTGAAAGAACAATACATGTATGGAAGTGATTTACTGGTTGCACCTGTTGCATATAAAGATGTAATGCAGAGGAAAGTATACCTTCCTTTTGGTGCTACATGGACAGATTTATACACAGGAGAACTCTTTATGGGAGGACAGGAAATTATGGTAGATGCACCATTGGAAAAGATTCCGGTATTTATCAGAGACAGAAGACATCCGGAATTTATCGGAAAATTGAAAACAAGATGACAGGAAGAGAGGTTTTATTTATGAGCAGAAGAGCAAAAATGGTTCTGGACAAGGAGTTCCAGATTGCACCCATTGACAAACGTATCTACGGTTCTTTTATTGAACATCTGGGAAGAGCTGTGTATGAAGGAATTTATCAGCCAGGGCATCCGGCAGCAGATGAAAACGGATTCCGCCAGGATGTGGTACAGCTTGTAAAAGAGCTGGATGTGCCCATTATCCGTTATCCGGGTGGTAACTTTGTTTCTAATTTTTACTGGGAGGATTCTGTTGGACCTGTTTCTGAAAGACCCCACCGTCTGGAACTGGCGTGGAGAAGCCTGGAAAAGAATGAAGTTGGTTTAAATGAGTTTTCCAAGTGGGCGAAACAGGTAAATTCAGAGGTTATGATGGCAGTCAATCTGGGAACCAGAGGTATTCAGGATGCATGTAATCTTCTGGAATACTGCAATCATCCTTCTGGAACAAAGTACAGTGACCTTCGTATCAGGCATGGTGTAAAGGATCCGCATAATATTAAAGTCTGGTGTCTGGGAAATGAAATGGATGGTCCATGGCAGATTGGCCATAAAACTATGGAAGAATATGGACGTCTGGCAGAGGAAACAGCCAAAGCCATGCGCCTTATTGATCCAGGTATTGAACTGGTTTCCTGCGGCAGTTCCAACCGTGACATGCCAACCTTCCCGGATTGGGAGGCAGTGACATTGTCCCATACTTATGATTATGTGGACTATGTTTCCATGCATCAGTATTACGGAAATCGTGACAATGACAGCAATGATTATCTGGCGCAGTCGGATGATATGGATGATTTTATCCGTACCGTGATTTCTACCTGTGACTATGTGAAGGCGAAAAAACGCAGTAAAAAGACCATGAATTTAAGCTTTGATGAGTGGAATGTATGGTTCCATTCCAATGCAGCGGATGATGATATTACAGAAAATCATCCATGGCAGGTAGCGCCGCCTATGCTGGAGGATATCTATAATTTTGAGGATGCCCTCTTAGTAGGTTTGATGCTGATTACCTTAATGAAACATGCAGACCGTGTGAAAATGGCGTGTCTGGCACAGTTGGTGAATGTCATTGCTCCGATCATGACAGATGCAGCAGGGGGAGCATGGAAACAGACCATCTTCTATCCATTTATGCATGCATCTAAATATGGTCGCGGTATTGCATTGCAGCCGGTAATTTCCGGAACAAAACATGCAACAGCCAAACATGATGAAATTACGGATATTGAATCCATTGCTGTTTATAATGAAGAAAAAGAGGAAGTTACCATCTTTGCGGTAAACCGTAATCTGGAAGAAGACGTGGAACTTACCACAGATGTGAGAAGCTTTGCGGGATACCGTTTGTTAGAGCATATTGTTATGGAAAACGAAGATTTGAAAGCAGGAAATAGCTTGCTAGAAGAAAAAGTTTATCCGGTAAATGCGGATGACAGAAGCAAACTGGATGGCGGTGTTGTGACAAGTGTGCTTAAGAGGGCTTCCTGGAATGTGATACGGTTTGGAAAATAAAAAAGTTCCAGTTCTTTCTGAAAGCTGTAAACCAATTCCACATAAATTCAACAAAATTATTTTAAATATGACAAAGTTCTTAATTTTTTGTTAGGTTTCTGATTTTTTCTTGGTTTCGGGGAAAAATATGCTATAATAGCCCATAGTTATTATGGAAAATATTGAGAAGACAGGGGTTTTATAGAATGAAAAAGAAATTTGTCATAGGATGTACGGTGGTTGTTTTAGCACTGGGAATTGCATATGGCGCGGGCACATTTTATTATAAAGATAAATTTTTTCCGGGAACTTCCATTAATGGAATGGACTGTGGAAATCTGACAGCAAAGGAAACGGAAGAAAGAATCAGAAAAAATGTAGAAGATTATTCTCTGGAACTTCTTTTTAAAGAGGACAAGAAGGAAACGATTCAGGGAAGTGAGATTGCGTATCAATATGTGCCGGATGGAAGTATTGCGAAATTACAGGAAAAACAGAATACATTCTTGTGGATAACAGGTGTTTTGGGTCAGAAAAGAGAGTATCAGGCAGAAGAAGAGATTCAATTTGATGCAGAGAAATTGAAGGGAAAATTAGAAACGCTGGAGCCTATGCAGGACGGAAATATGGCGCCTCCCACCAATGCTTATATTGCCTTTGAGAATAATCAATTTGTAATAAAAGATGAAACAACTGGCACAGCTTTAAATAAAGAAGCAGTGATAGAAACAGTAAAATCAGCAGTAGAAAAAAGTGAGAGAAAATGGTCTGCAGAAGAGGCAGGAGTCTATCAAATGCCTTCTGTAACAAAGGAAGATGCTACGCTGAAACATCAGCAGGAGGTATGGAACAGTTGTGCGGCTGTTACAGTAACGTATACCTTTGGGGATAAAAAAGAGCTGTTAGACGGCATGGTTGTAAAGGACTGGATGACTTATGATGAGGCTGGTAATTATGTAGAGAATATCCCAAATTTACAAAAGAACATAAGAGCGTATGTAAATGCTTTAAGTGAAAAATATAACACGGTGGGACGTTCCAGAACCATTACCAGCACTACCACAGGACAGCCTGTACAGGTAGATGGAGGAAGCTATGGCTTTCTGATTGACACGGAAAAAGAGTGCAGGCAGCTTCTTGCAGATATCCAGTCCCATGCAAATACTGTAAGAGAGCCAATATATGCCAGAGCTGGCGTTGCCTATGCAGAAAATGACATTGGCAATACTTATGTGGAGCTTGATTTGACAGCGCAGCATCTTTGGTACTACAAAGATGGAACCATGATTATGGATACGGATTTTGTTTCTGGTACTTATTACAATGCAGACAGGAGAACACCTGGAGGAACCTATTATCTTTATTACAAACAAAGAGACCAGGTGCTGCGCCCGGCGCCGAATCCTGATGGAAGTTATGACTATGAGTCCCCTGTAGACTACTGGATGCCCTTTAATGGAGGAATCGGTCTTCATGATGCTGACTGGAGATGGAAATTTGGCGGTAGCATTTATCTGTATAGCGGTTCTCATGGCTGTATTAATCTTCCGGTTTCTTTTGCGGGAAAGTTCTACGAAAGTATAGAAGCAGGATGTCCTATTGTTTGTTTTTACAGATAATATGCAGGAATTTTACAGGGATTTTCTTGCAACCGGAAAATTCCTGTAGTATAATAAAGAAGAGCAAGAGACAAGAACAGAGACTGCAGCGGCGGTCTTTTGGTCTTGTCTTATTCTTTGCCTGACAGGAAACAGAAGAGAGAAGCAGAAAAAGGGGAAGCGTATGAGTCACAGATGTATGGAAGAATTTGAAGATTGTCCGGTCATTGCAGCTATTAAGGATGAAGAAGGGCTGAGAAAATGCATTCATTCAGAGATTCAGATTGTGTTTGTTCTGTATGGAGACATTTGCAGCATTGGTGATATTGTAAGCCGGTTGAAAAAGGCCGGAAAGACTGTGATGGTTCATCTTGATTTAATTACAGGATTAAGCAGCAGGGAGATTGCAGTGACATATTTGAAAGCTGTCACACATGCAGATGGGATTATTTCTACTAAACCGGCGGTCATCAGACAGGCAAAGGAAGAAGGGCTTTTTGCTATTATGCGTTTTTTTGTTATTGATTCGATTGCTTTTGACAGTATTGAGAGACAGACAGAAAGCGTACATCCGGATATGATTGAGGTACTGCCTGGTGTTATGCCTAAGATAACCCGCAGGATTTGTCAAAACAGCAGGGTTCCGGTGATTGCAGGAGGGCTGATTTCAGATAAAGAGGATATTATGGCTGCATTAAGCGCAGGCGCAGTATCCATATCTACAACCAATCAGGCAGTGTGGTTTATGTAAAAAGAGAAAAAAGAGACGCTGGAGAATGGAGACAAAGCGGAAAAAACATGGAGGTGTTCATGTTTCTTCCCCTTTGTCTTTTTTATAGAAAAAGAAAGGAAGTATGATGATGTATGATGTTGTTGTAATCGGAGCAGGTGTAATTGGAAGTGCTATTGCAAGAGAATTATCCAGGTATGAATTAAAGACAGTAGTTCTGGAAAAGGAGGAAGATGTGTGCTGTGGTACCTCAAAGGCAAACAGCGCCATTGTCCATGCGGGTTTTGATGCAAAACCGGGAACATTAAAAGCGAAGATGAATGTAGAGGGAAGCAAACGGATGGAAGCGCTTTCTAAAGAGCTGGATTTTCCATATAAGAGAAACGGTTCTCTTGTTTTATGCTTTTCTTTGGAGGATTTGCCAAGGCTTCAGGCATTAAAGGAAAAAGGAGAAGAAAACGGGGTTCAGGGACTGGAAATTATTTCAGGAGAAAGAATCTGGGAAATGGAGCCCAATCTGTCCAGAGAGGTAAAAGCGATGCTTTATGCGCCTACAGGCGGCATTGTATGTCCCTTTAAACTAACCATTGCCCTGGCGGAAAATGCCAATGTAAATGGGGTAGAATTTCAGTTTAATACACAGGTAGAAAACATAAAAAAATGTGGAAAAGGTTATGTGGTTCAGACCAATAAAGGTGTGTTTGAGACTTCTTTTGTTGTAAATGCAGCGGGGGTTTATGCAGATGCTTTCCACAATATGGTCAGCAGGAAAAAACTCTCTATTACACCGAGAAAAGGGGAGTATTGTCTTATGGATAAAAAGGCAGGAAGCTTTGTTTCCCATACGATTTTCCAGCTTCCAACTGCCATGGGAAAAGGAGTTTTGATTACACCTACTGTTCATGGAAATCTTCTGGCAGGGCCTACTGCTGAGGATATTTCAGATAAAGAGGGTGTTCAGACTACAGCACATGGAATCGAAAAATTATCCAAACAGGCAAGAGTCAGTGCAAAAAATATTCCGCTGCATATGACTATCACTTCTTTTGCAGGGCTTCGGGCTACAGAGGCTGGCGGGGACTTTGTATTAGGAGAACCAGAGGATGCGCCTGGATTTTTTGATGCAGCGGGAATTGAGTCACCGGGGCTTTCCAGTGCCCCTGCCATTGGCTTGTATCTGGCAGAGGAAATCAGCCAAAAAGCAGGAGCAAAAAAGAAAGCAGATTTCCAGAACACAAGAAAGGATATTCCCTGTATAGCAGAGGCATCAAAAGAGGAAATACAGGCGCTGATTGCAGAAGATCCGGCTTATGGAAATGTGATTTGCCGCTGTGAAACCGTTACAGAAGGGGAGATTTTAAATGCAATCCGAAGACCTTTGGGAGCGAAATCACTGGATGGTGTGAAACGCAGAACCAGGGCAGGAATGGGAAGATGCCAGTCCGGTTTCTGCTCACCCAGAACCATGGAAATACTGGCAAGAGAGCTGGGTAAATCCCCATTAGAATTAACAAAAGCAGGAGGAGCTTCTAATCTGCTTACAGGTGTCATAAAGGAAGAGTTCATTTGAAAGGATGGAGGAAAGCATCATGATAAGATATGATTTAATTGTTATTGGGGGAGGTCCTGCCGGACTGGCAGCAGCAGTTTCTGCAAAAAAACAGGGAATCGAAAAGGTTCTGATTTTAGAACGTGACCGGGAGCTGGGAGGGATTTTGAACCAGTGTATTCATAATGGATTTGGTCTTCATACGTTTCAGGAAGAGCTTACAGGACCGGAATATGCGCAGCGTTTTATTGACCAGGCAAAAGAATACGAAGTGCCTTATAAACTGAATACCATGGTATTAGATATTACACAGGAGAGCAGAGAGAAAGTTGTTACTGCCATGAACCGGGATGAGGGACTGCTGTTTTTGCGGACAAAGGCAGTGATTCTGGCTATGGGATGCAGGGAGCGTCCAAGAGGCGCTCTTAATATTCCGGGATACCGTCCGGCCGGGATTTATACAGCAGGAACCGCCCAGAGACTGGTGAATATGGAAGGGTATATGCCCGGACGGGAAGTGGTGATTCTGGGCTCCGGTGATATTGGCCTCATTATGGCCAGGAGAATGACTCTGGAGGGCGCAAAAGTAAAAGTTGTGGCAGAACTCATGCCTTATTCCGGCGGCCTTCAGAGAAACATTGTGCAATGTCTGGAAGACTTTCAGATTCCTTTAAAACTAAGCCATACAGTGGTGGATATTCAGGGAAAGGAACGTGTCGCCGGTGTTACCCTGGCACAGGTAGATGAAAATAGAAAGCCTATACCGGGAACTGAAGAATTTTATTCCTGTGATACTCTTTTGTTATCCTGTGGGCTGATTCCAGAGAATGAACTGTCAGGAAATATGGGAGTAGCATTGTCGCGAATTACCTCCGGACCTGTGGTAAATGAGAGTCTGGAGACCAATATCCCAGGGGTATTTGCCTGTGGAAACGTACTGCATGTTCATGATTTGGTGGACTATGTTTCTGAAGAAGCGGCAAAGGCCGGAAGCCATGCAGTAGAGTATATTCGCAGATGGGAGGAGCAGGATGAGCAGAAAAAGGATGCTCCTGGCATTTCCGTTGAGACCAAGGGAGGCATTCGTTACAGTGTGCCACAGCTTATAAGGCCAGAGCATATGGAGGAGAAACTGACAGTACGATTCCGGGTAGGAGCTGTTTACCGGGACGTATATATCAGTGTGTATGTAGGAGAAAAACGAATCATTCATAAGAAGAAAAGAAAGCTGGCTCCTGGAGAGATGGAACAGGTAATATTGAAAAAATCGGATTTGACAGCAGCAGGGGAATTGGATAAAATTGTTATGAAAATAGAGGAGGCAGAAGAATGGAAACAAGAGAATTAATCTGTATCAACTGCCCTTTGGGATGTGGGCTTACGGTGACTTTAGAGCAGAAAAAAGTGATAAAAGTAGAAGGAAATACCTGTCCAAAAGGGAAGGAATATGCAGAAAAAGAGGTGACAGCGCCGGTTCGTATGCTTACTTCCAGTGTGCGTGTAAACGGCGGGGTGATGCCGGTTGTTTCTGTAAAAACAGCTTCTGCGATTCCAAAAGAAAAGATAAAAGAATGTGCAGAAGCACTGAAATCCATAGAAGTAAAAGCTCCCATAGCAATAGGTGAGGCAGTGGTAAAAGACCTTTGCCATACAGGAGTGGATTTAGTGGCTACCAGAAATGTACAGGCTGGATAAGGAGAAACACATGCTGGATTATACAGGGAAAAATGCAGAGAAATTAAAAGAAAAAACATTATATCTCTTAGACATGGACGGAACCATTTATAACGAAAATGAAATTTTTGATGGCACCTTAGATTTTCTGGATACGATTCGGGCTCAGGGCGGAGAATACATTTTTATTACCAATAATTCTTCCAAATCAGTGGAGGACTATGTGGAAAAAGTAAGAAAAATGGGGATTCAGGCAGATAAGGAAAATTTTTATACGTCCAGCCAGGCAACTGCCATGTATCTTCAGGAGCAGTATCCGGGACAGGTGGTTTATTGTATGGGAACAGCCTCCCTGGTACAGGAACTTCGCCAGGCAGGCATTGAGGTGGTAACAGAAGCAGATGACCGGGCAACCGTGGTTCTGCTGGGCTTTGATACGGAAAACACCTCTGAGAAAATCCGCAATACCTGTATCATGCTGGGAAAGGATGTGGCGTATCTGGCAACGAATCCGGATTTAGTCTGTCCGGTAAGCTTTGGTTATATTCCGGACTGTGGCTCCATGAGTATCATGTTAAAAAATGCCACAGGGAAAGAGCCATTTTTTATTGGAAAACCAGAGCCGATTATGGTAAACTGTGTATTGAAGAAACGAAACAAACGTCCTGAAGAAGCCGTGATTGTAGGAGACCGTCTGTACACAGATATTAAAACCGGTGAAAGGGCCGGGGTAGATACGATCTGTGTTTTATCAGGGGAAGCCTCCATGGAGGATATTCAGAATGGCGAGGTAAAACCAACGTATATTTTTCAAAGTGTCAGGGAAATCTATCAGGGTCTTTCAGAAGATTAACAAAAGCAGGAGACAGCACTTATGAGATATCATAATATAGAGGAAGGAGTCTTTCTCAAACGCCCCAACCGTTTTATTGCAGTGGTGAGGTTAAAGGGGGAAGAAGTGGTCTGTCACGTGAAAAATACAGGGCGGTGTCGGGAATTATTAGTTCCCGGCGCCCCTGTTTTTTTGGAAAAAAGTGACAATCCAAACAGAAAAACGCAATACGATTTAATCGCAGTACAAAAGGGAAACCGGCTCATTAATATGGATTCCCAGATTCCAAACAAGGTAGTGGAAGAGTGGCTTTTACAGGGAAATCTCTTTGGAAAAGACGCCAGGGTGAAGCGGGAAGTTTCTTATGGAAATTCCAGGTTTGACCTTTACATTGAAACAGAAGAAAGAAAAATTTTTATGGAAGTAAAGGGGGTAACACTGGAAGAAAATGGTGTGGTACGTTTTCCGGACGCGCCTACCCAGAGAGGTGTAAAGCATATAAAAGAGCTGTGTAAGTGTACGAAAGACGGATATGAAGCGTATATTATGTTTGTTATACAGATGGAGGATGTTTTATATTTTGAACCCAATTATGCTACACATCCGGAATTTGGAAACGCTCTTTCGGAGGCGGAAAAAGCGGGTGTTCATATTTTAGCTTATACCTGTCAGGTAAGAAAAGACTTGATAAATCTGGCGAAACCTGTTAGGGTTTATGTAAATGGAAAAGAAGAATCAGAGGAAGAACAGGAGACAGTATGTTAGAGCAGATTGTAGAGCCACTTTTACAGTGGTTTGATGAGAATAAAAGAATTCTTCCGTGGCGACAGGACCCTACGCCATATCATGTGTGGATATCAGAAATCATGCTGCAGCAGACCAGGGTAGAAGCGGTAAAAGCTTATTATGCACGCTTTACCCAGGCGTTGCCGGAAGTAGCTGACCTGGCTGCCTGCCCACAGGAGCGTTTGCTGAAACTGTGGGAAGGACTGGGGTACTATAACAGAGTAAAAAACATGCAGAAAGCAGCTATCCAGGTCATGGAGGAATATGGAGGAAAACTGCCTGCAGATTATGAAAAACTGTTAAAACTGCCTGGAATCGGAAGCTATACAGCAGGAGCAGTGTCTTCTATTGCTTATGGAATCCCACAGCCGGCAGTGGATGGAAATGTCCTTCGGGTGATTACCAGAATTACAGAAGATCCGGAAGATATTTTGAAACAATCCATGAAGCGGAAAATAGAAGAAAACCTTCGGGAAATTATGCCCAAAGACCGTCCGGGGGACTTTAATCAGAGCCTTATGGAACTGGGAGCAACAGTATGTGTGCCAAATGGAATGGCAAAATGTGAGGTATGCCCTATCGCGCAGTTTTGCAAAGCCAGAGCTTCCAAAACCGTTCTGGAATATCCCAAAAAGGCGCCGAAAAAACAGCGGAAAATCGAAGAAAAGACGGTTTTGGTTATTCAAAACGGTCAGGAATTTGCCATTCATAAACGTCCTTCCAAGGGACTTCTGGCAGGTTTGTATGAGCTTCCAAATCAGGAAGGATATCTTAACAGAGAAGAAATTTTGTCCTATATAAAAAAGCTGTCCCTGATTCCTCTTCACATTGCAGAGGCGGGAGAAGCAAAACATATTTTTTCCCATGTGGAATGGCATATGAAAGGATATTTTATTAAAGTAGCCTCCACAGAGGAAAAAAAAGTCGGCGATTTAATCTTTGTAGATAAAAAAGAATCGAAAGGGAAATATCCCATTCCTGCCGCATTTGGAGCTTATAGAAAATACATTGAGGAGGACTTTTAGATGAAATTGTTGTCAGTTGCAGTACCCTGCTATAATTCCCAGGAGTATATGAAAAATTGTATTGATTCCCTTTTAGAAGGTCAGGATTTAGTGGAAATTATTATTGTAGACGACGGGTCTAAAGATAATACAGCAGCCATCGCAGATGAATATGCTGCAAAATATCCGGATATTGTAAAGGCAGTCCACCAGGAGAACGGAGGTCATGGAGAAGCGGTAAATACAGGACTTCGCAATGCTACGGGGCTGTACTTTAAGGTAGTAGACAGTGATGACTGGGTGAACAAAGAAGCCTATCTGGCTATTTTGGATAAGCTGCGTGAAATTACAGGTGGCCCACAGACTCTGGATATGATGATTAGCAACTTTGTCTATGAAAAACAAGGTGCAAAAAGAAAAAAAGTCATGCGGTATAAAAGCTATATGCCGGAGAATAAGATCTTCACCTGGAAGGAAATGGGAAGGATGCCAGTGGGAAAATATATCTTAATGCATTCTGTGATTTACCGTACAGGACTGTTGAGAGATTGCGGACTGGAACTGCCGAAGCATACGTTTTATGTGGATAATCTCTTTGTATATCAGCCACTTCCCCATGTACAGACCATGTACTATATGGATGTGAATTTTTACCGTTATTTCATCGGAAGAGAAGACCAGTCTGTCCATGAAGACGTTATGATCCGCAGAATTGACCAGCAGCTTTTTGTGAATCGGATTATGATTGATACCATTGCAGGAGCGAAAAATATTGAAAAAAATATCAGACGTTATATGCTGCGGTATCTGGATATTATTATGGCAGTATCCTCTATTATGCTCATTCGTTCCGGTACAGAGGAAAACCTGAATAAGAAAAAAGATTTGTGGAAATATTTAAAAAATGCAGATATTCGTATTTATCGGAAGCTGTATATGGGAATTCTTGGAAGAGGCGTCAATCTGCCGGGAGGAAGCGGAAGAAAAATTGCTGTGGAAATTTATAAAGTAGTACAGAAATTATACGGATTTAATTAAAGAGAAAGGACTGTGGTACGAAATACATGTTATTTCATGCCACAGTCCTTTTACCTGTTGTGCTTGTTAATTGTCTACGCCTGTACAATCTCTTTGGCGTGTACTGCCCTGGTGCGGTACAGAAGCTGGTAGCAAACCAGATTCAGAGCAAAGGCAGCAACCACATCAATGACTGTATGCTGTTTTAAGAATACCGTAGCCAGAATGATAAGAACGGTGAGAATCCAGACACTGCCCAGGAATACCTTGTGCTTCTTAAAAGGCTTATGGCGAAAAATCGCAATGCAGCAAGCCACAGAGTTAAACACATGAATACTGGGAAGAATGTTTGTGGGTGTATCTACAAGATACAGACTTTGTACTAGCTGGATAAAAATACTGTCTCCGCTTAACTGAGGCCTGAGATTCTGGCCATTGGGGTAAATCAGAGATACCAAAATGAACAGGGTCATGCCGATTCCCAAAGTGCAGATGAGCTGCCAGTATTCTTTTTTGTTCTTGTTTATAAAACTGAAGTAAATCACAGTGGCAGCAACGTAAAAGAACCACAGAAGATAGGGAATGATAAAATATTCACAGAAAGGAATATAATCATCCAGCTTAACGTGGATAATATTGGGCTGTACATTGCGTTGTTCCACATAGCGGAAGGCCATCATATACAGGATTCCATAAACTGGAATAATCCATGTATGGCGGTATTTTTTTAGAAAATTCACAGTAGCACCTCGCGATTCCGGCTTAACACCTCTTTTTTGATACCTGCTATTATAGCACAGTCATTTTTTTACCACAATGCAGTTTATAGTAGTTTTAGAATTTATACAGGATGTTTATGGACAGGAATAAAACTGTCAAAAATAATAGAGTCAAAGTGTGTCAGATTCTGCTCAAATACAGTCTCTGAACGGATGGTCCAGGCAAAAGTAGGAGCATGGTAGAGACACTTGTTTAACAGGAAGCTGACATTGTGCCGGTCTTTGTAACAGTAGGCAATAAAATCAGGTCTGCCTAAAAAATTCAAAAGCAGATATTTTACCAGAAAAGAGAGGAAATATCCTCCTTCTGCTACAGGTCGTGTTAAATTGGCAGAGAGCTGTCCCCGTACCACCTGCTTGCGGTGTTTTTTGTACCAGCGCAGTGCCAGGGGATTAAAGGATTCAATACAGTAATCTCCGGTGTAGTCCATGAGAAGCTCATCGGCAAGCTGGCAGGTAAGCGTGTTCAGACAAGGCAGTTTGATTTCGATTAACAAAGGAACCTGTCCGTGAACCAGGTTCAAAACATCCTGAAAGAGGGGAATTTTCTCATTTGTATGTCCAAGCGTTATCTTCTGTAATTCCTCATAAGTCATTTCACAGACAGGGAGGTCAATGCCGCACATCCTGGAGAGTGTGTGGTCATGGAATACAACAACCTGTTTATCCTTAGTAAGCTGAATATCTAATTCAATGCCATATCCTTTTTGCACTGCGTTAGAAAAGGCAGCCATGGAATTTTCCGGGATACGCTGGTCTGGTGTAAACAGACCCCTGTGAGCAAACAGGCAGTGAAGAAAAGTTTTTACTTCTTTTTTTCTGTGCATATTTGGCATGATACAGTAAAAATAAAGACAAAACAGAAAAAAAAGTATCAGTGCAATGAGCAAGAGTGTTTTCATAGCACAAGCCCCCTTTATCTTTTGATGGTTTTCAGTTTCTTTTCGCTGAGTGTGAAAGTGACCTGAGTAACCTTTCCAAGAACTTCTCCGTCACAGTGTACGGGAAGAGGTTTTTGGGTAATGACCTCCATATGGCGGCAGCGTTTCATATGTACGCCTTTAAAGAGAATGTGTTTTCCGAGAAAGGCGGTTGGAAACAGAGTAAGCACTTTCAGCTTAGACAATTTTCCAAGAAGACAGAAATCCAGCAGTCCATCGTCATAGGAAGCGTCAGGGCAGAACTTGGCGCCGCCTCCTTCATATTTCAGATTCATGGCAGTCAGGAAGAAAAACATGGGAAAACAACAGATTTCCTTCTGATCCAGACGAAGGGATACGGGGCAGGTTCGATAGGCAATTAATTGCTTCAGAGCCACTACCACATAGGTTAATTTTCCAAGACCAAGCCGGTTAAAGATTTTTTTCATGGGGGTTACTGAGACTTCTGCACAGATACCGGCATCATATCCAATGCCGCTGCTTACCAGAAAATACCGGGAAAAATCAGGTGTTCTGGTCTGTCCAACATCCAGAAAAACAAATTCTTCAGGCTTTAGAATCCGTTCTATACAGGCGTGTATGTCTGTGGAAAGTCCCAGACCACGGGCAAAATCGTTCCCGGAGCCGGTAGGAATATAGCCCAGGGTAATATGGGAAAAATCCGTTTCCATCAGTCCGTTTACCACTTCGTTTAAGGTTCCGTCACCACCCAGAACACTAAGAGTACAGGGAAGTCCAAGTCCTGCAATCTGTCTGGATAAAGCCATGGCGTGCCCTGGATATTCTGTAAAAAATACTTCATACTCAATCTTTTTTTCTTTTAAAATATTCTCCGCCTCCTGCCACAGATGCAATCCGTGGCCAGAGCGGGAATTTGGATTTACAATAAAATAATACATGGTTCACCTGCCTGTTATCTTCAAGTATTTCTTTTATTGTAGCAGTTTCAGGCAGGAAGGACAAGGAAAAAAAGCTATTTAGTAAGAAGGCGGGGCAGCGTCCAGGAAGGTACTGTAGCCTGCTCTGCGCAGAGACTGCTCCATTTTTACCGCATTTTCTAAGACACGAAAGGCGCCTACCTGCACTTTGTAAAGGCCATCCTGGTGAAGTAAAAAGGCGGGAAAACCGCGGTCTAAAAGCTCATAGAGCATGCGGTCTGCATTGGAGCGGTCACGGAAACTTCCCGTTTGCACGCGGTAATAGATGCTATGATCTTCCGGTTCCTGGTTTAGATGTTCTTCATCCAATGTACCGAGAATGCCGGAAGCAATAGCCTGGGCAATTTCCTGAAACTGTGTGTCAAATTGTTTATTATCGGCATCTGTATTGAGAAATCCGGTTTCGATTAAAAGAGCAGGCATTTTTGTCCGGCGAAGAACCACCAGACCGGGTCTGGCTTCTACGCCTAAATCACGAAAGCCCAGTTCGCCAAGGGCGCCATTGATATTCTCTGCCATATCCAGTTTTTGACCGGATTTGTCATAGACCAGAACCTCTGTGCCGCTGTACTGATTTGGCATAGGACTGGAATTTCTGTGAAAAGAGATAAAGAAGTCCGCCCCTGAGGCGTTGGCAAGCTGCGCTTTTTCAAAGGGAGTCTGATAAACATCTGTGGTTCTGGTGTATTCTACATCCACACCGTTTTGGGATAAAATTTCTCCAACAGCAAGAGCCAGTCGGAGATTGTCATCTTTTTCCTGCCTGCCCTGGTAGGTGGCTCCTAAATCGGCACCCCCGTGACCGGCATCTACGATTACCTTATAAGCCATTTGCATACTCCTGGAAAATCCTTCTGTTCAGTATATGCAGAGCAGCAGTTTGATGTGAAAAAAATCTAAAAATACCATAAATTTTCCCTTTGGTCTTTTCAGTGTATGCGAAACGTGCTAAAATGCTTTTCAATGGAATGTATACAGAAAAGGACGAAAGAAACATGAAGAAACTACAGGGAAATGAAGAAGCAAAAAAGAAATGGGAGAATTTCTGGTACTATTATAAGTATCACGTGCTGGCAGGCGTATTTATTCTGGTATGTATTATTGTTTTTGCCAAAGATATGTTGTCCAAAATTGATTATGATTACTGTGTCAGTGTTGTAGGTAGTTATGCAGTCCCGGAAGAAGACAAGGCTGCCCTGCAAAAATGGTTTGAGGAACATGGAGAGGACTTAAACGAAGATGGTGAGATTCATGTACAGGTGGCAGATTATTTCCTTCCAAGTGAGGATGATGCGGGATTTGACCCACAAATGTATGCTGCCAGCCAGACAAAGCTTACCGTAGATTTACAGGAAGGAACCAGTATGATTTACTTTCTGAGCGAAGAGAACTATAAGAGATTCCTGGAAATGGATGCGTTTCCGGCAGAAGAGGAAACTGTTAAAATGCAGGAATGTAACGGATTTAAGGAAATCGGAAGTCCCGCGTCTATGGAAGAGATGGTTGTTACCATGCGCTTGATGTATGATGAGTCAAAACTTGGAAAAGATAATGAAATGCAGGCTTATTTTGAAAAAAGCAAAGCATTGCTGGATGAGTTTGTTGGGACAACAGAATAAAGAGAAAGAAGATAGAAGGCTGTCGGGAAAATCAATGTCAAATAGCTTATGGGCGTTGATTTTCCCGACAGTTTTTTCTTTATGTAATTATCCTCAAAATAGGATAATTACATTGGAAGAATTCGTTGACTGCATTGTGCAATAAGGATATAATTAACTTATAAAGTTTTTGAAAATTGTGCGATTATAACGAAAGATGGGTGCCGCAAGGGTCTTCGTCAGGTCCTTGCCCCATCAGGTCTTTCAAACGACGAGTTCCGGTAGAGGAAAGAAAGACCAGTTCGCTTGGATGGCCATTGATATCTTCTCCACGCAGGCGGAGAAAATTAGCATTTTCGTAGAAATCAATGGGAAGTTCCCGGCGGAAGGTTTCTCCCGTGGTTTCGTCTGTAACCTCTAAGATAACAGTGTGGGCTTGGATTTCTTTTTGTTCCATAGACATTCTCCTTTGCAATGGTATTGTACTGTTATTTTATCAGAGAAAGAATAGAATTTCCACAGGTGATGAAAGTTTTCCGGATTCTTGTTTGCTGGAAGTGTACACGGTAAAGGAGGTGCCGTATGGTTAAAAAAGTTTTAGTGATTAACGGAATGGAGAGAACCCTGGTGCTGGAAGGTACAGAGACACTGGCAGAGGTACTAAGAGACCGTCTGCTGCTGACAGGATGTAAGATTGGATGCGGACAGGGGCACTGTGGAGCGTGTAATGTGATTATGGACGGAAAGGTTACCCGTTCCTGTATTACCAGGATTTCAAAGGTGCGGGATTATGCCAGAATTGAAACCATTGAGGGAATCGGAACCCTGGAAAATCTTCATCCATTGCAGGCAGCCTGGGTTGCTCATGGATGCGCGCAGTGCGGATTCTGTTCTCCGGGATTTATTATGAGCGCAAAGGTTCTGTTGGAGAATAATCCATCTCCAACAAGAGAAGAAGTGCGGGACTGGTTCAATAAGAACCGGAATCTTTGCCGCTGTACTGGCTATAAACCTCTCATTGATGCAGTTATGGACGCGGCAAAGGTGCTGAGAGGGGAAATGAGCAAGGAAGACTTAATGTTTAAGCCGACAGATAATAAGATTCTGGGAACTACTTATGCAAGACCTTCCGGCATAGCCAAAGTTACAGGAAGCTGGGATTTCGGAGCAGATGAGATTAAGAAGATGCCGGAAGATACCCTTCAGATTGCGCTGGTACAGGCAGAGGTTTCCCACGCATTAATTAAGGGAATTGATACCTCAGAAGCAGAAAATATGCCCGGTGTATATAAGGTCATTACCTATAAGGATGTACCTGGAAAGAACAGAATTACAGGTCTGATTACCTTCCCAACCAATAAAGGAGATGGATGGGACCGTCCGATTCTCTGTGATGAGAAGGTTTTTCAGTATGGTGATGCCATTGCAATGGTTTGTGCAGATACGGTTGCTCATGCAAAAGCAGCAGCGAAGAAAGTAAAAGTGGATTTGGAACTTCTTCCTGCATATATGTCTGCCCCGGAAGCAATGGATCCGGATGCCATAGAAATTCATCCCGGAACACCGAATGTTTATTATGAAACAAACTGTATCAAAGGAGAGGATACAGCGCCTATTATGGAGACTGCTCCTAATGTGGTAGAAATTGATTCCTATTGTTCCAGACAGCCCCACCTTCCTATTGAGCCGGATGTGGCATACGCTTACATAGATGATGAGGGAAGAGTAACCATTCACTCAAAATCCATTGGTATTCATTTGCACCATGCCATGATTTGCGCGGGAATTGGTGTGGAACCGGAAAAATTAAGACTCATTCAGCTTCATGCAGGAGGAACCTTTGGTTACAAGTTCTCACCGACCATTGAGGCTTTGGTGGGAGTTGCCACATTAGTTACCGGACATCCGGTGGCTCTGAATTTTGATATGTACCAGATGATTACCTATACAGGAAAGAGAAGCCCCGGATTTATGCACATTAAGCTGGCAGCAGATGAGAACGGAAAGGTGCTGGCGCTGGAAGGAGATAACCTGATTGACCATGGACCATATTCGGAATTTGGCGACCTTTTAACCATGCGTCTCAGTCAGTTTGTCGGCGCTGGTGTGGATATTCCAAATATCCGCAACCGTTCCAGAACAGTTTGTACCAATCATGCTTACGGCGCAGCATTTAGAGGATACGGAGCGCCCCAGTCCTTCATGGGCGGTGATATTGCCATGGATGTTATGGCAGAGAAAATGGGAATCGACCCATTTGAATTCAGGGCTATGAACTGTTACAAAGAATCCGCAGAGTCTACTACGCCAACAGGATGTAAACCGGATGTTTACTGCCTGGAGGATTTGTTTAATCTGGCAAGACCGTATTATCACAAGAATAAAGAATACGCAGAAAAGCTCAATGCAGAGCAGGGAGAAAACGGAAAGTATAAATTCGGTGCCGGCGTTTCCTTAGGTGTTTATGGATGTGGTCTTGACGGTGTGGATTCCTCAGAGGCCTGGGCAGAATTAAATCCAGACCACACAGTAACGATTTATGATTCCTGGGAGGATCATGGACAGGGAGCAGATATTGGAACTTTGACCCATGCACATGAAACCCTTCGTCAGGCTGGCTTTACACCGGAAGAGATTAAGCTGGTTATGAATGATACTGGTTTAACACCAAACTCCGGTCCTGCAGGCGGTTCCAGGTCCAATGTTATGACCGGAAATGCAGTGCGTGTGGCTTGCGAAATGTTGATTAATGCCATGAGAAAAGCAGATGGAACCTTCCGTACTTATGAAGAAATGGTGGAAGAAAAGCTTCCTTTGAAATATCAGGGAAAATGGGTTGCAACTGCATGTACAGACTGTGATATGGAAACCGCGCAGGGAAATCCATTCTCTGTTTATATGTATTGCATTAACCTTCCTATTGTAAGAGTAGAGATAGCTACCGGAAAAGTAAAAGTTGTGAAGTTTACCATGGTTTCTGATTTTGGAACCATTATCAACAAATCGGTGGTAGACGGACAGGTTCTGGGAGCTATTGCTCAGGGTATTGGCCTTGCCCTTACTGAAGACTTTGAAGATTTGAAGAAACATACAACATTGCAGAAATGTGGTATTTCTTATCCAAACGATGTTCCGGATGATATTGAACTGATTTATCAGGAAAATCATCCCCGGCCATTGGGACCATACGGAGCGGCAGGCTGTGGAGAAGGACCTCTGGCAGCGCCTCATCCGGCTATTTTAAATGCTATTTTCCAGGCTACAGGCGCCCGGATTACCAAGATTCCGGCACTTCCGGAAGTTGTAAAAGCTGCGCTTGATGCCCTGTAAAAAAAGGAAACAGGGATGCCGTAAAACTGAAAAGCAAAGCGGCATCCCTTTTTTAGCACAATATTTATCCTCATAGGAGATAAATGGAGAGAAGTATGGAGAAAAAAGAACATCATTTTGTGGGAAAACATTATTTAATGAAGCAGGCATTTGGCCAGGAGGAGCTTCACGAAAGGGAAGCAGTCTGTACCAGAGAAGAGCCTCCTGCCTGTACGTCAGCCTGTCCCCTGCATCTGGATATGCGACAGGCCTGTGCATTGGCAGCTCAGGGGAATTTTTCCAGGGCAGCCGGTATCTTGCGTAAGACAACTCCCTTTCTTCATTTGCTGGCAGGGTGTTGTAACGCTCCCTGTGAAAAAAGCTGTGTTATGGAAAACCTGGGCGACGGGGTTTCTATGCAGGTAATTGAGAAAGCCTGCGCTCTCTATGGAGGAAGCGGGGCTATGAATCGTTTTATGATTCCTAAGAAAAAGAAGATTGTGGCTTTGGCAGGGGAGGATTTGTTTTGCCTGGGCTGTTGCTGGGAACTGGGAAAAAAAGGATATGAAATTCACTGGTATACAGGAGAAAAAACACCACAGGAGATTTTAACAGATTGGGGGCTGTCCAAGGAGGAAGCAGCAGCAGACCTTGGCAGTCTGGAGGGATTTCGAATAAAGAAATTTCCAATTCAATCTGGTGACGGTTCGTTTCGGGATACCTGTATGCAGGAGGCAGATGTGCTTTGTGTTTCACCTGCATTTAGGGGAGAACCGTTACCGGAAACCTGTTTTGTGGGAAAGGGATATCAGGAGGTTTCCTGGATTCTGGCAGACGCCAAGTATGTTGCATTGAAAGCAGACCGATATTTGCAGGGAGCTGATTTTGAAGATGTTTCGGAACCAAAAACAGACAAGAGCCGGCTTTTTGTTACCATGGACGGGGTGACAGGCTCAAAGGCTGTGGCAGGAGTTGAAACCGTTACAAAAGAAACAGCACAGGAAGAGGCTGCCAGGTGCATCCAGTGCCAATGTCTGGAATGTGTGAAGGGCTGTGTGTATTTGCAGGAATATAAACGGAATCCAAGAGGGGCAATTCGGGAAATTTACAATAATATGTCCATTGTGATGGGGAATCATATGGCAAATAAAATGATTAATTCCTGTGATGAATGTGGACAGTGTAAGGCAGCATGTCCCAATGGATTTGATTACCCGGAGGTATGCAGGATTGCCAGACAGGTGATGGTGGAAACAGAGAAAATGCCTCCATCTGCCCATGAGTTTGCCCTGCTGGATCAGGAATTTTCTAACAGTGAGGGATTTCTGGCAAGAACGCAGCCAGGTTATGAAAGCAGTGCATACCTGTTCTTTCCTGGATGTCAGGCAGCCGCGGTATCACCGGAGACGGTGGAAAAGGCTTATAAGGACCTTTCCGGAAGGCTACAAGGCGGTGTTGGGCTTATGCTTGGCTGCTGTGGGGCAATTTCAGACTGGGCTGGCAGAGCGGATTTGTTTACCTCTGCTCTGGAAAAAATTCAGAGAGAATGGGAAAAACAGGGAAAACCACAGGTTATCTGCGCCTGTCCTACTTGCAGGAAGGTTTTGCAGGAGCATACAGACCTGGAACCAAAGGGAATTTGGGAAGTGTTGCTACAGCTTGGGGTGGAAAGGGTCACCAGCGGCACAGTTTCCATACAGGATGCCTGTGGTGCAAGACAGGATGCCCAGGCAAGAGAACAGGTGCGTAAATTTGTGGAGGCGCTTGGCTGTCAGGTGCAGGAACTTCCCATGGCACAGGAGCTGGCGCCCTGTTGTGGCTATGGCGGTCTTATGCCTTATGCAAATCGGGAATTGTCTCTGAAAAAAGCAGCTTTTGCGGCAGAACAAAGTCAGGGACGTATTCTGACTTACTGTATGGCTTGCAGGGATCAATTATCAAAAGCAGGAGCAGATACCTGTCATATTTTGGAACTGGCCTATGGCGTGGAGCCCCAAGGTGTACCGGATTTATCAGGAAGAAGAGCTAACCGGCTGAAACTAAAGGAGAAATTATTAGGAGAAATCTGGAAGGAGGAGATACCCATGGAAGAAAAACTGGAAATCATCTATGCGCCTGGAGTGGAGGCGCAGTTGGATAATCGGATGATTTTAAAAAGTGATGTGCAGGCAGTATTAGAAGCCTATGAAGAGACCAAAGCGGCCGCAGAGGATGAGGAGCAAGGTTATCTGATTACCAACTGCCGCATTGGAAATGTGACGTTCTGGGTGAAATTTACGGTTTCAGAAAAGGGATATGTTGTTCATGGAGCATACAGTCACCGGATGACTGTGGAATAGGAGGAAGAAATGGCAGAGAAGACCTATTATACCATGGAACCTGCAGGCAAGTTAAAGTGCAGCAAATGTAAAGTGCATCTGGAGAAGGGAAAGGCAACCTTTAGCTATATGGGAAATGCATTTCCCGTGGAACTGCCTGTGTGTCCAAAATGTGGGTTTATTTATGTGCCGGAGGAACTGGCGCTTGGAAAGGTTCTTACCGTAGAGCGCAGTCTGGAGGACAAATGATCGGGGGACATCCGGGAGGTCTGTCTCTTACAAAACGCCTTCTGGCTCTGACAGGAAAGGAAGAAGGCACAGGAGAGAACCTCCTGGATTTAGGCGCAGGAACAGGGGAGAGTGTCAGGTGGCTGAACACTCTTGGATATGAGGCGGTAGGAATTGATTTGTGTCCCAAAGGAGAAAGGGTTTTCGTACAGGATATGAGAAATCTGCAGTTTCCAGGGGAGCATTTTTCTCTGTGTCTGGCAGAATGCAGTGTCTCTGTATGTGGAGATGGAAAGAAAGCATTACAGGAAGCTGCCAGAGTCTTAAAGCCGGGAGGAAGTCTTTTGCTGTCGGATGTGTCTTTTCATAAGAAAGATGCACCTGAGCTTTCTTTTCAGGAATCCAGGACAATGGAAAACTGGAAGAAAAATTTTCAGGAATCAGGATTTGTCATGAAAAAACTGGTGGATGAGACAGAACTGTGGAAAACATTTTTTTTAGAAAGTCTCTGGAATGGGGATGCAGAAGAAGGATGTCTGGAATTTTTTCAGAAAGCAGGAAAGTATCAGTGCGGATATTTTCTTGCCTGGCTGGTAAAGGAGGGAAGCGCAGATGGATTTGTTTGACAGAATGCTGGAATTGTCGGGACAGGGTTATTACTGCGCCCAGATTATTATGCTTTTGGCTATGGAAACGGAAGAAAAGGAAAATCCTGAGTTGATTCGCGCTATGAGCGGATTAAATGGCGGATTGGGATTTCAGGGAAAGGTGTGTGGCGCTCTTACCGGAGGCTGCTGTGTGCTGGGATATTTTATGGGAAAAGGGGAGGCAGAGGAAATGGAGGATCCCAGGGCAGCAGAACTTACAGGAGCTTTGGTGCAGTGGTTTGAGGAAACCATAGGAAAAGAATATCAGGGATGTAACTGCCGGGAAATTTTGGAAGAAAATCCGGCAAATAAGATGCAGCGGTGTCCTCAGATTGTAGAGGCTGTGTGGGAAAAATGTATGGAGCTCCTTCAGGAGAGCGGCCTTATGGACTGACAGGTGAGAACAATGAAGATTGGCGGCGTGATTATGGCGGCAGGGCTTTCCAGCCGCATGAAAGAATTTAAACCTGTGCTTAGACTTAATGGATTTCCTATGATTCAGATGACCGTACAGAGCATGAAAAATGCAGGGGTTGAAACAATTGTGGTGGTGACCGGGTACAGGGGACAGGAAATTGTCCGGGCTTTAAAGGATGAGGATGTCATTCTGGCAGAAAATAAGGAATATGCAGTGACAGATATGCTCACTTCTGCAAAAATCGGCATCAGAAAACTGGGAGAAGTGGATGGAATACTGCTGCTTCCCGGAGATATTCCCCTGATTGCACCAGATACCTATGGAAGAATTCTGGACAGGGCGGCCTTTTTGCTGTCTGATAAAAATAGGGTTCATGGAATGATTCCTGTGTGGGAACAAAAAAGAGTGCATCCGTTGTTTCTGTTTCAGGAGGCAGGAGAGCAGGTGCTGGCATATCAGGGTGAATGTGGGCTTCGGGGCGCGTTAAAGCTTATGGAAACAGAGGAAATTCCGGTGTCAGATCCGGGAGCAGACAGAGATGCAGATTTTCCGGAAGATTTTCTGTGGATGCAAGCTTATGCCAGAAAAACCAAAGGTGTTTCCAGAGAAATATGCGAAGCCTGGTATGAGGAGGTGGAGCTTCCGGAGCATATCCGTGCTCATTGCAGAGCAGTAGGGATGCTTGCAGGAGAGATGGCAGAAAAATTAGTGCAAGGAGGAGCATGCTTAGATGTGGAGCTTTGCAGGAGCGGCGGATTTCTCCACGATCTGCTGCGGCTGCAGAAGCATCATGAACAGGCGGCAGGAGATTTTCTGAGAATCCGGGGTTATGAGGCTCTGGCATGGGTTGTGGAGCATCACAGAGGCTTTGAAGGCAAACCCAGATCCGTATGCAGGGAAGATGTGGTGGTGTGCCTGGCAGATAAGCTTGTTCAGGAAACAGAGAGGGTGTCTTTTAAAGTACGGTATGAGAAAGCCCTGGGACAGCGGATTATAAAAGAAGAAAAACTAAAGGATTTCAGGATTTGCTGTGAACTTGCAAAAGAATTTGAGGTGATAACAGGTGAAAGACTGCAGGAATTACATATATCTGAATAATGCAGCCACCTCCTGGCCAAAACCGGATTGTGTGGCAGAGGCAGTGCGACAGGCACTGCTTTCAATGCCGGAGGAAGGAAACCGGGGCGGTATGGGGGCTTTTGATGTAATGGAAGCTGTACGAAAGGAACTGGCTCTGTGGCTGGGCGTATCAGAACCTGAGCAGATTGCTCTTGGGTGCAATGCAACCTGGGGGCTGAATCAGGGGATTTTAGGCTTTCCACTTGCACCGGGAGATTGGATACTTACCACTTGTGCAGAACATAATGCAGTGCTGCGGCCTTTGTATCGGTTACAGCAGCAGGGGATTTTGGTTAAGCTTGTGCATACCAGACCAGCAGGCCAGGTGGATGTACACCAGTGGGAGACAGCCCTTCAAAAGTTTCATCCGAAACTGTGTATTTTCACCCATGCTTCCAATGTAACCGGAGCAGTTCAGGATGCCAAAACCCTGACCGCTCTGGCAAAAAAATACGGAGCGAGAGTGCTTCTGGACGTATCTCAGACTTTGGGATGGATTCCAGTAGAATTGGAGAAATGGGGTGTGGATATGGCTGCTTTTACCGGGCATAAATATTTGCTGGGACCTCAGGGTACAGGCGGTTTGTATGTAAGTAAAGAATTAACACTGACGCCACAGCTTTTGGGCGGCACAGGGATTTACAGCAATTTAGAGGACATGCCGGAAGAAATGCCACTGCATTTGGAGGCTGGAACCGGAAATGAACCAGCCTTTCATGGATTGCTGGCTGCCCTGAACTGGAGCCGCAGCAATCCTCTGGATAAAAGGGCTGTTGCAACCAGGCTGGAAACTTTAAGACAGGGACTTTTAAAGCTTGGATGTCAGGTTTGGAAACTAGAGGGAGAAACAACACCTGTGGTTTCTTTTAATATTCCAGGTATGTCACCTGGGGAGGCTGGATATCTTTTGCGGGAAAGCTACGATATAATTTGCAGGTCTGGTTTGCATTGCGCTCCTAAATTGATGGAAGATTTAGAGTTGAAAGAAGGAACCCTGCGGTTTAGTTTATCCCGGTTTACTACAGAAAAAGAGGTGGAGAATGCCCTTGGAGCAGTGAAAGATCTGGTGGAGAATGCCTATGGAATTTAAGTGTAAAAAAGTTGAAAATTGTTTTGCGGAAGCAAGAACCTATGAATATGAACTGCCTGTGACGGGAAAAGAGCTGGCTTTTTTATTGGAAGGATTTATAGTAAAGGAAAACCATAAGTTTCGCAGGCCTGTTTTTTCTGCCAGAAAAGGCCAGGTGGAAATCAAGGGGCTTTTGTCTTCTAATATTGTAAAGATTAATTATACAGCAGAAGGATGGGAGGAGGAGAAGCAACAGATGGAGAAATGGTTACAGGAATTAAAAGGAGAGGTTCTGGGCGAAACACAAAGTGTATGTCCAAAATGTCTGAAGATGATACCAGCCTGGAAGATTATGAGAGAAAAGGGCGTTTATCTGGTAAAAAACTGTCCGGAGCATGGCAGGTTTGAAGCGCTTATCTGGGAAGGAAGCCTTGAGAGCTATAGAGCCTGGGGAGAGCATGTGCAGCCGGCAGATTTGATAGGGGATGCAAAGCCAGAAGAAAAGGGCTGTCCTCTGGATTGCGGTCTGTGTGAGAACCATGAACGAAAAGGCTGCTGTGTACTTTTGGAAGTGACGCAAAGATGTAATCTGAACTGTCCCATTTGTTTTGCTTCAGCAGGAGAGACGGTGGGAGAAGACATTTCTCTGGAAGCACTGGGAGAGCAGATGGATTTTCTGATGGAACATGGAGGACCTTTTAATTTGCAGCTATCTGGTGGAGAACCTACTATGCGTGAGGATTTGCCGGAGATTATCCGCATGGGAAAAGAGAAGGGATTTACCTTTTTTCAATTAAATACCAATGGCATTCGTCTGGCAAAAGAAGCTGGGTATGCGAAGAAACTGAAACAGGCCGGATTGTCCTGTGTGTTCCTGCAGTTTGACAGTCTGCGGGATTCTGTTTATGAAACATTAAGAGGAAGAAAACTGTTAAAAGAAAAACTTCAGGCTATTGACGCCTGCAAGGAGGCCGGACTTGGAGTAGTGCTGGTGCCTGTACTTGCTCCCGGAGTCAATGAAGAGGATTTGGGCGCTTTGGTAGAGTTTGCCAAAAGCAGGATGCCGGTGATACGGGGAATACATATTCAGCCTCTTAGCTATTTTGGCAGATGTCCCAGGGAAGAAAAAGGGTATCGTATCACCATTCCGCGAATTTTAAAACTTATGGAAGAACAAACCAATGGAGAAATCAAGGCAGAGGATTTTACCGGAGGAAATGCCACAAATCCTTACTGCACCTTCCAGTCCAATTATCTGAAACAGGAAGACGAAACTTTGAAATCCATGGCTCATGGAAAAGCAAGAGCAACGGAAACCTCTGCTCAGGCAAGAGATGCTGTGGCACGCCAGTGGAGCGGAAGATGTTGCTGTGAAGCAGAAACAGAGGAGACGGAAAGCTGCTGCTGTTGCGAAGAACAGACAGAGCAGTTTCAGCTGGATACTTCTTCTTTTGATGATTTTTTGAGGAATATTCATGAAAATACCCTGGCAATTTCCGGCATGGTATTTCAGGATGGCTATACTCTGGATTTGGAACGTCTGCGCAGATGCTATATTCTGGAGTCAGATAACCGGTATGGCATGGTTCCTTTTTGCGCTTATAATCTTACTTCAGAGGATGGGAGGAGTCTTTACCGATGAAACAAGCAGCGCTGGATGCCTGGGTTCGAAAACAGGAAGGGTTGTCTTGTGTTACAAGGCAGGACTTGGAAACCCTGCAGCTTAAAAAATTAAATCAGCTTTTAAAGAGGGAAAAAGAACGGGGAGGGTTTTATGGCAATCTGCCTTTTAGACTGGATTCCCTGGAAGAGGTAAAGGAGCTTCCTTTTACCACAGAGGAAGATTTGCGAAGAGAAGGAAACAGAATGGTTCTGCTAAGCCAGTCTCTGATAGAGCGGGTTCGCACAGAGACCACTTCAGGTACCACCGGAACTGCCAAAAGAATTTATTATTCAGAGGAGGACCAGAACCGGACGGTTTCCTTTTTTGCAGCAGGCTTGTCCGAACTGGTACACAAAGGGGAAAAAACCATGATTTGTATGCCATTTTCCGGAGCAAGAGGGCTTGGAGAACTGATTTCTGAGGCTGTCTGTCAGCTTGAAGCGACTCCTGTTAAGGCCGGAATTGGGAGAACCTATGGAGAACTTCTGGATATACTGGAAGAAGAGAAGCCGGAAACCTTTGTCGGAATGCCCATTCCTCTTCTTTCCCTGCTGCGGTTAAAGCCAAAGAACAGTCTGCAAAGAGCTCTTATCAGTGCAGATGTGTGTCCAAAAGGGATTCAAAAGGAAATTGAAATGCGTCTTGGGAGCAGGCTGTATCCACACTATGGCTCCAGGGAGATGGGGCTTGCCGGTGCAGTGACCTGTCCTGCTTTTCAGGGAATGCACCTGCGGGAAAATGACATTCTGGCAGAAATTGTGGATCAAGCGGGAAATCCTCTGCCAGCGGGATGCTGGGGAGAACTGGTTATTACTACTTTGCAGGCAGAGGCTATGCCTTTGATTCGCTATCGCACTGGGGATTATACCAGATTTTATGCAGAGCCTTGTCCCTGCGGAAGTGTTCTGCATCGTCTGGACCAGGTTAGCAGAATGGAACAGGGGCAGAGCATGGCAGAGCTGGATGAGAAGTTGTTTTCAGCCTCTGGAGTCATTGACTATCAGACCACACTTACGAAAAAAGGCATTTTGGTGGAAGGCTATGGAACAGCCCCTTTGGAGATGCCTGGAATTTCCAATTGGAGAGAGTATCCGGTAGAATATCGGTGGAGACTGGTAAAAAAGGAAGACAAACCTTGCTATTTAGGTAAACGGAGGATATTATGAATGACTTTTACTATATTACCCGGGTGAGAATAAAACGAAAAACAGAGGAAGATCCTGCCTATTTTGGCAGAGGTGTGGCAGACCTGCTTCATGGTATAGAAAAGTATCATTCCCTGAATCAGGCGGCAAAAGAAATGGGAATGGCCTACAGTAAGGCATGGAGAATCGTGGGAGAGGCAGAACAGGCATTGGGAATTCCTTTAATTTACAGAATGCGGAAAAATGGTTCCAGTCTGACAAAAGAAGGGGAAAAAATGCTGGCTGCCTATGAAGAAGCGGAACGTGCTGCCTGGAAGGCAGTGGAGGAAGTGATGGAGCGGTACTATGGAACAGAGTAGTATGGAGGAAATTTACAGACTTCTTAATGCTGGAAATCGGATTTTAGTAACAGATTTTGATAAGACCATAACAGAAATCGGAAGTTCCATTTATGCCAGTGTTCATGTATTAGGGAAAAATTCTTCCTTTGGACAGGCAAGGGAGGCGTTGTATCAGTTTTATCACAAGCGTTTGCCGGAAGAGGCGGAACACTGGTGGCAGGAGCAGATGAAGTTATATATCCGGGAGCAGGTTTTGGAAGACACGTTAAAAGAGGCGGCAGAACTTTTAAGAGAACGGTCAGGGTGTGTGCAGCTTTTGAAAACATGTATTTCACAGAACGTTCCAGTGTGGATTGTTTCAGCAGGACTGGGAAATGTTATTGACTTCTGGCTGGAAAATCATGGAATTTCAAAAGAAAAAGTTCATGTGCTAGCAAATTATCTGGTATATGAAGAACAGAAACCTGTGGCTTATACGGAACTTGTAACTTCCTGGAACAAGAAAAAACTGTTTTTGGAAAAATCAGGAGAACAACAAGAAAGGCAACTGCTTCAACTGGGGGATTGCCGGGAGGATTTGTGTTGGACATTTTCTGGCAATAGTTTTCTTTTTACAGAAAATAAAATTGAAAAATGTTGAAAATTCTGATACAATGCTTTTATGCTCAAGCAAGTATAAAAGCAGGAAGCGTGTAAATCCACGCGAAGAAAATGTAAGACATTTTCTGATATTTCTGAAAAAGAAAGGAGCAGAATCTATGAAGAAACGAACTGTATCCCTGGTACTTGCCTTAACAATGGCAATGACTATGACTGCCTGTTCGGGAGAGGGGCAGGACAAACAGGAAAGCAAAGAAGCGGAAAAACAAGCAGAAGAAAAGAAGGAGCCGGAACAGAAAGAAGAGGTCAAAGAAGAACCTGTGGAACTGACGGTCTTTGCAGCAGCCTCTATGACAGAGACTTTGACGGAAATTGGAGACCTTTACACCAAAGAACACCCGGAGGTAAAAGTCAGCTTTAATTTTGATTCCTCCGGAACTTTAAAGACCCAGATTCAGGAAGGAGCGGCCTGCGATTTGTTTATTTCCGCTGGACAGAAGCAAATGGACCAGTTGGATATACAGGCTGACCCGCAGGTGAATACAGAAGGACTGGATTATGTGCTGGAAGGTTCCAGAACAGATATTCTGGAAAATAAAGTAACCCTTTGTGTGGCAGAGGGGAGCCAGGCTGGCATTGAGAGCTTTGACGATTTGGCAGAGGCCTTAAAAAATAAAGAAATCTTAATGGCCATGGGAAATGAAGATGTTCCGGTAGGTCAGTATACTCAGAAAATCCTGGATTATTATGGTCTGCAGGAAGAGGAACTGGCAGCAGCCGGTAAGATTTCCTATGGAAGCAATGTAAAAGAAGTAACCACTCAGATTTCAGAAGGCAGTGTGGACTGTGGTGTGATTTACTGTACAGACGCTTATTCCGCAGGATTAACAGTTTCTGATTCTGCAACACCGGAAATGTGCGGCCAGGTAATTTACCCGGCCAGTGTATTAAAAACCAGCGCGCACCAGGAGGAGGCTCAGGCCTTTTTAGATTATCTGCAGACCGATACTTCTATGGAAATTTTTGAGAAGGTAGGTTTTTCACCGGTGAATCAGGAGGGATAGAGGATGGACTGGTATCCCCTTTGGAATTCACTTAGGATTGCAGCAGCAAGCTGTGTGACTGTTTTTTTTGTAGGAATTTTTGCGGCGTATTATGTGGCGAAGCTTCCCAGATGGGTGAAAGGGATTCTGGATGTGGTTTTTACTTTACCCATGGTTTTGCCGCCTACAGTCTGCGGCTATTTTCTCCTTTTGATTTTTGGGGTAAAACGTCCCATAGGTATGTTTTTATCAGAACTGGGGGTTCAGGTGGTTATGACCTGGTATGGCGGAATTCTTGCTTCCGCAGTGGTGGCTTTTCCACTTATGTACCGCACAGCCAGAGGCGCTTTTGAAAGTTTTGATGAAACACTGGCTTATGCAGGGCAGACCCTTGGGCTGTCCAATACCTATATTTTCTGGAAAATACGGATGCCCGCCTGTCGTCAGGGAATTCTGGCGGGAACTGTTCTGGCGTTTGCAAGGGCGTTGGGAGAATACGGAGCCACCAGTATGCTCATTGGCTATATTCCGGGAAAAACAGCTACCATTTCCACAACGGTCTATCAGCTCTGGCGAACCAATGATGAGGCAGGTGCTTTTGTGTGGGTCATGGTAAATCTTGGGATTTCCACAGTGATTCTTTTGATTGTGAATCTGCTGGAAACCAGAAACAGGAAGGCGGTGAAAGCATGAGCCTTTTTGCAGAAGTAAGCAAGGATTACGGAAGTTTTCGCTTAGAGGCGCATCTGGAACATGAACAGGGAATTCTGGGAATGCTGGGGGCTTCCGGCAGTGGAAAAAGTATGACCTTGAAGCTGATTGCAGGCATTATTACCCCGGATAAAGGCAGAATTGTGCTAAATGACAGGGTACTGTTTGACAGTGAAAAGGGTATCAATCTTCCCCCTCAGAAAAGAAGAGTGGGCTATTTATTTCAGAACTATGCGCTGTTTCCCAATATGACCGTGGAAAAAAATATTCTCTGCGGACTGCATTGGGAAAAGAATCAGAAAAAAAGAAAAGAAAAGATGCTGGAGAGCGCAGAACTTTTTCAGATTCAGGAACTTTTGGGAAAATATCCGGCACAGTTAAGCGGAGGCCAGCAGCAGAGAGTTGCCCTTGCCAGAATCCTGGTCAGTGAGCCGGAACTCTTGCTGCTGGATGAGCCTTTTAGCGCACTGGATTCATATTTGAGAGATCAGTTGCAGATTCAGATTCTGGATCTTTTAAAAAAATTTAACAAGGATGTGATTTTTGTCAGTCACAGCAGGGATGAGGTGTATCATTTGTGCAGCCGGGTAGCCCTGATTCATAGGGGTAAGATTTTAGAAACAGGAAATACAAAGGAAGTTTTTGCAAATCCGGGAAGCCGGGCAGGAGCTGCACTTACTGGTTGTAAAAACATTGCAGCAGCAGTAAAGACCGGAGAATATGAGGTTCAGGTTCCAGAGTGGGGGATTTCCCTGAAAACAGCAAAGCCGGTGAAAGATGGACTTTGTGCAGTGGGACTTCGGGCTCATTATTTCAATCCCAAAGGAAGAGAAAACGTGTATGCAGTACAGCTTTCAGAGGTTATGGAAGAGCCCTTTGAAACTGCAGTTATGTTCCGGTATGAAAATCAGGATGCCAAAGCCCCGGATTTGTGGTGGCGGCTGTCCAAAGAACGCTGGGCAGGGCAGATGCCGGCACAGCTTGGCATTGCGCCGCAAAATGTATTATTATTGTATCAATAAAGGAAAGGGAGAAGGACATGAAATTAATTAAGACACAAGAGGCAGAAGGCCATGTACTTTGCCATGATATTACACAGATTATCAAAGGAGTAACCAAGGATGCCAGATTTCGGAAAGGGCATGTGGTGACCAAAGAGGATATTCCGGTACTGCTAAGTCTGGGAAAGGATAACCTGTATGTGTGGGAAAAGGATGACACCATGTACCACGAAAATGAGGCAGCAGAGATTTTAAAAGAAGTGTGCCAGAATACCCATATGGAAGCTTCAGCAGTAAAAGAAGGAAAAATTGAACTGAAAGCCCAGTGCGACGGTTTATTTCGGGTAGATGTGGAACGTCTTAATGCTATTAATGATATTGACCAGGTCATGATAGCCACCCGCCATACCAATACTCCGGTAAAAGCAGGGGATAAATTACTGGGAACCAGAATCATTCCCCTGGTAATTGAAAAAGCGAAAATGGAACAGGTAAAAGAGGTGGCAGGGGAACGTCCTCTGTGTGAGCTTTTGCCATACCGGAGTTTAAAGGCAGGAATTGTAACCACAGGAAATGAGGTTTTCTATGGAAGAATCCAGGATACCTTTACACCAGTGGTAGTGAAGAAGCTGGAAAGTTATGGAATCCAGGTGACAGAGCATGTAACTCTTGGGGATGATAAGGAAAAGATTACAGAAGCTATTCTGGATATGAAGGAAAAGGGCTGCGACTTAATTATCACCACAGGAGGCATGAGCGTAGACCCGGATGACCAGACACCGGGAGCTATTAAAGCCACAGGAGCCAAGGTCATTGCCTATGGAGCGCCGGTACTGCCGGGAGCCATGTTCTGTCTGGCGTATTTTGAAGATGGAACTGCTATTATGGGACTGCCTGGCTGTGTTATGTATGCAAAAACCACGATTTTTGATTTAATACTGCCAAGAGTTGCAGCAGGAGTGCCTGTTACAAGACGGGATCTGACTAGACTTGGACATGGTGGACTTTGTCTGGGCTGCGATACCTGTCATTATCCGGCATGTAGTTTTGGAAAATAAAAAGGCAGGAAATCTTTGGCAGATGGAGGGAGCATACGGACGCCTTTCCGGCTATTGATACGGTTCCGGCTCAGCCTGCGTTCCCGTTGAGTCTGTAGTCTCAACGGGAACGCAGCAGATTCGCTGGGATTGCACCAATAGCCGGAAAGGCTGTTTTTTGTAATCGCTTCATCTGTGAGAATTTTCTAGCCTTTTAGGTTAAGAGTAAGAAAAGAGATTTCTAAGGGTTAGAAATCGGTGTATTCTCCGATTAGGTTTTTGATGTCCTGCATTTGGTTGTCTGTGGCAGTGATGGCGTGGGCGCATTCGGAGAGTTTTCTGGTAATTAAATCGTATTGGGTATTGTCGCCCAGGTCTTTTTTGTATCGGAGCTGGTGTTCCAGGCTGGCCCAGAAGTCCATGCCAATGGTACGAATCTGCACTTCTGCCCGCATAGGGGTCTTTCCTTCAGCGAAAAACACAGGAATTTCCACAATCATATGATAGCTGCGATATCCGTTTTCTTTGGGATTCTGAATATAATCTTTAATCCTGAGAACCGTAATATCATCCTGATCAGCAAGGAGCTTTGCCACAGTGTAGATATCATTAATAAAAGGACAGGTCACCCGGATTCCGGCTACGTCATTTAGCTGCTCCCGGATATTTTTTTCTGTAAAATCATATCCATTTTTCTTTAGTTTCCGGTAAATACTATCCGGCTGTTTGATACGGCTCTTAATCGAAGAGATGGGATTTCTCTTGTGTTTTACAGAGAATTCATCATCCAGAACCTCTAATTTGGTGCTGATTTCCCGAATGGCACAGCGGTACATCATCATCAGGGCATTGTAATTGTCAGTATTTTGAATAAAACGTTCAGGGTATAGAATGATGTTGTTATCCTGAGTTTCCTGTTTTTGTACTAAATCTTTATGTGTAATGTTCAAGCTGAAAATCCTTCTTTCGTATAAAAATAAATCTGTATCAAGTATAACGGAAAAGCGGGGAAAGGTCAAATTAGAAAGCCGGAAAAATCGTGAAGATTCTGTGAAAATATTATAAATGAAAAAGAAGGGATGGTAATTTAAAAAAAGGTATAGTATAATGCTATGATACGGATTTTATCTATCTTATTGTGTAGAAAGGCGTTAAAAATATGTTTGGATATGTAATGATTGATAAACCGGAGCTTAAGGTAAAGGAATTTTACCGTTATAAAGCTTATTATTGTGGGCTGTGCAGAGAACTAAAGGAAGAGTATGGATTCAGAGGAAGGATGACGCTGACCTATGACATGACCTTTCTGGTAATGTTTCTTACTTCCCTGTATGAATCAGAGACCAGGGAGGTGGCGTCTCATTGTCCCCTGCATCCTGTGAAGAAAATCCCCATGCTGCAAAATGAGATTACAGAATATGGGGCAAAGATGAATATTCTTCTTACGTATTTTAAATTTGAGGATGACAGGAAGGATGATAACAGTCTTGCAGGGGCAGCAGGTATGCGGCTGTTCCGCAAAAAGGCAGAGCTTATTAGCAGAGAATACAAACGTCAGGCTCACGCCATTCAAAAGCAGTTAAAGGTTCTGGCAGATTATGAACAGGCAGAGGAAGAAAATCTGGATCTGGTAGCCGGGGCTTTTGGAACTTTGATGGAAGAGCTGTTTGTGTGGAAGGAAGATCAGTGGGAAGAAGAACTGAGAAAATTTGGGTTTTATCTGGGAAAATTCATTTATATTATGGATGCCTATGATGACCTTCCAAAGGACTTAAAAACCAATTCCTATAATCCTTTAAAGGCAGTAAGCAGAAAATGCCGGAACCGGGAAACCTATGAGGAAACCATACGTCAGGTTCTGGTGATGATGATGGCAGAAGCCACTGCAGCTTTTGAAAAACTGCCATGTTTGAAGGAAGCAGAGATTTTACGCAATATTTTATACAGCGGCGTATGGGTAAAATATAACAAAATACAAAAAGAAAGACAGGAGAAAGAAGAGAGTCATGGTAAGTAATCCATATGAAGTATTAGGCGTATCACCAAACGCATCCAATGATGAAATTAAGCGGGCATACCGGGATTTAAGCAGGAAATACCATCCGGATTCCTATGTGGATAATCCCCTGGCAGGTCTGGCGGAAGAAAAATTTAAAGAGGTACAGGAAGCCTATGACCAGATTATGAAAGAGCGGGACGGAGGATATCAGAGTGGATATGGAAATCCGGGAGCGGGAAGCTACCAGAGTACAGCCTCCAGTCAGGATGATGTACAGTTCCAGGCAGCCTATAATTATATTAATGGGCGTCAGTATCAGCAGGCATTAAATGTTTTGTCCAGAATGCAGAACCGCAATGCCAGATGGTATTATTTAAGCGCTTGCGCCAATATGGGAATGGGAAATAATGTGAATGCCCTGAACATGGCAAGACAGGCCCAGAGTATGGAACCGGGAAATCCGGAGTATGCAAATCTGGTGAATCGGCTCCAGTGGAACAGCAACCGCTATCAACAAGGCGGAGGCTATCCTTATGCAAACAATGGAGGAGGCGGCTGCGGAACCGGCAACTTCTGCTGCGATATGTGGTGTGCAGACAGCCTTTGTGAATGTATGGGAGGGGATTTGTGCTCATGCATGTAAATGCAAAAAAAACAGCAGTATCAGGGCTTTTGATGGCGCTGTCTGTGGTGTTGATTGTGTTAAGTGGAATTTTAGATTTTAGTACCTTGTTTTTTCTGGCAGCGGCAGCATTCTTTGTAGGAATTATTATCAAAGAGTACGGGCTTGGATATGGTACAGCTTTTTTTCTGGGCTGCACGGTTCTGGGCTTTTTGCTGGCTCCCCAGAAGTTATATGTGCTGACCTATGTTATGATGAGTCTTTATGTTCTTGGCATAGAGTTTCTCTGGAGATGGCTGGGAAAACATCCGGATTGGAATCACAGAAAGGGAATCTTTACAGCAGGAAAGTTTCTGATTTTTAATGTGATGTATCTTCCGGTGCTGTTTTTGTTTCCAAAACTCTTATTTGCAGGAGAGATTCCCAAAACAATGATTCTGGTCTTTTTGCTGGGAGGCCAGGTGGCGCTGTTTCTCTATGATATGGCGTATGAGTATTTCCTGGTGAGCATGTGGAGCCAGGTGCGGGATAAAATTTTCGGAAAACAAAATTGAGGTAGGAATATTATGCTCTATTATTTTGCCCCCATGGAGGGGATTACAGGATATGTATTCAGGCGTATTCACAGGGAATGCTTTCCGGGAATGGATAAATATTTCACCCCGTTTTTAACGCCCAGTCAGAAAAAAGCCATGACGCCAAGAGAAAACAGGGATGTATTGCCGGAAAATAATCAGGAAGTACCTCTGGTGCCACAGATTCTTACAAATTGTGCAGAGGATTTTATCAAAACAGCAAAAAATCTTCAGGAGTATGGTTACGAAGAAGTAAATCTAAACCTGGGCTGTCCCTCCGGTACCGTGGTGTCTAAGAAAAAAGGCTCCGGTTTTCTGGAATTTCCGGAAGAACTTCACCGGTTTTTAGAAGAGGTTTTTCAAAATCTGGATATGAAGATTTCCATTAAAACCAGAATCGGAAAAGAAGAGGAAGAAGAGTTTTCAGAGCTGTTAAAGATTTACAATGAATACCCTTTAGAAGAGCTGATTATTCATCCCAGAGTTCAGAAGGATTATTACAAAAATAAACCAAGAATGGAAGTCTATAAAGAGGCAGTTTCAGGCAGTAAAAATCCTCTGTGTTATAACGGAGACTTGTTTACAGAAGGATATTTCAGGAGATTTACAGAGGAATTTCCAGATACCAGGGCAGTTATGATAGGAAGAGGGCTTTTAGTAAATCCGGCACTGGTAAGGCAGCTACAGGGTGGAAAAGAGCTTGAGAAAGAGGAACTGAAAAACTTTCATGATAAACTCTTGCTTGGTTATGAAGAAGTTATGGATGGGGACCGGGCAGTGCTGTTTAAGATGAAAGAGCTTTGGTGCTATATGGGAAATTTGTTTCCAGAGGGTAAAAAAAATTTGAAGAAGATAAAAAAGGCACAGCATTTACCGGAATATAGAGAAGCGGTACAGGGGATGTTTAAGGATTTGGAAATATGTATTCCAGAGTAAATGCAAAGGAAAAAGATGGATAAGATAAAAGAATTGTTAAAAAAGTATACAGAACCAAAGGGACTGTGGCGGATTTTCTGTATGATGGCAGCTATTTTTCTCATGGGTGTGTCATTGTCCTTTTTGATTTTAGTGGATATGGGGACAGACCCATTTTCCTTTATGAACAGGGGATTTGCAGCGGCTTTACATATGTCATTTGGAACCTGGCAGCTTCTCATAAACATTGGATTATTTCTGGTTACGTTTTTGTTTCAGAAAAGTCTCATTGGATTGGGAACCCTGGTAAATATGACGATAATCGGCTATGTGGCGGATTTTTTCGGCAGTATTTGGAATGAGATGGAGATTTTTCAAACGCCTATGTCCATAGGATCGCGGCTGATCATTCTGGCAGGGGCATTGGCGGTGTTTGTACTTACTGCAGCAGTTTATATGACAGCTCAGTTGGGAACAGCGCCTTATGATGCCATTCCATTTATCATTGTGCAAAAAACCAAAAAGTTGTCTTTTCGCTGGGTACGCATGTTATGGGATACCACAGCAGTTGTGATTGGTATGCTGCTGGGAATGAAATTAGGTGTGATTACCGTATTAATGGTACTGACTCTTGGTCCGGTGGTTTCCTGGTTTGGTGACCATGTAGCCGGAAAATTGTTTGAAAGAGATTGAAAGAGGTCGGAGAAGGGCTTGCCCCTTCTCCCCTTTTTATGTTATGCTAAAGAGTAGATTTACCCAGGAAAAGAAAGGGGAATGCCAATTATGAAAAAATTAACAGACTTACTGGAGCATCTGGAGTATCAGTGTATCCAGGGTACTACAGATAAAGAAATTTCAGGCATTGTGTCTGATTCCAGAAAAGCAGGACCAGGTTCTTTGTTTTTCTGCATCAAAGGCGCTGTTTCAGATGGACACACCTATGCAAAAGAAGTGGCAGAAAAGGGCGCCTCTGTGCTGATTGTGCAGGACCTGGTAGAGGTTCCAAAACAGGTGACAGTGATTCAGGTACCGGACAGCCGCTATGCCATGGCGTGCATTTCAGCAGCCTGGTTTGACCATCCCGCAGAAAAATTAAAAACCATTGGAATTACAGGAACCAAAGGAAAAACAACAACCACTTATCTGGTGAAATCCATTTTGGAAAATGCAGGCCATAAAACAGGACTCATTGGAACCATTGAGACCATTATTGGAGAAGAGCACATTCCTTCTGCCAACACCACCCCGGAATCTTATCTGGTGCAGGAATACTTTGCAAAGATGGTGGAAGCAGGATGTGACAGTGTGGTTATGGAAGTTTCTTCCCAGGGACTGATGCTTCACAGAACCGCTGGTTTTGTGTTTGATATCGGTATCTTTACAAACCTGGAGCCAGACCATATAGGACCCAATGAGCACAAAGATTTTGCAGATTATCTTCACTGCAAAGCCTTGTTATTCAAGCAGTGCAAAACCGGAATTTTTAATGCAGATGACCAGCATTTAGAGGAAATTTTAGAGGGACATACCTGTGAGGTGGAGACCTTTGGATTTTCAGAAAAGGCAGATTTGCGGGCAGAAAACACCAGATTAGTAACAGGCAAAGGAACACTTGGGATTCAGTATGATGTGAAGGGCTTACTGGATTTTCCGGTGGAAATTGACCTGCCGGGCAAATTTAGTGTGTACAATTCCCTCACAGCCATTGCAGTGTGCCGCCATTTTGGAGTGACACAGGAGAACATTCAAAAAGCCTTAAAACAGGCTAAGGTAAAGGGCAGAATTGAGATGGTGAAGGTTTCGGATGACTTTACTTTAATGATTGATTATGCTCACAATGCCATGAGTCTGGAAAGTTTGCTTACCACCTTAAAAGAATACCATCCCAACCGTCTGGTGTGCCTTTTTGGATGTGGGGGGAACCGTTCCAAACTGCGCCGCTATGAGATGGGAGAGGTGTCCGGAAAGCTGGCAGACTTAACCATTATTACTTCCGATAATCCCAGAAATGAGGAGCCTCAGGAGATTATCAATGATATCAAAATCGGAATTGGAAAGACCGCAGGAAAGTATGTGGAAATCATAGACCGCAAGGAAGCCATTGCCTATGCCATTCATCATGGACAGCCTGGGGATATTATTGTGCTGGCTGGCAAGGGACATGAAGATTACCAGGAAATCAGGGGAAAGAAATATCCTATGGATGAACGGGTACTGATTCAGGAAATTTTGGAAGAGGAAGCATGAACAAACGTTATGCAGACATTATTGTAGATATTTCCCAGGAAAAGTTAGATAAAAGTTTTCAGTATGAGATTCCCGAAGAACTGATTTTTGCAGTGGAAGTAGGAAAAAAGGTGCGGATTCCCTTTGGAAAGGGAGGACGCCAGCTTACTGGCTATGTGGTAGGAATTTCAGGAGAACCCAAGATTGCAGTAGAAAAGATGAAGGCAATTTCCGGTGTGGAAGAGCAGGGAACCGAAATTGAGTCCAGGCTCATTGCCCTGGCAGGGTGGATTGCCAGAAACTATGGCTCCACCATGAATCAGGCCCTGAAAACAGTACTTCCGGTAAAGGAAAAGCAAGCCGCCAGGGAAAAGCGCTATCTCTGTCTTACTGCGCCTTTAAATGTGTGTCAGGAGCATTTGGAACTGTTTCAAAAAAAGCATTATAAGGCAAAAGAAAGACTTTTAAAGGCATTGATGGAGAAAGAAAATCTGGAGTATGCTACAGTAACCGGAGAACTGAAAATCAGCCCACAGGTAATCAGGGGATTTGTGGAGGAGCAGCTTATTTCTGTGGAAACAGAGCGCTGTTACCGCACCGGTATGCCTTCCATAAAAAGAGAAGAAAACCCCCCGCCGCTTACCCTGTCTCAGAAGAAGGCAGTAGAGGAAATTCTGGAAGAATGGAAGGAAGAGAATCCAAGACCATGCCTGCTAAAAGGTGTTACCGGCAGTGGGAAAACAGCAGTTTATATGGAATTGATTGACAAAGTGTTAGCCAGGGGAGAACAGGTGATTGTGCTGATACCGGAGATTGCCCTGACTTATCAGAATGTATCCAGGTTTTACAGCCGGTTTGGAGACGGTGTGTCAGTGATGAACTCACGATTGTCAAAGGGAGAGCGGTGGGATCAGTTTGAACGGGCAAAAAACGGGGAGATTTCCATTGTGATTGGTCCCCGCTCTGCTCTGTTTACCCCATTTCCAAATCTGGGACTGATACTTATAGATGAGGAACATGAGGGTTCCTATAAAAGTGAAAAAACACCCTGTTATCATGCCAGAGAGACTGCCATAGAGCGTGCCTGTATGGAGCATGCAAGAGTGGTTCTTGGCTCTGCCTCTCCCAGTGTGGACAGCTATTACAGAGGTAAAACAGGAGCTTATAAGCTGGTATATCTGGAGGAGCGCTATGGTGGCAGAAGCCTTCCAAAAGTGTCGGTTGTGGACTTGAGAGAGGAATTAAAGACCGGAAACCGCTCCATTTTCAGCAGTGCCCTCACAGAGAAAATCAGGGACCGGCTGGAGAAAAAACAACAGGTACTTTTATTTTTAAACAGGAGAGGCTATACTGGTTTTGTAAGCTGCCGCTCCTGCGGACATGTGATGAAATGTCCTCATTGTGATGTGTCCCTGACCTCCCACAGAAATGGGAAGCTGATTTGTCATTACTGTGGCTACGAACAGGCTCAGGTACAACACTGCCCTGCCTGTGGCTCCCCTTATATCGGAGGATTTAAGGCAGGAACACAGCAGATAGAGACCCTGGTTCAGAAGAGCTTTCCGGGAGCAAGGGTGCTTCGTATGGACGCAGATACCACCCGAAAAAAGGATGACCATGAGAAGATTTTGTCAGCTTTTGCAGCTCATGAGGCAGACATTCTCATAGGAACCCAGATGATTGTAAAAGGGCATGATTTCCCAAAAGTGACTCTGGTAGGTGTTCTGGCAGCAGATTTATCCTTGCACAATGAGGATTACCGGGCAGCAGAGAAAACCTTCCAGTTGCTTTTACAGGCAGTGGGAAGAGCGGGAAGGGGAGAACTTCCCGGTGAGGCTGTGATTCAGACCTATAACCCGGAACACTACAGTATTCAGGCAGCAGCAGCCCAGGACTATGACCAGTTTTATGAGGCAGAGATGAGTTACCGGCTGCTTCTGGATTACCCTCCTGCCGCGTCCATGGCTGCTATAAAAGGCGCCTGTGAGGATGAAGAATTGCTGACAAAAGCCATGGAATATCTGCGGAAATATGTGGAAACCATTTATAAAAAACAGGATTTAATTCTCATAGGCCCGGCGCCGGAAGCAGTGGCCAAGGTACAGGATTTGTACCGTCAGGTATTCTATATGCGTCATCAGGACAGGGAAATTTTAGTGAAATTAAAAAACGCCCTGGAAAAATATATTGCAGTAAACAACGGATTTCGAAGATTATATATACAATTTGATTTTAACGTTTAAGGATAAAGGAGAGAGAAGAATGGCAATAAGACAGATTCGTACACAGGGAGATAGTATTTTAACAAAAGAATGCAGAAAAGTAGAAAAAATGACACCTAAAATTCAGGAATTAATTCATGATATGTTTGATACCATGTATGAAGCATTTGGTGTGGGACTGGCAGGCCCGCAGGTGGGAATGCTGAAACAGATTGTTGTGATTGACACCACAGGAGATGATCCTTATGTGTTGATTAATCCTGAAATTCTGGAGACCTCCGGTTCCCAGACAGGAGATGAGGGCTGCTTAAGCGTGCCTGGCATGTCAGGAACCGTTACCAGACCCAACTATGTGAAAGTAAAAGCTTTGGATGAAAATATGGAAGAATACATTCTGGAAGGGGAAGAACTTCTGGCAAGAGCAATCTGTCATGAAGTGGATCATCTCCACGGAAGACTGTATACAGAACTGGTAGAGGGAGATTTGCATCGCACCAATTATGAGGAGGATGACCAATGAGAGTAATTTTTATGGGAACTCCGGATTTCGCTACAGGAACCTTGGAGGAAATCGTTCTGGCAGGCCATGAAGTAGTGGGTGTGGTAACACAGCCGGATAAGCCCAAGGGCAGAGGAAAAACCCTCATGCCAACGCCGGTAAAAGAAGTGGCTATGAAATATAACCTTCCGGTGTACCAGCCAAAGAAAGTCCGGGAACCGGAATTTGTAGAGGTTTTAAGAGGTTTAAAACCAGATGTTATGGTAGTTGCTGCCTTTGGACAGATTATCAGTAAGGAAATTCTGGAAATGCCTAAATATGGATGTATTAATGTCCATGCATCCCTGCTTCCGGCCTACCGGGGAGCAGCGCCTATTCAGTGGGCTGTCATAAACGGTGATAAAGAGTCCGGCGTTACCATTATGCAGATGGACGAGGGAATTGATACGGGAGATATGATAGAAAAAGTTGTGGTTCCCATTGCAGAGGATGAAACAGGTGGAAGCCTGTTTGATAAATTAAGCCAGGCAGGGGCAAAATTATGCGTGAAGGTGCTTCAGGATTTAGAAGATGGTAAGGCAGTAAGAGAAAAACAGCCGGAGGAAAGCACCACACCTTATGCCAGAATGATTGACAAGAAAATGGGGTCCATTGACTGGGAAAAACCTGCAAAGGAAATTGAACAGCTTATCCGGGGACTGAATCCATGGCCAAGCGCTTATACCAGACTCCAGGGAAAAACTTTGAAAATTTGGAAGGCAGAGGTGCTTTTGGAGCATTCCCAGGAAGCGCCGGGACAGATTACAGAGGTGACAAAAGACAGTATTGTGGTTCAGACAGGACAGGGAAGATTAAAAATTTTGGAACTCCAGCTAGAGGGAAAGAAACGTATGGATGCAGCATCTTTTTTAAGAGGTTATGCCCTGAAGGAAGGGGAAAGCTTTAGATGAATCAACAGGTAAATACAAGAGAATTGATTCTGGGAATTTTACTGGAAGTGAACAAGGAAGGCCAGTACAGCCACCTGGTTATCAGAAGTACCCTGGAAAAATATCAGTATCTGGAAAAACAGGAGCGGGCTTTTATTACCAGGGTGTGTGAAGGAACTTTGGAATATAAGCTGCGTTTGGACTATATTTTAAATCGGTTTTCCACGGTTCCGGCAGAGAAAATGAAGCCGGTTATCCGGGAACTTTTGCGAAGCAGTGTGTATCAGATTCTATATATGGACAGTGTGCCGGATAGCGCTGTTTGTAATGAAGCTGTGAAACTTGCCAGAAAGAAAGGCTTTTATAATCTCACCGGATTTGTAAACGGAGTTTTACGGAAAATCGCAAGAGAATATGGAAGTATCCGCTTCCCTGGAAAAGAAGAACCAGAGGAATATCTTTCTGTGATTTATTCCATGCCAAAGTGGCTGGTACAGCGTTTCTTAGAACAGTATGGCTTTGAAAAAACAGAAAAAATGCTGGAAGCTTTTCTAAAGGAGAAACCAACTACCATCCGTATCCGGGAATATCTGGTGGAGAAAGAGGCGGTTTTGGAAAGCCTGAAAAGCCAGAAGGTTACGGTAGAAAAGGCGCCCTATGTGGAAAATGCCTATTATGTGAAAGATTATGATTACCTTCCGGCGCTGGATGCGTTCCGGGTAGGAAGTATTCAGGTGCAGGATGTAAGTTCTATGCTGGTGGGAGACATTGCAGCTCCAAAAGAAGGGGATTATGTCATAGATTTATGCGCAGCTCCAGGTGGAAAAACCCTGTGTATTGCAGATAAATTAAAGGGAACAGGAAGAGTGGACGCCAGAGATATCAGCAGGACAAAAACAGACTATATCCGGGAAAATGCCATACGCCAGAACTTCTTAAACGTAGTGGTAACAGAAAAAGATGCCACTCAGTTAGACAGTGATTCTCTGGAAAAAGCAGATATTGTGCTGGCGGATGTACCCTGTTCCGGACTTGGTGTCATGGGAAGAAAAACGGATATCAAATACAAATTAAACCCGGCGAAAATCCAGGAATTAGCAGGACTTCAAAGGGAAATACTGGAACAGGCATCCACCTATGTAAAGCCAGGAGGTACGTTGATTTACAGTACCTGTACCATAGGAAAAGAAGAAAATCAGGACAATGTAGAATGGTTTTTAGAGCATTATCCTTATGAATTAGAAAGCCTGGATCCATACCTTTGCGAAGAATTAAGAAGTGAAACCACAAAGAAGGGATATCTACAGCTTCTTCCAGGAGTACATAAATGTGATGGATTTTTCATTGCCAGATTAAAGAGGAAAACAGAATGGAACAAATAGATATTAAATCCCAGAACCTTTCGGAATTAAAGAAAACCATGGAGCAGCTGGGAGAAAAAGCCTTCCGGGCAAAGCAGCTTTATCAGTGGATGCACCAGAAGCTGGCGGATGAGTTTCAGGATATGACAAATTTGTCTGTGGCTCTCAGGGAAAAATTAGAAAAACATTGTGTGCTGACCAGCTTAAAAGCCCTGGAAGTGCAGACCTCTAAGCTGGACGGAACCCAGAAATATCTCTTTGCTCTGGCAGATGGAAATGTGGTGGAAAGTGTACTGATGAAGTACAAACATGGCAACAGTGTGTGCATTTCTTCTCAGGTGGGATGTAAGATGGGGTGCAGGTTTTGCGCATCCACCATTGGAGGCTGGACCAGAAATCTCACTGCAGCGGAAATGCTGGATCAGGTGTACCAGATTCAGAAGCATTCCGGAGAACGGGTGTCTAATGTGGTAGTGATGGGAACCGGGGAACCTTTGGATAATTATGAGAATCTTCTGAGGTTTCTTCACATGTTAAGTGATGAAAACGGATTACATATCAGTCAGCGAAACATTACGGTTTCCACCTGTGGAATTGTGCCAAGGATTTATGACCTGGCAGAAGAAAACCTGCAGATTACACTGGCTATTTCTCTTCATGCATCCAATCAGGAGAAGAGAGCAGAGCTTATGCCAATAGCCAATGCATATTCCATTACTCAGGTGCTGGAGGCCTGTAAGTATTATTTTGAAAAAACAGGCAGAAGAATCACCTTTGAATACAGTCTGGTTGGTGGAAAAAATGATTCCCAGGAGGATGCAAAGGAGCTGGCAGAACTGATTCAGGGCCTTTGCTGCCATGTGAATCTCATCCCGGTAAACCCCATTAAAGAGCGGGATTTTGTACAGTCAGGGAAAAAAGTTATAGAGAAATTTCAAAATAAACTTGAAAAATACCAAATTAATGTTACTATTAGAAGAGAAATGGGCCGCGATATTGACGGGGCCTGTGGACAATTAAGAAAAAGTTATATTGATCATAAGCAAAGTAAAGAGGATAAGAGAGAGGACTCGTAGGATGAAGTCATATTCTGTAACGGATGTGGGGCAGAAACGCCAGGTGAATCAGGATTATGTCTATGCTTCTGAGGAACCAGTGGGGAATCTGCCGAATCTTTTTGTGGTTGCAGATGGCATGGGAGGGCACAATGCGGGAGATTTTGCTTCCAGCTTTGCCGTGCAGACCTTGGTTCGCACCATTTTAGAAGATGAAAACCAAAATCCAATCAAAGTTATCCGTCATGCAGTGGAGGAGGCCAACCGTAAGGTGCTGGAAGAATCCAAATCTCATGCGGAAATGGCAGGAATGGGAACCACTATGGTTCTTGTTACCATCATAGATGATTATGCCTATGTAGCAAATGTGGGTGACAGCAGACTATATTTGATTGAAGATCAGATTCTTCAGATTACAAAAGATCATTCTCTGGTTCAGGAGATGGTCAAACGGGGGTTAATTACAAAAGAAGAGGCCAGGGAGCATCCGGATAAAAATATTATTACCAGGGTGCTTGGAATCGGTCCTGAGATAGAAGTGGATTTCTTTGATATTCATTTAAAGGAAAACAGTGTTTTGCTTCTTTGTTCAGACGGACTTTCCAACATGGTCGCAGATGAAGACATCTGGAGGATTGTCAGTACAAGCAGAGAAATGAAGGAGGCAGGAATGCGTCTGGTTTCTCTTGCAAATGAAAACGGTGGTAAAGATAATATAGCAGTAGTGCTGGTACAGCCAGACACAAAAGAGGTGCAAGTATGTTAAATGTGGGAGTAATTGTTGGCGAAAGGTATGAAGTGGTTGGATGCATTGGATCCGGCGGAATGGCGGATGTATATAAGGCAAAGGATCACAAGCTTAACCGATTTGTAGCCATGAAGGTGCTGAAGGCAGAGTTCAGCGCAGATACAAATTTTATCAGAAAATTTCAAAGAGAGGCTCAGGCAGCAGCAGGTCTGGCACATCCAAATGTAGTCAATGTCTTTGATGTTGGGGAGGATCAGGGCATTAATTATATTGTTATGGAACTGGTAGAGGGAATTACCTTAAAAGATTATATTTCCAAAAAAGGAAAACTGACGGTGAAGGAAGCAACCAGTATTGCCATTCAGGTTTCCATGGGACTGGAGGCAGCCCATAACCGGAACATTGTACACCGGGATATTAAGCCGCAGAATATTATTATTTCAACAGATGGTAAGGTGAAGGTTACAGACTTTGGTATTGCCAGAGTAGCGTCTTCCAATACCATCAGTACCAATGCCATGGGATCTGTTCATTACAGTTCACCGGAACAGGTACGTGGGGGCTACAGTGATTTCAAGAGTGATATCTATTCCCTTGGTATTACCATGTATGAAATGGTAACCGGAAGAGTTCCTTTTGACGGAGATACCACAGTGGCTATTGCCATTAAACATCTTCAGGATGAAATGGTTCCTCCTTCTCAATATGCGGGAAATCTTCCTCACAGTTTAGAAGAGATTATTTTAAAATGTACACAGAAAAGCCCGGACAGAAGATACAGTACCCTGGCAGAGTTGATTAATGATTTGAAACATTCTCTTATTGACCCGGATGGAAATTTCGTAAATCTGACACCTCTGAGTAATCATGCCCAGACCATTATGATTACTCCGGAAGAAATGAAGGAAATTCAGGAAAGCGCGTACAATCAGAAGCCACGTTATGATGAAGACGACGAGGATGATGAGGATGACGAAGAAGATGAAATTTACGAAAAGCCATCCAGAAGACGCCGCAAAAAGGCAAAAGAAGAGGAAGAAGATGACGAGGACGATGAGGATGATGACGACGATGATGAAAGAGGCGGCATCAACACCAAATTAGAAAAAGCCATGACCATTGGCGGACTCATTATCGGCGGTATTATTATCTGTATTCTTATTTATCTGGTAGCGTCTGCAGCAGGGCTGGTAGGCGGAAGCGGAGGCAAGGACAAGAAACCAGAGACTCAGCAGGAAGAAGACAAGGATAAAAATAAAGAACAGATAAAAGTACCGGATCTTAGCAATAAAACACCGGAAGAAGCTAAAAAAGAGTTAAATACATTAGGACTTGGTGCAAGAAAAGGCGGAGAAGAATCCTCTGATACTGTAGAGGAAGGTCTTATTACCCGTCAGGAACCTGCAGCTGGAGAGCAGGTAGATAAAAATACCCAGATACTCTTTTACGTCAGCACAGGAAAAGCAGTGGAAGAAGTTACCATTCCTTCCGGTTTAGTAGGCGAAAGTCTGAGTTCCGTAGAGAGTACTTTACAGGAATTAGGATTGAAAACAAAGGTAGAGAAAGAAAAAAGCAGTGAAGTAGCAGTTGGAAAAGTAATTTCTCTGAATCCAGGTGAAGGCACTAAAGTAGCAAAAGATTCTGAGGTGACCATTGTTGTCAGCGCTGGTGAAGGCGATACAATGGTAAAAGTTCCTAATGTTCGCGGTTATATGAAAGATGCAGGCGTAAAAATCGTAGAAGACCAGGGCTTAATTGTAGAAGTAGAAGAAGTCTGGGAAGAAAATACCGGTGCTGGAATCGGACAGATTTTTGAAACTGTGCCAAAAGCAAATACAAGAGTAGAAGTCGGAAGTTCCGTAGTAGTTCGTGTTCTTGCACAGAAACAGGCGGAGCCGGAAGAGGAAGAGTCCCAGGGCACAGAAGAAGAACCTAATACAGGAAATAATAACAACGGAACATCTGCTACCACAGGAGTTACAGCAACTTCAGGACAGTGGGCTGTTCAGAATGTGAAACTGACAAAACCTACGAATTATGAAGGTGGAGCTGTACAGCTTCGTTTAGTACAGAATGACAACGGTGATGAAACAAGTGGTGGAAAGGTAGTATTAGAAGGGGATTACATTGACTTCAACAAACAAATTGGTGATATTGTAGGAGAAGATGGTGTAGAAACCGGAACCCTGTATTTTGCAGAAAAGCAATCAGATGGAACCTACAAAACCATTTATAAATATCCACTGGAATTCAAAGAAGTACAGTAGAGTTAAAGTGGGTATGTTTCACAAACAAACTAAATAATAGACAAAAAGTAGAAATATTTCATTAAACAGCAATTAGGCATCTTAGTACTGTTCAAGCGAATCTGTCGAGCACTCTTTGAGACTACAGGCTCAAAGGGAGCGCAGACTGAGCGTAAACAGTACTAAGATGCCTAATTGCGTCCAAAGAATAATTCTGCTTTTTTCACAGGTTGCCATTATCCCCCAAACAGTATATAATGAGGAATGTGTAAAAAAGAAAGAAAAGGTAGGTTTTATGCAGGGAAGAATTATTAAGGGAATCGCCGGATTTTATTATGTGTCGGCGGAGAATCAGCAGGTATATGAATGTAAGGCAAAAGGGATTTTCAGAAAAGAGAAGTTGAAGCCTCTGGTGGGAGATTTTGTAGAACTGGAGATTCTGGATGAGGAAGACAAAAAGGGAAATGTAATAGCTGTTTTGGAGCGGAAGAATACCTTGATTCGTCCGGCTGTGGCAAATATTGACCAAGCCCTGGTGATTTTTGCGGCAAAGGAGCCAAATCCTAATTTTGCCTTGCTGGACCGTTTTTTGATTACTATGGAGAGACAAAAGATTCCTGTGGTAATCTGTATCAATAAAGAGGAACTTTTCCAGGAAGAGGAAAGAGAGAAAATTCAGGATATGTATGAACCCTGCGGTTACCAGGTTTTGTTTACCAGTGCAAAGAGAGAGCAGGGGATTCAGAAACTGCGGGAAGTGCTGCAAAATAAAACCACAGCAGTGGCAGGCCCTTCCGGTGTGGGCAAATCTTCACTTACTAATCTGCTGGCTCCCGGAATCCAGATGGAGACAGGTGAAATCAGCAAGAAGCTGGGAAGAGGCCGCCATACCACCAGACATACCCAGCTTATTGAATTAGAGAAAAACACGTATCTTATGGATACCCCTGGATTTACCTCCTTTTATGTGGAAGATATGGAAAAGGAAGAATTGCGGTTTTATTTCCCGGAGTTTTCGCCATATGAAGGAACTTGCAGATTTTTGCCCTGTACCCATACCCATGAACCTGGCTGCAGTGTAAAAGAAGCTCTGGAGAATGGTAAAATCAGTAAGGAACGTTATAAAAATTATGTTGACATGTATCGAGAATTAGAGGAAAAACGGAGGTATTAGTACATGGAATATCAATTATCCCCTTCTATTTTGGCAGCGGATTTTTGCAATTTGGGAGACAACATCAGACGGGCAGAGCAGGCAGGAGCGAAATGGCTGCACATTGACATTATGGATGGGCAGTTTGTTCCGACGATTTCTATGGGAACTCCTGTGCTTGCATCTGTGAGAAAAGTAAGCAAGCTGTTTCTGGATGTACATATTATGGCAAAAGAACCAGACCATCTCATAGAAGAACTGGTTGAGGCAGGCGCGGATATGATTACCGTTCATGCAGAGGCTTGTACCCATCTGGATAGAACCTTGCACCTGATTCGGGAATTAGGCTGCAAATGTGGCGTTGCCATTAATCCGGCTACTCCGGTTTCCGTGCTGGAGCATGTGCTGGGGCTGGCGGATATGGCGTTAGTGATGTCCGTAAATCCTGGCTTTGGAGGACAGGCATATATCCCCTACTGTACAGAAAAAATCCGAAGACTTCGCGCCATGGCAAAAGAGCAGAGGCTGGAACTGGACATTCAGGTAGACGGGGGAATTAATAAAACCACTCTTCCGGAAGTTTTAGAAGCAGGGGCTAACATTATTGTGGCAGGCTCTGCTGTGTTTAAGGGCAATATTGAAGAAAACATAAAAGAGCTGAAAGGAATGATGGAAGAATAATGGATACTTTACTGCTGTGTGGCGGTCCTTTGGAAGAGGATTTCGCCTTAACGGTGTTGGAAGATTTAAAACCAGACTGTATTATTGGAATTGATAGAGGGCTGAATTTTTGCTACAGGCAGAACATACATCCAGATTATATTTTAGGGGATTTTGACAGTATTGATCGGGAAGTTCTGGATTATTATGAACATCAGTCTGAAATTCCGGTGAAGCGCTATAAACCGGAAAAAGACGCCACAGATACCAGAATCGGCCTGGAGCTTGCCATAAAGCTGGGCAGCAGCCGGGTATTCCTGCTGGGCGCCACAGGGGGGAGACTGGACCATTATATGGGAAATCTGCAGTCGCTGACTGCGGCAAGAATCCAGGGCGTGGAGGCGTGGATTCTGGACAGCCGCAACGCCTTAACAGTTTTGGATAAGCCTTTTACCATTCAAAAAGAAAAACAATTCGGTAAATATGTTTCCTTTTTTTCCATGAGTGATAAGGTTGAAGGCATGACTTTAACAGGATTCAAATATCCACTGCATGAGTACACCATGACGAATTATGACGGAATTGGCGTCAGCAATGAGATTCAGGAAGAAACAGCAAGGGTGGAATTTCGGACGGGCATGGTGTTGATGGTGATGTCGAGAGATTAAAAGAGGAGGGCAAAGGGATGAGCAGTTATGAGGAATATATACAACAGGGCTTAGGTGGAGAGGCGCCGTTAAAAGTGATTCTCTGCGGGAATGTAGAGGAAGCAGAGAAGGATAAGATTGGCGTTGTCTCAGTGGTGTATGCCACTGAAAAGAAAGAATGGGCAGAACAAAAGATAAGAGAACTGACAAAGGCACATCCAGAGCGGTATTATATGGTTTACAGTGTACCCCTGGATGTGGATTTGACAGAACTTTCTCATTATCCGTCCATTGCAATCAGCAGGGAGGATTTGGAGTAAAAAATATCATGGATGGGGAGATTTACAAAAAAATCTCCCTAAAGCATTTCATAATTTCTCTTAAGGTTTCCTGGTTTAGCTGGTAATACACCCGCCCATCTTTTTTCTCAACAGTTACCATATGATTAGAGAGCAGAAGACTCATATGATGAGAGGCAGTTGCAGGGGTTAACTGTAGTTCTTCTGCAATTTCCAGGTTATATCTTCCATGGGATTTTAAAAGACACAAAATTTCAAATTTGCTTTTATCACCCAGAAGCTTTAAAATCGGTGGAAGCATTTCTTTGGCATTTTCTAAATTTTTCTGATACAAATCCAGCTTATTTGTCAGAACTCCCTGAAAAATAATAGTAGGTGTAATCCATTCCATGAGGGGAAGCACTGCTGTAAGGTAGAATCTTTTGGACTCTGGATGAAATTCTGACATAAGGCTGCATATTACATCCGAAGGCTCAGACGGAGCCTGGGACACTAATTTTTCTAACTGCTTTTTATTCTTTTGGAAGGTGACATCAAAAGCAGTACGGTTGTTTTCGTAAATATGGAAGAGTTCCTGGAATTTTCTTACCGGATTATGGATTAATTCCAATAGCCGCCATTTGGTATCCTCAGAGTATTCTGAGGACTGGAGCAATAAAAACCAGTTTTCCATGTCACTGGAATTAGAAGCCTTTTCGGAGTTCTTTTGTTTCAAAAATGAGTTCATTACAGAAAAAATATGGGGTTGGGTTAGTTGGTCGGGTTCTGCGTTAGACTCAAAAAGTTCGGTTGCCATGGCCAGGACAGTGAGGAAAAATTCTGTATTGTATCCAAAGAAAAAGGTTTCTTCTTGCTTTAAAGCATAAGTATCTTCAAACACCTGTACATAATTATCTAAATAGGAAAGATACTGCTTATAAAACTGAGCTCCGTCGATATTCATTTCTTTTAAAGAATTTAGCAGATCTGTTTTTACCGCTTCAAAGTTTTTTGTCATATAGATAAGTCCCAGAGTTTCCAGGAAAGGATGCAGTGTTTTTGCGCCTTTGTTTTCCATATATACGTACATGCCTCCGTTTATATCATTTGCTTATAATGTACCACATAGTTAGCGTACTGTCTATTTTCTGTTCAATAACAAATCACAGACAAGTCCTACAGCGCCTAAGCCAAACAGACAGGCAGCAATTGATTTATGACCCTTTTCAGAAAAATGCAAAGCACCAATCATCAATCCGACTTCTACTATAGCAGATATAGATTTAGGTATGGTGTGGTATAAAAAAAGTTGACAGCTTATTCTCAAGGATTTCATAATAAAACCAAGAGAATAAGGAGGTATTTAAAGTGGCACGTAAATATGACCATGAATACAAAGTACAGGCAG
>CABJAN010000019.1 GCA_902363515.1 Bacillota bacterium | reverse complement strand
CCCCTCAAGATGAGATATCCCATTCGAAAGAAGTAAGACCCCTTGAAGACGACGAGGTAGATAGGGCAGAGGTGGAAGTGCAGTAATGTATGGAGCTGACTGCTACTAATCGGTCGAGGGCTTGACCAAAGGAATCGTAAGGTTCCAGTGGCGAAGTTGGTAGGTTTGAAGTTTTGTGTATGCGGTTTTGAAGGTATAGTGTGAAAGATATTCCTCCTTAGCTCAGTCGGTAGAGCATGCGGCTGTTAACCGCAGTGTCGTTGGTTCGAGTCCAACAGGGGGAGTTTTTTAAAATAAGGCTCCTTGGTCAAGCGGTTAAGACATCGCCCTTTCACGGCGGTAACACGGGTTCGATTCCCGTAGGAGTCACTGGCTGTAAGCCTCTAATTGTGTGCCGATGTGGCTCAATTGGCAGAGCAGCTGATTTGTAATCAGCAGGTTATCGGTTCGAGTCCGATCATCGGCTTTATGGACCTTTAGCTCAGTTGGTTAGAGCAACCGGCTCATAACCGGTCGGTCCTGGGTTCGAGTCCCCGAAGGTCCATTTGGTAAAGGTATCCATAAAAATTTAATTAAATATTTGGCCCAGTGGCTCAGTTGGTTAGAGCGCCGCCCTGTCACGGCGGAGGTCGAGAGTTCGAGTCTCTTCTGGGTCGTTTAGAATGAATTTTCATTCTAAGAAATGCCGCAGTGGCGGAACAGGCAGACGCACAGGACTTAAAATCCTGCGGGACTTATACTCCCGTACCGGTTCGATTCCGGTCTGCGGCATTAATTTAAAGTAGGAGAAACGCTGTAAAATCAACGTTTCTCTTATTTTTTTGCTCTCAAAAGTTTGATTACATTTATTCATTGCATTGCTTTTTTCTTATTGTTTAAATAATTTATAATTCTGCCACAGACTATGTTCTATAAGCCGATTCTAAAAATAAATTTTGATTTATACTATCTTTTTGCCATCCTAAGTTGTTATATATAGTAGAAAGAATAAACGTTTAGAATTTCAATAGACGAGAAAGGAGGATTTTGTGGATGTAGATTTTCTTTTAATCAGAAAAATGAAACAAGGCGATGATGATGCGTTTGAGATTTTTGTTCGCAAATATTATAGTGATATTCTGAAATATTGTAGTTATCATTGTTTTGATACAGAATATGCTGAAGATCTGACACAGGAGACTTTCGCTAATTTTTTCGCAAAATTATCTGATTATCGTTATAAAGGAAAAACAAAAAACTATTTGTATACCATAGCAGGAAACCTTTGCAAAAATTATTATAAGCAACAAAAAAACTTATTTCTTCAGGAAGATTGGCTATCAGAAGTAGAGTCACTATCTGGCAATCTGGAAGAAAAAATTACAGATAGAATGATGCTGGAATGGGCTTTAGAACAACTGCCGGATGAATTCCGACAGGTCATTCATCTTTATTATTTTCAGGAAATGAAACTGACAGAAATAGCCAGTGCCTTAGAGATCGGTCTTCCACTTGTTAAATATCGTTTGAAGCAGGGAAGAATTCGTTTGCAATATTTACTGAGAAGGGAGGGGATGATTCATGAACCTGGATAAACAGATGAAAAAGTATAAAGAAAAAAGAAAGGTGAATCCAAGGGAAGAAAAAATACAAGAAACCATTGAAGTTGCCAGGGAAAGCTTTCTTCTTGCTGAAGCAGAAAAAAACTTGTCATATGGTTCTTTTCTATATATACAGTTTCGATTAATTAAAAAAAGATGGTGGCTACTTCAAATTTTAACTCTTATTCTTTTATGGGCAATCTTTCCATTTGCAGAGGATGCTTTATATGCTTATCGAAGCATGGGAGTTGTAGCAGCATTATTTATCATTCTTATTATTCCAGAATTGTGGAAAAACAGAGCAAATCAATGTATGGAGGTTGAATCAGCTACTTATTATTCACTTAGGCAGGTTTATTCTGCAAGAATGTTATTATTTGGCATTATCGATGTTTTTATTATTACGGTATTTTGTGGTATTGCTTCCATTACTCTGCAATTAACTTTAACGGATTTGCTGGTGCAATTTTTATTTCCCTTAGTAGTTACTGCTTGCATTTGTTTTGGAACTTTATGTAATAAACGGGGATTTAACGAAGTAGTTGCTGTGGGTATGTGCATGATTTGGAGTGCTGTTTGGTGGCTTATTCTACTGGATGAACGTATCTACTATGACATTATGATTCCTGTATGGGTTACTCTTTTTTGTATTGCTTTGGTATTTATGGTTTTCACGATATATAAGTCTATTGATTGCTGCGATAGAATATGGGAGGAAAAATTAGATGGAATTAAAAATTAGTAAGCTTACAAAACAGTTTGGCGATTTCACAGCAGTAGATTGTTTAAATATTACTATGACAAATGGGGTGTATGGATTGCTGGGCGTAAACGGTGCAGGAAAAACCACATTTATGAGAATCATTTGCACATTATTACAACCTACCAGCGGACAAATTTTATGTAATGGAAAAGACATTTTTCAAATGGGAGCGGACTATAGAAAGCTGCTTGGATATCTGCCACAGGAATTTGGCTTTTATCCGGAATTTACAGTCAAAGATTATCTTCTTTATATTGCAGCTTTGAAAGGTATCCGTCCGGCGGTTGCGAAAAAACGTGTAAAGAATTTAATAGCAAAAGTTGGACTTTCAAAGGCAGAAAATCAAAAAATGAAAAAGTTATCTGGGGGTATGAAACGGAGAGCCGGCATTGCCCAGGCAATGCTGAATGATCCCCAAATTTTAATTCTTGATGAACCTACGGCTGGCCTGGACCCCAATGAAAGAATTCGATTTAGAAATTTGATTAGTGAACTTTCCCAGGAGAGGCTTGTGCTGCTTTCCACACATATTGTGTCAGATGTAGAATATATTGCAAACGAAATCTGGTTGATGAAGGAGGGGAAACTTCTTCATAAGGGAACCGTAGAGGAGCTGATTCACTCTATGACCGAAAAGGTATGGAAATGTTATACTAATAAAGCTAATGTACAGGATTTGATGAAGCAATATAAAATTTCAAATATCAAATCAGAAGCTCAAAGGGTAGAACTTAGAATTATAGCCAAAGAAAAGCCTTTTCCAGATGCAGTCATGGAAGAGGCGAATCTGGAAGATGTATTTTTATATTATTTTGGTGAGAAGGCAGGTGTTGATGATGCTGTTATTTGAGATTAAGAAGGTACTTTCAAAGCCATTAAATAAAGCGGCTCTGCTCATTTTGACCGCTGTTCTTGTAATAGGGAGCGTTTTAGCTATACGAGATGTCCGTTATGTTGATAAAGATGGAAATTTGTCAACAGGTATTTTGGCAGCCCGCCATTTGCAGGACGAAAAAAGTCAATGGGAAGGGTATTTGACGGAGGATGTATTAAGAGAAGTAATCCAGGAAAATGCAGCGATTAACGCTTTGCCAGAGGCTAAGTCAGAGGACATACAAGAAAATAATAAGGCAGCGGCAATGAAGCAGGGATTTTCTGACATTCGAGAAATGATTAATCTTGCTTTTTCTGAATTTGATAATTTTGATTATTACAGAATCGATAGTATCTCTGAAGAGGAAGCAGAGAATTTTTATGAACAGCGAATAATGGGTTTAAGAAACTACTTAAATCGGGATGAGATAGCAGACATGTTTTCAAAAGATGAAAAAGAATGGCTGATTCATAAATATGAAAGTCTGGACACACCGTTATATTATGAGTATGCAGACGGATGGAAAGCACTGCTGGATTCCCAATATCTTCCAACACTAATGATGATTACTGTATTAATCATTGGATTTCTGGTGGCAGGTATTTTTTCTGATGAGTTTACATGGAAAGCAGATTCTATTTTCTTTTCAACAAGATGGGGAAGGGGAAAGGCTGTTCTATCGAAAATGGGCGCTGGTTTTCTGATTACAACGATTCTCTACTGGAGTGTTGTTCTTTTATTCAGTGGTATAGTGTTAGCTGTATTGGGATTTAGTGGCAGCGGATGTGCAGTCCAGACAGGTGTTAGCAACTGGAATAGTATTTATAATATTACCTATTTGCAGGATTATGTGCTTAGCACCTTTGGTGGATATATTGGAAGTTTGTTTATTGCAACCTTGGCTATGCTTGTTTCTGCAAAAACACATTCTACTGTATTTGCCATTACGATCCCGTTTATACTGACCTGCATTCCGCCTTTTGTGGGGAAACTTGAGGCATTTGCGAGAGTCATGACATTATTTCCAGATCAGCTGTTGTTTATCAATAAGAACCTGGAAGATTTTGCTCTGTATCATATAGGCGGAAGGATTTTAGGTGGAATATCCGTTATGATACCCTTGTATTTGATTCTGTTTTGCCTCATATTTCCCATTATTTTTAGAGTGTATGGCAAAACCCAAATGAAATAACAGGTACGTTACTGTCTGGTAAAAGAAAAAGCCGGAACATATCCAGGAAAAGGAGCTGTTCCGGCTTTTTGCTTACATGAAGCAATAGAAATTATAGATGTTAATAAAAATAATCACTACCATTAATCCAATAAAGAGCTTGTCTACGGTTTTTTCGGATATTTTTTTGTTTAATCCACGTCCGAAAATACCTCCGGCAATTCCGCCAATGACCATAAAGATTAAGACTACAGGATCAAAAGCAGGGATACTGCTTGTCACTACAGAAGAAAGCAGACTTGCTATTTGTGAGAAGAAAATAATGTAAAGAGAGTTTTCTGCTGCTTCTTTTGTTGACATGGAAAAGAAGAAAAACAAGATTACCAGGTTAATAGGACCTCCCCCAATGCCAAGGAATGAGGAAAGAAGTCCAAGTACAACGCCAATGATACAGGAAAAAACAGGACTTGTTACATGGTAAGTTTTAATTTTGGCTTTGTATATGGTATAAACAAGGGTACCGATGGTAATCAGCATCAAACAGATGGACTGTACAGCGCCCACCTTGGAAATTGGAAAAGTGTTGGTAAGAAGGGAAAAAATCCATTTTCCTAAAATACCACCAACTGCTGCTCCAAGGGCTAAAGGCAAAGCTGTTTTGGAATTAATACTGTTTGTTTTGCTCATCTTGCTTTTGATAACGGAATACGTTGTCATGGATAAGACGGTACATCCTGAAAGAAAGCTGATGGTACTGACGTCCATCATTTGGAAAGCATCCAGAACCGGTTTGATAATTACCCCGCCGCCAATTCCACAAATCGCACCAATTACCGACGCAAAAAAGCAGATTAGAAAGAATAAGATAATAAACATATGCGACCTCCACTTTTATAATCTATATCATCTTATCCTTTTTCTGGATAGATAACAATTCTTATGTTATTATAATATATATAATAAAAAAGTTATATATAAGGGGGAGGACTATGACATTAAGGCATTTTCGGATTTTTTCAGAGGTCTGTCGTTTGGAAAGCATTACCCTTGCTGCAGAAAGTATGAATATGGCACAGCCGGCAGTCAGTTATGCAATTAAAGAAATGGAAAATTATTATGAAACAAAATTATTTGAGAGGATGAACCGAAGGCTTTATATTACAGAAGCAGGGGAGCAATTATTATTATATACGGATTCTATTTTGGCGCAGTTTGATGAGGCAAGAGATGTGTTAAGAGATAAAAATGCAGTGACAAAAGTGAAAATAGGGACAAATGTATCTTATGGTATCAGTTGGCTTCCGGAACTGACTGCAGGATTTTTGAAACAATATCCGGAAATTCCCCTGTATACTTTAGTGGAAAATTCCAGACAGATTGAAGAAAAGCTGCTTCGAAATGAACTGGATTTTGGAATTATGGATTATCCCATGCACGCAGAGTATTTTATCACCAATCTTATGAAGGAAGAAACCATGTCTGTGGTCTGTGCGGAACAGTATCCCCTGCCATCATGCATTGACATTCAGAAATTACAAGAAATACCGCTTCTATTGAGAGAAGAGGGAAGTGGTTCACGCAGCCTGATTGAAAGTCTATTGAATAAATATAAAATTTTACCGGAGATTGTTATGGAAAGCAGCAGTGACCGCAGTCTGATGGAGGCCTGCAGCCAGGGCAGAGGAGTTCTTTTTCTTACAACTGCAGAGGTAGCTCCTTATATATCCAGTCACAGATTAAGAGAGATTCAGATAGAAGGAATAGAAATTAACAGAGCTTATTATTTGGTGTATCATAAAAGTAAGTTTTTAACAAAGAGCATGAAATGCTTCAAAAATTATATGGAACAGAAAGAAAATTAGAGGAATTATGGATAATAGGGCAAAGGAGGGCTTTGCAAATTCTTAAAAGTATGCTATGATAAATCTATCTGTAAGATAACGTAGTAATAGTATTCAAGTCAGTTCAGACGTAATTCCACAAATCAAGAAAACAAATTGGAAATGACGAACAAAGTAAAACTTTCGAGAGGAATATAGAATGAGAGAAAAATATGCTTCCTTGTCCCTTGGGGCGTTAAAGGAGATTGCAAAAGCAAGAGGTTTAAAAGGAATTTCTACTTTAAAAAAAAGCGAGCTGGTTGAACGCATGGTTCAGGCAGATGAAGAGGAAAAAAAGAAAACCGAACATACTGCTGAAAGTGTTCAGGACAAAGCAGAAACAGGAAGAATTGAAGAAGTTCAGCAGGAGAGCAGAAAACCAGAAGAAAGAAAATATCAGAGAGAACAAAGAGAGGATAATCAGGAAAATAAACCGGCAAGGGCGCCTATGGAACAGTCTGAACTGGATAGCGGATTAACAGTAAGCGGTATTTTAGAGGTACTTCCTGATGGGTACGGCTTTATCAGAAGTGATAATTATTTGCCCGGAGATAATGATGTATATGTATCTCCTTCCCAGATTCGCAGGTTTAATTTGAAAACCGGGGATATTTTAAGAGGAAATACAAGGGTAAAGAGCCAGAATGAGAAATTCTCTGCTCTGCTGTATGTGACGCATATCAATGGAATCAGAGCTAATGAAATGCAGAGAATGAATTTTGAGGACATGACTCCTATTTTTCCAAATGAGCGGCTTCATCTGGAGAGACCAGGTGGAAGTATGGCAATGAGAATTACAGATTTAGTAAGCCCTATTGGCAAGGGGCAGAGGGGAATGATTGTTTCACCTCCTAAAGCCGGTAAAACGACTTTATTAAAAGATGCGGCAAAATCTATTCTGAAAAATAATCCGGAGATGCACTTAATTATTTTACTTATTGATGAGCGCCCGGAAGAAGTTACAGATATGAAGGAATCCATTAAGGGAAAAAATGTGGAAATTATTTACTCTACTTTTGATGAATTGCCGGAGCATCATAAACGAGTGTCTGAAATGACCATTGAAAGAGCAAAACGTCTGGTAGAGCATAAAAAAGATGTAACCATTTTTATTGACAGTATTACCAGACTGGCAAGGGCATATAACCTGACGGTTCCCCCAAGTGGACGTACTTTGTCTGGTGGTTTGGATCCGGCAGCGCTGCATATGCCAAAACGTTTTTTTGGAGCAGCGCGAAATATGCGGGAAGGCGGGAGCCTGACTATTCTGGCAACAGCTCTTGTAGATACAGGAAGTAAGATGGATGATGTTGTCTATGAAGAATTCAAAGGAACAGGAAATATGGAATTGATTCTGGATAGAAAACTTCAGGAGAAGAGGGTATTTCCTGCCATTGATATTGCAAAATCAGGAACGCGCAGAGAAGACCTTCTTTTAAGCCAGGAAGAGCAGGAAGCTGTGGATATTATGAGAAAAGCTTTAAATGGCATGAAGTCAGATGAAGCTACAGAAAATATTCTGAATATGTTTGCAAGAACAAGAGACAACCGGGAATTTGTTCAGATGATAAAAAAACAGAGAATTGTGTAAAAAGGAAGGGCGGAGAAATCCGCCCTGATTCTTTAATTTAATTCTTCCAGATTCTTTTTTAACTCTACCATTTTATCACGTAGCTGGGCAGCCATTTCAAAGTTCAAATCAGCTGCAGCAGCCTGCATTTGTTTTTTCACTTGTGCAATTAATTTTTCCAGCTCTTTTTTGCTCATGGATTCAGGATCTTTCATCATTTTGTCTTCTGTTTCTGCTACTGCTTTTGAAATACTGATTAAGTCACGAACAGCTTTTTTTATTGTTTTCGGGGTGATGCCATGCTCCTGATTGTATTTTTCCTGTAAGGCTCTTCTTCGCATGGTTTCGTCAATAGCCAGACGCATGGAGTCTGTCATGACATCTGCATACATAATTACCCGTCCTTCCGCATTGCGGGCTGCACGTCCAATGGTCTGGATAAGGGAGACTTCAGAACGTAAGAAGCCTTCTTTATCAGCATCTAAGATTGCCACCAAGGTGATTTCCGGTATATCCAGCCCCTCTCTTAACAGGTTAATACCTACCAGTACATCAAAAACATTCAGGCGCATGTCCCGGATAATCTGGGTGCGTTCCAGAGTATCAATATCAGAATGCAGATATTTTACACGGATTCCCAGGTCTTTCATATATTCGGTTAAATCTTCTGCCATGCGCTTGGTTAGAGTGGTAATTAAAATTTTGTTGCCCTTTTCTACTTCTTTATGAACTTCTCCTATTAAATCATCGATTTGGCCTTCTACGGGACGAACCTCTACTTTGGGGTCTAAAAGGCCTGTGGGACGGATAATCTGCTCTGCCCGGAGTAATTCATGACTTTCCTCATAATCCCCAGGGGTTGCAGAGACAAATAAAATCTGGTCAATTTTGTCTTCGAATTCTTCAAAATTCAGTGGCCGGTTATCCTTTGCTGATGGCAGACGAAATCCGTAGTCCACCAAGGTCTGTTTCCTGGATTGGTCACCAGCATACATACCGCGAATCTGAGGAAGAGTCTTGTGGGACTCATCTATTATAATAAGGAAGTCATCTCCAAAGTAATCAATGAGTGTGTAGGGAGGCTGCCCTGGCTGCAATCCGGAAAGATGTCTGGAATAGTTTTCCACACCAGAACAGAAGCCAGTTTCTTTGAGCATTTCAATATCAAAGTTTGTTCGTTCAGAAATTCTCTGGGCTTCCAGAAGTTTATCCTCGCTTTTAAAATATGCTACCCGCTCTTTTAGTTCTTCCTCAATAGCGCCTGCAGCTTTCAGGATTTTTTCCATAGGAACCACATAGTGGGATGCCGGAAAAATAGCAATATGATTTAAGGCATTTTTAATTTCACCTGTGAGAATATCAATCTCTGTGATACGGTCAATTTCATCTCCGAAAAATTCTACCCGTACTGCGGTATCTGTATAATCCGCAGGATAAATTTCCACTACATCACCTCTGACACGGAATGTACCACGGTGGAAATCAGCCTCATTGCGGTCATATTGAATATCAATGAGATTCCGGATAACTTCATCCCGATCCTTCTCCATGCCAGGACGAAGAGAGATAATCATATTCTGGTAATCATCAGGACTTCCGATTCCATAGATACAGGAAACACTGGAAACAATGATCACATCTTTGCGTTCGCTCAAAGAAGAGGTGGCAGAAAGACGAAGTTTATCAATTTCATCATTTACAGAGGAATCCTTGGCAATATACGTGTCTGAAGAGGGAACGTAGGCCTCTGGCTGATAGTAATCGTAGTAGGATACAAAATATTCCACTGCATTGTTTGGGAAAAATTCTTTGAATTCCCCATATAACTGGGCAGCAAGGGTTTTATTATGTGCTATGATTAAAGTCGGTTTATTTAATTGTGCGATAACGTTCGCCATGGTAAATGTCTTACCTGAACCAGTGACCCCCAGAAGAGTTTCACATTGGTTTCCTTCTTTAAAGCCTTTTACAAGCTGAGCAATGGCCTGGGGCTGGTCACCGGTTGGCTGATATTCTGATACTAATTCAAAATGATCCATGAGATAAATCCCCCTATTTTAATAAAGGAACAAATGTTCTGATTTTATTCTATCTTATAGTATGTACAGTGTCAACTCTTCTTTTTCGTTTTTTTCTATTTTATTTATAAAATAAATATAAAGCTCTTGACAAATATATCTCCTGGTGCTATCTTAAGAACATAGATGTTAGCACTCCATATCAACGAGTGCTAACAACGAAAAAGATAGAGAAAGGAGTATAAGATGGAACTGGTAACTGAATTAGATGAAAGAAAACGGAAAATTCTGAAGGCCATTATCCAGACTTATTTGGAGACCGGCGAACCGGTAGGTTCCAGAACTATTTCCAAGTATACGGATTTGAATCTTAGCTCCGCAACTATCCGAAACGAAATGTCAGACCTGGAGGAACTGGGATATATTATACAGCCTTATACCTCAGCAGGCCGAATTCCATCAGACCTTGGTTATCGTCTGTATGTGGATGAACTCATGCGGGAGAAGGAGCAGGAGGTATCGGAAATCAAGGAACTGATGATTGAGAAAACCGATAAGATGGAAAAAGTGTTAAAACAGGTTGTGAAGGTGCTGGCTTCCAACACCAATTATGCAACTATGATTACAGGTCCAACTTATCATAGAAACAAGTTGAAATTTATCCAATTATCTAAAGTTAGTGAGCGCCAGCTTTTAGCGGTAGTAGTGGTGGAAGGAAACATTGTGAAAAACCACATTGTTGATTTAGAAGTACCTATGGATGAAGAAACTATATTGAAGCTAAATCTTTTGTTAAATACACAGCTTAATGGACTTACCATAGAAGAAATTAATCTTGCCATGATTTCAAAGCTAAAAGAACAAGCTGGTAGTTACAGCGCTGTTATTAGCAGTGTGATCGATGCAGTTGCTCAAGCCATTGCTGTAGATGAAGAAGAGATGCAGATTTACACCAGTGGCGCTACAAATATATTTAAATATCCGGAGCTGGCAGATAAAACAAAAGCCAGCGAACTGATTTCAGCTTTTGAGGAAAAGCAAGCACTAGCAGAATTCGTAAAAGATACTATGGAAAATGAACAAGGAGACCCAGGTACTGGCATTCAGGTTTATATTGGAGATGAAAGTCCTGTAAAAACCATGAAAGATTGCAGTGTTGTAACAGCTACCTATGATTTGGGAGAAGGAATGCAGGGTACTATTGGCATCATCGGTCCCAAAAGGATGGATTATGAAAATGTGGTAGATAATTTGAAAACCTTAAAAAATCAGCTGGATCATATTTTTAAGAAAACATAGAGATAGACAGCAAAGTTAAGATATAAAAATAGAAAGGCGGTAAGAATTCGTGTCAGAAGAAAAGAAAGAATATAACACTGAGGAAGAACAGATTTCCAATCAGGAAGAATATGTAGAAGAACCACAGCAGCAAGAAGAAACAGAAGAAACCTCTCAGGAGGAAGGAACAGAGGAAGCTGTTGCCGAAGAAACAGAGCAGGAAGAAAAAACGGTTGAGAAAAAAGGTCTGTTTGGAAAAAAGAAAAAAGATAAAAAAGATGAAAAGATTGAAGAGCTTACAGACAGAGTAAAGCGTCAAATGGCTGAGTTTGATAACTTCCGCAAGCGTACAGAGAAAGAAAAGGCTTCCATGTACCAGATTGGAGCAAGAGAAGTGATTGAGAAAATCCTTCCAGTTGTAGATAACTTTGAAAGAGGTTTGGCAACGATTCCTGAAGAAGATGCAGGAAATCCTTATGCAGAAGGTATGGAGAAGATTTACAAGCAGTTGATGACAGTTCTGGATGACCTGGGAGTAAAGGCGATCGAAGCTGTAGGACAGGAATTTAATCCGGATTTCCATAATGCAGTGATGCATGTAGAAGACGAAGAAGCCGGAGAAAATGTAATTGTAGAAGAATTCCAAAAAGGATATTTGTATAAAGAACAGGTGGTTCGCCACAGTATGGTAAAAGTCGCAAATTAGCGATATTCATCTAAGGGAAAAACCCTTATGATTTTATCTTATAAATTGCAAACAATTAACACATAATAGAAGAAAAATTCAGGAGGAATTTATCATGGGAAAGATTATAGGTATTGACTTAGGTACTACAAACAGTTGTGTAGGTGTTATGGAAGGTGGACAGCCAGTAGTAGTAGCAAATGCTGAAGGTGCAAGAACAACACCATCCGTCGTAGCATTTACAAAATCAGGAGAAAGATTAGTAGGTGAACCTGCAAAACGTCAGGCAGTTACCAATGCTGACAAGACAATCTCTTCTATTAAGAGACATATGGGAACTGATTATAGAGTAGTAATTGATGACAAAAAATACTCACCACAGGAAATTTCAGCTATGATTCTTCAGAAACTGAAAACAGATGCTGAAAACTACTTAGGTGAAAAAGTAACAGAAGCTGTTATCACAGTACCTGCTTATTTCAACGATGCACAGCGTCAGGCAACAAAGGATGCCGGAAAAATTGCAGGACTTGATGTAAAACGTATTATCAACGAGCCTACAGCAGCAGCACTTGCTTACGGACTTGACAATGAAAAAGAACAGAAAATCATGGTTTATGATTTAGGTGGCGGTACATTCGACGTTTCCATTATTGAAATCGGTGATGGTGTTATCGAAGTATTATCTACAGCAGGTGATAACCGCCTTGGTGGAGATGACTTTGACCAGAAAGTTGCAGATTACATGATTGCTGAATTTAAGAAAACAGAAGGTGTAGACTTATCAGCAGATAAAATGGCTATGCAGCGTATCAGAGAAGCAGCAGAAAAAGCGAAAAAAGAACTTTCTTCTGCAACAACAACGAACATCAACCTGCCATTTATCAGCATGAATGCAAACGGACCTCTGCACTTTGACATGAACCTGACAAGAGCTAAATTTGATGAATTAACACATGACCTGGTAGAAAGAACTGCAGAGCCAGTAAGACGTGCATTATCTGATGCTGGATTATCCGCTTCTGAATTAGGCCAGGTATTACTGGTTGGTGGTTCTACCCGTATTCCAGCTGTTCAGGATAAAGTAAAACAGCTGACAGGCAAAGAGCCAAGCAAGACTTTGAACCCAGATGAATGTGTTGCACTTGGTGCTTCTGTACAGGGTGGTAAATTAGCAGGAGATGCAGGCGCAGGTGATATCCTTCTTCTGGATGTTACTCCACTGTCTCTGTCTATTGAAACCATGGGTGGTATTGCAACAAGATTGATTGAGAGAAATACAACGATTCCTACTAAGAAGAGCCAGATCTTCTCAACAGCAGCAGATAACCAGACAGCAGTTGATATCAATGTTGTACAGGGTGAAAGACAGTTTGCAAGAGATAACAAATCTCTTGGACAGTTCCGTCTGGATGGTATTCCACCAGCAAGAAGAGGTGTTCCTCAGATTGAAGTTACCTTCGATATCGATGCAAACGGTATTGTAAATGTATCTGCAAAAGACCTGGGAACAGGAAAAGAACAGCACATCACCATTACTGCAGGTTCCAACATGTCTGATGATGAAATCGATAAAGCAGTAAGAGAAGCTGCTGAATATGAAGCACAGGATAAAAAACGTAAAGAAGCCGTAGATACAAAGAACGATGCAGATGCTATGGTATTCCAGACAGAGAAAGCCATGGAAGAAGCTGGAGATAAGATTGATGCAAATGATAAAACAGCAGTAGAGGCTGACTTAAATGCATTAAAAGATATTCTGGCTAAATGTGGAAATACAGATGAAATCTCTGATGCACAGATTCAGGATATCAAAGCTGCAAAAGAAAAATTAATGCAGAGTGCACAGAAGCTTTTTGCTAAAATGTATGAACAGGCTCAGGCACAGGGTGGTGCACAGGCTGGTCCTGATATGGGAGCAGGTGCACAGGGCGGTTCCAATGAAGCATATGGCGACGATGTAGTTGACGGAGATTACAGAGAAGTTTAAGAAATCAAAGGAACTTGGTCTGCAGCATGCAGGCAGTAAATATTTGAGGCATGGGGTGTTTTCGAGCATCCCATGTCTGCATGTTTAGAAAGGGATAAAACCAATGGCAGATAAAAGAGATTACTATGAGGTCCTGGGGGTAGACAAGGGGGCAGATGAATCTGCGATTAAAAGTGCATACCGGAAACTTGCCAAAAAATATCATCCTGATGTAAATCCCGGAGATAAAGAAGCAGAAAAGAAATTTAAAGAAGCTACAGAAGCCTATGGAATTTTAAGCGACCCGGAAAAAAGAAGACAATATGATCAGTTCGGACACGCTGCTTTTGAACAAGGCGGCGGAGGCAGTGGCTTTGGCGGAGGCTTCGGCGGCTTTGGCGGAGCAGATATGGGAGACATTTTTGGAGATATTTTCGGAGATCTCTTTGGCGGCGGAGGCAGAAGGAGACCAAATAATGGTCCCATGAAAGGCGCTAATGTCAGGGCATCTGTACGTATCACTTTTGAAGAAGCTGTTTTTGGCTGTGAAAAAGAATTAGAACTTACATTAAAAGATACCTGTGATACCTGTCACGGTACAGGTGCGAAACCGGGAACTTCACCGGAGACCTGTTCTAAGTGTCATGGTTCCGGTCAGGTGGTATTTACACAGCAGTCTATGTTCGGTACCATACAGAACGTGCAGACCTGTCCGGATTGTCATGGAACAGGTAAGATTATTAAAGAAAAATGCTCCGACTGTCATGGAACCGGCTTTATTTCCAACCGAAAGAAAATTCAGGTATCCATACCGGCAGGAATCGACAACGGACAGAGCATCCGCATCAGGGAAAAGGGAGAACCAGGTGTAAATGGAGGTCCAAGAGGAGACTTGATGGTAGAAGTCATTGTAGCGCGCCATCCGATTTTCCAGAGACAGGATATGAATATCTTTTCAACAGCGCCGATTACGTATGCCCAGGCAGCGTTAGGCGGTGAAGTGCGGATTAGCACGGTTGACGGAGACGTTATGTATGATGTGAAGCCAGGTACTCAGACTGATACAAAAGTGCGGTTAAAGGGAAAAGGTGTGCCATCTCTTAGAAATAAAAATGTAAGAGGCGACCACTATGTTACCTTGGTAGTGCAGGTTCCAACAAAGCTTAATGAAGAGGCAAAAGAGGCTTTGCGCAAGTTTGATGAAGCCTGTGGAAACCGTCCGTCAGGCGGAGAAAAGAAGAAAAAATTCGGAGAAAAATTAAAAGATATCTTTGAAGGATAAGAAAAAGAGGCGGTCTGTATTTGTAAAAAATGCGGCGGCCTCTTTTGTGGTACACAAAATACATTTTTATTGCATTTTGAATTTATTTCCCATATAATAATTATCATGTGTTTGCGGGAAAAAGAGAAAGGATCAGAAGGATATGAAGTGGAAGAAATTTAGAATTAAAACAAGAACAGAGGCAGAAGACATTATTATCAGCACCCTTTATGATATTGGACTGGAGGGGGCGCAGATTGAGGATAATGTGCCATTGACAGCACTGGAAAAGGAGCAGATGTTTGTGGACATCCTTCCCCAGATGGCAGAAGATGACGGAACTGCGTACCTTAGTTTCTTTGTAGAGGAAACAGAAGACGGCGGATTGCTGCTAAATGGGGAACCAAAAACAGAAGAAGATATTTTAAAGGACGTGAAGGAAGAATTAGACGGACTTCGTGATTTTATGGATATTGGAGAGGGAAGTATTGCTGTGGATGAAACAGAAGATATTGACTGGATTAATAACTGGAAGCAGTACTTCAAACAGTTTTATGTAGATGATATCCTGATTATTCCGTCCTGGGAAGAGGTCAAAGAAGAGGACAAGGACAGAATGATTATCCATATTGATCCGGGTACTGCCTTTGGAACAGGAATGCATGAAACCACCCAGCTCTGCATCCGTCAGCTAAAGAAATACGTGACAGAAGATACCGAAATGCTGGATGTGGGAACCGGAAGCGGTATTTTATCCATTGTGGCGTTGAAATTAGGCGCAAAGCATGCAGTTGGAACAGATTTAGACCCCTGTGCAGTACCGGCAGTAGAAGAAAATAAAGAAGCCAATGAAATTCCGGTTCAGGATTTTGACATGATGATTGGTAATATTATTGATGATAAAGAAGTTCAGGATGCAGTAGGATATGAAAAATATGATATTGTGGCAGCAAATATTCTTGCGGATGTTTTAGTACCCCTTACTCCGGTGATTGTAAATCAAATGAAAAAAGGCGGCATTTATATTACTTCAGGTATCATTGATCAAAAAGAAGAAACTGTGGTAAAAACTGTAAAAGATGCCGGATTGGAAGTATTGGAAGTCACTTATCAGGGAGAATGGGTATCCGTAACAGCAAGAAAGAATTAAGGAGAGATTATGTACCGTTTTTTTGTAGAGCCTGCACAAGTTGGTGAAAAAGAAATCATCATTACAGGAAGTGATGTGAACCATATTAAAAATGTACTGCGTATGAAGCCGGAGGAAACCATCCTGATAAGCAGCGGGGAAAGTCTGGAGTATACCTGCTATATCAGGGAACTGAAAGAAGAGGAAATCATTGCCCATATTATGTATGTGCAGGAATCCGGTTATGAGCTGCCTTCCAGATTGTACTTGTTTCAGGGACTTCCCAAAAGCGATAAGATGGAGCTGATTATTCAAAAAGCAGTGGAGCTTGGCGTACATGAAATCATTCCTGTTGCCTCCAAACGTGCGGTAGTAAAACTGGATGCCAGGAAAGAAGAAAAAAAGCGGACAAGATGGCAGGCCATCTCCGAAAGTGCAGCAAAGCAGTCTAAGCGCATGTATGTGCCGGAAGTAAAGAAGGTCATGAGCTTTTCCCAGGCTGTAGAGTATGCCGGGCAACTGGACGTAGTGCTGGTTCCCTATGAACTTGCCAAAGGGATGGGAGAGACCAGGGAAATCATTGGGAAGATAAAAAAAGGACAATCTGTTGGAATCTTCATTGGGCCGGAAGGTGGTTTTGAAGAAACGGAAGTAGAAATGGCAGTGGAAAAAGCAAATGCAAAGGCCATTACACTGGGAAAGAGGATTCTGCGGACAGAAACTGCCGGATTAACGGTTTTGTCTATTTTAATGTTTACATTGGAGGAAGAGTAAATGGAAGCATATCTGGATAATTCTGCCACAACCAGATGCTATAAGGAAGTAGCAGAGATTGTGGCAAAAACCATGACAGAAGATTTCGGAAATCCTTCTGCCATGCATTTAAAGGGTGTAGAAGCAGAAAATTATGTAAAAGAGGCAGCAAAAGCCATTGCAAAAACCCTGAAAGTGCAGGACAAGGAGATTTATTTTACTTCAGGAGGAACCGAATCGGACAACTGGGCTCTCATAGGAACCGCCCTGGCAAATCACAGACAGGGGAAACATATGATTACCACACCTTTTGAGCATTCCGCAGTGTCTGCACCTCTTGCGTGGCTGCAGGAGCAGGGCTTTGAGATTACCGTTATACCTGTAGACGAAGAGGGGAATCTGGACTTAAAGAAACTGGAAGAAGCAATAAGAGAAGATACTATTTTAGTTTCCACCATGTTTGTCAATAATGAAATGGGAGCAGTAGTTCCGGTAGAAGAGGTGGGAAGAATTGTCCACGAAAAGAATCCCAGGACGCTTTATCATGTAGATGCGATTCAGGCCTATGGAAAATACAAAATTTATCCGAAGAAAATGGGCATTGATTTACTGGCTGTCAGCGGTCACAAAATCCATGGTCCAAAGGGCGTTGGCTTTCTCTACATCAATGAAAAGGCAAAGGTACAGCCTTTTATTTTAGGCGGGGGACAGCAAAAAGGCATGCGTTCTGGAACAGATAATGTACCTGGCATTGCAGGACTTGGGACAGCGGCAAAGATGATTTACCAAAACCTGGATGAAAATGTAGAGCATATGCGGGAACTAAAGCTTTATTTTGCAAAAGAGCTTGCAACATTAGAACAGGTGGAAATCAACGGGCCAAAACCGGAACGGGGAGCCCCACATATTTTAAATGTAAGCTTTTTAGGGGTGAGAAGTGAGGTACTTTTGCATAGTCTGGAAGATATGGGGATTTATGTTTCAGCAGGAAGTGCCTGCTCCAGCCATAAAAGGGCAGGAAGCAGCTCTTTGGGCGCATTGCGCCTTACACCGGAAAGGAAAGAATCAGCAATCCGGTTCAGTTTTTGTGAAACCACCACAAAAGAAGAAATCGATTATACACTGGAAGCACTGAGAAAATTGCTTCCTATGCTGCGGCGGTATGCCAGAAAATAGTAGAAAGGGAAAAATATGTATAAAGCATTTTTAATTAAGTATGCAGAAATTGCCATTAAAGGAAAAAACAGGTACATTTTTGAAGACGCCCTGGTAGCTCAGATCAAATATCAGCTTCGCAATGTGGAAGGAAAATTCCGTATTGCCAAGGAATCAGGACGTATCTTCGTGTATACAGAGGGCGAATTTGACTATGAAGAGGCTATTGAAGCGCTGAAGAGAGTCTTTGGTATTTTCAGCATTTGTCCTGCAGTTGTTTTAGAAGATGAAGGGTTTGAGAAATTATCTCAGGATGTTTCCTCTTATGTGAAAAAACTCTATGGAGATAAGGAACTTACCTTTAAAGTCAACACCAGAAGAAATAAAAAAGCATATCCCATGCAGTCCATGGAAGTGAGCAGCGAGCTGGGAGCAGTGATTCTGGATAACTGCCCGAATATGAAAGTGGATGTGCATCACCCGGATGTTTATGTGAATGTGGAAATCAGAAATAAGATTTACTTATATTCCGAAAATATTCCAGGGCCTGGTGGAATGCCTCTTGGAACCAACGGAAGAGCTATGCTTCTGCTTTCCGGAGGAATTGACAGCCCGGTTGCTGGTTATATGATTGCAAAAAGAGGTGTTATTATTGATGCAGTATATTTCCATGCGCCGCCATATACCAGCGAACGTGCAAAACAAAAGGTTGTAGACCTGGCAAAACTGGTAGCAAAATACAGTGGTCCTATCCGCCTTCATGTAGTAAACTTTACGGATATCCAGCTCTATATTTATGACCAGTGTCCCCATGAAGAACTGACCATTATCATGCGAAGATATATGATGAAAATTGCAGAAGAGTTTGCAAAAAAAGATGGTTGTCTGGGATTAATTACAGGAGAAAGCATCGGACAGGTGGCAAGCCAGACCATTCACAGCCTTGCTGCTACAAATGAAGTATGTACCATGCCGGTATTCCGCCCGGTGATTGGTTTTGATAAACAGGAAATTGTAGATGTGGCTTTAAAAATCAATACCTATGAAACCTCTATTCTGCCATATGAGGACTGCTGTACCATCTTTGTGGCAAAGCATCCGGTAACAAAACCAAATCTGCAGGCAATCAAACGCTCAGAAGTGAAGCTGCAGGAGAAAATTGAGGAAATGATGAAAGAAGCAGTGGAAACCGCGGAGACCATACTTTGTGAAGGCTGACAAACAGGATGATATGAAAAAGGAGCTACAGCAGGAAGAGTGTTCCGTGCTGTAACTCCACGTTGTATCATTTGTATGTTTTGGATTCCTTAGTCAACCAGATATGGTTTCAGGGTAACCAGAATTTCATCTAAAGCTGCATCTGTTGCATGGATGTTTAAGTCAATAGATTTGGATAAATCTAAAGAGAAGATACCCATGATAGATTTTGCATCGATTACGTATCTTCCGGAAACTAAATCAAAGTCATAATCAAATTTTGTGATTTCGTTTACAAAAGATTTAACTTTGTCGATAGAATTAAGTGAAATTTTAACTGTTTTCATGAAAAAAATCCTCCCTAACATCAGATTTTATATTTGCTTTTTACAAGGATAATGTTACCGTTTATGGTAAGAAAAGTCAATATCAAAAAGGGAGAAATAAAAAGAAGTGTCTTTGGAAACAGTTGGTGAAAACGCTAAAGGTTTAAATAGAATAGGATAAAAAGTATGAAAAAAACAGTTGCCCTGCATAATTTAGGATGCAAAGTAAATGCTTATGAAATGGAGGCAATGGAACAAATGCTGGCAGAAGCCGGTTATGAGATTGTTCCGTTTGCTCCGGGAGCAGATGTATATATTATCAACACCTGTACAGTAACTAATATCGCAGACCGCAAATCCAGACAAATGCTTCACAAAGCCAGAAAAATGAATCCTGACGCCATTGTCATTGCAGCAGGATGTTATGTACAGGCGCAGAAAGATATGGGAAAAATTGATGATGCTATTGACATTGTACTGGGAAATAACCGGAAACAGGATTTGCTTTTTGTACTGGAACATTATAAAAAGGAACAGGGACAGGAAAAAGATGTTCTGGATCTGGAGAAACCGGTAGAATATGAATCTCTCCAATTATCCAGCACAGGAGAACACACAAGGGCTTACTTAAAAGTACAGGATGGATGTAATCAGTTCTGCAGCTACTGCATTATTCCCTATGTGCGGGGAAGAGTGCGAAGCAGAAAAAAAGAAGAGGTTCTGGAAGAGGTAAAACGTCTTACAGAGAACGGATACCAGGAATTTGTTCTCACTGGCATCCATTTAAGCTCTTATGGAACAGACTGCCATGACAGCCTTCTGGGGCTGATTCAGGCTGTTCATGAAATTCCCGGTGTAAAGCGAATCCGTCTTGGTTCTCTGGAACCAAGAATTATTACGGAAGAATTTGCACAGGCCATAGGAAGTATGCCGAAAATCTGTCCACACTTCCATTTGTCCTTACAAAGCGGATGTGACGAAACCTTAAAGAGGATGAACCGGCATTATACAGCAGAGGAATATTTAAAAGGCTGTGAGCTGCTTCGGAAATATTTTGACCATCCGGCTTTGACTACGGATGTAATTGTAGGCTTCCCTCAGGAAAGCGAAGAGGAATTTCAGCAGTCCAGGGAGATGATTGAACAGGCTGATTTTTATGAAACCCATATTTTCAAATATTCCAGAAGACAGGGAACCAGAGCAGACCGTATGGAAGGACAGATTCCAGAAGCAGTCAAAACACAGCGCAGCCATGTGCTTCTGGAACTGGGAAAAGCCCACAAGAAAAGGTATATGGAACAGTTTATTGGAGAAAAGGTAGAAATTCTGTTTGAGGAAAAAAATCAGATTCAAGACAAAATTTATTGGACCGGTTATACCAGAGAATATTTAAAAGTAGCGGTTTTATCAGAGGAAAATTTAGAAAATCAGATAAAAATAGGTCAGATTCAAGGATTCCTGGAGGATGACACTTTTATTTGCACAATATAATGGTTGAATTTCTAAAGAAGATATATTAGAATAGATGTATAGTTGCAGTAGTAGAAATGAGAGATAAGGGCGTGAATAGTATGGCAAATTTAGAAAGTACACAATATTTTAATGTAAAGACAGACCCGGCAGTACGTGTGAAAGAAGTTCTGGATCTGGTATATAACGCAATGGCAGAGAAAGGGTATAATCCGGTGAATCAGATTGTGGGATATATTATGTCCGGAGACCCCACCTATATTACCAGCCATAAAGGTGCCAGAAGTACAATTATGAAAGTGGAACGGGATGAGCTGGTAGAAGAGCTTCTGAAGGAATATATTAAAAATGAATCCTGGAAGAGGGGCTGACGCATGAGAATCATGGGACTGGATTACGGTTCTAAGACCATAGGGGTGGCAATAAGCGATCCCTTGGGACTTACGGCCCAGGGTGTGGAAATCATCAGAAGAGAAGAAGAGAATAAGCTGAGAAAATCTTTGCGTAGAATTGAAGAATTAGTGAAACAATATGAAGTAGAAGAACTTGTACTGGGATTTCCGAAAAATATGAATAATACCATTGGAGAACGGGCCGAGAAATCGCTGCAGCTAAAAGAAACCTTAGAACGAAGACTAGGATTGCCTGTTGTCATGTGGGATGAACGGCTGACCACTGTGGAAGCCAACCGTACATTAATGGAAAGTGGTGTACGCAGAGAGAACAGAGGGAAATATGTGGATATGATAGCTGCTGTTTTTATTCTGCAGGGCTATTTAGATGCAAAAGCGAACCCGGGTACACTTTGATTGCTGTCATATGACAGCCGGCGTGTCTCCGGGTTATGTGTATGCCTGAAAAAAAGAAAAGAAAGGACGATGACATGGAAACAGTAATTTTTGATGGAGAAGACGGAACAGAATTAGAATTTGGGATTTTAGAACAGACAAGAGTAGGAGGAGTGAATTACCTTTTGGTAATTGACCCGGAAGAAAATGACGAAGAGAACGGAAGCGCAGCGTATATTTTAAAAGACATCTCAAAAGACGGGGACGAAGAAGGATGTTATGTCTTTGTTGAGGATGATACAGAGTATGACGCGGTTTACAAGGTCTTCGAAGCAATGCTGGAGGATATTGATTTCGAGTAAGAAAGTCATGCAATCAGCAAAAAAATGGAATCGGAACGGAATTTGGAGGAAAAACATTGAAAAAGCATAATAACGGAAAATTAAAAATCATTCCATTGGGCGGACTGGAACAGATTGGAATGAACATCACTGCCTTTGAGTATGAAGACAGTATCGTAGTGGTAGACTGTGGCCTTTCATTCCCGGAGGACGATATGCTGGGAATTGACCTGGTTATCCCTGACGTAAGCTATTTGAAAGAAAATATCAGTAAGGTAAAAGGATTTGTCATTACTCATGGTCATGAAGACCATATCGGGGCTCTTCCTTATGTGTTAAGAGAAGTTAATGTACCTATTTATGCAACAAAACTGACCATAGGATTAATTGATAATAAATTAAAAGAACATAATTTACTGAGAAATACCAAACGGAAAGTTATTAAGCACGGACAGTCCATTAATCTTGGATGCTTCCGTATTGAATTTATTAAGACCAATCACAGTATTCAGGATGCTTCTGCCCTGGCTATTTATTCACCGGCAGGAACAGTTATTCATACCGGTGACTTTAAAGTGGACTATACCCCGGTATTTGGAGATGCCATTGACTTGCAGCGTTTTGCAGAAATCGGAAAAAAAGGTGTCCTGGCATTAATGTGTGATAGTACCAATGCAGAAAGAAAAGGCTTTACCATGTCTGAACGTACAGTGGGTAAGACCTTTGACAATATTTTTGCGGAACATAAAAATACAAGAATTATTATTGCAACCTTTGCATCTAATGTAGACCGTGTGCAGCAGATTATTAATTCTGCCTATAAATATGGAAGAAAAGTAGCAGTAGAAGGACGCAGCATGGTGAATGTTATCGGTACTGCAGCAGAGCTTGGCTATCTGCAGATTCCGGACAAGACTCTGGTAGAGATTGACCAGATTAAAAATTATCCGGACGATAAGGTTGTTCTGATTACAACAGGAAGCCAGGGAGAATCCATGGCAGCTTTGTCCAGAATGGCAGCTAATATTCATAAAAAAGTAACTATTAAACCAAATGATACCATTATTTTTAGTTCCAATCCTATTCCGGGAAATGAAAAAGCGGTATCCAAGGTAATCAATGAACTGAGCCGTAAGGGCGCAGATGTTATCTTCCAGGACGCCCATGTATCAGGACATGCCTGCCAGGAAGAGATTAAGCTGATTTACTCCCTGGTAAAACCCAAATATGCGGTGCCGATCCATGGGGAATACAGACATTTAAAGGCTCAGGCAGGAATTGCAGCAGAGCTTGGCATTCCCAAAGAAAATATTTTCATTCTTTCTTCCGGGGATGTGCTGGAACTTAACGAAGAGGAACCGGCAGTGGTAAGCCAGAAAGTCCGCACAGGAGCTATACTGGTAGACGGACTTGGAGTAGGCGATGTAGGAAATATTGTTTTGAGAGACCGTCAGCATCTGGCAGAAGATGGAATTATGATTGTGGTTCTCACATTGGAAAAATACAGCAGCAGACTTCTGGCAGGACCGGACATTGTATCCAGAGGTTTTGTATATGTAAGAGAATCCGAGGACTTGATGGATGAGGCAAGAATTGTAGTAGAGGATGCCATTGACATCTGTCTGGATAAGCATATTACAGACTGGGGAAAAATCAAAAATATCATTAAGGATTCCCTGGGCGAATTTTTATGGAAACGTACTAAGAGAAATCCAATGATTCTGCCGATTATTATGGAAGCGTAAGAAGCAGTGGAGGCACACACATGAGTTTTATTGACACTTGTACAGAAATGCTGGTTTCAGCAATTAAGAATGGCAGCGTTTATAAGCAATACTGTGCAGCTTTAGAAGCAGTCAATGAGGTTCCCGGCCTGAAAGAAAAAGTGGATGAGCTTCGTTCCTTAAATTACAGGGTTCAGAATCAGGAGGAAGGCAGCCGGCTGTATGATGCCATAGATGATTTGGAACGCAATACAGAGGAATTGTGTAAAATTTATGAGGTGAATCAGTTTTTGGAAGCAGAGCTGGCTCTGTGCAGACAGCTCCAGGGAATTACTACCGCTATACACAGAGGAATCAAGCTGGATATACCAGACTTGTCATAGATGAAGGAGAACAACATGGGAAAACAAGTCAGAAAACAGAAAAAGTCATCCATTGTAGCAGGAGGATTCCTGAGGTTTGGCCTTTATGTATGCGTAATTATTGCTGTGGTTTACATTGGTAAATCTGCTTTTGACTTTGGGTATGCAATTTTTAATCAGGTACCCATGGCAAGTGAAGAGGATGGCAGGGATATTACTGTCGTTGTAGAAGATGGCGATTCTGTTTACCAAATTGGAAAGACCCTGAAAAATAAGGGATTAATTGAAGATGCAAAAATCTTTGTAATACAGGAAAAGCTGTCTAATTATAAAGGAAAACTTCAGGCAGGAACTTATATTCTCAATACCAGTATGAATGTAGAAGAAATGATGGCAGTTCTGGCAAGAGAGAATACAGAAGGGCAGCCGGATCAGACAAACCCGGCAGGAGAGACCAAGGAAGGCAGTTCAGACCTTACCGATGGTGCAAAGGAAGGTTCCACAGACCAGCAAGAGGGTCAGGATGAGGGAGGAGAGCAGCAGTGATCGTAGATGAAAGAATGGTCACGTATATCAACTCTCTGGACAAAGGAAATACACAGTTTCTCAATGAACTGGAGCAGGAGGCGCTGAAAAACCATGTGCCAATCATCAGAAGAGAGATGCAGAGTTTTTTGAAAGTCCTGCTCCAGATAAAAGCTCCGGCAAGGATTTTAGAGGTAGGTACTGCGGTGGGATTTTCCACACTTTTGATGTGTACCTATAATCCTGTGTCCTGTAAGATTGTGACCATAGAAAATTATGAAAAACGGATTCCCATAGCCATGGAAAACTTTAAAAAAGCAGGGAGAGAGAAACAAATTGTCCTGTTGCCGGGAGATGCCCAGGAAGTTTTGAAAACCCTGGAGGAACCATTTGATTTTATTTTTATGGATGCGGCAAAGGGGCAGTATATCCATTTTTTGCCGGAAATTATGCGCCTTCTTAAAACAGGAGGTATTTTGGTTTCGGATAATGTGCTTCAGGATGGGGATTTGATAGAATCTCATTTTGCTGTGGAGAGACGAAATCGTACTATTTACAAGAGGATGCGGGAATATCTATATGTGTTGAAGCATCATGAAGAGCTGGAGACTTCCATTCTTCCGCTGGGAGATGGGGTCACTGTAAGCGTGAAAAAAGCAAAAGAAGGAGAAAGCTATGGTTCGTAAACCAGAATTATTAATTCCGGCCAGCAGTCTGGAGGTATTGAAAATTGCAGTCATGTTTGGAGCGGATGCAGTATATATTGGCGGCGAAGCCTTTGGACTTCGGGCGAAGGCAAAGAATTTTTCTTCAGATGATATGAAAGAGGGAATTGCCTTTGCGCATGAACATGGAGTAAAAGTCTATGTAACCGCTAACATTTTGGCACATAACGGAGATTTAGCCGGTGTACGGGAATATTTTCAGGAATTAAGGGAAATAAAACCGGATGCCCTGATTATTTCAGATCCTGGAGTTTTTATGATTGCAAAGGAAGTATGTCCTGAGATTGAACGCCATGTAAGCACCCAGGCAAACAATACCAACTATGCAACCTATCAGTTCTGGTGGGAATTAGGTGCAAAACGAGTGGTGAGCGCCAGAGAATTGTCCCTGGAAGAAATCCGGGAAATCAGGGAAAAGATACCGGAAGATATGGAAATTGAAAGCTTTATTCACGGGGCTATGTGCATTTCTTATTCTGGAAGATGTCTGCTTTCCAACTATTTTACAGGAAGAGATGCCAATCAGGGGGCTTGTACCCATCCCTGCCGCTGGAAATATTCCATTGTGGAGGAGACAAGACCAGGCGAATATATGCCGGTTTATGAAAATGAACGGGGAACGTATATTTTCAATTCCAAGGATTTGTGTATGATTGAACACATGGATGATGTGTTGAAAAGTGGTATTGACAGTCTGAAAATCGAAGGAAGAATGAAAACAGCCCTGTATGTGGCTACCGTAGCCCGGACATACAGAAAGGCCATTGATGATTACCTGGAAGATCCCAAACAATATGAGGAAAATATGCCATGGTATCAGGAGCAGATACGAAGCTGTACTTACCGTCAGTTTACCACAGGATTTTTCTATGGAAAACCAGATGAAGATGCTCAGATTTATGAAAACAATACCTATGCAAAGGGATATACCTATCTTGGCTATATTGAGGAGCAAAGAGAAGATGGTATGTATCGCATCACCCAGAGGAATAAGTTCCTGCTGGGAGAAACGATTGAAATCATGAAACCGGATGGAAGAAATCTGTCGGTACAGGTGCAGGGAATTTATGATGAAGATGGAACTCCTATGGAAAGCGCACCACATCCTCAACAGGTGCTTTATGTGGATTTAGGCAGACAGGCAGAGGTTTATGATATTTTAAGACGACGGGAAGAAACAGCGTAATTTCATAAGAGCGTTTTTTTCAATACGCGACACATAAGAGCGGCTGATATTCAGCCGCTTTGCTATTTCCCGCTGGGTCTGTTCTCTTTGCCCGTAGAGACCGTACCGAAACGTTAGGACGTCCTGTTCTCTTTGGGTAAGAATATCAGGAAGCAGATGATATAAGAGGACAGTATCCTGTTTTAAGGAATATTCTTTTACCACATCCACAGGTTCTGTCTCAATCACATCCAGAAGACTGATTTCATTTCCCTCTTTGTCAGTACCAATGGGGTCATAAAGAGAAACCTCACGGTTCGTTTTCTTTTTGGAACGAAAATACATAAGAAGCTCATTATCAATACATCTGGCAGCGTAGGTGGAGAGTCTGCTTGCTTTTTTGGCATCAAAGGTGTGGACCGCCTTAATCAGCCCAATGGTGCCAATGGAGATTAAATCATCCAACTCTTCCGGGGCTCCCTGATATTTTTTTACAATATGAGCAACCAAACGAAGATTTCGTTCAATGAGGATGTTTTTTGCTTCCAGGCTGCCTTGCTTGTATTCCTGAAGATAACGGCTTTCTTCTTCCGGTGTCAGGGGCTTTTGAAATGTTTTCACACAAGCATACCTCAGAGGAATTTAATTCTATAGTATGTAGGAAAAGAAGAATTAGTGCTTTTCCATTGAAAATTATCCGGAAATATGGTACAGTAATTTTATCTTAAAGTTAAACATCCGGCGGTTCCGCCAAACAATCCCAAAGTAATACAAAAGATAACAAAACACAGGAAAAGGTGACAGGGGTTTTGAACGTTCAAACCCGGAGAGGAGTGAGCATGTTTGGCAGTGTTTTGTCAGCAACCGTGGCAGGAGTGGACTGTATTCCCATAACCATTGAGGCAGATGTAAGCCAGGGATTACCTATGTTTTCTATGGTGGGATATTTATCGGCAAGAGTAAAAGAGGCACAGGAGAGAGTCAGGACAGCCCTTCGAAATACAGGATTTGCTTTTCCGGCAAGGCGGATTACAGTAAATTTGTCTCCGGCAGATATCCGAAAAGAAGGTACAGGATTTGACCTGCCTATTGCTGCAGCCCTTTTATGTGCCTTTGGTTATCTGGAACAGGAAAAAATTGAGAAAGTATGTATGGCAGGAGAATTAAGCCTGAATGGGGAAGTAAGGGGTGTGAAAGGTATTTTACCTCTTGTAGATACTGCCATTAAAGAAGGGTGCAGATTGTGTATTATCCCAAAAGAGAATCTGCCCGAAACCGAGTATATTCATGAGATTCCCATTTTAGGAATTGAAAATCTCAGAGAATTTATGGACCAGGAAGAAAAAGAAAACTGGGGAGCAGTAAGGAATCCAAGAAGAGAATGGCCCCAAAGCAGCATAGAATATGAGGAAGATTTTGCAGATGTGCTGGGACAGGAAACTGCCAGGCAGGCAGCTGTGATTGCAGCGGCAGGCTTCCATAATCTGCTGTTGATTGGAACAAAGGGGTCAGGGAAAACCATGATTGCCAATCGGATTCCTACACTGTTTCCTGTTATTTCCAGGGAGGAAAGCATGGAAATTTCCAGAATCTACAGTGCTGCAGGCCTGCTTACCGGAAACAGTCCCATGTTAATGCGTCGTCCTTTCCGCGCGCCGCACCATACCATTTCCCCCACCGCTATGGCGGGAGGCGGAAGTGTACCAACACCAGGGGAAATTACGCTGGCTCACAGGGGAATTTTGTTTCTGGATGAATTACCGGAGTTTCGAAGAGCAGCCCTGGAAGTATTGCGGCAGCCTTTGGAAACCCATAAAATCTGTATTTCCAGAGTAAACGGTACCTATGAATTTCCGGCGAATTTTTTATTGGTTGGGGCAATGAATCCCTGTCCCTGCGGTTATTATCCAGACAGAAACCGGTGTTCCTGTACGCAGTACCAGGTGGAGCAATATCTTGGAAAATTAAGCGGTCCCCTTTTAGACCGGTTTGACCTTTGCACAGAAGTAGCGGATATACCGGGAGAGCAGTTGCGTGAGAAAAAGTCGGGAAAAACATCCCTGCAATTACGCCGGGAAGTCTGCCGGGTTCATGAAGTGCAAAGGCAGCGCTATGAAGGAACGGACATAAGATTTAACAGCGCTCTTTCAGGAAAAGAAACGAAACAATATTGTCAGGTAAGCAGAGAAGGGAAAAAACTTTTAGATGCAGCCTATGAAAAAATGAATCTGAGCCTTCGGGCTTATCATAAAATATTGAAAACAGCGAGAACCATTGCTGATTTAGATGCAAAGGAAATCATAGAAGAAGAACATATTGCAGAGGCTGTGTGTTACCGGGCTCTGGACAAGAAGTATTGGAGGTAGGAAACAGGTGGAGGAAGTCAATAAAATAGAAGAAAAGGGCGGGATTTGGCGCTGCGGCGCCTGGGAAGAAACCTATCCGGATAGACTGAGGTGCTATGAGGGGATGCCGGGTATGTTGTACACAAAAGGCTGTCTGCCACAGGAGGAGAAGAAAACTGTTGCGATTGTAGGCGCAAGAGCCTGCAGCGCTTATGGCGCTCATCAGGCCTATACCTTTGCCAAAATCCTGGCAGAGCATGGGGTACAGATTATCAGTGGTCTGGCAAGAGGAATTGATGGAAAAGCCCACCAGGGTGCTTTGGATGGTGGAGGAAAAACCTTTGCAGCTCTGGGGTGCGGGGTGGATATTTGCTATCCTCCGGAACATGCAGAGTTAGAAAACAGAATCTTACAGACAGGAGGAGGCGTTTTTTCTGAGTTTGATTTGGGGACGCCGCCCTATGCCGGAAATTTTCCCAGAAGAAACCGAATTATCAGCGGTCTGGCAGATTTGGTGCTGGTAGTAGAGGCAAAAGTAAAAAGCGGTTCTCTGATTACAGCATCCTTTGCTCTGGAGCAGGGAAAAATAGTTTATGCAGTTCCGGGAAGAGTGGGAGATGCTTTAAGTGAAGGGTGTAACCGCCTGATTTCAGACGGTGCAGGGGTGGCATATTCTGTGGAGCCTTTGCTGGAAGAACTGAAAATTCCCAGGGGATTTCCAGAAGATTTCCGGGAGAAAAATAAGATTGGGCTTGCAAGCCAGGAAGAAATGGTGTATAGTTGTCTGGATTTACATCCAAAGAACCTAGAAGACATTGTTCGGGAAATTCCTCTTTCTGCAAGAGAAATTACCGGACTTTTACTAAAATTAGAGCTAAAAGGGCTCATAGAAGAGCCTGTGAAAAATTACTATGCCAGAACGGGAGGTTGACATGGCGAAATATCTTGTGATTGTGGAATCACCGGCAAAAGTCAAAACCATAAAAAAATTTCTTGGGTCTAATTACGAAGTAATGGCTTCCAACGGTCATGTGAGGGATTTGCCTAAGAGCCAGCTTGGAGTCGATGTAGAACATGATTACGAACCCAAATATATAACAATCAGAGGGAAGGGGGACATTTTGGCAGCGCTTAGAAAGGCTGCTAAAAAAGCGGATAAAGTATATCTGGCAACTGACCCTGACCGGGAAGGAGAAGCAATTTCCTGGCATCTTGCCCATTCTTTGAAATTAGATGAAAAAAAGATGCGCCGTATCACTTTTAATGAGATTACGAAAACAGCAGTAAAGGCTTCCATTAAAGAGGGACGGGAGATTGACCAAAATCTGGTAGACGCACAGCAGACCAGACGTATTTTGGATCGTATGGTAGGATATAAGATTAGTCCGGTACTGTGGGCGAAGGTAAAAAGAGGTTTAAGCGCAGGCCGCGTCCAGTCAGTAGCCCTTCGTATTATTGGAGACAGAGAAGAAGAAATCAACAACTTTATTCCGGAAGAATACTGGACACTGGAAGCGGATTTTTCTGTAGAGGGAGAAAAGAAACCTCTGGCTGCGAAATTCTACGGAACAAAAAATAAAAAAATGAATATCCGTTCCAAAGCAGAACTGGATCAGATTCTGGATGATTTGAAGGATGCAGAATATCAGGTAGCGGAGGTAAAAAACGGAGAAAGAAGCAAAAAAGCGCCATTGCCATTTACCACCAGTACCTTACAGCAGGAAGCTTCCAAGGTATTGAACTTTTCTACCCAGAAAACCATGCGTCTGGCGCAGCAGTTGTATGAAGGCGTAGACATTAAGGGAAATGGAACAGTGGGTATTATCACGTATCTTCGTACCGATTCCACCAGAATCTCTGAGGAGGCTGATGCAGCGGCAAGAGAATACATTACTCAGGAATATGGTAGCGAATATGTGGCTGATTCCGAGAAAAAAGGTGATAATAAAAAGAAAATACAGGATGCCCACGAAGCCATCCGTCCCACAGATATTAAGAGAACACCAATCTCTTTGAAAGAATCTCTTTCCAGAGACCAGTACCGCCTGTATCAGCTTATCTGGAAACGTTTTGCTGCCAGCAGAATGCAGCAGGCAAAATATGAGACCACTTCTGTGAAAATTCAGGGCGGGGAGTACTATTTTACAGTAGCAGCATCAAAATTAAAATTCCCTGGCTTTATGACTGTTTATACCCAGGAGGATGAGGAAAAACAGGAAAATCAGCTTCTGGTAAAGAGTATTGATGAGCATACACAAATCAGTCTGAAAGAGTTTAAGGAGCAGCAGCATTTTACTCAGCCCCCGGCTCACTATACTGAGGCCTCCCTGGTAAAAACCTTAGAAGAGCTTGGCATCGGAAGACCAAGTACCTATGCACCTACCATAACCACCATTATTGCCAGACGTTATGTGGCAAAAGAAAACAAAAATCTCTACATGACTGAATTGGGAGAAGTGGTAAATAAGATTATGAAAGAAGCTTTTACCAGTATTGTAGATGTGAACTTCACAGCTACCATGGAAGAACTGCTGGACTGTGTAGGTGAAGGAAAGGTACAGTGGAAAACCGTAATCCGTAACTTTTATCCGGATTTAGAGGAAGCAGTGGAAAAGGCAGAAAAGGAACTGGAACAGGTAAAAATCGAGGATGAAGTAACAGATGTGGTCTGTGAGCTTTGCGGCAGAAATATGGTGATTAAGTACGGACCCCATGGTAAATTTCTGGCTTGTCCCGGATTTCCGGAGTGTAAAAACACCAAGCCTTATCTGGAAAAAATCGGTGTCCCATGTCCAATTTGTGGAAAAGACGTAGTGGTAAAACGAAGCAAAAAAGGACGTCTTTACTACGGATGTGAAAACAACCCAGAGTGTGAGTTCATGTCCTGGCAAAAGCCATCTAAGAAAAAATGTCCGTCTTGCGGCAGTTATATGCTGGAAAAAGGCAATAAGCTGGTGTGTGCAGATGAACACTGCGGTTACGTAGAAACCAGACAGAATGAGTCATAGAATAGAAAAGCTTTCTGGTAAGAGGTACAGATGCCTCCTGCCGGAGAGCTTTTTACTCTTTTTTCAGAGGTTAAAAAACTTGGAGAAAGGGAAAAAGAGTGGTAAGATATTAAAAAGGAAGGAGGCAGAGGATGCGGATCTTAATTGCAGAAGACGAAAAAGATTTGAATAGGATTTTAACTGCAAGACTGCAGGCAGAGCACTATAGTGTGGATTCCTGTTATGATGGAGGAGCAGTGTTTGATTATCTGGCAGGAGCAGAATATGACGGACTGATTCTGGACATTATGATGCCGGTTATGGATGGGATAACAGTTTTGAAAAAGTTGAGAAGTCAGGGAAATCAGATTCCTATCCTGCTTTTGACAGCAAGGGATAAGATTGAAGACAGAGTAAAAGGACTGGATGCAGGAGCCAATGATTATCTTGTGAAGCCTTTTGCCTTTGAAGAATTGCTGGCAAGGGTAAGAGTTCTGTTAAGGAAACAATCAGAAGTTCAGAACAGTTGTTATCAGGCAGGTGATTTGGAAGTTCATGTGGATTCCCATGAAGTATTTCGTGGAGGAAAGAAAATCACCCTGTCAGGCAAAGAATTTGCTCTTTTGCGGTATATGATTCAGAATCAGGGCATTGTATTATCCAGGGAAAAGCTGGAGCAGCATATCTGGAACTATGATTATACAGGAGGCTCCAATGTAATAGATGTTTATATCCGGTATTTGCGTAAAAAAATTGACGAAGGACAGGAAACAAAGCTGATTCATACAGTCAGAGGGGCTGGATATGTGTTAAAGGCAGAACTATGAAAAAATGGTCATTAAAAGTAAAATTATCACTCTTATATACGTTTTTTACAATGCTTACAGTTTGTATTTCTCTTGGAATCCTTCTGGCCTTTGGGAATCAGGAACTGATTTCTTCTGTGCAGGCAGATTTAAAAGAAGGCATCTATGAGAGCATGGATGAGATTCAGGCAGAGAAACAGGAACTGCTTGTGGATAAGGATTTCTATGATGTGGAAGAAGGAATTTATAAGTCCCTGCTAAATGACAAAGGGGAGCTTCTCTATGGCAGGATTCCCTATGGATTTAACAGCCGGATAAAGCCGCAGGATGGACAGATTAAAACCACAGAAAATGAATACGGAAAATGGTATACGTTTACCATCCGTTATCCATCACAAAACAGCGAGACTTTGTATGTATGCGGAATGACCTCTGTGACAAAAGAAGAGAACGCCATACGGATGATGACTGCAATTGCAGTGGTGGTATTGCCGCTTCTGGCAGTGCTTATGGGAATTCTGGGCTATGGGCTCAGTAACAGGACTCTGAGACCTGTGAGGAAAATAATGGAGACTGTGCAGCAGATTCAAAATGACGGGGATTTATCCAGAAGAGTGGGGCTTGGAAAGGGAAAAGATGAAATTTATCAGCTTTCCAACACCTTTGACCATATGCTGGAGCAGTTAGAGGACTCTTTTTGGCGTGAAAAACAGTTTACATCGGATGTTTCTCATGAACTCAGAACGCCCATTACCGTTATTCTGGCGCAATGTGATGCAATGCTAAGCCAGGAGAATATCACTGGGGAGCAGGAAAAAGGAATCCGCATGATTGAAAAAAAGAGCAGGGAAATGGCTCAGATGGTTTCTCAGCTTTTGTTTTTGTCCAGAGCAGATCAGGGAAAGCAGCAACTGCAGAAAGAAAACCTTAATATCAGCGAACTGACACAAATGATTGCAGAAGAGCAGCAGATGATAGCACAGGAGAAGCATATTGTCATAGAAACGGAGATTTCACAGGACATTTATGCCTGGATAGACGAGAGTCTTTATATCAGAATGCTGATAAATCTTATGGCAAATGCGATTTACTACAATAAGGAGCCCGGATGGATTAAGGTTTCTTTAAAAGAAGAACAGGATGGGGTGAAAGGTTCTGTAGAAGACCACGGAATAGGAATTTCCCAGGAGGCTTTGCCTCATATCTGGGAGCGTTTTTACAGAGCGGATACCTCCAGAAGAGATACAGAGCGTTCCGGTTTGGGGCTTTCTATGGTTCAGTGGATTGTCACCGCCCACAAAGGCCATATTCAGGCAGAGAGCAAACCGGGAGAAGGAAGCTGCTTTACGTTCTGGTTTCCGAAAAAATAAAAAAATTTGTGTTTTTAATCTTCCTTTAATGTTTTTATACTATACTAAAAACATCCAAAAATAGAAAAGAACAGGAGGAATCATACACATGAAAAAATATATGGTACTTACTATGCTGGCTGTAACACTGGGAGGAGTCCTGACAGGATGCGGTGCAGGAAAAGATATTGGACAGGAAGAAGCAGAAAAAATTGCATTTCAGGATGCGGGAATTCAGGAAACAGATACTTCCAGACTGAGAGTATCCAGGGAGCAGGATGACGGAAGAAAATTTTATGAAATAGAATTTGATGCAGGGAATAAGGAATACAGCTATGAAATCCAGGCGTCTGACGGAACTATTTTAAGCTCTGATGTGGAAACCATCCAGCAAAATATCCAGACAGAGAACCAGCAGACCACAGAAGCTCCGGTTTCCCAGACTCCAACACCGGCTGTCAGTGAAGCAGATGCAAAAAAAGCGGCACTTGACCGTGTTCCTGGAGCTGCAGAGCAAGACCTCAGGATGGAATTAGAATATGATGATGGCAGATACATTTATGAGGGAGATATTTATTATCAGCAAAAAGAATACGAATTTGAAATTGATGCTAATAATGGCAGCTTTTTAAAATGGAGTGAAGAGAGGGACTAAAAAGCCAGAAAATTTAACAGTCATTGAAAAAATCGGAAATAAACATCAAAATAGACAGAAAACAGCTCATTTTTGCATTGCTTTCAGAATTATTGTGTGATAGAATAAAATAGAATTAAAATATGATGGATTAACAGGAAAGCAGAAAAAAGAGAGGAGGTTCGCCATGAGTGTACAGTTATTAGACAGAACAAGAAAGATTAATAAACTGCTTCACAACAACCATTCATCAAAAGTTCTTTTTAATGATATTTGCGAGGTCATGGTAGAAACACTGGATTCCAATATTTTGGTTATGAGTAGAAAGGGAAAGGTTCTGGGGGTAGGACTCTGCCCAGGGGTAGAGGAAATCACAGAACTGATTGACAGCGAGGTTGGAGGACATATTGACAAGCTGTTGAATGAAAGACTGTTAGGCGTCTTGTCAACAAAAGAAAATGTGAACCTTCAGACTCTTGGGTTTGAATCACCGGATATCAGTAAATATATGGCGATTATCAGTCCCATTGATATTGCGGGAGAACGTCTGGGAACTTTATTTATGTATCGTAGCGCAAGACCTTATGATATAGAGGACATTATTGTCAGTGAGTACGGAACAACGGTGGTAGGACTGGAAATGATGCGTTCTGTGCATGAAGAAAATGCAGAAGAGAACAGAAAGATTCAGGTTGTAAAATCTGCCTTTAATACTTTGTCCTTCTCAGAATTAGAAGCGATTATTCATATTTTTGATGAGCTAAACGGCGATGAAGGAATTCTGGTGGCAAGTAAAATTGCTGACCGGGTAGGGATTACCCGTTCTGTCATTGTTAATGCACTGCGCAAGTTTGAAAGCGCAGGGGTCATTGAGTCACGGTCTTCCGGTATGAAAGGAACGTATATTAAAGTTCTCAATGAAGTGATTTTTGATGAACTGGAAGAAATAAAAAAGCGGAAGCTGGTAAAGAACAAATAAGGAAATAAGAAGAGGCTGTCTCTTTTAGAAACCATAAGAGTTTTTAGAGGAGACGGTCTTTTTTCATTTATAAAATAAATATAAAATTCAACGAAAAATGAAAAGATAAGAAAAAAAGAGAAAAAAAGAGAATATAAAAGTAAAGGAGAGATATGATAAAGAACCAGAAAACTATATCCAGTTGCGAAAAAAGTTCAAATTAACTAATATATGACTATCGGTTAGCACTCGATTGGAATGAGTGCTAATAAACAAAAGAGATGAATTTTTTTAAGGAGGAAATAGATATGAAGTTAGTACCATTAGGAGACAGAGTTGTATTAAAACAGTTAGTTGCTGAAGAAACAACAAAATCAGGCATCGTTCTGCCGGGTCAGGCACAGGAAAAACCACAGCAGGCAGAAGTTGTTGCTGTAGGTCCAGGCGGTGTTGTAGACGGAAAAGAAGTGAAGATGGAAGTTGCAGCAGGAGATCAGGTTATCTATTCCAAATACGCAGGAACAGAAGTGAAATTAGACGGAGAAGAATTTATCATTGTAAGACAGAGTGATATCTTAGCAGTTGTTAAATAATAGAAAAATTTAGGAGGAATGTCATCATGGCAAAAGAAATCAAATACGGAGCAGAAGCAAGAGCAGCCCTGGAAGCTGGAGTAAATAAATTAGCAGATACAGTTCGCGTAACCTTAGGACCAAAAGGAAGAAACGTTGTTCTGGATAAATCCTTTGGCGCACCACTTATCACCAATGATGGTGTTACCATTGCAAAAGAAATCGAATTGGAAGACGGATTTGAAAACATGGGCGCACAGCTTATCAAAGAAGTTGCAGCAAAAACAAATGACGTAGCCGGTGATGGTACTACAACTGCAACAGTTCTTGCACAGGCTATGGTTCATGAAGGAATGAAAAACCTGGCAGCAGGAGCAAACCCAATCATCCTGAGAAAAGGAATGAAAAAAGCTACAGAAGCAGCAGTAGAAGCAATTCAGAACATGAGCGCAAACATTGAAAGTAAAGACCAGATTGCAAGAGTAGCAGCTATCTCTGCCGGAGATGATGAAGTAGGTGAAATGGTTTCTGAAGCAATGGAAAAAGTAAGCAAAGACGGTGTTATCACAATCGAAGAATCCAAGACTATGAAAACAGAACTGGATTTAGTAGAAGGTATGCAGTTTGACCGCGGCTATATTTCCGCTTATATGGCAACCGATATGGATAAGATGGAAGCTGTTTTAGATGATCCATACATTTTGATTACAGATAAGAAAATCTCCAACATTCAGGATATCCTTCCTGTTCTGGAACAGATTGTAAAAACAGGCGCAAAACTTCTTATTATCGCAGAAGATATTGAAGGCGAAGCACTTACTACTCTGATTGTAAACAAATTAAGAGGAACCTTCTCTGTATGCGCTGTAAAAGCTCCTGGATATGGTGACAGAAGAAAAGAAATGCTGAAAGATATTGCTGTTCTTACAAATGGTACTGTTATTTCCGATGAACTTGGTCTGGAATTAAAAGATACTACTATGGAACAGTTAGGACGTGCAAAATCTGTAAAAGTTCAGAAAGAATCTACAGTTATCGTAGACGGCCTTGGAAATAAAGAAGAAATCGCAGCAAGAGTTGCTCAGATTAAACATCAGATTGCTGAAACAACATCTGAATTTGATAAAGAAAAATTACAGGAAAGACTTGCCAAACTGGCTGGCGGTGTTGCTGTTATCCGTGTTGGCGCTGCAACAGAAACAGAAATGAAAGAAGCAAAACTCCGTATGGAAGATGCTTTAAACGCTACAAGAGCAGCAGTAGAGGAAGGTATTATCGCAGGCGGCGGTTCTGCATACATCCACGCTTCCAAAGAAGTTGCAAAAGTAGTAGAAACTCTGGAAGGTGATGCTAAGACAGGTGCAAAAGTAGTATTAAAAGCACTGGAAGCTCCATTATTCCACATTGCAGCAAACGCTGGTCTGGAAGGTTCTGTTATCATTAACAAAGTAAGAGAAAGCGAAGTGGGAACAGGATTTGATGCTCTTCATGAAGAATATGTAGATATGGTGAAAAAAGGTATCCTGGATCCGGCTAAAGTTACAAGAAGCGCATTACAGAACGCAACAAGCGTTGCAGGTACACTTCTTACCACAGAAGCAGTTGTTTCTACTATTAAGGAGGAAACACCGGCAATGCCAGCAGGCGCTCCAGGCATGGGCATGATGTAATCAGAAGTAAAAAAATAAAGAGGAAGAGCTATTACACAAAATAGCATTAAGGAATCTTGATGCGGTTCCAGCGAATTTGTCGAGTACACTTTGAGACTACGGGCTCAAAGTGAGCGCAGGCTGAGCTGGAATTGTATCGGGATTCCTGGTATGCAGTTGGTGTAAAGCTCCTCCTCTTTTCTTGCAACTTGGATTTTTTTGTGTTACACTAATGAGCAGAGTATACGAAGACTAATAGGAGGAACAGAAGATGAATGATTCGTATTCAGAACTGCTGGTGAAAAAGAAGCAGACTGCAAAAGATCTCATTATTAAATTTTTGCTGATCGGACTGATTGCAGCAACCGCAGTACTTGGGCTGATGGGAATTATCTTTGCTTGGATTGCAACTTTGATTTTGGGAGTTGTAGCATATTTTGTCCTTCCAAATCTGGATTTGGAGTATGAATATGTGTATGTAAACGGAGAACTGGATATTGACAAAATTATGTCTAAATCCAAGAGAAAACGTTTGAAAAGCTTTGACCTGGCAAAACTGGAACTTATGGCGCCGGTAAATTCTCACAGAATGGATTACCAGAACCACAACACAAATTTGAAGGTTCTGAATTACTCTTCCGGAGAAAAAGATCATAAGGTTTATGCTATGATTATTCCGGATGAAAAAGATGTGTACAAGGTGCTTATTGAACCAGACAGAGAATTATTGGATAATATTAAGAAAAGCTGCCCGCGTAAAGTCTTTGAAGATTGACAGAACTAAGGTAATTTGATATATTACTGTACTATAAACAAAAGCGAAGGGAGAACTACAATGGGTAAGATTATTGGTGAAGGCATTACTTTTGATGATGTGCTGTTAGTTCCGGCTTATTCAGAAGTAATACCGAATCAGGTTGAACTGTCAACCTGGCTGACAAAAAAAGTGAAATTAAACATTCCTATGATGAGCGCTGGTATGGATACGGTTACAGAACACCGTATGGCTATTGCTATGGCAAGACAGGGTGGTATTGGTATCATCCACAAGAACATGACCATAGAAGAACAGGCAGAAGAAGTAGACAAAGTAAAACGTTCAGAAAACGGAGTTATCACAGACCCATTTTACTTATCACCGGAACATACACTGGCAGATGCCAATGATCTTATGGCAAAGTTCCGTATTTCAGGAGTTCCGATTACAGAAGGAAGAAAGCTGGTAGGCATTATTACCAACCGCGATCTGAAATTTGAGGAAGATTTTTCTAAGAAAATCAAAGAATGTATGACTTCTGAAAATCTGGTAACAGCCAAAGAAGGAGTTACCTTAGAAGAAGCAAAGAAGATGCTGGCAAACTCCAGAAAAGAGAAATTGCCTATTGTAGATGATGAATTTAATTTAAAAGGTTTAATTACCATTAAGGATATTGAAAAACAGATTAAATATCCTCTGTCTGCAAAGGACGCACAGGGAAGACTTCTCTGTGGTGCAGCTGTTGGTATTACCGCAAATGTTATGGCCAGAGTTGACGCCCTGGTAAATGCCAGCGTAGACGTTATTGTTGTAGACTCTGCTCATGGACATTCTGCAAATATCCTCAAGGCAGTAAGAGAAATTAAGGAAAAATATCCGGATTTACAGTTGATTGCAGGAAATGTAGCAACTGCAGAAGCTACGAAAGCATTGATTGAGGCCGGAGTAGACGCAGTAAAAGTTGGTATTGGTCCTGGTTCTATCTGTACTACACGTGTGGTTGCCGGTATTGGTGTTCCACAGATTACTGCTGTTATGGACTGCTATGAAGCAGCTAAGGAATATGGTATTCCGATTATTGCTGATGGCGGTATTAAATACTCAGGAGATATGACAAAAGCAATTGCTGCAGGCGCTAATGTTTGTATGATGGGAAGTATTTTCGCCGGATGTGACGAAAGTCCGGGAGAATTTGAATTATACCAGGGAAGAAAATATAAGGTTTACAGAGGTATGGGTTCCATTTCAGCCATGGAGAATGGAAGCAAGGACCGCTATTTCCAGCAGGATGCCAAGAAACTGGTTCCGGAAGGAGTAGAAGGCCGCGTGGCATACAAAGGTCACGTGGAGGATACTGTATTCCAGTTAATCGGAGGTCTTCGTTCTGGTATGGGTTACTGCGGTGCCAAAGATATTGAAACATTAAAAGAAACAGGCAGATTTGTAAAAATTTCTGCTGCATCTTTGAAAGAATCCCATCCTCATGATATTCATATCACGAAGGAAGCTCCAAACTACAGTATTGACGAATAAGTAAGGATGTGGGGTGTCGCATGAAACAAAATCATTGCGGCACCCTGTTTTTTGTTTTACAGGAAATGTTTTCCGGTTTATCACAGAAAGGACAAAAGATGAGAAAAAGAGACAGATATGAAGAAGACTCTGACTTTGAAACAAGAAAAGAGCGCAGGCGAAAGCTGCGCAGACGAAGAAGAAGGCGCAATGTAATGATGTTTATTCTGGCTGTGCTTACTGTTCTGACAGGCTTTTTTGTGGTAAATAAAATCAAAGAAAGCCTGGAAGAAAAACGTCTGTTAAAAGAGAGAAACGATTCTTTTGTAGGCGCGCCGCCCTTTGAGGTAGACCTTTTGGATGTGAACGAATATTCCAGACCGGGGACGCCTCTGGAGGAAATCAAAGGGATTGTAATTCATTATACAGCGAATCCGGGGACTACAGCGAAGAATAACCGGGACTATTTCCAGGGGCTGAAAGACAGCCATGAAACAAAGGTAAGCAGCCACTTTGTAGTGGGGTATGACGGAGAAATTGTTCAGTGTGTGCCAAGTACGGAAATTGCTTATGCTTCCAACTCCAGAAATGAGGATACCTTGTCCATTGAATGCTGCCACCTGGACGAAACAGGGAAATTTACAGAGGCAACCTATATTTCTCTGGTACGCCTTACAGGATGGCTTTGCTGGCGTTTTAATCTTACAGAAGAGGATGTTATCCGCCATTATGATGTGACAGGAAAAATCTGCCCTAAGTATTATGTGGAGAACCAGGATGCATGGGAACAGTTTAAGGCAGATGTGAAAGTACAGATTCAGAAAGTAGATGAGGAAGTGAAGGCTTCTAAGGGGGAATGAGATGGAGCATAGACAGGAAAAACAGAAGAAGTCTTTGGTGAAAAGCGCAGTACATTATGCAAAATCTCATATGTGGTGTTCCTTTGCACTGGCAATTCTGGTGTCAGTGGTTTTGCTGCTGGTGATTATTATGGTTTATACCAGAGAGAAATATTATGCCTATCTGGTAGAAACAACGTATACCACTGCGAATGCGTTGCTGGAATCTGTAAATAAAAATATTGAAAACCAGATGGATAATTGTATTGATATTGGTTCGGGGCTTTCTGTAGACGAGGTATTGGTAAAGGAAATTGAAGAATTTGTAAATCATGAGGATGCTACAGATGCCTACAATAATAAAAACATTAATATGGCGCTGAGATCAGCAGCCAGAAGTTCATCTACAATTGTAGGAATTGCGGTTGCCGCTCAAGATGGGATTTTATATCAATTTGATAAAAATGAAATGCGTACTACAGGCTCAAAATATATTTGGGATGAAACAAATATGAGTAATATTACAGAAGCATTTGCTGCCCTTAGAGAAAAAAGTGCGGACAATGTGATCCCAAGATATGAGATTATTACCCATCCAATGATTCATCCTAATATAAAAGAAAAAGGTTTGATTCATATTGCGTTTCCGTTAAAAGACAGTTATAGTTATGCAGACATGAAATATATGCTTGTAATTACTTATGACAGTGCAGCTATGGAAGATTTGCTAAAGCAACTAAGCCATAATCAAGAAGAGTATATACAAGGTTATATTGAAGATGCCAAAGGAGAGATACTTCTTCATACTAAAGGCAGCCAATATTCAGGTGTTACATCAAACCACTATAAAATGGAAAATGAAGTGACGGATTTAACTGCCAGAGTAGGAAAATATCAATGGACTCTTCATGCTGTTATTGATGAACAGATGATTCGCAATAAGGTAGATGAAATGTATGGACATATGGTGTTTTTATATGTGGTAGCAATTCTTTTTATTATGGCAATTTTATTTTGGGTTACGAATCGGATTTTGAAACCAGTGAATGTTATCAGTAATTCGATTGCCAGAGTAAAAGATGGAGATACCAGAGAACAAATAGAAATTGAAGGGACCAACGAAATTTGGCAGTTGGCGCAAGAATACAATGAAATGATGAAAGCTATTCAAGATGCAAAAGCAGCAGTTGAGCAGCAGCATGGACAGATGATTGAGTCTATGCGAATGAAGCAAAGAGCAGAGAGAGAGGCTCTGGAGTCACAGATAAATGCTCATTTTATTTGTAATACGCTAAATGCCATTAATTATGAAGCAATTGATAGTGGAAACTATAAGGTATCTGTTCTGTTGAAAAAACTTTCTAATATTCTAAGGTATACGTTTGACCAAAAGCACCAGAATGTCTATATGTTTCAAGAGATATCCTGGATTGAACAATATTTATTTTTGCAAAAAGAGCGTCTTGATCAGGTTTTTACTTATGAAATTGACTTTGATTCAGATTATGATAATTGGCCATGCAGGAAACTAATGTTGCAACCTTTTGTGGAAAATTCTATTTTACATGGATTTGAGGGAAAAGAGTATGGAGGAAAAATTCTCATTCGTGGGTATGGATATAAAGAATTTCTTAAAATCGAGATAGAAGATAATGGATGTGGTATGACAGAAGAAAAGGAGCAGATTATACAGGAAATTTTAGACAATCCAATGGTGGCAAAGGAAAAAGAAGTTGGAATTGGTATATCCAATGTTATTACAAGAATGAGAATGTATTATGGAGAAGAGTTTCGAGTAACTTTAGATACCAGGGAAGGTGAAGGAAGCAAGTTTATTTTTATACTTCCAACGCCTAAAGATATATGTAGGAAAGTAGTTTAAGGAAGGGAGAACTGGCAGAATGAAAATTATAATTGCAGAAGACGAAGCCAGGGCGCGGAGAGGACTGAAAAGTCTCATAGGCTCTATTTCTGATAACTATGAAGTAGTAGCGGAAGCATCTGATGGAAGACAAGCGCTGGAACTTATGCAGATTGTAAAGCCGGATGTTGTATTTACAGATTTGAAAATGCCATATATGGACGGAATGGATTTAATACGTGGGGCGCAGGCGGCAGAATTAAATGCTAAATACGTTCTGGTAACAGCGTATGAGGAGTTTGAAGTGGCAAGACAGGCCATAGGCCTTGGCGTATTTGATTATTTAGTAAAGCCAATCACTTATGATGAGATAAAAGAAGTTCTGGAACGATTAGAAGAAGATTGTGCCTGTGGAGGTAAGGAGAAAAAAGCGCAGGGAAAGTTAAAAGAGAAGTATCCAGATGCACATCCGTTAGTTCGGAAGGTTTTAAGCTTTATAGAGAAAGACTATGCAACTAAAATCAGTCAGAAGGAATTAGCAGAAAACTTGGGAGTATCGCAGGAATATCTTTGTTATTTATTTAATAAAGATGTTGGAGAGACATTTTCTAAATTTTTAAAGAACTATAGAATAGAAATGGCGAAGCGCCTTTTACTTTCTGGCGGAATGACGAAAGACGAGATACCGTATTGTGTAGGATTTTCAGATCCAAAATATTTTAATAAAGTGTTTCGAGAAGTGACACAGAAAAGTGTAGCTGAATTTTTAAACGAAAATGGAGAATAGTTGTATAATATGAATGTAAAACAACGTAGAATTTTGCTTTATATGGTGAAAATCTACGTTGTTTTTCTTTGGTAGAAAGATAATCTTAAAAAAATCCCCAAATCTTAAAATTGTATCTTAAAATTTTACTCCAAATCTTAAAAGTCTTAGTTTCGTACAAAATAACTAAATGATATATTAATGATATCAAAAAATAACGAAACAGGAGGACGAAAAATGAAAGAGCGATTTCAAAAAATTGCAGCATTGTTGTTGATCGGAACTATGACAGCAAGCATGATGACAGGGTGTGGAGGAGACTCAGGGAAGGAAGGTGGATCAAAGGAAACATCGTCTGAAAAGACTGATTCAAAAGGTGAAACCGCGGAAGTAACCTTATGGCACTATTTTGAACATGAAGCAGGTGACTTAGAAGCTATTGTAGAAAAATATAATGAAGAACAAGATGATATTCATATTACCTGTACATATGTATCACGTGATGAGTTAATGAACCAGTATACGATTGGAGCTGTGTCAGGAGAGCTTCCGGATATAGGAATGGTGGATTCACCAGATATGGCATCTTATATTTCTTTAGGTGTGTTTGAGGATATTACAGAAGAATTAGAGTCTTGGGAGGACTTAGAGCAGTTTTATCCAGGTCCATTGTTAAGCTGTCAGGATGCAGAGGGAAGATATTATGGAATTCCGAATAATTCTAACTGCCTTGCACTTGCTTGTAATATGGATGTTTTAAGAGCAGCAGGTTTTGAAGAACCACCGACAACATGGGAAGAATTCAGAGAAGTTTGCGAGGCAACCACAGATGCTGCTTCTGGAACTTATGGATTTGCAATGTGTGCAATAGGTACAGAGGAAGGAACCTTTCAGATACTTCCATGGATTTATTCTGCAGGAGGAAATATTGATCAGTTAGACAGTCCGGAAGCTACAAAAGGTATTCAATTTTTGAGTGATCTGGTAAAAGACGGTCTTATGAGTAAAGAGGTTGTGAACTGGCAGCAGTCAGAAGCCTACAATGCTTTCTGTGCTGGAAAAGCAGCTATGCTGGAATCTGGAACATGGCAGTTAGCAGATATTGATGAAAAGATTGGTGGTACCTTTGAATATGAATACGCACTCCTTCCAAAAGATAAGGAATATGCATCTACAATTGGTGGAGAAAACTTTGGCGTTTGTACAGGATCAGAATACAAAGAGGAATGTGTAGACTTTTTGAAGTATCTTATGAATGCTCAGAATAATGCAGATTTTACAGCAGCGGCGGCAAAACTTCCTGTTCGTAAAGATGCAGTAAGCCTGAATGAGTTATTTACAACAGATGAGAGATATAAGGTATTTAATGAAGCTATGAATTATGCAAGAGCACGTGGTCCTCACGCACAGTGGCCAACACTTTCTGAAGCGTTTTATACAGCTACACAGCAGTCCATGCTAGGTGAAAAATCAGTAGAAGATGCTTTGAAGCAGGCGGCAGATACCATTGCTCCTATTGTAAAGGAAGATCCTCTTCCAGAACTTTCTATAGGCGGTGGAGTTGCTGACGATGTAAATTAATTATCGATTCGTCTCGGAATCAGGCCGAACTTAGACTTGATTCCGGGACGTTTTTGAAAATGATTTATGAGATTTAGAAAGGAGTGGAAAAGAATGAAACTTAGTATGGCGGCCAAGAAGCGGCGCGAAGCATATATTTTTATTTTACCTGGATTTATTTATTTGCTTGTTGTGTGTGGTTATCCTCTTTTATATAACATTATTTTAAGTTTTAAAAATGTGAATGTAAAAAACATGGCAACGGGAACATCTATTTTTGTGGGACTGGATAATTATAAAACTATGATTTCAGATCCAACATTTCAATTAGTGTTTAAAAATACAATTATTTTTACACTGGCATGTCTTGTAGTGCAATTTACAATTGGATTTATCTTTGCAATGTTCTTTTCACAGAAATTTACGTTTGCTGGGCCAATCAGAGGTCTTGTATTAGTTGGTTACATGATGCCCATGTCAGTAACCGCATTACTTGGAAAAAATATGTTCCTGTTAGATGGAGGTGTCATTAATGATGTTCTTATGAAATTGCATCTTGTTTCGGCGCCAATAGACTGGTTAGTGAATGGAGGAACAGCCCTTGGGGCGGTGATTGCAGTAAACTGCTGGGTAGGAATTCCATTTAACATGTTACTTTTGACTTCTGGTCTTACAGGAATACCAGATGATATTTACGAAAGTGCGTCTATTGATGGCGCTAATAAATTTCAGAGATTTTTGCATATCACATTGCCTTTGATGAAACCAGCTATGCTGTCAGTTTTGATGCTGGGATTTATCTATACCTTCAAGGCATTTGACTTAATGTTTATTATGACAGCAGGTGGTCCTTTTAACTCTACAGATGTATTAGGAACGTATGCATATTCTAAGGCATTTACACAATATGAATTTTCACAGGGTTCTACAATTGCAATGATTTTATTTGCATGTCTGTTCCTGGTAGGTTTGTTCTATCTTAGATTATTGAGTAAGGAGGATGATTAAGAATGAGCAATGAAAAAGAAAAGGCTGTAAAAAAACAGTATTGGAAGACAAAAGAAGGGAGAAAGGATATCATTAATTGTGCGATATCAGTGGTTATTGCATTTTTCTTCTTATTCCCTATTTATTGGCTGATTCAGATGTCTTTTAAAACAGATATGGAAAGTTTTGGGAAAATTGTGACTTATTATCCCCATGAGTTTACTATTGATCCTTGGCTGCAGAACCTTCAGGATGCAGATTTCCTCACATCCTTAAAAAACAGCTTGCTGATCGCTACGTGTGCAATGTTGATTTCATTGGCTTTTGGAGTTCCGGCTGCATATGGAATGGGACGATACAAAGTAAAAGGAACCAAATCATTTATGCTGACCTTTTTGGTTACACAGATGCTTCCGGCATCTGTAATGCTGACTCCTATGTATTTGACTTTCAGTAAATTACATTTGTTAGGAACCTATTGTGCACCGGCAATTGCAGTGGCGGCTGGTTCAATTCCTTTTATTGTAGTAACTTTGCGTCCATATTTTAAGAGTATTCCGGTATCTTTGGATGAGGCCGCACGCATTGATGGATGTAATGTGTTTCGTTCCTTCTTTAAAATTATGATACCAACTATTAAAACAGGTATTATTACCGTAGTTGTTATTTCATTTTTAAATGGTTGGAATGATTTGATTTATTCTATGACATTTAATGTGAAAGCTGATATGAGACCATTGACAGCTAATATCAGGAAATTCCAGAGTAAATACGGAACAAAATGGAATGCAATTATGGCGTATGGAGCAATTTTAGTTATTCCTGTTATTTTAGCTTTTGTATTTTTGCAGAAATATATTGTAGGAGGTTTGACTGCAGGTGCAGTAAAAGAGTAACAGGTAAATATTTGTCTTATATTACATGTGTTATGGCTGGCACATATTTGTCTGGAGATTTATAATACAAAGCAGATGTATGAAAAAGCTTTTAGAGAAAAGTGAGGAGAAGGGTTATGGATGAATTAACAAAAAAAGAGGAGAAACCAACAGGCGATTTCCGCTCAGATAACAAATTTTTATTGGGATTTTTTGAAGAAAAGGATGGAGCGCTGCATTATCGTTATGATGCAGAGAGACTCATTGTAGAGCCATGGGGAACAAACAGTCTTCGCGTACGTGCCTCTAAAATGCCGGAAATGCCAGAGGAGTTATGGGCTTTGGATGGAAAGCCAGAGGATGACCATGCGGAAATTACGATTCATGAATTTTCCGCGGAAATCGTAAATGGAAAAATAAAAGCAGTAATCAATAATATTGGAAAACTGACCTTTTATAATCAGAAAGGCGAAATTCTTCTGGAAGAATATGTCCGCAATAGAGAAGATATGTTTGCAGAAACCTGTAGTTCTCTGGAAGTAGAAGCAAGAGAGTTTAAACCGATTATTGGTGGTGATTATGCTCTGACCATGCGTTTTGAATCAAATCCAGATGAAAAACTCTATGGTATGGGACAATATCAGCAGAAATTTTTGAATGTAAAAGGAGCAGAATTAGAACTTGCTCATAGAAATTCTCAAGCCAGTGTGCCTTTTGCATTGTCTTCTTTAGGGTATGGATTCTTGTGGAACAATCCGGCTATCGGACGTGTTAGTTTTAACAAAAACATTACTACCTGGCAGGTGGCATCTACCAAGAAGCTGGACTATTGGATTACGGCAGGAGATACTCCATCTGAAATTGAAGAGGCATATGCAGATGCCACTGGAAAGGTTCCTATGATGCCGGAATATGGAATGGGATTCTGGCAGTGCAAGCTTCGATACCAGACCCAGGAAGAACTTCTGGAAATAGCAAGAGAGTACAAACGTCGTGGTATTCCAATAGATGTAATCGTAGTGGATTTCTTCCACTGGCCAAAACAGGGAGACTGGAGATTTGACCCAACCTATTGGCCAGATCCAGATGCAATGATTGCAGAATTAAAAGAAATGGGCATTGAATTAATGGTATCGATCTGGCCTATGGTGGATTATAAAAGTGAAAACTTTGAAGAAATGAAGGCAAAAGGTCTTTTAACCAGAGTGGAAAAGGGTGTCCGCATTGATAATACATACATGGGAAATACCATTCAGTATGACCCTACAAATCCAGAAGCAAGAGAATATGTATGGAAAAAAGCTAAGAAAAATTATTATGACAAAGGAGTTAAAATTTTCTGGCTGGATGAAGCAGAACCAGAATATACGGTTTACGATTTTGAAAACTATCGTTATCATTTGGGACCAAATGTACAAATTGGAAATGTATATCCAGTTATGTATGCGAAAACCTTCTTTGATGGTATGAGAGAAGAAGGACAGGAAAAAGTTGTAAATCTTCTTCGATGTGCATGGGCAGGCTCTCAGAAATATGGAGCCTTGGTATGGTCTGGAGATATTCATTCAACTTTTGAAAGTCTGCAAAATCAGTTTGCAGCAGGGTTAAATATGGGACTTTCAGGAATTACCTGGTGGACCACAGATATCGGTGGATTCTTTGGAGCAAACATTTATGATGAGGATTACCATGAAGTATTTGTTCGTTGGTTTGAGTATGGAACTTTCTGTCCGGTTATGAGACTTCATGGATACCGTATGCCATATCAGCCACAATATGGAACAACCGGTGGTGCGGAATGTGTATCTGGCGCACCGAATGAAATCTGGTCTTATGGAGATGAGGTATACGAAATCTGCAAAAAGTACATTGAAATTCGTGAAGCAATGCGTCCATATATCCGTACCTTGATGGAAGCAGCACATGAAAAGGGAACTCCGGTTATGCGACCACTGTTCTATGATTTTCCAGAAGATAAGGTATGCTGGGAGAATGAAACTGAGTATATGTTCGGTCCAGATGTCTTAGTTGCTCCGGTTATGGAACGGGGACAAGAAACAAAAGAAGTATATTTGCCAACAGGTGCAAAATGGACGAATGTATGGACAAAGGAAACCTTTGAAGGTGGACAGACAGTTACTGTAGATACACCGTTAGAGCAGATTCCATTGTTTACAAGAGAGGGATTTACCTTAGAAGTGTAAGACAGATTATCACAGAAAGGAAAGCGTATGATCAAACAAATAGGAAATAAGGTATACAGACGTTTTGATAAGGAACTTTTATGTATTGAATCCTGGGGAAAAAACAGCTTTCGAGTACGTGCTACTCAGCGCCATGAATTTGTGCCGGATGATATTTCGGCACTGATTCCTCAGGAAGAATGTGAAATAAAAGTTCATGAAAAAGAGGGATGTATAGAGATTGAGAATGGAAAGCTTCGATGCGAAATTACGCCCACCGGAAAACTTCGGTTCTTTCATCAGAATGGACGGTTGCTTTTAGAAGAATTTGAACGAATTCGCTCCGATTATAGAAAAGAGTATAATAGTGCATTGGAAATTGTTCCAAGAACTTTTGAACCCATTCAGAATGCAGATGATTTTAAACTGACGGTTCGATTTGAACCTGTGGATGGTGAAAAATTGTATGGTATGGGACAGTATCAGCAGTCTTATCTGGATGTAAAAGGATGCACACTGGAACTGGCTCAGAGAAATTCTCAGGCTAGTGTCCCCTTTGCCTTGTCAAGTAATGGATATGGATTTTTGTGGAATAATCCTGCTATTGGTACTGTGACTTTTGGGAAGAATGTGACAGAGTGGAAGGCTAATTCTACAAAGCAAATGGATTACTGGATCACTGCAGGAGATACTCCGGCAGAAATCGAGGAGGCATATGCAAATGTGACTGGAAAAGTGCCTATGATGCCAGAATATGGAACAGGCTTTTGGCAATGTAAGCTGCGCTATATGACTCAGGATGAAATTCTGGAAGTAGCGAGAGAATATAAACGTAGAGGATTGCCGATTTCTGTCATTGTAGTGGATTATTTTCATTGGCCAAACCAGGGAGACTGGAAGTTTGACAAAGATTTCTGGCCAGACCCTAAGGCAATGGTAGAAGAGCTGAAAGAGATGGGTATCGAATTAATGGTATCTATTTGGCCAACAGTGGAAGAAACCAGTGAAAATTATGTGGAGATGGAAGAACTTGGACTTCTTACACGCTCAGAATATGGAAAACGTTTAGGGCAGTTAAATGTTGCCAGTGTAATTGATGTAACCAATCCAGAAACCAGAAGCTATGTTTGGGAAAAAATAAAGAAACATTATTATGATCTTGGAATAAAAATCTTCTGGTTGGATGAAGCGGAACCGGAATTAACAGGATATGAGTTTAGTCATTATCGTTATTTCAGAGGTTCTGATATGGAAATCGGAAATATATACCCAAAAGAATATGCAAGAATGGCGTATGAAGGTATGGAGGCAGAAGGGCAGGAGAATATCGTAAATCTTCTTCGTTGTGCTTGGGCTGGAAGCCAGAAATATGGTGCATTAGTCTGGTCTGGGGATATTGATTCCTCATTTCGCTCTTTAAGATGTCAGTTGGCAGCAGGATTAAACATGGGATTAGCGGGTCTCCCCTGGTGGACGACAGATATTGGCGGCTTCCATGGAGGAAATATTCACGATCCAAACTTTCATGAGGTTTTGATTCGTTGGTTTGAATTTGGAGCATTTTGTCCGGTTATGCGTCTACATGGATTCAGAGAACCCTTTATTCCAGGTCTTAGTGATTCTGGAGGAGGAAAGCACAGAAGTGGATCAGAAAATGAGGTATGGAGCTACGGAGAAGAGGTTCTGGAAATTTGTACCAAGTATTTACAGCTTCGAGAGAGGCTCCGTCCATATGTGACAGAACTTATGCAGGAAGCTCATGAAAAAGGAACTCCTATTATGCGGCCGATGTTTTATGATTTTCCAGATGATAAAAAGGCATGGGAAATCGAAGAACAGTATATGTTTGGGCCTAATCTTCTGGTTGCCCCTATTTTGTATGAAAACCAAAGAGAAAGAACCTTATATCTTCCAGAAGGTACTTGGAGAAATATTAACGATAACAAAGAATATGCTGGTAATCAGGTGATTACAGTAGCAGCACCTTTGGATCAGCTTCCGGTTTTCGCAAAAGCGGGAACATTAGAAGAATTATAAAAATTGAAGAAATAAGGCAAATATGTCGCAGAAAACATGTTATTGATGCTTTCTGCGATGTATCCTTATTTCATAAATAAGGTAGTAGAAAGGGATGCTGAAAATGGAAAAAAAGAAAAGTGAAAGAAATATATTTGGATTTGATGGGAGTTTTATTAACTTTTGCGATAAACTTTTTGATGTTATGGCGCTGGGGTTTTTATGGATTCTTTGCAGCCTTCCCATTATTACCATAGGAGCATCCTCAACAGCTTTGTATTATGCTATGGTAAAATGTATAAAAAAGGGAGACGGATATATTGCTAAAGAGTTTTTTCGCTCTTTTCGTATGAATTTGATTTCAGGAACAATTTTGTGGGTTTTGATTGCTGCAGCTACCTTTGCTATGCATTTGAATATCGGCATTTTAATGAAAGAAACGGATGGAAAAGTGGGGTTGTTTTTTATTTGCGTATATGCCATCACTTCAATCTATATTTTAGCAGCATCTTGTTATATTTTTCCGGCTCTTTCCAGATTTGATATGAATGTGGGCTGGTTTGTAAAAATAGGACTTTATATGGTGGTACGATATTTCGCTACAACTTTGGCTATATTACTGGTGCTTGTTTGTGCAATGGGGCTTATTTGGAAAATTCCCATGCTCATGTTTTTCCTCCCGGGTCCTGTAGCATTTGTCATGTCAGATTTCCTGGAGCGTGTTTTGAAGAAGCATGAACCAATAAAAGAAGAAAACAACATGTGAATAAATACATGAAAACATAAAGAAAAAATAAAGGAGAAGGAATCTATGAAATTTACAAATGGTTATTGGTTATTAAAAGATGAGATGAAGGCAGTTTATGCAGTAGAGTATGCCAGCCACAGAGTAAAAGGTAAGGAAGTTACAGTTTATCTTCCAAGCGGCCATATTGCAGACAGAGGAAACTGCCTGAATCTGCCTATGCTGACCCTTACACTATCCAGTCCCATGGAAGGGGTGATAAAGGTTTCAGCAGTACATCATGCAGGGGCACTTTATAAAGGGCCTTTTGCAGAAATTCAGAATGAAAATCCAGAGGTTGTCATTGAAGATACAGAAGAGGCATTGATATACAGAAGTGGTTCTTTAAAAGCAGTATTGGATAAAACTCCCGGGGCTTATAAGCTGGCCTTTTATGAGGGAGACACCCTTTTAACAGAGTCCAGTTTCCGTAATCTTGCGTATATGCAGAATACGAGAACTGGAAAGAATTATATGTTAGAGCAGCTTGCTATTGATGTGGATGAGTATATTTATGGACTGGGAGAACGTTTTACACCTTTTGTAAAGAATGGCCAGGTGGTGGAAATGTGGAATGAGGATGGCGGTACTGCCAGTGAGATTGCCTACAAGAATATTCCATTTTATATTACCAACAAAGGGTATGGGGTGCTGGTGGATCATGAGGGAGATGTTTCTTATGAGATTGCCAGCGAGAAGGTAGAACGTATTCAGTTTTCTGTGGAAGGTGAACGCCTGGATTACTATTTTATCAGTGGAAAAACACCTATTGGAACTGTGGAAAAATACACAGAACTTACAGGAAAACCGGCGCTTCCTCCGGCATGGTCTTTCGGGTTGTGGCTGACTACTTCCTTTACCACGAATTATGATGAAGAAACTACCTCAAGCTTTATTCAGGGAATGGCAGACAGGAATATTCCTCTTCATGTGTTCCATTTTGATTGCTATTGGATGGAAGCCTATGAATGGTGTAATTTTGTCTGGGATCCGGCAACCTTTCCGGATCCAAAAGGAATGCTACAGCGTTATCATGAGAAAGGACTGAAAATCTGTGTCTGGATTAATCCATATATTGGACAGAAATCTCCTCTGTTCCAGGAGGGAATGGAGCATGGCTATCTGATTAAGAAAAAGGATGGCAGCGTATGGCAGACCGATTTATGGCAGGCAGGAATGGGGCTGGTGGACTTTACCAATCCAGAGGCAGTGATCTGGTATCAGGAGAAACTGAAAACCTTGTTAGACATGGGCGTAGATTGTTTTAAAACAGATTTTGGTGAGAGAATTCCGGTAAAAGATATTGCTTATTTTGATGGCTCAGATCCGGTAAAAATGCATAATTATTATACCTATCTGTATAACAAGGCAGTATTTGAATTGTTAGAAAGAGAACGTGGAAAAGGCGAAGCGGTACTTTTTGCCCGTTCGGCAACGGTAGGTGGGCAGAAATTCCCGGCACACTGGGGCGGCGACTGCTCTGCAACCTATCCTTCCATGGCAGAAACGCTTCGGGGCGGATTATCCCTGGCTTTAAGTGGATTTGGGTTCTGGAGTCATGATATTAGTGGATTTGAGAGTACAGCGCCTGCAGATATTTATAAACGCTGGTGTCAGTTTGGTTTGTTAAGCTCTCACAGCCGTCTGCATGGTTCTTCTTCCTATCGTGTGCCATGGCTCTTCGACGAGGAAGCCTGTGTGATTTTAAAAGAGTTTGTAAACTTGAAATGCCGGTTAATGCCATACCTCTATGGACAGGCAGTGAAGGCACATGTAAAGGGTACGCCAATGCTTCGTCCTATGTTCCTGGATTTTCCGCAGGACAAGGCCTGTGATACCTTAGACAGGCAGTATATGTTTGGCGACAGTCTTTTAGTTGCTCCTGTTTTTAAGGAAAACGGAGAGGTGCAGTATTATTTGCCGGAAGGAACCTGGTATAATTTGATTACAGGTTCAAAAGCAGAAGGGGGAAAATGGCAGAAAGAAACCCACGATTATCATTCCCTGCCACTGATGGTTCGCCCAAACACCATTCTTCCTATGGGGAATAATGAAGTAGACGCTGCTTACGACTTTGCAGATGGTGTGACTCTGGTTCTCTCTGAATTTTCAGAAGGAGCAAAGGCAGAGGCAGAGATTCCTGATTTACAGGGAAATATTGTCATGAAGGCTTGTGCTCAAAGGCATGGAGAGGAAATCTTTGTTTCCGTGGAAGGCGGAAATGGAAACTTCTCTGTGAAGAATATGGGAAGCGGTACAGTTGTTGTGAAATAAAAAAGCAGGTCCCCCTTTTGGCGGCAGGAAGGTGCTGCCAAGAGGGGGATTTTTGCGTTTATATTACTTGCGGAAAACGGTTTTAGTGCCGCTTGACATTTTTAGAAAAATTATGGAAAATAAGACCATAGAAAACAAGTTGGAAGCATGGCTTATGTTAATTAGCTGCGATGAGCCGGAGCGAATTATAGAACTTCTGGAAAAGTATCCTGAGTTTAGGAATATTTATGAGGAAGTCTATGAGATGTGCAGAAATGTGGAGGAAACTATGGGATTATTTTCAGAAGAACTGGCAGAAATGGATCGGAATACGATAAGCTATATGATTGAAGAACTGGAGGAGGAAGTTAAAGCGGAGAGAGAAAAAGCAAAGGCTACACAGAGAAAACTGGAAAAAGAATTGGAAGAAAAAGAAAAGACGATTGCAGAATTGAATCAGAAGATAAAAATGTTAGAGAAAACTGAATAATAAACAAAACCTGCTGCATGAAATACATATCAAGAGCATGGATACATGCCTGATTATTTTCTACAGCAGGTTCTGTTTTAGTATTCAGTTTTCTGCTTTCTGAGCATACTTTCGTCTATATAAAATGAATATGGCGGCAAGCGTATAACACAGCGCCAGACCTACACCAAACTCAGAAGTAATGTATTACGTATAGGAAGCATTGATTGTCATCTTGTCAAAAATAGACTGTACGAACAGGTTATGACTGGAATGCAGTACAATGGAAGGCCACATACTGTTTGCTTCCATACACAGCGTATTTGCAATAGTAGTCATTGCCATTACCATTACAAAAAAGCAAAGAGCGGAAGAGAATTTATTTCCATTATTATAGTTGGAAAATATAATTAATGGCATATGATATAAGTACCATATGATACCTATTGCAAAATTGATTTTTTTATAAGATAAGGTGGCTCTCAATTCAGTGAGCAGAAAACCACGCCAGCCAATTTCTTCCCCAATGGCGGTTATCATACTTAAAAATAAACCTAAGATTGCCATAATAAGAATCTGTTCGATTTCCATAGGAGCGCAGCCACCCAGTTCGGTGAGCCATGTATATCCATATACAAGGATGCAGCTTAGGAGGGGGAGAATATAGGCGAAGCTCATTTGTTTCCATCCTCTTATTTTCCAGCCGATTCCTTTGATGGTGCGATCGTATATCAATTTTGTGCATATGGCGGCAAAGGCCGGAACCCACATGAGTCCCATGACGAATACAGATCCCCCCTGTAAACCACCTGCCCTGATACTGAGAAAGTAAAATACAGGGCAGATGACACATAAGATTCCTAAATAGGTTATTACTTTTTTATTTATGCCTGATAACATCCTTTATTCCAGATTCAGTTTCTTTGACAAAATGTACCGGCTTCCCAGGAAGAAAATCACAGAGCATACAAGGTACAGAGCCAGATAACACAGGAAGAGCCCGTTTTGTTGAGAACCAGTCAGGCCATTTGTCTCATAAGTAACAGGAGACCATGCAGGTACTACGAACATTAAAATGGTGGAAATCAGGGAAAATATAGTATTGATGCCAAAGAATGTAACAATGGCACCCAGGATTTTATGAGTTTTAAATAAACTTCCAAGGCACATGGAAAACAGCGCAAGGGTGGTATAAAATCCAAAAAGCTGTGCAATCATGGACAGAAGCAGTATTATCATAAAAATCTGATTTTGTGTTCCATAGCCTCCGGTAAAAATAGCTATAAATTCATGAAACAAGTCGCCAATAGATCCGGAAGTTTCTTTAAAAAGAACTAAAAGGAACACTGATACTATAACACATACCAAATCAATGGCAATCCAGGCCCAGGCAACCAGCATTTTAGACCAGATAAGCTTGGTTGGTGAAACTGGAAGGGTGTGGGTCAGATAACCTTCATCTGAAAAGAGATTTTTTTGAAACCGGATTGCCAAATATACATAGGTAGCTACTACAATGGCAAAAATAAAGAGTACATATACAAAAATATAAAGTCCTGCTGCAATACCGTACATGGTTGTAACAGAAGAAACCATAGTGTCGCCGGCTCCGGAAAGACCAAAAGCAATACCCAGGCGTCCGATTAAGGTATAAACTAACAGGATTCCGTGGAGAATCAGCAGCAGCAAGGAAACGGATTTCCAGTCATATTTCAGCAATTTTTTTAACATTTGAATACCTCCCTGAATAATGTGTCCACAGATTTTCCCTGATTGAACCGGATGTTTTCCACGCTGTCAACCATGCGGATATGACCGTTTTGAATGAAAACAACATCATCCAGTATATTTTCTACATCAGAAATCAGATGTGTGGAAATAATAATCGTAGCATTTTCATCATAATTGTTTAAAATTGTTGAGAGAATATAATCTCTGGCAGCAGGGTCAACGCCGGCAATGGGCTCATCCAGACAATAGAGACTGGCTTTGCGGCTCATAACCAGGATGAGCTGTACCTTTTCTTTGGTTCCCTTGGACATGGTACGGAGACGGTCAGAGGGATTGATATTCAGACGTTTCAACATGTCAAAGGCGCGACTTCGGTCAAAATCTTCGTAGAAGTCTGAAAAATACTCAATCATATCATTTACTTTCATCCAGGAGTTTAAATAGGTCCGCTCCGGGAGATAAGAAACGATTTTTTTTGTTTCAACACCAGGCTGCAGGCCATTTACAAGAATATGTCCTTCTGTTGGAACCAGAAGCCCGTTGAGAAGTTTAATCAGTGTTGTTTTGCCACTGCCGTTTGGTCCCAGAAAACCAATGATTTTTCCACGCTCCAGGGAAAACTGAATATGATCCAGAGCAACCTTGTTGCCATAGCGTTTGGTAAGATTGCGGCATTCTAAAATAGGTGTCATGATGCTTCCTCCTCTGTTTCGATTTGCTCAATAAGCTGGATAATAGCTTCTTTTGTAAAACCAATGTGTTCCATCTTTTCTAAAAATTCCCGAATCTGCATAGATGCCAGATTCTGTTTCGTTTTTTCTACCATAGTTAAATCCTCCGTGATAAAACGTCCGCTGGTCCGCTGGCTGATTACAAGTCCTGTGCGCTCCAATTCGGAAAGAGCCTTCTGCATTGTGTTGGGATTTACCCCGGCATCTTGCGCCAGATCTCGTACAGAAGGGAGTCTTGCGCCTGGCAGATAGATTCCGGAAACAATGTCAAGCGTAATGCGCTCCATAATCTGAGCATAAATAGGACGCTCAGAGCTTAAATTCCATGACATGTCATGCACCTCCTGTTGTATGAATGTATTATTGTACTACTTGATTAATACAAACATACAACAATAGGAGAAATTTGTCAATAGAAATTTTAGAAAATAAACATTGCAATTCAAAAATTCTATGTTACAATGATGTTAAAATGTCAGGGTCAAAAGGCCATAAACCACATTGTGCTTGCATATAAGGGGTTTTATGCCTTTATGATCCGCTCCCAAAATGAGAATGAAAGTGGGGTGTACGCACCACGATATTCGAATTTTGGGGCAGGATTGTGAGAGCATGAAGTGCGGAACAATCCGCAGACATGCCAGGCTCTTAACAAGTTATTATAAAGAGAATAAAAGGTGAAAATATGAATTTATATGAAGCGATTTTTTTAAGAAAATCTGTGCGTAGTTATGAGATGGAGACGGTAAGCAGTGAACTCCTTCAGGAAATTCGGGATTTTTATTCTCAGATTGAAGGTCTGAATCCGGGAATCCGTACAGATATTTCGATTATTGATAATACAGATGGAAAAAATAAAATCATGCATCTTTTTGGAGTAAAGGCGCCATATTATCTGGTGTTTTATTCTGAAGAGAAGGATCTGGCCCAGATGAATGCAGGATACATTATGGAACAGCTTGGGCTGTTTTTGTGTACCAGAGGTCTTGGAACCTGCTTTTTAGGCAATGTCAAGCCGCGATTTGGAAATCCTCATAAGGGAAACCTGAAGTTTGTTATTACCATGGCATTTGGAAAAGCAAAAGGTTCCTATACCAGAAAAGCAGTGGAGGCCAGTCGTATGGAATTGAAGGATTTGTGCGTCTATAAAGAAGTGCCAAGACAATGGATGAAACAGCTTCTTGAGGCAGCGCGCCTGGCACCATCCAGTTTTAACAGCCAGCCCTGGAGATTTGTGGTTTATGATAATCGTATTCATGTCTTTGCAAAGAAACACAATATGAATCATCTGGGACGCTATGAGGAGATGAATTTTGGGATTATGTTTTCCCACCTTATGGTGGTGGCAGAGGAGTTATGGCTGGATGTGGATTTAATCCGCCTGGAGGATATTACCCATAAGAACTTCCCGAACAACCAATATGTGTTAAGTGCGATTTTAAGAACCTGACAAAAAGGGAAGGGAGCATATGCGAATTCCCTTTTTGCTGAAAAAATTGTTGAAAAATGAAAAAATAGTGTTGACAAGTAAGCAAGTTTATAGTATAGTATCACTTGTGTTTGAGAGAACACAATATGCGCGAGTGGCTCAGTTGGTGGAGCGCGACCTTGCCAAGGTCGAGGCCGCGGGTTCGAGTCCCGTCTCGCGCTTTTTTTATTTTCAGAAAGAAACCGGTGCAATTTGAGAAAGAGATTGCACCGGCTTTTTGCGTGGTTTTGTTTTAAATGTTGGAAAAATTTCATATGTGTGGTATAATGACTCAAAACAATTCCTGCAAGAAAAGGAGGAAATAAGATTATGAAAATGATTTTTGCCATTGTAAGAAAAGAAGATGAGGGATTCGTCATTGAGAGACTGACCAAAGAAAAAATCAGTGTTACAAAGCTTTCCAGTACAGGTGGATTTCTCCGAAAGGGAAATGCGACCCTGATGATCGGTACGGAAGATGAGAAGGTTGATATGGTTCTTCAGATTATAAAAGAAGAATGTGCCAGAAGAAAAGAAGTTATGATTAATCCTACCTATTCCGCAGGAAACAAGGGTCCTGTTCTTGGCTATGCCGCGCCTCCGGTTACCATTGATGTAGGAGGAGCTACTGTGTTTATTGTAAATGTAGAACAATTCCTGAAATTATAAAAAGTCTTTGGATATTCCCGTCAGGAAGGAAAATATTCCTTGAGAATTTCCGCATAAGATGGTAAAATTACCAAGTGATAGCAGGATGCTTATGGGCTGTAAGCATAAAATGATTATGAACAAAAGCGGAGGATATGTAATGAAAAAATTAAAAGTGGTTAAAGGTGCAAAATGTATGGCATGTCTGGAGTGCGTAAGAGCTTGTTCTACAAGTTTTTATAAAGAATTTGATCCGGACAAATCCTGTATTCAGATTGTTGAAAAAAAGGGTGACGCAAAACCTATGGTTTGTGTTCAGTGTGGTAAATGTGCCCAGGCCTGTCCGGAAGGCGCTATTACACAGAATGCAAAGGGTGTTTACATGATTAATAAGAAAAAATGTACAGGATGTGGTAAATGTGTGGAAGCCTGTCCGTTCGGTGTTATGGTAAAGGCAGAAGATTCACCTGTTTCCACAAAATGTATTGCATGTGGTATTTGTGCAAAAGCCTGTCCTGCAGATGTTCTGGAAGTTGTAGAGGCATAAGCATAATTAAGAAATGTTAGAAAAAGGGGCTGCGGCATTAAGCAAATCAGGCTTAGTGTGGCGGCTTTTTTTCCATAACGTTGTGAGAAAGGAGGGATAAAATGCTTGGAGAGATGCGAAGAAAAGAGATTTTAGAATATATTGCAAATAGCAAAACGCCTGTTTCGGGGGCTGCTTTGGCAAAGCGGTTTCAGGTGAGTCGTCAGGTGATTGTGCAGGATATTGCCCTGTTAAGAGCAAAAAACTGGGAAATTCTTTCTACCAACAGAGGATATCTGATGAATCATCCCAAAAGTGTAGAGAGGATTTTCTGGGTGTGTCATAATGGGGATCAGATAGAAGAGGAGATGAATGCAGTGGTGGATCTTGGGGGCGCGGTGCTGGATGTGGCAGTGCAGCATCAGGTGTACGGAGAGCTGAGAGCGCCTTTGAATATTCGTTCCAGAAGACAGGTACAGCAGTTTTTGGAAGATATTCAAAGTGGCAAGTCAAAACCCCTGACCAATCTCACATCAGGACATCATTGTCATAAGATTTGTGCGGAAAATGAAGAAATATTGGATATGATTGAAGAGGCTTTCAAAAAAATGGGAATTTTTGAAAAGTAGACAGGGAGGTTTTATGATTAAAGACATAGAAAAAGTGGAAGAAATTATTGAGTACTACGCAGGTGAAAGAAATCCCAAAGAACAGGAAAACCTGGTGGCAATGTTAAGGGAAATTCAGGAAGTGGAGGGCTATATTCCAAGAGAAGTCCAGGAAATGGCAGCAGAAAAAATCGGTATCAAAACAACGGTGCTGTCCTGCATTATCCAGCGTTATCCAAGTCTGAAAGGAGCAGACTATGCCCACGAAATGGTGCTTTGTTCCGGAGCCAGATGTGGATGTAAGGGTGGACCTGAAATCATAGAAGCGGTAAAAAGGGAATTGAAGATTGGAAAAGATGGAATGTCAGCGAACAAAAAGGTTCATGTTGTTACCAGAAATTGTCTGAAGCAGTGTAAAACATCTCCTAATATGCTGGTGGATGGGAAACTGTATTCAGGACTTACAGTAGAAAAAGCTCTGGAAATTGTAAGAAAACTGTAGGAAAGGAGACAGGCTTTATGAGAACGGATAAGACGGTGCTATGCTCAGAGTATGATGGTCTGGGCTTATCTGTCCTTTCTGTGGAACCTGAGGGAGTGTGTAAAGGCGTAGTGCAGATTTCCCATGGAATGGCAGAACATAAGGAACGGTATCTGCCTTTTATGGAATATCTGGCAGAGCATGGATATGCTGCGGCGATTCATGATCACAGGGGACACGGGGAAAGTGTGAGAAAACCGGAAGACCTGGGATATTTTTATGAGGGGAAGGATCTGGCTGTTGTCGAAGATTTACACCAGGTAACAAAATGGGCAAAGAAAAAATTTCCGCAAAAAGAATTTTATATGCTTGGACATAGTATGGGTTCTCTGGCTGCAAGAGTATATTTAAAAACCTATGATTATGAGCTGGATAAGCTGGTACTTACAGGGCCTCCCTGTAAAAATCCGGCGGTAGGTCTGGGGCTGGCCTTTGTCAGGTTACAAAAGAGGATAAAAGGCGGTACTTATAAGAGCAGGGAAATTGATACACTGGCATTTGGCGGTTTTGCAGCAAAATTTCCAGAAGAAAAGCATAAAACCTCCTGGATTGCGGCAGACAAATCTGTGGTAGAGGCTTATGATGCTTCCGGATTGTGTGGATTTCCATTTACAACAGACGGGTTTGAGGGTTTATTCCTTCTCATGAAACATGCTTATGAGAAAAAAGGCTGGAAGCTTCAAAACCCAGGGTTACCCGTGTTGTTTCTGGCAGGAGAGGAAGATCCCTGCGCCGGAAACGGAAGGCAGTTTGTAAAAGAACTGCAGTTTTTAAAACAGGCAGGATACAAACAGGTAACAGGGAAGCGTTATCCGGGTATGCGCCATGAAATTTTAAATGAAAAAGAAAAAATACAGGTGTATGCCAATATTGTGGCATATATGGAAAAGAAATGAGGGAGAAGATGTCTACAAAATCCAGGCTTCTGGAGCTTTTAGAACAGGAAAAAGGAAGCTATCTGTCAGGGGAAATGCTGGCAGAAAAACTGCAGGTTTCCAGAACAGCGGTGTGGAAGGCAATTCAAAGTCTCAGACAGGAAGGATATGAAATTCAGGCTGTCACAAACAAAGGATATGTCTTGGATAAGGCAAGTGATGTCCTTTCTGCGGAAGCAATCCGGTGCGGTTTGGAACATCCCGAAGTGACCGTACAGGTTTTCCGGGAGATTCCATCCACCAGTCTGGCAATGAAACAGATGGCTCTGGAAGGAGGAGTGCCTCATGGTTCCGTAGTGGCAGCGAATGAACAGACCAGAGGAAAAGGGAGAAAGGGACGAAAGTTTTATTCTCCGAAAGATAGTGGCCTGTATCTCAGCGTACTGCTGTATCCCCAAAAAACGGTGAAGGAAAGTCTGGAGCTTACAGCAGAGGCAGCGGTGGCAGTATGCCGGGCAGTGGAGGAATGCTGCAAGATTTCTCTTGGTATTAAGTGGGTGAATGATTTATACCTGGAAGAGAAGAAGGTGTGCGGGATTCTTACGGAAGCAGTGACAGACTTTGAGACCGGGGATATTGAATTTGCTGTCATAGGGATTGGACTGAATCTAAAGCTTCCAAAGGGAGGTTTTCCGGAAGAAATTCAGGAAAAAGCAGGAGCTGTTTTGACAGAAGCGAAATCTGTTGACAGAAACCGTCTGGCAGCTGCTATTGTGAATGAATTGTTAAAGGAAACAGAGAAAAAAGGCATTCCGCAGGAATATATCAGGAGAAATATGGTGCCGGGGAGAACTATCTGCATTGTTCAGGAAAATCGCAGACGGGTGGTAAAAGCAAAAGAGATTCTCCCTGACGGGAGGTTGCGGATTTGCAATGAACAGGGGCAAGAAGAACTCCTGTCAGGGGCAGATGTATCTCTTGAACTTTAAGGCTATGTTCTCTTCTTTTTTTGTGGCGTAAAGGTATGACAGAAAATCTGTACTAAAATAATTCCAAATAAGGCTCCAATGCTGTCAATGAACACGTCTCTTTTGGATGGACCCCGTCCTGCCACAAAGGATTGATGAAATTCATCTGTACAGGCAAATCCCACACAAAGGATTCCTGCCAGAAGGAAAAGGGCAAATCCCCGGACGCCATAAACGTAAAGGGGAAAGGATATACAAATAGCAAGAATAAAATATTCGGTCATGTGAGCCAGCTTTCGAACAGGGAGTTCAATTTTATCCGCATAGGCATTTTTATCTCCTTCAGAAAGATTTTTATCGAATATCCTGTCGGCCACAGACACAATTTTATAGCTGATTTCATGACTTAAATTTCCGGATTCCACTCCGGTTTGTCCGGAAAAAGAAAAAATCAGATACATCATAGCAAGGGCAGGAAGAAAGGAAAAGGGTTTTAATAAATAGATGATGAATTTTTTCATAAGCAGTCCTTTCAAAGTTTGAAAAAATATTTGTGCAAAATACAGAATTTCCTTTTGCAGATTTCCTAACAAAGGGTATCATTTTTTGTGGAAAATGTAAAGTTTTAGATTTTTTTGAAAAAGCCTTTGACAAGAAAAGAAAACCTGACTTTGGTATCAGACATTAAAAAATGGCGTTAGTTTATAAAAAATCAGCAGACTACTGTAATGCAACAATTATAGTTCTGCTGATTTTTCTTGTTTATATTTTGT
>CABJAN010000018.1 GCA_902363515.1 Bacillota bacterium | reverse complement strand
GCTCATTTTTTCTTCCTTTGCGATAAAGTTTTTCTTTTATTGTACCTTATCGCAAAGGAATCTGCCTTAAAACAAGCAAAATCATTGCGAATTATTTTTACCTTTCAAAGCTGCTCTACTAAATCAACAAAGCAAAATTATCCTCCTGATTGATTACATATTCTTTTTGTTTTCTCCAATGACAAAGCGGATGGGCGGCCACCCTCAGTCTTCTTTGCTGCACCTGCTTTTTTCAGTGTATCTGAAACTGACCAGTATCTTCATAAGGAATCAAGGCTATTTTTCTGTGTGAATAAGATCTGCAAGTGTTTTTCCGTCAAAATACTCATTCACTAATTGGTAAAATTCTACCCACACCGGATAGGTACGGCACTGGGCTGCCCGTTCACAGGGTTCTGCGTCTTTTCCAAGGCAGGCAACCGGTGCCAGATCTCCCTCTGTCAACCTTAAAATATCACCAAGCCTGCACTCTTTTGGCTCTTTGATCAGGCGGTATCCTCCTCCTTTTCCCTGTATACCCTCGATATAGCCATGCTGAGTTAATACAGGAAGGATTCTTTCCAGATATTTAAGAGAAATCCCCTGTCTTTGGGCAACCTCTTTCATTGGTACATATTTTTTGTCGGTATGTTCTGCAATATCTGCCAACACCCGGAGTGCATATCTGCCTCTTGTTGAAATCATCATACTCAAAAGCCTCCTTTGTTTGTCATTATACAATAACTTAGGCGTAGATAGCAAGGAAGGCTTCCCGTTCCTAATTAGCGAATAAAGGGGTAGATAAATACCGGTCTCCGGTGTCTGGCAAAAGAACTACAATATTTTTTCCTTCATTTTCGGGAAGCCTTGCCAATTCTATTGCAGCAAAGGCTGCGGCTCCTGAAGAGATTCCCACGAGAATTCCTTCTTTTTCTCCAATCTTCTTTCCCATTGCGAAGGCATCCTGGTCAGAGACAGGTATAATATCATCATAGATTTTAGTATTTAATATATCCGGGACAAAACCTGCCCCGATTCCCTGGATTTTATGAGGACCTGCTGTTCCTGACGATAATACTGGAGAAGCTACAGGTTCTACTGCGATTATCTGAATTTTGGGATTCTTAGCTTTTAGATATTCCCCAACACCGGTAATCGTGCCGCCGGTACCTACACCTGCCACAAAAATATCCACACATCCCCTGGTATCCTCATAGATTTCAGGACCTGTATGCTCTCTGTGGGTTTGGGGATTCGCCGGATTTTCAAACTGTCCCGGAAGGAAGCTGTCCGGGATAGTTTCTGCAAGCTCTCTGGCTTTTGCGATAGCTCCTTTCATGCCCTTGCTTCCTTCTGTAAGAACCACCTGGGCTCCATAAGCTTTCATAAGCTGCCTTCGCTCCACCGACATGGTTTCCGGCATTACAACCATCATTTGATATCCCTTTGCTGCTGCCACAGAAGCCAGTCCAATGCCGGTATTTCCGGATGTTGGCTCAATGATTACAGAACCTGGTTTTAATTTTCCTGCTTTTTCCGCCTCTTCTATCATTGCCTTTGCCACCCTGTCTTTCACAGAACCGGAAGGATTTAGGTATTCCAGTTTTGCTATGACTTTTGCCTTTAAATCATATTCTTTTTCCATATGTGTCAGTTCCAGAAGTGGTGTATTTCCAATTAACTGATCCACAGATGTATAAATTACTGACATATGCTCAACCTCCTATTGCCTGAAATCCCTGTTCCAGATCTTCTATGATATCATCAATGTGTTCCGTACCAATCGAGAGGCGGATGGTATTTTCTTTGATTTCCTGGTCTTCCAGTTCTTCTTTGCTTAACTGGCTGTGAGTTGTTGTAGCAGGATGAATCACCAGGCTTTTTACATCTGCCACATTGGCAAGAAGTGAAAAGATTTTCAAATGATCAATAAACTGATGCGCCTGTGCGACCCCGCCTTTGATTTCAAAGGTAAAGATCGACGCACCGCCATTTGGAAAATATTTCTGATACAGTTCATGATCCGGATGCTCCGGTAAAGAAGGATGATTTACTTTTTCCACCATTGGATGCTGCTTGAGGAACGAAACTACTTTTCTGGTATTTTCAGCATGACGCTCCAGGCGAAGGGACAGGGTTTCAATCCCCTGCAGGAGAAGAAATGCTGCAAAAGGAGAAATAGATGCACCCATATCACGGAGCAAAATAGCACGGATATAGGTAACAAAGGCTGCATCTTTGGCTGCATTTACAAAGGAGACTCCATGGTAGCTTGGATTAGGTTCTGCAATCGCCGGGTATTTGCCACCTGCACTCCAGTCAAAATTGCCGGAATCTACAATGATTCCTCCAAGGGTTGTGCCATGTCCTCCCAGGAATTTTGTGGCAGAGTGTACCACAATATCTGCACCATGCTCAATGGGACGGATGAAATAAGGTGTTCCAAAGGTATTATCCACCACCAGGGGCAGTCCATGCTTATGAGCAAGCTCAGCCAGTGCATCCAGATCCGGAATATCGCTGTTGGGATTTCCAAGGGTTTCAACATAGATGGCTCTTGTCTGCTCTTGAATGGCTGCTTCCACTTCTTCTAAATCATGGATATTTACAAAGCTTGCGGTAATTCCAAAATTGGGAAGCGTATGTGCCAGCAGATTGTAACTGCCTCCGTAAATGGTCTTCTGCACAACAAAGTGACCACCGTTTTGCCCCAATGCCTCTAGGGTATAACTGATAGCTGCTGCACCGGAGGCAAGAGCCAAAGCCGCTGTACCACCCTCCAGGGCGGCTACTCGTTTTTCAAGTACCTCCTGGGTGGAATTGGTCAGCCTTCCGTAAATATTTCCTGCATCCGTAAGATTAAAACGTGCTGCCGCATGGGCAGAATCATGAAATACATAAGAGGTGGTGGCATAAATTGGAACCGCCCGTGCGTCTGTGGCTATATCTGGACTTTCCTGACCTACATGAAGCTGTAATGTTTCAAATCTTAAATTTCCCATAAACAATACTCCTTTCTAATACCTACTTATTTGATAGGTATTAATATAACGCCAATTACCTACTATGTCAATAGGTAATTAGTTTTTTTTTCGAAGAAGTACTTCCAGTCTTCTGGCTGCCTCTTTGGTATCCTCCGGTGAGCCAAAGGTAGAAAAACGAAAATAGCCTTCCCCACATGCACCGAATCCTTCCCCCGGTGTTCCCACTACCTGAATTTCACGGAGCAGGTAATCAAAAAACTCCCAGCTTCCCATTCCATTTGGGCATTTCATCCAGATGTAGGGGGCGTTTTTCCCTCCACAATACCAGATGCCAAGCCGATCCAGTACGTCCATTAGGCAGGCTCCGTTCTTTTTATAAATTTGAATGTAATCATGGATCTGCTTTTGTCCTTCTTCAGAAAATACGGCAGAAGCTCCTTTCTGAATAATATAAGAAACACCGTTTGTTTTTGTGGTACGGTTTCTAACCCACATTTGATTCAGGTTCATTCCACCTCGGAAGATGTCTTTTGGAATTACAGTATATCCACAGCGTGTCCCTGTAAAACCTGCTGTTTTTGACAGAGAGCAGATCTCAATAGCACAGTTTCTCGCTCTGTCTATCTCAAAAATGCTGTGTGGAATCTCCTCTTCTTCAATAAATGCTTCATAGGCAGCATCAAAAAGAATGAGTGCATTTATCTGATTGGCATAATCTACCCATGCCTGCAGAGCTTCCCGGTTAAAAACAGCACCGGTGGGATTATTCGGTGAACAGATGTAAATGATATCTGCCATAATACTGAAATCCGGCATGGGGACAAATCCGTTTTCCTCCCCTGCGGGAATATGGATGATGGTATTACCTGCAATGACATTGGCATCCACATAGGCAGGATAAGCAGGCTCCATGATTAAAACAGTCTTCTCTTTTCCAAACAAATCCAGAATGTCTCCCAGTTCATCGCTTGCACCGCTGGAAACAAACACTTCCTCATCACTTAAAACCACCCCTCTTTTTTGATAATATGCTGCAATGGTTTTCCGAAGCTGCGGGTCTCCGCATTCCGGCATATAGCCGTGAAATGTGTCCTGGCTTGCCTGGTCTTCTACTGCTTCATGGAGTTTCTGAATGACCGCATCGCAAAGGGGCAGGGAAACGTCCCCAATCCCCATACGGTAAAGATGTTTTTCCGGATGTTCTTCCAGGTAAGCCTTTGTTTTCTGGGCAATATTGTAAAATAAGTAAGAGTCTTTTAAATTCCGATAATTCATGTTTGGTATCATTTTTGCATCTCCTTTTCTGTTCTGTCCTTATGCATAAAGAGGCGAAACCCCTATTGTAATTTCCTCCAGTACATCCAGAAGTACTTTGACTGTATCCAGAGACGTAAACATGGTTACATTGTTTTCAATTGCAGTGCGGCGGATTGCCAGCCCATCTTCATAATGAATGCCAGACAAAATTGCTCTGGTATTGATTACATAGCTTACATAGCCGGAACGTATGGCTTCCAGAATCTCTGTGCTGTTTTCACTGAGTTTTCTGCGGATACGGGTCCGGATTCCATGTGCTTTCAAAAATTCTCCGGTTCCAACAGTTGCTTCTATGTTGAATCCCATGTCATAGAACCGCTGGATAAAAGGAAGAGCCTCCTCTTTATCTTCATCTGCAAGAGTTACCATGACCGTTCCGTAGTTCTGCATTTTTACCCCGGAGGCAATCAAAGCCTTGTACATGGCACGGGAAAGCTTCCGGTCATATCCTATAGCCTCTCCTGTTGATTTCATCTCTGGAGACAAATAGGCATCCATCCCATTTAATTTTGCAAAAGAAAATGCAGGAGCCTTTACATACCAGAAGTCTTTTTCTTTCGGATAATGTGGGATAATTCCCTGTTCTTTCAGGCTAATACCGAGTATGACTCTGGTTGCAATATCCGCCAGAGAATATCCGGTTGCTTTTGAGAGAAACGGAACGGTTCTTGAGGAGCGTGGATTCACCTCTATGATATATACCTGCTCTTCCTGATCCACAATAAACTGAATATTAAATAACCCTCTGATTCCGATTCCAAGTCCTAATTTTCTGGCATATTCCAGGATCACTTCTTTTACGTGTTCTGAAATACTATAGGTTGGATACACACTAATAGAATCTCCGGAATGTACGCCTGTACGCTCCACCAGCTCCATGATGCCCGGCACAAAGACATCCTGTCCGTCACAAATACCATCGATTTCCACTTCCTTACCCCTGATGTAGTGATCTACCAGTACGGGCTTTTCCTCATTGATTTCTACCGCTGTTTTCAGATATTGGCGAAGCTGCTCCTCTTTTGCCACAATCTGCATGGCTCTTCCACCCAGAACAAAACTTGGACGTACTAGCACAGGATACCCTATGGAAGCAGCTACCCGGACTCCGTCTTCAATATTGGTCACTGCCTGCCCTTTTGGCTGTGGAATGGAAAGCTTTGCGAGAAGCTTTTCAAAGGACTCCCTATTTTCTGCTTTTTCAATGGCTTTGCAGTCTGTTCCGATAATGGTGACACCTCTGGCTTCCAAAGGCTCTGCCAGATTAATGGCTGTCTGTCCGCCCAGAGAGGCAATGACTCCCTCCGGCTGCTCCAGTTCAATGACATTCATCACATCTTCTACGCAGAGAGGTTCAAAATACAGCTTATCTGATGTGGTGTAATCCGTAGAAACGGTTTCGGGATTATTGTTGATGACAATGGCTTCATATCCGGCATTCCGGATGGTTTTTACAGCATGAACCGTGGAATAGTCAAATTCTACTCCCTGTCCGATACGGATAGGACCGGAACCAAGCACCAGAATTTTCTTTCGGTCTCCTGCTATGGATTCATTCTCCTCTTCGTAGGTGGAATAAAAATAAGGAACATAACTGTCAAATTCCGAAGCACAGGTATCAATCATTTTATAAACCGGAAACATTTGCTGCTCTTTCCTGATGTGAAAGATTTTTTCTTCTTCTGTATTCCAAAGCCAGGCTATGGCACAGTCGGAAAATCCTTCTTTTTTTGCCTGGCAGAGAATCTCCTTATCCCAGGGATTTGCCTGTAACAGGTTTTCTGTTTCTATGATTTTCTTTATCTTATCCAGGAAAAAACGGTCAATTTTTGTTTCCAGGACAATCTGCCGGATATCGCAGCCCAGTCTCAGTAATTGTGCAATGGCAAAGATCCGGTCATCGGTTCCTATTTTAATATAAGAAAGCAATTCTTCGTTGCTCATATGGTCAAATTTTTCCATGTACAGATGAAACACTCCTGTTTCCAGGGAACGTACTGCCTTTAGCAAGCTTTCTTCAAAGGTTCTGCCAATGCTCATAACCTCCCCTGTGGCTTTCATCTGAGTACCTAACCTTTGATTGGCATCTGCAAATTTATCAAAAGGAAAACGAGGCATTTTCGTCACTACATAATCCAGGGCAGGTTCAAAGGAAGCCGGCGTATTCACAAGAGGAATCTCATCCAAAGTCATGCCTACACTGATTTTTGCGGAAACCCGGGCAATAGGATATCCGCTTGCTTTTGAGGCCAGTGCGGATGAACGGGAAACCCGGGGATTTACTTCAATAACATAATACTGGAAGGAATGAGGATCCAATGCAAACTGTACATTGCAGCCGCCTTCTACCTGGAGTGCCCGGATTAATCTCAGGGCACTGTCTCTTAGCATCTGGTATTCCTTATTCGTAAGTGTCTGGGAAGGGCAGACTACAATGGAATCGCCAGTATGGATTCCAACAGGATCCAGATTTTCCATGTTGCATACTGTGATGGCTGTGTCATTGGAATCACGGATTACTTCATATTCAATTTCTTTAAATCCCTTGATGCTTTTTTCAATCAAGACCTGATGAACCGGGGACAAAGCCAGGGCGTTTTTAATAAGCCCCAGAAATTCCTTTTCATCATCTGCAAATCCGCCTCCGGTTCCACCAAGGGTAAATGCAGGCCTTAGAACCACAGGATAACCAATAGAACGTGCAGCCTGGACAGCCTCTTCCACCGTATTGGCAATGGAGGAAGGCAAGACCGGTTCTCCCAGTTTTTCACATAGTTCTTTAAATAGTTCCCTGTCTTCTGCCTGCCGGATGCTGTCACTTCTGGTTCCCAGCAATTCTGTCTGACACTCCTTCAAAACTCCCTTTTTCTCCAACTGCATTGCAAGATTCAGACCTGTCTGGCCTCCGATTCCAGGTACAATGGCATCCGGCCGCTCATGGCGGACAATCTTGGCCATGTATTCCAGTGTAAGAGGCTCCATGTAGACTTTATCTGCGATGGCAGGGTCTGTCATAATGGTAGCCGGATTAGAATTGCACAGAATCACTTCATAGCCCTCTTCTTTCAGTGCGAGACATGCCTGGGTTCCTGCATAATCAAATTCTGCTGCCTGCCCGATTACAATGGGACCGGAACCAATAACCAGTATTTTCTTTATGTCAGTTCGCTTTGCCATGTTTGTTTTCCTCCATCATCTGTATAAATTGATCAAACAAGTACCCGCTGTCCTGAGGTCCAGGTGCACTTTCCGGATGATACTGAACACTGAAAACCTGATCCGTTTTGCAAGCCAGGCCTTCTACCGTCTGATCCAGGAGATTAATATGTGTCACCTCCAGCCTGGTACTCTTCAGGCTTTCACAATCCACAGCGTAAGAATGATTCTGGGAGGTAATCTCTATCTTCCCTGTTTCCAGGTTTTTTACCGGATGATTTCCTCCCCTGTGTCCAAATTTCAGTTTATAAGTCCTGGCACCATAAGCAAGTGCAATCATCTGATGGCCAAGACAGATTCCAAACATGGGATACTTTCCTTTTAGTCTTTGCACCAGTTCCAGAACCGGTTTTACATCCTCTGGATTTCCAGGTCCGTTAGACAGAAACACACCATCCGGATTTTGCTTCTGGATTTCTTCATAAGAGGTGTTCCAGGGATATACCATGACACTGCACCCTCTTGCATTCAGACTTCTTATGATATTTTCTTTCATTCCGCAGTCTATGGCTGCCACAAGATACTTTTCCTGCTCTGCAGCACAGGTTCTTATTTCTTTGGAGCTTACCTTTGACACAGCATCTTTGGGGATTTCATATTCTGTCAGTTTTTTCAGCCCTTCTTCCAGTGGAGTTTCTGCATCTGTGAGAAGCACCTTACAGCTTCCGAAATCACGTATTTTTCTTACTAGTTTTCTGGTATCAATACCGGAAATTCCAGGTATGTGATACTGCTTCATAACTTCATTCAATGTTCCTATACTGCGGAAATTAGAAGGCAGATCATTGTAATCCCGCACAGCAAGCCCGCCAATGGTGGGCTTCTTTGTCTCAAAATCCTCTTTTGCAATCCCGTAATTTCCAATTAACGGATAGGCCATGACGACGGTCTGGTATGTGTAAGATGGGTCTGAAAGAATCTCCTGGTACCCAACAGGTGCTGTATTAAATACCAGCTCTGTTATTGTTTCTTCCTGGCTTCCAAAGCCATAACCATAATATTGTGTTCCGTCTTCCAGAAGCAGTTTTCTATTCCATTTTTTCATCTGTTTCACCTCTCGGATAGTTTTCGTTCAAATCGGTCCTTCCGGACATCTTGCGGAATCTTGGTTGCATAATTTCCGCTAAAACAAGCATCACAATATGCATGATTCCCAATTAATTCATGAAGGCATTCCAGGGGAAGGTAGCCAAGAGAATCTGCACCAATCAGATCAGCAATCTCTTCCTCTCCATGATGGGATGCAATGAGATTTTCTTCGGAATCAATATCTGTTCCATAATAACAGGGATGGAGAAAGGGCGGTGCTGAGATTCGCATGTGGATTTCTTTGGCACCTGCTTCTCTTAAAAGAGTTACTATCTGTTTGCTGGTCGTTCCTCTTACAATAGAATCATCAATTAAAACCACACGTTTCCCTTTTATGGCCGATATAATGGGGCTTAGTTTCATTCGCACCAGATCCACGCGTTCCTTTTCACCAGGTGAAATAAAAGTTCTTCCAATATATTTGTTTTTCACCAGCCCGATTCCATATGGAATCCCCGAAGCCTGGGAGAAGCCAAGGGCTGCATCCAGACCGCTGTCAGGAACACCGATGACAACATCTGCCTTGGCAGGCTTTTTCTGTGCCAGTATCTTTCCTGCCTGCATTCTCGCTGCTGAAACAGAAACCTTATCTATCACTGAGTCCGGTCTGGCAAAATAAATATATTCAAAGATACAGGTTTTCTGTTTCCTGGTATTGCAGTGCTCCCGGCGTGATTCAATTCCCTGCTCACTGAACACCAAAATTTCCCCGGGGAGCAAATCCCGGACAAACTTTGCACCAACAGCTGTCAGAGCACAGCTTTCTGAGGCAATCACATAGGAACCGTCCTGCATTTTACCGTAACAAAGAGGGCGAAATCCATAAGGATCTCTTACTGCAATCATTTTTGCAGAGGACATTAAAATCAGGGAATAAGCTCCTTCCAGAGCATTCATGGCATGACTTACAGCATCCTCAATACTGGGTGCTGTAAGCCGTTCTCTGGTAATCATATAGGCAATGGTTTCTGTATCACTGGTGGTATGAAAAATAGCCCCTGACAATTCCAGCTTATCACGAAGCTCCAAGGCATTACTTAAATTCCCATTATGAGCCAGTGCCATTTTTCCTTTCTGATGATTTACTTCAATAGGCTGGCAGTTATTGCGAATGGTACCTCCTGTGGTTCCATACCGCACATGTCCCACAGCCATAGTTCCTTCTGAAAGGTGTGCAAGGGTATCTCTGGAAAACACTTCACTTACAAGTCCCAGGTCTTTATAAGAGGAAAACATACCGTCATCATTCACAACAATACCACAGCTTTCCTGACCTCTGTGCTGCAGTGCGTAGAGGCCATAATAAACCAGTTTCCCAAGATTTTCTTTTTGATTGCTTAATATTCCAAACACACCGCATTCTTCATGAATCCCCATACCTGATCACTCCTCTTTTTCAATTTTTTCGCATAAGGCGGCTGAGATAAAGCCCTGAAACAGTGGGTGTGGCCGATTGGGACGGCTGGTAAATTCCGGATGAAACTGTACGCCAATATAGAAAGGATGGTCTTTTATCTCAATGGTTTCCACTAGACGGGTGTCAGGGGAAGTTCCACTGATCACCAGCCCTGCATGGGTAAGCAGTTCACGGTACTGGTTATTGAATTCATAGCGGTGACGGTGGCGCTCCTGAATAAGGCTGCTTTTATAGCAGTGTTCCATCTGTGTTCCAGGCTGTATGACACAGGGATAATTTCCAAGGCGGAGGGTGCCTCCTTTGTCAATGTCATCGCTTTGTCCCGGCATGAAATCAATGACCTTATCCTTGCACTGTTCATCAAATTCTCCCGAATGGGCTTCCGGCAGTCCTGCCCTATGTCTGGCATATTCAATTACTGCAATCTGCATGCCAAGACAGATTCCAAAATACGGAATCTGTCTCTCTCTGGCGTACTCAGCCGCCGTAATCATTCCTTCAATTCCCCGGTTTCCGAATCCGCCCGGCACAATGATTCCCTGGATTCCCTGAAAAATCTGTGCTACATTTTCTTTTGTTATGGACTCCGAATCAATCCAATGAATGCGGATGTAAGCATTCTGTGCATACCCGGCATGATTTAAAGCTTCAACCACAGACAGATAAGCATCATGAAGCTTAACATATTTCCCAACAAGACCAATGTGTACTTCCTTAGAACGCTTTTGAATCTGAGCCACCATGTTTTTCCAGTCTCCAAGTTCCGCTTTCTTTTCCTCTAATTGAAGTTCTCTGCACACCACAGAAGAAAAGCCAGATTCTTCCAGCATCAGAGGTGCTTCATATAAGTTGGACAGCGTGCGGTTTTCAATGACACAGTCTGGCTTTACATTACAAAAAAGAGATATTTTTCGGAATATGGATTCTTCCAGAGATTTGTCACACCGAAGCACAATGATGTTCGGATGAATTCCCATTCCTTGAAGCTCCCTCACAGAATGCTGGGTGGGTTTTGATTTATGCTCGTCTGATCCGCTTAAATAGGGAACCAGGGTCACATGGATAAACAGGCTGTTTTCACGTCCCACCTCCAGTGAAATCTGACGGACTGCCTCCAGAAAAGGCTGGGACTCAATGTCTCCAATAGTACCTCCGATTTCTGTGATTACCACATCTGCATCGGTTTGTTTTCCTACACGGTAAACAAATTCCTTAATTTCATTGGTAATATGAGGAATCACCTGCACAGTAGAGCCCAGATACTCCCCTCTACGCTCTTTGTTTAAAACATTCCAATATACTTTTCCTGTGGTCAGATTGGAATATTGATTCAGATCTTCATCAATAAATCTCTCATAATGTCCCAGATCCAAATCTGTCTCTGCCCCGTCTTTTGTCACGTAAACCTCTCCGTGCTGGTATGGGCTCATGGTGCCCGGATCCACATTAATATAAGGATCTAACTTCTGAGCAGCCACCTTATAACCCCTGGCTTTTAAAAGCCGTCCAAGGGAAGCTGCTGTGATTCCTTTCCCAAGACCGGATACAACACCTCCGGTCACAAAAATATATTTTGTCATAGCTGATTATTCCTCTCTCTTTTATTTTCCGCTTTCTCCATAATTGGAAAGCACTCTGGCAGAAGGATCATTGACATTACAGCCCTCCCACTCCTTATTCGGCATCCAGAAACCGGCTATCATTTCTGCCTGCCCCGGATAATATTTTTCAAAGATTTCCCTGTACAGCAGGGATTCTTTGGTAAAGGGCTTTGCATAGGTGTATTTCTCTGCCCGTGTTTCCAGTTCCTGATCTGTATAAACAGATTCTGCATATTCCTTCAGGTAATCCACCATAGAATGGCCTACTGCATCGGAAAAAGCGGCTTTTTCTCTCCATAGAATCTCTTCTGGAAGACACTCATCTTCCTGAAATGCATGGCGGAGGAGATATTTTCCTTTTCCATAGTGATTCATTTTCAATTCCGGATTTACAGCCATCACATAAGTTACAAAATCCAAATCGCCGAAAGGAACTCTCGCTTCCAGAGAATTGACGGAAATACAGCGGTCTGCTCTTAGTACATCATACATATGAAGCTCCCGAATCCTCTTCACCGATTCTTCCTGGAATGCCTTTGGATCAGGTGCAAAATCCGTATATTTATAACCAAATAATTCATCAGAAATTTCTCCGGTAAGCAGTACACGGATATCTGTCTGCTCATGAATCGCCTTGCAAACCAGATACATACCCATGGATGCACGGATGGTAGTGATATCATAAGTCCCCAGAATCTGAATCACCTCTTCCAAAGTGTCAATGATTTCCTTTGGTGTCATATAAACCTCTGTGTGCTCACTTCCAATATACTCTGCTACCTGTTTGGCATATTTTAAATCAATGGCATCTTCACTCATACCAATAGCAAAGGTACGGATGGGTTCACGGCTTTCTTTTGCGGCAATAGCACAGACAAGAGAAGAATCCAGCCCACCGGAGAGAAGAAAGCCTACCTTAGCATCTGCTACAAGACGTTTTTTTACTCCCGCTGTGAGCAGATCATGAATCTTTTGGCAAACAGTTTCCATATCATCCGGGCATACCGCTTCTGTTTTGGCAATATCGCAGTAGCAGGTGAACGTTCCATTTCTGTAATAATATCCAGGCGGAAAGGGCATGATTTTGTCTGTTAGCCCCACCAGATTTTTAGCTTCGCTGGCAAACAGAATCACACCTTTTTCGTCATATCCGTAATATAGAGGACGTATTCCAATGGGATCTCTGGCAGCAATATATTCCTCCTTTTCCCCATCGTAGAGAATGAGAGCAAATTCTGCATCCAGCATGGCAAACATATCTGTACCGTATTCTTTATACAGTGGCAAAAGGATTTCACAGTCCGAATCACTTACAAAGGTATAACGGCAGGATAAATCTTCTCTTATTTTCTCAAATCCATAGATTTCTCCATTGCAGACCACATAGCTGCTGCCCATCTGGAAAGGCTGCATCCCGGATGGGGCCAGTCCCATAATCGCCAGTCTGTGAAACCCAAGAAGACCATTTCCTGTATCAACGATCCGGCTGTCATCCGGACCTCTGGAAATGGTTTGGTCGAAACCTAGTTTAAATTGATCAAAATCGGCTCCCTGGCCACAATATCCCATAATTGAACACATACATGTTACCTCCGTTTTTCAGGAACTGCTGCATGGCTCTCACTCTCCCATACTCGCTGTAAACAGTTCCTTGTATTTTCTTTTATTTTACACTGAACAACAAATCTCCGTAGGTTGGGAAAGGCCAGTATTTCTTTGCTGTAACGGTTTCTGCTTCATCACAGGCAACTCTTAATTCCTGCATTCTTGTCAATACCTTATCCCTGATTTCGTAAGACTGTGACACAATATCTTCTGCATTCTGAATCTCTACCAGTGCAGCCTCCAGTGCATCGGTTCTAATTGCCATCTGATCTGTAAGAGTAGAAAGCTTCTTGATCAGGCTGCTTTCATACCTGCATGCCAATGTCTCATCCACGCTTTTTTTCGCAGAAGCTGTTCTGGCCAGTTCCATGGTGTAGGCTTCTACTGCCGGAATGATTTCTCTCTTTGCCATATCTACCATGGTATTTGCTTCTATTACAATGGTCTTACAGTAGTTTTCCAGCATAATCTCACATCTTGACTCCAACTCTGTCTTAGAGAATACTTTATGTGAAGTCAGCATTTGGACATTCTTCTCATCTAACAAATGAGGCATACAGTCCGGTGTAGACGGATAATTCAAAAGCCCTCTTACCTCTGTGGCTTCTTTTATCCACGCATCATCATAACCATTTCCGTTGAATATAATCCGCTTATGATCTTTGATGGTTTTCCGGATCATAGCATGCAGAGCTTCTTCAAAGTTTTCCGCCTGTTCCAGCCTGTCCGCATAGATTTTCAGGCTTTCTGCCACTGCACTGTTGAGCATCATATTGGCACATGCAATGCTATTGGAGGAACCAAGCATACGGAATTCAAATTTATTTCCCGTGAAGGCAAAAGGTGAAGTACGGTTTCTGTCTGTGGTATCCCTGTTAAATTTCGGAAGGACATCCACTCCAAGCTTCATTTGTGTTTTCTCTGCACCTTCATAAGGAATGTCTTTTTCAATGGCCTCTAAGACACCGTTTAACTCATCTCCAAGGAACATGGATACCACAGCAGGCGGTGCCTCGTTTGCTCCAAGACGGTGGTCGTTTCCGGCAGTTGCTACAGACAGTCTTAAAAGATCTTGATAGTCATCTACAGCCTTGATCACTGCACACAGGAAGAGTAAAAACTGAGCGTTTTCATAAGGTGTTTCTCCCGGTGCCAGCAGATTTATACCTGTATCTGTGGAAATAGACCAGTTATTGTGTTTTCCACTTCCATTGACTCCTGCAAAAGGTTTTTCGTGGAGCAGGCAGACAAGCCCATGTTTTGCAGCTACTTTTTGCATGATTTCCATAGTAAGCTGGTTATGATCCGTAGCAATGTTGGTGGTTGTATAGATAGGAGCCAGTTCATGCTGTGCCGGAGCCACTTCGTTGTGTTGCGTCTTTGCAAGAATACCAAGCTTCCAGAGTTCCTCATTTAAGTCAGACATATAAGCTTCCACCCTTGGTTTAATCACACCGAAATAATGATCATCCATTTCCTGGCCTTTTGGAGGTCTTGCACCAAACAAAGTACGTCCTGTAAATTGGAGGTCTTTTCTCTGGTCATACATTTCTTTTGTAATGAGGAAGTATTCCTGCTCCGACCCTACAGAGGTAGTAACATAGTTTACCTTGTCATTACCAAAGAGACGGAGAATCCGAAGTGCCTGTTTATTCAGAGCCTTCATGGAACGAAGCAGTGGTGTTTTCTTATCCAGGGCTTCTCCTCCATAGGAACAAAAAGCAGTTGGAATACATAAGGTTTTTCCCTTAATAAATGCATAAGAGGTAGGATCCCATGCAGTATATCCTCTTGCCTCAAAGGTCGCTCTTAAACCACCGGAAGGAAAAGAAGAGGCATCTGGTTCTCCCTTAATCAGCTCTTTTCCGGAAAACTCCATGATAACGCCTCCGTTTGGAGAAGGAGATATGAAGCTGTCATGTTTTTCCGCTGTGATTCCGGTAAGAGGCTGAAACCAGTGGGTATAATGAGTTGCACCTTTTGATACCGCCCATTCCTTCATGGCCTCTGCCACTGCATCTGCCACGCTGCTGTCCAGCTTTACACCTTCATCTATGGTTTTTCTCAAAGACTGGTACACTTTTGCAGATAGGCTTGCTTTCATGACTCTGTCATCAAAAACCATACAGCCAAAGTATTTTGAAACATTCTTTCTTTTCATAAATGACACTCCTTTCGTATTAAAAAAGGCAAGGATGCCTTTCCTGTTTTCCACATGAAAGACGCCCTTGCCTTCTTTAAGCTATTCGATTGTTACAATAGAAAAAGCGTCTCTGAGATTATGTTCTCAAAGACGCCCTTGCCTTTACGTGTTGCATGATAACACCGTACAAACCTCTTTGTCAATGGCTTTTTTGTTTTTTTGTAAGTACAAAATTTTCTTTATTTTTTTATTGACAAGGTTTTTTCTCGGTGCTATAATCCAAAATAATTTCATACAATAAACCGATGAAGCAGAGATAACGGCAATGATGCCTGTACAGAGAACCCGGATGCTGAGAGCGGGTGAGAAACAAGTTGTCAAATGGACTGCTGAGGGTACAGTCAAAAGTATAAGATTTTCTTATACCCAGTATTCTGTAACGTGTAGGCATACGTCAGTTGCCGGGGATATGCTGGTATCCCGCTAAGAGTACAGGTATTGCCTGTGAAGCAAGGTGGCACCGCGGATTTTCAAATTCGTCCTTGACAGATTCTATGATTCTGTCAGGGACTTTTTTTATTAGGAGGACAAGCTTATGAACATTACACCAACACTGAAAGAAGTACAGAACATAGCAGCAAAAGGACTGTATCAGATACTTCCTGTAAGCTGCGAGATCCTGTCCGACTTTACCACTCCTCTGGAGACCATGAAAATACTGAAACAGGTTTCTACCCATTGTTATTTACTGGAATCGGCTGTTCCGCAAGGGCAATGGGGCCGCTACAGTTTTCTGGGATATGACCCCAAGCTGGAAATCACCTGCAGGAACGGGAACATGAAAATCGGAGATTTGAAACTAAAAACCAGTCATCCTTCCAATTACATCCGTCAGATTATGGCTGAACGGAAAAGTCCGGGATTTTCTCATCTTCCACCTTTTACCGGGGGGCTGGTTGGATATTTTTCTTATGATTATTTCGGATACACAGAACCTTCTGTACCCGGGTATCCGGAGGATGAGCAGGCTTTTCAGGATTTGGATCTGATGCTTTTTGATAAAGTCATTGCTTTTGACCATGTACGCCAAAAGCTCATTCTCATAGTAAACATGGAATTAAAAGATCCGGAGTCAGGATATCACAAAGCTGTACTGGAACTGGAACAGCTTATCCGGCTTTTGCGGACAGGAAAAAAGAAAAAAGAACCAGGCGGAAAAATGCTGGATAAGCCGGTTTCTTTCTTTAACAAGGAGCAGTTTTGTTCCATGGTGGAGAAGGCAAAACAATACATTCAGGAAGGGGATATTTTTCAGATTGTTCTTTCTAATTATTTCCATGCTCCCTTTCAAGGAAGCCTGCTCAATACTTACCGGCTTCTGCGCACTATGAATCCTTCTCCCTATATGTTTTATTTTTCAGGAACTGATGTAGAAGCAGCGGGTGCTTCCCCTGAGACTTTGGTAAAACTGGAAAACGGTATTCTCCATACATTTCCTCTTGCCGGAACCCGACCAAGGGGCAATACAGAAAAACAGGATAAACTGCTGGAGCAGGAGTTGCTGGCAGATGAGAAGGAATTGGCTGAGCACAATATGCTGGTAGATTTGGGAAGAAATGATCTAGGAAAAATCAGTAAGATTGGATCCGTTCAGGTAGAAGAATTCCATGCCATCCAGCGTTTCTCTCATGTAATGCACATCGGTTCCACCATCCGCAGTGAAATTTGTGAAGGAAAAGATGCCCTGGATGCCATTGAAGCAGTCCTGCCAGCAGGAACCCTGTCCAGAGCACCGAAAATCAGAGCCTGCCAGCTTATCCGTCAGCTGGAATACAACAAACGGGGAATTTATGGAGGTGCCATCGGCTATATAGATTTCACCGGCAATATGGATACCTGCATTGCCATACGTATTGCCTATAAAAAAGACGGACAAGTGTATGTACGAAGCGGAGCTGGAATCGTAGCAGATTCCGTACCGGAAAAAGAATATGAAGAGTGCCTGAATAAAGCCAGGGCTTCCCTGCATGCACTGGAACTGGCACAGGAGGAGGACTTATGATCTTATTAATTGATAATTATGACAGCTTCTCTTTTAATCTTTATCAGTTTCTCGGAGAATGGAATCCCGATATTCTGGTAGTTCGAAATGATGAAATGACGCTGGAAGAAATCCAGGAAAATCAACCTAATAAAATCGTACTTTCTCCCGGTCCCGGCAGACCGGAGGATGCGGGAAACATTATTGATGTGGTAAAGACCCTGGGAAAAGACATCCCCATACTCGGCGTGTGTCTGGGACATCAGGCCATTTGCTCTGCTTTTGGGGCTTCCATTGTCTATGCCGGACAGCTGATGCACGGAAAGCAGTCTGAAATCAGCCTGGATTTAACCTGTCCGCTGTTTCATGGTTGCAAAAGCAAAAGTCTTGTAGGAAGGTACCACTCTCTCGCTGCCGCACCCCATACACTTCCGGATTCCCTGAAAGTAACTGCTCTTACCTCAGATGGGGAAATTATGGGTGTGCAGCATCAGGAATATCCCATTTTCGGCGTACAGTTCCATCCGGAATCTGTCATGACTCCAGAAGGAAAAACCATGATCAAAAATTTTATAAAGGAGATATGAACCATGATTAAAGAAGCCATTGTAAAAATTGTAGACAAAGAAGACCTGACCTATGATGAGGCTTATGAGGTGATGAATGAAATCATGAGCGGAAAGACAACGCCTACACAAAACGCTGCATTTCTTGCTGCACTGTCTACCAAAAGTGCCAGGGCAGAAACCACCGATGAAATCGCAGGGTGTGCTTCCTCCATGAGAGCCCACGCCATAAAAGTCGATACCGGTATGGAACTTTTCGAAATCGTAGGTACTGGAGGCGACAATGCACACAGCTTTAATATCTCCACAACCTCTGCACTTGTGGCAGCGGCAGGAGGAATGAAGGTAGCCAAGCACGGAAACAGGGCAGCCTCCTCCCAGTGCGGTACAGCAGACTGCCTGGAAGCTCTGGGGGTAAATATCCACCAGACACCAGAAAAATGTGTTGAGCTTCTGAAAAAAGCAGGAATGTGTTTCTTCTTTGCACAGGACTATCATACTTCCATGAAATATGTGGGAGCCATCCGCAAAGAACTGGGCTTCCGTACTGTATTTAATATTCTTGGTCCCCTGACTAACCCGGGAACACCATCCATGCAGCTTCTTGGCGTGTATGACGAATATCTTGTGGAACCTCTTGCCCAGGTTCTGATTAATCTTGGTGTGAAACGCGGCATGGTGGTGTACGGACAGGATAAACTGGATGAAATTTCCCTGAGTGCTCCTACTACAATCTGTGAAATCCGTGACGGCTGGTTTAAGACTTCTGTAATCGCTCCGGAGGATTTCGGCTTTCAACGGTGCACCCGGGAGGATCTAAAGGGAGGGACCCCAAAAGAAAATGCAGACATTACCCTGGCTCTTCTAAAGGGTGAAAAAGGCCCAAAAAGAAATGCAGTCTTAATGAATGCAGGGGCTGCACTGTATATCGGAGGAAAAGCTGAAACCTTAAAGGATGGAATTGCTCTTGCCGGGGAACTGATTGATTCCAAGAAGGCTCTTGCAGTACTGGAAAAGCTGATTCAAATCAGCAATCAGGAGGTGATGGTATGAACATCTTAGAGCAGTTAGCTGCCCATGCAAGGGAGCGTACCGAACAGGCAAAAAAAAGCCTCTCCCTGTCTGAACTTCGCCAAACAGCCCTATCCCTTCCAAAAGGAACCTTTCCCTTTGAGGCAGCACTGAGAAAACCTGGTCTCTCCTTTATCTGCGAATGTAAAAAAGCATCTCCTTCTAAGGGAGTGATCGCACCAGATTTTCCCTACCTTCAGATTGCAAAAGATTATGAAGCAGCCGGGGCAGATGCCATTTCCGTCCTGACAGAACCAAGATGGTTTCTGGGAAGTGATGAATATCTAAGAGGAATTGCAGAACAGGTATCTGTGCCATGTCTCAGAAAGGACTTTCTTGTAGATGAATATATGATTTACCAGGCAAAGGTTCTGGGGGCATCTGCCGTTCTTCTGATCTGTTCTCTCCTCTCTCAGGAGCAGATAAAAGAATACCTGGAGATTTCCAAAGAGTTGGGGCTTTCTGCCCTGACAGAGGCACATAATGAAGAAGAGGTGGAAAAAGCCCTCTGTGCCGGAGCTACTATTGTGGGCGTTAATAACCGGAATTTAAAGGATTTTTCAGTAAATACAGAGAACAGCCGGAGTCTGAGACAGATGGTGCCCAGGGACATTCTCTTTGTTTCGGAAAGCGGTATTCAAAATGCAGGAGATGTAGCAGCAATCCTGGAAACCGGTGCAGATGCCCTTTTAATCGGGGAAGCATTCATGAAAGCCAAAGATAAAAAAGCACTGCTTTTAGAACTGCGAGGCAGCCTATGACCAAAATCAAGCTTTGCGGAATTTCCAGGCCTGAGGATATTATGGCTGTAAACCAGTGGAAACCAGACTATGCTGGTTTTGTATTTTATAAAAAAAGTAAGCGGTACGTTTCCTTTGAGAAAGCAAAAATATTAAAAGAACAGCTGTTGCCCGGGATTCAGACAGTAGGTGTTTTTGTGGATGAGAAACCTGAGGTCATTGCAGGCCTTCTTGAAAATGGAATCCTTGATGCTGCACAGCTTCATGGGCAGGAAGATTCCCAATATCTTCATACCCTCCGGGGACTTACCTGTAAGCCTTTGATACAGGCTATTCAGATCCGTTCCGAAAAGGATTTGTACAAAGCCGCAGACAGCACAGCAGACTTCCTGCTTCTGGATTCCGGGGCAGGCACAGGCCAGACCTTTGACTGGAACCTATTAAAGAACATCCGCCAGGATTTTTTCCTGGCAGGAGGGCTGGATGCCCAAAATGTGGCAGACGCTATCTGCCAGGTTCACCCTTATGGGGTGGACGTAAGCTCAGGCATTGAAACCAATGGAAAAAAAGACAAAGAAAAAATAGCTGCTTTTATGGCAGCAGTAAGAAAGAGAGGAGAAAAGCTATGACAAATCCCAAAGGACGCTTTGGCATTCATGGAGGACAGTATATTCCCGAAACCTTGATGAATGCTGTGATTGAGTTGGAAGAAGCCTATGACTTTTATAAACAGGATCCTGCCTTTAACCGGGAGTTAAGCCAGTTATTTCAAGATTATGCAGGAAGACCTTCCCGGCTTTATTATGCGGAAAAGATGACCCGTGATCTGGGAGGTGCTAAGATTTACCTGAAGCGGGAAGATTTGAATCACACAGGAGCACATAAGATCAATAATGTACTGGGGCAGGCACTGCTGGCTAAGAAAATGGGAAAGACGAGGCTGATTGCTGAGACTGGTGCCGGCCAGCACGGAGTTGCAACTGCCACTGCTGCTGCCCTGTTCGGTATGGAATGTAAAGTATTTATGGGAGAAGAGGATACCATAAGACAGGCTTTAAATGTTTACCGCATGAAACTATTAGGTGCTGAAGTCATTGCGGTAAAAAGCGGTACCGCCACCTTAAAGGATGCTGTTTCAGAGGCCATGCGGGAATGGACTTCCCGGATTTCTGATACCCATTACTGTCTTGGCTCTGTCATGGGACCGCATCCTTTTCCTACCATTGTGCGTGATTTTCAGGCTGTAATTTCAAAAGAAATCAAGGAGCAGATTTTAGAAAAAGAGGGAAAACTTCCGGATGCTGTGCTTGCATGTGTAGGAGGCGGTTCCAATGCCATAGGAAGTTTCTACCATTTTATAGAAGACAGGGAGGTTTCTCTGATTGGCTGTGAAGCCGCAGGACGGGGCGTTCATACCAGGGAAACAGCAGCTACCATCGCAACTGGAAAACTTGGTATTTTCCATGGCATGAAGTCCTATTTCTGCCAGGACGAGTACGGACAGATTGCTCCTGTATATTCTATTTCTGCAGGGCTTGATTACCCTGGCATCGGGCCTGAGCATGCTCAGCTTTATGATATTGGCCGCGCCCAGTATGTTCCGGTTACAGATGAGGAAGCAGTATGTGCCTTCGAATACCTGGCTAAAACAGAAGGTATTATTCCGGCTATTGAATCTGCACACGCTGTTGCACATGCCATCAAGCTTGCGCCTACCATGAATAAAGACCAGATACTTGTAATCACAATCTCCGGACGGGGAGATAAAGATTGTGCTGCCATTGCACGCTATAGAGGGGAGGATCTTCATGAGTAATATCAAACATGCCTTTCAAAAGGGAAAAGCTTTTATTGCTTTTATCACCTGCGGCGATCCGGATCTGGAAACCACTGCTGCCGCTGTCCTTGCTGCCCAGGAAAATGGAGCAGACCTGATTGAACTTGGAATTCCTTTTTCGGATCCTACAGCCGAAGGCCCTGTGATCCAAAGTGCCAATCTCAGAGCCTTGCAAGGTGGTATCACTACAGATAAAATCTTTGCCTTTGTAAAAGAACTCAGAAAAAAAGTACACATTCCTTTAGTTTTTATGACTTATGCCAATGTAGTTTTTTCTTATGGCACACAGCGTTTCTTGCAGGAATGTGCTGCGGTTGGGATGGATGGCCTGATTCTTCCGGATCTTCCCTTTGAAGAAAAAGAAGAATTTCTTCCTGCCTGCCGGGAATATGGCATTGATCTGATTTCACTGATTGCCCCCACTTCCAAAGAGCGTATCGCCATGATTGCCAAAGAAGCCCAGGGCTTTCTCTACATTGTTTCCAGCCTTGGTGTTACGGGAACCAGAAAAGAAATCAAAACAGATTTAACCCCCATTCTGAAAGAAGTGCGAAAAAATACAAAGATTCCCTGTGCAGTAGGATTTGGAATCTCTACACCAGAGCAGGCCAGGCAGATGTCTGCCTTCTCAGACGGTGTCATTGTAGGTTCCGCCATCATCAAACTCCTTGCCCAATATGGGAAAAAAGCTCCTTCCTATATCGGAGCTTATGTGAAATCTATGAAGGATGCAATAAATTGTAATTGACAAACATTTTAAATCGTTGTATAAATATGCATATGAGCAAAGGCGTTCATTTCGAAAGCAGATAGTTTCTGCTTTTAAAATGGACGCCTTTGTTTTTATATTGAAAAAAGAAAGGAAGGTAAAGGAAAATGAAACTAGAAGGTCAAGTACGGATTCCTTCCGGATGTGCTATTGCAGCCATGATTTCCAGAGAAGGAAACCGGATATCCGGAGAAGCCATTACCAATGCCATGAAACCCATGCATGACCGCTCCAATGGTTTGGGAGGCGGTTTTGCCGCTTACGGGATTTATCCGGAATATAAGGATTTTTATGCATTTCATATGTTTTTTGACAGCAGGGCTACCAGAAAAGAATGTGAGGCCTTTTTAAAGGAACGGTTTGAAATCGTGCAGTCGGAAATTATTCCCACCCGGAAAATACCGGAAATCACAGATGAGCCTATTATCTGGAGATATTTTGTGGCTCCCTTAAAGTCCCTTCTCACATCCATGCAGCTGGATGAAAAGGAATATGTGGTACGTACCGTAATGAAAATCAATACCCAGATGCCTGGAGCCTATGTCTTTTCCAGCGGAAAAAATATGGGTACCTTTAAGGCAGTAGGTTATCCGGAAGATATTGGTGTTTTTTATAAATTAGATGAATACCATGGATATTCCTGGACTGCCCATGGACGTTATCCTACCAACACCCCTGGCTGGTGGGGCGGTGCACACCCCTTTACTCTTCTGGACTATTCTGTTGTACATAACGGAGAAATCTCTTCCTATGATGCCAACCGACGGTTCATGGAAATGTTCGGATATCAATGCACCCTTCAGACGGATACAGAAGTCATTACATATATTCTTGACTATCTGCTGCGCAGACAGGGTCTGACCCTTGGAGAAGCCGCCAGCGTCATTGCTGCCCCGTTCTGGAGTACCATTGCATCAAAAACGGATTTGGAAGACCAGAAAAAACACACGTATTTAAGAACCATGTTTCCAAGCCTCCTGATCACCGGGCCTTTTTCCATTGTATTTGGATTTAACGGAGGCCTCATGGCACTCAATGACCGCCTGAAACTCCGTTCCATGGTAGTAGGCGAAAAAGAGGATATGGTTTATATTGCCAGTGAAGAAACTGCCATCCGTGCCATGGAACCAGAGGCTGAAAATATCTGGGCACCTGCTGGCGGTGAGCCTGTTATTGTAACCGTAAAGGAAGGAGTTTTCGTATGAGCATTGAATTTATCTACCCTGAATTTGAAGTAATCCGGAATGAAAACCGCTGTATTTCCTGCAGGGTCTGCGTGCAGCAATGTGCCAATGGCGTACATTCCTATAATAGCGAAACAAAACGGATGGAATGTGACGAAAGTAAATGTGTCAACTGTCATCGGTGTGTTTCCTTCTGCCCCACCAAAGCCTTAAAAATCACCAAAAGCGACTGTTCTTTCCGTGAAAATGCCAACTGGTCAGAAAGCACTATGAAGGAAATCTACAAACAGGCCAGCAGCGGCGGTGTTCTCCTTTCTTCCATGGGAAATCCCAACCCACTCCCTGTTTACTGGGATCGCATTTTGATTAATGCTTCCCAGGTGACCAACCCTCCCATTGATCCCTTACGGGAACCTATGGAAACCAGAGTTTATCTTGGGAAAAAACCAGAGCAGGTACACCGGCTTGCTGACGGAAGTTTAGACTGTGCACTGCCTCCCCAGCTGGAACTGTCTATGCCTGTCATGTTCTCTGCCATGAGTTATGGCTCCATCAGCTATAATGCACACAAATCTCTGGCTCTTGCCGCAACAGAGCTTGGAATCCTTTATAATACCGGAGAAGGGGGACTCCACGAGGATTTTTACTGTTATGGAGAAAACACCATTGTCCAGGTAGCATCCGGACGCTTTGGTGTCCATGAGGAATATTTAAAGGCAGGTGCAGGCATTGAAATCAAAATGGGACAGGGAGCGAAACCGGGTATTGGCGGACATCTTCCCGGAGCTAAAATTGTGGGAGACGTATCACGCACCCGAATGATTCCAGAAGGCTCTGATGCCATCTCTCCTGCTCCTCATCACGATATTTATTCTATTGAAGATTTACGCCAGCTGGTTTATTCACTGAAAGAAGCCACGGAATATAAAAAGCCGATTATTGTAAAAGTAGCTGCTGTCCACAATATTGCAGCCATTGCCAGCGGAATTGCCAGAAGCGGTGCAGATATCATTGCCATTGACGGTTTCCGGGGCGGTACCGGAGCAGCACCTACCAGAATCCGTGACAATGTTGGAATTCCTGTGGAACTGGCTCTGGCCGCTGTAGACCAGAGACTTAGGGATGAAGGTATCCGAAATCAGGTTTCCCTTGTGGTAGGAGGCAGTATCCGTAGTGCTTCTGATGTGGTAAAAGCCATTGCCCTGGGAGCTGATGCCTGTTATGTGGCAACAGCAGCTCTTTTGGCTCTGGGCTGCCATCTCTGCCGCACCTGCCAAAGCGGCAAATGCAACTGGGGAATCGCTACCCAGCGTCCGGAGCTTGTAAAAAGACTGGATCCGGAAACAGGAAGCCAGCGTCTCATAAATTTAATGACTGCCTGGAAGCACGAAATCAAAGAACTTATGGGAGGCATGGGGATTAATTCCATTGAAGCTCTCCGTGGCAACCGTCTGATGCTCCGTGGCATTGGTTTAAACGAAAAAGAGCTAGAAATCCTGGGAATTTCCCATGCCGGAGAATAAAATATTATATCATTTTAGTAAGGAGATGTGTTATACTATGAAAGTGATTGATGCTGCTGCTTTAGATTATAAAACATTAAATGAAGCCCTGCGGCAGCCGGAACACAGCTATGTGATCCAAAACTGCTGTGGCCAGCGCTTCATTGGAGCCGGCATGTCTGACCGGGATATTACCATCCAGGGGATTTCCGGCAATGCTCTTGGTGCTTACTTAAACAATGCTAATATTACCGTAAATGCCAATGCACAGGATGCAGTAGGTGATACCATGAATGCGGGAAAAATCCTGATTCATGGCAGTATCGGAGATGCAGCCGGATATGCTATGAGAGGCGGTAAAATCTATGTCCGTGATCATGCAGGCTACCGGGCAGGGATTCATATGAAAGCTTACAAAGACAAAATTCCTGTTATGATCATTGGCGGATGTGCCGGAAGCTTTCTGGGCGAATACCAGGCCGGAGGGATTCTTGTAGTGCTTGGACTGAATGCATCTGGCCGCCCTATTGTTGGAAATTTTCCCTGCACAGGTATGCACGGCGGAAAATTATTTCTCCGGGGAGATTTCAGAAACCTGAAATTTCCTGCACAAGTTACCGCAGCCATTGCCACCTGTGAAGACTTGCAGGAAATCATGGAGGATTTAAAGGAGTATTGTGAGGACTTCTACTATGACCTGGAAACCATACTCTCCTCTCCTTTTACCCTGGTCACACCAGACAGCAAAAATCCATATAAACAGATGTATGTAGCAAATTAACAAGAAAGAGGTTACGCTATGAAATATTCCCAGCAAGAAATTATTCAGTATGTCCAAGAAGAGGATGTGAAGTTTATCCGTCTGGCCTTCTGTGACATATTTGGAAAACAGAAAAATATATCCATTATGCCCGATGAGCTTCCAAAAGCCTTCACTTATGGCATTGCCATTGATGCATCTGCGATTGACGGATTTGGTGATGAAACCCACTCGGATCTGTTTCTCCACCCAGAACCGGACACCCTCATGCCGTTGCCCTGGAGACCAGAAGAAGGCAGTGTGGTGCGGATGTTCTGTAACATTACCTACCCAAATGGTACTCCTTTTGAATATGATTCCCGTATGATTCTGAAGCAGGCCATTGAAGAAGCTTCCAAAGAAGGTCTTCAGTTCTTCTTTGGCACAGAACAGGAGTTTTATCTCTTCCAGCTGGATGACCATGGTGAACCTACCAAGATTCCATATGATCATGCCGGGTATATGGACATTGCACCGGAAGACAAGGGTGAAAACATCCGAAGAGAAATCTGTCTGACTCTGGAGCAAATGGGAATCCGGCCGGAAAGCTCTCACCATGAACAGGGACCTGGGCAGAATGAGATTGATTTCCGCTACTCAGATCCTCTGACAGCGGCTGACAATGCAATGACCTTTCAGACCGTGGTAAAAGCAATTGCTTTACGAAACGGCCTTTATGCTGATTTTAGTCCTAAACCGCTGCACCATCAGCCCGGAAATGGATTTCACATCAATATATCTGTGAAATCTGCTTATGACCAGGATTGTATGAACTCTATGATTGCCGGGATTCTGGATAAAGCTTCGGAAATGACTCTTTTTCTGAATCCTCTTGAGAATTCCTATGAACGTTTTGGCCAGGATAAGGCACCACGCTATATCTCCTGGTCCAGCGAAAACCGCTCCCAGCTTGTCCGTGTTCCTGCTGCACTGGGAGAATACCGCCGAGCAGAGCTGCGTTCTCCTGACCCTGCTGCAAATTCTTATCTTGCATTTGCCTTGTTAATCTATGCCAGCATGTATGGAATCAAAGAGAATCTGGAGCTTCCAGCGCCTGCGGATCTGAACCTTTTTAAGGCACCTATTGAAGTTCTTGCAAATTTCCGCCAGCTTCCCGGAAATCTTCCTGCTGCCTGCCAGGAAGCAAAAAACAGCAGTTTTATCAAAAAATGTATTCCTAAAGCCATTACAGAACTTTACTGCAGCCGGTAAGCGTAAGAAAAATCAAAAAGGAGGGGGAACAAAATGAGTTTAAAAGAACGCATTTACAGTGTTTTACTTGTATCCTCAAACGATAGCTTTACCTCTGCCTTTACCGGTTTTCTTCCGCCTTCCAGATATAAACTGGTTCACAAAGTTTCCAGTGTCAGTGCTGCAAAAAGAATCCTGACGGAGAATACCTTTGATTTTGTCATCATCAATTCTCCCCTCACAGATGAAAGTGGCATACGTCTGGCTATGGACACCTGTACCGGAAAATCTTGTGCGGTTCTTCTGCTGGTGAAGCGGGAACTGCATAACGAGATTCATGATAAAGTGGTGGATTATGGCGTATTTACCCTGCCAAAGCCTACTTCAAAGCCTACGTTACTTCAGTCACTTGGATGGATGGAAAGTGCCAGAGAACGGCTGCGGCAATTTGAGAAAAAATCTTTATCTGTTGATGAAAAGATGGCAGAAATACGTTTAGTAAACAGAGCGAAATGGCTTCTGATCAGTGAACTGAAGATGAGTGAGCCGGATGCTCACCGTTACATAGAAAAGCAAGCCATGGACCGTTGCGTATCTAAACGAATTGTGGCAGAGGAAATCATCAAAACCTATTCCTAAACAAAAAAAGAACATTTCAAAGAATCAATCAAGGAAATCTCTGATTAATTCTGATGAAATGTTCTTTTCTTTTTATAATCTCCTGAAATCGTTAAACATGACAAACACCATTAAAAGCATCAGCAGCATAAATCCTGCAAAATGTATCATCCCCTCCACATTGGGATTTAAGCGCTTCTTTCTCACTGCTTCAATGAGAAGAAATACTAATCTTCCTCCATCCAAAGCAGGAATCGGCAGAAGATTCATAACACCCAGGTTGGCAGACAATAAAATCGCCCAGTATAACATTTGCATCCACACCATGACTGCGCCTTCTTCTTTCGCTTCTTCATAGGAATCCCCAATAACGTCTATGATACCCACTGGTCCGGATAAATCATTCACAGAAAACTGTCCTTTTACAAACATCATCAAACTTTCTATAGTACTGGAAATCCAATACCGCACCTCCACAGCGCTGTATTTCATCACGCCTAGAAAATTCGTCTTTTCCCTGTAAATATTATAAACAAATCCAGAATCCACGGTTTTCGTCATTTGCGGAGTTGCCACAATGGTCTCAACTTTTCCATCCCGCTCCATACCAAGTGTGACTTCCGAACCATCCAGAGGATGCCCGGAAAGATACTCCTGAAGTTCTTTGGCATCTGCCACAGCCACGCCGTTAATTTCCCGGATAATATCCCCCGGCATCACCCCGGCTTCTGCCATAGAACTTCCAATCATTACCTGGGTTATCTGAGGTTCTCCCTCTGTCATATAATAAAAACCTAACATATAACGTTTTTCACTGTCTGCTGTATAGGTAATATCATATTTCTTTCCATCTCGTTTATATGTCAGGGAAATCTCCTCATCCTGCAGGCCATGGAGGTTCATATAGGAATCTAAATCTCGCCCAATGGAAATGTGTCTTCCCTGAAATTCTGTAATCACATCTCCTTCTTGAAGCCCTGCTTCTGCTGCGGGAGAACCTTCTGTCACCTGCAAAACTTTGGCCGGGTCATACCCAACCACACTGGTAATAATCATGGCAAATACAAAGGCTAAAATAAAGTTAAAAATAGGCCCTGCTGCAACTACAGATATTCTGGCCCAGACAGACGCATTGTTAAAAGAACCTTCTGTGTTGTCATCATCATCTTCCCCTACCATCATACAGGAACCACCAATGGGAAAAAGTTTTAAGGAATATCTGGTGCCGCCCTTTTCTGTAGAGAGAAGTCTGGGTCCCATTCCCAGGGAAAACTCTGTCACTGCAATATTATTTCGTTTTGCCAGAAGGAAATGCCCCAGCTCGTGAAATAATATAATCACAGAGAATACCAGTAGCGCAATTATAATTTTCAATTTACCACCTGCTTTCAATCCTCTTGTATATCTCTTGCTCAATTTTTAAAATTTCTTCTACGGTAGGATTGGAAACTACCTCATGTCTTTCCATAGCATCTTCAATAATTGTATAAATATCCAGGAAACGGATTTTTCTCTGAAGGAAAAGAGCTACTGCCTTTTCATTTGCCGCATTAAACACTGTAGGCATGGAGCCTCCTACTCTGGCAGCTTCCATGGCAAGGGGCAGTCCTCTAAAGGTTTCCATATCTGGATTTTCAAAGGTAATGGAACCCAGCTTTGCAAAATCCAGCCGCTCTCCATCCAGATATCTTCTGGTTCCTCCGTAAATGGCATACTGAATAGGCAGCCGCATATCCGGTGTCCCAAGCTGAGCGATAATGCTTCCGTCTGTAAACTGCACCATAGAATGAATCACACTCTGAGGCTGTACCACCACCTGAATCTGATTCAAATCCATGCCAAAGAGCCATTTTGCTTCCATAACCTCCAGGCCTTTGTTTACCAGGGTTGCAGAATCTATGGTAATTTTTTGTCCCATTGCCCAGTTTGGATGCTTCAGGGCATCTTCCACCTGAATATGTTCCAAATCCTTTGTCTTTTTTCCGCGGAAGGGACCACCGGAAGCGGTGATGAGAAGTTTATCAATAGTCTTGTGTTCTTCTCCATTTAGCGCCTGGAATATAGCGCTGTGCTCACTGTCCACAGGAAGGATTCTCACCCCGTACTCTTTTGCCAGAGGCATAATAATATGGCCTGCTGTTACCAGGGTTTCTTTATTTGCCAGGGCAATATCCTTGCCGGCTTTCATTCCTTCTATGGTAGGACGGATACCAATCATTCCCACAATGGCAGTCACCAGAATCTGGGATTCCTTCATAGCAGCCAGCTCCAGAAGTCCATCCATGCCTCCTGCTACTTTACAGTCCGTATCTTTGACCCTCACTCGCAGTTCTGCCGCTTTTTCTTCATCACCTACAGCAGCAAGCCTTGGATGAAATTCCCGAATTTGTTCCTCCAGCATGGCAATATTGCTTCCTGCCGCAATTCCCACGACTTCCAAATCTTTATTTTTCCGTACAATATCCAGGGTCTGAGTTCCAATAGAGCCTGTAGAGCCTAAAATCGCAATTTTTATCATAGCTGTCTCCTTAAATCAATAGAGTTGCCAAAAAGTAAATAAATGGCGCTGTAAAAATCACACTGTCAAACCGGTCCAGGATTCCTCCATGTCCTGGTATCAAGGTGCCATAATCCTTAATTTCTTTGTTTCTCTTAATGGCAGAAGCAGCCAAATCCCCTACCATGGAAATCAGCGCTCCCACTGCACAGATAATTCCATACATAAGAGGTGTGTGTCCGGATGCAGGATTTACCCCTGAAATGGCAAATGCATAAAGAGCACCCAGAAGCGCTGCTCCCAAAACGCCGCCCACACCGCCTTCTACAGATTTTTTCGGACTTAAAACCGGCGCCATTTTATGTTTTCCAAAGAGCATTCCCACACAGTATGCACAGGTATCGCTGCCCCAGGAGCTTAAAAAGATAAGACCTACCAGCCATGCCCCTCCTTCCAGATTTCTGGTCTTAAAGATGTAGGAAAGCATAACTGCCACATAAATAACTCCAAATAAGGTTGCCATCACCTGTTCTGCCTGGTACTTAGGATAGGAAAAAACATAAACGCTCATAATCAGTACCAGGGCAAACAAAACTGCCATCATAGAATAACTGTACAAAGGCTCCCATAAAAGGGTGAGATAATACAGCACTGTTCCAATGTATCCTGCCATCTCCAGAGGCGCAAACCCCTTTTGATGCACACTCATAGCCTTATACAACTCGTAAACGCCAATAAGGGAAATAGCCAGCAGCACACCAAATAGTACCGGCCCTCCTGCTGCAACAGAGGCAATCGCAATAATCACAAGTACAATTCCACTTAAAAGTCTGGTCTTAAACATATTACTCCTCCTTTACTCCCCCGAATCTGCGGTCTCTGCCATTATACTTTTCGATAGCTCTGACAAATTCTGCCTTGTCAAAATCCGGCCATGGCACATCTGTAAAGTAAAACTCTGTATAGGCAAGCTGCCACAAAAGATAATTGGACAGCCGCTCTTCCCCGCTGGTGCGAATCAGCAAATCAGGGTCCGGAAGCCCTTTGGTATCCAGATAATCGGAAATCGTTTCTTCTGTAATCTCTTCCGGGTCCAGCGCCCCTTTCTTCACGTCCCTTGCCATATCCTGAACTGCTCTTCGGATTTCATCCCTGCTTCCATAATTCAGGGCAATCTGAAAATGCAATTCATCAAACTGACTGGAAAACTCCTCCAGCTCCTTGATTTTCTGCTGCAAATCTTCATCAAAAGCTCTGGGATCTCCAATGACACGCACACGCATTTTATTTTCTGCAGAAATCTTCAGGCATTTTTTCATATAGTTGCGGAATAGCTTCATCAGCCCGTCAACCTCTTCTCTGGAACGTTTCCAGTTTTCTGTGGAAAAGGCATAAACCGTAAGGTATTTTACCCCCAGCTCCTTTGCCATACTGCAGATTTTTTCCAGATTTTCGCATCCCTTAATATGACCATAAGTCCTTGGCATTCCCTTGGACTTTGCCCATCGTCCGTTGCCATCTAAAATAATAGCCACATGATTTGGAATTTTCATTTTTTCCTCCTACGCATAAAAGAGGCACAATACCAAATTCTGTACGTGCCCCTTTCCTTGCTTTTTACACAGTATATTATACAGTAAGAATTTCCTTTGATTTGTCTTCCACTGCCTTCTCAATTTCTTTTGTAAATTTATCTGTCAGCTTCTGTACTTTGTCTTCCAATTCTTTGATTTCATCCTCAGATACATCCTGTTTTGCCAGTTTCTTAAAGGCATCGTTGGCATCTCTGCGGATATTTCTTACCGCTACCTTGGCAGCCTCGCCTTTTTTCTTCACATCTTTTACCAGCTCTTTTCTGCGCTCTTCGGTAAGCTCAGGAAGTACCAGACGAATGATTTTTCCATCTGTATTTGGGTTCAGTCCCAGATCAGATGACAGAATTGCCTTGCTGATTTCTTTAATCAGAGATGCTTCCCATGGCTGAATCTGAATCATGCGGGCTTCCGGTACTGTAATGTTTGCCACCTGCTGCAGTGGTGTTGGTGTTCCATAATAGTCTACGGTTAATTTATCCAGAATATGTGGATTTGCACGTCCTGCGCGGATGGTTAAATATTCTTTTCTCAGTCCATCTAAAGTCTTTGTCATTTTGCTCTCATATACTTCTAATCTTTCATCTGCCATGATTTTTTCCTCTTCTTTCTTCTCTTTTCTGTTTTATACCAGCACCTTTGTGCCTGTAAACTTGCCATGTGCAGTATTTACAATACTATTTTCTTCGTTTAATCCAAATACCAGCATTGGCATTTTATTTTCCATACACAGAATGGATGCTGTCATATCTACCACTGCCAGCTTCTGGTCAATGACCTCCTGAATGCTCACTTCGTCATATTTCTTTGCATTGGGATTTACCTTCGGGTCGCTGTCATAAACACCGTCCACTGCTTTTGCAAGGAAAATAGTTTCTGCCTCAATTTCAATGGCTCTTAACACAGTGGCTGTGTCCGTAGAGAAATACGGATGACCGGTACCACCAGCCATAAAGACCACGGTGCCTCTTTCCAGATATTTCACTGCTCTGTCCTTAGAAAACAGCTTGGTAAAAGAACCGCACTCAAAAGGTGTAAGAACGCTGGTATTCATTCCTGCTGCTCTGAAAATTTCGGAAACATAAATGCAGTTCATAACCGTAGCCAGCATTCCAATCTGATCTGCCTTGGTACGGTCTATATTTTCACTGGTTCGTCCTCTCCAGAAGTTTCCTCCGCCAATCACAATCCCTACCTGGATTCCTTCTTCCACGAGAACTTTCACCTGTTTTGCCACTTCCATAACCGTTGCTTCGTCAAATCCGGTTTTCTTTGGTCCTGCCAAAGCTTCTCCGCTTAACTTCAGTAATATTCTCTTCATGCTTAAAGCTCCTTTATCTTTGATTATGTTGCATCGTTGTATTAAGTATACCCATAATATGACTTGATTTCAAGAAATATTTCAGAAAAAAAGAACTGTTGCATGAAAATGCCACAGTTCTTCTCTTTTATAAGCTCTTAAATAAGCTGATATAGCCCTGTACGAAAATGTAAAGGACAATAATCGGCAGAATAAAGGTGAGATACACTTTTATCTTTTTGGGAAAGCTTATGCCCTCTCCGGTGTTGGCTTCTTTTAAGAAGTTTTTCCATCCCCATCCATATCGTGTCACACAGAATAACAGATACACCAGGGAACCCAGAGGCAGCATGTTGTTGCTTACCAGGAAATCCTCGAAATCCAGAATACTCTTGCCCAAAATACTAAAGTCGCTCCAGATGGTCATACCGAAAATACATGGCAAAGACAATATTGCAATGGCAGCTCCGTTAATCAGCACTGCTTTTTTCAAGCTCCAGTTCCATAAATCCTGAGCAAAGGAAATAATATTCTGAAACACTGCAATAATGGTAGACAGCGCCGCAAAGGTCATAAACAGGAAGAACAGACTTCCCCAGAATCTTCCGCCCTTCATATTATTAAATACATTGGGAAGGGTAACAAACACCAGTCCCGGCCCCTCTCCCGGATCTACCCCAAAGGCAGAGCAGGCAGGGAAAATAATCAAACCGGCCGTCAAAGCCACAAAGGTATCCAGAACTAGAATGTTCACAGCTTCTCCGGTAAGCTTTCTCTCTTTCCCAATATAGCTTCCAAAAACAGCCAGCGCTCCGATCCCAAGACTCAAAGTGAAAAACGCCTGCCCCATAGCAGCAAAAATCACTTCTGATAATCCATATTCTGTCAGCTTTCCAAAATCCGGCTTTAAATAAAATTCCAGTCCTTCCGTTCCTCCCGGAAGAAGACAGGAATTCACAGCCAGCACAATCATAAGCAGAAGTAAAATGACCATCATGCCTTTGGTAATTCGTTCTACACCGCTTTGCAGACCCAGAGAACAAATGGCAAAGCCAATAACCACCACCAGGAGCATCCAGAACAACATGGTTCCCAAATCTGTAGTGAGACTTCCAAATGCCTGCTCTACCCCGGCAGCATCCAGACCTTTAAAGTCACCTTTTATCATTTTCACAAAATAAGCCAGCATCCAGCCTCCAATGGTGGTGTAGAACATCATCAGCAGATAGTTTCCCGCCATACCAAAATACCGGTAAATATGCCACTTGCTCCCCTTCTTTTCCAGCACATTAAAGGATGTGGCGATACTTTTCTGACTGGCGCGTCCTACTGCAAACTCCATAACCATAATGGGAAGCCCCATTACAATCAGGAAAAACAGATAAATCAGAACAAAGGCTGCCCCACCGTATTTCCCTGTTATGTAAGGAAAACGCCATACGTTTCCAAGCCCAATGGCACATCCCGCAGAAATAAGAATGAAGCCAAGGCGTGAAGAAAATTTTTCTCTTTCCATTTTCATTACCTCTTCTATTTCTTCTCTTCGCCTGTAATAAGTTAATATTTTAATTCATTAGCACATAAACACTTCAAACAGACGTTATGCCGAAATTATACCATGATTTTTTCTGAATCTCAAGGTTGATTTTCATATTTTCTTTAGCGGCTTTCAATACTCCCAATATTTTTAATCAAAACAGAAATTGTTCCATCCGGGTTGGTAATAAATTCGATTCTATCCTTATTGTTATACTCTTCCATAGGAATTTTCAGTTCAATTCCCGTATCGGTCATTAAATGTTGTTTCGTAAATTTCTTGGTGGTATTGGGATTCTGAGGCTCCACGGTAGCTTCCTTCAGATTATATTTCTCCAGTTTTTCCTGAACCTCTTCCTTCATTTCCGGATGTTCCTTAAAAATCTTGTCAATGACTACCGGCACCTCAAAGCCTCCCTGCTGGGTAAATTCTTCATTGAGAATGCTTTTGGTTTCCATCCGCACTTCAAACTGCTCCGATTCATTGAAATACTTTTTCTGCACCTCTTCCACTGCTTTGTTCACAATGGCCAGCTTGGTTTTAGAAGATAAAGCTCCGCTGCATTTTAAAAACAGCTTGGAAAAATAGTTTGTCTTTACCCCATTCACATCATATTTCTTCTCCACCAGCCGGACATACTGAGGCGCTTCCAGATCAATAAGGGCTGCCTCGGAAAGCTTCTGTGTCTCTCCCGGCAAAATGGCTTTTTGCATAATAATATCATTATTATTCCCCCAGGGGTCTGAGTTTGTCATATGGGTATAAGACGTTTTATAATTCATTTTCAGAAGCGCCAGATATCTATGTTTCTCCACCCGATACTCCACAGCCAGCAAATCTGCCGCCGGAATATCAATATTCTGGTTCATAATGGTATATAACTCTCCGGCAATTTTCTGGGTAATCTCAATAAACTTCTCTGGATTCCATTCCTCTGCCAGATGAAACACCAAAGATTCCTCCTGAAAGGTACAGCTTCTGATTTCGTCACTGGAATCCACTTTGAAAATATGCCCTTTCAAAAAATCCGAAAAATCAGATCCACAGTCCAGTACCACATCGGACAGTACAGGCATTCCAAGAGAGGAGTCCAAAATATGTACAATTGCCTGTTCAATCCTGATTTCATCCTTTGTTCCTAGCATCTTAACCTCCTACATCTGTTTTCCATTCATCATACCCTGGCAGGCAATAATAATCAAACCAGATACCGCAAAATTCAGCACCAGGGTAATAATGGAAACCACCATTACAATCATATTCAAATCTCTGAAAATAAAATAGCAAAGAACGCCCAACGCTCCGGAAGGAATGGCGCACACTAAAATAATCAGCATCCGCAGAAGATTTTCCATCATCACATTGGTGCGGCTCTTCAAAAGCCTCACAGACAGCACTGTTCCTGCCAGAAAAATCATGGCATAGCCCAAAAGCATGAGTACATACTGCACAATATCCAGAACCGGCATACGGTTTAAAACTCCGGCAAACACAATGGCAGTTCCCAGAATGATTCCGATTTTCAGATAAGCCGGAATCACGGCATAGACCAGCTTTTTCAAAGGCTTTTCCGGAATCAAATAAATCTGATAATTTTTCAAATCTCCCAAAAGCTCTGCATCATTCATTAAGCCAAACATCCAAATCATCATCATATAACAGAACATATAAAACCGGTGACCTGGCATACACACATAGCTAATCACAAAATATAGCACAATCACAAAAATATCCTGCCTGCGCAAAAAATTTCCGGTTTTCCGCATCATCAGCATATTCTTATAAAAAATGGCTTTGGCCCCCTCTGGAAACTCCCCTTTGATGCGTTTCACTTTTTTAGTATCCATAATGGAATTTCCTTTGTTTGCCCGCACCTTGCGCATATAGTCACTGACAGACTGAGCGTCTTCCACTGCCTGTTCCACAATATCCTTCTGAAAATGCAAAAACAAAATGCCCAATACCAGATTGCATCCACCAAGCAGCAGGATTCCCCAAAGCATAGACAAATAATTTCCCTGGCTAAAAGCATTGATTGCCCATTTCCCCCATCCAAAGAAAGGTACCATATAAAACTCCCGGCTCAGGGCAAAATCCATATATCCATTTTTCCAATCATAACCTGTACGCTGTACAGACAAAAAGAACACAGCCGCTGCCGAAAAGACCACAAGCAGCACAACCACATAATTCCAGATTTCATGTTTCTTCTTCACTAAGGACCAGAGATAAATATAATCTGTAAGGGTGAGGAAAAATGCCATAATCAGCCAATATACCACAAAAGAAAACAGCATCATGGACACTGTAAAGCCACTGCCAAAGGACATCATGGCTGTGATGTAGGAACATATTAAACCATATATGGCAGACTGAAACCAGGTCTGCACAAGAATAAAGCAATTTATCTGTTTTCTGGTATAGGGGCCTGCAAAGAGATAGAACGCATCCGTATCATATACCAGCGCTTTCCTCTTATTCATGAAAACCGTCACACATAAAAGAGCCAGCACCCCCAGTCCCATAAGCAAGGCTGTATTAAACTGCATATTCATGACTTCCCGCATGGCATCCGAAGGAATCAGAAACACTGCCACAAAAAGTCCTCCATATAAAAGCACCATAAAAATAGTAAGAATACCGGAACCGATGCTGCGGAACTGATTGCGGATAGTTCCCTTCCATTTCATCATAGATAAATAAACTAATGACTTCATACAGATTCCTCCGTTGTGGTTTCAAAGAAAATCTGTTTCAGAGTTTCACTTCCCTCTTCTCCTCTTCGGATGCTTCTTACAATCTCTCCCTTATTCATAATGTGGGCGCAGTCCCAGATGTCATTGACCACATCAATAATGTGAGTACTGATTAAAATTGATGTTCCCTGCTGCTTCAAAGCCACAAAAAGCTGAAGAAGCTCTTCAATACTGGCCGGGTCCAGACCTACCATAGGTTCATCAACCAGCAGGGCTTTGGGCTGAATCAGCAGAGCCAGAATCATGCTGAGCTTTTGCCGCATTCCCTTACTCAGCTCTTTTGCCAGTTTTCCTCTTTGCTCCGAAAGCTGAAACAATTCCAGGTAATGCTCTCCCACTTCCTTATAATCAGGAAGCCGGTAAGCCTTTCCAATAAATTCCATGGTCTCATCCACAGTCAGCAGGTCATACAGCATAGGCACTTCCGGAACATAACCAAAACACTTTTTGGCTTCCATAGAATCATTTGGATAACCGCAGATGAAAATTTTTCCATTGTAATTTAGAAGATTTACAATACTTTTAATGGTTGTGGATTTCCCCGCCCCATTTGGCCCCAGTAAAATGGTAATTTCCCCGGGATTTGCACAAAAAGAAACGTTTTTTACTGCTGGTGCCAAAACACCTCTGTAATATTTTGTCAGGTTCTTCACTTCAATCATAGAAAATCCTCCCTCTTTTCTCTGATAGTTTTTGACTTTGCACATAATTGTATAAAAATTTACAGCTTTGTACCTTAGTATAACAGGAAATTTTATGGAGGTAAAGAAAATCCTTTCAATATCCTCTGTGAATCTGATATTTTTTCTTGCGTCTGCAAGTTTGTGGTGTTATACTTGTCCTGATTAAACTAATGGTACAATAAAAATATATTATGGAGGTTCTTTATGCCAAAGAGAAGTGATATTAACAAAATTCTTATTATCGGTTCCGGTCCTATCATCATTGGCCAGGCTTGCGAATTTGACTACTCCGGTACACAGGCATGTAAAGCCTTGAGAAATCTTGGATATGAAATCGTCTTAGTAAACTCAAACCCGGCTACTATTATGACCGACCCTTCCACAGCAGATGTAACTTACATTGAACCCTTAAACGTAGACCGTCTCACTGAGATTATTGAAAAAGAAAGACCCGATGCCCTTCTTCCAAACCTGGGAGGACAGTCAGGTCTTAATCTCTGTGAAGAATTGTATCACGCTGGTGTGTTAGACAAATATCATGTAGAAGTTATCGGTGTTCAGGTAGATGCCATCAGCCGCGGAGAAGACCGTATCGAATTCAAAAAAGCCATGGATGAGCTTGGTGTTGAAATGGCAAGAAGCGCTCCTGCTTATTCTGTAGAAGAAGCAGTAAACATTGCCAAAGATCTTGGTTATCCTTGCGTTATCCGTCCTGCTTATACCATGGGCGGTACTGGCGGTGGACTTGTTTATAATGAAGAAGAATTAAAGAAAGTTGCCGCAAGAGGTATTGCTGCTTCTATGATTAACCAGGTTCTGGTAGAAGAATCTATTCTGGGATGGGAAGAACTGGAAGTAGAAGTTGTACGTGATGCCAAAGGAAACAAAGTTTCTGTGTGCTTCATTGAAAACATTGACCCGGTTGGTATTCATACTGGTGATTCCTTCTGCTCTGCTCCTATGCTCACCATTTCACAGGAACTGCAGGATCGTCTGGAAAAACAGGCTCACGCTATTGTAGAGTCCGTAGGCGTTATCGGTGGTACAAACGTACAGTTTGCACATGATCCGGTATCAGACCGTGTAGTAATTATTGAAATCAACCCAAGAACTTCACGTTCTTCTGCTCTTGCAAGTAAAGCAACCGGATTCCCTATTGCCTATGTATCTGCTCTTCTTGCTGCAGGACTTACTCTGGATGAAATTCCATACTGGAAAGAAGGAACTCTGGATAAATACAAACCATCCGGCGACTATGTAGTAATTAAATTTGCCCGCTGGGCATTTGAAAAATTCAAAGGCGCTCAGGACAAACTGGGTACTCAGATGAAAGCTGTAGGCGAAGTTATGTCCATTGGTAAGAACTACAAGGAAGCTCTCCAGAAAGCCATCCGTTCTCTGGAAAAAGGCTGCTATGGTCTTGGTTTTATGAAAGACCTTCATGAACTTACCTTAGATGAATTGTATGCAAAACTGGCAGAGCCAACCAGCGAAAGACAGTTTATCTTATATGAAGCAATCCGCAAAGGCGCTCCTCTGGAAGAACTTCACAAAATGACTTACATCAAAATGTGGTTCTTAGAACAGATGAAAGAACTGGTAGACGAAGAAGAAAAGATCCTTTCCTACAAAGGACAGGAACTTCCGGATGAACTGCTGATTCAGGCGAAAAAAGATGGTTTCTCTGATAAATATCTGGCACAGCTTCTGGAAACAGACGAATGGGAATTGTTCAAACGCAGAGAAGCTCTTGGCATGCAGGAACGCTGGGATGCAGTACCGGTAAGCGGTGTCAAAGATCCGACTGCTTACTACTACTCCACTTATATCGGAGAAGACAAGACTCCTGTATCAAATGGCAGAAAAGTTATGGTTCTTGGCGGCGGTCCAAACCGTATCGGACAGGGTATCGAATTTGACTACTGCTGTGTACACGCTGCTCTTACTTTAAGAGAGTTAGGCTTTGAAACTATCATGGTAAACTGTAACCCGGAAACTGTTTCTACAGACTACGATACTTCTGATAAACTGTATTTTGAGCCTCTGACTGTAGAAGACGTTATGTCCATTTACAATAAAGAAAAACCACTTGGTATTATTGTTCAATTCGGCGGACAGACTCCTCTGAACATTGCGGCAGAACTGGAAAGACGCGGCGCTCATATCCTGGGAACTTCTCCTGCTGTCATTGACATGGCAGAAGACCGTGACTTATTCAATGCAATGATGCACAAGCTGGAAATTCCTATGCCGGAATCAGGAATGGCTGTCAATGTAGAAGAAGCTCTGGAAATCGCACACCGCATTGGTTATCCTATGATGGTTCGTCCTTCTTATGTATTAGGCGGACGCGGCATGGAAGTTGTTTACGATGATGATATGCTGAGAAACTACATGGCTGCTGCTATTGATGTGACACCGGAACGTCCAATCCTTATGGATAAATTCCTTCAGAATGCGCTGGAATGTGAAACCGATGCTATTTCTGACGGTACTCATGCATTCGTTCCTACTGTTATGCAGCACATTGAGCAGGCTGGTATTCACTCCGGTGACTCTGCATGTGTAATTCCTTCTGTAGAAATTTCAGAAGAAAATAAGGCTTTAATCCGTAAATATACCACTGCCATTGCATGTGAAATGGGTGTTGTAGGTCTTATGAACATGCAGTATGCAATCTGTGAAGGTAAGGTTTATGTTCTGGAAGCCAATCCACGTGCTTCCCGTACCGTACCTCTGGTATCTAAGGTTTGCAACATTAACATGGCAAACATTGCTACCAAACTTATGGCTTACGAATTAACAGGAGAACGTCCTGATGTAACAACCTTTACAGAACAGGCTCATCCATACTATGGTGTAAAAGAGGCTGTGTTCCCATTTAATATGTTCCCTGAAGTTGACCCTCTTCTGGGACCGGAAATGCGTTCTACCGGTGAGGTACTGGGACTTAGCGAATCCTTTGGAATGGCTTACTACAAAGCTCAGGAAGCAACAGGTTCTAAACTTCCTCTTAGTGGAACTGCTTTAGTCAGTGTTAATAAAAATGACCGCGCAGGCGCTCTGGAAGTTGCAAAACAGCTTCATGAACTGGGATTCAAGATTGTTTCCACTTCCGGATGCTCACAGTATTTCAATGAAAACGGAGTACCTTGTGAAACTCTGAAGAAAATGCAGGAAGGACGTCCAAACATTCACGATGCTATGATTAATGGAAAAATTGACTTAATTGTCAACACTCCATCCGGCAAGCAGAGTAAATATGACGACTCTTATCTGAGAAAAACTGCAATCAACAAAAAGATTCCATATATCACCACCATGTCAGCAGCTCTGGCAAGTGTAAAAGGAATCCATGCAGTACAGAACAAGACGGTTTCCAACCTGAAATCCTTACAGGAATATCACAAAACTCTGGAAAACGCATAAAATCTGAATGATAAAAAAGGGGTTGCTGTATACAATGCAGTAGCCCCTTTTTTGTATCGAAATGAAGGAGTACAAAAGAAAATGTCTGTAAAATCATCGAAGAATTCTCTGCTGCTGTTTGTTGCAGCAATTATCTGGGGTGTTGCTTTCGTAGCGCAGAGCGCCGGGATGGACTATGTAGGTCCTTTTACTTTCAATGCAGTGCGCTCTCTTCTTGGAGGGGTGGTACTCATCCCCTGTGTCTTTCTGCTAAACCGTATCAATAGCAGGCAGACAGACAGTGCAAAGAACAGCGCCATGCCAAAAGACCGGCCAAAGGATTTACTCATAGGTGGTCTTGCCTGTGGTTTTCTCATGTTTGTATCTACCAGCCTGCAGCAGGTTGGAATCATGTACACAACCGTTGCAAAAGCTGGGTTTATTACTGCTCTTTATATTATTATGGTGCCCGTCCTGGGTATTTTTTTGAAACGAAAAGCAGGATTGAAGATCTGGATCAGTGTTCTTATTGCAGTGGTTGGCTTATACCTTCTCTGCATGAAAGGCAGCTTTTCCATCAGCAAGGGAGATTTCCTGATTCTGCTGTGTTCTCTTACCTTTGCCATGCACATTATGGTGGTAGATTATTTCACAGAAAAAGTCAGCGGAACCAAGTTATCCTGCATCCAGTTTCTTTTTGCAGGAGGTCTCTCCGCAGTGCTGATGTTCCTGTATGAAGAACCAAAGCTGTCCTCCATCTGCGCTGCCTGGCTGCCCATTGCCTATGCCGGTATTCTTTCCTGCGGTGTTGCCTACACCTTCCAGATTATCGGTCAAAGAGGCACGGATCCTACTATTGCGTCCCTGATTCTCAGTCTGGAATCTGTGATTTCTGTACTGGCCGGATGGGTGCTTTTGGGAGAGAAATTATCTGCCAGAGAGCTTACTGGCTGTGTCCTTATGTTTGCAGCTATTTTGCTGGCTCAGATAAATCCAAAACAATTTTTAAAGAAGAAACTATAATAGGAATGCCCCCATACTGCCAAAACAGACAGTCAGGGGGCATTCCCCTTTATATTTGTTTCCACATATTACTCTGCAAAATATCCCTTATGGTCTGCATAGATAAATCGACAGAAGCAATTTCATCCGCACACCGCTTTAATTCCTTTCGAATCGTTTCTTCGTGCTGTACATTTCTTTTGTATTTCATCTGGTGCTCTAACGTTGCCCAAAAATCAATGGCAATGGTTCGAAGCTGAATTTCTGCAGTGATACTCTTTAAGTTCTTTGCTGCAAACTGCACAATCAAATGCAGACTTCTGTAACCATTTGGTTTTGGATAGGAAATATAGTCTTTCTTTTCTATGATCTGAATATCTTCTCTCTTTTCAAGCCACCTTGCAATCTGGTACACCTCCTCCACGAAGGAGCATATGACCCGGATGCCGATTGCATCATGAGTACTTTGAAGGGCGGTATGAGCGTCTTCCATAAGGCCACGTTTTTTTAATTTTCCCATCATACTTTCCGGTGATTTGATTCTTGTCTTAACATATAAAATCGATTGCAGTTCATCTTCAGCACAGGCATTTGGATAGGTTTCTATTAATGACTTTAAATAGGCTTCTCCCTGCTTTAATAAGGGAAATGCATTCCCATAATATTCTTCTGGTGTCAAAAAATCACCTCCCTGCTACACAGTTCATTTCTTTTGTAATAAATACATAAGATTTCCAAGAAAAAGAAAGATTCCTCCAAGGATGAAGTATATGATTACCAGACGGTTGGTTGTTCCATATATTTCCAGTACTCCACAGAAGATAGAACCTACCGTTAAGGTGGAAATTCCAAAATGATGAAAACGTCGCGCCATGGGTCTGGGAATTTTGTTTCGGAAGTACAGCACACAAGAAAAGGGAAGGGTTCCGCCAAGCAACGGGATCATAAAAGCGTAGAGCATATAATAGGAATATACCCCATGACTAAAAGATTCATAAACAGCTCCAAGGATAGCACAAGCTATGGTTACAAGAAGGTAGGTGAACACAAGTTTCTCTATCTCTTTTCTGGATTTCTTAATATCCGATATAGACAATATCACTCACACTCCTTTCCTTTACACTGTGACCATCCGTTGTTGGGGTATTTATCACTTCTCCGTTAAAATACATGGTAGAGGAACCGCCGCCATCCAGATTGTACGCAGTTTCTACACCAAGACCATCCATAAATTCTGCCAGTTCTAAAAGTGACAAGCCTTCACTTTCTTCTGTACGCCCATCAGAAACAACAAATACATAATGAAGATTATCGATAATACCAATGGCTGTTCTTGGATTACTGGCCATGGCTTTTCCCACCTCATCTTCTTCTGTTACAGCAATGGTTCCATTTTCTATGAGAGCAGGACCAAAAGATAAGAGTTCCTGTGCACCGTAATAATCTCCGTTGATTGCCAGCATGGCATTTACTCCCTCTGCGATCTCTGAAGTTTTTTCTGTTACATTTTTTCCGTAACTGTTTTGTGCAAAAGCAGTTTTGAGATATTCAGGGGAAGAAAGTACAATATCTGCCACATAAATACTGGTATCCTCTTCCCTGTATTCTGTCAGAGTAATGGAAATATTCCCGTCTTCATAAGATGCTTCTTCCTGATTATTTTCCAGAACAATATCCTGCTCTTCTGTTTCCTCTGCCACACGATAAACCTTTGAGATGAAAAAGGTATCCATGAATAAATAAACGGTAAAGCCAGTCAGTAAAACACCATACAAAAGACCAATTCCATGTACCTTTAAATATCTGAACATCTTAACATCCGCTCCTTTGCTGCCTGAATATGAAGGTTCTTTGAACAAACCAGCTTATGAAGAAAAATATCAGTTCCGTACAAAGCTTTCCTATATACTGGTTCATACCAAAATGTACAAGAACTTCCAGAAGCAACGTATTTCCAGCCAAAATTCCGGCAGCTAACAACACATATTGTACTGCTGTTCTTCCAGAACCTGTTTTTTCTTGAAAAACCAGATTCCGGTTCACCTGATAGTTAAAACATCCACTCAAGATTCTTGCCATAACATTGGAAAGAAACAGAGAAATATTTTTTGAAAATCCTCCTGTAAACCAAAGAAGCAGACTGTATATTCCATAGTCCAGAAAAAAACTAATCAGGGATGAGGCAGAAAACTTTAAAATCTCTTTATAAATCCTGTAGGAATCTTTCAAAGGATTAAAATGAGAACCTGCGTTGTCATTGATATAAATGGTTTCAATCCCGATTTCTTTCATGGGAATCTTTTTTCTGGAGCATACTAATAATACGTTCATTTCATACTCATACCGTTTCCCTGGAATTGCCAGAAGTTCGGGAAGAATCGTATTGTCAAAAGCACGAAGCCCTGTCTGGGTATCATAAATACGGATACCTGTGGTAAGTGCATAGACCATACGTGTAATCTGGTTCCCCAGCCTGCTTTTTAAAGGCGTCTCCTTCTGTATTTTTCTGCTTCCAAGAATCAGATATCCCGGATGCTTCTTAGCTGCCTTATATACTATTTCCACATCTTTGGGACGATGCTGGCCATCTGCGTCCAGGGTTACAACAATATAATTTTCTGATATATACTTTTGAATATACGTCAGACCTGTTTTTAAGGCGCTGCCTTTTCCTTTATTTTTTGTATGTGTAAGGATTAGTACACTTCCGGCATCATCAATCTCCTTAAAGATTTCCTTATGTTCCCCGGTGCTTCCGTCATCAACTACTAAAATCCAGAAACCTTTCTCTCTTAATTGATGCACCACCTGAATCAAGCACTTCTCCGGATTATAGGCTGGAATTAATGCAATTTTTAAACATGGACTCATCAGTGCCTTCCTCCTTTCCCCGGTTCGCCTTGCATACCGCCTTCTTTCATTCCTCCTCTTTCTTCACCGTTGCTTCCAGGACCACCTCCTTGAGAATGATTTCCATAAACCAGACTGTCCATGGTAATACTCTGTTCTTCTGTTCCGGCTTTTAGGGTATAGGTTTCTCCCTGCTGGATTTCCGGGCTGCTTACAATCACAGAAGAATATTCCTTTTCTGCTGTCCAGCCAAGAAGCTCTGTACCGCTGATATCCAGAAGTGCAATCTCCGTATTCGTTTCCTGTTCCTCTACATTCACCATAATAACGCCCTGGGTGGAAGAAGAGCCAAAACCTTGTGCCATACCAGAGGAACCGGATGCTGCAAAGATACCACCTGTTATCTGGGCGTCTCCACTGTAGTCTAAACTTCCATTTCCGTCATTGGTAGGTCCAAAGACATACGTTTCACCTCCTGCTACCGTAATATCTCCATTGGAATCCATTCCATCTCCAGAGGCATTTACATGAAGCATACCTCCTGAAATATGAATATAAGCTCCTTCTGTGGATGCAAACTGATCTCCCCCTGGCCCTTCAAAACCGCTGCTGTCGTTTCCTCCTGCTGCATTCATCCCATCATCCGATGCCAGTACAGAAATCTCACCGCCTGTAACATCGATACTCAGCCCTTCGATTCCTTCGTAGCTTTTTGCAACGTCTATGGTTCCGCCGGAAATGGTTACATTGGAATCAGCGTGAATTCCATCATCTCCTGATGACAATGTATAAGTGCCTCCATGGATAGCAAGATTTCCATTGGAATGAAAAGTATCATCTTCTGCGTCAATGGTGTAGGTACCGCCTTTTAATACCATTTGTGTAGCTGCTTTCATTCCCTTGATGCTGGTAGTATCTTCGTCTGTTTCCTCCTGGGCTGTCTGTTCCATGGATTTCCTGTCTCCATCATTCTGATTTTGTACACTGGCACTGCCCTCTCCTGTCAGAATCGTATAGGTTCCGTCTTCTGCCTGTAACCATGAGCTGGCACTGATTCCGTCCTGCTGGGATTTAATGTCAAAAGTTCCTCCTGCAAGATAGACAAAACCAAGGCTGCTGTCCTCTGTATTTTCCCCATGGATTCCATCCTTTCCAGATACAATGGTGTAAGAACCATTGGCAATACGGACACTGTCCTTTCCTGAAATCCCGTGACTGGCGCTGGTGATTACATAAGTTCCACTTGTCAGCACCAGATCATCCTTTGATACGATCCCATGTCCCTCCTGGGCTGTAACGGTAAGCATTCCTTCTCCATTAAAGGTCAGATCTGATTTTGAAAATACTGCTGCATCAATATTATTTTCATCGATAGCAGTATAAGTACCGCTATGTTCCAGGCTGTTTTCTGTTCCGGAAACAGTGGTGACATACACTTTATCTGCAGAGCGGACATACAGAGCCGCCGACTGGGAACTGGAGATGCTTACACCGTTCAAAACCAGCTGAATTTTATCTGTATCCTCTGCTTCCACGATTACCATCCCGTTTGATAGCGAACCGGAAAGAATGTACGTTCCTTCTTCTTTAATTGTCACGGTATTTTCTGTAATGGACACAGCATCTGACTCACAGGAAGAACCATTATCAGCCAGAGAAATGACAACACTTTCTGACTCTTCATATCCAACTTCTTTGTCGCGGTCAGAAAACATATCAGCAGTATCTATTTCTGTAACCCCATTGTTTACTGCAGAAGAGGATTCTGTGCTTTGCTCTGTGTTTTGCTGTGTGTTCTGTTCCGTCTGTTTGCTACAGCCGGACAACATCATAGTACCCATCATGAAAAACAATAAAATTTCTCTTTTACGCATTGGTCATCATCTCCTATATTTCTATAATTCTCCGATTACCGTTTCTTGCCTGCACATAGTAATCTCCAGATTTCCATTTCTGCACCGGAGAGCATCAATGAGTTCTTTTTCCTTTACAGGATCTTTTAATGTCAGGTTATAAGTAAGTTTAAATAAGCTTCCCATGTTAGTGGTTTTAATCTGTACAACTTCGTAATCTGTGGTATATTTCTTTAAGATTTTGTCGAATACCCCACTGTAATCCAAATCTTCCGGTATGGTAATATGTAAGGTCTTATAACGTAATCCATGTTTTCTTGTTCCAAAATCCATACGGTTATACAGCAGCATGATTCCGCCAAGAATCAGTGCAGATAACAGCGCATAGGCCAGATAACCCATTCCCGCTACCAGACCGGAGCACATAGCCAGGAAAATCGCACCGATTTCTTTTGCTGAACCGGGAACAGAACGGAAACGCACCAGGCTGAAGGCTCCTGCAACCGCCACGCCGGTTCCCACATTTCCGTTGACCATCATAATGACCACACAGACTACTGCCGGAAGCAAGGCCAGGGTTGCCACAAAGCTTTTGGTATATTTGGTTCCATACATATAAGTACCTGTTAAAATCAGGCCAATCACAAGGGCACATCCCACGCATAATAAAAAATCCGAAATAGAAATCACACTGGTCATATCCGTATCAAAAATTCCCTGAAATAAAGTATTAGACATTGTTATATCCTCCCTGTAAAGATTCTGCCAGCATACACTGATAAGCAGAACCATATTTTGAAAATGATGTTTTATATAAATGATGTTTGGTAAGTGTTTCACTCATCCAGAGGGGAATCCCGCCGGAAGTTTTAATTTCCATTAATGTCCGGTCTTCACCCAGCAATGAAACGCCATAAATTTCACTGCCGAGAGAAAAATCCTTCCTTCGGTAAAGAATATTTTCATCAAAAGTTACCCGAAAGTCACTGCCATCCAGGGAATAATAGGCTTCCCTTTCATAAGATAAAAATACGGACGGGTGCAGGTTTTCATAGTAATCACGAAAATACTGAATTTCATCTCCGATTTGGGAATGTACTGGAAGGGGAGTTCCTGTCTGAAAACTTTCCATAACTTTCTCTTCCGGAAGCTGCAATCTCCGCTTGTAAACCACAGATTTGTATTTTTTCTTGATTTCTACAAATACCGGATCGCTTGTCTGTACTGGCTTATAGCTTCGGATGCGGAGCTTCTCTTTATATACTGGTTTTTCCAGTGAACGCCGGATGAGCCGGAAGGTATCCGTATCAAAATAAATATTTCTTATAATGGTTCTTCCATAATCATCCAGCTTCATATAGGGCTGCATTGCCAGAAGTACCTGTTCCTTTTCCTGCCTGTTCAGCAGGTATTTTAATTCATAACGCTTAAAGGTCATTTGATAGGCCATAGTGTTCCTCCTGTTTTGTATTTTACATATATAAAATACTTTCTTAACCTTAATTTAACTTAAAAATCTTTTAAATTCCTCCATCAATTTTCTTCCATCAGGGATGCCACCAGCTCTAGCACCTGGGAAATGGGAATTGCATAACCGATGCCTTCTACCTCTGTGGAAGAGATTTTTGCTGTATTGATGCCCACCAGTTTTCCTTCCATATCTAATAAAGCGCCACCGCTATTTCCGGGATTAATTGCTGCATCTGTCTGGATATAGCCAAGAGAAGAGGACTGGGTATTTTCACGAATAGAACGATTGACTGCACTGACGATTCCTGTTGTAACGGACTGTCCATAACCCAGGGCATTTCCAATGGCCACAACCTGCTCACCTACCTCCAAAGCATCCGAATCCCCAAGTTCTACCACGTGGATTTGTGAATATGTGGATTCTGATAACGCAGAGATATCCACTTTAAGCACTGCCAGATCGGTATCCTCATCATAACCGCACAAAACAGCCTCATACGTCTCATCATCTACAAAGGTCACTGAAAGAGAAGAAGCACCCTCTACCACATGATAATTGGTCAACATATAGAGCTGGGAATCCTCTTCGTATAAAATAATTCCAGAGCCGCAGCTTACAGTTTCTTCTGTCTGCGAAGGAGCAAACGGTCTGTTCCGGTTTCCTCCATGTCCACCAAAATAATCTTCTACTTCCTGTACGGATATGTTTGTTACAGAAACCACAGAAGAAAGACCGGAAGCTGCGATTTCCGTTACACTGAACTGATCAGTGCTGGAATTTGTTGTTGCAGATAAGGATAATACAGTTGTATCTGTGTCACTGCCTGTATTTTGTGCTATTGTTGCTTCGTCTTTTTTCCCTGCAAGATATTGCTCCACAGCATAGCCGGTACTGCCTGCTACTGTTCCAAAAAGAAGGGCACTTAAGGTTAAGGTTGCTGCCATATTCCATATTTTTCTTTTTTTCCGGCGCCTTTGCAGTTGTCTCCGTCTATTTCTTTCATTCAGATATGATTTTTCTTCTTTATACATTTGCAGTTCCTCCTGTTTTTTCTCTTTTGATGGGAATAGCTTACAACCTTTACCTTAATTACACTTTAAAGAATCATCATTTCTGAAATACTGAACAAAAAAGGGCTATCGGAAAATTGACCGACAGCCCCTTTTATCATAAATATATAAATCATTTCTCTGGCAATAAACTACTCATTTTCTCTCACTTTCTTCTACCAGCCTTTCCCCTAATTTTTCACACTGCATGAGCCCTTCCTCATCAGGCATTTCGTTGCAAATGACCCCTTCACCGACCAGATGGATTCCATTATTTTCACACCGTTCTTCCCAGCTCCTCATCCACTCTCCATCGCCCCATCCATACGAACCAAACAAGGCAACCTTCTTTCCACTTAGTGAACTTACGCAGGACTCAAACATCGGCTCAAACTCACTCTCTTCTAAAACTTCATCTCCCATGGCCGGGCAGCCAAAAGCTACTGCTTCATACTCTTTTAATAAATCCGCGCTGAACTCATCGCAAGAATACAAAATGCCTTCTGCATTACTTTTCTTAATTCCCTGTAGAACTGCCGATGCCATGGCTTCTGTATTTCCTGTTCCACTCCAATATACAACTGCTATTTTACTCATGTCTGTCCTCCTGAAAATATTTTTATTTATGTCAAGCCGCTACAGTAAGCTGCTGAACACTCCTTCCACTGTTCCACAAACGCAGATAGATATCCGTACACTTTTTATATTTTCCAAATTTTTCCTCTGCGTCTTCCTTATTTCCGTATACCTTCCACATACCGGAAAGCTGAAAGTTTTTTCCATTATGATGAATGAATCCCATTACATCCTCTAATGGATACCCCAGAAAAACCCCAATCTCATGTGGGAATTCCTCATTGATACTTAACCGCTCTTTCAAGTGTGCCAAAACGCTGTCAATATCCATGTCTGTATATCCGTATGTACTTAAAAATTTCGTAACCTGCTTATCTTTCAGGCATCTTTCCAATTTAGCACAGCGGCAGACATAGATTAACGCTTTTCGATTTCTTTTTCGCAATATATGCAGACATATTCCCGTTTTATCCATTTGTGTATTCCAATATCCCACACTGTTTATCAGTTCTTTTTCTGTTTCAAACGAATAAGAAAAAAGATTCGCAATTTTTAAAGACGCAAGTGTCGGGGAACAGTGGGCAATCAATAATTTTTCAAATCCCATATATTCTAAATCCTCCCAAAATATTTTATACACAACCGTTTTTCAGAATCATTTATAGAGTTAGTTTACACTAACCTCTGTTCTATGTCAATGTCGCATAAAGAGAAGATTTCTCATTAAAAAACAGCGGCTGTCTCAAATGATAGCCACTGTCTTTGTTTTCATACTTATTTTATTTCCGGAAGATTTTGCATACTCTGCAGACTGATTACTACAGTCGATATATTATGGAGCATTGCCGTAGTCGTAGGCTGTATGATTCCTCCTACTCCCAAAAGAATAAGCATGGTATTAATACCTACAATTTCCCTGTAATTTCTGTTTATCTTTTTCATCAATTCCTGACTCAGATGTTTCAACTGCACAATCTGATACAGATTGCCTGCAGAAATTGTAATATCCGCAATTTCCCTGGCAAGTTCTGAGCCATCACCGACTGCAATTCCTGCATCCGCTGCGGAAAGAGCAGGTGAATCATTGATTCCATCCCCTACCATAAGGACTTTCTTTCCTTTTGCTTTTTCCCGCTCAATATATCCGGCTTTATCTTCCGGTAATACCTCTGAGTAATACTCATCAACTCCTACTTTTTTGGCAACTGCCGCCGCAGTACGCTCGCTGTCTCCCGTCATCATAACAATTTTCCGAAAATCTGCTGACCGCAGGGCACTTATTACACTTGCACTTTCCTGACGCAACGGATCTTCAATACAGATTACTGCTGCAAGAACACCGTCTATTGCCAGATAGAGCTGAGAATATTCTTCTGGAAGTTTCATAAATCTATCCTGATATTGCTCCGGCACGATACACTTTTCATCTTCAAAAACAAAATGTGCACTTCCTATCAAAACACGCTTTCCTGCTATACTGGAGGAAATACCATGGGCCACAATATATTCCACTTTAGAATGCATTTCCTCGTGTTCGAGCCCTGCCTGCTTTGCAGCCGACACAACCGCTTTTGCCATAGAATGTGGGAAATGCTCTTCCAGACAGGCTGCAATACGAAGCAGCTCGTTTTCCTCTTCTTCACAAAAAGGAACCACCACTTTTACAACCGGCTTTGCTTCTGTAAGAGTACCTGTTTTATCTAATACGATTGTTTCTGCCTCTGCCACTGCTTCTAAAAATTTACCGCCTTTTACAGCAATATCATAAGCCCCGGCCTGACGGATTGCCGATAAAACGGTAATGGGCATCGTAAGCTTTAATGCACAGGAAAAGTCTACCATAAGTACTGCAAGAGCTTTCGTGATATTTCTTGTTAAAAGCCATGTAAGGGCTGTTCCTGCAAAAGTAACAGGAACCAATCTGTCTGCAAGTCTTTCTGCCTTTCCTTCTACTGAAGATTTCAGCTTTTCAGATTCTTCGATCATCTCTACAATCTTCGCATACCGCGAGGAGCCCCCGACTTTTTTCACAGCAAAAACCAATTCTCCCTCTTCCAAAACACTTCCTGCATATAGATATCCTCCTGCTGCTTTCAGAACAGGCAGAGGTTCGCCTGTAAGGGAAGACTGGTTTACCATTCCTTCTCCATCAAGTACTACTCCGTCAAAAGGAATGATATTTCCCATGCGAACAATAACATGGTCTCCTTCTTCAATTTTTTTGGAATCCACAAGCACTTCCTGCTCTCCGCTTTTCAACCAGACTTTTTCAGTATTTAAAGCCATACTGCGTGCCAGATCTCCTACGGATTTCTTATGTGTCCATTCCTCCAATATTTCCCCAACCCCCAGAAGGAACATGACAGAAGAAGCTGTGCTAAAATCGCTTCGCAAAACCGAGATGCCAATCGCTGATGCATCTAATACTGCTACCTCCAGCTTTCTCCTGGCAATACTTTTCCATCCTTCTTTCAGATAATGTACTGCCTTCCACAAAATTACAGCTTTTCTCAATGGAGCCGGTAAGAATAGTTTTCCTGCAAAGTGGAAACAAACTTTCCTAACCAGCTTTTCCTGATAAGCATCATTTAACTGTCTTCCCGAATTCATAAATACTTCATCCGGAATTTCTAAGGACGTATATTGGAATTTTCTTAAGGCCAGAATCAGCGGCTCTCTTTTCCCCACAAAGCAAACGCAGGCATCGGCCGTCCTTCTGTAAACCTTTGCCTGCGAGACATATTCCAGCGTATTCAAATAATACAGTAATGCATCAGCCTCTTTACAGGACATTTGTTTCTGTACCATATGAATACGGATTCTACCCGGAATTTCATGCTTTATAATAAACTTCAATCACACTTCCTCTGTTTCGGAATCTGCATCATCTGCAACAGCATCTTCCTGCACAGCAGCCTCTTCCTCTGCTGCACGCTTCTCATTCACCTGCTTTGCTTCTGCCAGAATATCTTCTGCATTTTCCTGAACAGATTCCACCGTTTTCATAACACAATCCTTTGCTCTAAGAACAGCGGCTGTTCCTTCCACATATACTTTTTTCACATCTTTACTGCATAAGATTTTAATTCCCGCTGTACCAAATAATACCCCTCCTGCAAATAATGCAAGATTTTTAAATTTTAAAATATTCATGTGTGTCCTCCATTTCTGTCTTCTTTGACTTCTTATTTGTGATGCTTTCCGGTATAGAATAACATAACAAGGCAACCAATCATTGCCCATGCCCAAAATTTATGCTGCTTCATTCTATCACCTCTTCTCTGGCTTTTTCATTATATTCCCGCATATATGTCAGGTCAAAGCCTTTCTTTTTTAATGAAATATTTTCTCGATAACAATATGCTTTATGTTCTCAGGCTCAATGTTCTTACTTTTCCTTCTCCATATATACTCTCAATTTATTGATACTTTCCTCCGATAAAACATGTTCCAACATACAAGCCTCTTTCTCTGCCTGCTGTTGTTCAATTCCTGCTTCCAACAGGATTTTCTGAAAAAAAAGATGTCGATTCAATATCTTATTTGCCAGTTCTGTTCCTTTTAATGTCAGACAGAGATTTCCGTGTGTTTTTTGTTCCACATATCCTTTTTCTTCCAATGCATTAATTGCTACTGTGACGCTTGGTTTTGAACACCCCATTATTTCAGCAATCTGGATATTACGAACTTCCATCTGTTGTTTCTGCAGTACAAAAATAGTTTTCAGATAATCTTCCATGGATTGACCTAACTGCATAATAAATCTTTTTCTTTCTGAAACTTCTTCCTGATACTGGATTTCATACATCTTGTTTCTGCTTATTGCTCCTATATCTTCCAGAGTACTAATCATTCGATAAACGGTTGCAATTCCAATTGTAGGATCACGTTTTATCGCTTTGTAGTAGATATCTTTACAGCAAGTACATTGTCCCTCCAAAATGATATCCAAAAGTATTTTTCTCTGTTTGGTAATCCGACCGCCTTTCTCTCTTAATTCACAGAAAATATTCTCCTTTGTCATTTCTGTTCTGGCAAAATCCCAAGATTTATTTTCCCAACAACCGCCCACAGACGCCACCTCTTTTCTTGTGATTTATGAACAGAAAGCCCACACTCTTTATTAAGGTGCAGGCTTTCTGAATATTTTTCTATGCGTGCAAACGGTACTCTGCATTGAATGCTTTTTCCTTTTTTTGCACCAGTACAATTAATATTGCTGCAAATACAGCCACTGCAATCAAGCCCGGAGCAAATCCTGCTCCAAGTGTTCCTGTTGTCACGAGTGTACCAATCTGATATACAAAAAACGCCACTGTATATCCGGTACATAATTGTAAGGCAATTCCACCCCACAGCCATTTTTTATCCTGCATTTCAGAATTCATAGCGCCAAGAGCTGCAAAGCAAGGCGGCGTAAAAAGATTAAACATCAGATAGGCAAGGGCTGCTACTTTGGTAAGCCCCATAACTGTTGCCACTTCATTCGCCCCGCCAACCAGCGCCAATTCATCCGTATCAATAAAGTTGGTCAGTCCATAGACAACAGCCAGTGTACCAACTACGTTTTCTTTTGCAATAAAACCTGTAATAGCTGCCGCTGCAAGCTGCCATACGCCAAATCCAAGAGGAACTAAAAGCACTGCAAACGGAGAGGCAATGGATGCCAGAATGGAAGTATGCTCCATTCCTTCTTCTACTACCTCAAACTGCCAGTTAAAGCTCTGCATAATCTGTACAACGGTGTTACATACTAAAATAATAGTTCCGGCTTTCACAATATAGGCTTTACCACGAGCAAGCATGGAAAGCGTGGCACGTTTCAGGCTCGGAATTTTATACTCCGGAAGTTCAATGATAAAGAAAGATTTACGGAATTTATATCCTGTAATTTTCTTCACTAATAATGCTCCTAAGAAGATCAATACAACCCCAACAAGATACATGGTTGGTCCGACCCAGGAAGCATCTGCAAAGAACGCTCCGGCAAACAATGCAATCACCGGCAGCTTTGCACCACAAGGCATAAAAGGCGTCAGCATGGCTGTTGCTCTTCTTTCCCTTTCATTACGAATAGTACGGCAGGCCATAATACCCGGAATTGCACATCCCGTTCCAATAACCATGGGAATCACTGACTTTCCGGAAAGTCCTACCCTCTTAAAAATCGGGTCTAACACAACGGTAGCACGAGCCATATATCCGCAGTCTTCCAAGAGGGCAATGAGAAAATACATTACCATTACCAGCGGCAGGAAACCTACTACAGCACCTACGCCGCCGATGATACCATCCACCAGCAGTGCCTGCAGAAATGGATTTGCCCCTTCCACCAGACCGGCAACCCAGCCCTGGAATGCCTCTATCCAGCCAACCAGCCAGTTCGCAAGCCACGTTCCCACTGTTGACTGAGAGATGTAAAATACAGCGAACATGATTGCCGCAAAAATTGGGATTCCTACAAATTTGTTTGTAAGCACCTGATCAATGCTGTCCTGTTTGTTTTTCTCTCTTGTGAAAACTTTTCTCTTCTCTACAGCTTCTACAATTTCATTTACAAATGTAAATCGTTTTCTGTCTGCCGCCTCAACCTGTGCTTTATCCTGCAGATTAATATCTGCCTGCACATAAGGAGCTTTCTGTACACAGCCTTTTAATGTAGCAGCCTGATTTACCACTTCCTTTAACCCTTCATGTCCCGAAGCGGTTGAGACAGTTTGAATGACTGGACAACCTAATTTCTCTGCCAATTTCTTTACATTGATTTCTGTTTTTTTCTTTTCTGTAAGATCACTTTTATTCAGGGCAACTACCACTGGAATCCCAAGTTCCAGAAGCTGGGTTGTAAAAAACAAACTCCTGCTCAGGTTTGTGGCATCCACAATATTGATGATCGCATCCGGATTTTCGTGTTTTACATAACTGCTAGTAATGCTCTCTTCAGACGTAAACGGAGACATTGAATAAGCACCCGGCAGATCCACCGCTACTAATTCTTCTGAACCGTCAAAATATCCCTTTTTGATCAGGCCCTCTTTTTTCTCCACTGTAACGCCAGCCCAATTCCCCACACGCTCGTTCCTTCCTGTAAGCGCATTATACATGGTTGTTTTCCCACTATTAGGATTTCCCGTTAACGCAATCCTCATATTCAAACTCTCCTTCAACCTTTGATTAGTTTTGTCTAACCAGTTCTTTTAAAAAAAGTGACTGTAATCACTATTTTTTTATATTGATATAGCTTGTGCTAAATCAGTATCAATATTGTATCTTCCATCTTTAATAGACACTACGCATCCACCTTTTCGATGTGCAATGACAGTGATAGGTTCACCACTGTAACATCCTAATGAAAATAGAAATTCATTTAATTCTTCGTCATCTGTCAATATAGCTTTTACAATATATTCTTTCCCTTCTTTTGCTTCTGATAGATTCATAAACATCTCGCCCCTATCCCTTCCATACTTGAAGTATTTCTATGAGTTATATATTTATTACTTTAGTTAGTCTAATTTAATTGACTTTTTTTGTCAATAGACTTAATGATTTTTATTATCATTAGCTAAAACTTTCTAAAATTCTGATTCCAACTCAGATAAAATATCATCTCCCTTTACGCTTGCGTCATAAATCCAACTACTGTTTTTTTCTCCGTATGGAATATTCCTTGTCCCAATATAATCAGATTCATTCTGTCTCGATATACTACAACAGCATAAACAGGATTTCGCTGCGCACTTTTATAATAATAATCCTGATAATATAATACACATTCCTCCCCATTTGTGAAAAAAGTATCCCATTCCTGCTTCAGCCTTGAGGATGTAACCATAAAGCAAAAATCTTCATCAAGTGCATTTTCTCCACTGTCATCCACTCCATAGACGGTTACAGTAATATCCTCATACTCAGGGGAAATGAATTGTGGATTACCGTCATCATCTCCCATATATTGGAATTTTGCATGATATACTTTCGATAAACTCTCTGCATATTTTTCAACTGTCCACTCAAACCTTCTTCTTGAAAATATATTTACCGGTTCAGCATAATAGTATTCACTTTTAGAACCTGTAGAAAACCCAACTCTGTAGTTTCCATCTGCCAAAGTGGTTTCCCAAGTATCATCTATGAGTGCATAGACAAAATTAGCTGATAAAAAGGTCAAAATTCCGACCACACAGTAGGAAATAAAAATTATTGACGAAAACTTATTGATTTCGTATACAATGTTTATTTTTTTCCAGAGATTCCATCCAATCAGGAACAGTGGGAGGAACCAGAGCAATGCGATATATAGGCTGTTCACCCAATTTCGGTATTCTAATTGGTTATTTTTTGCTCTAATCCACATAAAGATACACCACCTAACATTTCTTCTCAGAACACCACCGTAATCTGCAAGGATTTTTCATCCCTTGTTTCCGCAAAGATTTTCCCTTTATGAGACTCTACCGTAGCTGCTGCAATAGAAAGTCCTAATCCATATCCGCCAGTCTGGGAATTTCTGGATTCATCTGTACGGTAAAAACGGTCAAATAAATGAGATATCTGTTCTTTTGAAATATATTCTGTTGTATTAAAAACAGACAGGCAGATGCGATTCTTTCTCTTTTCTAAAGTAACAGAAATCTGCCCCTTTTCATTGGTGTATTTTACTGCATTGTCAAGGAGAATGGTTATGAGACCCCGGATTGCTTTTTCATCCCCCTTCATGGATATCATTGGTTCAATGGCGCTGGTTAAGCCTTTTTCCTGTACCTTTGCCGGAGCCTGAAAGGTGTGGCATACTTCTTCCACCATATCGGACAGAGGAAACTCTACTTTCATATTGTTGTTCTGTCCCTCTTCCATACGGGAAAGCATAACAAGGGTATTGGTCAGATCTGCAAGCCGTTTTGTCTGTCCTTGGATATCTTGAAGCCATTCGTTTTCTCCAAAATCCATTTCCAAAACCTCTGTATCAGCTTCAATAATGGTCAATGGAGTCTTTAGTTCATGCCCTGCATCGGTAATAAAACGCTTCTGTTTCTCATAATTATCAGAGAATGGCTTTACAATACGGGCAGATAAATAAACCATTAAAATAAACACAGATAAAAGACCAATACTTGAAACACCAAACGTTGTAAGCAAAAAGTTTCGGAAATTGTCCAGCTGCCGCCTGCAATCCAGAAAAATAATACGCACCTCCCCATTAGAAGAGCATCTCCAATACCGGTAATTCTCCAGAAATCCCTGTTCGCTTTTCTTTTCCCAAACTTCTGAAGCATATTCTATTGCCTGGGTTGTATCAATGGCCACAATCTTTGAAGTATCTGTTAAAATAATACCCCCGTTTTCATCAAGCAGGACAGAAAAATATCTGGATTCGTAAGGAACTTCCGGTGACATTCCTGGTCTGTCATCTTTTCTGTTTCCTGGGAATTTTTGCGGAAATTTCCCGGCATTTTCCTCCAGAATTTCAAGTACCCAATCAGCATCTGCCACGATTTTCCTGTAATTTAAAATGCCTACGATTCCTCCAATCACAAAAAGAACGAAAAAAAGTGAAGCCATAGATGCAGCGATTAATTTGATACGAAGTTTTTTGATCATGACGGATTCTCCTCCAGTAAATATCCTGCGTTTCTTGTGGCTTTGATTTGGATATCTGCGTGGAGGGCAGATAATTTTTTCCTCAGATAAGAAATATAAACCCATACCACATTGATTTCTGCTTCACTGTCATATCCCCATATTTTTTCCAGGAAACGTTCTGAGGAAATTAATTGATGAGGATTGCACATTAAAAGCTCTAACATTTGAAATTCTTTATTGGCAAGCCGGAAGCTTCCTTTTGCAGTAGAAAGTTCAAAAGTAGCTCGGTCCAATGTCACATTTCCCATAGTCAGCTTGGAATTTGTCTGCGCAGCCTGTGTCCGTGTGATAGCACGTATTCTTGCCAGCAATTCCTTTGAATGAAATGGTTTTGCCAGATAATCATTGGCTCCTGCATCCAATCCTTCCACCTTATCATCCACTTCTGACTTTGCTGTCAGTAGAAGAATCGGTATCAAATTTCCCTTTTCCCGGACTTTTCTTAATACGGTAAGTCCATCTACCTTTGGCATCATAATATCTAAGATAACTCCATCATAATTATCCATTTCCAGATAATCCAATGCACTTTGACCATCATAAACCGCATCTACCGAATAGTTATTTCTTTCCAAAATCGCCACCAGAGCCTTTGATAACGCTTTTTCATCTTCAGCCAACAGTAAACGCATGATACAAGCCTCCCTTTTTCTTTTCTCTTTTTTTATAAGAATACGCGCATAACCTTAATTATACTTAAAACATCCTCACTTTTGTTCTAAAACCTTCTCAATCTCTTCCACTGTTTCTGCAATTTCTCCGGCTCCTGCCTGCAGCAGTTCCGCTTTTGTTCCGTATCCATAAGTAACACCAATACAGGCAATTCCCACCTGTTTTGCCCCCTCTGCATCATGGCTCCTATCCCCAATCATCACAACTCTTTCCTTTTTCTTTTCATAGCCAAGTTTCCTTAAAACCTGCTCTATTACTTCCGCTTTTGTCATTTTGGGCTGATTGATATCACTGCCCAGGATTACATCAAAATAAGAATCCAGATGAAAATGTTCCAGCACAATATGCACCATAGAATCTGGCTTGGAAGAGGCAACACCCAGCGTATATCCCTTCTCTTTCAAATTATTTAACAGCCTTTCAATACCCTCATATGGATGGTTTTCAAAAATCCCGGTTACTGTGTAGCGCTCCCGGTAATATTTCACTGCCTGTTCGGCCTCTGCTTCGCTCCATCCACCAAAAGCCATAAACTGCTTTAAAAGCGGCGGCCCGATAAAAACTTTCAAGGTTTCTAAATCCTGTCCCAGTTCTCCCTTTCCCATCTTTTGCAAGGCATATTGAACCGATTTCGTAATGCCCTCTCCGGAAGCAGTCAAAGTTCCATCCAGATCAAATAATAAAACATCATAATTTCTCATTTTTTCTCTCCTTTTCTTTTGATAAAGTCAAAATCCTATAGTTTTTTCTCAATTTATTAGAAGATTTTCCTGATATTTTCTTCTATAATCCTCTATACAACATGTGATTCATAATATAGGGAGGATTTTATATGCAAACTTCATATGCAGCGGGCAGCTCTTCTTTTTCTAAAAATCTCCTTCGCCTTGCTGTTCCTATTGTATTACAAAATCTGGTTACCACAGCCGTAAGTTCTGCAGATGTGATTATGCTTGGCTTTGTCAGCCAGGATGCCCTGGCAGCCGGTTCCCTGGCAAGTCAGATTATGTTTATTCTAAACCTGGTTTACTCTGGAATCTCCTCCGGAGTTATTATGCTGGCGGCCCAGTATTGGGGCAAACAGGATACTCTTACCATTGAACGGATTATGGGAATCGGTATGTGGATTTCTATCCTGATTTCCACTGTTTTCTTTATTCTGGCATGTTTTTTTCCATCCTTGCTCATGCTGATTTTCACCAATGATAAGGAGCTTATTGCCACAGGAATTCCTTACCTTCGTATTGTAAGTTTTTCCTATTTATTTATGAGTATTTCCCAGGTTTACCTGTGTACCATGCGCACCATTGAGCGTGTAATTTTTGCCACTGCTGCCAATGCATCTGCTCTACTTTTAAACATTTTCCTCAATGCAGTATTTATTTTTGGTCTTTTGGGAGCGCCTAAAATGGGAATTGCAGGAGTTGCTCTTGCTACTACCATTGCCAGAGGCATTGAGTTTGGAATCTGTATGCTGGATGCCCTTCACTTTAAAGTGATTCGGTTCCGTCCTGCTGCCATTTTTGAACGAAACAAGGTTTTATTTGCAGATTTTATGAAATATTCTCTTCCGGCTTTTGGCAATGAAGTCTCCTGGGGACTGGCATTCTCTATGTATTCTGTCATTATGGGACATCTGGGAAGTGATATGGTAGCAGCTAATGCGGTGGTTGTAGTTGCCCGGAATTTAGGTACGGTAGCCTGCTTTGGTATTGCTAACGCAGGGGCAATTCTCCTTGGAAAATCCATTGGCGCAGGCCGTATGGATACTGTAAAATCCGATGCTTCTAAGTTCTGTCGGATAACCTTTGTAAGCGGTATCGTAGGAGGTGTTTTCATTTTCCTGCTGCGTCCTTTGTTCCTGAATATGGCAGATTTGACGCCCACTGCTCAGGGATATTTAAACATTATGCTGTTCATTAACATGTATTATGTCCTGGGACAGGCTATGAATACAGCAGTCATCTGCGGCGTTTTCCGCTCTGGCGGTGATTCCAAATGGGGCTTTATCTGTGATACTATCGACATGTGGGTGTACGCAGTTCCCATGGGATTTCTTACAGCCTTTCTTCTGAAACTGCCGCCTATGTGGGTATACTTTATTATCTGCACCGACGAATTTGTGAAAATACCTTTTGTGTATAAGCATTACAAAAGCTACAAATGGATTAAGAACATCACCAGGGAATTTTAAACCCCTGGTGTTTTCTTTTCCCTCTGAAGAAACACCAGATTTTCCTCAGAAGAACAGTCCGGTTCATAGACAAAATCAAGCCCCTGAAAAGCTTTGATATCTTCCACATTTTCTATCTGATTCTCTGCCATCCAGCGTACCATCTCTCCCCTTGCCATCTTTGCCAGGGTTCCCTTTACCTTAATTTTTCCATCTTTTCGTTCTCCGAAAATGCAATCTATCCACTGTATGTTTTCTTCTTTGTAAGCCTCAACTGCCTTACTGTATTCTTTGGAAGCCAGGTTCACAATCACAGATTCATCCCGGACTAATTCCTCATAAATCCGCTTTTCCCAGAACGCATATAAGTCTTTCCCCCTGGTTGTTTCCATCCTGCTCTGCATCTCCAGACGGTAGGGAATAACCCCGTCACTTGGTTTTAAAACACCATAAAATCCAGACAAAATCCGCAGATGTTCTGTTACATACTTCCACTGTTCTGTCGTAAAAATCTGCGGCGCCATATATTGATACTGAATCCCTTCATATGCTAAAAGTGCCGGTGTTACCTGTCTTGTTAAATCCAGTTCCAAAAGCTCTTCCATATTCTTTCTCACCAGTTTTTCGCTGCATTTCCAAAGGCTCTGAAGGCTCTTAAAATCCATAGTCTGAAGGCTCTTTCGAAGTTCTTTAGCTTCTTCCAGAAAAACGGGTGTTGTCACTTCAAAGGGATGGTCTTCCTGTATATTCATTTTTTTCGCGGGTGATATGATGATCTTCATAAGTTTTTTCCTCCTCCATAAATTGTACCATTTTTCCCAATACACAGGCAATACACAACAATAAAAATCTCTAATGCAGGACACCTTGGAATGTGGTATGATGAAAATAGAATAGTCAGAAGATAAAGGAGAATTTTTGTTATGATTCAAGCAATGATTTTTGATATGGATGGTGTTTTGTTCGATACAGAACGAATTTTAAAAGAAGGCTGGATGGACACCGCAGAAAAAATGGGATTTTCTCTGGGAGAAGAAGAACTCCGTCAGATGCGGGGCGGCTCTGCTGCCTGGGGCACTGCGCTCTTTGAAAAATGGTTTGGGGGCAGAATCAATTATATGGAAGCCCGTGCCATGCGCTCCCGGTATCTGGAAAACTACCTGGCTCACCATCCTCTTCCTGAAAAAAAGGGATTAAAAGAAATTCTGCAGTATTTACAGCAGAAGAACCTTCCTGTTGCTATTGCTACTTCTACAGAGCGTGAGCGTGCTGCAAGCTACTGGGAAATGTCAGCCATTACCGGTTTCATCACAGCTTCTGTCTGCGGTGATGAGGTCACAAACAGCAAACCAGATCCGGAAATCTTTCTCACAGCAGCCAAAAAACTGAATGTTCCCATAGAACATTGTATGGTTGTGGAAGACAGCATGAACGGTTTAAAAGCAGCTAGAGCAGCCGGGGCTTACTCCTGTATGATACCGGATCTCACCCCCTATAGTGAAGAATTTAAGCCATTTTGCGATTATGTTCTTAAGGATTTAACTGCTCTGATTCCACTTCTGGAAGACCTGATGGGATGCAGCAGGCTCCCTTACTGATGTTTGTTGCCCTGTCTTTTTTGTGAAATACTTCGGGCCATAATAGTCCGAAGTATTTCACAAAAAATTTAGATTTTCAAGATTGTAGCCCACATTTTCTGATGATATAATGAAAATCAGAAGGAGGCTGCTTTCATGTTAAAAATGATGATCCGCATGGATGATGATAAGATTACGACAGAGAAAAAATACCATTTGGACGGTATTTACAGTACAATCAATAATACATTCCTTACGATGGGACTTCTTCGTATTGAGGATGGTTCTGGTGCGTTGGTATATCGTGACTGTGGACGCACAAGGGATTTCAGCCTGTTTGGGAAAATAGTCAATACTTTAAAAAAGCAGGCTTGGTTTATGGATAATGTAGCCGTCTGGCGTTTATATGACAGTGACGATTCTGATAGCCCCGAAGATTTTAACGAAGAAGATCTGCTGACCCATTACAGAAAAAAACAGGCTATGAGGGTTTAACCTTTTGGAAAGAAAATATTTTAAGGCACTAAATTTTGATTTAGATACACATCAGTTACAAGAACACTATCCGGGAGCCAACTATCGGCAGGCATACGATGATTTACGTCGATTTTTTAAGAAACACCAATTTTCACACCGGCAAGGCTCCGGGTACATATCCAAGGATAAGCTGACCACAGCAGATATCTATGACCTGATGGATGATTTGAGCCAGCAACTTCCATGGATTGGTGTCTGTGTCAGTAAAATTGATGTCACTAATGTAGGACGGCAGCACGATTTGACAGAACTGTTAAAGTCATCAGAGGACATTGTAATCGACGATTCCCTTCTGATTGCTCCACCTAAAGAACTAACCGAATAAGAATACATACCAAGCAGGACATGACAAGTGTCCTGCTTCTTTTGTGCCTTCGAACCACCATGCTATGAAGCTCAGGTATCTTCTCTTTTTGATTCTCTTCTTCTATTTCCATCCAATATCTTTTATGTACTTCTTTTATCTCTTGGCATTGTGGCATGAAGTTTCCATATTCTGCTTTGCAAGCTCCATGATTTCATTATATTTATTCATAATATAGCCAAAATTTTTCCTCTTGTGAGGCAGAGTACAATGACTGCAATCTTTTACCCCATTTTCTGTATACTTATAATTCCCCCCACATTTACTTCCCAGCGCATACAGGGGACAATAACAAAAAAGGCAATTAAAATTTTCCGTATCTTTTGTCTCATGACAAGGGAAAAATTCACACTCCTTATGAGAATAAAAGGAAAAGTGTTTTCCCTCCCAGTAAGGTTTTTCCTGTTCTTTTTTTATTTCTTTCTTTGTGTTTTCTGCTTCCATATCCATTGCTCCTTTCTATTTTCCCAAAACTTTCATTAGTTTTTCCGGTCTATATATCGATCTGGTATCAAAAAATTCTTCCAGTAAATTCAGGTTTTCATCGGAATGTTCAATTTCTCTGGCATAGGTGTAGGCTACTTCTACCAAATCCTGAAACTCCAGTTTTCTTCCTTGAAACAGCCATCGGTCCATGGCTAACTCCTCTATCCACAGAACGCTGAACACTGCCAAAACTGCCTTTGTATAAATCATATCATCATAAACTGAACCACAAAAATAAGTGTATAGAAAAAACAATAAAAGCTGTTCTTTATAAATTTCCCACTGCTGTTTTTGCTCTTCTGTTCCTTGCATCTGCCTGCAAAATTCCTGCCTGATTTGCTGATAATGCCCTTCATCCTGTGCATATAATTGCTGTTCCAAACGCTCCAAAATCCTTGGCCATTCTTCTTTTAATACTTCTAGTTTCTGCAAATCCTTCAGCATCTTTTTCCGAATCTCCAGGAATTCTGTTTCCGTTTTTTCCTTCTCTATTGTCTGACTTCTTCCCAGAAAATCTTGGATTTCCGCCTCCAGATCCAATTCCAACAAAGTTCCATGATCCAATGCTTTCTGTGCAAGATCGGCTGTGTTTAAAATCAGCGCCATCCTGGTAGCAATACTTAGTTTCCGATTCTGCAAAATACCGAACAAAACTTCCCTGGCTTCTTCCAGCCAGTCATACAAAATACTGTCAAAGTCTTCATAATCCTCTTCTTCCAAAGCTTCATCCGCTTCTTCCAGAAAATGAACCGGTTCCTTTTGTCCCAGTATCATCTCAGCCGCCACCGGACAAGATAATGACAGAGAAAATTCCCGAACTTCTTCAAATTCTTCTACATGTCTTGGATACAGACGACAAGTATCGCACAAACTCTCTGCTCCCAGTTTCCTGTATAAGTCGCAAAGATTTTCTTTATTCAAAAAAGCACATCGTCTATTGTATTGATGAAAAACTCCCTCCTCCCAGTCAATGGATTTTTGCAGGCGGATGCCAAATTCTCCCTGTACATGGTTGTATTTTTCCAGGGATTTTTCGTCAATCACGATTTGCCAGCCCGCACAGCAGGTTGCAGGACAACGGTCTGCTATGCAGGTAAAATTGTCATAATATTGTGGTTTTCTATAATACATGGGATTCTATTCCTTATTTTTTATATTCCACCAATATTATAAACGCATTAGGCAATTTGGGCAATCGCTTTCTCTATGGAATTTGTAAGTTTTTCAAAAGAAACATGGTTTACCTTTTCTAATAACTGTACTTCTTTTTTGTCAAATACCATTTCTCCTCTATAAGCACCACAAATTCCGCAAGCCATAGCCACAGTTTTGCAGTAACATATGTTCGCTTATAAGCTTGAAGGCTTTTGTTTAGCTACTTACAAGCTTTTTTTATTCTTTAAATTTATCATATTTTACTAGCGTTTTATG
>CABJAN010000017.1 GCA_902363515.1 Bacillota bacterium | reverse complement strand
TTTTCGATTCATGTGTTTCACTGTTCAGTTATCAAGGTTCCTGTCATTCTTGCGACAGCCATATTAGATTACCATAATCAGGAAGGCTTGTCAAGAACTTTTTTCGTTTTTTTGAAACTTTTTTTCTCAAGCTGTTTCCGCTTGTTTCTGTCTTTTTCGACAGCCAATCTAGATTATCACATCTTACTCGGCTTGTCAAGAACTTTTTTTCAATCTTTTTTGATTTACTTTTCAGTTCTTTTCGACAGCTTTGATAGAATATCATATATTCTATACTTTGTCAACAACTTTTTTCATTTTCTAAAAATTTATTGTTGCTATCCAATGTTGTCTAGTCAAAAATTTAAATTGTCTTTTCTTTCTCAACAACAACTTGTATAGAATAGCACATCGAACATTGTATGTCAACTGTTTTTTTATTTTTTTCAAAAGTGTAGTCTTTTCCTTAAGCATATGCTATACTCCTTTTATAGGATTCCTCTGTAGAACTGGAGGAAATATGAAAAAACGAAAAACATTACAGGATTTGACGATTAAGGACAACTTTCTTTTCGGCGCAGTTATGTGTGTGGAGGAAAATTGCAAGGGATTTCTTGAAATGGTGCTTGGTTTCTCTATTGCGCAGGTAGTTGTAAGCAAGGAAAAGAGTATTGTCTACCATCCGGAGTACAAAGGTGTCCGTCTGGATATCTATGCAGAAGACGAAAATCGTACGCATTACAATGTAGAAATGCAGGTGAAGAAAAAGACAGCTTTAGGAAAACGCAGCCGCTACTACCACAGCCAGATGGTAATGGAGGCGCTGGCAAGCGGAGAGGATTATGAAACCCTGCCGGATACCTTTGTGATTTTTGTCTGCGATTTTGATCCCTTTGGAGAGCATCTGTACTGTTATACCTTTGGGAATGAATGCAAGGAGAATAAAAATGCGAAGCTTGACGATGGAAGTTACACCATTTTTTTGAGTACCAAAGGAGAAAATGAAGAGGAAGTTCCAGTAGAGCTTGTCAGATTCCTGAAATTTGCAACGGCTGATTTAGAAGAAAGTGAAGAGGACTTTCAGGACGAACTGGTGAAACAGTTCCAGGAGACCATTCACAACATCAAAACAGACCGCGAGATGGGAGAGCGCTATATGATTTTTGAAGAAATGCTACGGGAAGAAAAACAAGAAGGTCGGCTTGAAGGCAGACTGGAGGGGAGAATAGAAGCAACCCGGGAAGATGTTTTTGAACTCCTGGAAGATTTAGGAGAAATACCAAACAGGCTTCGCGACAAAATGGAAGCTCTGGAGGAACTTGGAGATTTGAAGTTTCTATTTAAACTGGCCGCAAAAGCAGATTCGATGCAAAACTTTGTGAAAGATGCAGAGAAGTATTTGCAAACAAAAGAAAAACAAGAATAAAGTCGGTAGTAACTCTGTACTGCCGAGGCACATCTGTCCCAATGCCATCTAAGGCATTGGGTGTCATAAAACTCTTGCTCTTAAGAACATCTTACTGATTCAGTAAAAATTCACTAAATAAATGAACAGGGGAATCCTATATCTCTTCTATTGTCAAATTTATTAACACCATTCAAGGTTCACACACACTGGATAATGATCTGACAGCCACACATTTCCTTCCTTATCTTCCCATTTTTCCACTGTGGTACATTTTAATTTTTCTACATTTTCCTTTTCAGAGTTATGAAGATACACATAGTCAATAGATTCTTCTACTTCTTCCGGCAAAAAGCCATGAAAGGTCACTCCAATTCCCTTTGTAAGATTTACATAATCTGATTCTCTTTCTATTTTCTGGATTTCCCATGCACCTGGCTCCGCATTAAAATCTCCTGCCAGAATCACCGGAATATCTGGAAGCAAAAGTTCTCCTTCTGCCTTTTTCAATATTTGATTCACCCCCAGTCTCCTGGCTTCTGCTCCCAGGTGATCCAAGTGCACATTCATAAGCCGAAAAACTTTCTTCTCCTGTAAATCCTCTAACACTACCTCCGTACAAACTCTTGGACATTCAGACTGCTCCCGACACCTGCTCCCCGGCACAAATGGAGTTTCTGATAGCCAGAACGTGTCCATGGAAATAAGGTTCCATTTTTCTTTCCTATAAGCAACAGACATCTGTTCATTGTCCAATTCTTTGCTTCTGCCACATCCGACCACATAATAATCCTCTAATTCTTCCTTGAGCCACACCGCGACATGAGGCAGAACCTCCTGAAAACAGATTACATCCGGCTTTTCATATAATATTTTTTGCTTAATAAATGATTTTCTAAACTGAAAGCAATTCTCTCCATCCTGTCCGTAATCACAACGTATGTTAAATGTCACTAACTTCATGCCATATTTCTCCTTATTGTAATCTTATGTGAATTTTTAATTTGTTTTTAGAATACCACCATTCTACCAGCTTTTAAAGATTTTCTCGCAGTTATGTACTAAACACCCCTAGTAAAGAACACTTACTAAAGACACAATAAAGGAGCTGTTTTCACGCAGCCCCTTGAATTTTTTATAGCGTAACTATTTCTAACTCTTCGTCTCCCAGAATCTGATACTTGAAGCCGACCTTTTCCCCCTCTGTCCAGACATTCATTACATTTCCTTCTCTTTTAGCATGGACAAGAACTGAAGGATTTCCTTTCAAATCAGGAATTGTGCATACACTCTCGCACCCATCTTCAAAGCATATAAGACAAACCGTTGTATCATCTGTATAGTCATACTCTGGACTCCGCTCATTGCTGCCAATAGGTAAAATCGTATTTGCTCTGGCCAACAATGGCATTGAAAAATAATCGTAGGTTTCTTTATGCCATTTTCCACCTTCCACTGTCTTGTTAAGAAGAAGATTATACCATTTTCCATTTGGAAGATAATATTCCACTTCTCCGGACTCTTTAAAAATTGGCGCAACAAGCAGCGCATCACCTAACATATACTGTTTGTCCAAAGTTTCGCATGTTCTGTCTTCCGGAAATTCCACAAACATCGGGCGCATCATAGGAATTCCTTTTTCATGAGTAACAACCGCCTGCTGATATAAATAAGGCATTAATCTACATTTTAACTTTACAAATTTGCGCAGAACATCACATGCCTCATCATCAAACAGCCATGGCACACGATAGGAAGAAGAACCATGAAGGCGGCTATGAGAACTCAGCAGACCAAATTGGCACCATCTTTTATAAATATCTGCAGGAGCTGTATTTTCAAAACCACTGATATCATGACTCCAAAATCCAAAACCTGCACACGCTAAAGAAAGTCCGCTTCTCAAGGTTTCCGCCATGGATGGATAGCTGGCAGAACAATCACCGCCCCAGTGTGCAGGGAATTTCTGACCTCCCACAGTTGCAGACCGGGCAAAGAGTACAGCCTCGCCTTCTCCTCTTTCTCGCACCAGCAAATCAAAAACTGCCTTATTATAAAGATAGGTATAATAATTGTGCATCTTAACTGGATCAGAACCATTAAAATATACAATATCCTTTACAGGGATTCTCTCACCAAAATCTGTTTTAAAGCAATCCACGCCCATATCCAGCAATGTTTTTAATTTTTCCTGATACCATACCACTGCCTTGGGATTTGTGAAATCCACCAGACCCATTCCTGCCTGCCACATATCCGTCTGCCATACATCACCATTGCTTTTCTTAATTAAATATCCATGCTCCATTCCTTCTCTGAAAAGAGGAGATTTCTGTCCAATATATGGATTTATCCAAACACAGATTTTTAATCCTTTTTCATGATATCTCTGCAGCATACCTTTGGGATCCGGGAAAGTCTTTGGATCCCACGTAAAGTTACACCATTCATATGCTTCCATCCAATAACAGTCAAAATGGAACACATGCAAAGGAATATCTCGATCTGCCATGCCTTGAATAAAACTGCTTGTGGTCTCTTCATCATAATTTGTAGTAAAAGAAGTGGTCAGCCACAAACCAAAGGACCATGCAGGTGGAAGCGCCGGTTTTCCAGTTAATTCCGTATATTTTTCAATGGTTCCTTTTGGTGTACCTCCATTAATCACATAATAATTCAGACGCTGTCCTTCTACTGAAAACTGAATTCTCTCTACCTTTTCACTTGCTATTTCATAGGACGCATCACCTTCATCATCCAAAAGCACTCCATAGCCTTTATTTGTAATATAAAATGGAATATTTTTATAAGCAATTTCACTTGCTGTACCACCGTCTTCATTCCACATCTCTACAACCTGGCCATTTTTAACAAACGGTGTAAAACGTTCTCCAAGACCGTAGATATACTCATCTACATCAATAGCAAGAGCCTCTACCGTATAGGCTTTTCCTGTCTCATGATTCAAAATATGCGCCATATTTCTGAAACCGGTATTGGTCAGTTCCCTGTCGCCCTCCAGGAATCGAACCCCCCAGGAATTTGGACGTTTATCAATTACCGCCTTGGTTTTTCCTGTTTGATAAATAATAAAATCCTCCGTCTCCTCTATTAGAACTTCCGGAGATGTCTCTTTTACTTCTGCAAAAGGTCCATTATAAGCAGTTCCTTCAAAATGCATTACTGATACCTTTATTACATCTTCCATGGGACTGGAAAGACGAATGGTCAACATTCCCAGGTTTAAAATATCTCCTCTACTTGAAATATGTTTTCCAGGAGCATAAATCACCAAATCATTTCCTTCTCTTCTACTTGAAGAATATTCCACTGCATAAAGTGGTGTCATTTCCTTTTTTATGCACCAATATCCATCTGTAAATTTCATAAAACAAATTCTCCTTTCTATCAGCCTTTTACGGAACCAGCCGCCACACCGCCTACAATATACTTCTGGCCAAGAATGAATACCACTAATACTGGAAGTAATGTCAACATAATATCTGCTGCCACTAAGTTCCACGAATTTTCAAATGCTCCAAAGAAATTGTATACCGCCAATGTCATAGGCCACTGTTTTGAATTATTTAAATAATATAAAGGCATTGTAAAGTCATTCCATACAGCCATAAAATCAAGCACAAATAATGTGGAAATAATAGGCTTTAATAATGGCGCTATAACTTTCACAAACAACTGTATTGGTGTACATCCGTCTAAAACTGCCGCCTCATCAATTTCCCTTGGAATGGTACTCACAAAACCATATGCCAGAAACAAACTAAGAGGAATGTTAATCGCAGCATATAAAAGAATGATTCCGATTCTTGTATTAACCAAATGGAATGCCTGCATAACCTTCATCAAAGCAACATTATTAATAGGCATTGCAATACCAGAGATGATAAAGTAATATAAAAACTTATTAACACCCTTCTGGTTTCTGGATATTACAAAAGATGCTGCTGAAACCAGAATAACCACAACCACTACACTGCAGGTTGCATAAAGAAGCCCGTTAAAAAAGGAAGAAACCAACTTTCCCTGTTCAATAACCGTAGCATAATTTTCAAACATCCACTCTGCGGGAAGAGAAAGAGTCATTTTATTTGCTTCCGCAGATGTTTTAAAAGAGTTCAAAAACAATACCACCAGAGGTATGATTACAATCAGACTTATAAAGGCGGCCACAATATTACCTATAATGTGCCCTATCATTTTTCCTGTTTTGCCCATTATGCCTCAACCTCCTTATTTTCCATAGATTTAATAATAAAATACAATAGAGCTAGCATTACGAAAAACAGAACACTGGATAAGGTGGTTCCCATTGCCAGATTTCCTTTTGAAAATTCCTTGTATACTGCAGTATTAATAACTCCTGTTGCATTTCCAGGGCCTCCATTAGTCAGAGAATAAATCATATCAAACACGCGGAGTCCATAAGTTACATTTAATACGGTTACATTCACCAACACCGGCTTTAGCAATGGTAATGTAATACATCTAAGCTTCTGAAAGAAAGTGGCGCCATCAATGCTGGCCGCCTCATAATATTCAGGCGATATAGAAAGCAACCCAGCTATAACAACCACCATAATGTATCCCATGCCTTTCCAGGTATCTACTGCCATAACGGTAGGAAACACCAATTGCAAATCTGTAAGCCAGTTTTCTGCTAATCCATCCAAACCAATACTTCTCAGAAAATTGTTTAAAAATCCAGTTGTAGGATGGAGCATACTTTTAAACACAAGACCAACCACCAGATAAGACATAACTTGAGGTGAAAAGATAATCATCCTCTGAAAATTCTTACACTTGATAAACTTTTGCGTTAAAAGCAATGCCAAAGCCAGACCAACTACGGTTTTAGCTACAGTAGTAACAATGGTAAATACCACTGTATTTATAATATATTTAACATACTCTGAATTCCCTTCAAAAATCTGTTTATAATTATCAAGCCCCACAAAATTAACTTCATTTGTAAAATTATTCCAATCTGTAAAAGAATATCCAATTCCTAAAATTCCAGGTAAAAAGCACAGGAGAAAATATACTAACGCTGCTCCTGCCGCAAAATACCATGGGTATAACTTCTTTCTATTCATAGTCTTTAACCTCCTGAATACCAGTTTGAAACCGATTCTCTCAAAATAAAGAAGGTGTCTCAAAAGCATTTTGCCTTGGACACCTCTCTACTTCACTATCCAGATTATATCTTTACTTTGTCCAACCCGGATCCTTCTGTAATTCTGCCTGTTCTGTTCGGCGGTCCATAATAGTCTTTAATACATCCTCCGGTGTAGATGCTCCTGTATACATTGCCTCTAAATCTTTACCAATATCCATCCACTGGCTATCAATGTAGTTTACAGATGTCTGCACAACATTTGCTTTTTCCAGAGAATCCAGCATAGCCTGGTCTTCCTCAGAATATTTGCTTTCAATTTCTGGCCAGCAGAGTGCGCTTAAATTAGTCTGACCTTCTAAACGCTTCTGAAGGTTCTCCGGTCTTGCAAGAAACTCAAAAAACTGCTTTGCTTCGTCTATATGTTCGCTTTCCTTGTTAATAAAGTAAGCATTACTTGCAGGATTTACACCAATCGCTTTATTATCACCCCAAGGCATAACAAATGCGCCTAACTTCTCTGTCGCTTTAAAATCTGGATAATCTGCTTCTACTTCCCCTCTGAATCCAAGTTCTGCCACAGTCATGGCACATTTCTCTGTTGCTATAGCTTCTTTTGCATTTTCCCATGCATTGCTTAAATAGTCTGTACCAAAGTATCCTGCTTCTGCGCATTCCTGAAGTTGTTCAATAATAGTAAGTAAATGAGGAATCTCATCTAAATCTATTTCATTAGCATTTAATTTATCATAGATTTCCGGATCATCAGCCAGCCATAATCCGCCTGTTTCAAACAGAGGCAGTACCTGATGCCATCCATTTGTGGTAGCTTCATAGATCGGTGTGATACCCGCATCTAAAATTGTCTGACACACATCTTTAAATTCATTATATGTAGTAGGTACTTCCAGATTTAACTCTTCAAAAATATCTTTATTATAGAGATAAAAATACATTTTAGCACCTGGGAAAGTAATGCCATATGTCTTGTCGTCCACACTAACTGCTGACTTTGCACTTTCTTCCATCCTTCCTACCCATTCCTCATCAGATAAGTCCACACAATACTGATCCATGTGTAAACTTGATGCTAAATTAATAGGTGTATCTGCACAAATAATATCAGGTGCCTCACCAGAATCCAGTTTTACTTTAATCAAATCTCTCCACTGAGCATCTGGAGATACCTGAAAGTCGATTTTAATGCCTGTCTCTTCTTCAAATTCTTTTGCTAAGTCCTGTACCACTCCTGTAGTAGGAAGACCACTCTGGTGGCTGCCAAAAGTCAGAGTAACCGATTTCTTTCCATCCTTACCTTCTTCCTTTCCGCTATCAGAACCACAACCAGCCAAAGAACCAGCCGCCATAATTGCCGCAAGAGATAATCCTAACACTTTCACTATATTCTTTTTCATGATTTCACTCCTATTCGTTTGTTCTTTTAGAAATTCCGTCTATATTTTATCGATAAAACAAGTTTCCTTTGGTGTAAATACATAATACCACAAACCTTATATTCACAAAATAGACAAAAATGAACTCTAATTTGCATTTTTTTGAACCATCATTTATAATCTATATATCAAAAAGGAGGTGTGATAATGGCAAAATCGCCAAAACAGTATTCTCAAAAGATGTATCTGTTCGTTATTTATGGCTTATTCATTTTGGTTCTTTTGGGAATCTTCTTCACTTTTACTTATACCCATTACAAAAACAATACCATAGCAGAAGCAACAAAAGATTCAGAAAATTTGTGCACCTCTCTGTCCAATGCCGTTACTACACAGCTAGATAATATGTCTACTATCTCCATGAGCATTGTATATTCTAATGCTATTAAGAGTAATTTCAAGGAGTTTTCCCGTATGTACCGTCAAACAGGTACAAATCCAGATGCATTAGTTGCTTCCAGAGAAAAAGCTACCTCTATACAGGAAATTGTAACAGCCATCATTGGCGCCTATCAGTCTGCATCCGAGATCAAGCTCTATACCATGGATGGTTCCTGTGTTGAAACCGGATATTGGATGCGAACTTCAAAGGTAGATTTAGAAGCCATGGATTGGTACAAAGAAGTTATGAATTTAAATGGTCATAAGTATTTCACAATGCCTTTTTACAACAAAAATTTACCAAGTAAAGAAGGCAGCAAAAACCATAAGTTTATATCTTTAATCCGAATGTTTTTAGATACAGCCGGAAAACCTGAAGGTATTGTAGAAGTAGTTCAGGATTGTGATACTATTTTCTCTCTTGTTTCACAAATGGAACACTCAAATCCAGACATTAAGGTAACCGTCTATAACTCCAGACACGAAAAGGTCTATCCTTATGCAGAGTCAAGCTCTGAAAATTATTATGCAGAAATCAATCGTAATAAGCTATCCACCAATAATGGACAGTTTATAACCACAAAAGACGGAAACTCCGTTCTCTTTACCTATAATACTCTTGATGAATATGATTGGGCCGTAATCGTAACAAGGACTCAGCAATCCGTCTATCTTCCATTGCTCAATTATCGTACCATGGTTATCATAATTGGTGGATTTTCCATTATATTAACCATGATAATATGCTTTTATATCTCCCAAAAGCTTACGAAACCTCTTGAAAAACTTACAAGAGCAACCGGAAAGATTACTATTAATCGTGTTTTATCCGAAGAAAAAGTAAACCTTACTTCTGCAAGCAGCAATATTACAGAGCTCTCCATCCTATGTGACTCCATAAGAAATATGTACGAAAAACTCCGTGCTACTTCCCAGGAAGTTTTGCTTTCTCGTTCAGAAGAAACCAGGGCAAAACTCCAGGCTACACAATCGCTGATTAACCCTCATTTTCTTTATAACAGCCTCACAAATATCAGTATCATGGCCGAAGAAGATATGAATGAAGATATTGTGAAACTCTGTGGTGCTCTCTGCGATTATTTTCGATATATTTCCTCTGGTCAGGAAATGATTGTGCCTTTAGAAAGGGAAATTTTTTATACAGAACAGTATTTGAAGTGTATGAAGTTTCGTTTTGGAGATGAATTGGAATACAAAATTTCTATCTCCCAGGAAACCGAATCCTTCTTTATTCCTAAACTTCTAATTCAACCAATTATAGAAAATGCTTTTAAATATGCTTTTTGTACCAGCCCACCATGGCTTTTAACCATTCGCTCCTATACCCAAAATCAACTATGGCTTCTGGAAATAGAAGATAATGGAGGAACCATGAGCAATGAAAAGAAACAAAAATTGATGAATCTATATGAAAACCTTGACATGAACGAAGAATTAAAATCCATGAAAATTGGCGGTATGGGATTAAAAAACGTATATCTCCGATTAAAATTACTCTATGGAGAAAAAGCAATCTTTAAAATCGAAAATGCTTATCCAGGTCGGACTATTTTCATTGTAGGTGGACCTATTTATTACTCAAGAGAGGATTATTACCATGAACACCCAAAATTATAAATACATTGTTGTAGAAGATGAACATTTAATAAGAAAAAATCTCATAAAAAAGATCGAATCTCTAAACCTCCCATTTACTCTTGCGGGAGAAGCTTCTAATGGTTTGGATGCCAGGAACTTAATCGAAAAAAACTGTCCCAATCTGGTGATTACCGATATCCGTATGCCACAATATGATGGACTCGAATTAGCAAAATATCTTAATAAAAACCATCCCCATATTAAGGTTATTATTTTAAGCGGATATGACGATTTTTCCTATGCTCAGTCTGCAATTAAATTTCAAGTAAAGGATTATTTATTAAAACCCGTAACATTGGAAACATTATCCGAATCCTTGACCAAAGTCCTGACTTCTATGCAGTCTGAAACAGGACAGCTTCATGCTTTGCGCACTGATTCCGGGCGTTTAGATCAAAAAAATATTTGTGAGCTTCTGGAAAAATATCTTAAAGAACACTATACAGAAGATATTTCCTTCGGAGCGTTGGCTCAAAAATTCGGATTTACCCAGGAATATCTGGGAAAGATTTTCAAAAAGTATTCAGGCGAAACTCCTTCTAAGTATCTTATACGCCTACGAATGAATGAGGCAAAACGTCTTCTTCAGGAAAATAAGGAAATAGAAATACAAAAAATAGGAGAGCTGGTTGGATACAAAGACGGATTTTATTTTAGCAGAGCATTTAAATCTTATACTGGAGTTCAGCCTAGCGAATTCCGAAATCAAACTTTAGAATATGATTCATGACCCTTTCATAGGAAAAGGTGCTGAGAATTTCTCCCAGCACCACTTTCTTACTGCCTTTTCCTCTTACAAATCAGCAGCACTCCTCCTGACACTGCAAGCAGCCCCAGAAGCATCACCACATGACTTTCATCTCCAGTCTGGACACCCTGGTTCCCCGCTGGTTTTCCTGTTGTGGTATTGTTGCCATTATTATTTACATTTGTTCCCGGCACCTGTGTCTGTGCCTTTTTAATTTTTACTACTGCTTCATCGGATTTCTTTGCATCTGCTTTAGAAACCACTTTTACCTTCACTTCTCCTGCTGTTTCTGCCTTGCTGACATATAAAGTTCCCTTTTCATCTATATAGGTATCTTCATGATGTTTTCCTACAAGCTCCCAGGAAACTTCTTTGGAAAATTCTCCTTTTCCCTTCACCTCAACTGTAAACTGTTTTGATTCCCCAGCTTTTACTTCTGCCTTCTCCGGTACGATTTCTACAGCTTCTATTTCCCAGCCTGAAGCATCCGGATTTTCTGGTTGCTGTGGCTTTTCAGGTTCTTCAGGTGTTGGCGGCTGCGGCTCTTCCTTTGTTTTTACAGTAATCCCCTGAGCAGCCTCTTTGGTAATGCCCTCATATGTATAGCTGATAATAATTTCTTTATCACCTGCTTTTAGCGGTTCCTCACTGTAGCTGATTTCTCCGGTTACATCCTTTGTGGTTCCATCACTGAATTTGGCCTCTACTTCCATTCCTTTTGGATTGAAAGTCTCTCCTTCTGTATAGGTTGTCTTTTCCGGTGCTTTCTGAATGGATATACCTTCTAACAGCACAGTCTGCGGTGGTTCTGGTTTTTCTGGCTCCTTGCTCTGATACTCAGCCGCTCCAATATCCGGTTTTCCTTTTGCAAGGCTTCCTCCGAAGAAGTCCTGGTCATAGGTTACGCCTGCTACCTGTGGGAAATTATTGCCCATAATGCAGTCAATACTTGCATAGTTCTGTGCCTTTGCTTCTTCAAAAAGCTCCCTTGGAGAATGATTTCTGCCATCTACCAGTTTGTTTCCGCCAAAATGCTTCCATGCCTCATCTACAGTAAGCCCTTTATCAATGAGTACGGAATCTTCCTGTAATTTATAACCGTCCAGCAATCCTGAGCTTCCTGTTACAGCATCTTTGCCTTCATGGGCTTCCGGAGCGCTTCCTAAATCTGCGATTCCCAAATCATCTGCCTGCAAAGGCTTGGCATCTGCCTCAAAAGCGCTCATACCTCCTGTATAGGCATTGTTATAAATTTTCATGTGTTCCTGAACCAAACCAGCTCCCTTGGCATCACCGCCATAGGCTTTCTGTCCCTGAGGATAGCTAAACACATTGTTAAATGCAAATCCATCATTTACGCCTACACCGGCTCCTGTATTAGACAGGAAAAATACACCTTTGTCTAAAACCTGGTCTGAATAAATGGTATTGTTATAAATCATAGTTCCTTTAGGAAGCCCCTGTGCAAATTCAAAGGTTTTATCCCTGTCATTCTGGCTGATATTGTAGCGGACTGTTGCTCCTGTATGTGGATAGCCGCCCATAATCAGCATGAAACCGCCTTCATTGTTATGACTATAGTTATACTGCATAACAGAATTGGAAGAGGCATGATCGCAGTCAAGTCCCTGTCCATCTGTTGTTCCGTGGGTTTCATAAGCCTCATTGTACTGCAGCACTGTATTTGCCGCCTCAAAGGGCCAGATTCCTACATTATATCCTGTATTCTGGAAACGACAGTCTTTTGCAAGATTGTGTTCAATCAAAGCTCCGTCTGTATCGCGGACAGTAATACCATCTCCGCCAATATATTCCATATAGTTTCCTTCTACTACCACATTGGTAGATGGATACCAGTGAACCGGCACGCCCGGATCATTCTTTTCCCACTGGTTACACCACTGGGAGCTTACCAGCTTAATGGCAGAACGGTCTACCCGTTCAAAAGTACAGCCGGAAATACTGATGTTGTCATATTTACTTGGCACACCTGTCAACTGTCCATTCTGAATGTCCGCCTTTACATCAAAGAATACACCGCCATTCCACTTTAAATTAATGTTTCCATTAATGTCATGGATATAGCAATCTTCAATAGCAATTCCGGAGGCTGTTCCAAAGTTACGGATAGACACATTAACTGCCCGCAGGGCTTTTTTTGTATTATTGCTTTCATTCAGCCCAAATTTCGTGTTGTACTGGGTATCCAGGTTGGTAATCTCCAGATTCCGAATTTCTACATATTCCTGGTTATAAAGTGATACTACGTTTTCTACCTCACCGTTTCCTTCCAGTCTTGGAAGCGCTCCTTTTCCATAAGCACTGACTTCAATAGGATTTCCTTTTGCTCCCATTCCCTGAAAGGCAAGCTGCTGTCCTGTGAACACACTTCCCCGCTTCAAAAGAATTTTATCTCCCGGCACAAAGGTTCCGTACTCTTTCACTTTATCCAAAGTCTTCCAGGCAGTTTTTTCTGAGGTTCCTTCTGCGTCATTGTCTCCATTTTCAGAATCCACGTAAAAGGTTTTTCCCTCTCTTACCTTATCTGTTTCAAAAACAGCCTTTACCACCAGTTTTTCAAAATCTCCTGCCGGCATCACAAAGGTTCCGTCTTTTACTTCAACATTTTCTATCTGATACTCTTTTAAGCGGTATCCTGCCTTTGCTGTTGCAGTCAGGGTCACTTTTTGCCCTTCCTCTGCCTCTGTTACATCACTGGTAGCTGTTCCTGTCTTATGTTCCTTGTCTTCTTTTCCTTCAAATATAGAAACAACCCCAACTGGTTTTTTCTCACAAATCTGCTCTACCAGAAGATTATCAAAAGCTGCCGGAGCGCCTGCTGTCATATTAATTAATTGTACTGCCGGCTGCATTTCTGACCAGTTCCCATTATCGGTATAGCTGAACATTTCTTTGTTGTCTATGAAAAGTTTCATTTCTGAGCCTTTTACTTCAATGACAACATGAGCAAATTTATCTGTCATTTGAAAGCCGCTTTTTTTCAATTCTTCATTTTTGCCATTGTGCAATTTTCGCAGCATAGCGCTTCCCTGTGAATTAATTGCAACTACATAACGGGAATCAAAGCTCTCTCCACCACGAAAAGCAATCTGTATGGTTCCGGATTCACCTGTCATTCTTCTGGCATCTGCAGAAATACGATAGCCTTTATTTCCGCTAATCTTAGTCCAGTCCACCTCTGGTTTATAGGCATTGCTGGAACTTCCATCGGCAACCTCTACCACCAGTTCTCCATCCTGTGTGCGGATACCATCTGGCTGTGTTCCTAAATCCCCGCCAAAATCTTCAAAGAATAATTCATCTTTTCCGGGAACTCTTGTTTTAAAATATGCCCTTACTGTTATATTCGGAAATTTTTCATTTAACTGAAACCTGTTGTTTTCAATAGGAACTAAATTGTCGGTACTGGTTTCGTATTTCTCAAACACATATCCGTGGTTTGCCTTTGGCGTTAAGGTTACATAATCTCCGCTATATCCGGAAAGCTTGTCTGCAGTCAAAGTACCGCCCTTGTGCTCTGCATCCAAAACTCCGTCCGTGTAAGTTTCCAGTGTAACCTTACATTCTTTCCCACTTGGCTGTTCATTGGTGGTAACACGTAAGTTTGCCACTGCAAAATCCTGTGCCGGATACTGACCTGCAAAAAGCAGTTTTCCTTTTTCCATTTTTCCTATTTCATCATGGGTAGCTGTAATAATTTCCTGTTCATCCAGCCATGCTGTAATAGTATTGTCCTGAACTTCTACTGTCAGCTTATGTGTTCCCTCTGAAACTGTTACTTCTGCTTCCCCATACCCAGTATTTACTGTATTTCCTGTTACTCTCTCCAGAAACACCTTGTTATGTGGAAAGTCAAAGCGAAGCTGCAATCTTTGTCCTTCAAAACCGTCCTCTGCCTTAAATCCAATTTTCGCATTACAGTTTGTATTTCCGGATCCGATTACCAAATCTGTCTGAATCAAAAAGTTCTGCGCTGCAATCATTCCATTGGATATCATGGCATTGTTAGGACCAGCACCTTTAATCACCGCCTGTCCGCCGCCTATTTTCACTGCGTCAGGCTTATTTACCTTCCATCCGCCGGCATCCTGAAAATCATCCTCCAGCAGCACGCGCGTACCTGCCTGAGGCACCTGCCGTCCCGGTTCTTCCGGTTCTGCAGTCTCTTCTTCCGCTGGTTCCTGTGGCGCTTCTTCTGTCTGTTCCTGTGGTTGTTCCTGTGGTTGTTCCTGCGGCACTTCTTGTGGTGGTTCCTGTGGCTTGTGCGTTTCTTCCTGCATCTGGGATTCCCCATCCGGAAGCACACTGCCAGTGCCTTCCTGCTCAGGAGTCTCCGGCTGTATCTCTTCCGGCAATACTTCTTGTGGCAGCACCTCTCCCAGCTGCTCCTGCTGCGTTTTTGGACTATCTGCCAGTACCTGTACCGGCATACCTCCTGCCAGAAGCGCTGCAGTCAATGCAATACATGAAATCTTTTTTGCTATATGTTTCATTCATTTCCTCCTCATCGAAAGTCCCGAACTTCAGACTCTGCAATTTTTTTACTTAATTCCTTCTCAAATTCATCTGCAGTACACTGCTCTAACACTGCTCCGGAAACCTCTTCATAAGGCAAATATCCACCCGGCTCCCGTTTCGTGCAAATGAGCTGCTTTGTTTCTCCGCTGTCACTGTTCCAAGTTGTCTGTCCTCCTTCCTCCAACTGCAAAAGTTTATTTGCAAGTTCTTCGTCCGCTTCTGTCATGGCACGTACATTACTATCATTAAGTTCCAATGTTTCCTGATAGGTAATTCTGCCCTCCTGCCAAACCGTATAATCCGCGGTAAAAGAATCTACCTGCCTGTAATTCTCCTGATGACTTTCATAAAAAGAAACCAGTTCTTCCTCTGAAATCTCCTCCATTTTTCTGTTTTTCAACTCCTGTTCACATTCCCCAATTAATCTCTTGTAATATTGCATAGGAGTAAATTCCACTGGTCCATATACCGGCTCTCCTTTTTCATCAAGTTCTTTCCGCTTCTGGTTCTCTGCTTTCAGCGCTTTTAAAAAAGTATCATAAGAAAATTCATCTACAATGCCTTCCTCTTCTGCCCAGTTCCATATTATCTTTCCTCTGACAGCTCTCTCTTTATCTCCATTATAAAAATCCAGTTCTTCCCGTGTTACAGGCTTTCCGTCTACAAGAAGTGGTGGTTTCTCCTCCTGGGTTTTTGCAAAATAAATAATGCCCGCCAGTGCAAAAAGGCATATCAGAATCATTGCCATCAAATATTTTCTTTTCCTGAACACGATTTTTCCTTTCTTTTCCTCATATTTTATAAATTATTTTTTGTAACTATTATATACAATTATGTCTTGCATGCATATTGCTCTTTTTTCCAATATTTCACCTATATTTTTGTATATTTTTACCTGTTTTATAGGAATCTCAAAAGTTTTTCCTTTCTTTTATATAATTATACTTTATAATCCTTTTTCCCTTTTACCCATTAAAAATTAGATATAATATTTTTCTTTTATAAAAAATATTCTCAAAACAAGCGCAAAACTGCCCGAAAATCAACGGCCTTATAATTGGACACTGATTTTCGGGCAGTTCTTCCCCATCTATATCTTATTATCAAAATTTTGCAATAATTAAAGTATCATCTTCGCAAATAACTGTTTGCCCTGTAGGTATCATAGTCCTGTTCCCACGCTGTATAGAGACTACCAGATTTGTTTTTGGCATCTGAATCTCCTGCAGACATTTCCCAGCCCATTTATCCCCTTTAAAAATAACCTTTTCATGAAGCATAAGATTATCACCGTCAAAAAATTCAGGCGCCGCAAGAATCAGTAAATCACCACACCTTAATAACGTATTGCCATTTGGCACTATTTTTTCTTCCTGTCTAAGCACCATTACAATAAGCATATCTGACGGAAGCAGAATATCCTTTATATAGCGATTGCAAAAAATGTGATTTTCTCTTATCTTGGTTTTCACAAAATGAATACTGCTTTCTTCTGCATAGTCATTAAAGGTTCTTCGTACATCTGCGTTCTGGTCCAGCATATGCAGCTTTCTTGATACTGCCGGTAGCAAAGTTCCCTGAAAAGTAATGGAAAGAAGAACAATACAAAACACCAGATTAAACAAATCATAGGATAAAGAAACCTCTCCAAGAACCGCCATAATCGCAAACACAATAGAAGCCGCCCCTCTAAGCCCTGCCCAGGAAACCACACCAATCTGTTTCCAGCATGCGCCAAAGGGAAGAAGAGAAACCACAACCGCCAACGGTCTCGCAAAAAATGTCATAAACAGCATAATCAGCAGCGCCGGCACGAAAACCCTGGGCAACATGACAGGAGTCACCAAAAGTCCCAACAAAAAGAAAATCATCATCTGCGAAATCCCTGTGATAGCATCAAAGAAGTGTACCAACTCACGCTTTTTTGGAAAACGTGAATTTCCCATAAGAATACCACAAATGTAAACAGCAAGATATCCATTCCCTCCTAAAATCTGCGGAATTGCATAGCTCAAAATCATAACAGCCACTGTAAGAATGGTTCTCCCCTCATCTATAGTAAAGGAGAAACGATGCAGCATCCTGATTGCCACTTCTCCCATAACCAATCCGCACAAAAGTCCAATTCCGATTTGCTTCAATAACATTACCGGGAGAAAAACATCCTCTCCTGCAAGAAGAGCAATACACAGAAAGGTGAGCATATAAGACACCGGATCATTTGATCCAGATTCTAATTCCAGCAGAGATGCTGTATGATATTTTAAATCCAGCTTTTTAGAACGCAAGACATTAAAAACAGAAGCTGCATCCGTTGAGGAAATCACAGAACCAATAAGAAAACTTTCCAACCAGGGAACCCCAAGAACATAATGCGAAAATACTCCCACAAGCCCTGCAGTCATAGCAACTCCTAATGTAGAAAGTAAAATTGCCCCAGCTGCCACCGGTCTGGCCTCTTTCACATTAGTTCCAAATCCTCCGTAAAAAATAATTACAATCAGACTTGCCGAACAAATTTTTTCCGTAATTTGATAATCATCAAATGAAATCCGCACAATGCCATTCACTCCAAACAGCATCCCAAGACCTATAAAAAATAACAGGGAGGGAAACGCCAGTTTAGATGTCACACGTCCGGCCAAAACACAGATTACTATTACAACTCCTATTAGCAGCAAAACCTCATTCATTCCACCACTCCCTTCTCTGTATCTCGTACCTTTTCTGTAAGTTGCCGGATTTCTTCTTCATCAAAATCAATCTCCGGTAATAATTCAAAATAAAAATCTGTATATTTCTGGGCCAAAGCCGCAATGCAGCGATTCTGATACATCTGAAATCTCCGCACTGACAGTTCATCCTTTTCCAGCTTAATATATGCGCTAATCCACAGTTTACGCCCAGTCTTTACCACCTCAAAATACAACTCCGAATATCTGCATTCCCTTAACTCAGGCTCCACAACTTCTTTTATCTCCTGTATGGTTTCCTCATCCGGTGAAATTAATAGTAAATCACGAATGCCTGATACCACAGTGCCTATTGGCTCAGGAAGCATAATGAGTGATAATACAATAGCCAGTGCAGAGTCCAGATAAGGCGTCAGTTTCTGGAACCACTCAAACGGAACCAGTATGGGGAGAAAAAAGGCCAATGTCATTCCCATAGAAATCACACTGTCAATCTTCCATCCCTGCATTTCTGTCTCTATAATCGGAGAATTCAAAGTCCGGTTTTTACATTTCAAATAAATGGCCACAAAAATACTAATGACCATACCCGTCAACTCAAACCAGGCTACCACTCCAAACGCAACCCTATGTCCGCCATGGAATAAAATATTCATACTGTTGGCAATCATTCCAATGGTTACTGCTGACATGGTAATACCCTTTACCACCACAAAGACTGTTTCCAGCTGCATATGCCCAAATGGATATTTTTCATTGCTGGGCTGGTATAACAGCGGAATCAGAAAAACCGATGGCAGCAACATACAAAATTCAATTCCATCATATACTGCATCCAAAAGCACCGCCTGAGAACTGGTCACGATTGCCATGACCAGCTCCAAAACCACAAAAAGAAGGTTTCCATAAAGAGAAACCGTCATTGCTCTTTTTTCTTTTTTGGGGCTTTTTCTGCCTATACGCATGTTTTCTACCTCTTTCCTTCAGAAAACAAAGAAAGCGGGAAACCTCAAAAGAAGTTCCCGCTTCTATACTTTCTCATCTATTACTGAGCTATTTTCATTGGGTTAACCTTTACGCTTGGTCCCATTGTGGAAGCCAGAGATACGCTCTTTAAGAACACACCTTTTAATGCGCTTGGTCTAGCCTTATTAATAGCTCCCATAAGCGTCTGGAAGTTGTCCGCTAACTGCTCCTCTGTGAAAGAAGCTTTTCCGATTGGCACGTGAATGATGTTTGTTTTATCAAGACGATATTCAATCTTACCAGCTTTGATATCCTGGATAGCTTTTGTAACATCCATAGTTACTGTACCAGCTTTTGGGTTTGGCATTAAGCCTTTTGGTCCGAGAACACGACCAAGACGTCCAACAACACCCATCATATCTGGTGTAGCAACAACAACGTCAAAGTCTAACCATCCTTCGTTCTGAATCTTTGGAATTAATTCCTCAGCTCCTACGAAGTCTGCACCTGCTGCTAAAGCTTCGTCAGCTTTTGCATTCTTAGCGAATACTAAAACACGAACAGTTTTTCCTGTTCCGTGTGGCAGTACAACTGCACCACGAATCTGCTGTTCTGCATGACGTCCATCACAGCCTGTTCTGATATGAGCTTCGATTGTTTCGTCAAATTTAGCTACGGCTGTCTTCTTTACTAAAGAAACTGCCTCTGCTGGATCATATAAAGTTGTACGGTCAACTGCTTTTGCAGCCTCTGCGTATTTTTTTCCGCGTTTCATATAAATAACCTCCTAGTGGTAATTGCGGGAATGTCCCTCCCACGTTTGTTGATAGTTTACTCTTCTACTTTAATACCCATACTTCTTGCAGTTCCGGCGATCATGCTCATAGCTGCTTCTAAGGATGCTGCATTTAAGTCTGGCATTTTCATTTCTGCAATTTCCTGGATTTTAGCTTTGGAAATTGTAGCAACTTTATTTTTATTTGGAACGCCTGAACCAGATTTGATGTTGCAAGCTTTCTTTAATAAAACTGCTGCCGGCGGAGTTTTTGTGATGAAGCTGAAGCTTCTGTCCGCATATACTGTAATAACAACAGGGATGATTAAATCTCCCTTGTCTGCTGTTTTTGCATTAAATTCTTTTGTAAACTGTACGATGTTTACTCCGTGCTGACCTAAAGCAGGACCAACCGGTGGAGCTGGTGTTGCCTTTCCAGCAGGAATCTGTAATTTAATATAACCTGTTACTTTCTTTGCCATTTTCGGCACCTCCTATTATGTGGTAATTGCGGGGATGTCCCTCCCACGAGCCATGTGACATTATGACCCTTTCATCTTGTTACCGGTCTTTTCTCAATTTTTAAGAAAGACTCTTTACTTCTGCGAAACTTATTTCTACTGGCGTTTCGCGGCCAAACAGCTCAACATTGATTGTTACAATCTGTTTTGCTTCATTAATACTCTGAACAACGCCCACAGTATCTTTCCATACACCGCCTGTAACAACAACACTGTCGCCTTCCACGAAGTCAATCTCTACATCTCTTACCATAGAAATGCCAAGTGCTTCGATTTCCTGTTCCGTAAGGGGAACCGGCTTGGAACCCGGGCCAACAAACCCTGTAACACCACGGGTATTCCTTACAACATACCATGTGTCGTCATTCATTACCATATGAATCAGAACGTATCCTGGGAACATCTTCTTCTGAACCTGCTTTTTCTCGCCGTTCTTCAACTCCACCACGTCCTGCATAGGTACACGGACTTCTAGGATCTGGTCCTCCAGGTGTCTGTTTTCAATAGTCTTATCAATGTTGGCTTTTACCTTGTTTTCATACCCTGAATAAGTATGAACAACATACCAATTTGCTTCTGACATCGTAATTCACCTTGTCCTTATTTAATTAATAAGTTAAGCAGCTGCAAAATTCCGCTGTCAATCACAGCGATGAACACACCTAACACTGCTGTAATAGAGATTACCGCAATCGTCTGTTTCACTAACGTCTGCTTATCAGGCCAGATTATTTTCTTAAATTCAGCCTGAAGTCCTTGAGTCCAGCTTTTTTTTGGAGCTTTCTGTTTTTTCTCTGCTTCCATAAATTCACCTCTTAAACCGAATTATTTGGTTTCTTTGTGCATTGTATGAGTTCTGCAGAACTTACAGTATTTTTTTGTCTCCAAACGCTCTGGATGATTCTTCTTTTCTTTTGTCATGTTGTAATTACGCTGTTTACATTCTGTACATGCCAATGTGATTCTTACGCGCACGACTTCTCCACCTCCATGTGTCTTTTATCGCCGGCAGCTTCACGTAACTGCCTCTATGCAACGTCTTGTTACTGCGACAAAGACCTCCTTTTCGTGATAAGTCCACCGCATCTGCGGCAAATTAGGCACAAAAAAAAGACCTACTTCCACTGTCGCTGTTCAAGCGTATCACAGAAGCAGGCCTTTGTCAAGCCAAATTTACGCATTTTCAAGAGTTTTCCCTGTTTTCAGACTTGTTATCAGACTTAGAAAACAGAATTCCTGTAAGATGTTCCAAAGAGCGCCATTCCTCTTCTTTTAAACTGATAAGCGCCAGAAAAAATCTCTTTCTGAAAGAGGTATCTTCTTCTTTTAATATTTGTCCAAACCACTTCGATAATTCTAAATCCGGCGTGGTTTCCCGGTACATGGCGCCTTTTCCTGTACGAAGCCACTCCTCCCGGACTCCAAATTCCCTGCACATAGAAATAATAATCGCATCAATCGGAACCCTTACACTTGTCTCATAGGTTGCAATCGTATTTCTGGAAACACCAAGTTTTTCTGCAAACTGCTGTTGTGTCATTCCGGCATTCTTCCGGATGGTTTTAATTCTGTCTCTCAATATGGTCATTCCCCTTTTAGCACTCTCATTTTAATGTCACAATACCTACCTATTATACTCCATTATAGTCACGGTGTCAACATTTCCTCATTGACATATGTTGCAAAATGACATATAATTGTTGTAACGTGACACACGTACAAGAAAGAAAGGATACAAAAAACAAATGAGAAGCGAAATCGTAGACGTACTGTTAGAAATAGGAATACCAGCCAATGTAAAGGGCTTTACTTATATTCATGATGCCATGGATTTATTCGATACAGATGCCTACTACAGCTCTGGCAAAATCTGTTCTTTATATGCTGCCATTGCTAAAAAACGTAACACAAAACCTTCCAGTGTGGACCGGGCTATCCGTCATGCTTTTGAAACCGCTATTTCCAAGGGAAACCGGGAAAGCGTAGAATATTATCTGGATGTAGTCAACACCCAAAATTCTAATCTTTTAAGAACCCTCTTTCTGAGAATGAAGCAGGGCGAAAATCACAAAACATTTTCGGCAATTCCAGAAGCCAAATGTGACTTTGAACACTGTATTTATAGAGAACAGCTATATCAGGAGGCTCTTGAGAAAGTTTCTGCTGAAATGAGCGCTCACTTCCTGCAATTTATAAAAGATAGCCAAGCTGTCTCAGGAGAAAGATGGTAACAAACAGCGTAACTACTGATGCAGCGGAGCTAAACACCACAAGTTGTCCCGCAAGCTGTTCGTCTGCCCCTGCCTGCTGAGCCATAATATAACTGGACACTGCTACCGGTGTCTGATAAGCCAGCAAAGCCGACAAAAGTTCTGCATTACGATACCCCATACTGATAATAATGGGAATCATTACCGCAGGCAGCGCAATCATTTTTACAAAAATGACCCAGCCCGCTGTTTTTAAGTTCCCTTTTACCTTTGAAAAATCAAAATCCCCGCCAAGTATCAGAAAGGCAATAGGCGTTGCCAGTTTTGCCAAATCGCTAACCGTTGTTTCCACCGCCTGTGGAAGCCGGATACCGGCACAGGAGAAAAGAATCCCAAGAACAGACGCAAGAATCAATGGATTCTTCACAATATTCCCAATGACTTTTTTCCAGTCATGCTCCCGTTTTTCTCCAAACACAGACAGCGCGATGACTGCCAGCAGGTTGTACATTGGTACTAAAATAGCGCTTAAAATCGCGGCTGTTACGGTATTTTCCGACCCATACATACTCTCTACAACAGCAACGCCAAAAATCACATAATTACTGCGGAAAATCCCCTGGATAACAACTCCCTGCTGATTTTCCTGCTTTACAATCCTTGGGACAATAAAGCACAAAAGCAAAAACAGCACAAGGAGACTGCCTGCAGCAAACAGGCAGAGTTCTCCTTTCATCTGGGTCTTAATATCACTTTGATAAATGTTTTTAAACAGCATACAGGACAAAAACACCTTAAACACTAAAGCATTTGCCTTGCTGCACAGTTCTTTATCCGCCAGTTTTGTCCCATGTACCAGTATATAACCAATGACCATGAGAAAAAATAATGGGGCGATTACATTAAAGGATAGTATAAGATTTTCCATTTGTTTTATTCTTCTCCTGTTTTAATTTGACGAACCACATCCATAATCGTTCCATCTCTACTTTCGATAATTCCTACAATCCTATCCTCAAATTCCACTGGTTCTGGTATACCTGCAATCTTATAAGCTACATCTCGAAGCTCCTCAATTGTGGTAAATGGTAGTTCAACTTGTTCCATACAAGCCTGCAAATCCTTCCTGCGTGGATTAATAGCAATTCCATAATCCGTAATTACTACATCTATGGATTCTCCTGGTGTTGTTACAGTGGTTACTTCTGTCCGGATAGCCGGAATACGCCCTTGCAACAAGGGGGTAATTACGATTGTACATTTTGCCCCTGCAGCGGTATCCGGATGCCCTCCCTGGGCTCCTGTAATAATCCCATCTGATCCAACCACCACATTGCAATTAAAGTTTACATCCACTTCCAAAGCTGCCAATATTACAAAATCCAATTTATTTACTACTGCACCTTTATTAAACGGATTAGCATATTCTCCTGCACTAATGGTAAAATGGCGTTCATCCTTTACAGACTCCACAGCGTCTAAATCAAAATCCTGTGTGTCTAATAAAACATCCACTTGATTGTTTAACAAAAGATCACACATTGGCTTTGTAAGTCCTCCCACGCCAAATCTCATTCTTATTCCTTTTTCTTTCATGATTTTTGACAATGAAATTGTAGATGCAATGGAGGCGCCTCCTACGCCTGTTTGATAAGAAAATCCATTTTTAAAATATGGTGTATGAACAACAAATTCTGTACAGTAATCTGCCATCATAAGCTTTCTCATATCCTTTGTGGGTTTCGCTGCTCCAGTAGCAATTTTTTCTGGGTTTCCAATAGCCTCCGCTACTACTACATAATCTACCTTTGTCATAGATATATGTGCCGGGAAGTTAGGAAAAGGCACCAGACAATCTGTAATAGCCACTACTTTATCTGCATAGTCCGCGTCTACCATAGCATAAGACAGCACTCCACAGTCTGATTTTCCTCCAATCCCTCTACAGTTTCCATAATCATCACAAGTAGGCGCACCAATAAACGCAATATCAATATGTGTTTCCCCCGTCTCGATAGCTCTTACCCTTCCGCCATGGGAACGCATAATTGCTAATCCTTGTAACTTTCCTTTGGAAATAGCCCGTCCGATTTCTCCACGGACTCCTGAGGATTGAATGTTGGTTATGGTTCCATCTTCAATATATTTTACCAAACCATCCTGTGCCTTGCCAAGAGAACTTGCACAGATTGTAATATTTTTTATTCCCATACTATGGATTTCTTCCATCACCATATTCACTACATAATCGCCATCTCTAAAATGGTGATGAAAACTTATTGTCATACCATCTTTAATTCCACACTTTTTTATTGCTTCGCGCAGATTCTTCACCAATTTACTGCCACCTGAATGACTTACACTCTGAATTTTTGCACCTGCTTTTTGAAATTCATAACCATCAAAATACTGATTTCCATGAAAAACCTCTTTTCCCGTAAGCTGTAAAATATCTTCTGGTATTTCTCTTCCCACTGCATTTTGCACGTTACAACTCCCCCTTATATACGCCAGAGGCTTTAGCCAATGCAATCGTACGTTTTGCTCCATCATAGAAAGCAATATCTATCATTTTCCCATCTACAACAAAAACACCGATTCCCCTGGATTTTTTATCCTCAATTTCTCTTACCACCTTTTCTGCAAAAAGAATATCTTTTTGTGAAGGTGTAAAAATTTCATGAACCATAGAAATCTGTCTGGGATTAATAATGGACTTTCCATCAAATCCCATAAGGTGGATATTCATCACATCCTGTCGAAATCCTTCCATGTTCTCCAGATCAGTATAAACTGTGTCAAAACATTGTACTTTTGCTGCTCTTGCGGCTATCACTAGATTTTGTCTGGCTCCCATCAATTCGATTCCTGTGCCTGTAATGTGAGTCTGCAAATCTTTCGTATAATCACCACCAGAAAGGGCCACGCCAAATAAACGCTCTGATGCCTCACATATTTCCAGTGCCCGCATCACTCCTTTGGCAGACTCAATAGCTGCCATAAGCAGCACGTTTCCCTCTGGTCTTCCAAACTCTTCTTCTGCTTTCTTAACTTCTCTCTCTACAATATGAATATCCTGTGCACACTCTGTCTTTGGAATGCGAATCCCATCACATCCTCCTGCTACTGCACAGCGAATATCCTCTTTCCAATAAGGCGTATCTAATCCGTTAATCCTGACAATGCGTTCACAACCTCTGTAATCAATGGTTCTTAATGCGTGAAACAATGAAAATCTGGCAACATCTTTTTGACTTTCCGCTACTGCATCTTCCAAATCTAATATAAGAGAGTCTGGTCTGTAAATATATGGATCTTTTAAAAGTCCTGGCTTCTGAACATTTAAAAACATCATAGTTCTGCGAAGTCTCATCTTATCTGCTTGAATCACTGAATTGCACCTCCCCATGGAAGCTGCTCTGTTTTTCCTACAGAACGGTACACAGCTCCTTCTACTCTGGCACGAATCGTACAATCCAAGGCCCCTCTATCAACAATCCCAATTTTTATATCTTTTACGTCTAACTTTTCTAATGTTTCCATAATTGTATTGCGGATTTGTTTGCCATATTGGTGAAAGACAGAACTTTTAATTTGAAGCTCAATCTTCCCTCCGCCTGGTTCTACTGTCACCTGACAGTCACTAGATTCTAAAGTTCCTGCTACTGCTGGTTTTAATATCTTCATACATTACCTTCTTATCTTTTTTAATCCTTTATAATAGGCAAAAATATTTTTGTGTGAAGCGCTCGTTTCACTTTTTCAAAGTCTCCGTATTCTGGGCATTGGACAGCTACAACCAGATTCTGTTCTGGCAAAACGGTTGTAATCTGTCCATAAGCTCCATCTGCACGGTACGCCTTTGGATAAGGAGACATCCAAAATTGATATCCATATCCGCACTTCCAGATATCCTGTTCACCTTCTGTATCAATTTGCTTTTTTGTTGCCTCTTGTATCCAGTTGTGCGATATTAACTGTTCCCCTTTCCAGATTCCATCTGCTAAATATAGCTGACCTAATTTCATCATATCTGTAAGGGTCATATGCATACCACCGCCGCCTATCGGGTGCCCTTGAGGGTCATTTTCCCATTGCGGCCATCCCTGGTTTAATTTACGAAAAAGTCTCTCATACAGATACACTCCCAATCTCATTCCCACAGCTTTTTCAATCATCCTGCCAGCAAGAATACTATCTGCTGTAGAATACAAGAATCTGCTTCCAGGCTCACAAACAATAGGACGTGACATCATATATTCCATATAATCTGGCATTCCTATGCCTTCTCTTCTATCTTTTCCCATTAAATAAGGCTTATGAAAACCACTTGACATAGTGAGAAGATTTCTCAAAGTTATCTCAGACAAACGAGAATCTGCCTGTTTGGGTAAATACTCCGGAAAAAAATCTGCCAACCGATTATCTAAAGAAAGCTTACCTTCTTCAATAGCAATACCAGCTGCTGTTGCCATATAACTTTTTGTGTGGGAATATATATTTCTCGGTAAATCAGGTGTAAAATGATGTTCCATTAGCACCTGCACCTCATCTGCTATGGCAATACCTTCGATATACAGTTTTTCCTTTTCACTATACTCAATAAACTCATTAAAAATTTTCTCCAGCCTCATATGCCTATACCTCCTATGGACACAACATCCATTTTAATATTCTTTGAATATATTCATCAAAGAATATCATATCATGTTTTCCTGGCCCCTGTTCAAAAACCATAGGAATTTCCAATTTCTCTGCAAATTCTTTTAAATCTACAGAATCCTGGTATCTACGGTCCTCTGTTCCGCAGCAGGTATAGAGTCTTGGTATTTCTTTTCCTTCTTCTTTCAATTGTTTCAATAAAGTAAAAACATCATGAACCTCTGGTACAATCTGTGGTGGATCTCCATAAAGACCCTCACATAATGTAGATACTGTGGATACCTTTCCCTGATATCTGTATTCTGCATGATAAGACCCTGCTACTCCGCCAATAGCACAAAATTTTTCCGGACAGGAAAGCCCAAATTTATAAGCACCATAGCCTCCCATAGACATTCCTGCCACAAATCGTTCTTCTCTTTTTTGAGAAGCAGGAAATGTTAATTCAATAAAATGCATCAATTCCTTTGAAAGATATGTAAAATAATCCAAACCATATTTCATGTCTGTATATGCACTATTATAAATACTTGGCATAACCACCATAATCTGATACTCGTCTGCATATCTTTCGATATTTGAAGTTCGCAGATAGCTCATATAATCCCCTGTAAACCCATGAAGTAAATATAACGTTTTATATTTCACTGGTTCCTGTTTGTTTTCCAGAAACAATCTGCTCCTCTCATTATCAGGAAGCAAAACAGAAACATCTACAGACATACATAAAATATTTGACCGGAAATTACAATGTACAAAAGCTGCCATCTCTATTCCTCCTAATCTCTTACCCTTTTACAGCTCCCACAACAACACCTTTGATAAAATATTTCTGTAGCATAGGATAAATAATCAGAATCGGCAAAATTCCAATAAACGCCAACGCCATACGAATAGAATTTCCCGGAAGTGATACTGCTTGTCCTTCTGCTGCCATTTCCGCTGCACCAGTTCGCAAATATTCTATATTTTTCATAATACGCATAAGCAAATTCTGGATTCCAAAATACTTAGGATCTTGGACATAGTACAACGCATTTGTCCAGCTATTCCAATAAGAAAGCCCTGTAAACAATGCAATTGTAGCAATAACTGGCTTGGACAATGGAAAAACAACTTTAGCAAAAATACCAATTTCTGAGGCTCCGTCTAATTGTGCTGCTTCATATAACGCCTCAGGCAAACTATTACTGTAATAATTCCGCACCAGAAATACATTAAATGCAGTCATTAACAAATTAGGGAAGATTAATGCCGCATAGGTATCTTTAATGTGAAAAATCGTAGTCCACATAATATACTGTGGCACTAACCCTCCATTAAACAACATGGTAAAATACACAAAAAATGACAATGCATTTTTAAACGGAAAAGTGCGACGTGCCATAGGATATGCTATGGAGGTTGTAAGAATCACACTTAAAGTTGTCCCAATAACAGTCGTTCCAATAGTTACCAGATAAGCCCTTACAATGGTAGGTGCCTGCTTTACCATATAAGTATAGGCTTCCAGGCTAAATTTATTAGGCAAAATCTGATATCCTCTGGTAATCAATTCATTTTCATCTGTAAATGATGCCACTACAAGAAGCAGCATAGGAAATAACGCCACTAAACTAATTGTCAGAAGAATTATGGTGGCAATGGTTCGGAATCTTTTTTCATCACTGATAGATATATTCATAATGCAACCTCCTAAAACAATGCATTTTCTGGATCTTTCTTCCGCACAATATAATTTGCAATCATAACAAGAGCAAAACCTACAAGCGATTGATACACTCCTGCCGCTGATGACATGGCTATGTTTCCCTGTTCCATAAGTCCTCTATATACATACGTATCAATGGTTTGAGTTGTGGAAATCAGAGTTCCCGCATTCATAGGCACTTGGTAGAACAATCCGAAATCAGAATAAAAAATACGACCAATAGACATAAGTGTCATAATAATAACGGTAGGTTTTAACATTGGTAATGTAATAGATGTAATTTGTTTCATTTTACTCGCCCCATCAATTTTAGCAGCTTCATAAATTTCTTTATCAATTCCTGCAATTCCTGCCATATAAACAATAGCGTTATATCCTGCATTTTTCCATAAGTATACAAGTAACAGAATTAGCGGCCACATATTTTTAGCGGTATACCAGTCAATTCCTTCTTTTCCAAGTCCATTCAAAACTGTATTGTTAATAAACCCATTATTAGTTCCCAAAAGTGCATATACTAAATACGCCGTTACCACCCAGGAAAGCAAATGCGGAAACAACAAAACCGATTGAAAAAATTTTCCTCTGATTCGTTCTCCTAATTCATGAAGCAAAATCGCAAATGCTATGGAAATAATTGTCCCAATAACAATAAATGCCAAGTTGTATAATAAAGTATTTCGGGTAATAACCCACGCATCATCTGTAATAAATAAAAATTTAAAATTATCTAAACCACACCAAGGGCTGCCCCAAATTCCTTTCGCATAACTAAAATTCTTAAACGCTATAAAAATCCCCATAATCGGTATATAATTATTGATAACCAAATACGTTATTCCTGGAAGGGCAATGAGAAAAAGGGATAGCGTATTTTTATTTAATTTTTTCTTTCTACTTTTTGTCATGTCTGTCTCCTTTTCTTTTAAGATTGTCAAAGGCTGCGGCATTCAAAATGCGGCAGCCTTTGTCTTTATTATTGTTCAGACAGCCATTTGTCCAATTGTTCCTGTTTGCTTTCTATAAGTTTATTCATACCAGCAGCTTCTAAACGCTTTGTCATTTCATCCAGAGTTTCTTCCACATCCACTGCTCCTACCCAGAGAGCCTTCTTATATTCCTCAACAATATTCAGACACGCTGTATACTCAGCTTGTTCTGCGCTGTAATCATAAAGAAATCCATAATACTTGGAATGTTCTCCTGTATAGTTTTGTTCCATATTTTTTTCTTTTTCTTCTCCTGTCAAACCACCTACAACAGGATAAGTAAGCCATTTATTTCCCCAGAAATAATAATTCATATTATTAGTATATGCTACACTATTCAAATCTGTGTATCCTTCAGGGGCTACTGCACAACCGTCTTCATTCAGCACATAGTCAACTCCTTCTTCACCATAAACTAAGAGATTATCAACATATTCATCCGTATACAGTAAATTTAAAAACTTACACGCTGCAGACGGTGCTTCGCTTCCAGAATTCACCATCCATGCATTATTATTACCTGCCCAAATCATGGAATCGCTAATCTGTACATTATCAAAAGGATGTCCATAATTTGTAGTATATTGTTCTGCAATCTTAGGATTTCCTAAACCACAGAAAGTTCCAAAACAATTCCCTGACATAAGGAGCTCTGCAGTCGTCGCTGTTGTGGTTGCTGCATCACTGGCATAATACCCTGCTTCATACCAGCTTCTAGTAAGGTCGCAGAGTTCATGGAACTCTGGTGTCTCATAAATGCTAACCACTGTTGAATCATCCTGATATGCCACACCGGACACTGTGTTAGCGATATTATCGCCCAATGGGTCAAAACATGCGATTTTGCCCAAATAAGTTTCAAATAATGCATTTGCTCTATTCGGATCAATAATAACCATATCTGGATATGCTTCTTTTACTTTTTCAAAAACTGCTGTTAAATCTTCAGGTTTTGTCACAGCACTCATATCAATATCAAGTTCTTCCACAATATCCTCTCTGTAAGTAAAACCTCCTGGTACATAATTGGAACCCATATTAAGAACACCATAGGTTTTCCCTTCTACGGTTGTAGGTTTTAAAAATCCGTCATATATAGTCTCACAGGTTTCTTTCAACTCATTATCCAGATATTCCGTAATATCCAAGGCCGTTCCATCTTGAATATATTTCAAATGAGATGTATTATATGCCTGGAAAACATCTAATTTTTCACCTGATGCTAACATTAAATTCACTTGATTTACATAATCAGCATTTGAAAAAATAGCTAAATCTACCTTCGTATTGATTTTTTCAACCGTATAGTCATTAATCAAATCCTCAATTCTCTGTAACTCTTTTGCTTCAGGGATATTATTCTGTGTCATATAGGCAAAGACAATTTCGTCAACCCCTTCTTCTGTTTCCTTCTTTTCTGAACTTTTGCCGGTCTTTTCCTCAGTGCCACATCCTGCTAACATCGTTCCTGCCATGGTAACTGCCAGAAATGCCGCCAACATTTTTTTCATCATACGCCTTCCTCCTTTTTTATTACTTCTCTTTGTTTGATACAATAACTATAGCATTAAAAAAATGAAAATTCTTATACAAAAAAGTATAAAAACTTTCATTTTTAAGATATTAATTATTCACTTATCACAATATAAAAAATTTTATCCATAAATTTTTTTATATTCTGCCGGAGAACATCCTGTATATTTTTTAAATACAGAAGAAAAATAAGGCATATTTTCAAACCCTACCATTAAAGCTATATCAATCACTTTATTATCCGTTCCTTTTAGCAATCTCTTAGCTTCTTCAATCCTAAGTTGATTTACATAATCATTAATACTGCTTCCTGTTTGTTTTTTAAATGTTTTTCCCACATATTCCGGTGAAAAATGTACCATTTCTGCCAAAGTATTTCGGGTTATATTTTCTTCATAATGCTGGCGAATATAGTCCACCAATATTTCCACCATATTATCACTTTTTTCTCTGCTTTTAATACTGTCAAAAATTTTATTTACCACATATGCATTCCAGCGAATCATAGATAATTCTGAAGTAAGGGATTCCTTTTGAATATCCACATAATTGCTGTCTTCAAATAAAATCTCCAAATCCATACCTTGCTTATGAAGATATACTCCAATTATCTGTAAAAAGTCCATCTGAAAATATTGAATATTAGCGAGACTTGTATCTCTTCGTTTTACTTCTGCTACCATTTTCTGAAGGTATTCTAAAAGTTTTACACGCTCTCCTTTCTCTAAACAAGAAAAAATAAATTTCGCATCCAATACATTCTCCAGTGTATGCTGTTCTCCTGTAATTTCCGCAAAAATCAGCAATTTCCCTTCATCATGCATATGTTTTCTATCATAGGCTAGAATTCCCCTGCAAATATTTCCCAATTCTACTATAGTCCCCTCATCTGAAATATATCCAACATAAATAGGATTCGCATAAAACTGGTTCAGCAAAGAACAGACTTCTTCTCCCCTTCTTTTTACCTCATTTCCTTCCATATCGGATACGGCGCAGATATAATACTCTCCATTATCTTCCCAATGAATTACATTTTCCATCTTTAAATTTCTGGTAAATGTTTCTGCTAAAATATTATCTAAGATAAACTGATTCAAAGACGTATTTTGTATCTCTGCAAATACTGCTTCTTTGCGCACACGAATTAAAACAAGGGTATACCTCTTTTCTTTTTCCAATCCAAGACCGTACCGCTCAATTTCCATTTGGATTTCCTTTTCCTCATTTCCCAAGTCCCCCCGCAAAACAGATCTCCAAAAATCTGCTTCTACTTTCCTCTTTCCATGACTCCAATATTCTTCTGCCAAACTCATCTGCCTTTTCTTACATATTTTTTCTGTTACAACATAGAGTGCATGATTGATTGTAGGCATATCTAAAGGTTTCAACAAATAATTTGCCGCTCCGTTTTTCACCGCCCCAAATGCATATTCAAATTTTTCATGACTAGTAAGAAACAAAAATTCTATCTCTTTATTCCTTTTGCGAATCCATTCCAATAATTCAAGTCCACTTTCTTTTGGCATCTCAATATCACAGAGAACAATGTCTATCTTCTGATGTTCCAGACATTCTCTTGCCATAGCTGCATTATACGCCACAAAAATCTGTCGGATAGGAATTTTCTTTCTGTCAATTTGTTCTTTCAAAACTTCTGTAGTCACAACCTCATCATCTACAATCAGTAAATTCATACATCTCTTCTCCTAGCTCTTATGAAAATCACGTTCTACTTTTTCTGGTATCCAAACTGTCACCTTTGCCCCTTCGGGCTCTTCATTTTCCAACCAAATAAGAGAATTTTGTCCATACAGAATAGATAGAATTTCTTTTGTGTGCATTAAACCAATTCCTCCACTACTATTTCCATCTTCTCCTGTACCATTAATTCTGCGTAATGTTTCCTCCTCGAAACATTTTCCTGTATTCTGTACTTCGATTTTTAGCATGCTTTCCTGATTATGTTCTTCCAAAGAACACACAATAAAAATCGTAGTAAAAGAATTAATATCAATTACATGCTTAAAGATATTTTCCACAAAGGTATGCAGCAACATCTGCGGTATCGGATATTCCTCAAGCTGCTCAGGCATCTCATAATATGCATAAAAACTATTGGCATAAAGAAGCTTTTGCATATCCAGATATTTCTCCACATGTGCAATTTCCTCTTTCAGCGGGACTGTGCGTAGCCCTGCTCTAAACATATAACGTATATTCTCTGAAAACACCTGAATAAAATCATGAATTTCTTCATTCTTGTTTTGATATGCCATACTGTTAATCGTAGATAAAGCATTCAGAAAAAAGTGGGGTTTAAGCTGCATATGCATATATTTTAATTCTGAATCCTTTACTTGAATCATTTTTTCATAGTGTTGCACCTTTAAATCCATAATCGTGTTCAACATCATAGCATATGTCTCTTTCAATTCCAACATTTCCTGATTCCAACATTCATAGCTAGGCCTCACCATAAGATTTCCCTGCTGAATTTTTTCTGAGGTATCTGACAAAACCTTAACTGGACCAATCACTTCTTTATTCATAAAAAAGCGAAGAAATAGCAGCAATACCACCACTAAAATTAAAAAAAACAGAATGATAAAAAAATACGGTGTCTGGGCTCCCAGCCCCACATGCTGGATACTTCCCATGACCAAATATTCTCCGTCCAAAATTTTCTGCTCTCGTAACACAGAATTTCCATTTTCCTCTATTTTCTGTCCGTATTGCCAGGTAGGATTTGATGAACAAATAATTTCTTTTTCATTATTGGTTACAAAAAATTCAATCCCTGTATCAGTATCCTGTCCATAAGATAAAATTTGCTGTACTTTTTCTTGGGAAACGATTGCCCCGATTAAGATTTCTCCGTAATTATAGTATTTAAGCAAATAACCCTTTTTATTAATCTCTGCCGCTGTCCATCCAGAACTAATAATTTCCCCCCTGTCAATCTGCTTAAAAAAAGATTCAATATCATCCAAATCTGAATATGCAATATTTTTATTTCTTGCCATAAGAAACGTATTATATGCTGTATCTGAAATCACATATCCGTCTACATCCTGAGTTGTAACTCGCTTTTCATCTAAAAGAGAAGTCAAATTATAACTAGCCCTCCAACGCCGCAAGTCAGAACGGTTTTTTAACATTTGCAATGTAACTTGATTTGAAAGAATGTCCTGCAAATCACTCTCTATCTTATTTAACGCTTTATTTAAATTTGTACGGTAAGTTTTTAAAATATAATCTACAGACTCCTCCTCTTGTTGCCGAAGCATCATAGTACCAAAAGATCCAAATTCCCATACAACCACACTTTGTATAACTAATAAACATAAAAGCATAAGTGATAACATCTTATTTAAGTGCATCGTTCTGATAATTTTTTTCATATGAGAAGCCGCCCCTCTCTTCTAGTGAAAAAAGTCCTCAAACAGTTCTATCTTACAGATTCTCTTCACACTTCCTATCATTTTCACATTCCAGTTCTCATCAATCTGGGTCCACAGCTTTCCTCCCGGCATATGCACCATCACGTCTGAGTCAATCAATCCCTGGCGAAAAGCCGCCCCGGCTGCTGCACAACTACAGGTTGCCGAAGAAAGAGTATATCCCACACCCCGCTCAAAGATTTCAATCTGAATATTATTTTTGTCCAGCACCTTCACAATGATGGTATTGGTTCTGTCCGGAAAATAATCTGCACCCTCTGAATATTTTCCGATTCCGCATACTTTAGCCCTGGAAATGTCCTCTGTTATAATAACACAGTGGGGATTTCCCGTGGACACACAGGTACAGTCATATTCCTCACCGCCAAAATTAAAATACTCATGGATAGCTTCTCTGTCCGGTCCTGAAAGCCCCAATTTTTTACTGCTAAAGGAAAGCTGTCCCATAGTCATTTGAATCCTGGTTCCTTCCCGGTTCAAAAACCTGATTTCCACCTCACCGCTTTTGGTAAAAAGAGAAAAACTCTCCCGCTTCACCTCTCCTGTGCTCTTTAAATAATGAGCAAAAATACGGATGGCATTTCCTCCCTGCTCTGCCTCCGAACCATCCGCATTGTAAACCTTTACGTGCATCTGGCCGCCCTGCATGTAAGGGCCTGCTACAATACCATCTGCTCCAATTCCAAATTTCCGCGCACAGATTCTTATAATCTTCTCCGGCTCTAATTCTTCTTCATTCTTTCTGCAGTCATATACCAGATAGTCATTTCCCAGACTGTGATATTTATAAAATTCCATACTTGTTTTCCTTCCCCTGATGTTTTCTATTATTTATGTATGAATGGATACTTTATTTTGTGCATAAACTGTATGTTTGCCTTTGCTATATATCTGTAATTATATCTATAATTCCCCAAAACCTCAACACTAACCTGATTTTTCCCTCTGTGCAGAACCAGTATTCTGTGTTAGAATAAATCCATAGTTGTCAAAAACCGGGACTTTCCCGGTACTTCACACAGGAAGAGAGGTTTGTATCATGTATAATTTTCTCAATGATTACAGTGAAGGCGCACACCCGAATATTCTTCGTGCCCTTGAAACCATTAATTATCATCAGAACAATTCTTATGGATTGGATGAACATTCTCAGGCAGCCCGGGATTTGATACAAGAGGTGCTGGAAGATTATAGTGTGGATATCCACTTTATTGCCGGGGGAACTTTAACAAATCTTACCTTTCTCTCCCATGTTTTAAGACCTTATGAAGCTGTTATCAGTGCTGAAACAGGACACATTAACACCCATGAAACCGGCTCTATTGAAGCTACCGGCCATAAAGTTTTTCCGGTTATCACCCGGGATGGCAAGTTGTCTCCTGATTTAATCCGCCCGGTTTTAGATTTGCATGAAAATGAACATTGGGTAGAACCAAGACTTGTTTATATTTCCAATCCAACAGAAATCGGAACGGTTTATACAAAAGAAGAATTAGAAGAGCTGTATGCTTTTTGCAAACGCCATGACCTGTACCTCTATATGGATGGCGCGCGGCTTGCTGCTGCTTTAGCTGCCGGGGATATCACCCATCTGACTTTCCCTGATTTGCCAAAGCTCTGTGATGCCTTTTATATCGGCGGAACCAAAACCGGCGCCATGTTTGGCGAAGCCCTGGTTCTGGTCAATGATACCTTTAAAGACCACTTCCGTTTCAACATGAAGCAAAGAGGCGCTATTTTAGCCAAGGGATGGATGCTTGGCATACAATTTGAAGAATTATTTAAAAATAATCTGTATCTGGAATTAGGCGGCAGAAGCATCCGACTGATGCAGCCTTTAAAAGAGGTATTTCAGAAAATGAACATCCCCTTGCTGTGCGATGCTCCTACCAATCAGATTTTCCCTATCTTTCCTAATGAATTAGCCAGGGAAGTAAATGAAATCTGCCAGACAACATTTCAGTGCAATCCGGACAAAGACCACACCTGCCTGCGCTTCTGTACCTCCTGGGCCACCAGCGAAGAAGCTGTAAAAGACTTTTCAAAAGACTTCCAGGCATTGGCAATTAAATATCAGTAAAACAATATAAGAGTATTGATGCCATTCCAACTATATCGGAAAGCTATCAATACTCTTAATATTTTTACTTTTTCTGAAACAAAGCAGGCCCCAGGGATGCACATACCACAATGACAGCTCCAATCACCTGGAAAACAGACATAGATTCATGAAAAATCAAAATTCCCACTACAGCTCCCACTACAACTTCAAGCGAAGATAAAATACTACAGGTCGTGGTGTTAATATAGGCTGTTGCCTTTACAACAGAAACATTGGCAACCATAGTACATAAAAGCCCAAGGCAGAGAACACTGACAATCACAGAAACCGCCTCTGCACCTTGCAGACTTGTTCCAATGGTTTTAAAATCTGTTAAAAAGGCAAGTCCTACTGCTGCTCCCAGAAATCCATAGACCAGCATGGTGTCACGCTCATATTTTTTCACAAAATATCTGGGAATCATAATCTGCAGGGCAACACCAAATCCATTGACAATTCCCGCCAGAATCCCGATGATATCCATACTGCCGCCGGCGCTTCCAAATACATCAGCCACCATGGCTGCTCCCAGAATGCAAATAAGAATCACCAGCACGGTCTGTTTCTCTAATTTTTCTTTAAATACAAGAACTCCCAAAACAGCCACCCAGACAGGGCTCATAAACATCAGTACTGTAGCAACTGCTACAGGAATTCGTTCTACTGCAATTCCATAGCAGACAAATCCCATAGCATATGCCAAAATACCATACAAGAAACAAATACACAGGCCTTTTAAATTAATTTTCAACACTCTGGGCTGTGTAATTGCTTTAAAGAGAAAAAATCCAATTCCCGCCAGCAGGCATCGCAAAAAGGCAATATCATAGCTGCTATACCCCGAAGCCGAAAGTCCCCGGACAAAAATCCCCATGACGCCCCACAAGGAGGCGCCCAGGATAACAAGCATCATTCCTTTCATAGAATTATGTACAAATGAATGGTTTGTATTTTGAGTACCCATTTTTTAGCTCCTTCATTTATAAATTCTCTTTCAAAAACCGCTTCACGTTTTTCCAGCAGATTTTCTCTATCAAATCATACGGCATCTTTGCCTGTTCCATTGCCTCTGCCAAATCCGGCATTCCTGCACCATTTCCCATCTGCGGCATCTCACCGATTCCGTCAAAATCCGATCCAAGCCCCAGGCATTCCTCACCACCTATGTTCACAATATACTTCATCTGCCGAATCAATTCTTCCATAGCAGCTCCCTGTTCTCCCGGATTCCATACTTCCCGTACAAAAGACACGCAGAAATTCAGTCCCATGATACCGCCTTTTTCTGCCAGGACGCGAATCATATCATCCGTCAGATTCCTGGCTGCATCCGGTGCTGCACCTCTTGCATTGGAATGAGTAGCCAGAAAGGGACGTTTTGCATACCTGGCTACATCCCAGAAGCCTCCGTCTGAAAGGTGGGAAACATCTGGAATCATGTGCAGACTTTCCATTTGTTCCAGAAATTCCAGCCCCCTTTGTTTCAACCCTCTGGGATTCCCTGTACTCCATGGACGTTCCTTCGTTGGGTCTCCAAAATCATTGGGATAACCCAGGCTGTTTTCATAATTCCAGGTAAAGGTAGCAATTCTGGCTCCCTGGTCATAAAACCACTTCAAATCCTCCGGGCTTTTCTCAAAAATAGAGCCTTCTTCCAGAGAAAGCAGCGCAGACAGCTTTCCCCTTCTCTCATTTTCTTCAATATCCCCAAAGGTAAAAACCTGAGAAATTACATCCTGGTTCTTTTTCAGCTCCTCTTTAAAAAGCTGTACCATACTTTTAGCTTCCAGACAGCAGTCTTCCGCTTCCCCTTTGTCCACAAAAAGAGCAAAGGTCTGCAGCCCATATCCCCCTCTTTGCAATTTTTCCAAATCCAGGTGCAGGCTGTTTTTACTCAGCTCTGCCTGTTTCCCCTGTTTTCTAAGCTCATAAATAACGCTGATAGTATCACAGTGCAAATCATAAAATTTCATGAGAATATCCCCCTGTTTATCCATATAGTAAAATCTTACTGTATTATAACACATAAAGGCTGCCGCATGAAGTTTATCTCAACATTTACTTCACACAGCAGCCTGACTCTGCTTATCTTGATTTTCTTAATTTCCTAGAACTGGAATACTGCCACTCCATAAGCCGGAAGTGGGTATGCAAAAGAGAATGGGCGTCCATCACATTCTTTTTTTGCAGCTTTATATACCAGTTGCTCTTTATGTACATCTCCGCCAAACTCCGGCTCTTTACTGTTCAGAATTAATTTGTATTGTTTTTTCTTAGGTACTCCTACTCTGTAATCATCCCTTGCCACGGGAGTATAGTTAATCACAAACAGCAGGTTATTTCTGCCGGTTGGAGACCATCTTACAAAGCTGTAAATGCTTCTGGCAGCATCATCTGCATTAATCCATTCCAGACCCTGGGGATTCTGGTCATTGGCATACAGTGCCGGATATTTCTTATACATCTTCAGAAGTTCTTTTACATAATTCTGAAGATTCCGGTGGCATTCCTCTCCAAGCAGGAACCAATCCAGTTCCCTTGCCTCACTCCATTCCTGATACTGGCCGAAGTCCTGTCCCATAAACAACAATTTCTTTCCGGGATGTCCTATCATGTAAGAATATCCCGCCTTTAAATTTTCAAATTTATCCTGTCCAAGCCCAGGCATCTTATTAATCATAGAGCATTTCAGATGCACCACCTCATCATGAGACAGCACCAGCACATAGTTCTCACTGTAAGCATAGGTAGTGGAAAAGGTCATTTTATAGTGATTATACTGTCTGAAATAAGGATCCAGCTTCATATATTCCAGAAAATCATGCATCCATCCCATGTTCCATTTGAGACTAAAGCCTAATCCTCCATCTTCCGGTTTTCCGGTTACTTTAGGCCATGCTGTAGATTCTTCTGCAATCATAACCGTACCTTTATATTTTCCCAGAACCACAGAATTTAAGTGTTTGAAAAATTCAATAGCTTCCAGATTTTTGTTCTCTCCGTATTTGTTTGGCACCCACTGCCCTGCTTCTCTTCCATAATCCAGATACAGCATGGACGCAACTGCATCCACACGAAGACCATCTATATGGAATTCTTCAATCCAGAACAACGCATTGGCAATGAGGAAATTTTTTACTTCATTTTTGCCATAGTCAAATACCTTGGTTCCCCAGTCAGGATGCTCACCTTTTCTGGGGTCTGCGTATTCATAAGTAGGCGTTCCGTCAAAGTCAGCCAGACCATGGGCATCCTTTGGAAAATGTGCCGGTACCCAGTCCAGTATGACACCGATTTTATTTTTGTGCATATAATTCACAAAATACCGAAAATCCTCCGACGTTCCATAGCGGGAGGTCGGCGCATAATAACCGCTTACCTGATATCCCCAGGAACCGTCAAAGGGATGCTCTGCAATCCCCATAAGTTCTACATGAGTATAGCCCATCTCTTTCACATATCCTGCCAGAGCATGAGCCAGTTCCCTGTAATTGTAGAATCCCGGGTCATCCTCTCCATGGGAAGGATGTCTCTTCCAGGAGCCTGGATGCACCTCATAAATAGACATGGCATCCTTTCCAGGATCAAACTCCAGACGTTTTTTCAGCCAGGCTGCATCCCCCCACTTAAATGGCTTCGCCAGATCCGTAACTCTGGACGCATTCCCCGGGCGCATTTCCGCATAATTTCCGTATGGGTCTGCCTTATACAGCAGACGGTCATCATAAGTGGTAATACAGTATTTGTACAAGTCCCCATTCTTTACCCCTGGGATAAACAACTGATAAATTCCCATATCATTGTCGCATTTCATTTCATCAGCCTCTGGATTCCAGCCATTAAAATCACCTACAACAGACACGCGCTTTGCTCTTGGCGCCCATACAGCAAAAAACACACCTTCTTTTTTTCTCTGAGTGCCCGGATGTGCCCCAAACAGCTTATAAATTTCATAATGTGTTCCCTGGCCAAATAAATAGCGATCCAGCTCTGTTACCTTCATATTCGTTCCCATAAGACATTCCCCTTTTTCTAACTTTTTACTTTGAAACCAAAACAGCGCTGCCTGCTGCCTGTAATGTTATCTGGATTCTTCCATTCTCGGTCGTATATTCTTCCTTTGTCTTCAAGTTTACATAATTCATATCCTGTCGCGGTACCGGAATGCTCACAGAAACCTCCTGCTCATCATTATTCACAGCTATGACAAGACATTCTTCCTCTGTAAATCGGGCAAAAGCATACTGTCTGTTGGTCAGCAGCAATTCCCGGTATCTTCCATAAGCCAGACATTCTTTGTATTCCCTGTGCATGTTTCCAAGCCAGGTTACCCATTTTAGAATTCTACAATCCTGCTGCTCTTTTAAGACTTCTTCAAGGTTTACAGCAGGTCTTAAAGGGTCATCATTTCCTCCCTGCTTCTGCCCCTCTATTCCCCATTCCGAACCATAATAAAGAGACGGAATACCAGGAAGTGTATATAACAAAGTATAAATCGGGTAGATATGCTCCTTGTTCCTAATCTTGCTGATAATCCGGTCCACATCATGATTGTCTACAAAGGAATAAAGCTTCATTCCCCTATAAATCCCACCATTCTCATCAAATTCCCTGCGAATGGTATGAGCAATTTCAAAATAATTGTGGTCATTGTGGCCTGAATACAGCCCCTTGTGCAGTTCATAATTGGTAACACTGTGAAGCATCCTCTGTCCATCCTGGATATAACGGCTGTAGTCACCATGAATGACCTCTCCCATGAGCCAGAAATCTGCCTTTTTCGCTGACGTGCGTCTGCGCATTTCCTCCATAAAGGAGAACTCCAGACAGTCTGCACAGTCTAAGCGGATTCCATCAATATCAAAGGTGTCAATCCAGAAATCAATGACACCCAGCAGATACTCTCTCACCGCCGGCTCCCAGAGATTCAGATTTACCAGTTCAAAACAGTTTCTCCATGCCTCATAGCCAAACCCGTCATGGTAAGGATTATCCCATCCGAAATTAATTCCTTTATACCAGCTGCAATACTGGGAATGCTCCCGGTTTCTCTGAATATCCTGAAAAGCAAAAAACTCTCTTCCCGTGTGATTAAACACACCATCTACTACTACCTTAATTCCCAGTTCATGAGCCTTTTTCACAAATCGGACAAAATCGTCATTATCCCCTAAACGACGATCCACCACTTTATAATCCCTGGTATCATAGCCATGGGTAGTAGATTCAAATAACGGGCCTATATAAATTGCTGTGCAGCCAATTTCTGCAATATGAGGCAGCCACTTATCCAACTGTTCAAACCTGTGGACAATTCCCTCCTCTGTGTTTTGCCGCGGCGCCCCGGTCATACCAATGGGATACATATGATAAAACACTGCCTCTTCATACCATGTTGCCATACCCAAAAACCTCCTGATTATGTATAAATTCCATATAAAAACTGACGGACAATTTCATAAGTCGTCTCATTGGAAATCTCAAATTTATCACTTTCAGACAAACCATAGCTTACCATCATAATGTGGTGATTCAAAACTCCTGTAAATCCCACTGCAAACAACCTCTGTCTGCCCCGCATATTTCCCAGTTCTCCTGAGAAACGCTCAAAGATTCCCACGATTAACTGATAATACCTTTCAATCAAAGGCGATACTGCCTGAAAGGCTTCATTTTCCCTTCCCGAATAAAACAATGCCAGCATAAACAAATAAAACTTCTCATGGGCAGCCGCAAAATCAAAAAACACTCTGGCAACCTGGTACAAAACCGCCGGAAGGTTTCCGGGTGTTCTGGACGCTTCTGTGATTTTCTCTTCCAGAATGCTGTAGCGGCTCTCTAAAAGGCTTTTTAAAAGCCCCAGCTTACTGCCAAAATAATAGTAAAGCGTAGGTTTGGTAACGCCCGCCTTCTCTACAATCTCCTGTACGCCAACTGCATCATAGCCCTTGGCATGAAATAGTTCCAGCGCTGTATTCAGGAGCAGTTCCCTGTTATCCATGAGCTTCACCGCCCTTCTCCGTGTCCTGTGTCACTGACTTTCCTACGGTTATTATACCAATCGGTATATAAAAAATCAACTGTTCATTTCAGCAAACGTAATCAGTTTTATGCTGCTGGTTCTATGGGCATATTCTATGGCTTCCTGGGTAAATCCGCTTTTGGAAAATATCCAAAATACTTTCTCTGTATAAGGAAACAGGCTTCCTCTCTCCTGTAAGGTGCGAAGCACATCCATTCCAACCAGACTGTTTTTCCATTTACATTCACCCAAGAAAACCTGGTTCTCACAGACGGACATCAGGTCAATCTCTTCCTGACATTTTTTTCTGGGATTATTTCCCCACCAGCGCCCCAGGTTTCCAATGGGAAAAGGAAGTACTGTATAAACCTGTGGTAAAAACAAATATTGCTGGCATATTTCTTCAAAAATATGCCCCATAAAATCACTTATCTGAGGTTTTACCATTTTTTCATAAACCATCTCTCCGTTTCCCCGCATGATACTGCTTAAATTAGGTCTTACAAACCGATACCAAAACAAAAACATGCTATCATTTAACTTATATAAAGTCTTTCTTCCTCCTGAGGTTTCTGTAACAGGAACCTCTTTCTCCACAATCTCCAGCTTTATCAGGGAAGAAAGCTGACTGCTGCATCCGCTGGTTTCCAGCCCTGTCTTCGTAGCAATTTCATTGAGCCTGCTGGCTCCTCCTGCAATGGCTGAAATAATAGAATGATAAGTAGCAGGCTCTCTTAACTCCTGTTTCAGCAAATTAGAGGGTTCGTCAAACAAACGCCCGCTTTCATCAAAAAATAAATCAATAATATTTTCATCTACGGTTTTCTCTTGTCTGATTCTGGAAAGATATTCCGGAATCCCGCCTGTAGCACCATAAAGAACTGCCTGTTCCTCATTAGTATAGGAGGGAAGCATTTCCTTAGCCTCAAAAAAAGTAAAGGGATGAAGCTTAAACTGCGCTGTTCTCCTGCCATATAAAGGACTTTTATACCCCAGCACCTGTTCCTCCATAAAACTCATAGAAGAGCCGCACAGAATTAGGAATAGGTGGCTGTCTTTCCAGCAATGGTCAATGTGGCTTTGAAGCATAGAAGAAATAGCCGGATAAGACGCCGCCAGATAAGGAAATTCATCAATCGCAAGCACAAGCCTTTCCCCGCTTCTGGCTAACTGGTCAATATATTCCAGCATGACTTCAAAATCGGGAAAAGAAGATAAAGCCCCTCCCTCTCCCTTTATGGAAAGCAATGATTTGGATAATCCCGCCAAATTTTCAGCCTTTGTTCCTTCTACAGCCATATAATAAGCAGACTTTTTGTCCTTTAAAAACTCATTCATTAAAGTTGTTTTTCCTACTCGTCTCCTGCCATAAAAAACAACAAATTCAAATTCTCCCCGCTCATATAAGGTTTCCAGTTTCTTTAATTCCCTGTCTCTTCCAACAAACATATCCATTCCCCCTGGTATACTTTCTCATTTCAGGAATTGTATAATTACTAATCGTACAATTACTTATTAAACAATTAGTAATTGTACGATTAGTTTATCACGAAAGCCATTTTCATGTCAACCAGTGAACGCCGCCCTCCGGGCATTGTCCATTAATTTCTCTATCACCTTGTCTCCCATTTCATAATACCCCTGCAAAAGCTCCAGTTCCCTTGTCAGACTGGTATTGCTTACCGTTCTATTGTCTGTATTAATGGTCACCGGTATTCCCGCTTCCAGGAATTTGAGAAAAGGATATTCCTCCATGGATTTCACTGCTTTTGTCTGAAGATTGCTCACCGGACACATTTCAAAAGGAATCTCATGTTCCGCGCAGTATCGCATCAGGGTTTCATCCTTTGCCGCAGCGATTCCATGTCCGATTCTGGAAGCTCCAAGTTCTATGGCATCCCAGATACTCTGGGCGCTTCCACATTCCCCTGCATGAATGGTAAAAGGAATACTCAGCTCTTTTGCCCGCTTAAACATGCCTGCCTGTTTCCTTACCGGAAAGGCAGCTTCATCCCCTGCCAAATCCACAGCGCAGACTCCATAGCCATAATACTCTGCCGCAGTTTCCACCAGCCTGGTATTCACCTCCACAGGCATGTGCCGCATGCCGCAAAGAATCAGATTTCCGTCCATTCCATACTGCTTCTTTCCCATGGAAAGTCCTTTTAGGGCGCCTTCTATAATCTCTCTTGCAGATAAGTTTTCTGTCACTGAAAGCATAGGAGCAAAACGAATTTCCAGGTAAGTCACCTGCTCTGCTGCCGCAGTTTTCATCACATCCAGAACCGCCCTGGCAAAACCCTCCTCTGAAACCAGACATTTCAGCGGCAAATCAAACTTTGTCAAGTATTCAGCCAGACTTTTACAGTCTGCATCTGCCCGAAGTTCTCTCGACAAGTCCAGCCCTTCCAGGGAAATTCCCGCTTCCTCTGCCAGACTCCTGATACATTCCTCAGACAGGGAACCATCTAAATGACAATGCAAATCATACATATACCATGCTCCTTTCTCATATCTCAAATCCTATTCTTACTTACTAAAGCTCATTTTATCATGAAACTAACGAAAAATCCCTATGTTTTTCCCTCTTTTTGCGTTATACTAACCAATAGAATCACGAAAATCCAGCACCCAAGAAAAGAGGTTCTTATGATGAAATTAAATCCTGCCTTACAGGCACGTATTGATACCTTTAAGTCCATGTATCCAACTGAGAAGGAAGCAGCCTCCAGGCTTACAAAACCGTCCATGCCCTTTTATGGTACGGATATTCTGGAAAAAGCAGTCACTGCACTGTTAGAAGGAGAAAATCTGCTTCTCTGTGGAGACAAAGCCACCGGCAAAAATGTGCTGGCTGAAAATCTGGCATGGATTTTTGGCAGACCCATTTACAATATTTCTTTCCACGTAAACACTGACAGCAGCAGCCTCATCGGCACAGATACTTTTAAGAATAATGAAGTTCAGCTTCGCAAGGGTCCTATTTATCAGTGTGCCCAGTACGGAGGCTTTGGTATTCTGGATGAAATCAATATGGCAAAAAATGACGCGGTTTCCGTGCTTCACGCTACCCTGGACTACCGCCGCATTATGGACGTTCCCGGTTATGACCGGATTCAGCTTCACCCTGCCACCCGGTTTATTGCAACTATGAACTATGGCTATGCAGGAACCAAAGAATTAAATGAAGCCCTGGTATCCCGCTTCATGGTTATTAATATGCCGTCCCTTACCAAAGAGCGACTGGAACAGATTCTCACCAGTATTTTCCCCACCATCCATCCAGATGCCCTGGAACAGTTTTCCGGTTTATTCCTGGATTTGCAGTTAAAAGCCAAAAACGGGGAAATTTCCACAAAAGCTGTGGATTTGCGCGGATTGATTGGCGCTGTACGCCTGATGTTTGGTGGACTTTACCCTGCTGACGCCATTGATATGGGAATTACCAATAAATGCTTTGACAGCTTTGAGCGGGAGTTGATTCGGGATATTGTGATGACCAGAATTCCGGATGACTGGACCAGCAGTGATGTATTCCAAAACCAGTAATAAAGGGGGCCTGAGCATATGGAACATTCTCTGGATGTACAAACCAGACTGGAAAATCTCATATGGACCGTAAGCGGGAACTATGACCTGGAAATTTCTCCGGAAGAACTGGACGAACGCCTTTTTGAAAAATCTCCTTATATTGCTTTTTATCACGCTATTGAAAAAGGATGTTTTGAGAAATATTTTGATTCCAAAGCTTTTAACCGCTTTTTCACCAAAAAGGTGTATCAGGGGCTGGAGCCTTCTGTCCTACAGTGCCTTGGAAAGCTCTGTATTGACAGCGCCATATGGAAAAAGGCGTCCAAAGAACGCAAAGGAATTTTGAATATCCGTAAAAAAGCTTTCCTGGACACTCTGGAAAAAGATGCCTTCCGCCTGTCCCACACGGACTGGGAATATATTGAAGGCTGCTATCTGGAGTATGTGGTGTACAAACAGCCTGCGCCTCCCCGGATTCAAGAAATTCTGGAAAAGATTGTTTCTCTGGAAAACACTTCTTCCACCATGGATATCTGCCTGTGTCTGGAAAAAATTTATCATATGGCTTATGCAAAGGGCTTTGCCAGACAGTTTAAAGGATTGTCCCGACATGTAAAGAATTACGACGAAAATAAAAAAGAGTATACAGACAAGAAATCCGGCCTTGAGGATTCCCAGGACGCCCAGAATCATCCTGTGAATATTTTCAGCGGACATGTGGACGCCCAGGACAATGGCAAAATGAAACGTCCAAAATCCAGCGTTATTGTGCTGGATCAGGATTCCGTGAACCGCATGGCTGAATATATGGAACGAAATTACGGAAAATCCTGCCTTACCCGTCAGGAGCAGTCTGCCCTTAATTCCCAGCTTTGCACTGGCATTCACAAGAACTGCCGCCTCCATCTTACCAAAGGGCTTCTTCATAGCCAGTCAGAAAAAAATGCAAAAACCGCTTATGTAAAAAATATCAAAGAAGAAAACCTGCGGCTTCTCAAAAGTAACCAACTGGTAACAAGACAGAATATCCAGGTTCTGGCAAATACCCTTCGCCGGGCTCTCCTTACCAGAACAGAACGGGAAATCTGCAGCAGTGAGTACGGACAAATCTGTCCAAACAAACTGTGGAATCTCAACCGCACAGAAAACCGCCGGCTCTTCCAGCGGGAAGTTCTGGGTGACCAGACTGATTTTGTAGTAGAAGTGTTAATTGATGCCAGCGGTTCCCAGCAAAGCCGCCAGGGATTTGTCGCCCTCCAGGCTTATATAATTAGCGAAGCACTGAGCATTGTACAGATCCCCCACCGGGTTGTAAGTTTCTGTACTTTTGGCGCTTATACGGTCTTAAATGAATTTCGGGATTATGAAGACGGCAGAGAAGTGAATGAACGGATTTTTGAATTTTACGGTTCTGCCAACAACCGGGACGGACTGGCTGTGCGGGCAGCCGCACACAGCCTGGATGCCCGTCCGGAAGAAAATAAGATTCTCATTGTATTAAGTGACGGAAAACCAAATGATATTATCGCAGGGCAGGATGCTGTGAAATACCGGAAAAAGACAGAGGCACCTAAGAAAAAAGAGCCTTACTGCCTGGAATATGCAGTGAAAGACACTGCCACCGAAATCCGCAAACTCAGAAACCGGAAAATCTCCGTTCTGGGAGTTTTTGCCGGAGAGGAAGAGGATTTACAGGCAGAAAAACGCATCTTTGGCAAAGACTTTGCCTATATCCGGGATATCTCCAATTTTGCCAATGTAGTAGGCAGATATCTGCGAAAACAAATCACCTTGTAACCCGTCTTTTTCTTATGTAAATAATATTACTCACCAAAGGGCAACTGTGCTTTCGCACATATTCCCGGTACTCCTGGAGGCAGATATAGTATGGTCTGCCCCAGGAGGAAATCTCCAGCCATTCACCTGAAATCCCGGTGATGGTGACAAAGTGCGCTGCTGTCCTACAGACTTCCTGGTACTTTTCTCCCCTTTTTTCATAAAAAGCCAGCTTATGGCGTTTTAAGGGAAGAGGGAAGTTAGGGCCTATTGCCAGTATAACTGGGATATCGTGTGCCATCATTGCCCGAATTCTTTTGATGAAGTTTCTGTCACGTACTCCAAAAGATGCCAGGAGAGGTATACGGTTTTTCCAGAAATACCGGTTAAGTCCAAGAATCAGCATCCACCAGGGCATTCCAAGGCCGGGAATCACTGGAAAATATCTGCGCCTCATATGCTGCACAAATTCCTCATACGCTTGTTCTTCTATACTTCCTGTATCTGTCTTTTTCGGAAATTTCCCTGTCCCAAAGCAGGCTTTTTTATGTAAACTAAGATACAAAAGCAAATCTGCTCCGGCAATGACACCACAGCCATACTTTTTCATAGCGGCGTCCTGACCCCATGCCTGATTCCCTCCATAGGATGGTTTTCCATTTTTTCGTACTTGTATATAAGTATGTTTTAATTTTACCATGTAATTTCTACTGTCATCTCCTCTGAAATCTCAACCGGACCGCCCATTTTGCACTGAACGGTCTTTCCGCCTTTTTTCTCTACGGTAGCTTCTATCATGCCTCCCGGCTGGTGAAGCTCATAGACATATGTTCCATTGTCTTTTTCTCTGGAAAGATAAACAGCAGCCCCCATACTGCCGCTTCCACAACTGCTTTCCCATACCATGGAGCCTGTTTCCCTCACATAAACCACCGGCGTCATCTTCTCCCCTTCCAGGAACATAACACCATAAGCGTCACAATCCAGGATTTTCTCAGCCTCTGCAATCACCTCATTGACAAATTCCTGGCTTTTTGGCGCATCTTCCACAATAATGTGGCACACACCTTCAAACACTACCATTTTATATTGCTCCCCCTGAATGGGCGGCAGGGTCACAATATCCTGTGGCAGAGGCATCTGGGTTCTGCTGGTGCCCTTGTCCAAATCCACCTCTGCCTTTAAAAGCTCTGCGCTGCCGCTGACATCTACGGTTATTTCTTCTGGCTTCTCCTCAGACAACATGCTCATAAGATAACCAAAACTTCTGGTGGCATTCCCACAGAATTCCCCGCCCATCATCTGCATATGAGTGGTTCCATCTGCATTTTTCTCTACAAATCCCACCTGTTCTGCACCTAAATCCTCCCGCACCAAAAGCTGCCTGGAAATAGCTGCATAATCCTTTCTTTCTGCCTGATCCATGACAAAAATCGTGATATTCCCTGCCGGGTCTGCTCTGCGAATCCGCATCTTCATAATACCTTCCTCCTATTCTATTTTTCCATTATATAATGCCCCATTTTGCTATTTCCAGAATACCATATGAGACACCAAAAAATAGTAAAATATTATCGACATTTTCAAAAGTCTGTGCTATATATGAAGATAGACAGATTCTACAAACTGAGGAGGGATTTCATTGAAAAACAAGGACACATCTGTAAATCAAATTACAGAGGGTGTAATCTGGAAACAACTTTTATTTTTCTTTTTTCCTATTATGCTGGGAACACTGTTTCAGCAGCTTTATAACACTGCAGACGCTGTAGTAGTAGGACGTTTTGTGGGAACCAGAGCTCTGGCCGCGGTAGGCGGTTCTACCGGACAGATGGTAAACCTGCTGGTAAACTTCTTCGTTGGTCTTGCGTCCGGCGCTACGGTCATTATTGCCCGTTATTACGGAGCAAAAAAAGAGAAGGAATTAAATGACACTTTGCACACTGCGGCTGCCCTGTCTGTTGCCGGAGGAATCATTATCAGCATAGCAGGCATCCTTCTTGCTCCCTTTATGATGGAGCTTTTGAAAACACCGGCAGATGTCATAGAGGATTCCATTATTTATCTGCGTATTTACTTTGCAGGTATTATTTTTGTCTTTATTTACAACGTAGGCTCTGCGATTTTGCGGGCGGTAGGTGATTCCACCAGACCTTTGTATTTCTTAATTGTATGCTGCTTCCTGAACATTTTCCTGGATGTAATTCTGGTTGTTGGAATGAATCTTGGCGTGGCAGGCGCTGCCATTGCCACTGTAGTTTCCCAAGCAGTCAGCGCGGTTCTGGTTATCCGGGCATTAATGAAATCTAAGGATCTTTACCGTCTGGAAATTCCACAGATTCGGTTCCATAAGTTCCTGCTGATTTCCATTGTTACCATTGGATTCCCCGCCGGGCTTCAGTCTGTGATGTACAATGCTTCCAACATGATTGTCCAGTCTGCGCTTAACAGTCTGGGCACCAGCACCATGGCTGCCTATACTGCCTTTGGCAAAATTGACGCTATATATTGGATGATTTCCGGCGCTTTCAGCGTAGCCATTACCACCTTTATCGGACAGAATTACGGAGCCGGAAAGTATAAACGTATGAAGCAAAGCGTTGCCACCTGTCTGCTCCTTGATTTCATAGCTACCCTTCTGGTAACTGCGGTACTGCTCCTAGGGGGAAAATATCTGCTGCAGCTTTTCACCACAGACCCGGAGGTTATTGAAATCGGTCTGAAAATCATTCGCTTAATTGTACCCTCTTATGTGCTGTTTATCTTCATTGAGATTCTTTCCAGCACCCTAAGAGGAATGGGAAATGTTCTGGTTCCCATGATTATGACCTGCTGCGGCGTGTGCGTTTTGCGTATTCTCTGGATTTTCCTGGTAGTGCCTCACTGGCCGGGCGTTTCCAGCATTTTACTATGTTATCCAATTTCCTGGGGTCTTACCACCATTCTGTTCCTTCTGTACTATTACAAAGAGCAGAAAAAATTCTTCAGAACCCACCAGGAGTAAATTTTATCTAGGAGGTATCCTTATGTTACTTACTTACACTACAGACTCTGACACTTTGAACCTGGACGATATCCGACAGGCAGCCAACCTTTTCCTGCAGGACTATTCCCTGGACACTGCCCCGCAGCTTGAAATTGCTGTACACTTTGTCAGTGACCAGAAAAACCTGTCCTGTGTAAAAGAAGGCAATTCCTGCACTATTACCTGCCGGGAGCCAGCTCATTTCTTCAAAGCCTTCAATATGGTTCTGCACCATCTGGAGGAAGATTTTCATGTAGAAGAAACGCCAAACTTTACCAAAAACGGTTTTATGCTGGACTGTTCCAGAAATGCTGCGGCTTCTGTCCCGGCGGTAAAAAGGCTCATTCATATGCTGGCAAGGGCTGGTATGAACCAGTTGCTTCTCTATACAGAAGACACCTACGAAGTTCCCGGTCTCCCTTATTTCGGCGCTTACCGGGGACGCTATACAAAAGAAGAACTCCGGGAACTGGATGCCTATGCCCATAATTTCGGCATTGAACTGGTGCCCTGTATTCAAACTCTGGCACACCTTCGCAACTATCTGAAATGGCCTCAAGCTGAACCTTTAAAAGACAGCGCAGATATTCTGAAGGTAGGCAGTCCTCAGGTATACGATTTCATCCGCCAGATTCTCACATCCTTAAAAGACTGCTTCCAAACCCGTAATATTCACATTGGTATGGACGAAGCTGTTTTCCTGGGTCTGGGAAACTATCTGAAAGAAAACGGATACTGCGACAGCTCACAGCTTATTCAGGAACACAGCGCAAAAGTGCTGGAAATCTGCCGGGAATTAGGCTGGAAGCCTATGATGTGGAGCGACATGTACATTACCTCTAATACAAAAAAGGGCTATTATGCAGTAAATGAAGAAACAGATACTTCTTCCTGGAAAAAACCGGACCCGGATTTAGGACTGGTGTATTGGGATTATTATAACTGGAATCAAACGGTATATGAAAATATGCTGCGGGTACATAAAGAATTGTCCAACCGCACTGTATTTGCCGCCGGTGTGTGGAACTGGAATGGTATTGCGCCAAACTACAAAAAAGCCATCACCTGTACCGCCAAAGGTCTTCTGGCCTGTCAGAACCAGGGCATTCAGGAAGTATTCACCACAGGCTGGATGGACAATGGTGCAGAAACCCCACTGGAAGCCATTTATCCGGGACTCATGGCTTTTGCCTGCCTGTGCTTCCACAAGGAGCTGTCCCTGCCTGACTTTGCCCGTTTCTTTGCCGACTGTACAGACGCATCCCTGGACAGCTTTATGCTGTTAGATGAGTTTGACTCCTTATTCCAGGGAAAAGGCAACAATCTGGCTACAGATAACCCATCCAAATATCTGCTATATCAGGATGTTATGCTAGGTATGTTTGATTACCACCTACAAGGTGTAGACACACAATCCTATTACGGCAATCTTGCAAAAAAACTGGAAGAGGCATTGCCAACTGTGGAAAAATATCATTCACTTTTTGAATTTTACCACGCACTGGCTCTGGTACTGGCAGACAAAGCCAACCTGGGAATCCGCTTAAAGAAAGCCTACGATTCCAAAGACTTATCCACCATGGAAGAAATTTCAGAGAAAGTTATCCCCAGACTTCTGGAAAATCTCCAGACTATGCACATGGTGAGAGAAGAACTGTGGATGAAAGATGCGAAACCTTTTGGATATGAACTCTTAGACATCAAACTGGGCGGCATTGCCACACGCCTAAAAGGCTGCCAGCGAAGAATTAACGCCTACCTTCAGGGCAGTCTTTCCCACTTAGAAGAACTGGAACAAGAACGCCTGCCCTACTGGGAAGCAGAGGCAACCTATCCTCATCCCCAGGAACTCCCCCTAAGAGAAAACCTCTGGAACCGAATCATCAGTGGCTGTAACCTCATCGACACTATATAAAAAAGAGCTGTAACATCCAGTAACTATCAGGAATATAGATATATTCAAAGGAACACTGCAAAAAAACTGCCGCATTCTACAGCTATCAGGAATATTTATACAGTTCCAGCGAATTTGCTGAGTACGCTTTGAGACTACAGGCTCAAAGTGAACGCAAGCTGAGCTGGAAATGTATAAATATTCGCGATATATATGAATACAGCAGTTTCTTTTTTACAAAACTAACGCTATCCCTGCAGGAATCAAAAACAATGCTGCACAGAGTAAGTCCCCTAGAAATCTGCACACAACCCGTTCCTCATCGGACAGCTCACTAAAAGAAATAATTTTTTCATCTGCAAAGTCTACAATGTCTTTGGTGAAATGTTGTTTCTTTTTCTTTTTTTCCTTTTTTTCCTCCAAAAGATGGTGAAAACGGGGACCATCTAATCTCAGGTATTGGAACCATGCCAGCGCCAGGAAAAAGATACCCGCCACAAAGAAAGCAAATTCTACTAAAGAATAATACTGTTCCCGATTAATAAACTTATCCCAAAGCAAGCACAGCACAAGCGCAATAGAAATCTTTGTAGCGCACTGGTATAACATAGGTCGAATCATATATTTTTCAAATACAGCACGGATTTTCTTAATCATTTCTATTCCTTTCAGTCAAGAATAGCCAGCCGCGGTTGGAAACCCAACCGGGGCTGACTATTCAAAAAATCAAAATTAAATCTCTTTACGGTATTCTTCCAATTCTTTCTGATTACCATATACAAAGTGTCCCGGAAGGATTTCTTCCCACACAGGTTTGTCTGTGCTGTAATCATGAATAGAAGGATCATATACCAGAAGTTTTTTATTCTTTTCCTGCTCCGGATCCGGAATCGGTACTGCGGAAAGCAGCGCCTTTGTATATGGATGCAGAGGATGGATAAACAACTCTTCCGCTTCTGCCAGCTCTACGATTCTACCCTTATGAATAACTGCAATACGGTCTGAAATAAATCTTACTACAGATAAATCATGGGCAATGAAGAGATAGGTTAAACCTTTTGTCTTCTTCAATTCATTAAGCAGATTCAATACCTGGGCACGAATGGAAACATCCAGTGCGGAAATCGGTTCGTCCGCTACAATGAACTCCGGCTGCATAATCAGCGCACGGGCAATACCGATACGCTGTCTCTGTCCACCAGAGAATTCGTGAGGGAAACGGGAAGCAAACTCAGGAAGCAATCCTACTTCATGAAGAGCTGCCTGTACCTTCTCATATCTGTCCTTCTCATCTTTGTAAAGATGATGGTTAATCAAACCTTCAGAGATAATATAGTCAACTTTTGCACGCTCATTCAGAGATGCCATTGGATCCTGGAAAATCATCTGACATTTTTTAATTACTTCAAGGTCCAGCTCTTTGGAAATCTTTCCGGTGATTCTCTGTCCCTTAAACAAAATCTCTCCTGCAGATACAGGGTTAATTCTGGTAATGGCACGTCCGATAGTTGTTTTACCGGAACCAGATTCGCCAACCAGGGAGAAAGTCTCTCCTTTGTAAATATCAAAATTTACATGGTCAACTGCCACAAATTTCTTCTTACCACTGCCGAAGGTAATCTGCAGATCTTTAATTTCTATTAACTTTTCTCTTTCTGCCATATTAAATTACCCTCTCTTCTGCATTTTTTGCCGCAGCATTTTAATTGCCTTTGGCTGTTCGATTTTCGGTGCTCTTGGATCTAAATACCAGGTCTTTGCCTGATGGGTCTCTGTGATTTTAAAGAATGGTGGTTCCTCCTCAAAATCAATTGCAAGCGCCTGTTTATTACGTGGTGCAAACGCATCACCTTTAATAGTATTAAATAAGTTCGGCGGTGTTCCTTCGATTGTAGGAAGCGGCTCTCCCTTTACCCCTAACTGCGGAAGAGATGACAAAAGCGCCCAGGTATATGGATGCCATGCATCATAGAAAATCTCATTTACCAGTCCGTATTCCACAATCTGTCCTGCATACATAACCGCTACACGGTCAGCTACATTTGCCACAACCCCAAGGTCATGGGTAATGTAAACAACTGTCATTTTCAGTTCATGCTGCAGTTCACGAATCAGGTTCAGAATCTGTGCCTGAATGGTAACGTCAAGCGCTGTTGTAGGCTCATCACAGATTAAAATCTCCGGATGACATGCAACTGCAATGGCAATTACTACACGCTGTCTCATTCCACCGGAAAACTCGTGCGGATACTGATTATAACGGCGCTCCGGATCAGGAATACCAACCTTTGTCAGCATCTCCATAGCCAGCTTTTTGGCCTCAGCGCCTTTGATTCCCTGATTCAGTTCAATACTTTCCTGAATCTGTTTTCCAACTTTTTTCAGTGGATTCAAGGACGTCATAGGGTCCTGCATAACCATGGCAATTTTCTTACCACGGATAGTTCTCCACTCTTTTTCTTTTGTATATTTTGAAATATCGGTTCCGTGATACATAATGGAACCATTTGTAATTTTTCCGTTTGCATCCAGCATACCCAGGAAAGACTTTGTAAAAACAGACTTTCCAGAACCGGATTCGCCTACGATTGCAAGGGTTTCCCCTTCGTAGAGATCCAGAGAACATTTACGGATAGCTGTAAGCAGCTTTCCACGTAAGCTGAACTGGATTTCCACGTCTCTAGCAGATAATATTGGTTCTTTCGCCATTACTGGTCCTCCATTCCTATACGTGATTTCTAGGATCTGCCGCATCTGAGAACGCATTACCAACCAGATAGAAAGTAATGGTAATTAAAGAAACAATCACTGCCGGAAAAATCAGCAGATACGGACGATCCAAAAAGTAGTTTCTGGCATTTCTTAACAAAATACCAAGTGACGGATTATCAATTCCCAGTCCAAGACCAAGATAGGACAATGTAGACTCCAGTGCAATGGTCGCAGGAATGGAAAGTGCAAGTCTTAAAATAATGATACTAATGAGATAAGGAAGGATATTCTTTGTAAGAACTCTCCAAACCGGGGTTCCCAGACATCTGGAAGCCAGGTTGTATTCCCTGTCACGATACATCATTACCAGATTTCGTACATTCTTTGCCATGGTCAGCCATCCGAAGCAAATCAAAGAAATTGCCATAACGGTAAAGCTCTGACCAATTAACAGAGAAATCAGTGTCATGTAAATAATCATAGGTACGTTGTTAATCACATTGTAAACCTCTGTAAGGAAGCGGTCTAACTGACGCACATAGCCCCAGAGACATCCAATCACAACACCTACCACACATTCGCCTAATGCAACAATCAAAGCCAGTTTAATAGAGGTCTGTGCTGCATACCATACCTGACACCAGTAGTCACGTCCCAGGTTATCTGTACCAAACCAGTATTCACTGTTTGGCTCCGTGAAAGCAAGAGCGCTGTCTGCCTTTAACGTTGCAAAATCATATTTTCCAATCCACAGGGCTACAAAAGAGAAAATAACCAGTGCAAAGAATACACAGGACATAATCACCGCGGACTTTTTCTTAAAAAAGTTCTGGAATACAGACTTCCAATAAGAATAATCAGAATAGCCTGTACGTTCTGCAGCTTCTGGAGAGTATTCCACAAAACGGAACAGATCATCTTTATTCTTCTTGTTATCCATTATCGTGTACCTCCTCTTCCAGTAAGTTTGATTCTTGGGTCAACCAACATCATTAAAATATCTCCTAAGAATACGCCCATGATACCAAGGGTCGCATACAGGATTGCCAGTGTCTGAACAACATTTACATCGTAGCGGATGATAGAATCAGTCAGAAGAGGTCCCATACCAGGAACAGAGAAGAATCTCTCAACCAGCAGAGAACCACCAATGGTATAAAGGAAAGATGCCGGAATCTGCTGTACCAGCGGTACAAATGCATTTTTAAATACGTGTTTCACCATGATAGAACCGGAAGACATACCTTTTACACGAGCCAGTCTAATATAATCCTTGTTCAGCTCATCTACCATATAACGTCTGGTCCACAATGCATAGCTGGCAATAGAAGCCAGAGCCAGACACACAATTGGCAGAATCGAAGACTCTCCGGGATTTCTTGTAGAATACAACGGGGGTAGTCCAAGCACCTTAGAGCCAAATACCAATACCAATGAGTAGGAAACCAAACTTGGCACAGCATTTACAAAAACGGTATATGCTGTTCCTACATGATCCAGTAATCTGTCCTTATTCAAAGTCTGGATAATACCAATGAAAACACCCACAAAAAGAGCAATGATCAATGCGGTACATCCCAGTTTCATGGATACTGTAAATTTAGAACCGATAACCTTTGTAACATCTACGCCGCTCTGAATTCTTCTTGACTCACCAAAGTCAAAACGAAGAACCTGCCCATAATAGCGGACGAGCTGTTCCGGAACCGGATCTAATAAGCCGGCTGCCTGCAACTGCTCCTGTTTCTGTTCTTCCGTAAGATGTATCAACTGGTCTTCTGTAAAGAAATAATCCGTTGGCAGCATTCTCATTAACAGAAACACGATAGTTACAACAACCAGGACTGTTACAAGAGATTGTAACAGTCGCTTGATTGTATATTTAAACATTATTTATTGAAATCCTCTGCGAATTTCTCATACTGTTCTGTAGTATAGGCTTCTACAGATGTATCCCAGTTTTTGTACATGTAGTTCTGGATACCGAACATAGCGTTAGATCTTGTATAATCATTAACTTTTGTAAGCTGCCATGAAACATCATAAACAACAGGAACAGACAGAGCATGCTGCAACATGAATACCTCTGCATCTACATATGCCTGATATCTCTTATCCATATCGTCAGAAATAGAATTAGCTTTATTTACCAGATCTGTAAACTCTTTGTAAGTTGCAATGAGTTTTTCATCTTTTACTTCATTAATATGTGAGTAGTTCTGTGAATAATAAGCAGTGTCTTCGCCATATGTTTCCTGTCCTAAGTAGTTCTGTGGATCACCGTAGTCAGCGCCCCATCCGTTAATAATAAAGGACTGTAATCTTGGCTCAACAACTTCTTTTGTTGTACTGGATACAAAAGTACCGATATTTAACTTAACAAAATCATCACCAAGGCATTCAGAAACTGCCTGTTTTAATACAGTTGCTGTATCCTGTGCAGACTGAGAACCAGCCAAAATGTAATAATCCATTTCTACCGGGAAGGTTACACCCTGAGCTTTCAGTTCTTCCATTGCCTGAGCTTTGTACTCTGCTGCTTTGTCTGCATTTAATCTTCTTGGTGTTTCACCGTCAGATTCCGGAAGTCCAAGACCTTCTTCTACTTTTGTTACATAGTCTGTTCCATCAGAGAAGTACAGAAGACCTTTCATGGTGTATGCATTGTTTTCGCAGTGCATTGGATAAATGAAGTTTGTTCTTGCCATGTAAGTTGTGAAGTCTAATCCGTAGTAAATAGCCTGACGGAATGCTTCGTTTGCTACAGCTTTATTCCAGTTATCATCTGGTGTTCCGTCTTCATTATTCTTAGCATAGTTGAAGTGCATCTGATAAGAAAATTTCTTTGGTGTTTTTTCTACTAACTGATCATGGAACGGATTGCTCTCATCTTCGTAGATTGTTCTCAGGTTTGCTTCGCCCAGGTCAATGTGGTCGATTTCGCCTGCTTCATACAGAGAATATCCAACAGTTACATCATCTACAATACGAATAGTAACGGTATCAAAAAGCTTGCAGTCTTTATCCCAGTATAATGGGTTCTGTGTCAGAGTTTTTGTATTTCCCTGGATGTACTCTGTAAGAGTGTAAGGTCCGTTATACCACAGTCCTTCAATACCAGTGGATTTTACATTTTCAACACCTACTTCGTCTACAAAGCCCTGTGCCAGAGGATACAGGCAGGCAGATACAGCTACAGTATCAAAGTATGGTGCATTCTGTGTACAGTGATAAATCAGAGTATAATCATCCGGAGCTTCGATTCCTACCATTTCCAGGAATTTGGTGTTATCGATGTTCATTGCTTCCTCTTCTGAAAGACCTTTGGTGTACTCATAATAATCGCCAGCGCCTTTGATTAAAGCTGTTGGCATGGAAGTGTTCATTGCAGCATTTTTGTGGTAGTTCATAACCCACTCAAGACCGGTAATGAAGTCCTGTGCAGTACATTCTGCTTTTTCATTACCCTGCTGGTCAACCCATTTCACGCCTTCTCTTAATTCAAACTTCCAGGTAAGACCGCCATCTTCTGTTCCCCACTTCTCAGCAAGACCAGGAACAAGCTTTCCTTTGGCGTCTGTTTCCAGAAGACCTTCATTGGTGTTACATAAAACATTCAGGTCATTTGCCATCTCAGTACCCAGGATGAATACGTTTTCCATCTCTCTGTTACCTGTCTCCCAAGTAACCAGGTCTTTGATTTCTTCTGCAGATGCAGAATCTCCACCTTTGCCGCCATCGTCTTTGCTTCCGCCGTCTTTACCGCCACCGCAAGCAGTTGTGGATAAAGTAAGTGCTAAAGACAATGCAACAGCAAGCCATTTTGCTCTTTTCTTCATATTATGAGCCCTCCTTATTTTGCTAAAATAAAAAAGCCAGTATCCTGTAAACTGGCTTCTTTACATTAACATAATTTTACTATCCTGAACAAATGATGTCAAGTATTTTCCCCATTTTGTTCAAGTTTCGGGTATCGCAAAAATATATTATGCTTTTATTCGACATAATATTTATCTATATTTTTCTTATTTTCTTAATAAAGCAACTTTTTTCTTCTTTTTTCTATTATCTTCTGCTAAAGAATTTTTTGATTCTTCCGCCAATGGTTTCATGGTCTGCTTTCTCCACATGCATCTGAGCCATAAAGTCTTCTGCGCTGCGGCTTGCTCTCCAATCTGCATAAGAACTGTCATTTAATGCTACAAATAAGAAATCCTCTGCATCCATTGCTCTTCCTAATGTTAATGTTGTCATAATAAAAACCCCCTTTGTTTTTGTCCTTGTATCAAAGACATTTGTTAATCATAAATAAACATCTGTATCTTCTTAATTTCATCTCTTCGTTTTCTATATCTATTATTATAATACATATTTATTTCCTGTAAATGGTAGCAAAGTCTAAATTTTTATGTTAATATTTGTATTATCAGCACAAAATCCATATGCAAGGAGTCTTATTATTATGTCTGCAACTTTAAAAAATCTTTATACAGAAAACGAAAATCCCTTTAAATTGTCTTTGTGCGCTGGACAAAGCAGCATCCGCAACAAAGTTACCTGGGTCTATATGCTGGAAGATGAATATATTATTCCCTATTTTCATGGTTCCGAGCTTTCCGTGACAGCCGGCTATAAAGCCTCCCAGGACCCGGACTGGCTGATGACCCTGGTGCGCAGTCTGGCTGCCAGACAAACTGCAGGGCTTATTATTAATGTAGGAAAATATGTTCACACCATTCCCCAGGAAGTAATTGACTACTGTAACCAGGTGGACTTCCCCCTGTTTACCATGCCCTGGGAAATCAGTATGACAGAAATGGTTCAGCGTTTCTGCATCCGCATTATCCAAAAGCAACACGAAAGCGCTCTTCATGACAAGGCCATTGCAGATGCTATTTTCCGCAGAGGGAATGAGGCAGAATATCGAAAGGTCTTAGAACAATATTATAATCTGGATGGATATTTCACAGTGGTTATGATTTGCGTCAACAGCGAACAGGACGATTTGAAAAATGCCAGCGAAATGGAGGATATTCTCTTAAACCGGGTTCGGCGCTTTAAAACCAGCCGGGGGCTTCGCCATGTAAAATTCGGCCTTATCAGCCATGACCATTTTGAGCTCATGGTTCTGTACAATATGGACTCAGAGCTTCTGCCGGAAATCCGGGATATTATTCTGGAAACTTACCAGGACGCAGCCAAAGCCCAGGCAATCCATATGGGCGTTGGAATCCGGGTAAAGGGAATTTCTAATATTCATAAGAGCTTTGACCGGGCTGCCACTGCTGTAAGAATGGCTCTGTATCGGAAGGAACCTTTTATTCGCTTTGAAGACATGGGATTTTTTAAGATTCTCTTCTCCGTACAGGATAAAGATATTCTCCATTCCTATGCCAACGAACTATTAGGCCCCCTGGAAGAGCAGGATGAGAAAAAACATCACTATGTAGAGCTTTTGAGATCGTATATAAAAAATGACCGCAGTCTTGAGAAAACTGCAGCCGATTTGTACCTCCACAGGAATACTGTAAATTATCAGGTGCAAAAGCTCAGGAGCATCCTGCATTCACCTTTGAAAACCGCGGAGGATTTGTTTCCTTATTATGTAGCGTTGTCTATACGGGATATGGAGTAATTATTTTCTCTCCATCACCTTGCAAAATATCACCGCCACCACAGTACTCACCGCAGTAGCCACAATCCCCGGCCCTACAATAGCTGTGGGGTTCACGCTTCCATACTGGCTTCTATAGGCAATAATGTTCACAGGGATCAACTGAAGTGATGAAATATTTAAAATCAGAAATGTACACATGGCATTGCTGGCAGTTCCCGGGGATACAGACTTTCTTTGTTTCTCCAGTTTTGCCAGTTCTTCCATGGCTTTCAGCCCAAAGGGTGTGGCAGCCCAACCAAGTCCCAGGAAATTGGCAATCATATTTGCAGAGATAAATTCCATGGCCCGATGTTCTCCCGGTACATCCGGAAACAAAAATCCCAGAAGAGGTCTCATTTTTCTGGTCAGACGTTCCACCAGCCCGGAGCTTTTTGCGATTTCCATAATCCCCACCCACATAGCCACGATTCCAGCCATGGTAATACAAAGAGATACTGCCTCTTTCGCAGAAGAAAGGGCAGCATCTGTCACTTCATTCATGCGGCCTGTGGCCGCGCCATATACAATTCCAATCAGAAGCATAGCTCCCCAGAGAAAATTCAGCATATTTTCACCCACATATATTACTTTGCTCTAATTTATGCAGGCTATCTGCTATTTATGCTTTTTCGGTTGAAAATATTAAATCCTGAATGAATTATTCCAATGCATCTGTATACTGCCGGATTCTTTCCAGAATCGCATCTCCTGTTTCTCCTTCCACGGGCATAGGCTGATAATTGTTCACACCTGTCTCATACACGGAAGAAACCTTACAGGGAATTACGTTTGTCACATTATCCTCCTGTAGTTTTCCGTCTGTAAAGGTAAACGTCTGCTGGAAAATCATAGTGTCCATATCTTTTGGTCCTGAATTTCCTCCGAAGCAGAAATTAGCAAGACTGTACACAATATTTTTTCCTTTATATTCTTCGATACCCTGGAGTACATGTGGATGATGTCCAAGCACCAGGTCTGCACCATGATCAATAGCAGAATGTGCCAGTGCAACCTGAGTTTCATTGGGGATATTCGCCCTTTCAATGCCCCAGTGGAAGCTGGCAATGATCATCTGCGCGCCTTCTTCCTTGAGGTTTTCAATATTCTGAATCATCTCTTCTTCACAATCCATATGTCGGTCCAGTTCATAGGTTCCCAAAAGCCCCACTTGAATGCCTTTTACATCTACAATGGATGTTGTCTCATTTCCAAAAGCTGAAATTCCTTCTTCCTCCAGCACTTCTATGGTATCTGTGTAGCTTTTCTCTCCATAGTCTATGGTATGATTATTTGCCAGATTAGCTGCTTCCACCGAACCCTCTGTAAGAATATTGACTAACTCTTTGTCACCTTTAAAACAAAACTGTTCATTCGGTTTTCTATCTGTTTCTTCTGTAAGCGTTCCTTCCATATTTACAATAGTCAGGTCATCTGCTTCGAAAACAGGCTTTACCTTTTCAAAGAAAAAAGCCGCGCCTTCTTTTTCAAACTTGGCAGGAAGACTTGTTGGATAATAGAAATATTCGTCTGTACCCAGTGTACAATCCCCTGCAGCGCTAATGGTAAGACTGATTACTTCCGGCTCTTTTGCTTTTTTCTCCTCCTGTTTCTTTTTTGCCTGTTTTTCCCTCTCCTGTGCTGCATTTGACTGGATTCCCCGTACTGTAAATGCCAACCCCAGCGCCAGAAGCAGTCCCAGATTCACGCCCCATATAATTCTCTGTCTCCTTACCCTGCGTATCCTCTCCTGTTTCCGCTGTTCTCTTATTCGCTCTCTTCTTCTGTATTCCTTTTCATCCATAACCTTCTCCGTTCTGTGGCTTTAGTTCTTTAACAATGCCTGATATACATCCCTTTTACTGATGCCTCTGTCCTTCGCTACCAGCTTCATGGCCTCCTTCTTGTCAATGCCCTGGCTCATATAATATTCCATATGTTCTTCCAGCGGCATATCCTCCCACTTCTGCCTGGCCTCCTGCTCTATCTCTTCCCTGGATCGCCCGGCCAGTACCATAACACACTCGCCTTTTGGTGGATTTTCTTTGTACCAGGAAAAAGCCTCCAAAAGACTCCCTCTGAATACGGTTTCATGTTTCTTTGTTAATTCCCTGCATAGGGAAATCTTCCTGTCTCCCAGCTTTTCCAAAAGTTCCTCCAAGGTCTTCACCAGCCTGTGAGGCGCTTCATAAAGAATAATGGTTCTCGTTTCCTGTTTCAGTTCCTCCAAAACCACTGCCCGCTCTTTTTTATCAGAGGGCAGAAAAGCCTCAAAAGCAAACCGTCTGGTAGGAAGTCCTGATAAAGTCAAGGCCGTAATACAGGCCGCCGCCCCCGGAAGTGAAGTCACCTGAATTCCGGTCTCATAACACATGGCAACTAACTCTTCCCCAGGATCTGAAATCCCAGGCGTTCCGGCATCTGTAATCAGCGCAATATTTTTTCCCTCCAGCATCTGCTCCACCAGATAGCGGCCTTTATCAAACTTATTATACTCATGATAGCTGGTCATGGGCGTCTTGATTTCAAAATGATTTAGCAGTTTAATACTGTTTCTGGTATCCTCTGCTGCAATCAAGTCCACTTCCTTTAAAATCCGCAGCACCCTGCAGGTAATATCCTCCAGATTTCCAATAGGTGTTGCGCAAAGATATAACATTCCACTCATTTCTTGGTCTCCTGTCCGTAAATATCCAACACTTCCTTTGTATAAACTCCTGGTTTTTCATACACAATCAAAGGTTTTTCCACTGTCATTCTGGAGTTTCCCCCACGCAGCCCTTCGATTAAGACCATATTGGGCTCTTTATCCACATAGGGATGCACCAACTGCATTCTTTTTGGCTCAATCTTATGCTGCACCATTACTGACAAAATTTCTGCAAGCCGAAAAGGCCTGTGCACCATATAAAAACGTCCCCTTGGCTTCAGCACCTTTGCCGCCTGGGAAACCACATCTTCCAGAGTGCATAGTGTCTCATGTCTGGCAATGATTTTTGCCTGATTATTTCCCGTCAGCCCATGGCTTCCCACCATATAAGGCGGGTTCGTAGTAACCACATCAAAAAAAGACCCTCCATAAATGGCTGCGGCCTCCTTAATATCTCCCGTAGTAATCACAATGTCCTGTTCCAGATGATTATACGCCACACTTCTTCTGGCTACATCTGCACTTTCTTCCTGTATTTCAAGACCGGTATACTTTCCCTGGGGATATCTTGCCTTTAATAAAATGGGGACGATTCCTGTACCCGTCCCCATATCCAGTACCTTTTCTTCCGGTTTTACATTTGCAAACCAGGAGAGCAGCACTGCGTCTAAGCCAAAACAAAACTGTTTCGGATTCTGTATCAGCATATATCCGTTTTGAAGATCATCCAGCCTTTCATGTTCCAGAATCAAATCTTCTCTGTCCATGATCTATCCTCTCTATTTATCTTTTTCCAGTTCTTTCAATGCTTTCAGTTCTTCTTCTGTCAGCTTTAGTTTTTCCTTTTTCTGCCTTGTTTTAAATTTCAGTTCTGATGCCTGATATTCCCGGATTTCCTTTTCATCCTCTACATCTACAATGACTTTTACCAACTGTCTCAATACATTTACACTCTGCACCTCGCCTTTTAATCCCTCCGGCGTGGTCACTCTGTCTCCTGTATTTGGAAGCTTCCGGTTCAGTTCTTCATAAGTCTCTTCCTCATTTTTCAGACAGCACATCAGTCTGCCGCAGACGCCGGAAATCTTAGTAGGATTCAAGGACAGATTCTGTTCCTTTGCCATCTTAATGGACACAGGAACAAATTCGGACAGATACGTATGGCAGCAAAGGGGTCTTCCACAAATACCGATTCCGCCTAAAATCTTGGTTTCATCTCTTACTCCGATTTGTCTGAGTTCAATTCTGGTTTTAAAAATTGCGGCTAAATCTTTTACTAATTCCCGGAAGTCAATTCTTCCATCCGCAGTGAAATAAAACAGAATTTTGTTATTATCAAACGTGTATTCCACATCAATCAGCTTCATTTCCAGGCCATGCTCTCTGATTTTCTTCAGGCATACCTGGAAAGCCTCTTTTTCCTTCTTCCGGTTTATCTCTTCTTTTTTATCATCCTGAGGATTTGCAATGCGGATAACCTCCTTCAAGGGCTGAATCACCTTTTCATCTTCCACATCTCTTGGGGGAAGCACAACATTTCCATACTCAACCCCTCTGGCAGTTTCTACAATCACATGGTCTCCTGCATGTATCTCCAGATTCTTTGGTGAAAAGTAATAGATTTTCCCAACATTGCGAAATCTAACTCCAATTACTCTTGTCATCTTAGTTCTCCCTGATTGTCAGGAACAAAAGTTCCATAGTTAAATCAAAATTCACGTTTGCCTGCAAACGCGCCTTGGCAGTCTCAATGGCTTTGATAATATTCTCAAGACCTTCATAAGAACTGCTGTCTGCCCTGTTTTTAATGGCATTATACTCCTGGCGGAATACCAGTCCATCCATCTCATGAGTAGCTTTGAACATCAGAACGTCCCGGAACCATACCAGGAACAAATCCAGATATTCGTAGACCGTATGCTTCTGTTCGGAAAGTAATTTAATGGCATCTACCATTTCGTAGACTTCCATATCCTTTCCCTTTTTCAAAATACGGAAAGCTGCCTCCATCATATCTGAAAAATCTTCTGCAGTGGCAATCTGTTTCGCCTTCCCTACATTACCCTGTGCAAAGGCAACGCTGACCTCTGCCTGGTAATCCGGCACATGAAGTTCTTCCATCAAATATTTCTTAATCACTTCATCCCGCACTGGCTTAAAGTTCAGAGTCACACACCTGGAAGAAATGGTAGGAAGCAACGCTCCCTCATTGCTTACCAAAAGCAGAATTACCGCATAAGCCGGCGGTTCTTCAATGGTTTTCAAAAGAGCATTCTGAGCCTGAACCGTCATTTTCTCTGCTTCATCTACAATGTAAATCTTATATGGCCCTGTATATGGCTTAATAGCCACATCTCCAATCAGTTGTTCTCTGATATCTTCGATTCCTATGGAGGCCGGTTTTTCATGACTGATATATATAATATCCGGATGATTTCGGTTCATAGCTTTTTTACAGGAACTACAATGCAAACATGGTTCCTTTCCGTGTTTTTCACATTGCAATGTCATGGCAAAAAGTTTTGCCAGAAGTTTCTTTCCACTTCCCTTCTCTCCTGCAAAAATATAAGAATGAGAAACCTGTTCCATGGCTGCTGCATTTTGTAAATGCTTTAAAATCTCTTCATGTCCTAATACGTTCTTTACTTCCTGCATTGCAACTCACCTCTTTTCCAATGATATAGGCAATTATAGCATATCTTTTCCGTCTACTGCAACTTTTGTATACAGTTTTTAATTTCTTTTATACAATTCCCCAGCTCCTTATTGTCGAATCGTTTCCAAATACCGGCATCTTCCAGTTTTTCTTCTGAAAAATCCTCTGCATCAGCCAGAAAGCGTCTGCACATTTCTTCATATTTCGGAATCTGCTGCTGCTCTTCTCTTCGGATTGCCCGTTTCAGGCGCTCCCCGTCTTCTACTTCAATGTACAGCGGGCATAGCTTTTCTTCTCCATAATATTTTTTCATGCCTTCATAAGATTCCAGAGTTCCGATTCCCAGATAATCATCCTCTTCTAAATTAATCTGCCCGTCATCTGCTGTAAAATAAATCCAGGGACCATATACGGTGTGGTACGTCCTGGACTCAATAATTCTCCCCTGCTCCCGGAATTTCTGAAAAACCTTCTCATCTACAAAATGATACTCTCTCCCTGATTCTTCCCCTTCTCTCATAGGTCTGGTGGTATAAAGAATAATCTTATTCAAATGCAGTTCTTCATCCTGCATAATTCTGCTGTAAATGGTATCCTTTCCGGAGGAACTTTTTCCCATGATATAAAAAATCTTTCCCATTTTAATGACCTCTCTTTCTGTCTACAGCAATCATATCATGGGGATAAAGGTTGTGCAATGGAATGAAAAGAAAACTCGCAGGTACATTAAAGGTGAAATTCCGCAAAAAGCTGTTTTTGATATAACCTGTCTGATACAGATCTAACAATATCATCCATGCGGTTAAGACTTATCAGCTTTTCTATCAGTTGATTCACCCGGTCTTCTCCTTGCCGCTCACCTCTTGCTTCCCCAAGACGTTCCCTTTCTTCCAGTTCGTCTTTCATTAATTCCATCAATGCTTCACACATAATATCCATCTCCTTAAATAAATCCTTATTTGCATGCATAATAATGTTCACTATGGATTCGTAAAGTTTATCTGTTTTATGTTTCTTATATTCTTCCAACAGTTTTTTTGCTTCTTCTGTACTCTGTATATGGTCAGTGAGATTCCGCAGCCACAGATTTTTTTCCGGAGACATCCGCCTGGTCACAAGAATCTGTATAGGAATTATATCACCTCTTACCTGATAGATACCAGGTTCTATACACCGTACTTCGTAGCCACGTTTCTGCCGCAAATGATTAATAAGTTTGCCCGGATACCCCTGGCTTGCCAGAGTAATAGTCAAATCCTGAATTTTTATACTGTCTGCACTTCTGGTATCAGATTTATAAAAACAGGCATAGCCATATACCTTATAAAAATCATCAATACTCAGATAATCCCCAGGGCCTTTGTACTCAATAATGTTGTATCTGCGGAATATTCTGCCAATATTTTTCTTTAGTGTTCTGTTTTCCTCTTTTTTCACGATAACATCAATCTGCATAGGTTTTGAGCCCAGCAGATGTTCGGATTCAAAGGTAAGATACTTAGCCTCTTTGCCAAACTCAATTTGAATTCCAGCGTAAAAAGCCGGATGCCACTGAATCGGAGAGGATTCAGGCAAAGAAGCCTCACTCCCCTGTTTTGGCTCTTCTTTCATAGAAACCTCCTTTTTTAATTAGGTACAGGAGATTTCTGTTTTCCGAAAACTCCTGCAATAGACATGGGTAAAAGCAAGAATTTTCCGAAAAAGAATTGAAAATAGATTAGCAGAGCTAATAGAATAAATAGAAAATAATGCTTTTTCTTTATTTTATCACACTTTATGGGATAAAGAAAGTAAAAAATCCACACAGATATTATTTCTATTTTGTGGTATAATGATTGCATTACATGCAATCCAAGCCAATGTTTCCATTGGCTTGCTGCCACTAGTGTGGCAGATTATACCGGCAAGCCACGAATATTTTAATGGAGACAGACTTATGAATTACCTTGACCAATCTTTATATGAATACAGCCAGACTGATTTTTATCCGTTTCACATGCCAGGGCACAAACGCCAGGTTCATTCTCCGTATCTTAGGAATCCCTACGAAGTGGATATTACGGAGATAACGGATTTTGACAATCTGCACCATGCAGAAGGAATTATAAAAGACAATCAGGAAAAAGCTGCTTCTTTATATCATGCAGATAAAACCTGGTTCTTAATAAATGGCAGTACAGCAGGTATCCTGGCAGCAGTTTCTGCCTGTACCTCCAGAGGCGGAAAACTTCTCATGGCAAGGAACTGCCATAAAGCAATATATCATGCCGCCTACCTGCGTGGCCTGGAAACTGTATATTTATACCCATCGTATGAATCTTTTTGTGGATTAAACGGCGGTATCTCGCCGGAAAATGTTGAAAAATCCCTCCTGGAACATCAAGACATAGAAGCTGTTGTAATCACCTCTCCAAGCTATGACGGGATTGTATCAGATATAGCCAGGATTGCTGAAATTGTACACCGCTATGAAATACCACTGATTGTAGACGAAGCACACGGCGCCCATTTTGCTTTCCACCAGGCTTTTCCGATATCAGCCCTTGAACTGGGTGCTGACGTAGTTATACATAGTTTACATAAAACATTACCAGCTATGACACAAACTGCTCTGCTTCACCAAAAAGGCAACAGAGTCTCCACTGAAAAACTGGAAGAATTTCTTGGTATTTACGAAACCAGCAGTCCTTCCTATCTTTTAATGGGAGGAATTTCCTATTGCCTGCGCTTCTTAGAAGAACAGGGCGCAGAACAATTTGAACTTTTTTCTCTGCGTATGAAAAAAGCAAGAAAGCAGTTATCTGCTATGAAAACTCTGCATTTGACAGATAGAGATTTCAAAAAACAAGGGAACATTTTTGATATGGATTTATCCAAATTTGTCATCTCAACAGTAGATGCGCCTGTCAATGGTCCACAACTTCACGAAATTCTGAGAACAAAATATCATCTGGAAATGGAAATGGAAGCAGAACAATATGTGTTGGCGCTCACAAGTGTTATGGACAGCCAGGAAGGATTTGACAGGCTGGTAAACGCGCTGCTGGAAATAGACGAAAATTTTTATGCAAAAAAGGCAAAGACACCTATGCATAAGTTTACCAATACCGAATTTGCAGCACAAAATCAACAGAAATGTGCTATCTGGCAGGCAGTAGAGGGGTCTTCGGAAGCTATCCCTCTAAAAGAAAGCTGCGGCAGAGTTTCTGCGGAGTATGCTTACTTGTATCCCCCCGGAATCCCGCTTTTAGCGCCTGGGGAAATCATTTCAGAAGAGTTTCTGAATCAGGCAGAACATTTAATGCAGCAGGGTATGTATCTGCAGGGTATGAAAGACTATGAACAGCGGTATATTTATGTTTTGGCGTAAATGAATATGAGACTTTTCAATGTAAAGACTTCAATACCTTCTATAAAAGCAATTGAAAATATTTAAATTTTAATTCAAAAACGTTTAGACGAAGATGACAACTATGCTCTCTGGGAAATTGTAGAGGTACTCTCTTTTGGACACTTTATTGACCTATATCAGCTATATTATTCAAAATATCCGTCAAAAAATAATTGCAAATTACGCTCAAACGGAATGCCAGTTCCGCTACTGCGGAACGGCTATTCCATTTTTAACGGTACGAAGTACCGCTAGATGATATCATTCTGTTTCGCGCATATTTATACCGTTCAT
>CABJAN010000016.1 GCA_902363515.1 Bacillota bacterium | reverse complement strand
AAAAAGGAATAAATGCCCCCATTCAATGTGGATAACTTCTGGGAATTTGAAATAAATGTGTAAACAGGCAAATCTATTAGAATGGCAGGTTATAAAATTAATTTACCTTTTAAAACTGTAGATGGTGGGTTAAGGTAGCCAAAAGTAAAAAATTGTTATATACTTACGTCATGGGAGCATGGAAATCAAAAAATAGACACAAATATTTACTACGATATCATATTATATTCGTCTGCAAATATAGAAAGAAATTACTGATTTCAAAGCAAATATCAGATGATATAAAGCAGTTTTCTTATGAGATAGGTCAAAGGCACAAAGTTATCATCAGATAGATGGAAACGGATCAAGACCATATTCATTACAGGATAGAAATAGAACCTACAATGTCGGTGAGTCAAATCGTAAATTTAATGAAAAGCTATACGACATACCATATATGGGAAAGATATTCAAATTATTTGCGAAAACAGTTTTGGAAAGAGCATACATTTTGGACAGATGGCTATTTTGCTTGTAGCGTAGGGGATGTTTCAGAAGAAATGCGAAAGAAATATATAGAAAATCAAGGTTAAAAAGGTGATGATAACAAATGTTAAAAGCATATAAATACAGAATATATCCGAATAAAGAACAGGAAATTCAGATTGCCAAAACATTTGGATGTTGCCGTTTTGTATATAATCAGACACTTACATATAAAAAAGATACATATGAGCAGGAAAAGAAATCTGTCAGCAAAACGGATTGTAATAATTATTGTAACAGAGAATTAAAGAGAACGTATGAATGGCTAAAAGAAGTAGATAAATTTGCCCTGACAAATGCGATATATAACATGGACGCTGCATATCAAAAGTTTTTCAAAGAACATGCCGGATATCCAAAGTTCAAAAGGAAACATGATAACCACAAATCCTATACAACAAATTTTACGAATGGAAACATAGCAGTAGATTTTAAGAATGGAAAGGTAAAACTACCGAAATTAAAAGAAGTGAAGGCAAAAGTGCATAGGGATTTCAGCGGTCGGATAAAATCTGCCACTGTATCGCAAGTGCCAAGTAGAAAATATTATGTATCTGTTTTAGTAGAAACAGAGCATGAAGAATTGCCGCACACAAAACAGAATATAGGATTGGATTTAGGGATAAAGGATTTGTGTATCACGTCAGATGAAAGAAAATACGAAAATCCGAAGACGATTAAGAAATATGAGCGAAAGTTAGCAAGGTTACAGAGAAAATTATCGCATAAAAAGAAAGGCAGCCGTAATTATTATAAAAAGAAAAAACAGATCGCATTGTTCTATGAGAAAATCACAAATACCAGAAAGGATTATCTGCATAAGATTTCCCATGAGATTATCAGCGAAAACCAAGTGATAGTTTCGGAAAACCTGCAGATAAAAAATATGGTAAAAAATCATCATCTGGCAAAATCAATAACAGATGCGTCATGGTATGAGCTTACAAGGCAGCTGGAGTATAAAGCAAAGTGGAATGGGCGGAAATATATCAAAGTAGATACATTCTATGCCAGTAGTCAGTTATGTTCTAGTTGTGGGTATCAAAATACAGATACAAAGGATTTGTCAGTAAGAGAATGGACATGCCCTGCATGTGGAGAAAACCATGATAGGGATATTAATGCTGCAAAAAATATATTGGCAGAGGGATTAAGACAAATAGCATAATAAGAAACAATGTATAGGGCAGGGACTGCCCAAATTAACGCCTGTGGAGATAGTAGGGCGAACGACGTTCAGTGAACGTCGGCTTTGAGCCGACCGAAGCGGAGCGGAGACACGGGGTCTATGAAGCAGGAAGCCCATTGGCTTTAGACAATGGGTAGTTCACTATGTGGTTCCGCCGCTTGAAGGGTTTTGGTGGCAAGAGGATGTTGAGGGCGTGGATTATGCAAATAAAGCTGCTTTTAACTGGATTTCTGTCATTCGTTTGCCAGATTTTGTTTCCAAAGAGGACTTTGAGTGGGCAGTAGAAACAGCAACGAAAAAGAAGAAGCTTGAGTGTAAACTTTAAATTTAGGAGGAAATATGGCATCAAGCAAGGAATACTTAGAGTTTATTTTAGGGCAGTTATCTGGGCTAGAAGAAATTACTTATCGCGCTATGATGGGGGAATTTATTATTTATTATCGTGGGAAGATTGCAGGTGGCATCTATGATGACAGATTGCTTGTTAAACCAGTGAAATCTGCAATTAGCTACATGCCGACAGCTTCATATGAATTACCCTATGAGGGAGCAAAAGAAATGTTGCTGGTAGATGAAGTTGATAATAAGGAATTTTTAGCAGGATTATTTAAAACTATGTATGATGAGCTGCCAAATCCAAAACTGAAAAAGAAGAAATAATTACTATGCTTAGAGGTTGATTTATGAAGATTATATCATTGGTAGAAAATAGAACGAAGTCAGATTGTAAGGCAAAACATGGGTTATCACTTTATATCGAAACAAAGACACATAAAATTTTATTTGATTTAGGCTCCGACGATACATTATTTGACAATGCAGTTAGAAGAAATATTGATCTTTCAAAGGTGGATACGGTTATTATTTCACATGGACACTTTGACCATGGAGGCGCTTTGAAAAAGTTTTTAGAGGTCAATTCTTTCGCTAAGATTTATGTACAAAAAGAAGCTTTTGAACCACATTACAGCAAAACTTTATTTTTTAAAACCCCCGTTGGAATTGATAGTAAACTTAAGTCAAACAGACAGGTGATACTGTTGGATGGCAATTATAAAATAGATGATGAATTATCGCTGTTCACAGTGAGTAAAACAAATAGATGTTATTCTTCTGCAAATGATGCTCTTTACGGTGAAAATGGAAAAGATAATTTTAGACATGAGCAAAATTTGATTATTTCAGAAAATAAAGTAGTGCTTATTATGGGATGTGGACACACTGGTGTTGTTAATATAATGGAAGAAGCAGAAAAGTATAAACCTGATTTTTGCATTGGAGGTTTTCATTTGTTCAATCCATTCACAAAGAAAACAGTGTCAAAAGAATTGTTAAATGAAATGATAACGGAACTTCAGAAATATAAAGATACTGAATTTTACACCTGTCATTGTACAGGCAAAAAAGCATTTGACTATTTATCATATCAAATGAGTAATTTACACTATCTGTATTGTGGTGAAAGTATTGAAATTTAATGTTTTAGAAAGTAAATTTCTGTTTGTATAGTAAGCAATAAAACGGATTGAACTTATAGAGGTGATATGTTTGAAAAAAGCAATTTTATATATACATGGGAAAAATGGAAATGCCATGGAAGCAGATCATTACAAAGCAATTTGTAGTGGATACGATGTATTTGGAATGGACTATAATTCGAATATGCCATGGGAAGCGAAAGAGGAGTTTCCTGCTCTTTTTGATACTTTATGCGGAAGATATGATTCTGTGATTGTTGTTGCAAATAGTATTGGTGCATTTTTGGCAATGAATGCTTTACAGAATAAAAAGATAGAAAAAGCATTGTTCATATCTCCCGTTGTAGATATGGAAAAATTGATTGGTGATATGATGGGATGGGCTGGCGTAACAGAAGCTGAACTTTGTGACAGAAAAGAAATAGCAACAGAGTTTGGGGAAACATTATCTTGGGAGTATTTATGCTATGTGAGGGAAAATCCTGTTGATTGGAAGATACCTACAAATATTTTGTTTGGAACAAAGGATAATTTAACTTCTTATGATACCATGTCCAGGTTTGCAGATAAAATCGGTGCGGTTCTTACTATAATGAAGAATGGAGAACACTGGTTTCATACAAAGGAACAAATGGAATTTTTGGATGATTGGCTAAGACATCGTATTTGATAATTTTCATGTTATGGCAGACAGTTTTTTATGTGGCTGTCTGTTCTTTTTTTGATAAATATCTTGACTCTCCAGTAACGTAATGGTTTAGGATGAAAGGGAAAGGAGGAGCCATGAAAACAGTAAAAGAAGTATCAGAATTGACCGGAATCAGCATTAGAACATTACGATATTATGATGAAATTGATTTGTTAAAACCTGCCAAAGTAACAGAAGCAGGATACCGCTTGTATGATGAAAAGACATTGAAAAAATTACGTCAGATTATGTTTTTTCGAGAATTAGAAGTTCCATTGTCGGAAATAAAAGTAATTATGAAGGATTCTGAAAGTGATAATCGTAAGATTCTTGAAACACAGAAAATGATGTTAGAAATGAAACGCAATCATTTGAATGGTATTATAGAATTGATTTCTGATGTATTGAAAGGAGAGGACAAGATGAGTTTTGAGGCATTTAATGATAAGGATATTCAAAAAATAACACAGCATTCTTTGGAAATTATGAGTGAAGAGGATAAGAAAATAATTATCCAGCATTATGGAGATGTTGAGAAGTTTAAAGAATCTGTTGCAGAAGGCTTCAAAAATGAAAGAGCATGTGAACATTTGATTAAAATATACGGAAGTAAAGAAAAAGCAGTAGAGGCAAGTCTGAGGTCAACAGGAAACAGAGAAGAACTTACAGAGCAGAAAAATGAGATGGATTTCATTTATAAACAATTTGCCTGTGCAATGGAGCATGGGGATGAAGAGATGTCAATGGAAGCGGTAAAAAGATTAGGGGAAAGCTGTAAAAAACTTTTCAAAATGGATAATGCAAGAGTTTTATTATTAGAAATGGCAAAAGATTATTTGAATCATTCTAAGCTGGAAGAAGCCACAGAAAAACAGTATGGAAAAGGGATTACAAAATACATTGGCTCAGCAATATATAGGTATTATGGTGTGGAGAGCATGACGTAAACAGATGTTACCAAAATAGAAACGCAAATTATACTATTTATTTACTTGTTGTATTTGCTTATAAAGGCATTAAAAAAGTACATCAAATCAGAACCGGTAAGAAAAGAAAGAGTAGAAAGAAAAAAGACACTTGGGGAGGTTATGAAGAAACACAGAGTGGATTGTAAAATGACGCAGGAATTTGTAGCAGAAACAATAGGTGTCAGCAGACAGGCTGTTTCTAAGTGGGAAAATGGTATTACTGACCCAAGTACAACGAATTTGATTGTACTGGCAAATCTTTTTGGAGTAGAGGCCGATGAATTGCTAAAAGAAACAAAATAAAATTTAGTTTGCAGCAGGCAGCCTTTAGTAACTGCCTGCTTTTCTTTTAGGAATATTAAGTATAAAAAAGTTGGGTGTAGGCTTTTATAAAGCTATCTGCTATAATATAGCCAACAGAGATAGGAGTGTGATAACGTGAGCAAAGAAAAGAAACGCCTTCCCATAGGATTAGAAAATTTTGAGCAGATTATAAAAGAGAACTATTATTATGTAGATAAAACGGGATTGATTTCAGAACTGCTCCGTAACGGCGGGATGGTAAATCTTTTTACCAGACCAAGGCGTTTTGGAAAAACATTAAATATGAGTATGTTGGAACACTTTTTTTCCATAGAAGGGGATAAAAGCATTTTTGAAGGTTTGAAAATTTCAAAAGATACAGAGCTGACTGAAGAATATATGGGAAGGTATCCTGTTATTTTTGTATCATTAAAAGGTATCAATGCAGCTACTTATGATAGAGCTTTTGATTTTGCAGTTCAAATCATGAAGGATATAGCAGCTGCCATGCAGTTCCTTTTGGAAAGTGAACAACTGAGTGAGTATGACAAAGCAGAATATCAGAAACTTTTGGATGACAGTATGAGTGAAGCTGTATTTTGCAGCAGCTTGAAAAAACTATCCATATTATTAGAAAAACACTACAAAACCAAAGTGATTCTTCTGATTGATGAGTATGATGTTCCGTTGGCGAAAGCGTTTGAAAATGGATACTATAATCAAATGATATTTCTCATTCGTAATCTGCTAGAGCAGGCATTAAAAACAAATAACAGCCTGAAGTTTGCAGTCATGACCGGGTGTTTGCGTATTTCAAAAGAGAGCATCTTTACTGGTCTGAACAACCTGAAAGTATTGTCCATCACCGATGAACGTTATGATGAATACTTTGGTTTTACAGATGCAGAAGTAAAAGAAATGCTGAAATACTATGGAATAGAAAGCTATTATGAAGAGGTTAAAAGCTGGTATGATGGATATCGTTTTGGTAATACGGAAGTATATTGCCCATGGGATGTATTGAATTACTGTGATAAAATAAAGTCTCATGGAGATTCTTTTCCGGAAAATTACTGGATTAATACCAGCAGCAACGATGCGGTTAAGAAATTCCTTCAAATGTCTGATAATATAAAGACTAAACGAGAGATTGAGAAGCTGCTTGCCGGTGAGAAAATTACCAAAGAGCTTCATCTGGAACTTACCTATCCTGAAATGTATCAGTCTTTAGAGAATGTCTGGAGCCTTTTGTTTATGACAGGATATTTAACCCAGCGTGGAAGGGTTGATGCCAGACGGTATCAGCTTGCTATACCAAATCTGGAAATCCGGGATATTTTTCAGACGCAGATTATGGAATCCTTCAAAGAAAAGGTGAAAAAAGACGGAACTACGTTAAGTCAGTTCTGTGAAGCGCTGAGAAACGGAGAGGAAAAGAAGATAGAGGATATTTTTACAGGTTATCTGAAAAAGACCATCAGCATCCGGGATACGTTTGTGAGAAAAGCAACGAAAGAAAACTTCTATCATGGGATTCTGCTGGGTATCCTGGGGGTAAAAGAAGAATGGGGCGTATTTTCCAATCAGGAAACCGGAGAAGGATATAGCGATATCCTCATAGAAACAGAAGATGGTGATATGGCAATTCTAATAGAAGTGAAATATGCCAATGACGGAAATCTTGACCAGGCCTGTGAAAGAGCCTTGAAACAGGTAGAAGACAGAAAATATGATGAAGAGCTTCGGGAAAACGGCGTGAATAAAATCTTGAAATACGGCATTGCCTGTTACATGAAACGGTGTAAGGTAAAACTGGCTGATTTGTAATATATCCTGAAACAATCTCTATTTCAGTGTGCAGCAGGGGATAAATTACGGAGGAAATGATATGGAACAGAAGACACAAGGACCCATCATATTCATGTTGTGAAATGGAACGGAACACAGTGGAAGCATTATATTCATTTCCGGGATTATTTAAATACTTATCCAGAGAAAGCAAAGTTGTATGAGGACTGTAAAAAAAGACTGGCGCTGCAGTTTTCAGCTGACAGGAAGCAGTATACTGCTGGAAAACAGGATTTAATAGAGCAGTTACTAAAAGAAGCTGACGAATGGAAATTGAAGGATGACACAAAGGAGAAACAATATGAACTATGAGAAACTTTCAAAACAGGCTTTGGGATGTATGTACACAGCAGAAATCCTGGGAGATATTATCTTTCTTGTGATAATCGGGGCTGTAAATTATTTTTGGCTGATTCCAAAAGATATTGGAATGGGAAAAATTATTTCTCTGATATTGGCTGTGTATACCGTTGGAGCTATGCTTATAGAGCCTTATTTTCGCTACAACCGATATCGTTACAGCATTAATGAGGAATGCATTGATATACGGGAAGGTTATCTGTTTGTAAAGAGAAACATTGTTCCCATTGAGAGATTGCATAAGTTGGAGACATCCAAAGGCCCGATTGATCAGTTGTTTCATGTTGCAAAAGTAAAGGTTACAACAGCAGGGGGAGATGTGACCCTTCGTTTTCTGGAGGAGGAAAAAGCAGAACAGATTGCTGAGAATCTCAGAAAGCGCATTAATGAAATTGTGAAAGAGCAGAGGGAAGAAGATGGAGAAGAAGATTAGATTCCGCAATCATATTTCTGTTGTGTTGGAACAGTTGGGAGCAGCTTCCTGGGTTGTTTTTGTACTGTTGCTGACGAATGTAGATGATGTAGTGGAGTTTTTTGAAAATGGAACTTCAGAAGAAATCAATATGACAGCTTTGATAGTCGGCGCTGTTTTATTTGGAATTCTTGTTTTAGCGTGTATATATCAACTGCTTCTCTGGTCGAAAACTTATATTTCTATCTGCGACAACAGCATTGTAATTGAGAGAAACACGCTTCATAAGAAGAAAAATACTATCGGTATTAAAAATATTTCCAATGTTAATACAGAACAGAATCTTTTTGAAATGTTTCTGGGAACCTGTAAGGTGAAGCTGGACACCAACAGTATGTCCACTGCAGACCAGACGGATGTGAAGATTTTGCTGAAAAAGACAGATGCGGAACAATTAAAAAGCTATATCATGAAGCTGATGCGTCAGTGTAAAGGCGAGGAAGAACCGGCAGAAACACAAGAGGTTATGGTTTGGAATCTAGAAGCACAGACAAAGGATATGGTTAAGCATGGATTCTTGTCAATTAACATTTTTTCCGTATTCATTGCGCTGGGGAGTTTTGTGGGAGTGGTGGGAATCTTTATGGCTGTAGCCGGTAAAATCACCGCAGGAGAAAGTCTGGCTGGTATACTTTTGAGTGTTATGATGGCTGCCGGCATGTGCATTTCTGCAATCTGGGATATTGTCAAAGGGTTTATCCGGTATTATGGGTTTAAGATTGCAAGGAGAGAAGATAAATTGCATATTTGCTATGGCTTTTTTAAGAAAGTGGACTATACCATTCCCATTGAGAAAATTAACGGGGTGATTCTGCGCCAGTCTTTCACTGCCAGAATCACAGGACAATATATGGCAGAAATCATTAATATTGGTATGGGAGACGATGCGGCGGAAGCAGAAGCATTTCTCTTTCCATATTGTAAAAAAGAGTCAGTGAAGGTAAGGTTGAAACAACTTCTTCCGGAGCTTGAGCATACGGTGCAAATGGAATATGAAAAACAGCCTAAAGAAGCCTGGATTGCCTGGCTGTGGCCTTCTTTTCTTTATCTTTTGTTTGCGGTTTTTGCAACAGTTGCAGGGGTGATGTATATGCCAAAATACAGCAAATGGATGTTGACTGGAGCCGCTCTTGTAAGCCTATGGGCACTGCTTTTAGTGATTGCTTATTATCGTACTGCGGGAAGCAGGTTTGGTGAAGAAGAGTTGCTGCTGGTGCAAGGATATTTTAGAAAAACCTACTGCTTTCTTCCTTATAGAAAAATCCAATATGTGGAACTAAAACAGAACTTTCCGGCAAAACTGGTCAGACTGCAAAAAGGAGAAATCCATCTTCTGGCTTCTGCAAGGAATCGGATTCAGAATCTTCCTTATTTTCCGGAGGAGGATGGAGAAATTATTAAGGAGAGAATCATACAAACTACAGAAGTACGGTGAAGAATTTCTATTCTCCAAAGGAAATACAAATAGAAAGTACATTCCTGGGTTTCTGTGAGTTTTGTAGTAGGGTTTTTAAAGTAGATTTCTCCCGTTTTCGTTAAAGTGATGTACAGATTGCCTTCACTGTATTTGACTGCATTGTTTAACAGATTGGAAAAAACTCTTGCCAATGCAGCAGAATCCAGACAGCGAATGATTTTTTCGTCTGGCATAGTAATATAGGGTGTGATGTTACTTGCCTTTAGTACAGTATAAAAGGATCCGATACTTTCTTCCAGCAAATGGTTGAGAACTACAGGCTCTGTTTTCAAGGGTTCCTCAGATGTCAAAATTACAGAATAACGAAAGAGCTCCCCGGTTAACTGGCTAAGTAGCTCTGTACGGTTTCTGATGATGTGAATATAGCGGCTGGCTGCCTCTGTTTTTTCTTCTTTCTCAAGTAAATCTAAGTATCCGCATATGGCAGTTAAAGGAGTTCGCAAATCATGGGAAATATTTGTGACTGCGTTTTTCAGTTCCAAATCACCTTGCTGGAATTTTTGACGTTCTCTGCGAAGTATCCGCAACTGATTGTTTATGGTATTGGCCAGGCGACGCATATACTTATCATTACTTGAGATATCAATCAGAGTATTACTATGGGTTATGAGTTTTTCTGAAAAAGCTCTTTCAATTTCCCTTGCAGATTTTTGTAACAAATGAATTTTTATGAGCAACATGAAAATAATGCATAACCATAGCATAATATAGTCTCCTTTAGTTTAAATCTTTTTGCCGGAAAATCAGAATGCCTGTTCCGGTAGTTGTTATAATCAGGATTCCCGAATACAATAGTAATAAATATGGATGTTTTGTGGACATCTGAGCAATTTGAAAGGATTGTCCACCGGGGAGAAAATCGTTCAGAAATTTGTAGATTTCCCGTTTGGTTCCGCGGATATAATTAGGATTTGGTTCTGCTTCCTCTGTCACGATATTTCCGGTTTCATCCATATAAATATAGCTATCATATATTTCCGGTTCACTTAATTGTGCCTGAATATAAGTGGCTGCAAAAATTAGTATAAAAGCAGTTAAAATACAGATAACGGCGGAAGATGCTTTGCTTTTGCAGGTCATGGCAATGAAAGTAAACAGGGAAGAAAACGCCATGGATAAGAAAAATATACAAAGAATAAATGGGAGAAGAACATTCCATTCATTCTGAAAAGAGCCAAGCAGTGGAAGTTCTGCACAAAGGCCGACAACCAGACAAACGCCGCACATCAAGATACCGGCTAAGATGCAGGTAAATAAATTGGCAAGATAAATCACCGTTCTTTTTTGACCGGCAATCATTTTATTGCGAATCATTCCATCACTATATTCTGTACCAAGAAAGAGACTGCAAAAAATAGAAAGAACAACACCAATAAATGCAGCTCCCATGAAAAAAGTGCTGTCCAGATATAAAGGATAATCGTTTTTAATCATAGTATTATAATTTACAAGAGGAAACCCAATTCCAACAGCAGCCATAAATAATATACCTGCCCAAAAAAGTTTATTTTTAAACATACGGAAAAAATTGGCAGTCAGAAGTTTATTCATAATCCCTACCTCCTATCAGATTCCAGACCTTTTTCGTCTAAAATTCGCGACAGAGCCTGGATATTTGTTACTTCAACACGAACGCATTTTCGGCAAGACAATTCTAATTCCTTTGCAGTAAGCTCTTTTACCATTCGTCCTTTGTGGATAAAACCATAATGAGTTGCCAGCCGGGACAATTCATCCAGGATATGGCTGGAAATTAAAACCGTAATCTGATGCTCCTGGTTCAGCTTTAAAATTAATTCTCTCATTTCAATAATTCCCTGTGGATCAAGACCATTGATAGGTTCATCCAAAACTAAGAAGTCCGGATCGCCCACTAATGCAATGGCAATGCCTAAACGCTGTCGCATACCAAGGGAGAAATTTTTCGCTTTCTTTTTCTGCGTATCTTCCAGACCAACCAGCTTTAAGAGTTCTTCTAAGCCATCAAAGGATGGCAGACCAAGAACGCGGTATTGGGTTTTCAGATTGTCTCTGGCAGTCATATCCAGATAAATAGAAGGGGGCTCTACAACTGCGCCCATCCTTCTGCGGGACTGTAAAATATCTTTGTCTGTATTTCTTTTGCCATACAATTCATATTCGCCGGAAGTGGGTTTTTGCACACCGCAAATCAGTCGAATCAGAGTGGTTTTGCCGGCTCCGTTTTTTTCTATAAATCCATAGATAGAGCCTTTTGGAATATTCATAGAACATTCATTTAATGCAGGATAATTCTTATAAGTTTTGCATAGCGCATTGGTTTTTAGAACATAGTTCATAGAAAATCTGGCCTCCTTATTTCTGATGTTTTCATGATAAACAGAAATAATAAAAAAACGGCAAAGAAAACAGTAAAGAAATCGTAAAGATTTATTCTTCTTTCATTTTAAAACCAATTCCCCATACAGCTTCAATGTAATCTTTTCCATTTATTTCACGAAGCTTTTTCCTCAAATTGCTCATATGCATTTTCAGAGAACTTTCTGTGCAGTCAGGAGTATCTTCGCTGATTCTTTCTAAAAGAAGGGATTTTACCATCACTTGTGTTGGATGCTGCATCAATAATTTTAAAAGTGCATATTCGGTCCTGGTCAGTTTGACCGGATGATTTGCTACAGAAACTTCGCAGGAAGCGGTGTTAAGCTCAATATCTGAAAAGGTGAGAGTAGTTATTACTGAGGCGGGAGCTATGCGCAGAGCGACGGTGATTCTTGCTAGCAGTTCCTTTGTATAGAAGGGTTTTGTAATATAGTCTGCAGCTCCGCCAAGTAAGAGAGAGACTTTGTCCTCAACAGATGTTTTTGCGCTCATAATGATAACGGGAAATTCTTTCATTTTTGGCTGCTCCTTATTTTTTTAGCAGAGTCATTATACTCCGAATAATTTTCCTATACAAGAAGAAAAAAATAAGGTAAAATAGTACAGTGCTAATAAAAGAAGGAAATGTTCAGGATGGGAGTAATCAACATGCAGGAAAAACAGTATCTATTTTATGAAAAACAATCCCTGGCAGCATTTTGGAAAACCAGCATGCTGGCAGAAAAAATTTTTCTCGTTTGCTGGTCCATAAATGCAGTGCTTATGGCTATTATTTTTGCGGTTTTAACACCCATGGCAACAGACAGAGGAACTGCGATTTTTATTTTTACTTTGGTTTGGGTGCTTATATTTCCGGGAGTTTTATGGATTTCACACAGATTGGTGAAGGCTTACTGGGTTATATTCAAAAAAGAAGAGGTGTTACGCCATGGATTTTATGGACAACTAAAACAGAAAAAAAAGATTTCCTATGACGAAGCTGCCTATATTTTGACAGGAGAAGCAGAGCCTTTTGTGACGCCGCGCCCAAATCTTGGCCCCTGGTACCACAGAAAATTTGGCGATTATCTTAATGTTTTAGATGCACAGAAACATTGCCTTTTTACAGTGCGGTATTCTCAGGAAAACCTGAATCTGTTAATGGAAAAATGTATCCATGCACAGCTTATGGATATCCAAACCTATCGCGCGAAAGAGAAAAATCATTAAAAAATAGTTCTATATTTCAGAGGTTGAGGCTGTAGAAGCAACAGGAAATATAGAACTATTCTTTTTAGATATTCAGGAAAAATCAGAACATAATATCAATAGGTACACGCTGTTCTTCAGGGTGTTCTATGCCGAATTTTTCCTTATTAATCTTATCAATGGTATTGGTGATAGAAGCATATACACCTTTGTATACAGACCCAGGACCACCCTGGCAGATACAAGGAATAAAGCTCTTATAGCCATATTTATCACATACCTGGCGGACATAGGTTTCCACGCTTTCGTCTGTCCAGTCTTCTTTGTCACAGATAATATTTTCAATACATCCCATGAAAGAAATCTGATCTCCGTATTTCGGAAGAAGTTCATCCACCTTATTGGTTTCCATACATCCCTGGAAAACATCAATGCCCATTTCAATCATAGATGGAACCAGAGTGGCAGCATAACTGTCTGAGTGGTGAACAATGTAATCTACACCATGGCTCTTGTAGTAGCCATAGATTTCTTTATATGGTTCTATAAAGAAGTCTTCAAACATGGGAACACTGATAAAGGTGCTGGTATAGCTGCCCCAGTCATCGTGATGGAAAAGCATATCAGGATGGAGATTAGAACAAATGCCTTCTGCCAGTTTCAATTCCCATTCTGTAAGATATTTAATCAGGTCATGCATCTCATCTTCGTACTCAATATAATAAGTGAGCGCATTCACCAATTCACAGAGGTGGTGGCTTTGTTCAAAAAGTCCTGGAGCTACAAAAGCTGCTTTAAAGGCTTTGTCACCGTCTACTGCGTCATACATGGCTTTGCACTGATCCCATTGCTCCTGGGAGAAATCCAGGGATGGCGCTTTTACATAATCTCTCCAGTGTTCAATGTCTTTTACCACGATTTTATCCGGAGTATGTACAGGAAATGCACCGGGAACTCCTTTAGGGAAAGAGTTTGTAACACCCCAGGCATTCTTTACATTTTCCATACCTTCCTGAAGTAAAGGACTCTCAAACATAAAAGGATGAAACAGCAGTTTTACTGCTTCATACTGGTTCACGTACCGGTCTGGATTTCCTTTGCTTCCTTTCATGCATTCAATCATGTTTTGCTTTGCTGTCAACATAGTAACACACCCTCCTAACATTATTTGATAAGAACATTATAACACCAAAAGAGCATAAACAAAATAGAAAATGAACAGAAATATTCAATTTTTTTCAGTTATTCTAAAAAATAATAGAATGAATTTCAGGGGTATGGTATAATGATTGCACAAAGTGCAATTCAAGCCAATGTTGCCATTGGTACAATGACAAAAAAGCAAAGTAGGAAGGAATTTGATATGCCGAATATCATAAAAATACAGGATTTAGGAATACCCCAATTAGATTGTTATGCCAGGCTTTCAGAGGTTCAGCTTTTGAGATATTATGAGCCGAAAGAAGGGATTTTTATTGCAGAGAGTCCCAAGGTGATTGCCCGGGCGCTGGACGCTGGATGTGTACCGATTTCTGCTTTGGTGGAGGAGAAGCAGATTGAAGGAGAAGCAAAGGAAGTGCTGGAAAGATGCGGACAGATTCCTGTTTTTACAGGGACTTTTTCACTTTTGTCTAACCTTACAGGTTTTCCCCTTACCAGAGGAATGCTCTGCGCTATGCGCCGCCCGCCCCTTCCTTCCATTGAAGAAATTTGCAGGGGAGCAAAGCGGATTGCGGTTTTGGAAGAAGTAGTCAATCCTACGAACGTGGGGGCTATTTTTCGTTCTGCAGCAGCGCTTCATATGGATGCAGTGCTTCTTACCAGAGGCTGCAGTGACCCACTCTATCGAAGGGCAGCCAGAGTGAGTATGGGAACCGTATTTCAGATACCATGGACAAAAGTTCCCAAAAACCTTTCCTGGCCAGAGGAAGGCCTTGGGGTTTTAAAGAAACTGGGATTTCATACAGCAGCCATGGCGCTATGTGAAGATTCCGTCAGTATTGATGACAAAAGACTTATGAAAGAGGAAAGGCTGGCGGTGATTCTTGGGACAGAAGGGGATGGTCTGGCACAAACAACCATTGCGGATTGCGATTATACAGTGAAAATTCCTATGTCTCATGGCGTGGACTCTTTAAATGTAGCAGCAGCCAGTGCGGTAGCTTTCTGGCAGCTTGGGAGGAGAACTGATTGAATGTAAGAAATGTAAAACTGACCACAGCGCAGTTTGCAAAACTTCATGGAGTAAATAAAAGAACCTTGCATTATTATGATACCATTGGTTTGTTTTCTCCTGGCACCAAAGGGGAAAACGGATACCGTTATTATGATAGTTCACAGAGTTTAGAATTTGAATACATCCGTATGTTTAAGGATTTAAACATGAGCATTGAGGAAATAAAAACTTATATAAATCACCCCAATTCAGAGGATTTTTTGAAAATTGCAGATGAAAAAATCTTAGAAATTCAGCAAAACATGGACCGTTTAAAACAGACAAAACAACTGTTGGAAAGAAAAAAAGAAGACCTTTTATTAAGCAGCAAAGAACTGGAAAAAGGAATTTATGTTACACAATGTAAACAGGAAAGATTACTTAAAATTCCATTTTTATCCCAGGAAGAAGATATGGCCAGGGTGTTTTCCTACGCAAAAGAAACCTGGGGAATGCAGCAGTGCAGAGTAGGAATTGGAAGCTATATTTCCATAGATAAGGTGAGAAAAGGAGCATGGGAACAGTATGATGGATTTTTCACCATTGCCCTGGATAACAGAAAAAGAAAAGATGTCTTTTTAAGACCAGGAGGACAGTATTTGTGTGGCTGTGTGAAGGGAGCATGGGAAGAGATTCCGCTGATGTACGAAAAAATGTTGCAATATGCAAGGGAACATCATTTAGAGTTGGAAGGTTATGCTTATGAAATGGGAATGAATGATTTGGTGATACAGGACGAAGGAGAGTTTTTGACACGGATTTTGATAAAACTGAAGGAGCTTATATGAAAACTATTGCAATCATTGAAGATGACCTGCACATAGGCGGCAGGATTTACGCAAAGTATGAGGAGGGAAAGCTGAACATTATTTTAGAAATATGAAAAGGATTGTAACGTTTTAAACCCTGATACGTTATTAAAGTGAAAGGGGGTGAAGGAAGCGTGGATTTTGAACAAATCTACAGGGAGTATTTTAAGGATGTGTTTTTGTATGTAAGGAGTCTGACCACACAAGAGGGGCTTGCAGAGGAGATTACACAGGAAACCTTTACCAAAGCATTAAAAGCCATTGATTCTTATGATGGAAAAAAAGATATTAGAGCCTGGCTTTTTACCATTGCAAAAAATAGCTTTTATACCCATTGCAGACAGCAAAAGCACTATGTGGAATACGAACTGCCGAAGAACTGTACAGATGATTTTCCCTGTATAGAAGAACGTCTGGCAGAGGAAGAAACCGCTTTTCTTATTCACAAATTTCTTCACCAAATGGAAGAACCCTATAAGGAAGTGTTTAATCTTAGAGTTTTTGGGGAACTGCCATTTGAGAAGATTGGCGCTATTTTCGGGAAAAGCGCCGGTTGGGCCAGAGTCACTTTTTACAGAGGGAAAAAACAGATTATAGCGTATATGGAGGGTTTAGAACATGAAAGAGATCAGTTGTAACATTATCAGAGATATACTTCCGCTTTATGTAGATGAGGCAGTGTGCGAAGAGACAAAAGAGCTGGTGGAGGAACATCTTTTTACCTGTGAAGAATGTAGAAAAGAAGCGGAAATGATGAAAAAAAGCGTTGTGCTGCCAGTTCATGAAACGGTCAGGAAGCTGGATCAGGCTGCGCTGAAAACATGGAAAAATAAGTGGCTGACGAAGAAGGTGAAAATAGGAGTTCTATCTGCCCTGGCAACTCTTGGAGTAATGGCAGGAATTTACAGTGGGCTGGTACTTCCTGAACTGTATATTCCCTATGACAGCAGTACTTTCTCTTTAAAAGAAGAAAATGGAAATCTGTATGTGGAGTATACGGGAGATGATTTTGATGGTACAGTAGGTATCAATCCTATATCAGTAGAAAAGGATGGGAAGGCACGTAACGTGGTATGTTTTTATTATTATGATAATCCATGGACACGGTATATCAAGCCACATATATCCTCAGAAAAAGAAAATTTTGACCGCATGCTCCTGGGAAAAACGGCGGAAATTGAAGAGGTCTATTACGGTGAGTTTGATGTGATGGAGTTTAATAAAGGCGAGATGCCTTTTGAAGAACGGCTGGCGGAAGAATTAGACAATATGGAGGAAATCTATAAGACAAAATAAGGAATTACCAAAGGGAGAAAGGGCTATGGAACAGAAATATATTCAATGTTTTCGGTTTCCTGATGAGGACATGGAATGGGATTTTGCCATGAGGATAAAAAGGAATTGCTATGATTCTTTTTATCCGTTTCAGATTTTAACCAAACATCATTTTCGGCAGATTGACTTTGAACCCATTACCATTCTTTATGGGGGAAATGGTTCCGGAAAGTCTACTGCTTTAAATGTAGTGGCAGAAAAAATAAAGGCAAAGAGAGAAACTTTATATAATAAAAGCAATTTTTACGGAGACTATCTGGATTTGTGTGAGGTGGAATATGGCATCCGGCGTCCAGGAGAAATCAAGATTATTACCAGTGATGATGTGTTTGATTATATGCTGAATATCCGACAATTAAATCAGGGAATTGATGTAAAACGAGAGGAATTATTTCAGGAATATCTGGATGCAAAATATTCGGATTTTAAGTTCCGTTCCATGGCAGATTATGACAGATTAAAGCAGGTCAATTTATCCAGAAGGAATACACAGTCTCAGTTTGTACGGAAATCCCTGATGGATAATGTGCGGGAATATTCTAATGGAGAGAGCGCATACCGTTATTTTAGCGAGCAGATTGAAGAAGACGGGCTTTACATTCTGGATGAGCCGGAAAACAGTCTTTCTCCGCAAAAACAGATAGAACTTGCCAGGTTTCTGGAAGATTCTGCCCGTTTCTTTGGATGTCAGTTTTTTATATCCACCCATTCTCCCTTCCTTCTGGCAATCAAAGGCGCCAAAATTTATGACCTGGATGAAGACCCTGTGGATGTGAAACGCTGGACAGAACTGGAAAATGTGAGAGTGTATCGGGAGTTTTTTGAGAAACATAAAGGGGAATTTTAGAAGACATGAAGCAAGAAAAACAGGCTGTTGTAGTGATAGAAAACCAGAAAATTTTGGAGCGTGTTTTTGGAAATACGCAGAAAACCATGGTTTGTTCCTGCTGTGAAAAAATCATGGGAAAAGTGTATGGAAAAGAAGGGGAAAGACTGGATTCTGCAATGGCGGTACTGGGAGACTTTACCTTTTTTGCAGGAAAACCTGATGAGGTTTTGATAGCTTACTGGCCAAAAGAATCCAGGGAAACCTATCGTATTCTGGTTCCACAGGATGCAGAGTGGGAAGGGATGATAGAACAATACTATGGAACAAGATGTCGGAAGATTACCAGGTACAGGATGAAAAAAGAACCCGGTATTTTCCTGCGGGAAATTTTAGAAAAAGCAGCTGCATCTATTCCAGAGGGAGTTACTCTTGTCTGTATGGATGAGGCACTTTTTTATTTGTCAAGAGAACAGGAATGGAGCAGGGATTTTACTGCATTGTATGAGGATTTCGTTGTTTTTAAAAAGCTGGGACTGGGAGTTCTGGCAGTAAAAGACGGAGAAATTCTGGCAGGAGCCAGTTCTTATTCCAGTTATTCTAAAGGAATTGAGATTGAAGTGGACACCAGAGAAGATTGGAGAAGGCAGGGGCTTGCCTATGCTTGCTGCTCCAGGTTGATTTTGGAGTGTTTAAAGCGCGGCTGGTATCCAAACTGGGATGCGCATAACCTGGAGTCAGCGGCACTGGCAAAGAAACTTGGGTATCATTTAGAGGAGGTTTACACTGCCTATGAGGTTTTTGGAGGTGAAGTATGAAGCTGTGGTTATGGTGTGTTATTTGTATTCCGGTGATGCTTGGATGCATGAGCATGCACTTTAAATTGAAAGAATGGGACAAAAAGCCCTGGAATATTGTGCCAAAATGTCTTTGCACCTGGATGGTAGTATGCACAGGAATTTTAGGGATCAGATTTGCGGGAAATCAACAGGGGATGGAAAAAATATGGCTTTTGACGGCATTGATTTTCTTCCTTTTTGCAGATGCTCTTTTGGAAGTGCAGTTTTTTATAGGAATGGCAGTATTTGGAATAGGACATGGAGTTTTGGTTTTCTGGTTTCTGAAAAGGGCGGCGGTAAACTGGAAAACAGTGGTTTTATGGTTGGTGCTTTGGGGGATGACGCTTTTCTTGTTTTGCAGGGAATTGCAGCTTGGAAAGAAAAATCCCACGCTGTATCTCATGACATTGTATCCGGGAATTCTCATGGGAATGACGTCTATAGCAGTGATGCTTCCGGGACAGTTGGGGAGCCGATATCTTTTTGCGGGAATTGGGGCTGTGCTGTTTAGCATTTCGGATATGATGGTAGGGAAAGGATTTTTTAAGAAACTATCTAAGCCGGCGGATTACCTGGCGCTGAGTCTATATTATAGTGGAATATTTTGCTTTGCGCTTATGATGTGGAGATAAAGAAAAATACTTGCATTTTTCTTTATCTTTGCGTATACTGTTTATAGAGAAAGGGGTGTTATATATGGCACAGGCAGTAAATGTAAATTTCCGTTTAGATGCGGATGTGAAGAAAAGAATGGAGGAAGCTTGTTCAGAGTTGGGGCTTTCTATGAGTGCAGCATTTACCATTTTTGCAAAAAAAGTCGGAAGAGAAAAACGGATACCTTTTGAAGTTTCTGTGGATCCTTTTTATTCAGACAGTAATATGGCGCATTTGCAACGTGGGGTAAATGCTTTAAATGCCGGAAACGGTATAGAGCATGAGTTGATTGAGGCAGAGGATGAATGAGAAAAATATGGTTTGACGAAGCATGGGAAGATTACCTGTATTGGCAAACACAAGATAAAAAAACGTTAAAACGTATTAATGCACTGTTAAAAGATGTGGAACGTAATAAGTTTACAGGAATTGGAAAACCAGAACCATTAAAAGGTGAATTAAGTGGCTTTTGGAGCAGAAGAATTGATGATACAAACAGATTAGTGTATCGCATACAACGAAGGTTTGGGCAACACCTATTTAGAATATTTTCTAAATAGGTGTTGCCTTTTGTATATAACTGTGCTACTATCTATTTAGAAATATTTCTAAATAGAATTTTGAAAGGAGTGGATGTTTTGGGATTTGCAGAAACTTTTAAGGCGCTTTCGGATCCTGTGAGGAGACAGATTTTGGTGCTGTTAAAAGACGGAAAAAAGTCCGCAGGGGATATTGCCAGGGAGTTTGATATGACTCAGGCAACGGTCTCTTATCATTTGTCACAATTAAAAAAGGCACATTTGATTCTGGAATCAAAGTACAAAAATTTTGTGTTTTATGAAATTAATATTTCAGTATTTGAAGAAGTAATGTTGTGGTTATCACAGTTTGGAGGGAAGAATCATGAAGAAGACAAGTAAAGAATTTCTTATTTCAACCATTATATGCTTGCTGCCGCTGGTTTTCGGACTGCTGGTGTACAAGAAATTGCCCCTGGAAATTCCTACGAAATGGTATTCAGACGGTACTGTAGGACAGTATATGCCAAAGGAATTTACTGTGTTTGGCATGCCTTTGCTTTTTGCCTTGATTAACGCATTGGTACATTTTGGTATGAATACGGATCCAAAGAGGCAGAATATTGGAAGCATGATGAAAGTTTTGGGAAAATGGATGATTCCGGTAATGTCTGTGGTGATTATTCCTATGACAATTTTATGGGGCATGGGATATGAGATTCCCATCAGCAGAGTGATACCTGTTTTAATTGGAATCTTATTTGTGGCAATGGGAAATTATTTTCCAAAAACCAGAAGAAGTTATACCACAGGAATTAAGACACCCTGGGCCCTTAACAGTGATGAAAACTGGAGACGGACCCATCATGTAGCCGCCTTTTTGTGGATTGCAGCAGGAATTGCAATGATAGCCATGGCGTTTTTGCCACAGAATCTTGTGCTTCCGGTTATGGGGATAACCATTGCTCTGCTGCTTGTTGTGCCTTATGTATATTCTTATATGCTTTACCGAAAAGGAATTTAAGGAAAAGGGGGGTGCCCCTTTTCCTTATTCACTCAGAAGCTTCAGCCCGGAGATATCCGGCTCAATCATAAGGGAATAGTTGGTGTAATACACCACAAATCCTGGTTTGGAACCGTTTGGTTTCTTTACATGTTTTTTCTGAATATAGTCAATTTCTACCTTTGGGGCAGTTCGTCCGCTGGAATAATAGGCAGCCAGTCGGCCTGCTTCTTCAAAGGTTCTGTCAGGCAGCTCTTCATTTCTGCTTTTTACAATCACATGAGAGCCTGCCATTTTTTTTGCGTGGAACCACCAGTCATTGCCAGTGGCAAATTTAAAGGTCAGCTCTTCGTTCTGATAATTGTTTTTTCCTACATAGATATCATATCCGTCGCTGGAAATATAGTGCAATGGTTTTGATTTTGCCAGAGCTTTTTTCTTTCCCACAGAATGCTTTTTAATATAGCCATATTCCTGCAGTTCCTCCTTAATCTGGGACAAATCACTTTCTAAAAGAGCAATATCCAGGGCTGTGCTGATAGATTCCAAATGCTGGATTTCTTCTTCTGTATCCTGAAGCTGTTCCTCCAAAGCCTGAGCAGTACGTTTTAGTTTGTTATAGCGGTCAAAATATTTTTTTGCGTTTTCCTGAGGCGTCAGGGTAGGGTCCAGAGGAATGGTGATTTCTTCATTTGTGTAGTAATTCAAAGCCTGGAAGGACTTACATCCACTTTCCAGATTGTAGCCATAGGTATTGATTAATTCCCCATAAACCTTGTATTTCTCCATCTTTTCTGTATCTTTCATCTGTCTGGTCTGGAGGTCGAATTTCTTCCGGTTCCGTTCCAGTGCAGTCTGGACAATGCGCCGAAGGTCTGAGGACTTCTGGCGGATTCGGGTGATTTTATCTTTTTCCGCATAATACTGCTCCAATACCTGAGACATAGAATCAAAATGTTTTACCGGGAACCCCTGATATTTAGTCAGGGCAATGCCGCCGTATTCTACAGGCTCCTGGTCTTTGGTATACACAATGTTTGGCTGAAATTCCCCGTGGGAGATTTCTTCCATGGTTCTGGCAAAGGTGTGGTACAAATGTTCTTTGGCAGGCTGGTCTAAGGACTGGCAGGAAGCGCTGCCGTCAATGGATGCCCGGAAACAGATTTCCTCTGCAATACAGGGGCTGATTCCTGTAAGAGAGGTATAAATTCCCTTTGCCACAGGAACTGGTTTTGTATAGACTGTATCAAAAAATTCCTGTTCCGATACAGTAAGAGGATTGTATTTATCCTGGGTTTTGGGCAGGAAATAATTTCTTCCCGGAAGCACTTCCCGCACAGAGCTTACATTGCAGGATACATGTTTAATACTGTCCAGAATCATCCGCTCTTCATTTAAGAAAATAATGTTACTGTGTTTTCCCATGATTTCCACCACCAGGGTTTTAAAACACAGGTCACCTAGTTCATTTAAGTGTTCAATGCGAAACTCAATAGCCCGTTCCATATCCGGCTGGGTCACAGCAGTAATGCGTCCGCTTCCAATATGTTTCCGAAGAAGCATACAAAAGTTTGGCGCTGTTAAAGGACTGGTTTTATTTTTGTCTGTAAAATAAATCAGAGGGAGGGATGCACTGGCAGAAATCAAAAGCCGGTACTGAGTTTTATTATTTTTTATGGTAATCAAAAGCTCATCCGGTTCGGGCTGGGCAATTTTGTTGATTTTTCCTCCCACGATGGTTTCCTGAAATTCTTTTACCATGTTTGCTATGGTAATTCCGTCAAATGCCATAATTTTCTCCTTTTTCAATGTTTTGGGAATGAGAACTCGTTTTATTTTAGCACAAATTTTCTCTACAGGCAAAAAGTATTTGACGGGTATCAGGGATTGAATTATAATAATCATGTATGTTTATGCCTTATGGTAAATAAAAGACATAAGAAAGAGTTTTCAACATGATGAAAAGCATGACCGGCTTTGGCAGAGCAGAGCTATTGGATGAAGAAAAAAAGATTACAGTGGAGATGAAATCCGTAAACCACCGTTATCTGGATATTAACATGAGAATGCCAAAGAAACTCAGTGTTTTTGAGGCGGCAATCCGGACTTTGCTGAAGGAATATATCCAGAGAGGCAAGGTGGATTTGTTTGTTACCTATGAGGATTATACCCAGAGCAGGGTTTCTGTGAAATACAACCAGGAGATTGCAGGACAGTATCTGGAGTATTTAAGACAGATTGGAGATACCTTTCATCTGGACAGCAAAATCAGTGCGGCGGAACTTTCCCGTTATCCGGAGGTCTTTACCATGGAAGAACAGACCCAGGATGAGAAGGAGCTCTGGAGTTTTCTGGAGGAGACCATCCGCAGGGCTGCCATACAGTTTGTAGAAACCAGAACTAAGGAAGGCGCGCATCTTCGCCAGGATATACTGGAGAAGCTCCATGGCATGGAGGAAAAGGTGCAGCAGGTAGAAAACCGTTCACCGGAGATTCTAAGAGAATACAGGGAGAAGCTGGAGACAAAAGTAAAAGAGCTCCTGGCAGATACCCAGATGGAAGAAAGCCGGATTGCGGCAGAAGTCATATTATTTGCAGATAAGATCTGCACAGATGAGGAAACTGTCCGATTAAGAAGTCATATCCACCATATGGAACAGGTTTTGACTGAAAAGGAAGGCATTGGCAGAAAGCTGGATTTTATTGCTCAGGAAATGAACCGGGAGGCAAATACCATTTTATCAAAAGCAAATGACCTGGAAACCTCCAATCTTGCTATCGATTTAAAAACAGAGATAGAGAAAATCCGTGAGCAGATTCAAAACATTGAATAAGCAGGGAAGAAGGATCAGGCAGTGGCAAAGCTATTAAATATCGGATTTGGAAACGTTGTAAATATGGATAAGGTTGTAGCAGTGGTGAGCCCGGATGCAGCGCCCATTAAGCGTCTGGTTCAGGCTGCCAAGGAGTCCGGAAGGGCGGTAGATGCCACCCAGGGAAGGAAAACCAAAGCTGTTCTGGTAACAGACGGAGATATGCTGGTCCTGTCTGCACTGCAGCCGGAAACCATAGCGAAACGGTTTGGAGTTTTTACAGAAAATGAGACAAAAGGGGAATATGATGGCTGAGAAAGGAATTTTAGTAGTTGTTTCCGGATTCTCCGGTGCTGGAAAAGGAACGCTTATGAAGCGCCTTATGGAAAAATATGACAATTATGCATTGTCTGTTTCAGCTACCACCAGAGCGCCGAGACCGGGAGAGGAACACGGAAGAGAATATTTTTTCCATACCAAACAGGAGTTTGAAGAACTGATTTTACAGGACGCGCTGATTGAATACGCCCAGTATGTAGAGAATTATTACGGTACGCCAAAGGCCTATGTGGAGAAGCAGCTAAACGCAGGAAAAGATGTAATTCTGGAAATTGAGATTCAGGGAGCTTTAAAAGTGAAGAAAAAACTTCCGGATACCCTGCTGCTGTTTGTGACGCCGCCTACAGCAGAAGAACTGAAACGCCGTCTGGTAAACCGTGGAACAGAGACCATGGACGTAATTGAATCAAGACTCAGAAGAGCCTCCGAAGAAGCGGAAGGTATGTCTGAGTATGATTATATATTGATTAATGATCAGATTGAAGAATGTGTTGACAAGATGCATGCAATTATCCAGAGTCAGCACGAGACAGTGAAAAACCGCAGGGACTTCATTAAAGAGATCACAGAGGAAATCGCTGTATTTGAGAAAGGAGAAGAAGAATGATACATCCATCTTACACAGAATTAATGGAAGCAATTAACGAAGGAGCAGAAATGGAAGACGAACCATTAGTAACCAGCCGTTACTCTGTTGTTCTGGCAACCAGCAAAAGAGCCAGACAACTGATTGCCGGAAAAGAGGCTATGGTTCGCACAGATGGAAAAAAACCACTTTCTACTGCTGTGGAGGAAATCTACAAAGGAAAAGTAAACATTCTTCCAGAGGAAGAAGAAACAACAGAAGAACAGGAATAGGGTGCAGAGGGCTGCCGGCAGTAGATGCAGGTAGTCCTTTCTACCATCTGTGAAAAATAGGAGGATACATGAAAAAAGTATTGTTTATTTCTCTTGGGTGCGATAAAAACCTGGCAGACTCTGAGGAAATGCTTGGTATGCTGGTGGAACGCGGCTATGAGATTACCAATGATGAAACAGAAGCAGAAGTCATTGTGATTAATACCTGTGCGTTTATCCATGATGCAAAGGAAGAAAGTGTCAATACCATTTTAGAAATGGCAAAATATAAGGAAACAGGCAGTCTGAAGGCGCTCCTGGTCACCGGATGCCTGGCACAGCGTTATAAAGAAGAAATTGTACAGGAGATTCCGGAGGTTGACGGAGTGCTGGGAACTGCCAGCTATGATGAGATTTTGGCTGCTTTGGATCATATTTTTGAGGGAGAAAGTTTTCTGAAATTTAAGGATATTAACAGCCTTCCAAAAAACAGCAAAAAAAGAGTAGTGACCACAGGAGGATATTTTGAATATCTGAAAATTGCAGAAGGCTGTGATAAGCATTGCACCTACTGCATTATTCCAAAGCTGCGTGGCAGCTTTCGAAGTGTTCCCATGGAGCAGCTTTTGGAGCAGGCTCAGTATCTGGCTGATCAGGGAGTGCGGGAACTGATACTGGTGGCCCAGGAGACCACAGTTTATGGAAAAGACTTATACGGGGAGAAAAGTCTGCATATTTTGCTGAAAAAACTGTGCAAAATTTCAGGAATTCAGTGGATTCGCATTTTGTATTGTTACCCGGAGGAAATCTATCCGGAACTGATTCAGACTATGAAGGAAGAGCCGAAAATATGTCACTACCTGGATTTGCCTATTCAGCACTGCAGTGATAAGATTCTGAAGAAAATGGGAAGAAGAACCACCAAACAGGAGTTAGTGGATATTGTAGAAACTCTTAGAAAGGAAATCCCCGATATTCTGTTAAGAACTACTCTGATTACCGGATTTCCGGGAGAAACCCAGGAAGACCATGAGGAATTAATGGAGTTTATTGACACCATGGAATTTGACCGCCTTGGAGTGTTTACCTATTCCCCTGAGGAAGATACTCCGGCTGCGAAAATGTCGGATCAGATAGATGAGGAAGTGAAACTGGACCGGCAGGCAGAACTTATGGAACTTCAGCAGGAGATTTCTCTGGATAAGGGAAATGCAAAAATCGGCTCTGTAGTGGAGGTTATGATTGAAGGCAAGGTAGCAGATGAAAATGCTTATGTTGCCCGCACCTATGGAGATGCTCCAAATGTGGATGGGTATATTTTCGTGAATACAGACAGAGAGTTGATGTCAGGAGATTTTGCCAGAGTTCATGTGACGGGAGCTCTGGAATATGATTTGATAGGAGAATTAGAAGATGAATACACCGAATAAACTTACCATAGCAAGAATTATTATGATTCCTTTTTTTGTTGCTTTTTTAATGTATGACATTACCGGAAGCGCAGATAAGTGGATTGCCCTGGCTATTTTTGTTATTGCCAGCCTTACCGACACTCTGGATGGATATCTGGCCAGAAAATATCATCTGGTCACCAATTTTGGAAAATTTATGGACCCATTGGCAGATAAACTGCTGGTATGCTCTGCTCTTATTTGTTTTACTGCAACCGGACAGCTTGCGGCGTGGATTACCATTATTATCATTGCCAGAGAATTTATTATCAGCGGATTTCGTTTGATTGCGGCAGACAATGGCATAGTCATAGCTGCCAGCTACTGGGGAAAATTTAAAACAGTTTCCCAGATGATTATGATTATTCTTATGATTATGAATCTGGACAATGCAGTATTCCAGGGAGCCATTACTCTGTTTGTAGTGATTGCAGTAGCACTTACTATCATTTCTCTCATTGATTATATTGTGAAGAACAAGAGTGTACTGAGTATGCAGGATTAAAAGGAAGTGAAGAAAATGACAGAAATCATGAAGCTGTGCGCAGTTAAGGAAGAACAGGTGAGATCCCAGATTGAAGATTTGATGAAAGCAGAGGGAAATCTTACCCTTACCATGAAGACTCTGCCGGGAGAAGTGCATTTGCAGATTTCTTCCAAAGGGGAAGACAAGGAGACCAGAAAAGAGCGGAAAGCTCTGATTCGGGAACTGAAGCTGCGCTTTGGAGCCAGCATTTATACTACAGAGCCGGATAAACATCTGGAAAATGTGGTAGTAGAGCTTTTGCAGAATCAGGGGCTTACAGTAACAACGGTGGAGTCCTGTACAGGAGGCGCCCTGTCTGCCAGAATCGTAGATGTTCCGGGAGCATCTTCTGTGTTTAAGCAGGGATTTGTGACCTATTCCAATAAGGCAAAAAAACGCTATGCCATGGTAAAAAAGAGTACCTTGAAAAAACATGGGGCAGTCAGTGAAAAATGCGCCAAAGAAATGGCAAAGGGAGGCGCTTTTGCCACAGGATCAGATGCGGCGCTTTCTGTTACCGGGTTTGCCGGACCGGACGGGGGAGAAAATGCTCCTGTAGGAACGGTTTTCATTGGCTGCAGCTTCAAAGGGAAAACCGTGGTACAGGAACACCATTTTCAGGGAGACCGAAGCAGTATCAGAGAACAGGCGGTTACCCATGCTCTGGCACTGCTGCGGGAGTGCATCCTGGAAAATTTCCAGCAAAAAGAAGGAAAATAGCGGTTAGCCCATGAGCTTCATCATTTGAATAATACGTTCCATACGCTGTACTTCTTCCGGCGATTTTCCAACCTTCAGTACCTGGATAATGCGCTCTATTTCCTGAGAAGTAAATTGCATGCCTTTGGATTTCCCTTTTGAGACAGCAGACATGAGGAAGGGAAGGAGTTCGTTGGGCGTTTTCCCAGCGCCCTGCCCGGCAAGAGAGTTTAGCAGAGCAAGCTTTGACATATCAATACCTGCAAGATTGGGATGATTCATCCAGGAGGTTTCCCCTTCCTGGATGTTTTTTTTCTGCATAGAAGGATTTCTGGGGTTATTCATAAGGCGGCTGGCTCCTTTCCTGATTCTGGGATAATTCAAACATTTGTATCATGGCAATGGCGCTGATAAGACTGTCCAGGCGCTCTTTTACAGCGCCGTGGCAGACACTGCTGCAGGCAGTGAGCATTTCCAGAGGGTCGGCCTTTTCCTGGGACTGGGCGCACAGCTGCATCCGGTCTTTTGCGCCTGTAAAGAGACGGATGGTATTCTGAAGCTCCAGAACTTTTGCAAAAATAGAGACAAAGGATTGGCCGGAAGCCGGAAGATAAGGCAGGGCTGCCTTTAAAATCTGAACAGAGTCTTCTTCAATCATTTCGTCTAAAAAAGACTGGGAATCCATAGAAGGACCTCCCTGTAAACTGAATTTTTACACTATATGCAAGGGAGATGCTGTTTATGACCTTTTGCCCCGGCTGTTCATAGAATAATAGGGAAAGAGAGGAAAATAGTATGGAACAACGCAGAACAAAGCTGGTGGAAGAAGAAAACACCATTTATGAAATAGATATGGAATGTGTGAGAAAAAAAGAGGAACAACGCAGACAACAGAAGACAGCATGTGGCAGAAAAAGACCTGCCTCTGGGCGCAGGAATGAGGATTTGTCTTGAAATAGGAGAAATCCTGTGCTATGATAAAAACCAATGATTATGCCGTCTGGCAGGCAGATAATGTTCCTTTTGCCTGTCAGGCGTAAAATGATATACCATCAGGAGGGAAAAACCTTGAAAAAATACGGAGTAAATGAACTTAGAAAAATGTTTTTAGAGTTTTTCGAAAGCAAAGAACATCTGGCTATGAAAAGCTTTTCACTGGTGCCGCACAATGATAAGAGCCTGCTTTTAATCAACTCTGGTATGGCGCCTTTGAAACCATACTTTACAGGAGCAGAAATTCCCCCAAGACGCCGGGTAACTACCTGTCAGAAATGTATTCGTACCGGTGATATTGAAAATGTAGGAAAAACAGCCCGCCACGGTACTTTCTTTGAGATGCTGGGTAACTTTTCTTTTGGAGATTATTTCAAACGGGAAGCGATTGCCTGGTCCTGGGAGTTTCTTACAGAAGTGGTTGGACTGGATGCAGACCGCCTCTATCCGTCTATTTATGAGGAAGATGAAGAAGCCTTTGAAATCTGGAACAAGGAAATGGGGATTCCGGCAGAGCGCATCTTCCGCTTTGGAAAGGCAGATAACTTCTGGGAACACGGTGCAGGCCCATGTGGTCCATGCTCTGAGATTTATTATGACCGTGGCGAGGAATACGGCTGCGGAAGCCCGGATTGTACGGTAGGCTGTGAATGTGACCGTTACATGGAAATCTGGAACAATGTATTTACCCAGTTTGAAAATGATGGAGAAGGACATTACACAGAATTAGTACAGAAAAACATTGATACTGGTATGGGTCTGGAGCGTCTGGCTTCTGTTGTTCAGGATGTGGATTCTATTTTTGATGTAGATACCTTATGCGCCCTTAGAAACAAAGTTTGTGAACTGGCACATACAGAGTATAAAAAAGACGAGGCAAAGGATGTTTCCATCCGTCTGATTACGGACCATATCCGTTCTGCAACCTTTATGATTTCTGATGGTATTATGCCAACCAATGAAGGAAGAGGCTATGTGCTCCGCCGTCTGATCCGCCGTGCAGCCCGCCATGGACGTCTCCTTGGAATTGAAGGAAAATTCCTGGCAGAGTTAAGCGCTGTTGTCATTGAAGGTTCCAAAGATGGCTACCCGGAACTGGAAGAAAAGAAAGACTTTATTTTCCAGGTTTTGACAAAAGAAGAAGAACAGTTTAACAAGACCATTGACCAGGGACTTCACATTTTAGGCGAAATGGAAGCAGCTATGGAGCAGGAAGGCAGAAAAGAGCTTTCCGGAGAAGATGCTTTTAAATTATATGATACCTATGGATTCCCGGTGGATTTGACAAAAGAAATTCTGGAAGAAAAAGGATATACCATTGATGAAAAAGGCTTCCAGGAAGCCATGGATGAACAGAGAAAGAAAGCCAGAGAAGCCAGAGCTGTCACAAACTATATGGGAGCAGATGCAACTGTATATGATGAAATTGATGCAGCAGTTACCACAGAGTTTGTAGGCTATGAAAATTTGACTTTTGATTCTAAAGTTACCGTACTTACCACAGAAGAAGAAATCGTAGAAGCCCTTACCGAAGACCAGAGAGGTACTGTTTTTGTAGAACAGACTCCATTCTATGCTACCATGGGTGGACAGCAGGGTGACAAAGGCGTCATTGTCTGCGGTGATGCGGAATTTAAGGTAGAAGATACCATTCAGTTAAGAGGCGGAAAAGTGGGACATGTAGGTGTTCTCACAAAAGGCATGATGAAAACAGGCGATGTGGTTACCTTAAAAGTATGCGAAACAGGAAGAGCAAATTGCTGCAAGAATCACAGTGCAACACACTTGCTGCAGAAAGCTTTGAAAACCGTCTTAGGTTCCCACGTAGAACAGAAAGGTTCTCTGGTAACACCTGACAGACTGCGTTTTGATTTTGCTCATTTCCAGGCAATGACGGCAGAAGAAATAGCGAAGGTTGAAGCTATGGTAAATGCTGAAATTCAGGCAGCCCTTCCGGTTGTTACGGATATTATGAGCGTAGAAGACGCAAAGAAAACAGGAGCAATGGCGCTGTTTGGTGAGAAATACGGGGAAAAAGTACGTGTGGTTTCCATGGGAGATTTCTCCAAGGAGCTTTGCGGTGGTACCCACGTTTCCAATACCAGCGTGATTACAACCTTTAAGATTGTTTCTGAAAGCGGTATTGCAGCCGGTGTAAGACGTATTGAAGCTTTAACCGGAGACGGTGTATTTGCTTATTATAAAGAAATCGAAAAACGCCAGGCAGAGATTGCAGCAATGCTGAAAACCTCACCTGCAGAAATCGAAGAAAAAATTGCACACCTTCAGGCAGAAGTGAAAGCGCTTCACAGTGAAAATGAATCTCTGAAAGCAAAAATGGCTCAGGATGCAGTTGGTGATGTGATGAACCAGGTACAGGAAGTTAAGGGTGTGAAGCTTCTGGCAGTTTCCCTTACGGATGTGGACATGAACGGCCTTCGTGACCTGGGCGACCAGTTAAAAGAAAAACTGGGCGAAGGTGTGGTAGTGCTTGCCAGTGTAGCAGGCGGAAAAGTAAGCCTTCTTGCCATGGTGACAGACCAGGCGCAGAAAGCAGGGGCTCATGCAGGAAATCTTATTAAAGGCATGGCTGCCATTGTGGGCGGCGGCGGCGGCGGACGTCCGAACATGGCTCAGGCAGGAGGCAAAAACCCTGCAAAAGTGCCGGAAGCACTGGAAGCAGCAGCAGGTATTTTGGCAGACCAGATAAAATAATGAAACTTTTTAAGAAAAATGAATTAAAATAGTTGACGAACTCCAAAAATCTGCTATAATATCAGATGTGCAATAAAAATACCCAGACAGTTGTATTATGCACAATTTACAGCTGGAGGGAGGTTAGGTGTGAGCTTATGTCAAATGTAATCGTCAAAGAGAACGAGACTTTAGATAGCGCTTTACGTCGTTTCAAGCGTAGCTGTGCAAAAGCAGGTATTCAGCAGGAAATCCGTAAAAGAGAGCATTACGAAAAACCAAGCGTTCGTCGTAAGAAAAAATCTGAAGCAGCTAGAAAACGTAAATATAATTAATGTGCAGTAAAGGCCTCTGGACAATACCAGAGGCTTTTTTACAAAGTGTGAAACAGACAAAAATATGAAGAAAATAGTTGAATTTATTTCCAGCAGAATCTTTCTTACTGCAGCGGCTGTACTGTTACAACTTATCTGGATTTTTGCCATGCTCTGGGGGCTTGGAGCTTTTTCCGGACATATTATGAATATCCTGAATCTGCTCAGTGTGATTCTGGTTCTGTGGATTGTAAATAAAAAAATCAACCCGTCCTATAAACTGGCATGGACTATTCTGATTCTGGCGCTTCCTGTTTTTGGCGTCATTATTTATCTGTTGTTTGGACAATCTAGGGTTGCCAAGAAAATGACCCAGGAATCCGAAAAGGTGATGAAAGAGATTTCCAATTATTTCAAGGAAACCAAGACAACCAGAACAGCATTGCATGATGAAAATCAGGGAGTTTCCAATCAGTCTGCCTATATCCGGGATTATGCCGGTTTTCCGGTTCACAGAAATACCATAACCCAGTATTATGGCGTGGGAGATGATATGTTTATTGATATGCTGGATGATTTAAAGAAAGCAGAGCATTTCATCTTTCTGGAATATTTTATTATTCATGAAGGTCGTATGTGGGGAGCAATTCTGGATGTACTGGAAGAAAAGGCGGCCCAGGGCGTGGATGTAAGGTTGATTTATGATGATATGGGATGTGTCAGCACACTGCCCCCCAGATATTACAAAGGGCTTCAGGCAAAGGGAATTAAATGTGCGGCCTTTAATCCGGTAAGACCCATTTTAAACATTGTATTAAATAACCGGGATCACAGGAAGATTCTGGTGATTGATGGCCATACCGGGTACAACGGGGGCATTAACCTGGCAGATGAATACATTAATGAGCAGATGCGGTTTGGACATTGGAAGGATACCGGAGTGAGGCTCCATGGGGAAGGGGTATGGAATCTTACCGTGATGTTTCTGCAAATGTGGACGGTGATTACCAGAACCAAGACTCATTTGCCGGCCTATGGACCCTATGTATATCATCCGGAAGAGTTTGAAAAGGACGGTTTTGTACAGCCATATGGGGATTCCCCTCTGGATGATGAGGTTGTGGGGGAAAATGTTTATCTCAATATGATTAATCAGGCCAGGAATTACGTGTACATTTCCACACCGTATCTGATTATTGACAATGAGATGATGACAGCCCTGTGTCTGGCGTCCAAAAAAGGGGTGGATGTGCGGATTATTACACCGGGAATACCGGATAAAAAGCTGGTGTTTTTATTAACCCAGTCTTATTACCAGCAGCTTCTGGCTGCAGGGGTGCGGATTTATGAATATACCCCAGGGTTTATTCATGCGAAAAACTTTGTATGTGATGATGAGCTTGCAGTGGTCGGAACCATTAACCTGGATTACCGGAGCCTGTATCTGCATTTTGAGTGCGCTACCTGGATGTATCAATCCAGAGCGGTTGGGCAGGTAAAAGAGGATATGATGGAAACTTTTGAGATTTCCAAAGAGATTTCTCTGGATATGTGCCGCAGACAGAATATTTTCCGAAGAGGAATGCAGAGTATTCTCCGGCTGTTTGCTCCGATGCTGTAAGAATGTAGGAAATAGAGGGAGAGTTTTATGTTTTGGACAAAAGGAATGTTAGGTACTGATTTATATCATATTGTTCAGTGGTTTTTGATTTATAGTATGCTGGGGTGGCTGGTGGAATCCATTTATATGTCCGTCTGCAACCGGAAACTTACCAATCGTGGATTTATGCGGGGACCAATGTGTCCTATTTACGGGGTAGGAGCACTTACCGTGTATTTCCTCCTGCAGCCGGTGTGCCATAATATTTTTCTGCTGTATTTTTCCGGGGCTCTGGTTGCTACTTTTCTGGAATATGTGACAGCGAAAATCATGCTTCGGATTTTCGGAGAAGTGTGGTGGGATTATTCTCAGAAGCCTTTTAATTATAAGGGGATTTTGTGTCTGGAGAGTACCATTGCCTGGGGCTTTTATACCCTTGGATTGTTTTTATTCCTTCACAAAGGAGTGGAATACATTGTAAACAGCTATTCCTTCCAGACAGGCACCAGATTGGGAAGTGTACTGATTTTGATTTTTTCTGTAGACTTTCTCCACTGCCTGTATTTACAAAAGAAGGACAGCCTGCCAATTACTTTTGAAGAAATCAGAGAAGGCATCCGAAGAGTTCTGTAAGAGAAGAGGAGACTGTATGGAGATTCCATGCAGTCCTTTTTTGTTCTATTTTTTCACCGGAATGCTTACAATACCATAAGAGGATTTTATTGGGAGTAAGCTTATGAAAAGGAAAAGAAGGATGGTTTTTCTTGCATGGCTGCTAATCGGCCTTGGCCTTCTGAATACAGGAACCGTTCTGGCAAAGGCAGAAGGTACAGAACTGATACAGGCGCCCCACGGAGTTTTGATGGAGGCCTCTACCGGAATCATTATTTATGAAAAAGATATGGACACCAGAGTAAAACCAGCCAGTATTACGAAGATTATGACGTTGATTTTGATTTTTGATGAAATCGAAAAAGGCAGTCTACATATGGAAGATGAAGTGATTACCAGCGCCTATGCCAAGTCCATGGGAGGCTCCCAGGTTTTTCTGGAAGAAGGAGAAAAACAGAGTGTGGAAACCATGATTAAGTGTATTGTCATTGCCTCAGGAAATGATGCCAGTGTAGCAATGGCAGAGCATATAGCAGGAAGCGAAGGGGCATTTGTGGAGAAGATGAATGAGCGGGCGAAAGGGCTTGGCATGGAAAATACCAATTTTGAAGACTGCTGTGGACTGACAGAGTCGGATAACCATTATACCAGCGCCCATGATGTGGCGCTGATGTCAAGAGAGCTGGTGACAAAGTATCCTAAGATTCTGGATTATTCTTCTATTTGGATGGACACCATTACCCATGTGACAGAGAAGGGAACCAGTGAGTTCGGGCTGACCAATACCAATAAATTAATCCGCAGTTATGATGGCTGTGTGGGGCTGAAAACAGGCAGTACCAGCGTGGCAAAATATTGTGTTTCCACGGTAGCTGTCCGGGATGGGATTACCCTGATCAGTGTGGTAATGACAGCACCGGATTACAAGGTGCGTTTTAAAGATGCGGCGGCTATGCTGAATCTGGGATTTGGAAGCTGCAGCCTTTATGTGGATGAAAATAAGAAGCCTCTGCCTAACATTGCAGTAGAAGGCGGCGTGAAGGAGGAGCTTGCCTGTGATTATGAGGGGGCCTTCCGTTATCTGGATACGAAAGGGGCTGCCCTTGATCAGATTGAGAAGAAAATCAAGCAAAAAGACAAGGTAAAGGCTCCTGTGAAAAAAGGTGACCTGGCCGGAACTGCAGAGTACTATCTGGATGGAAAAAAAATAGGAAGTGTGAATTTCCGGTTCCGGGAAGGAACGGAGAAAGCCGGATACAGTGATTATGTGGAGAAAGTCTGGAAACAATTCTGGAAGGGAAACCAGGCTGTATAACCAGGCTGCAAAAATATAATAAAATATGTGAAAAGGGGATTGAAAGTCCCCTTTCTTTCGATTATAATAAGCCACGTTATAAGGTGTTTAACCTGTAAGCAGAAAGGAAAGAGGGGCAAAACGTGGCAGAAAAACGTGTGCAGACAGATATGACCGCGAGGAATCCGGCCAAAATTATCTTAAACTTTACGATTCCCATTTTTATTGGAAATTTATTTCAGCAGTTTTACAGTATGGCAGATACAGTCATTGTAGGAAAATTTGTAGGAACCAAAGCTCTGGCAGCGGTGGGAAGTGTTGGCACTATTATGTTCCTGATTCTGGGCTTTCTTCAGGGGCTTACTGCAGGATTTTCTGTGCTGACAGCCCAGCGGTTCGGCGCAGGAGATATGAAGGGTATGCGAAAAACCGTAGGAACGGCGGCTGTGCTTTCCGCAGTGAGTATTGTGGTGATAACAGCAGGAAGCATGCTTTTGATGAAGCCATTGCTGATTTTTATGCATACGCCGGATGATATTTTTGAGGACGCGTATACTTACATTATGATTATCTGTGCGGGAATTGTGGCTACCGTGCTTTATAATCTGCTCTCCAGCATCCTGAGAGCGCTGGGAGACAGCAAGACGCCGCTGTACTTCCTGGTTTTATCAGCAATTTCGAATATTGTGCTGGATTTGGTATTGATTATTATATTTCACATGGGAGCAGCAGGGGCAGCTTATGCCACCGTGATTTCCCAGGGTGTTTCCGGTGTGGGATGTTTGCTCTATATCTGGAAAAAAGTCCCCCTTTTGAAACTGGAAAAAGCAGATTTTCGACCAGAGGGCTATCTGGCAAAAATGCAGCTTAGTGTAGGACTTCCCATGGCCTTGCAGTATTCTATTACTGCTATTGGTGCCATGATGGTGCAGTCTTCGCTGAACCTTCTTGGTTCTTTGTCTGTGGCAGCTTATACAGCAGCCAATAAAATTGAACAGATCGGAACTCAGGCTTATGTGGCTCTTGGAACTACCATGGCGACTTACTGTGCCCAGAATATGGGGGCAGGACAGATTAAAAGAATCCGCCAGGGCTTCCGAAGCGCAACCATTATGGGAAGCATTTATGGTGTGATTTTAGCCATACCCATGATGACTGTGGGAAAATATCTGGTGCATTTCTTTGTCTCTGAAAATGCAGGACAAATTATGAATCAGGCAGATATTTATCTGAAATGGACGTTCCTGTTCATGATTCCACTTACCATTGTAAACGTGTACCGTAATGGAATCCAGGGCATGGGCTATGGAGTTCTGCCTATGATGGCAGGGGTTGCAGAACTGGTAGGAAGAGGCGCTGTGGCTATGGTGGCTGGCTGGAAACGCAGTTTTGTAGGCGCCTGTCTGGCAAGTCCTGCAGCGTGGATACTGGCAGGAGGATTACTGATTTTGATGTACTTTAAGGTTGTGAAGGAACAAGAGAAGGTGTTTTTAGAAAAAAGTAAGTAAATATCATAGATTTTTAATGGCTTTTTGGTTAGAACGTGTGTATAATGGAAGACACACATAGGACAAAATAAGTATAGAGGAGGGATATTTATTATGGAAAAAACGTTGGCAGTTGCGAAAGTTTTATACAGTATGTATAGGGAAAGATTCCATACAAATATGGATGAAATGAAGATGCATAAATTGATGTATTTTGCACAGAGAGAATCCCTCATGTATAATAGAACCGTTTTATTTGATGAGGATTTTTACGGATGGAAATATGGACCTGTATTAAAAAGTGTTAGACATGAATATTTGACAGATTCTCGCTTCTCTGATGTAGAAGAGTCTGTATCGTTAGATACAGAAAAAATGTTAAAAGATGTTCTTGAACGTTATGGAACTGTTTCTTCATGGAAACTCAGTAGTTTATCACATGATGAATTTTCCTGGAAAAAAGCCCGTAAAGGTTTAAAATCTTCTGATAACGGAAATGTCAAAATGAGTCTAAACGCAATGATGGTAGATGCAACACATGAATTGGCAGTTCGTAAAGCACAAGGGAAAAGATAGCTTAGTTTGGAGGGGATTACTATAACGATTGAGGAAACACGCCAATACTTTCGTGACTTTACATGTGAATTATTGACTTCAAACCCAAAGAACAAAGACATCATTAGAGAATTTTATTCTCAAAGAAATAATAATACGCTTGGCGAATATTTGAAAAATAAAGCATGGGACGAAGATTTGGGTGGTGAAACTAGGATATACCTGGTTAAAGATTCTATTGGATGTGTTGTGTTGTTTTTTTCACTTAAATGTGGTTTGCTGTTTAGAAAAAATCAATATGATAAATTGGAAGAAGATGAACGTTCGCTTGTTGATATGCTGGTGAAAGCGAAAAAAGAGGATGACCAAGAAACAATTAATAACTATTATGAATATGGTAGTGCAGAGTTTTCGGATATTGACCGTTTGTTTAAGATAGCAGATAAACGTATTGATTCTAAAAATGAGACAAGAGAACTTGGCGATGGACAATATACATTGAAAGTTGAAGAATGTTTTTCAGGTATAGAACTCCGACATTTTTGTAAAAATGAAGCATATTCATATCCTGATGAATTTAAGACACCTATAGGATTTGGATTTTCCCATGTGTATATATGAGTATAAAGGCTATATAAAAGGCTGTCGTATTTGCGATAGCCCTTTTATATGTAGTTAGAAAGTGTTCAGGTGAAAAATGAAAAAATTTAAAACAGTAAAGTATACCATATCTTCCCACAAACTACAGAATCACAGTTTCACCATAGCTATGATTAGTGACTTGCACAATGTAGAATTGGGAAAGAAGAATGAAAATTTGCTCGAAGCTTTACAGGAGACAAAACCGGATATCATCTGCATTGCCGGAGATTTGGTGCTTGGAAAAAAGGAGAAATCTGTAAAAATTGCTTATGATTTCATCAAAAAAGCAGTCAGGATCGCTCCTATATACTATGGTCTTGGAAACCACGAGCAACGGATGAAAAAATACCCACAGGTGTATGGAGAAGAGTACCGGATATTCGAGAAAAAAATTCAAAAGCTTGGGGTTATTATGTTAGAAAACAGTAGCAGTTCCCTGAAAATCAAGGGAGAGAAAATCCAGATTAGCGGACTAGCCCTGCCAGAAGAATATTATAAAAAAAGGAAAAAAGTAGAATTGTCCATAAAAACCATGAATCGCCTGGTAGGAAAAGCATCTAAGGAGAAATTCCATATCCTTCTTGCACACACTCCCAAATATGGGGATACCTACTTGGAATGGGGTGGAGATTTGACTCTTTCAGGACATTATCATGGAGGCATGATGCGGTTGCCATTTTTAGGCGGTGTCATCAGTCCAGACTTTAGGCTTTTTCCTAAATATTGTCGTGGGGATTTTGAAAAAGAGAAACACCATTTAATCGTTAGCGCTGGGTTGGGGGAACATACTCTGCCCATTCGGATTTTTAATCCAAGAGAATTGGTGTTGATTACTTGTGTTCCAGAATAAAATAGTGTAAAATGGCTCTTAGTGACAAAATTCCAGAAAAAAAGAAGAGGTAAGAAGCATGGGAATTCCCGTAAAACTCCAGGTGTTTGAAGGTCCGCTGGATTTACTTTTACATCTGATAGAAAAAAATAAAGTGAATATATATGATATTCCCATTGTAGAAATCACCAATCAATACATGGATTATATTCATGCTATGGAACGGGAAGACCTGAATGTAATGAGTGAGTTTATGGTTATGGCAGCTACCCTAATTTCCATTAAATGCAGGATGCTTCTTCCAAGAGAGACTACAGAAGAGGGAGAAGAGGAAGACCCAAGGGAAGAACTAGTGCGTCAGCTTCTGGAATATAAGATGTATAAATACATGTCTTATGAGCTGCGGGATCGTATGGCGCAGGCTGCAAAAAATGTATACAAGCTGCCAACGATTCCCAAGGAAGTTTTGTCATACCGAGAGCCAGTAGATACCAGCCAGCTTTTAGACGGATTAACATTAGAAAAGTTGAACCAGATTTTTCAGAGTGTCATGCGAAGACAAGAAGAAAAAATTGACCCCATTCGCAGTAAATTTGGAAAAATTGAAAAAGAAGAGGTCAGTCTTCCAGAAAAAATGGAAGAAATAGAGCATTATGCCAGAGAGCATAAAACCTTTTGCTTTAGTGTCCTTTTGAAAAAACAGGCAAGTAAAGTACAGGTAATTGTTACCTTTCTGGCAATTTTGGAATTAATGAAAATCGGAGCAATTCGCATCAGTCAGAAACAGATTTTTGACGAGATTGAAATTGAGTCTTTGCTGGAGAGAGGATAAGGAAATGGAGCAAAAAAAAATAGAAGGAGCCATTGAGGCGCTTTTGTTTGCTATGGGAGGATCTGTGGAATTACCGGCATTGGCAAAAGCCATTGGACATGACCCGGAAACTACTAGAAAAATTGTACAGAATATGATGCTCAATTACCAGGAAGAGGGACGAGGCATTAAAATCATTGAATTGGAAAACGCCTTTCAGATGTGTACTAAGGAAGAATATTATGAATACCTGGTAAACATGGCATTGCAGCCCAAAAAAGCAGTTCTTTCGGATGTTATGCTGGAAACGTTGTCCATTATTGCCTACAAACAACCTGTGACAAAACTGGAAATTGAAAAAATCAGAGGGGTAAAATGCGACCATGCGGTGTCTAAGCTTATAGAGTATGGTCTGGTACAGGAAGTAGGGCGTTTGGATGCCCCTGGAAAACCCATTTTGTTAGGAACAACAGAAGAATTTTTGAGAAATTTCGGGGTTCAAGGATTGGATGAGTTGCCGGAAATCGACCCAGTGCAGATGGAAGACTTTAAGGCAGAAGCAGAGGAAGAGATTCAGTTGCAATTAAATGTATAGGAATGGTAAGCGGGAAGCTGGCATGCGGTAGCATGGTGGCTTCTTTTAGCATAAAAAGGGAAAATGGAGGAAAAGTTATCGAAGAAAAGAAGTGGAAGACATAGGAAAACTATGCTATAGTAGAAGCAAAAGAACAGGGGTGATTGATACGGCTGAAAAGAATAAAGTAAAACCTGATACTATTTTAAAGAATTTTTGGAGAGATAATGCAAGGTTTGCGGATCTGTTTAATGCGATTTTATTTGATGGGGAGGATGTGATTAAACCAGGAGAATTGGAAGAAGCAGATACAGATCTTTCAACAGTTCTTAAATTCAATACGCATGCGGACACGCTCCAGAAAGTATTGGATGTGGTAAAAAAGAGCGCCTATGGTGTGGATTTCGTGATTTTAGGGCTGGAAAATCAACAAAAGGTTCATTATGGTATGCCTTTGCGAATTATGTTAGGTGACACGCTTGGATATGTAAAAGAATACCAGGAAATAGCAAAGAAAAATAAAACAGAAGGAAAGTGGAAGGATTCAGAAGAATTCCTTTCGGGATTGTGTAAGGAGGACCGTTTGCATCCAATGATTACAATTTGCGTATACTATGGTGAAAGCGCATGGGATGGTCCAGTATCATTGACAGATATGTTAAATGTTCCGGAAAAACTACATTTTGTAGTAAATGATTACAAGATGAATCTAATTCAGGTACGGGACAGTGAAAAGTTTCATTTTAAAAATCCAGATGTTCATGCTGTCTTTGAAGTGAGTCGGAATATTTTTAAAAGAGAGTATGGAAAAATTTCTGATGTTTACAAGAATCAGGAAATTGATTCGGAAATCGGACTCGTAATTGGAGCAATTACAGAGTCTCAGGAGATTATGAATCAGGCTTTGAAACAAAAAGGAGGCAGAATGAATATGTGTAAGGCATTGGAAGAATTAAAGCGTGAAGGTATTGCAGAAGGTATAGAAAAAGGTATAGAAAAAGGTCTGGAAAAAGGAAAAATTTTGGCACGTTATGAAGATGGTATGCCACCAGAGAAAATTGCACAGAAGATGGGATTAACGGTAAAACAGGTAGAATTGGTATTAAAAGAGTGTAAGTAAACAAATAAAATTGCACATGTTTTCTTATGCCTGTACATAAGGTATAAAAAGGGAGTGTGCAGATATGAAGAAGACATGTAAGAAAATAGTGGTGGTATGCCTGCTTCTTATGGGAATTTTAAACAATTCTTTTTATACCTATGCAAGCAATCATAAGGAAACTACAGAGCCAGGGAATCTCTATGCCTTGTCCGCAGTTCTCATGGATGGAACATCAGGAAGAGTGTTATATGGGAAAAATGCAGAGGAGCCAAGAGCTATGGCAAGTACCACAAAAATTATGACCTGTATTCTGATTCTGGAACAGTGCAATCTGGAAGAAACGGCAAAAACCTCTGCATATGCAGCATCCATGCCAAAGGTTCATTTGGGAGCAATCGAAGGAGAAGAATTCTTTGTGAAAGATTTGCTATATTCTCTCATGCTGGAAAGCCATAATGATTCAGCAGTGATTCTGGCAGAACATTTAAGAGGCAGTGTTTCAGAATTTGCAGCGAAAATGAATGAGAAAGCAAAGGAAATTGGTTGTGAAAATACCTGGTTTATTACTCCAAACGGGCTAGATGCCCAGGAAGAGGTTCAAGGTGAAATAAAAAAGCACCATACCACTGCCACAGACCTTGGAAGAATTATGCGCTACTGTATTTCCCAGTCTCCGAAAAAAGAAGCGTTTTTGGAAATCACCCGAACACCCAGTTATAGCTTTCAAGATGTGTCGGGAAAGCGGAGCTTTTCCTGCAATAATCATAATGCCTTTTTGTCCATGATGGAAGGGGCACTAAGCGGTAAGACGGGTTTTACATCAGAGGCAGGATATTGTTACATAGGAGCATTAGAACGGGATGGGAAAACGCTGATCGTAGCTCTGCTAGGCTGCGGCTGGCCTAATAACAAAAGCTACAAATGGCAGGATACCAGAAAACTTATGGAGCATGGATTGGAGCATTACAGCGTTCATGCACTTTCAGAAGCCAGATTGCCTCAGATTCCTTCCGCCATACCAGTAGAAAAAGGACAAAGCGAGATACTGGGAGAAGGAGCCAAAGTCTCCACTGTGAGGATGGAAACAGAGGATATGCAGATGCTTCTAGGGGCGGGAGATGAAGTAAAGACCATTTATCGAGGAAAAACTTTTTTAGAAGCGCCTGTGAGAAAAGGAGAAAAGATAGGAGAGATCCAGTACCAGGTCAACGGTGAAACCTGGAAAACAGAAGAAGTAGTGGCAGGAAATGCAGTGAAAGAAATCGACTATTCCTGGTGTTTGGAACAGACCATGAACCGGTGGGCAAAAGGGGGCATATAGACCCCTCTACCCACCGGTTTTTCTTTTGATTAAGGCTTATTCTATCTTTTGATATGCCACCAGGGCAATATTCCAAAATCCCTGTTTATTTAATTCCTGCTCAAAAGTATGAATTTTTTCTTTACACGCATCAGGAAGTTCTGCGATCTTAAACTGGCAGGAAGCTTTTTCACATTTCTGAGAAGTAGCCTCTTTTTTCGATTCCCCCATAGGAAGTCCTCCTTTTTGTATTTGAAAATATTCTAAAATACAGTGTATCCTTTTTCTTTTGGATTATGTATGCTAGAATAGTTTATACCATTTTTGATAGAAGAAACAGGAGTAAAAACATGAAGAAAAAAACAATCATTATGGATTTTTCAGGGATTTACAGAGAAGAAGATTTTCACAAAAATATAGAAGCCTGCTGGCTGGAGTGCAGGGATATTTCCGGAGTCAATGGATATTGTGGAGAAGATGCCCAGAAAGAGATCAAAAAACGGATTCAGGATTATGATTTTGAAGGAATTCACTTTCTAGATTCTGGTAATTATCATTATCTGAGCAAATTTTGGCTGGAAAAGGTGCAGCAGCCATTTTCTCTGATCCTATTTGATCATCATACTGATATGCAACCATCTGCTTTTTTCGGCCTCTTGTCCTGCGGAAGCTGGGTCAAAGAGGTGCTAGAAACGAATCCATATGTGAAGGAAGTATGTGTAGTTGGACCACCGAAAGAAAGCATGGAACAGTGCAAATCTGAGCTTGCTTCCAGAGTTGTATTCGTGACACAGGAGGAATTACGAGAAGGAAAACTGGAACAGTGGGAAGCCTTTTTGGAGGGAAGAAAAGAGTTGCCAGTATATTTGTCTATTGATAAGGATGTTCTCTGTATGGAAGATGCCAGGACAAACTGGGATCAGGGGGAGATGAAGTTAGTGGAGTTAGAAGAAATGATAAAGCAGGTTTTTCAGAACCGAAACCTTCTAGGTGCAGATATCTGTGGAGAAAATCCACAGGATACAGCAAAAGTGTTGGAAAATGAGGGATTGGAGATTAACAGTAATAACAATTTAAAACTTTATCATCTTCTATTAAAAAATAAAAAACGTATAAAATAACGAAAAGAGAGATATAAACTGAAAAAAATAAAACGAATTACCGACTTAAGTGTTCTCAATATTATGATATAAGTTGTTTGAATTTCTAAGATTGCAATGAAAAAAGTATAAAAATATTGTGAAATTTTGGAAGGGGGAATATAAGATATTTTGTTGAATAACCATAAATTATATGGTATATTAATAACGTGCTAATGAGCATTAAAGCAATATAACTAGATTTAGTAACATAAAGGAAAATTGTTGATAAATGCTGGCATGCTTGATATGCTGGCATTTTTTCATGCACTTTTTAGAAAAAGTTTCATAAGGGGGAAATTTATGTACAAGAGAAAAGTAGAGGGGTGGTTTAAGCATTATGATTTCATTTTGTTGGATATGCTGTGCCTGCAATTGGCTTTTTGGCTTGCGTATATGTTGAGAACGCAAGGAATGAGTCCCTATGTATCAGAATTATATCGGAATATGGCATTGTTTATAGAAATGGTTGATATTATCGTCATCCTTTCTTTAGGAACATTAAAAGGTGTTTTAAGGAGAGGACATTACAGAGAATTAGTTGTCACTGTACATCAAACGGTAGTAATGGGAGGATTGATACTGACGTATCTTTACTTTTTTCAAAAGAGCGAGGAGTATTCCAGAATTATTTTTGGATTGACGTTGTTGTTTTATTTGATTTTGAATTATGTAGGAAGAGAAGTAAGAAAATTCCAACTTAAAAATAAGACGGTAAATAGAGAAGGAAGTTCCCTTTTGATTATAACAAATGAGAAGATTGCGGAAGAAACGGTGCGCAGTCTTTTGGAGAATAATTATGCCGGATATCGAATTGCAGGAGTAGTTGTGCAGGATCGGGATATGAGAGGTCAAACGATTGCAGGGATTCCAGTGGTGGCAAATACAGAAACTGTCGCCCAATATATATGCAAGGAATGGATTGATGAAGTGATCCTCATTCCATCTAAAAGATTACAATATTCACAAAAACTTATGGAACAATTAGAAGAAACAGGGGTTACATTACATATTCGTCTTTTGGAGATTAGTAACAAACCAGGAAAAAAACAGTTTGTGGAGAAGCTTGGTAATTACACAGTATTAACTACGAGCATGAATTATGCTAATGAATCAGCACTCTTTATGAAACGCATGATTGATATTGCAGGTGGTCTTGTAGGGTGTATATTGACAGGTATGGTTTTCCTTTTAGTTGCCCCTGCAATCTATATTAGTTCTCCAGGTCCCATCTTTTTTTCTCAGGTAAGAGTAGGAAAAAATGGGAAAAAGTTTAAAATGTACAAATTTCGTAGCATGTATATGGATGCAGAAGAAAGAAAAGCGGAACTTATGAAAGATAATAAGTTAGGTGATGGCAAAATGTTTAAACTGGATTTTGATCCCAGAGTGATAGGAAATAGAATTCTTCCTGATGGAACTAAGAAGACAGGAATTGGAGATTTTATTCGTAGAACCAGTTTAGATGAATTTCCGCAGTTTTTTAATGTGTTAAAAGGTGATATGAGTATTGTAGGAACCAGACCGCCTTTAGTTGGTGAGGTGAATCTTTATGAACTGCATCATCGAGCAAGACTTGCAATTAAGCCTGGAATTACAGGAATGTGGCAAGTGAGCGGGAGAAGTGATATTACTGATTTTGAAGAAGTGGTAAAACTGGATCGTGAATACATTAATAACTGGAGTATAGGATTAGATTTTAAGATTTTGTTTAAGACTGTGCTTGTGGTATTTCGAAAAGACGGATCTGTATAAAGGATATATATGAGGAGTTGAAGTTATGAAAAATTATACAATTGCAGTTGCTGGAACTGGATATGTTGGTCTTTCAATTGCAACGCTGTTAAGTCAGAATCACAAAGTTTATGCTGTAGATATCGTTCCGGAAAAAGTAGAAATGATTAATCAACGTAAATCCCCGATTCAAGATGTATATATTGAAAAATATTTGGCAGAGAAAAAACTAGATTTAGTAGCTACATTAGATGCCGGATTTGCTTATAGTCATGCAGATTTTGTTGTGATTGCAGCACCTACAAATTACGATTCTCAGAAAAATTTTTTTGATACATCTGCTGTAGAAGCAGTGATTAAATTAGTTATGGAAGTGAATCCTAATGCAATCATGGTTATTAAGTCTACAATACCTGTAGGTTATACAGAGAGTATTCGTGAGAAAATAGGAAGCAAAAATATTATTTTCAGCCCAGAATTTTTAAGAGAATCCAAGGCGCTTTATGACAATTTGTATCCTAGTCGTATTATTGTGGGGACAGATATGGGAAATGAACGTTTGGTGAAGGCAGCACATGAATTTGCTGCTTTGCTTCAAGAAGGTGCAATAAAGGAAAATATAGATACACTGTTTATGGGATTCACGGAAGCGGAAGCAGTCAAGTTATTTGCAAATACATATTTGGCACTGCGTGTGTCATATTTTAATGAATTGGATACTTATGCTGAAATGAAAGGATTAAATACTCAACAAATTATCAATGGTGTTTGTCTGGATCCGAGAATTGGCACACATTATAATAATCCGTCTTTTGGTTACGGAGGCTATTGTTTGCCCAAAGATACCAAGCAGCTGCTTGCTAATTATGAAGATGTGCCGCAAAATATGATGTCTGCCATCGTGGAGAGTAATAGAACCCGTAAAGATTTCATAGCTGACCGTGTTCTTAAAATGGCTGGGTACTATGGATATGAAGAAGAAAATCAATATAGCAAGATCAAAGAGAAACCAGTAACAATAGGAGTTTATCGGCTGACAATGAAGAGTAACAGTGACAACTTTCGTCAGAGCAGTATTCAGGGAGTTATGAAACGTATTAAGGCAAAGGGAGCTACTGTTGTAATCTACGAGCCAACTCTAGAAGATGGAAGTACCTTTTTTGGAAGTTTGGTTCTGAATGATCTGGAAAAATTTAAAAAGATTAGTGATGCAATTATTGCTAATCGGTATGAAGAATGTCTTGATGATATTAAGGATAAGGTCTATACAAGAGATATTTTTCAAAGAGATTAAGAGGTAGAAGAAAATGAAAATATGTTTTGCGGCTTCATCTGGTGGGCATTTTGAACAATTAATGATGCTTAAACCGTTGATGGAAAAATATGACAGTTTTATTATTACAGAGAAAACAGATTATGAAGTTACAGCAGGAACCAATAAAATATATTATGTTGATCAGATTAATAGAAAAGAACTATTATTCGGTGTAAAACTAATTTGGAATATCCTGATTTCTTTAAGGATATTTTTTAAGGAGCGTCCAGATATTGTGATATGTACAGGAGTTTTGGCAATGCTTCCAATTTGCAGGATTGCCAAATTCTTTAATAAGAAATTAATTTATATAGAATCTTTTGCAAAAGTTACATCTGCTACTATGAGTGGTAAATATCTTTATAAATATGCAGATCAGTTTTATGTCCAATGGGAGAGTATGAAAGAAATATTTCCCGATGCGAAGTATCTTGGTGGAATTTATTAAGGAGATTGTTAACATGATTTTTGTTACATTAGGTTCACAGAAATTTCAGTTTGACCGTTTACTGAAAAAAATCGATGAACTGATACAAAATGGTGAGTTAAAAGATAAAGTGTTTGCGCAAATTGGCTATTGCGATTATGTGCCACAGAATTATGAATATAAAAAATTTCTGAATCGTGAAGAATTTGGGATGAGTATGGAGAAAAGTAGTATAGTAATTACGCACGGTGGCACGGGGGCAATTGTCGGGGCAGTAAAAAAGAAGAAAAAAGTAATTGCTGTGCCGAGACTTTCAAAATACGGGGAACATGTTGATAATCATCAGGTACAGATTTTGAAACAGTTTGAAGAAATGGATTTGATTTTACCATGTTATGATTTAGACGAACTGGGAAAAAAATTGGAAGAAATAAATTGGATGGATTTTAGAACATATCAGTCAAATACGCAAAGAATTATCAGCAGTATAGAAGAATTTATCGAAGGGATGTCAAAATGAAGCAACCAAAAGTTAGTGTGATTGTACCTGTTTATAATGCGGAAAAGTATTTAAAAAAATGCCTGGATTCTCTGGTGAATCAGACTTTACAGGATATAGAAGTGATTGCAGTAAATGATGGGTCTACGGATCAAAGCGGAGAAATACTGAATAACTATGCTGAGAAGTATCCTCAGAAAGTCAAAGTGTTTCATAAAGAGAATGGTGGACAGGCAAGTGCAAGAAATTTGGCAATTAATAAATGTACTGGTGAGTACATAGGTTTTTTAGATTCAGATGATTATGTGAAACCAGAAATGTTTGCAAAAATGTATAAGAAAGCGAAGGAACAAAATGCTGATTATGTAGCGTGTGGATATACAGATATGTATATGAAAAATGGGGAGATGGTTATTTTAAAACCATATGTTGCATCTGCTATTTGTGCAGACTCAAAAGATATGTTTTTTAATGCACTGGTATCTCCTTTTCTACATCTATATAAAACAGAAATTGTACAGCAGTCTGGAGTGAAATTCCCTGAAGGGGTAATCTATGAAGATACAGCGTTTTATTTAAATCTAATTCCGTACATCCATAATGTCGCCTGTATCGAAGAAGCCTTAGCCTTCCGTTTAAGAAGGGAAAATTCAACAACAACAACAATTTCTGCTGAGAGAGTCGCTCAAATATTTCCGGTGATTCAGGATATTGAGAATTGGTATAAAAATAATGGGTGGAATACATTCTATGAGAAAGAAAAAGAGTACTTCTGTGTAAGGATACTCTTGGGAAGTTCTATGGAACGAATTAGTAGAGTGAAAGATTCTAAGGAGCGTAAAGAACTGATTCAAAAAACGTTTAAGTATTTGAAAAAAAATTATCCTAATTATGTAGGTAACAGATATTTTAAAGGCGGAGGAAAAAATAGAATTTTAAGGATGCTAAATATCTGGAACGTGGGAGCTTATATTTTTATACTGAGATTAAAAAATAAAATGAGGAAGAGTTATGAATGAAAGTATCAGTTGTAATGGCAACTTATAATGGGGAAGAGTATATCGTTGAACAATTAGATTCCATTATAAATCAAAGCTATCCAGTAGATGAAATTATTATATGTGATGATAAGTCAACAGACAGAACAGTAGGTGTGATTACCGAATATATATCAAGAAAAAAAATCCGAGAGATAAAACTTTATGAAAATTCGGAGAACTTAGGATTCGCAGAGAATTTTAATAAAGCTTTAAATCTGGCAAAGGGGGATTATATATTTTTCTCTGATCAGGATGATATTTGGGAAAATGAAAAAATTCAAATTATGCTAGATAAAATGGATGAATATACCGATTGCAAATTGCTGTGCAGTGATTATGAACCTTTCGTAACAGGGGAGCAGGCTCCAGTACCACCCAAATCTGTGTTAAAACGTATGCCGAATAACGGAAGTATAGAAAAGATTCAATTATCAAAAGAAAATATTTATATTGGTGCGTTGGGGTGTTGTATGTGTATGAGAAAAGAATTTCGTGAATGGATGCAGCCATATTGGTTTCCAGGTTGGGCACAGGATGATCGATGTTGGAAATTAGCGCAATGTGCAGATGGGTGTTATTTACTGCACTTAAATTTGGTAAAGCATCGCTTACATGGAAATAATACTGCAACATTCGGCAAGTATCATACAATTGATAGGAGAGTGAAGTTGTTTCAGCATATGAGCAATGCAGCAGAGCAGACGATAGTGTGTGCGGAAGAAAATAAAATTTCATATAAACAGCAGAAAATATTAAAACAGCATTATGAAATGATGTTATTAAGAAAAGAATTAGTCGGAAAAGGGAAGTTTATAAATAGTATTAAATTATTAAAATATATAAGGCTTTATCAGAAAAAAATGTCTATATTTGTAGAGTTACTTATTGTGATAAAGTCTAAAGTAAGGAGAGAGGTATGAAATTACGTTTGACTAGAGATATAAAGGATTTAGTAAGAAAGTTGTATTTTTATTGTTTGCCCATGCAAAAACAGCGAGTTAAATATATTAAGAAGCATAATGTTTTTGCAGGAGTGGGAGATAATTTCTTTTTTCAACCTAGAAAACTTCCGGCTGATCCTAAATTTATTCGATTTCATGATAATGTAGCAGTGGCAGCTGATGTAACATTTGTAAATCATGATGTTATATATTTAGTACTTCGTAATCTTGATAAAAGGCAAGATTATGAGCATATTGGGTGTATAGAAGTTATGGATAATGTTTTCATCGGACTAGGTAGTATTATATTATCAGATGTGAAAATTGGCCCAAATGCAATTATTGCAGCTGGAAGTGTTGTCACGAAAGATGTTCCAGAAGGTAGTATTGTTGGAGGTGTTCCAGCGAAGGTAATCGGTAAATTTGATGATATAGTAAAAAAGAGATTAGAGGAAGCATGTAAAAGAAAAGATGGTAAATATTCGGATCTTAGAGGAATAGATCGAGCACAGCAGGAATGGGAAAGTTTTGATAAAAGATAATAACGGAAGGTCTATGGGCTTGAAGATGAGAGTGTATAAAGAGAATATGTATAATAATTATCCTAGAAGAATATTACGTAGATTGATACTTCCAGGATTTAAATTGAGTTATCATGGTATTGCAGATTGGTTTTTGTTTAGTCTTTTTGTGTTGCCAAGTTACTTTGGTATTCGTCTTGGATTCTTTGATTTGACAGGATTGAGATTTTTTGAAGTACTTTTACTTTGTTGTATTTGTAAAAATAGTAAATTGAGAAGACTATTTTTTGATCTTATTGCAGAATGCCCTAATAAAATTTGGATTGCTACGTATTTGATGGTCGTAGTGTATACGAATTTAATACATCCTTCAATTGGAACTATTTTTTATTGGATTATGAATGGGGTTGTGGTGCTTTTTTGTGTGACGTTTTTAGTTAAATATGAGTATGGACTAATAGCATTTTTAAATAGGATTAAGGCTTTTACTTGGATACTTTGCTTGATAAGCCCATTACAAATGATAACAGGAACTCCACCTTTTGCTATATTGGATACATTAGGCAAAGTGTCAACGACTAGTAGATTTGGAACTGTAAGAATTATGGGGAATTGTACAGTTGCTAATGGGTATGCAATGTATTTAATGATACTATTTCCATTAATGTGTTATGACTGGAAAAATAGGAGGATTGATTTTTGGAAAAATAGAGGACTCTTAATTTTGATGGTATTTAATATATTTATGACAGGTTCACGATTAACAATTGGAACTTTACTTTTGGGTTTCTTTTTATGTCTTATAAATTTATCTAGGAATCAGTTTTACAATTTCATTAAAGTAATGATAGTTATTATTCCTGTGACGGTTATGTTAATATACTGTTTGAAAGATACAAGCTTCATTCAAAGTTTGTTACGTACTTTTTTTAGTGCGATAGACGAGGTGTTAAATACTAATTATGCAGTTAAATATGGTGCTGATGCAACAACACTGTATAATAGTTCTTACTATCGCGAGTTGTTATGGAAACATACAATCTTGGGGGACTGGTTGAATCCTCTTTTGGGACGAGGTGGCAATTATAAATTTGGCATGTATGTTGAAGGCTATCGTATACAATCGATAGATAATTTCTATGTGGGTCAATATATAACATATGCATGGCCAGGAGTTATTACATGGTTATTAATGTCAGGAAGTTTTTTAATTCAATCAATAAAGAACTGGATACGGAGAAAAAGTGCGTTTATGGCAGTAATATCAATATCTATTATTTGCTACTTTATCAGCTTATGGTATCTAGATCAATTGCAAACATTTCCGTTTATGATGGCAATTTTTGGCATAGAATATGCATTCTTAAGGGAAAGTGTAGAATAATGTGTTAGTGCGGGATATGAAAACTATAATTTTTATTAATGATAACAATTGACTACAAGATATTTAAGTAGAATATTTTGTAGTCAATTATGAGTGAGGAGAATTATCATAATGGAAGAGATAATGTTGAGTATAGTAGTTCCTACATATGGACATGAAAAATATATCATTCAGGCATTAGAAAGTATACGAAGGCAGAAAACAAAATATAAATATGAAGTTTTGGTTGGAGAGGATGCGTCACCTGATAATACAAGAAAATTGTTAAAGGAATATGAGAAAGAACATCCTGGAGTGTTTCATATGTTCTATCGCAAAGAGAATATGAATAAAAGTTCAATAACAAACGCTAGAGACTTGCTTCTTAGATGTAAAGGTAAGTATGTTATCGTGTTAGAGGGAGACGATTATTGGATATCAGAGAATAAAATTGAACATCAAATTGAATTTTTGGAAAAACATCCAGACTATATAGCAGTTGCACATAATTGTGTTGTTGTTGATGAAAATAATAAAGAGATAAATGAGAGTTATCCCGAATGTAAGCTAACTGAATATTCTATTAAAGAATTTTTTTATAATGTATTGCCAGGACAGACAGCTACAGTTATGCATCGAAATTATGTAAAAGAAAATTTATTTGATACGTCTCTATTAGAAAAGGGATTAGTGCCAGGAGATAAATTGAGAGCTTTTGCTTTGATTACACACGGAAAGATATATTGTATTCAGGAAAAAATGAGTGCGTATAGGCATGTAAGAAAAGGAGGCAGCAGTTTCAGCGCGAATTTTAAATATGATATAGTTAGAGACTTACATTGGCATGAAGAACTGTTACAGTATGCCTATAAAATAAGAAATAGTGCCGGAATGAAATGTGCAGAAATAATGTACTTTGATATTTTAGTTAGAGCTTTAAAAGACGGATATTATAGTTTTGGACAAATCTTTAGAAAATATATAAAATTACATCATAAGTGTTTGGTTTTGATTGGTTTTTTTAATAAGCGCATGGTATTAAAAATAAATAAGGAGAAATGATGAAAGTTAATAAGCAAATAGTTATATATAATTTAATCTGGCGTTTTATGGAAAGGATAGGTGCACAGCTTGTGCAGTTTGTTGTATCGGTTGTATTGGCTCGAATTATTGCACCTGAAGCATATGGAACAATCACATTAGTTTTAGTTTTTGCACAAATTTTACAGGTTTTTGTTGATAGTGGACTAGGAAATGCTTTGATACAAAAAAAAGATGCGGATGATTTGGATTTTTCGTCTGTATTTTTCTTTAATTTATTTTGTTGTATTGGCTTATATGGAATTCTTTTTTTCTATGCGCCGTGTATTGCCAAATTTTATAATGATTTATCTTTAACTGCGATTATCAGAGTATTGTGTTTAACTGTAGTTATTTCTGGGTTGAAAAATGTACAACAAGCATATGTTTCAAAGACAATGCAGTTTAAAAAATTCTTTTTTGCAACTTTGGGTGGAACCATTGTTTCAGCAGTAATTGGAATAGCAATGGCAATGAATGGATATGGAGTTTGGGCTCTGGTGGCACAAAAATTATCAAATTTGTTTATTGATACATTGGTTTTGTGGTTGACTGTAGACTGGCATCCTAAATGGATGTTCTCATGGACTCGATTGAAAAGTTTAATTTCTTTTGGATGGAAATTATTAATATCGGCATTGCTTGATACAGTTTATAGTAATTTGAGGAATTTATTGATAGGAAAGTTTTATTCGACAGTGGAGTTGGCTTTTTATAATAAAGGACAGCAGCTTCCCAATTTAATTGCAGTTAATATCAATACATCTATTGATAGTGTATTGCTGCCTACAATGTCGAATGCACAGGATGATAGAGAACGCGTAAAAAATATGACTCGCCGTGCAATAAAAACAAGTACATATGTTATGGCATCATTGATGATAGGATTAGCTGTTTGTGCTAATTCTATTATCAGCATACTTTTGACAGATAAATGGCTATTTTGTGTTCCCTATATGAGGATTTTTTGTATTACATATATTTTTTATCCCATTCATACAGCGAATCTAAATGCAATTAAAGCAATGGGAAGAAGCGATTTGTTTTTGAAATTGGAAATTATGAAGAAAATTGTAGGAATAGTGGCATTATTGATAACAATACCAATTAGTGTTAAGGCAATGGCCTATAGTTTACTTATAACAAGTGTTTTGAGCCAGGTTATTAATTCATGGCCGAATAGAAGGTTATTATGTTATGGATATTTAGAACAAATCCGAGATATCTTACCGAATATAGGGCTTGCGGTAGTGATGGGGCTAGTTGTTCTAACAATAGAGCATCTGTCTTTAAATCCCTATAGTATGCTCCTTTTGCAAGTGATTGTAGGCGTGATTGTATATTTGGGATGTTCAGCTTTAATGAAAGTGGAATCCTATTTGTACATTAAATCAATGTTTCTGAATATCTATCGACATAGAAAAGGTTGATAGATAGAAAATATAAAGTATATAGATAGAGAGGTTTTTATATGAAAATTATGGTTTTACCTGGAACGATATGGCAAGTTCCATTAATGAAAAAAATTAAAGCATTAGGACATGAGTTGTATCTGGCTAATCCTGTTAAAAATGAAGGTGTTTATGAACATGCAGATCATTTTTTAGAAACAGATATTTTTGCATACGATAGGATTATACCTTATTGTAAAAAAGAAAAAATTGATGTCGTTATGTCGGATGAATGTGATATTGCCACGGATGTGATAGCTAAGATTAATAAGGAAATCGGGGCAAATTGTATTTCAGTAGATATGGCAGACTTATTTACGAATAAATTTCTTATGAGAGAATTTTGTAGAGAACATGATATTAATGCTATTCCTTATTGTCGTTGCACGACGATATCCGAAGCACTAGCATTTTACACTGAGTATGGTCCAAAAGTAATTATGAAACCGCTAGATAGCAATTCAAGTCATGGTGTGTTTACAGTGAATTCAGAAGCAGATATTCTTGAAAAATTTAATGAAACCCTTACATTTTCGAGAAATTCAAAAGCTGTTTTAGTGGAGAAATATATAGAAGGAACAGAGTTTACTGTGGATGGAATTATGACAGAAAGCGGACATATTACGTTGGCTATTTCAGAAAAGGAACATTATCAACACAATAATAATATTGCTAAATCTCTGTTTTTTACTCAGAACAACTCAAAATTTGATTATGATCTTCTTAGAAAAACAAATGATGAATTGCTTAATGCTACAGGATTACCTTTTGGTTTGACTCATGTAGAATATAAATATCAAGATGGAAAATATTATTTGATTGAAATGGCTGCCAGAGGTGGAGGGAATCTTATTTCTGCAATTATAGCTCCATTTATGGCAGACATTGATAATTATGATTATCTTATTAAAAAGACAATTGATAATAATTACAGCTGCAAATTGGAAACCAATATAGACAATGACCGAACGGCTATTTTAAAATTTCTTGATTTGCCTTGTGAAGGAGGCGTAGTAAAGAAAATACATGGAGAAGAATATCTTTTAAGCGAAACAAGAATAAAGAGCTATAAACTTAATTTCTCAGTTGGAGATTATATTCATCAGCCGGAGAGTGACTCTGTAAGGATTGGATATTATATTATTTGTGCTGAGACAAGAGCGGAGTTTGATGAAGTTATCCAAAACATTTCTGATAAACTCAAGATAGATATCGAGGATAAATAAAATGAAGGAATGTATTACATATGAAAGTCTATATTCACAACAAGACATAGAGGCAGTTATGCTTGCGTGTTCGACTGATTTTTTTGAACAATCGAACAACACTCCGGAGAGAATCAAAGAGCTATCTCAGAAATTTTCGAAATTTGCTCAAGTTGTGAGTGCGAAATATAAGAGAGAAATAGTTGGATTTATAGCTTTTTATGATAATGATAGAATCGACTACTCTGGATTTCTCTCAATGCTTATTGTGAAAAATCAGTTTCAAGGATATGGCATTGGTTCTATGTTACTTAAATTATGCATTGAGCAATGTAAAAAGGACGGAATGACAACGTTACGTTTGGAAGTTAATAGAGAAAATGAAAGGGCAATCCATCTATATGAAAAGATTGGATTTAAAGAGATTGAGAAAAGTGAAGATTCGATTTTTTTGGAAAAGAAACTATAGGTTTGCAAAGAATAAATAATGAGGAATGGATATAATTATGGAAATGAGAGAGAAAATTATTGATTATTTAGTTAGAAATCGTGTAAGCACAACAGAAGTTGCAGATGCGTTAGGGAAAAAAGGAGTTCTTCCTAACGTTATGCCAGTGAATAGAGGTCACTACAAAGCTGGAAAAATTAAATGGATTTATGCATACGAAGAAAGCAACTGGCCGATACATGAACAGGTTCAGGATATTGAAGAGGGTTGTGTAGTATTTGTTGAGGCATTTGATTGTAAGGACAGGGCTGTATTTGGAGAATTAGTAAGTAAATATATATTGTTATATCATCAGAGTAGAGCAATTATTACTAATGGTAAAATGCGGGATGCGGCTGGTTTAATTAAAGAAAATTGGCCCATTTGGTGTGATGGTCTTACTCCGGTAGGATGTTTTAATAGAAAACCGGAAAAAGATTTTGATGAAATAATTAGAACAGAGCATATGGAAAAATATGATGGAGCAATTGCAGTATGTGACGATTGCGGAGTCGTTATTATACCGAAAGACTGCATAACAAAAGAATTTTTGAAAAAATTACATCATATGGAAGAACAGGAAGATATTTGGTTTGATCGTCTTGATCATTATAAAGAGAGTACCTTTGAAATTGTATGCAAGAAAAGCTATTTAAATGATGAAATATATATGAGCAGAAGGAACTTCGAGTGATATAAAAAGAGAAACGGAGAGAAAAAATGGGCATTGATGCAAAAGAAAGGATAATTCATAATTTATTAGAGAAAGGATATTCCCTGAATTCAGCAAAATATTATGGAAGCCATATTTATGACGAATGGTATGGCAAACTGAAAGATGACTTCACATTGGAAGAAAAAAAGTGGGCATACAGTAAAGGATATCTTGCAGAAAGAGCTAAAATTTTTCAACTTAACGAGTCGAATTACAAAGATTATATAAATGATGAAGATTATTATATTCTTGATCCAATAGATCCCGTAACGAAAAGGCTGGTGGATGGGAAATTGACGATTCATTATACAATCGGAGGTAAATATCCAGAGTATATGCCAATATATTATGCATGGATTGATGAAAATAGTCGGGTCATTCAACTGGATGATAATATTCCATTAGCAGGTAAGATAGATATTAAATCATATCTGGAAGTACTCCTTGATAAAGTAGGGATTGTAGCAATTAAGCCTCTGGCAGGAGCTGGTGGAATAGGTTTTCTAAAATTAGAAAAAATAATAGGGGGGGGTATCTTGCTAACGGAAAAAATATAGATTCATTACAGGAGATTGTTCCATCTATAGATTCAATGTATGTTGTAACGGAATACATCAAACAATGTAAAGAATTTGATGCTATTTGGAAAGACAGCGCAGCTACACTACGAGTGATTGCATTAAATATAGATCAGGAAACAAAAGTGTTTGTATCTTATGTGCGATTTGGTACGAATGTTTCTAAAGGGGCTTGTAATTTGACATCTGGTGGTGTCGCAGCTCCGTTTGATTGGGAAACAGGTTATTTTTATGGGGATTATTATAGATATCTGAAGTATTGTCAGAATGGTGAATTTAAAGTAAGCAAGCATCCTGACAGTGGGGTAAGTATTCAGGGAAAACAGATTCCTCATTTTGACAAAGTAAAAAATCTGGTAAATGATTTATCTAGATATTTAGCGGTTCATAAATACTTTGGCTTTGATATTATTATTACAGATGAAGGTGCAAAAATATGTGAGATAAACTCTCATCCGTCAATAGACTATGAGCAACTTATGCATGGTGGAATTTGGAAACGTAATGATGAAGTATCTGACTTCTTTAGAAATAAGCTAAAGGAAAAAAAGGGCGAAGAGAGTTTTGTGTTTATTCCAGATGAATTTAATAATTAGGGTGATAGAATGAATGATGTTATTAGACAGATTAACAGTTCTGCGTCAATGGATTTAATTGCAAAAGCAAAGGCCTTGAAAGAAGCAGGAGCAAATATTATTAGCTTAGCCGGAGGAGAGCCTGATTTCGATACGCCAAAAGCAATTAAAGACAAAGCTATAGAAGAGATATTAAAGGGCAATATACATTATGCTGTGGGAAAAGGGTTGCCGAAACTTAGAGAAAAAATTGCTCAGAAATTAATGCTGGATAATAGAGTCAATGTATCTTCAGAAAATATTATCGTTACTCCAGGTGCTAAAATGGCTATATATCTTGCAGTCCGTTCATGTATTAATGCTGGGGATGAAGTACTGATTCCGACACCGTCATGGGTATCATATACAGAAATTGTAAAAATGTCATTGGGAATTCCTATAGAAGTTCCACTTAGTTATGAGGATGGATATACAATTAGAGCATCTGTGCTGGAACAGTATATTAGTGAAAAGACCAGAATGATAATTCTCTGTTCTCCTAATAATCCTACTGGACGTGTGATTAATGAAGAAGAAATCCAAGAACTGATTAGAGTTGTTAAGAATCGTGATATTGTCATTTTGTCGGATGAAGTGTATGAGAAGATAAATTATATAGGTAAAGGGATTAGTCCGGGAAGCTATGATGAATTGGCGGATAAAACTATTACAATAAATGGATTTTCTAAGGCATATGCAATGACAGGGTGGAGATTAGGATATTTAGCAGGACCTTCTAAATATATAGATGCTGTTGATAAATTATATGCACATACAATAACCGGAACAAGCCCTTTTATTCAAGAAGCGGCTACTGTAGCATTAGAGTGTCATGATGATGTAATTAATATGCAGAAAGAATATCTAAGACGCAAGGAGTATTTTATTAAATCATTAAATGCACTTGATGGAATAGAGGTCATAGAGCCTGAAGGTGGATTCTACGCTTGGTGCAGATTTAGTTTTAAACAAGATATAGCAGGAGAACTTCTGGAAAAAGCAAGTGTTATTGGCGTACCAGGAAGAGCTTACGGAACTGGATTTGACAATTACATCAGATTTTCTTTTGCTAATAGTATGGACGAATTGATAGAAGCAGTTAGAAGAATTAAAAAGTATATTTGTGAAGTTAATAATAGTAGATATTCAGACGTGATTTGAAGCAAAGTGTTTGTAATACAACTGCAGGAAGGACGAAAGAAAATGGTAAATATTTTAGTGACACGTTCATCTATGCCATCAATGGATGAGTATATAAAAGAAATAGAGGATATATGGGATTCTCATTGGCTAACGAATATGGGACCAAAACATAAAGAATTTCAGAAAAATCTGAAAGAGTATTTAAAGGTAGAGCAAATGGATATGTTTACCAATGGTCATATGGCTCTTGAGTTATCCTTGCAGGCAATGAATTTACCGAGAGGAAGTGAAATAATCACAACTCCATTTACTTTTGCATCGACGACCCATGCAATTGTAAGAAACAGACTCGAACCAGTTTTTTGTGATATTGATCCAGTTGATTTTACAATAGACGTTAAAAAAATAGAGGATTTAATTACAGATAAAACTTCAGCAATTATGCCGGTTCATGTGTATGGTAATGTTTGTAATATAGAAGAAATACAAAGGATTGCAAGAAAATATGATTTGAAAGTTATCTATGATGCAGCACATACATTTGGAGTTGAATATCATGGTCTGGGGATTGGAACATTTGGAGATGTTTCTTGCTTTAGCTTTCATGCTACAAAAGTGTTTAATTCGATTGAAGGCGGAGCTGCTTGTTTTCGAGATGAAGAGTTTGGACTAGAGTTATACCGCTTAAAAAATTTTGGTATTCGTGGGCCAGAAAGGGTTGATGGAGTTGGCGCTAATGCAAAGATGAATGAGTTTTGTGCAGCTATGGGGATTTGTAATCTTCGTCATGTGAATGAAGAGATTGCAAAAAGGAAACTGGTTGTAGAACGTTATCGAGAATGGTTAGATAATGTAGAGGGAGTTCAACTAAACCCAGTACAGGAAGACGTAAAACCTAATTACGCATATTTCCCGGTTATATTTGATGAGAAAACATTTGGTGCAAGCCGTAATGAAGTTTTTGAAGCCTTGCAGGAGGTAGGAATAGGAGCTAGAAAATATTTTTATCCGTTGACGAATACATTTGAATGTTTTCATGGGAAATATGACGTGAATCGGACACCAGTGGCATTACATATCAGCAAAAGAGTATTGACGCTTCCGTTGTATGCAGATTTGGACGTAGACACAGTTGATAAAATATGCGAGGTTATATTAAAGTGTAAGGAGAATATAAAATAAAAAATGTGACATGAATACCAGGAAATAGAATTCTAATTTAGAACTTTTTCGAAAATATTTGTGTTGATAGCATATATCGTACATATGGTATGGAGTTTGTAAGAGTACAGATTGTTAAGAGATTTAAAGAAATATTTTATAAAAGGAGTGCTTATGGTAGATATACATACCCACATTCTGCCTGGACTGGATGATGGTTCCAGATCCCTGGAAGAATCTGTTGACATGGCGGTGATAGCTGCTGAAAATGGATTGAATCATATTGTGGCATCTAGCCATGGTAATTGTTTTCCATATTCTATGGAGGAATACTGGGAACAGTTTCGGAACTTACAGAGTGAACTAAGGAACAGGCAGATACCGGTGACATTGTACCCAGGTATGGAAATTTATCTCGACGAAGACGCACAGGAACTGTTGGAAAAGCAGGAATTACTATCTATTAACAATACCAGAAATCTTCTTGTAGAGTTTCCTATGGAAGAGGAGTCACAGAATATATGTAGACGTATTGCAGAAATACAAAAGATGGAGTATACTATTATACTGGCTCATCCGGAACGGTATGTGTCTGTTCAGAGAGAACCTGAACTGGCATATTATTTGGAAGAGGAAGGGTGTGTTCTGCAGATAAATGCGGAGAGTTTGTTAGGAAAGTTTGGAACAGCAGAAAAGAGAGTATCCAGGCAAATGTTAAGGGATGGTATCGTAGGTGTGATTGCAACAGACGCTCATGACAGTGTTTACCGGAAACCTTCTGTCAGAAGAGTACGGGAGCATTTAAGTAAGTATTATCCGTCACAGTTGATTCATTTGTGGTTGTCAGAGAATCCCAGCAGGATTCTAAAAGGATACCCTATCCTAGATGCAAAGAGAGATAGAATAAAGGAGTACAAAGAATGAGAAGAATGAACATTGTAGCCGGAGTAGTGATCATAGCGTCCCTGGCTGGCGGAGTTGTCTACTATCGGCAGGCAGAAGAGAAGAAGGATGTACAGCCGCCGGTTCTTCATGCCGAGAGTGAGGAGTTGACAGTCAGTATTGCTGCAACAGAGGAGGAACTGACAGCAGGGATTTCAGCAGAGGATGATCGGGATAAGGATGTATCGGATAGTATTCTTATTACAGGAATAGAGAAGAAAAAGGGAACAGACCAGGATTTTGAGATTACCTATGTTGCTTTTGATCAGGCCAGCAATATGGGTACACTGACAAGAACCCTTCATTACAGCGATTATCAACAGGCACATTTCAATTTTGAACAGCAGCTCCGTTTTCCAGAGAACCAGAAGATTGATCTCATGTCCTACTTTACTGCTGAGGATTGTATTGATGGGGATGTAACCCCTTTTATTACCATGGATGCAGATGCACAGCTTTTGCGGGATGAACCGCAGAAAGGGCTTTATGACTGTACTCTGAGTATTACAAACAGCGTGGGATACACCACAACGCTTATCGTTCCAGTGGAGATTTATGAGGATAGTTATGATGAGAGAAGTAAGAGACCGTCCATTGCCTTAAAACAGTATATTATCTATATTAAGGCAGGAGAGGCACTGGATTCTAAAGGATATCTGGATCATATTGAAGACAAAGGAATTAAAACCATTGATTTCTCAGAGACGGCGCCGGAAGAAGAGCCAACGGATAGCATCCATATCTCAAAGGTACAGATTGAATCTAATGTAGATACCAATACCCCCGGGACATATACGGTGAATTATAAATACACGTCAGAGGCGACAGGATATGACTGTACAGCCAGTTTGCTGGTGGTGGTAGAATAAAAGGAGGAAGACTATGAGTTACAAAAATGCCAGAAAGCAGGGGACAGATGCTCTGCTGGACTTTCGCTTTTTATATAGACGTATTGTGAAGAATGCACTGCTGATTCTCATGTGTGCATGTCTGGCAGGTGTGGGTGCATATATAGTTCTAGATTGTTTTATGAAGGATACCTATACTGTTAGTGCCAATCTTTATGTGATTCCAAGAGATAATGTGGCTGGAAAGATGAATGCATACAATATGAAAGCGGCAATGCAGAGAAATGCGAATGTGCTGAACAGTGACACACTGTTGGATCAGATTTCAAAGGCAGAGAAAGTATCAGGTGAGCTTTCGGCTGAAATAGTGCCCAATAGTAATATTATCACTATGCAGGCTTCTGCTTCTACAGCAGAAAATGCCTGCCGGCTTTTGAAAGCAGGACTGGAAAGCTATCCGACCCTATCCGGTTATTCTGAATCCGGATATCTTTTGAAGAATCTTAGTAATATTTCAGAAGAGAGCATTATTGTACCCAAAGATCAGACGCTTTTGTATGCTCTTGTAGTAGCGCTTTTGGTGCTTGCAGCTGGTTTTGGATTGATTGGATGTATGTGTGTGTTTTCAGATCGTATTTACAGTACAGAACAGGCAGAAGCTCTTTTGGATATGGATACGATGGGGTTTCTCCCTTATATACGTAAGAAAAAAGACCAGAAAGCAATTTTGATATCAGATGAGAGAACGGACGGAAACTATAATGAGTCTGTAGATCAGGTGGTGACAGAATTATATAGGAAGATGCAGGAAAAACAACGTAAAGTTTTGATGGTCACTGGTATGAAAGAAAACGATGGAAAATCCACCATAGCAGTAAACATTGCCTTGAATTTGATGCAGAGAGGGAAGAAAGTAGTGCTTGTCGATTGTGATATGCGGCGTCCTGCAGCAGCAAAAATATTTGATCGTACTGGTGAACGGAAAAAGCAGTTGTCTCTTTACTTAAAAGGAAAAAGAACCATAGAGGAAGTTATGGAAAAGGAGAAGGTAAATAGCGAAGAACTTTCCTGTGTATTCCAGAAAAAAGCAATTGCAAATCCGGACAGGCTTCTGGCAGGTGAAACTTTCCAGGAGATGCTGAACTATCTGAGAGAAAAGTTTGACTGCGTAATTCTTGATACTCCACCGCTTGGAATTGTACGTGATGCAGAGGTGGTTGCTGAACGGGCGGATGCGGTGCTCATGGTCATGCGGCAGGATGAAGACCATGCAGCAGCATTGAATGATATGATCGATATGCTGGAGGATATGGGAACAGAGGTGATTGGCGGCATTCTGAATATGGCAAAGGGAGAAAGCCTGTCTGGAAACGGATATTATGGATATAAAAAATATTATAGTAGTTCTAAGAGAACTTGACAGAAGGTGAGAGTGATAAGGATGCAGGAAGATATGCAGAGAAACAGAGAGCAATACGATGATGAGGAGATTGTCTTGGATCTTAGTGGGATATTGGATGATTATATCAGATGTATCAAGAAATACTGGATGCAGTTTATTCTGGTAATGGTTGTAGCCGCAGGGCTTGTGATTGCATTCCTTAATATGAAATATGAACCAGTCTATATAGCAAAGATAAGCTATGCAGTGACAAAGACAGGGGATACGGGAATTGATGCCTCTGTGGCAGCAAGACTCAGTGGGGCAATTCCTGTTTTGACACAGGACAAGAAATTTCGTGAAGATCTTTTCCAGAATGTGGATACGGAAACTCTGAATCAGAATTTTTCTATAGCGTCTTCTTCTACAGAAGGAGCAAATCTTTTTTCTGTGACAGTGAGTTCAAATAACTATAAGAATGCTAATATGGTTTTGGATGCTTTTGAACAAGTATATCCAGACTGGGCGTCCAGTTCCAGTGGTGCATTGGAAGTTCAGATTGTAGACAAATCTCAGGCAACGGAAAAACCAGTTAATGCCTATTCGCTGATCAAATATTTGTTTCTTGGGTTGCTGGCAGGATTGGCATTGTGTTTTGTCTATGCAACGTACTTTGTCCTGACAATCAAGACTGTGCGGAAAGAAAGTGATATGCGGAAGATTACAGCTAAAACTTGTATCAGTATGATTCCAGATGTGAAAGTAAAGAAACGTGAAAAGAGCAAAAAGGAGCAGCTCCTACTGACAAACAAACGATTAGATTGGGGATTTAAACAGTCAATGCTGGCAGCACAGGCACGTATTCAGCATTATATGGATCAGAATAACAGAAAAGTTCTTCTGGTGACCAGCACAATCCCGGAAGAAGGAAAGAGCATACTAGCAGCCAATCTTGCCCTGGCATTTGGAGAACGGGAAAAGAAAGTCCTTCTTATTGATGGTGATCTTCGCAAGCCTTCTTCGGGCGAACTGCTCGGTGTGCAGGAAGGCTTGGGCCTTACAGACTATCTGAAAGGAAACAACGAAATAGAAAATCTTTTAGTCACATGTGGAAAGATTAGCTTTTTGCAGGCAGGACAAAAAAGAGGTCATATGTCTGCTCTGTTGGATGATAAGAAAATGGAAAAGCTGATGGTTCAGCTTCGTCAGAGATTTGATTATATTATTATAGATACTCCTCCGGCATATTTGTTTTCAGATGCGGCTATGCTGTCCCGTTATGCGGACAGTGTTATCTATATGGTGCGTCATGATATGGCAGAGATCAAGGAAATCAAAAAAGGTATGGCACCGTTCCAGAGTACGAAAAAGCTGATGGGATATGTGATTAACCGCAGTCATGGCGGATTTGCTTCTTATGGCAAATATGGCTATGGTTACGGTAGATATGGGAAATACGGGAAGTACGGCAAATATGGAAAATATAAGCGATATATGGAACTGGATGAAGATTCTATGGATACAGAAGAATCCCTGAATGACGAGGAAATGCGGTAAGGAGGAACCAGAGTGAGAAAAAAGTGGCTGTTTACAGCTGTAATGATTGCAATTGCAGCTATTGCTGTTAGCAGTGCTGTGTGGTCCTATAAGGGCATCAATGAGAAGATGAACTTGGAGAATGAGAGACAAAATACCATGTCTCTTGCCGAGGTAGATCAGGAAGGGGATACATCGGAGGAAAAACCTATAGAGAATGTACAGAATGACAAGAGTAGTGGAGAAGAAGAACAAGATCAAGGAGAACAGGAAGTAGGTGCAGAAGAAAGTAATCCAGAACTTCCAGTTTTGAAATTGAAAAGTGAAAGAGTAGAGATTAAGATAGGAGATTCGTTTGATCAGCTTTCTCAAGTAGAGACAATTACAGATAATAAGGATACACAGGAAATGTTATACCGGACAATCTGGATACATGGTATATATGATATCTATGTGCCGGGAGAATATCCGATACAGTATGTGGTAACAGATAGTGATGGAAATCAATCACTTCCTCAGATATTGACCTTGGTAGTAAAGGAGTAATGAATGCAGGCATTAAGAAAGATAGGCAAAGGCCTGGAGACTTTTTCTCGCGAATTGGAAGCAGTGCCAAATGAAGTTTATATGTGGTTGGGTATTCTCCTTTTACTACTCCTGGTGATTTATATGATTATTGTTCCTAAAATCCATATAGAGGGTGAGAAAAAGAAATTTTTTAGAAGAGTGCTTGTTTGGGGAATGCTTTTTCTGTACGTATTTAGTATTTTAACCTTTACTGTTTTTATGAGAACAACTGGAACAGAAGTGAAAACAAATTTTGATTTTCTAAATAGCATTCGTTCTTTTGATCATATAAACAGTGAAATTATCAGAGATGGCGCAAACTGGCTTCTGTTTTTACCTATTGGCATTCTTTTTGGGTGGCAGTGCAAAGGAAAATATATTCTGCTAAAAGGTATTTTTACTTCTTTTTTATTAAGTCTTGCCATTGAATTGATACAGCTTTATGGCAGATTGGGAACTTTTGATGTGGATGACCTGTTCTTCAATACATTGGGAGGTCTTGGCGGAATTCTTCTGATTCTTTGCTGGAGGTTTGCATTTGGAAGAAAATCGTTTCTTCGATATAGTATACGGGTAGGACTGGTTTTACTTCTTTTGATATCTTTCGGAGGCAGCAGTGTGTTTGCTTCGTATCATATCTTGCGTGTCAATGGTGAAGCAAAAACAAAACAGAATATCAGTACAGAAAAAAACCGTATGCAGTCCAGAGGGGATGAAGGTTCTCAGAAAGTAGATGAAGATGGTCTGATTTCCTATAATGGAAAAAAATACAAGTATAATGAAGATATTGTGACTGTTCTAGTTATGGGAATTGACCAGAGAAGTGAAGTTATTGAACAAAGAGAAGGAGTTTCCGGAGAAAGTGGTCAGGCAGATACTATTTTCTTACTGGTAATGGATGAAACAAAGAATCGGATGAAGGTGATTGGAATTTCAAGAGATACCATGACACCGATTAAAATGTTTGATTATAAGGGAGAATATCTGGGAAAAGAAGTCAGCCATCTGGGGCTGGCCTATGCATTTGGAGATGGAAAGCATACCAGTTGTCAATATATGGTGGATGCAGTTTCGAATCTGTTTTATGGACTGCCTATTCATGCCTATGCCGCATTTAATATGGAATCCATTGTGCGGATTAATGATGCAGTGGGCGGTGTGCCAGTTACAGTACCAGAAGATTTAACAAAGGTGGATCCAGAACTTTCAAAAGGGGCAAAAGTGCTTTTAAGGGGCAGGCAGGCTTTGTTATTTGCTAAATGGAGGAATACATCTGTAGATCATAGTAATAATCTAAGAATGGCGCGACAAAAGCAATACCTTGTAAGTTTTATGAAGCAGGCCATATCCGCAGTACGTTCCGATGTAACTCTGCCACTGACCTTGTATCAAGATTTATCGGAGGAAATGGTAACAGATATTGGTGCAGATCAAGCAGTATATATGACAACAAAAGCCTTGACTATGTCTTTGGATGAAAAAGCAATTGTAATGCTAAAAGGTGAACCAGTAAAAGGGAATGTTTATGATGAAATTTATGTAGATGATGATGCTCTTTATGATTTAATTATCCAAACGTTTTATGTAGAAATAAAAGACGAGGGTGACGAAAAATGAAAAAAGGGAAAAAAATCTGGACTATCGTTGCTGTTTGTGCCTTTGCTGGAGCTGTGATTTGTATACTGTTCATGCTGGGTGATTATCTTAGTAAAAAAGGTGCAGAGAAAGAATATGAAGCAATAGCAAAAATGAATGAGGATGATGAAAAAGAGCGCCAGGAGATACCAGAGAATCCATCTGAGGAAACGAAGAAAGAACTGGAAATTCCAGTGGATTTTGCAAGTCTGAAAGAGATGAATGAAGATATCTATGCCTGGATTACAATTCCGGGGACACAGATTGATTATCCTATAGTGCAAAGTGCAGAGGATAATGCTTACTATCTAAATCATACTGCTGAAAAAAAGGAAAGTGTAAATGGAGCCATTTTTACGGAGAATTATAATGCGAAGGACTTCAACGACTATATCACAGTGCTTTACGGACATAATATGCGTGATGGCTCTATGTTTGCAGGACTTCATCAGTATGAGGATAGAAAATATCTGGAGGAACATGATGAATTAATTATTTACATGCCGGATGCAATTTTAAAATATAAGATTTTTGCAGCCTATCTGACAGATAATCGCCATGTATTGAAGTATTATAACTGTGGACAGGATGCAGATAGTCGGAAGGCGTTTGTAAGAGATATTTTGTGGCAGCGTACTATGGAGTCTTCTGTGGATTCCGATGCACCAGTAAATGAGGAGAGCAAGATTCTCACACTATCTACTTGTCACAGTACGGGGAAAAACCACCGCTATCTGGTACAGGCATATCTTGAAGAGAAAATTGAATAAAGAGTAGAATTTAAAAAGATTTTTATTGTATGGCAAGAAGGATAGTGGTACAATAGATGAGAGTATTGTTACAAGATTATTTTAAAACTACATTGTAGAGGAGGATATACGATGAAAAAGAAGTTTTTAAAAAAAATTGTTGCAGTGGTAGCTGCTTTGTCAATGACAACAACTGTTATGGCCGCAGGAAGTATTGTAGGAGCAATTGATATGCCAAAAGTATCTGCAAGTCAGGGCAAAGTTACTTTGCAGAAGGTAACAGCAGGTATGTATGAGCCGGAAGTTCAGGCAGTAGTAGACAAGTTAAATGCTGCAAAGGCAGGGGCAACGGTAAAAGAAGCATTTGGAGGAGAGTTGCCAAACGTAATCAATTTGTATAATGCAGATGGATTACAGATGGAAGCAATAGATATGTCTGCATATAAATTTCTTTCTCCAGTAATGGACTTGCAAATCACAGATGTAGAACCAACTGCTGAAAATCCGGTAAAAGTTACTTTTGTTGTAAATAATATGACAGAGAACATGGAAGTGGATGTATTGCATTTATGTGCTGAACACGAATGGGAAGTGCTGGAAGGTGAAAAAATTAGTTCAAATCAGGTAGCAGCCGATTTTCATTCAGCATCTCCAGTTGCTTTAATCTACAAAATGAAATCATCTGAACTTGGTACAGATGCGATTTCACCACAGACAGGTGAAAGAGAAATGTGGCCGGTAGCATTAGCTGCAGTTGTATTCATGGGAACTGGAATTTTTGCAGTTGTTAAAAGAAGAAAGACTGTTTAAAATGTAGGAATAATTCTTGGTACTATTAGATATCCACTGATTTTTATGCCTAAACATATAAGAATACTTAAAACCTGAAGTCAGTGGTGTTAGTGGCTTCAGGTTTTTTGGCGAAGATAATTAAAAGACTTTGGAATAACCATTATCCAGAGGTTTTATTTAGTCATGTTTTGGAAAAATTCAGAGCATTCCTGACAAATAGATATAGAAACCATGTATTGTAATACGAGGTTGGATTTTGTAGAAATAAATGAGTACATTGAAAAATTAAAATTGTTCATATGGGCCATGGTATTCTCATGTATCATCTATACTGTGTAAGTTTATTAAGTAGTAGATTACAATAAAGGTAATTAATAGAAGTTGTAATGTTTATTGAAAAAGGAGAAGATAGAGGATGGATGATTTTTTGTTGAGTTTCTTTTATCCAATGATGCTAGTCTTGGCTGAGATATTAGTAAAAGAGATTATTAAATTATGGGAAAGTCAACTAAAAAAAAAATCGGATCCTGGCTCAGCATGAACGCTGGCGGACACTTTTATACATGATGAAAGTAAGATAAATATAAGTCTATAAGTCTGGATTTCAGAGATAGAGATTTTTATAATATGAACTTTCATACTTCTAGAATATTGTGGCTGGTAAATCCACTTTAAAATATAGAAAGAACTTTGTATCTTCACTTCATAATGCCACAGAACTTTTTATAAAGCAGCTTATGCTTAATACAGGAGATCATGAGGTGTATAAAAGAGTAACTAAGAAAAAAATCCTGATGGTAGTTTATAGATAGCAATGGATACAGAGCCGGATTTGAATGACTTTTTGCAAAATTGTCACAAGATGATGTGGAATAATATCGTTCACAAAGCTATAATGTCATCTGTAAGAAGGCCTCGAGTTTGTTTAATACATATTATTCCACACGCCCTGATGATCAATCAATTATAAGTGATGCGTTAGAGACATTAAGTGATTTGCGAAATAACGAGACACATTTCTTTATTGATAAGTGGACATTTTTGACGGAGAGCAAGTTTCAGAAGTTGTACAATTGAAGACGAATCGTGCAAAGCGAGCGAATTGTACGAAGTCATGTTAGAAATGTTGTTGGAACGATTATCTCAGAAAAGTGGGAAGACGAAAAGGTACTGATTATTGAGGATTAACGTTGGGTAAAAAGAGGATATTTGGATGAAACGAATAGAAGAAGTATATCATTATACATCTCCGGAAGGGTTACTTTCCATACTTGTAAATAAAACATTGCGATTTACGGACTGTCAATTTTTTAATGACAAATTAGAATATATTTATATAAGAAAACCATTGAGTGATGCGATTGGCAAGATAAAAAATAAATTATGGAACAAAGATCTGATAGAAGATATAGACGATTGGTTGACTGAAAAATATGAGGTGGCATGTTGTTCAAGGAAAATGAAGATGCGATATTACGTTTTTTGCACCTCAGTAAAAGCAGATTCTTTAAATATGTGGAACTATTATTTAAAGAATGGAAAGTATCAAGGATATAATCTTGCCATATCATTGAAAAAAATGCAATATTATATGGAGAGTTTGGATTTAACGGATTGTGGATTTTGGCAAGACAAAGTAATGTATTCTTTTTCTGAACAGGCAGAATATTTGATTGATTATATACGAAAGATTGATTATGAATTATATTGTTGCAGAAAAGAGGCAAAGACAGTAAATGACAGTTATGCTATGTTATTGGACGCACAGGAGGAAATTATTGAAAAAATAGAATTCTGTAGATTGTTTTTTAAATCAGAAGCTTTTTCAAATGAACAAGAATATCGATTTGTACTGAAGATTCCTGAGTATATCAACAAAACTGAAATTTTTGTACAGGGATTCATGATAAAAGAGGGTGTATTTACACCGTATTATGATTTAAAGATAAATGAGAATATTATCGAAAATATTATGATTTCTCCAATGTTGGAGAAAGAATTAGCGAGGAAAGGATTGGAAATATTTTTGAACAGGCAGCAAATGGATAATATCAACATAAATGAATCTAGAATTTTAGTTAGATATTAAAAAGATAGATAATGACTATTTTACAGAATTTTTATTTCCAGATTACCTTGGAACCCTATAAAAAAGATAATACATAAAAATTATATAAATGTACAACCAGAGGATGCTTCTAAATCATATCATTATGGACTATTCGATTCATGATGCGATTGAAGCTGGTTTTAATCACGTAGTATTTATCATCTGAAAGGATATTAACGATATTCCAGATACTCTGTCGGAAGGCCGGACAAAACTGTGGGGAACGGGGCAGGCTGTGCTTGCAGCAAAGAAGGTTATTAACCCTCCGTTTAAAAAGAGTAGTTTTGCCTTGCCATGTATTCTGTTGTGATAAAAATATTGTTTCTTCCTTGCCTGGTGATTATAATAAAGGTATAGACGAAGCGAAGACTGAGTTTTTGATAAGGATGTAAGGACGGTGGTTTCAAAAGGATAATCTTTTTCCACAGAAGAGAAGCTTCCATGTGATGTTTCATATCCAGGAAGAGAAGTACAATCAGAGGACATCATCTAAAGTACATGAGATAACACTACATCAGTTCCTATTATGATAGGCTGAAACGGAAAGATAAGTGAGGTGTTCGTGTGCAAAAAACAAAACAGAATGTAATGAATGAAAAGGAAAAAGATTTACAACGGATAAGAGAAAAGTGCAACAAAACGCTCTATCATCCAGGATATCCAGGCAGAGGATGGGGATGGAAAGTTCATGGATATTGAAATCCAGCGTTCTGACAGAGGCTCAGGAGTGAAAAGAGCAAGATTTCACAGCAGTATGATTGACAGAGCACTTCTCAGTAAAGGAGAGGATTTCGAAGATCTGGTGGATACATATGTCATCTTTATTACAGAGAATGATAAATTTGGTATGGGGATTCCCCTTTATCATGTCGAAAGACGAATTGCAGAGATGGAGTATAGTTAATGGGGTCTGACCCCATTAAAAAAGTATAAACCCTAGAAATGATATTGACCAATGATATCATAAATGATACAATCATAAAAGTTTAATGGGGTGTTAGAATGGAAAATACGGTTGAAATTTATCAAGAAGAGAAAGAATTAAGGGGGAAACGCCTGGCAGCCTATGCAGAATCGATTCAGGAAAAGGTACAGAAGGATTCAGAGCAGATTATAAAAATACTAGTAGAAGAGAGATACCGCCAGAAGAAGACCCAGCAGGAGATGGCGGATATAACCGGGGTAAGAGCCTCGAACATAGCTAGATTTGAGAAGGCTTCTAGAGTGCCAACATTGCTTATGTTGGAAAAATATGCGAATGCACTGGAAAAGCATATAGAGATTAGAATAACGGAGGATAAACAGTAGTGGGAGATTATCCCGCTGCTGTTTGAAATAATCAATGATGATAGTATTATAAAAAGAAAGGATATGAAGAAGAGGATTATGGCTACAGTGGTAAAAAGTTTTGCAATACAAGGAATCGAAGGACATAACGTAGACATAGAGACAAAAATACTGGATGGCCAGCCTATGACCTCCATAATCGGGATGGGTGATACAGCAGTAAAGGAGTCAGCGGACCGAATACAGTCAGTATAAAAAATAAGGCTTGCTTCTTTCCGGATAAGGCTATTATAATGAGAGTATAGAAACAATGAAGCAAAGACTTAGATGCATAAGGAAGTGATTCGGCAAAGAAAATTCACTTCTACGGAAGAGAAACATACATGGATATTTAACATTCCGGGAAAATACTATCAGAAGATGTGATTTATAAAGTACATGAGATGACACGATATCGGTTATTACGATAAATAGCTTGAAATTAAAAAAGAGCGAGGTGTTAATGTGCAGGAAACAAAACGGAATGTAATGAACGAAGAAGATTTACAAAGGATAAAAGAACTTCGCCTGATGGATGATGACTTTTTTCAGAAGCACTGGATGGAAAGATTGAAGCAGTTGAGTATATACTGAATACGATTTTAGAGTGTGATGATATCAAAGTAAAATCTACAAAGGCGCAAGTAGAATATAAAAGCGCAACAAAACGTTCCATCACTTTAGATATCCAGGCAGAGGATGTAAATGGAAAACTTATGGATATTGAAATTCAGCGTTCTGATCGGGGAGCAGGAGTGAAAAGGGCAAGGTTTCACAGCAGCATGATTGACCGTACACTGCTCTGTAAGGGAGACGATTTCGAAGATTTAGTTGATACATATGTGATTTTCATTACAGAAAATGATAAATTTGGCAAGGGAATTCCGCTATATCACGTCGAAAGAAGAATTAAAGAGATGGAGTATGCATTGTTTGGTGATGGGGCACACATTATATATGTAAATGGCGAGTATAGAAATATGGAACATCCTGTAGGAAGTTTGATGCATGACTTCAACTGTAAAGAAGCAAAAGATATGGTGAATCCATTGCTTGCCGAAGAAGTCCGATATTTAAAGGAAACAGAAGGAGGTCGAAGCCAGATGTGTAGACTTTTAGAAGAGATGAGGAATGAAACAGCTGAAAAAGCAAAAGCAGAAGGAAAAGCAGAAGAGAGAGTAAGTACTGCTCTGAAGATGCTGGCAAGAGGGCGCGATTCGATAGAGGAAATTGCGGAGATGACGGGTTTGTCTCTGGAAGAGGTTCAGAAGTTGGCAGATAAACAAACAGTATAAGACGAGTTTTCTGTTTTTATGCATAATCTCATATACAGTTTTGCCCATTACAAATCACCGTTCCTTTTTGTTTATGTCATTATCTTATCATACAAGCAGCCTGCTTATACATGAAAAAATCAGATGTTCTATATTGTATTCTTTTCGGATTTTCGTTATAATGAAGCATAAATTTTTAGTGCTATTTTTAAATGTGGAGGATGTGAAAGGATGAAAATCAAACCTGGTTATAAGCTATTATCTGTTGCAGGAGGATATACGGTAGTGCCGCTTGAGGTTCAAGATACGGATTTTCGTGCGATGATTACCTTGAATAAAACAGGTGCATATTTATGGGAATTATTACAAGAAGAGTGTGCGAAAGAAGTGCTTCTTTCAAAGATAATGGAACGTTATGATGTGGGAAAAGAAGTGGCAGGAAATGATGTTGAACAATTCCTTTACACCTTGAAACAGAAAGGATTATTAGAATAGTGGCTTCTTATCGTGAAAATTTAAAAGAAGAAGAAAAAGTTTTCCTGTCTTTGTTGAAAAAAGAATTGTTTGATATAGAAGAACCATATGACCATGATATAGACTGGAACGCTGTCGCAGAAGAAAGTATTCAGCAGTCTTGTTTTCTTTCGGCATTTTCTCATATAGATCAGACAGAGGCACTTCCTTCTGAAATCCAGCGGGAGATTATGAAACGAAGTGGAAGCTATCTGAAAGCAAATCTTATAAATGTTCAGTGGCATGGGCAGATTCATCAGATGATGCAAAGTTTGGGAATCCCTTATTGCATTTTAAAAGGGGTTGCGTCAGCACAGTATTACCCGGAACCCCTTCTTCGACAGATGGGGGATGTTGATTTTTTGGTGAGAAGGAAGGATTTAGAGAAAGTAGGAAAATTCTTGGAATCGAAGGGATTTTCCTGCCTAAAAATGAAGGAATACCATCACCATATAGATTATCAAAAGGGAAATATTTGTCTGGAAGTGCATTTTGATCCGCCGGGTATCCCGAAAGGAGAAATAGAGCCTGTTGTGAGGAGTTATCTGCAGGATTTGCTGGAGAAGTCTCGTGTAGCAGAGGAACTATCATTTCCTGTCAGGGTTCCTTCTGATTTTCATCATGGTCTGGTGATGCTTCTTCACCTGTCTTCTCATTTAATGGGGGCAGGAATTGGAATTCGTCATTTGTGTGACTGGGCATTATTTTTAAATTCCATAGAAGAAAAAGAATTTTTAAAGTTATTTCAGGAGCCGTTACAAAATATGGGGTTGTGGGTGTTTGCACAAACCATTAGTTTAGCCTCTGTTCTGGCCTTTGGATTGGAACGGCAGAACTGGATGGGGAAGCAGGAGGAATTGGCAGGTGCTCTTCTGGTAGATATTATGGCCGGAGGAAACATTGGAAGAAAAGAAGAACAGAGAATTTATGAAGCAATGTTCATTAGTGATGCGAGACAGCTGAGTGTGCAGACTGGAAGAATGCATCAGCTTTTTGGAAGCATGAATGAAAAGGCTTATACCACATGGCCTATGATGAGACATTGTAAAATCCTTCTTCCACTGGGATGGGTGATGCTCTATATCAGACGTGTGTATCGTGTTCTGACGGGAAAAAGGGAAAAAATGAATTATTTTAAAGTATATAAGGACAGTTATCAGAGAAAAGAGTTGTATCAACAGCTGCACATTTTTGAAAGATGAGTTTCCTCAGTCATGGGGAAAAGTATGGCTGGGGAATATTTTTTACACAAATTTAACCATATCGTGACTTTCGATTATACAAGGTGGTGGTAACCTTTAAGAGAAAATAAGAAATGTGTAATGAGGTCTTTTATGGAAAAAATTTATATACTGGATACCAATGTATTAATCCAGGCACCTTATGCCGTGGAATGTTTTGAAGACAATGAAGTGGTTCTGCCAATGACCGTGTTGGAAGAACTGGATAATTTGAAAAAAGAAGAGGGAGAAAAAGGAGCAAATGTCCGTAAGGCGATACGGATTCTGGAAACACATTGAATATTCCTGTGCGGCAAGGTTCTTCCGCAATTATCCGTAAATGGAATTGAAACAAAAGTGCTAAAATTGTCTTAGGAATTTTGTCATTTATGGAAGGAATTGAAATAGATGAAAGATACTCTTGATTTACAAAAATTTTACCCGGAAGAAATAGGCATCACAGAAGTAACTCAAAACGAAAAAGAAATTTATATCCATGTTTCTGTGCAATCAAAAAATTGTACATGTCCCAAGTGTGGAGTGGCTTCAGAACATAAACATGGTACTTATAAAAGAAAACTTCAAGATCTTCCGATTTTAGGTAGGACCACGTATTTAATCGTAAATGCTTACGAGTATCAGTGCGACAATTCTTCCTGTGATGTTACAACCTTTGTTGAGAATGTAGATGGTTTTTTGAATTATTACAGCCGTATGACAGAGCGTGGTGAAGATTTTATATGTACTTTGGCATTGGAAACAAGCTGTGAAGGTAGTGCTCGTATCTGCCGTTCTATGAATCTGAAAACCAGTGGTGACAGCATTATCCGATTGTTAAAGAAACGATATGTAGCACAACCGGAAGTTCCATGTGGAAGCATTATTGGAGTGGATGATTTTGCATTTAAGAAACGGCATACTTATGGGACAATTATTGTAGATGAGGCAACACATAAACCAGTGGCAATTTTAGATGGACGTGATGGTAAAACACTAAAAGAATGGTTAAGTAACAATAAACATGTAAAAGCGGTGACACGAGACCGGGCAAGTGCTTATTCAACAGCCATAAAGGAAATATTGCCCGATGCTATGCAGATTGCTGACAGATTTCATCTTCATCAAAATTTATTAGAGGCCATAAGAAATACTGTAAATTCTGTATTGCCCGTTGATATCAGAATTCCATCTGATTCTAACAGCATTGCAGAACCATCAGTTGAAAACGATAGTAAAAAAATGCCATGCAGTGTGGATAACCTTAACGAATATAATCAAAAAAGGGTACAACTGTACACTGCGATAAAGGAATATAACTCTGCCGGATACAGTAAACGCCAAATTTCTAAAGTATTACATTGCAACAGAAATACCGTAACAAAATATCTCAATGGAGAATATGAAGCACTTTGTAAAAAAGATTTTCGTAGCGGAATGGATCAGTTTTATGATTATATTATCAAAGCTTTAATTTCTGGCATCAGTCGAAAAGATGTATATCGCAATGTTATTGAAAAAGGATATAAAGGCGGTCAATCTGCAGCATATGACTATATGAATAAAATCATAGAACGATTCCAAATTGATGTTGCAATTTACAAAAGTTCTTCACCTGAAGCACTCCAAAACAAAAAGGCCTTACAAAAATATGACCACCTTTCACGAAACGGCATATTTCGTTATCTTTGGATGGGAGTGGAACTTAGTGCAAATCATAAGGCATATATTTTACAGAAATATCCCAAACTCAGAGAATTGATGCGTTGTGTTCAAGAATTCCGTGAAATATACGAAAAGAAAAGTATGCCTCTATTGTATTTGTTTATAGAACGGTACAAAAACTCTGAGTTAAAAGAGATATCCCGGTTTGCAAATGGATTAGAAAAGGATATAGAAGCTGTGGAAAATTCTGTTGCCAGTGAACTTTCGAATGGTTTTGTCGAGGGAACAAATAGTAAACTAAAAATGGTAAAACGTACTATGTATGGGAGATGCAGCAAAGCACTTTTAGTAGCAAAACTAATGTATGCGAAGGTTGAATGACACGGATAATTGCGGAAGAACCCTGAATTCCCGGAAAAGGTGCACTATTCAAACGTAAGTAAGTAATCATCCGTATCTGTTTTTTCATTTTTTATTCTGCTACAATCTCCTTAAAACTCAGGAGGTATTCTATACACTATGAACAAAGAAGAAAAAGCAAAACTCTGGGCTGACCGTATC
>CABJAN010000015.1 GCA_902363515.1 Bacillota bacterium | reverse complement strand
GAATACTGCCGTACTAAACTAAAAAAATAATAATAAGCCATCTGATAGAGAATCTGGCAGACAGTCAGGAGCAGTATCAGATGGCTTTTATAAAATGTCAATATACGAATGATTACCTACTTACGAAAACTCAAGTCAGCATGTTTTCCCATTTGGATCATCTGCTCATGTATTTTTTCAAAATCAGGCAGTGGAATATCCTTATGTCGAAGGTTTTCTTTTGGATAGATGAGATCAACCACCTTTGAGGCTGGCATTTGCCGAAGATCATCCAATGATAAGCCTGAATCCTTGTATCGGTTCATAATTAATGCAATCCCGCTCCGTCCGATCCGGTAACGTTTTTGTACAGAGTCATAACTGACTTTACTGAGCCGAAGTTCTATGACTCCAAGAATAGTATTGTAGTCGTGCATAATAGTTCCTCCTTTGCACTGTGATGAATAATAGTTACATCACAATAATAAAGGAAAAACGTACCGCTTTGAGCAGAAAACGAGTACCGCTAAATCAGAATGAATGTACCGACGATTTCAGAATAGGCGTACCGTTCGAGCAGAATTTGCAATCAAAATTATGTGGGGCTAAGTATTCAGTCTGTAATTCTCCGTATTTTTCTGTGAAATGATACGAAATCATAGACTTCAAGTGACACTCCACTTGCAAAATATATTTTAAGAAAAGGCTGCGGAGTTGTTCATCAAAATGGTAAAAAGCAACAATCTCGTCGAAGGTAACGCCATATTTATACTTTTTGGATGCTGGATGCAGGAATAAATCTTTATATCCGCCGATCAAAGAATAGTAGCTGATTTCTTCCAATGTTTTTCGTGCGAAGTCAGCGTCAGGAATGGTCAAGCCTTTGTCGGCTTGCAGTTTATTTAGTTGTTGTTCGTAAGTCATAAATTTCTGAGCCATCAGATAACCTCGCTTTCGAATGTTTTTTAGGATAAAAAAAGGAGCCCACGCATGAGCCCCTCCGGCTGTGGGCCCCTCGAGCATCCACAGCACAACCACTGACAATAATATACCTTAAGCCATCGTAGATGTCAAACGGTTTTTATGAAAGTGGTAATAGTATTTTATGGAGAGATTTTTAATTTATTCTTACTTGATTCTAAATATTTTCCCTTATATTTCTGTGCAAGTGCTGGTTTTTTCCATCGTATATAAAGAGAGTGTAAGTATCGGTATACGGTCTTCATATAATCGTTATCGGTTCCCATTACATCGGATATGATAGTTTCAGCGGAGAGCAAATGTCGTTCTGCTTCGGTAGCTTTTCCTTCACGATAGCATAAGATGCCAAACATTGTCTGGCAGAATCCATAATCCAGGCATTCTTCATTTTCATATTCAGATATGAGTGATTCATACAAGGTCAGTAATTCTCGTGCCTGTGGGTATTCTTTACCGACGATGAGCATATTCGCAAGATTTCCAATCTGTTGCATGGTGTCATGCGATTCCATCAGCCTCAGATGTTCGTGTTTCTTGAGGAGTTCAAACGCTTTTTTCAATGCTTCCGCAGCTTCTTTCATCTTTTTCAGGTAGAGATAAGTGTTGGAAAGATTGTTATACAGATTGGAGAGCAGTGTAATAGTACGCACATCTTCTGTATCAGCATTTTCTATGATCTGAATGGCTTTTAATCTCTTTTTCAAAGCGTTAGCAAATTCTTTTCTGAGTACGAACAATTCTGCTGTGAAGTCCAGCAGTAATGCTTTATCACAAGGAGTGCTCAGTTGATGCTGTTCCATCATAAAAGCGATACAATCTACCAACTTCGGAAGAAAATCTGTTACAAGATATTTCTCGAAATAGGAGAATGCGTTCTGCAAAAAGAGCAGATATTCTTCCGGCACATCTACAAGCACTCGCTCAATAATACTCATCAGAGAGTGAATGACTATTTCAGGTTTTCGCACTTCCAATCCGTGTATCAGACAGACAAAATGCAGACTGTTAAATAACTTGGAGCAGGCAGACATTGTTGGGAATGTTTCGTCAAAAGAGGATGGACTGTCTTTTATTCTGGAATGGGTGTACGTATTTGTATTCTTCCGAATCTGGTATTCTTTTCTTCCCCTCCGCAAAAACAGGATTATGAAAATATTGGCTGTTATTCCATTTAGTTTCATGGCAGTTTGTGTGATTTATTCCAATGAATTGACGAATCTGACCTTTCTTTTGATAGGAATGATTGTCTATGTTATTGTTTTTCATCGGGGAGCCTGGGTGGAAAAAGCAACTGCAGTATTGATTTTTTATCCGGCATTGGTGGCAGTGAATTATTTAATGCTGGACAGTGGGATGAAGTTTTTCTATTTTTATTCCGGCTTACCCTATGGGGAAGATTCTGCTCTTCACCCGGAAACTCTGCTTTCCAGTACAGTTATTCATACTATGACGTTGTTATTCAGACTGCTGTTCTGGATAGGAGCCGGCGCCTTTTTGAAGAAGTATTTTGAAGCAGGAAGCAGAAATCTTACTACAAAGATGTGGCTGGTGATTGATGGTTTAATGGCGTCTTCTTTCCTGGCCGTCTTTACGATTATTTATCTTATGCCGGAGAAAAATTTTGTGGCATATCCTATCTGCGGAACCGCTATTTTTGCCAGTTTTGGATGTATTTATCTGGTTTATTATATCTGTGAGTCTGCCAAAACTGCATATAGGGCAAAAGCCCTTGCCAGCCAGCAAATCTATTATCAGGAAAGGATAGAGGATGAAAGGCGGGTAAGGAGTATTTATCATGATTTGAAAAATCATTTGCTTGTGCTTCAGGCCCAGAGTAATTCCAGACAGGGACAGGAGGCTATCCAAAGCCTGTAGGAACAGGTAGAAATGTATGAGTCTTATTACCAGACAGGCAATGAAACGCTGAATGTATTGTTAAGAGATAAAGCAAGAATTGCCAGGGAAAAATCCATTGATTTTAGCGCTATTGTACACTTTGAGGACGGAAAATTTCTGGAACCTCTGGATATTAGCACTATTTTTGGAAACGCTTTGGACAATGCCATTGAAGCCAGTGAAAAGCTGCCGCCTGACAGGAGGATGATTACAGTAAAAACCAGCCGGGTTGGAGACGGCCTTATGATTCTTGTGGAAAATAACGCTCTGGAGGAGGAGAAAAAGGGAAAAACGGGCAAAGGATGGACCTCAAAACCGGATCATTTTCTCCATGGATTTGGTATCGCAAATATTCGTGAATGTGTGGAAAAATACGAAGGAGAATGTATTTTACAGGAGAAACAGGGAAGATTTACAGTGAAAATCTATCTGCCTGTTCCAGAGAAACAGGATGATAAGTAAACAGAATTTAAATTATGCGTTTTCTATATTAGATTACGCATTTTTTATTGCAGAATTTTTTAAATAAGGTATGCTTACACCATCAAGTGAGAGGAGTGTAAGATATGCTGAAAGTAGAACATTTATATAAGAGCTATCAAACAGGAAAAACAAAATATGAGGTATTAAAAGATGTAAGCTTTGAGGTGAAGGAGGGAGAATTTGTAGCAGTCATGGGGCCTTCCGGTTCTGGAAAAACGACTTTGCTGAATTGTATTTCCTGCTTTATTCCCCATGATAAAGGAGAGATTTTATTAAAAGATGAGAAGCTGTCTGCCCTGGATGAAAAAGCCATTGCTAAAGTGAGAAATGAAAAGCTGGGATTTGTATTTCAGGATTTTATGCTGCTGGATGGATTAAATGTGTTGGAAAATGTCTGTGTGCCAAAGGTAATCCGAAAGGAACCTTATAAGGCAATGGAGAAAAAGGCCAGAAAATTACTGAAGCTGTTTGGCATTGATGGGATTGAAGATAAATTTCCAACCGAGATTTCCGGGGGACAGAAGCAGAGAACCGCGGTTGCCAGAGCATTGATGAATGATCCGTTGCTGATTCTTGCAGACGAACCTACCGGAAACCTGGACAGCCGCTCCAGTGAAGCTGTTATCCATGCTTTTCTGGAGGCACAGAAGAATCTCAATGCCACCACCTTTATGGTGACACATGACAGTTTTTCTGCCAGTTATTGTGACAGGGTGATTGTGATGCGGGACGGACGGATTTATAAAGAATTTTTCTTCTTATTTAATGATGGTATTCAGTCCTCTGGTAAAAAACGCGCTTCCAGATGGAGGGGACAGTCTGAAAATGGCGGGAATGATTTTCGGAATCGCGGCGGCAGGATGCCTTATGTTTGTATGGTATGCCATTTCTATTTTTCTCCGCTATAAAAGCAGAGAAATGGGAATTTTTATGGCTCTTGGAACAGAAAAAAGTATTCTTGCCAGAGCTTTGTATCAGGAAATGGCGAAAATGATTGGGTTGTATACCATGGAAGGGATTGCTCTTGGGGCTGTGCTGTCTCTGGTAATTGGAAAGATTATGGAGGTTTTAACTGCCAGAGTGAATGATGCTTCTTTTGGGTTTACAGCAGAGGGTTTTCTTACCTCTTTGCTGTTTGGGCTTGTACTGTTTCTCATGGCAGTCCTGCTCACCAGAAAGGCCATGAAGAGAACCAACATTATGGATGTGATTTATGAACAGAGAAAAACCGAAAAAATCAAAAACAAGGTAACAAAAAAATATCTGATTTCTGGAGTGATTCTTATTGCAGTTGGTGTATTTATTGGATATTTTCTGAGAATGATTGTTTTGAACTTGTTTGGAACCATGCTGGGAAGCTGGGTATCCGTAGGATATTTGCTGGTGCTTGTGGGGCTTTATCAGATTAGGGTGTACTCCATCTCCTGTCACGAAAGAGGGAGAAATCCACAGAAATATTATAATAATCTGCTGAATTACGGAATGTTGAAATTCCAGGGTGCATCCATTGTGAAAAATATGCTGGTGATTACCCTTTTAATCATTGGAGGGTTATATGCTGTTTTCTATGTTCCTATGATGGGAATGGCAGCATTGGAGAAGAATCAGAATTATCAGGATGATTACTCCTACCGGTATTTAAAGGATGCAAAAGAGCTAAAAGAGGAAGAGGTACAGGAGCTGGCTAAGTCTTATGATGTTCAGATTCAGAATTACCGGGAAGGTGATTTTATCCGTGTTGTGGGAGATGGCGTGGAACGGGATATCAATGAAGATGGAGAGTTTATAGAAGACAGATATGAAAAGTATGCGGAGTATGACTGTACCAGCGCAGAAATCTATGAAAAGCTTACAGGAATCCATCTGGATATTCCAACAGGTGGTTATTATCTTATTCAGCCAACAAACAGTGCAGAGACTACCTGGTTTGCTTTTGATGATATGACAAAACTGTACCTTGCCAGTGAGGATACCTATCTTCCTATGAAATATCTGGGCAACACAGAATATGATTCCCTGGTATTGACACCAAACAACGGACTATCTACAGGAAGCCGTTTTGTGGTAAATAACCAGGATTATGAAGCTTTAAAAGAAGGGCTTGCCCCAGAACAGCAGATGACCCAGGTGCTGTTTGATTCTGAGGAAAGCGACCGGGAAATTGAGTTTGGAGCGGCTTTGTATAAGGAATTTGCCCTTCGCATGTCTGAAAATATGAATGTTATGGAAGCATATAATTCCCAGGAGGAATTGCGGGATGTGAAGGGGTACAGAGAAAGTGGAATGGCAGATGCCGCTGTGGTTGATCCGGAAGAACCGGCAAAAGCAACGGACTGGCAGTTTCGCCCCATGATTCGGCCATTGGAAATGCAGCAGTTGATTTTAGGTTATGCCATTCGTTTCCTGTTGTTTATCTATGTGGCAGTCATCTGTTTTGCGGCTGTGGGAATTATGGGTTATACCAGAAGCCAGAATGTGGGAATCCGCAATGCTCAGGTGTTTGAAGATATAAAAAGGCTGGGAGCAGATAATCAGTACCGCATGGAATTATTGTACAAAGTGAAATCTGGACAGGCGCCTTCTCTGTGCTCTGCGGAGTTGTGGTAGTCGGATTCCAATATATTATGTACCGAAAATCTTTCCGCAAAGTGAAAGAATTATTAAAAATAGGCTGAGTATGCCAGGAAAGGAATATCGTTTCCAGGTGGCAGAGCAAAGGAACTTTGTGATTGTGTTTCCCAGTATGGTTTCTGCATTTCTAAAGGACGCCAGAGAAGCCGGTATTGCAGGAGGAAAGCTGAAACTGGAACAGATCTTAGAGAAACCAAAGGCAGAATATTTGCTGCGGATGATTAACAGTAACCGTACTGTCAATGAGGGATTCTATTACAGGCAGATTCCGGAAAAACCAATGGGAAGAAATGGCTTGTGCTGTCTTTTGGAAGAGCAGCTTGGAAATATGCAAATGGATGGAAAGGATTGCTTCGACAGCATTGCTCTTGGAGATGCAGAGGGAATAGCTCAGGCTGTGTATTCGAACTCTTTTATAAAGGCAAGCAGAGACCTGGAGGGGGAATATTGGTATATTTTCGCGGATAAGCGGAAGGAACAGATTTTTATATAGGAAAAGAGGAAAAAGAACTGTGGCATGAAATGCGGCGGTTCTTTTTTTGCAACAAAATATTGACAATATGCATACAGGAGAATAGAATGAACAAAGGTTATGTAAAAAAATAGAAATATATTTCATAAAAAAGAAACAAAACTGGTTTTATGGAGAAAAAGCATGAACGAATACGAACATAGAAGGCGGCCAGGAGAAAGACAGGGGGTGCCGCGTCAAAGAAACAGCAGCGTCCGGCGTTCTCAAAGTCAGCAGCCAAGGCGAAGAGCTCCGGGTGAGAACCCATCCAGACGGGCAAGAACCGCCTATGATACAGGAGCTTCTCCTTCCTACAGACGCAGAAGTGGTTTAGACGAATGTCTGGCGCTGGAAGAAGAAAATGAGAGAGAATATCAGGAATACCTGGAGAGGAAACGTAGAAGAGCCATTCAAAGACGGAGGGAGGAGCAGCTTCGAAAACAGAAAATTGAGATGATGAAGAAGCTGACCGTCATAGGAATTGCAGTCATGGCCCTGTTATTTTTAGGCTATAAGCTGTTCTTTTCCAATCCTGTGGCTAAGACAATTACAGTAGAAGCAGGGACAAAAGACCTGAAAGTTTCTGATTTTTTAAAGAAGAAAAAAGTAGATGCAAAATTTGTTACCGATATGTCAAAGGTGGAGCTGAATCATGTGGGAGAGCAGGAGATTGTTATCAAGGCAAAAGGAAAAGAAAGAAAATCTAAACTGATTGTCCAGGATACTACACCGCCTAAGGCAAAGGCAGAAAATATCACGATTGATATAGATGGAAAGCTGAAGGCAAAAGAACTGGTGACAGATATTCAAGATGCTACAGATGTGAAATGCAGTTTTGAAGACAAGCCGGATTTATCTAAAAAGGGTAAGGTTTCTGCGGTAGTGATTCTGACAGATGAAGGTGGAAATACTGCAAAGGTTCAGGCTGAAATTAAGGTAATAGAGGATAAAGAAGCCCCTGAAATCAATGGTGTGGCGCCTCTTACCGGTTTTGCAGGAGACCCTATTTCTTATAAATCAGAGATTACGGTAACGGATAATTGCGATAAAAAGGTGAAGCTGGAGATTGACAACAGTGATGTAAATCCAGAAGAACCAGGTACTTATGATGTTATCTACACTGCACAGGACCGGGCTGGAAATAAAGCCCAGGAAGAGACCACTATTACCATTAAGGAAAAACCGGAAGATTATGTAGAGCCGGAAGAAGTGGAAAAAGAAGCAGATGAAATTCTGGCAGAAATCACAGATGAGGATATGACACAGAAGGAAAAAGCAAGGGCAATTTATGACTGGACAAGAACGAATATTGGCTACGTAAACAGTTCAGAAAAAGAGAGCTGGACCAATGGAGCACACCAGGGCTTTACCACAAGACAGGGTGACTGTTTTATTTTCTTTGCTACAGCCAAAGCATTGCTGACCCAGGCAGGAATCCCGAATCTGGATATTGAAAAAAGCGACACCAGCCATTCCAGACACTACTGGAGCCTGGTAGATGTTGGAGACGGATGGTATCATTTTGATACCACGCCAAGACAGGGTGGCGGAGAATTTTTCCTCCTTACAGATGAGGAAATTCTGGACTATTCCAAGGCTCATAATAACAGCCATATTTTTGACCAGAGTAAATACCCTGCAACACCTACAGAAGATTCTTCTGTTGATTAGGAGGCGGATGGTGTGACATTAGGAATTTTAGGAGGGCTTGGGCCCATTGCAACTGCATATTTTATGGAACTGCTGATTCAGATGACAAAAGCAGAAAAAGACCAGGATCATTTACAAATGATTATTTATAACATGCCGCAAATTCCGGACCGCACAGCCTATATTCTGGGAAAATCAGAGGAAAATCCTGCAAACGAAATGATAAGACTGGGGAAACAGTTGGCTGCACAAGGAGCAGACTGCATTGCCATTCCCTGTATTACAGCCCATTATTTTTATGAGGAGCTGTCCAGGGGGATTCCGGTTCCGGTGCTTCATGGCATTCAGAAAACAGCTCTGGAAATTTGTGGTCATGGGATTCATTCTGTTGGAATTATGGCTACGGATGGGACCGTTCAAAGTGGGATTTTTCAGAGAGAACTGGAAGCCATGGGCATGGAAACCATCCTTCCAAAACCAGCATATCAGAAGGACATCATGGATCTGATCTTTGACAATATTAAGGCAGGACGCCCCCCTGACATGGAAAAGTTCAGGAGGGTTTCTGCCCATTTAAGGGAAAAGGGAGCCCAGGTTCTGGTTCTTGGATGTACGGAGTTATCTTTGATTAAAAAAGATTATGAAATCGGCAGCGGGTATGTGGATACTCTGGAAGTTCTGGCAAAATACGCGTTGAAACAGTGTAAAAAAGAAGTAAAAGAATCTTATGAGAATCTCATTAAGATATAAGGAGTAAGAAGATGCAAAGAAATATTTTGGAATACCTGGAACATACGGTAAAGCGGGTTCCGGATAAAACTGCATTTGCAAATGGAGAGATGGGAATGAGCTTTCAGGAAGTATTTGATGCTTCCAGAAGTATAGGAACCTGTCTCATAGAAAAAGGCTATGCAAAGGAACCTATTGTTATTTATATGAAGAAACATCCGCATATGATTACTGCCTTTTGGGGTGTGGTGTATAGTGGCTGTTTTTATGTGCCTATGGATGAAGAAATGCCGGCGTTTCGTATTGAACTGATTTTTCAAAATCTGAAACCAAGGGCTGTGATTTGTGATGAAAGCACCAGAGGGCTCATTGACAGTTTTCAGGATTTTGAGGGAGAAATTCTTCTCTATGATGAGATGATTCAAACTCCTGTGAAGGAAGAAGCATTGGAAGAAATCAGAGACAAAGCTATTGATACAGACCCTATTTACATTGTATTTACTTCTGGTTCCACAGGTATTCCCAAAGGTGTGGCAGCCTGTCACAGATCAGTGATTGATTATGTGGAAAACCTCACAGAAGTTCTTCAGGTAACGGAGGATTCTGTGTTTGCAAATCAGACGCCATTGTATTTTGACGCCTGTTTAAAAGAGCTGTTTTCTTCTCTGAAATACGGGGCAACTACCTATCTGGTGCCTAAGGAATTGTTTATGTTCCCGCTGAAATTAGTGGAGTTTTTAAATGAGTACAAGATTAATACGGTATGTTGGGTGGTGTCTGCCCTGACCATGATTTCATCCATGAAAACTTTCGACAAGGTAATTCCAAAGTATCTCCATACTGTAGCCTTTGGAAGTGAAGTATTCCCGATTAAACAGTTCCATTTGTGGAAACAGGCCCTTCCAAATGCCCGTTTTATTAATCTGTACGGACCTACAGAAGCGACAGGCATGAGCTGTTATTATGAGGTAAACAGGGATTTTGAAGAAGGAGAGAGCATTCCTATTGGCCGTCCTTTTAAGAATACGGAAATTCTGCTTTTGGATGAGAAAAATCAGATTCCGGCTCAGGGAGAACCTGGAGAAATGTGTATCCGGGGAACTGCTTTGACACTGGGCTATTACAATAATTTTGAAAAGACGGATGAAGTTTTTGTCCAGAATCCCTTAAATCCCTATTATCATGAATTGATTTACCGGACAGGGGATATTGGCAAATTAAATGAATACGGAGAACTTGTTTTTATCTCCAGAAAAGATTATCAGATTAAACACATGGGCCACAGGATTGAGTTAGGAGAAATCGAAGCACATGTGAATATGAATGAGGGCATTCGCAGCGCCTGCTGCATTTATGATAAAGAAAAAGGCAAAATTATTCTCTTTTACACAGGAGAAAGAGAAGTGAAAGATTTGGTCACATCTTTGAAGAGCACACTTCCAAGATACATGATTCCAAATCAGGTGTATGCGCTGGAAGAAATGCCGCTGACAGCAAATGGCAAGATTGACAGAACAAAATTAAAAGAAATTTATCAAGAGAAGAAAAGGAGAAAATAAGTATGGAAGCATTATTAGAAATTTTAAATGACCTGCACCCGGAGGTGGATTTTGAAACCTGCAATACCTTAGTAGATGACAAAATTATTGACTCTTTTGACATTGTTACCATTATTTCAGAAGTAAACGAAGAGTATGATGTAGTCATTCCGGCAGAAGAAATCATCCCTGAAAACTTCAACTCCGCAGAGGCTTTATACGAATTAATCTGCCGCCTGGAAGATGAATAAGCGGGGGTCTTATGCTTTTTACATCATATAGTTTTATTGGATTTACTACCATTGTTTTTCTATTATATTATTTGCTGCCAAAGAAGTGCCAGTGGCCGCTTCTTCTGGTAGCCAGTTATGTATTTTACTTTTTTGCAAGCCCCTCATATTTGATTTTTATAGGGGCAACCACGGTGTCAGCTTATCTGGTGAGCAGGAAACTGGACAGCCTGCAGACAGAGCAGGAGGCTTATTTAAAAGCAAAAAAAGGAGAGTTAAGCAGGGAAGAGAAAAAGGCTTATAAGGCAGCCATAAAAGCAAAAAAATGGAAATGGCTGCTCTTATGTCTGTTCTTTAATCTGGGTATTCTGGCAGTTTTGAAGTATACCAATTTCATGATTGCCAATATCAATGGAATTCTCAGCGCTTTTCACAGTGACGGCCATCTGTCCTTTGTGAATCTGGTGCTGCCTATGGGAATTTCTTTTTATACCTTCCAGACTATGGGGTATATCATTGATGTATACCGGGGCACCAGTAAGGCAGAGAAAAATCCCTTCAAACTGGCGTTGTTTGTATCCTTTTTCCCGCAGTTGGTGCAGGGACCTATCAGCAGATTTAATGATTTATCTCAGTCTCTGTTTGAACAGCATAAGTTTGATACCAAAGTGGTTGGATACGGACTTTACCGGATTACCTGGGGATATTTCAAGAAAGCAGTGATTGCAGACAGGATTCTTACTGCAGTAAATGCAATTATTCATGACCCGGAAACCTATCAGGGCGGATTTGTATTTGTGGGAATGCTGTTTTATGCATTAGAATTGTACGCGGACTTTACCGGTGGTATTGATATTACCATTGGTATTGCACAGACCATGGGAATTAAGGTGACAGAAAACTTCCAAAGACCTTATTTGTCCAAGAATATTAAGGAATACTGGAAGAGATGGCACATTACCATGGGTACCTGGTTTACAGACTATATTTTCTATCCCATTTCGGTATGTAAGCCTATGCTGAAGCTTTCCAAGTTTTCCAGGTCAAAATTTGGAGAAGCAATCGGAAAACGTGTGCCAGTGTACTTATCTTCCTTTGCAGTGTGGTTTACCACCGGTATCTGGCATGGGGCAAGCTGGAACTTTATTGTCTGGGGACTTATGAACTTTGTAGTGATTATGATTTCCCAGGAGCTGGAGCCTTTGTATGGCAAATTTCATAACCGTTTCCATGTGAAAGATAAGAAATGGTACGGAGCTTTTGAGATTATCAGAACCATTCTTCTTATGAGCTGTCTGCGTATGTTTGACTGCTACAGGGATGTACCGTTGACTTTTAAAATGTTTGGAAACATGTTTACCAATTTCAATCTGGCAGACTTAAATGCAGAAGCATTCCTGGGACTGGGACTTACTGCAGCCGACTATGCGCTGTTGTTTATCTGCTTCCTGGTACTTTTGACAGTGAGTCTGGTACAGGAGAAAAAGGGAAGTGTCCGGGATTTGATTTTCGCCCGTCCTGCCTGGTGTAAGTATGTTGTATTTGGCATTCTGGTGCTGGCTGTTCTTATATTTGGGGCATATGGTATTGGATATGATCAGAGCCAGTTTATTTATAATCAGTTTTAGGAGGAAGGAACAGGATGAAAAACAAAAAATTTCCAAAATGGATTGCCCCGGTAGCATTGTTTATGGTGGTGATGTTTACAGTGCTGTTCTTTCTGCAAAAGCTCTTAATGCCAAAATACATGTCTGACATTGTGGAAGGGGCACTGACAGCAGAATATTATGAGGAAACTACAGACCATGAGGTGATTTTTGTGGGAGACTGTGAAGTGTATGAAAACTTTTCTCCCATTACCTTATATGAAGAGTTTGGGATTACCAGTTATATCAGGGGAAGCGCCCAGCAGCTTCCGTGGCAGTCTTATTACATGCTGGAGGATACTCTGCGTTATGAGAATCCCAAGGTGGCGGTTTTCAATGTGCTGGCTTTAAAGTATGATGAACCTCAAAGTGAGGCGTACAACCGCATGACCATTGATGGAATGAAGTTTTCTTCTTCCAAATTAGGGGCGATTCAGTCCTCCATGACAGAGCAGGAAAATATGCTGGATTACCTATTCCCCATTTTGCGGTATCATTCCAGATGGTCAGACTTATCTTCAGATGATTTTAAATATATGTTCAAAAAAGATAAGATTTCCCACAATGGCTATTACATGCGTGTGGATGTAAGGCCGGCAAAAGGATTTCCGGAGCCGGATAAACTGGCAGATTATACCCTGGGAAGTAATGCCATGAAGTACTTGGATAAAATGAGAGTTTTGTGTGAAGAAAATGGCATTGAGTTTGTACTGGTAAAATCACCCAGCCTGTTCCCTCACTGGTATGATGAGTGGGATGAACAGATTGAAGCATATGCCGAAAAATACAATCTGGATTACTTTAATTATGAAAAAATGGCAGAGGAAGTAGGCATTGATTATAATACCGACACTTATGATGCAGGGCTTCATCTGAACCTGGATGGGGCAGAGAAATTATCCAGATATTTTGGTACTTATTTGAAAGAAAATTATGACCTCACAGATTATCGTGAGGACCCCGAATACGAAAAAGTTTATGAAGAAAAAATCCAGTTCTATGAGGACATGAAAGAAGCACAGTACAAAGAACTGGAAGAGTATGGAGAAATCATTAATTATTAACAGGAGGGAAAATACAATGAAGAAAATGAGAATGTATGCAGCAGCAGCTATGTTAGTCATGGGACTTACCCTGTCTGCCTGTGGTGGAAGTGATGATTCAGACAAAGGAAGCAAGGAAGCTTCTGCAAAAACAGAAAGCACAGCCAAAGGGGGATATTCCTTTACCAGCGGTTCTGTGAAGGTAGAAATGGGAGCTGATGCTTCTAAGGTTGTAAAGGAACTGGGAGAAGCAGATGACTATTTTGAATCCGAAAGCTGCGCTTTTGAAGGCCTGGACAAGGTTTACACTTATCCTGGCTTTAAGTTAAACACCTATCCGGTAGATGACAAAGACTATGTATTGTCTGTAGTATTTATGGATGATACGGTAGAGACAGAAGAAGGAATCTGTATCGGCAGCACCAAAGATGAGGTGACAGAAGCCTACGGTGAGCCTACTGAAGAAAAAGGCTCTTCCATGATTTACGAAAAAGGTGAGACAAAGATTACCTTTGGAGTAAAAAATGATGAAGTTTCTACAGTAGAAATCAGTGCCATTGTAGAGGAATAAAAATAACATAGAGTTATCAAAATGAAATCTCCCTTTGTTATGAGAAATATGCATAGCAGAGGGGGATTTTTCATTGGCCAGGGATGCTGATGTAGAAAAAGAATTGACTTTTGGGTGGAAAACATATATACTCATATAGGTGATTAGCAATGACTAACTACTTACTTTTGAGATAGCGGTTAGTTTTGACTAATTTTTAAAAATACAAGGTGGTGAAAAATTGAGAAAAGTGCTTAATTTAGGATTACTTATTAGTTTTATAGTAACTATGATGGCTCCGCTGACAGGTGTGTATATTCATAAACTGGCTTCGCTTCTTTTTCTTGTGTTCAGCATACTTCATGTATCGGTTTATGGCAGAAGGATGAACAGAAGAGGCGGGTATTTGATGATAATTCTTGTAATTGCATTTGTAACAGGAATACTTGGTATGATATTGGACCAATTTTCTGTGATACTGGCATTTCATAAAGGAATTTCTATTGTTGCCATGTTCTTTTTGGCTATTCATATATTTCGATTTCATAAGAAGATTTGGTAAATTCTATCATTCAATTTAGAAGATATTTTTGAAAAAAGTGATTGTCACGTTGGGCAATTGCTTTTTCTTTTATATTCACTGTGTCATGAAATGTTGTATAATAATCTGTCAAACTGGTGATACATGATTCACGAGGAGGGGGAGCATTTGAGAAAAATAAAAGAGAAAATTTCAACATTGAAGTTAAAGAAAAAAACGATTCTTGTTGTCATACTTTTGCTGGTAGCCGCTGTGTTGATTTCAAGTATGACGTTTTATGCTCTGTATAAGAAAATGAGTGAAGAAACGGTTAAGAAGAATATGATTCGTTTTGTGCAACAGAAAAAGAACGATATTGAAGAATATTTTGATAGTTTGCATACATTGGCTTATAGTATGAGCTATTCTTCATGGATGCAGAGCTTGTTTCAACAGAATGGAATGGATGTTCGTACTATGAGGGAATTGGAAGATAGCACAAGCTATTTTATGGGGAGTGTCTCAGATATGAATGGTAATATTCGTATTTCTACCATACTTAATGACCACGTAAGAATCACGGTACCTCAAGGAAACTATTTGGATTATTCGATTGACATACAACAAAAAGATTGGTATCCACAGTTTCAACAAGAGGGAGTTTATGTAGAGACAGGTGTTGGAAAAGGAATTTTTACCAGAGGAAACACATGGTATATGAATGTTTATTATCCGATTAATAATATGTATTCCCTGGAGCAAATGGGGATTTTGGTAATTACAATAGGTGAAAATAATATGAAACAGTTTATGGAGGGGGAAGTTGTTGGAGGATATCTCTCATTAAAAGATGCACAAGGAAATGTAATCATAGAGAATTTGCCAAATGAGTTGAAGGAAGACAAGATTGGGCACAGATATTCTATAAAAGAAGAAACAATTAAAATACAAAATACTTCTCTTATCATGGAAATTGTAATGGATAAGGAAATGTTTCGTGTGGATAATACAAATATCTGGATTGGATTTTGTATTGTATTAGTTGGTATGATGATTGTATTTGTGATTATAGGCACTATATTTTCTCACTATATTACAACACCTATTATAAAATGCAAAGAGGCTCTTTTGCGGGTTAGGAATAATGAGGAAAATGTTTATTTGGATAATCCATATCATGATGAAATTGGAGATTTGCTGAATGGTTTTAATGAAATGTCGGAATCTCTCCACGATTTGATTGAAAAAAACAGGATGATGAGTATCTTACAAAAAGAAACAGAATACCAAATGCTTTTGCAGCAGATTAATCCTCATTTTTTGTATAACACATTAGAGATTATTAATGGATTAATTTTGGGAAATAAGAAAAGCGAGGCGGTAAAAGTGTGTGAAACTTTAGGGAAGATTTTCCGCTACAATTTAAGTCACAGTAAATGGATTACTATAGAGGAAGAAATGGTATATATTCGCCAATATTTATTGATTATGAAATATAAAATACCGGATCTAAATGTATATTACGATATAGGGAAGGAATTGCAGGAAAATAAAATTTTAAAATCCATTATGCAGCCATTGGTGGAAAATTCTATTAAGCATGGATTTTATGAGAAATCAGGAGAGTGCTGCCTTACCATTGCTATTACGAAAGAAAAGGAAAAAGTGCAATTATTGGTAATGGATAATGGAAATGGTATTAACCAGGAAAAATATAGAGACCTTATGGAAGAATTTCAAGCTATTAGAAAGAATCCAAATCAAAAAAAAGAAACATCTGTTCATGTAGGGATTTGGAATGTATTTCACCGCTTGTATCTGGAATACGGTGAAAGAATGGAGTTTAAAATTACTGCAAAAGAAGGAAAAGGAACCAGAATACAAATATACTTGCCGAAGGGAGACAACAATGTTTAAGATATGTATTGCAGATGATGAAAAGTGGGTCTTGGAGAGTATTGCACAGCGTATCAAACAGTGTAAATTGCCTGTTAAAATCTGCGGGATAGCTCAAAATGGGCTAGAGGCATATGAAATTTACGAAAAAGTAAAACCTGATATTTTTTTTATAGACATTAGTATGCCTATATGCAGTGGCTTGGAATTTGTGGAAAGAGTGCGTCGGTTAGATAAAGAAAGTAGTACAAAATTTATTATTATTAGCGGATATGATGATTTTGAATATATGAAAAAGGCTATAAAGAGTGGCGTGGTAAACTATATTATGAAGCCGATTGCGCAGAAAGAACTTTATGAAACATTAGACGAAGTGTGTCGGAATTTTGAGATGGAGAGGGAGAAAGAGTGGAAAACAGGAGAAAATTGGAAAAATTTTAAAGAATACAGTAGTCTGCAAGAACTTTTTTCTGGAACTGTTTTGTTGATTTTCGGAGAAAAGATAGCAGAAATCTTAAGAGAAAATGTAGCTGCTATGGAAGTGTTAAGAAAAGTCGAAGGAAATTATGATACATGTGAAATTATTTATTTTCATGAATGTGAAAATATGTTGTTGTTAGCATTTCACGGGACAGTTCTTTTAGAGCAGGAAATTTATTGCATTTGGGAAAAATTGAAAGTATTTCAAGAGATTTGGCTGGTATATAAAAGTGGGAGAGAATTTAGTTTGCCAGAGATAATGGAAAAAATGGAAGTTACTCTTAATACAAGGTTTTGGCAAGGAACTATGCATGTATTAAGCGCAGGACAAGGAGAAAGTACGTTAAGCATTGATTTAAGCAATTTAGAGCGGGCAATAGAAAATATTAGAGAAGAGGAATGGAAGAAAGAAATTACAGGATTAGTAACAGGGATTTTTGAAAAGAAAGAAAATAATGTGGTGCTAGATAACTTTTACCGGTCAGTTTTGATTTTGATTGCAAATAAATACCGTCAGCATAGTTATGAAATACCTGAAAATCTGACAGAAGAGCTTTATCCATATGCTTTGGAACGCTGCATGACGAGGCAAGAAGTTCAAAAGAAATTATATGAATATACTAGGTTGATTCATGAAAAAATTCTTCAGGATTCACAAAAAAGTGAAATGATAGAACAGGTTATAGAATATTTGGAATATCATTATGCAGAAGATGTTAACTTTAATGATGTAGCAAGTGAATTTTTCATTACTCCTAATTATTTGTACAGAAGATTTAAAGAAAAGAAAAATAAGAGTGTAATGCAGTATTTGGAAGAGATCAGAATGAAAAAAGCAAAAGAGCTCTTGAAAAATACAACACTAAGCGTAACGGAAGTCGCAGCCAGGACAGGATATGGAGATTCTAATTATTTTTCTCGGATATTTAAAAAAACTTGTGGAAAAACGCCAAGAGAATTTCGTAATCAATAGCATGAAATATGCTAAATGCCAGAAAGAAATGTGCTAGTTTCTTTTAAAACAATCAAATATAATAAAAATATCAAAAGAAGGTACCTTAAATATAATAAGGAGGAAGAGAATATGTTGAAAAAACAACTAGCACTTATATTGGCATTATGCATGGCAACGTCAGTTGCAGGATGTGGTAATTCAGAAAAAAATGCAGATAGTAAAGGGAACGATAGTAGCGAATCAGGGGATAAGAAAGTTGTAAGTTTCTATTCCTGGTCTGAGAATGCTGAACAGGATTTTGATAAAGCGGTGATTGCTCAATATGAGAAGGAAAATTCAGATGTAGATGTACAGGAAGTTTTTGTTCCTTATGCAGAATATTTAAGCAAAATGAATACTATGGCTGCGGCAGATAGCATGCCGGATGTGTTTAAACTCCCGGAAGGAAGTGTGCTGGAATGGGGAAGTAAAGATGCAGTATTGGATTTAGCGCCCCTTTATGAAAAGAAGGGAATCAACCTGGAAGAAACAACATTAGATTCTACAATTTTTAAAACTGGAGACAGCGTCTGGGGAGTAGGGTGTAATGTGGCAACACTGGCTTTATACTATAACAAGGATTTACTAAAAGAAGCAGGCATTGAGTTCCCTTCTACGGATGCAGAAAATCCATGGACATGGGAAGAATTTGTAGAAAATGCAAGAAAGCTGACAAAAGATAGTTCAGGGAAAACACCAGAACAATCAGGATTTGATGTGGATAATGTCAGTGTATATGGTACGATGATGCCTACAGATTGGAATGTGTTTATGCCACTGTTATATACGAATGGTGCAGCAATTGCCAGTGATGATGGAACAGAGCTAAAGATAAACAGTAAAGAGGGATTAGAAGTTATTCAGTCTATTGCGGACTTATCTACAAAAAACCAATGCGCACCATCTCTGGCAATGGCGAAAGGAGCTTTTGCAGATAAGACTACAATGTTGATGAATGGACAGGTGGCAATGCTGATTGACGGTTCCTGGGCGCTTGGAAATTATTCTAATGAGGCATTTGATGTGGGTGTTGCCCAGATTCCGGCATTTGACCATCCGGCTAATATGAGCTGGGGTGCAGGTATCTGTATGTCACCAAAGGATGCAGAAAATGAGGAAGCGTTTGACTTTTTCTGCTATTATACAGATTTCAATAATGCAATTAAGGCATCAAAAGAAAATGAGGTAGCTCTTGGTGGACTTCCTCATACAGTAAATGTTTTTGATGGCGGTGAAAATGAAAAAGCCTGGATGTCTACGTATACTACAGTTGATGAGACACAAAATTGTGAGGCATTTCGTAATATTTTACAACAGGAAAATACACGTGTAGGAGAAAATGTAACATTGAAAAATTTCCCTGTTATTGTTGATAATACAATTGTACCGCTTTTAGATAACGTATGGTTAGGAGAACAGAGTGCAGAGGAAGCGTTGAAAGGTGTAGATGTATCTTCTGAATTGCAGGGAACCTGGGATTAAAACCAGGTTTCATGCAGAGGAGGTGTCAGTACATGCATAAAATTTTTCAGAAAAATAAAATCAGTGCAAAAGAAAAAGCACAAATGAAATGGGGATATTTTTTTATCGCACCAGCTATTATAGGACTTATTTGTTTTAGTTTTGGACCTATGTTATTTAGTCTTGGAGTAAGCTTTACAAAATGGGATGTTATTAGCGAGAAGCAATTTATAGGACTTGAAAACTATATTATGTTATTTAAAGATCCGTTATTTTTACAATCCTTGAAGGTGACACTGTATTACACATTGCTAAGCGTTCCGCTTATAACGTGCATACCTCTCCTGGTGGCTATGCTTTTAAATACAAAAGTAAAGGGCATATCTGTATTTAGAGCGATTTTTTATATCCCTTCTATTGTACCGGTGGTTGCCAGTGCGGCAGTATGGATGTATATCTATAATCCTATGTATGGGCTTTTAAACAGTATTTTAAAAGCTTTGGGATTGCCCGCACAGAATTTTATTTTCAGTGAAACTGGAGCAGTACCATCTCTGGCAGTTATGGCACTTTGGGCAGCAGGAAATACGGTAGTTATTTATTTAGCGGGGCTTCAAGGTGTCTCAAGGCAGCTTTATGAAGCGGCAGAAATAGATGGAGCAGGGATGGTGGCGAGATTCGTACATATTACAATACCAATGATGACTCCTATTATTTTCTATAATTTTGTTATGGCTATTATTAATTCTATGCAGGTATTCACTCAGGCATATATTATGACAGATGGAGGACCGGCAAATGCAACCTTGTTCTATTCTCTTATGGTGTATAGAACAGCCTTTAAGCAATCCAGAATGGGATATTCAGCAGCTATGTCCTGGGTATTTTTTGTAATTATTGCAGTCTTGACATTAATTGTATTTAAATCACAAAAAAAATGGGTCGTTTATGAAAATGGGGACTGAGGTGAGTAAGATGAATAAAAAGAAGAAAATAAAAGTCATAAGTTACTTTTTACTGATTGTGCTTGCGATTATGATGTTGTTTCCGTTTTTCTGGATGGTGAGAAGTTCCTTTATGACTAATCGTGAAATTACAACAGTACCTATACAATGGATACCTTCACAATTTAATTTTGATAATTTTATAGAAGCATTTACGAAGGATTCTTTTGGAAGATATTTTTTGAATTCTATTATCATTGTAGGAATTAATATGGTAGGAGCTGTGTTTAGTGCCAGTTTTATTGGATTTGGATTTGCAAGACTAAAGTTTAAAGGTAGAAATTTGTGGTTTGCCCTTTTGTTATCAACAATGATGATTCCATATACAGTTCTTATGATACCACAGTTTTTAATCTGGCAGGCTATAGGTGGTTACAATACGTTTCTTCCCTTGACAATTCCGTGCTTTTTTGGAACTGCATTTAACGTTTTTCTGGTGAGACAGTTTTACAGCGGAATTCCAAAGGAGTATGATGAAGCGGCATTGGTGGATGGAGCAAATTATTTTGTGATTTACAGTAAGATTATTTTGCCAATGGCAAAGCCTGTACTATGTACGGTTGGTGTATTTACATTTATGAATACCTGGAATGATTTTATGGGACCATTGCTTTATCTGGATAGACCAGAACTTAAAACAGTATCTCTTGCCCTTCAGAACTTTATGGGACAGCATACCAGTCAATGGAACCTTTTAATGGCAGTAGCAACAGTTATTACTATTCCTATGATTATTGTATATTTTGCGGCTCAGAGATATTTTATTGAAGGAATTACCTTTTCAGGATTGAAAGGATAGGTGAGAAGGATATGAAATTTAATTTAGAAGAGATACCTTTTAGTACAAGAGGTTCCTATATGGTATTTTCGAAATTAGGAAAAAAATTTCAGGGAGAAGAGATACAAGAAGGAATTTATTTTCGAAATGTTCATGGTTCAGCTGTGAGTTCACTGGTAGCAAGAATTGTGCCACAGAAAAATGGACAGGAAATTCCTTATCAATACGAAGCATCCCCTCAAGAAGTAAAAATCTATGATGATGAACACTGTTGCAGGATTACTTGGCAAGATGAGAAAACAGTCCTTTTGGAAGGAGATTTGCCATTTTATTTCGATTTTCTGGCAGAGGGCAGTTCTTATACATTTGCACAGCCATGGAAAGTTGGAAACAGAGATTTTTATCTGGTGAATTGTTTTCGGGGAAATTCAAGGTATATGATTCGAAGTCAAAAGGGAAGTTTGCAGCTAAAACAAAAATGGAGAGAAGGAAATGCAGAGTATAGCTATTTATACGTAAATGGGGATGCTCCTTACATGCTGGTTTTGGAAGAAAACTTTGAGGATTGGAAAGACAGGGGAGAAGATTACGATTATACCTACGCAGCGCAGAAACAAAAACAAAAGTTCGAAGAATTTTATGCTTTGATGCCTTCTGTGCCAGATAAATATCAAGATGCGGCTGAAATTTCTGCATATGTGGATTGGACAGGTATGGTTTCACCCTGTGGCCTTCTAAAAAGAGAGGCCATGTTTATGTCAAAAAACTGGATGTGTAATGTGTGGAGTTGGGATCACTGTTTTAATGCCCTGGCATTAGCCTATCATTGTCCTAAGGAAGCATGGGATCAGTTTATGGTATTATTTGATTTCCAAAAAGAATCTGGAAATATACCGGACAGTGTTAACGATACCAAAGTGATTCATAATTACTGTAAACCACCTATTCATGGTTGGACCTTACGAAAACTTATGAAAGTTATGGACTTATCTGTAGAACAATTAAAAGAAGCCTATGAAAAACTAGGCAGATGGACCAGTTGGTGGCTTAATTATAGAGATGAAAATGGAGATGGATTATGTGAATATAGCCATGGAAATGATTCTGGTTGGGATAATGCTACAGCGTTTGACCATCTTCCACCGGTCACATTGCCAGATTTAGCGGCCTTTCTTGTGTTACAAATGGATGTGCTTAGTGAAGTTGCAGAAAAATTAAATGAACAAGCAGATGCTAAGATGTGGAAAAATCGCGCAAATGAAATGTTAAACAATATGTTGGATGTTTTGTTTGAAAATGGACAACCTGTAGCAAGAGCTGGCTTTGATATGCACAAAGTAGAAAATGAAAGCCTGATTCTGTATTTGCCTATTGTTTTGGGAAAACGACTTCCAGAAGGAATTAGAAAAGAATTAATTCAGACATTGGAAAGTGATAAATTTCAGACTTCATATGGATTAGCAACTGAAAGTTGGCATAGTAAAGAATATGAATCAGATGGTTACTGGAGAGGGCCTATTTGGGCGCCGAGTACGATGCTTATTCTGGATGGACTGAAAGAATGTGGAGAAGATACATTTGTAAAAGATATGACAGAGAAGTTCTGTCAACTGGTTCAAAAGAGTGGATGTGCTGAAAACTTTAATGCACTTACAGGAGAGGGATTGAGGGATAGAGCTTATACCTGGACGGCAAGTGTAATGCTTGTGATGGCGCATGAGTATTTATAACTGATAACACAACAAATAATGAGTAAATAAATTGTACAATACCCCTTTTCTGATAAAAGAGAGGGGTATTAATTTGTTTATGAATATTATAAGTTCCAATGTAAGTAATACAGCAAAAGCATTGTATACTATCTTTATCAATGCTACAATAAAAACAAGAAAAAACAGGGAGGGGAAAACAATGCAGCACCAACAAGATTGGTATAAGGACCTGGTGATTTATCAGATTTATCCAAGGAGTTTTAAAGATGGAAATGGAGATGGAATCGGTGATTTAAAAGGTATGATAGAAAAACTGGATTATCTAAAAGAATTAGGTATCAATGCAGTGTGGATGTCACCGGTTTATGCCTCTCCCAATGTGGACAATGGTTATGATATTTCCGATTATTTCTCTATTATGGAGGAATTTGGAACTATGGAAGACTGGGAAGCATTTCGGGATGGCGCTCATAAACGTGGAATTGCTATTATTATGGATTTAGTGCTGAATCATACGTCTGACCAGCATATGTGGTTTCAGGAATCTAAGAAATCCAGAGAAAATCCATATAGTGATTTTTATGTCTGGAAAGACCCGGCAGCAGATGGCAGTGCGCCAAATGGCTGGATGTCTGTGTTTGGAGGAAGCGCTTGGGAATATGTGCCGGAGCGGAAACAATACTATCTCCATCTGTTTGCAAAAGAGCAGCCGGATTTGAACTGGGACTGCGAGGAAGCCAGGGAGAAGATTTTGGACATTATCCGTTTCTGGAATGAAAAAGGTGTGGATGGTTATCGGGTGGATGCCATCAGCTATCTGGATAAAGGTCTGGATGGAAGAGCTGATTTTCAGGAGAAAATCGGAACCATAGCATGCGTGAATTTAGAGGGAACTCACCGCTATATCCGGGAAATGGCAGCAAAAACTTTTGCGCCTAATCATCTCATGAGTGTAGGGGAAGTGAATATTAATCAGGAACAGGATGCCAGGAATTATTCAAGCGCCAGAAGTGGAGAATTTAACATGTCAATTCCTTTTGTACCGCCTATTGTGGAAATTCAAACCTGGTCACCAGAAAAAATGAAGAAAGACTTAGAGGAGGATTATCAGACACTGAAAGAAGATGGTTGGTGGGCCAGATTTCTCAGCAATCATGATAAACCGCGTCAGGTGTCTCTCTACGGAAATGATAGAGCTTACTGGAAAGAATCTGCTAAAATGCTGGCATGTTATATTCATACTCTGCCGGGAACTCCCTTTGTTTATCAAGGAGAAGAGCTAGGTATGACTAACATTCAGTATGATTCTATAGAACAATATGATGATATTGATACGAAAAATTATTATATGAACATGCTCAGTAACGGGGTATCAAAAGAGGATGCGCTGGCTGAGTCCCAGCGTATCAGCAGAGACAATGGAAGAACGCCTATGCAGTGGAATGATACAGAACACGCAGGATTTTCCCAGCATGAACCATGGCTGGGAGTAAACCCTAATTATGTGGAAATTAATGCTGCAAATCAGATGCAGGATGATACTTCCGTGTTCCGATTCTATCAGAAACTCATTGCTCTTCGAAAAGAAAATTCTGTGATGGCTCATGGAGATTTTCAATTATGCTGTCCCAAGGAAGGTCCTGTGATTGCCTATACCAGAAGTCTGGGAGAGGTGACCTGGCTGATAATACATAACTTTTCAGAGGAAGAACAGAGCTTTGAACATAAAAAAATACAGAGTGCAGAACAGGTAATTTTATCTAATTATGATGAGGTGAAGATGGAAAATGGACAGGCAAAATTAAGGGCATATGAGACGTTGATAGCCAGGATAGAGTAAAAGGGGAAACTGTCATTTCACAGAGTTTTGTTTTTGTAAAAAAGTACTTGAAAAATGGAAAAAAGCCTGGAAAAACTTTGGGTATATTATGAATTGTGGTAGAGTATAAAACGTGATAAAATCTATTTAAAAGAACAATCGTGTTGCAGGGTGGCTTGACCTTCATTTTATTATACATAGAATGGGGGTGGTGCTGATGAAACATTTTGATTTCAAAGATTTAATGTCTTTTGGAATGTTCATTTTGTCACTGCTGACATTCATTTATTTGATTTGTCACTGATGATATAGAGCATAGAAAAACCACCCCGGAACTTTGGCGAGTGAAGAGGTGGCATTTCTATGTTCATTTTTTATTACTGGTCAACCCACCTTGTGGGCGGTTGTTCTTTTTACATTTATACTATATCATAATTATAAAGAGGATTCAATAGAAACAAAAATACATTTTGCTGATTAGATAAAATAGATATAAACAGCAAAAACAACAGAGAGGCGGCACAGCAAACATGAACTATAAAATTGCCTTGCTTTTAAAAAAACATTACCGCAATTTTTGCGAGGAAAAAATCAAAAGTAAACCTGAAAATATGGAACTAGACTATTTTTTATATGATACCCTTGAGGAACTGCTTGATATTTTCAGGAAAATCTACCACAAATATGACGGATTTTATGTAAGTGGGCTGATTCCTTATCAGGCAATCCGAACTATGGGAGAAGAAGGCTGTGAGGCGTTAATCGAAGTGGCAAATGTGGATGTTGCAAATACATACCGCATTTTGATACAGCATTTAGTAGGAAAAAATGCAGTGCGCCTCTCCAGGATTGGTATGGATTTCCTGAGATTTGAAAGTGATTTGGAAGAGGTAATTCTCCAGGACAGGTTTGCACAAGTGGTCCATGGATATGAGGGAAGATGGAAAAATTTTAAGACCATTGAAGAAATTGAAGCAGAGGAAGAAGCTGTATCAGCATATTACAGAAAGCAGTGTGAGAACAAGGAAATTGACTTGATTATCACCTATTTTTACAGTGCTTGTGAGCAAGTAAAGGAATTTAAAATTCCATGTTATTATGTATATCCGGGAAGCCATGCATTCTGGCAGTCCATGGAAAATCTGAAGAATAACATTGCTTTGCGCAGAATGGAACAGGATAAATCAGCGGTTATCTGTATTGATAAAGAAGAAATGCGGGAAGAGAAAAAGGATAAATTTAGTCAGTTTGAAATAGAACTTTTAAACATTGTCCAGGATTTTAATACCAGACATTTTAATCAGATGATTTTAAAAGACGGGCATCATAATCTGGAATTGTACATGGATTTTGCAGAAATGGAGGCTATTACCAGGGGCTTTACAGAATGTCCTCTTTATAAAATCTTTGTAGAGAAAATAGACTTTTCCGGTTCCGTAGGATATGGTGTTGGAGATAACCTTTATCATGCAAGAATCAATGCTATTAATGCCAGTCGCTATGGGAGAAATGGAGGAAAAAATACAGGTGGGAGTTTCTTCATGGATGAAAAAGGGAATCTTACAGTATTAAAGAATGGAACCGCAGAAAAAACAGTGAAAATTTCGGAAGAGTACATAAGAACCATAGCAAATGAAGTAAGACTTTCCGCAGAAACTATTGTACGGATTATAGGGGTCATGCATTCACTGAATACAGATAAAATTACCTCTCATGATTTGGTATATGGCTTGAATATTTCCCTGAGAAATGCAAATAAGTTCCTTTCTAATATGGAAAAATACCAGTATGCGAAAGTGGTTGGTTATAAGCGGATTGGGAACAAAGGGCGTCCGGTCCGGGTTTATCAGTTAAAGTTGAAATATGATTTTTAGAAATAAGAAAAGGCTGTCCATGGACGGGTGCGAAACCATGGATAGCCTTTTTGGCAAATGCTAAAATACCATCGTTGCAATGGCAATTAATACTCCCTGGGTTACAAGAAGAGCTAAGAAGATGGGTACCACTAATTTCCACCATTTTTCAATCTTAACGCCTGCAATACCACACATAATAGGAGCCATAGCAGTAGGCCAGATGATATTGGAAAGACCATCACCGAACTGGAAGGCAAGTACAGCTACCTGACGGGAAACCCCTACCAGGTCTGCCAGCGGCGCCATAATTGGCATACTGGTCACAGCCTGTCCGGAACCAGATGGAATCAGGAAGTTTAATAAGGTCTGAACAACCAGCATTGCTTCCGAAGCAATCCAGGCCGGGAATTTGGTCAGAGGAATGGAGATGCCGTATACAATGGTGTCAATAATATGACCTGATTGAAGAACCACCAGAATACCTCTGGAAAATCCGATAATCATACAGGCAACAGCAATATCTGTAAAACTGGCAGCCATTTTTTTTGCAATGGTATCAGGTCCCCAGCCCATAATCAGAGCAGAGATAATGCCCATAATTAAAAATACGCCGGACAAATCTTCAAAATACCAGCCTTTTACTTTTACACCCCAGACAATCACAACAATACCTACAGCAAGTACGCCTAAAACTAATTTTTCACGAATGCCAAAAGGATGCTTTTCTACATCGTCAGGATTCATGGCAAGATGGCTGAAATCATCTCCGTATACATAGCTTTTCGTAGGATCAGCCTGAACTTTTAAGGCATAGCGAACCAGCAGAACAGATGCCACTATAATCATAACAGCGTGGCAAATGAGGCGGAATCCCACGCCGGACATAGGCTGAATATCTGCAATAGCCTGTGCCATACCAACAGTAAAAGGATTCATAATTGCTCCACTGTAACCAAGCCCAACACCAAGGGCTACAATTCCAAGTCCAACTAAGGCATCATATCCCATGGCAATGGCAATTCCCACAAAAATAGGAATGAAGGGGAATGCTTCTTCAAAAACGCCGATAGTGGAAGACGCACAGCCAAGAACCAGAATAAAAACAGGTATGATAACTGCCCTTGCTTTTCCTTTTAATATTTTTAAAAGTCCGGCAACAAGACCATTAAAGGCTCCGGTTGAGATAATCAGACCAATAGCGGCATAGGCGATAAATACGAAGAAAATCACATCTCCGCCATTCATCATACCATTGTAAATGGCTTTTATGGTGTCAAAAATTCCAACAGGTGAAGCTTCTACAGTATGATAAGTGCCGGGAACAACAACTTCTGTACCGGCTTCATTTACCTGACGGTCAAATTCACCTGCAGGAAGAATCCAGGTGGCAATAGAGCAGATAACAATAATTGCTGTAAGAAGTACAAAAATGTGTGGTAATTTAAATTTTTTCTTTTTTTCAGTATCCATATGTAATCATCCTCCTTAGTCCGCTAATCTGCTTGTTTAATGCTTAATTCATTTTTCCATGCGTCGTAAACTCTTTGACGAAAAGTTTCATCATTTAAGATTTTTAATGATAATTCTACCAGGCTGCAGGCACCTTTTTTCATGGCTTCATGAGCTTCCGGCTTTAAAGTGGCATCCCGAAAGGCTCTGGTATGTAAAGCCAAAGGCTCATCTGTAATGGACAGAAGCGCCTGAATAGAAGGGCAGCGGTAGCTGACATTTCCAACATCAGAGGAGCCGGATGCAGGTGGTATATCTTTTACTTTTAAGCCATAACTTTCCATAATAGTGGTAATTTCTTCTTCCATAGGGGCATTTCTTACCATATCCGCAAAGTCAGAAAGACCAAAGCTGAGTTTTACCGTACAGTCTAGTGCCATAGCGGCAGCATTGGCACATTTCTTAATCATTTCATCTGCGTTTAGAAGTCTTGCCATGGAGGAGGTGCGGAATTCCATGCGGATTTTACAATAATCCGGAATAATATTCGGAGCCTTGCCACCATCCAGAATAACAGCATTTACATGAATATCCGGTGTGAAACATTCTCTTCTTGCATCAATTAAATCCAGAAATTTTCTTCCGGCAGCCAGGGCGCTTTTTCCATCCCAGGGTGCCATAACAGCATGAGCTGTCTCACCAAAAAATTCCACTACATAGCAGCGAAGACTCAATACATCCATGTCGGCAACACAGAAGCCGCCGGGATTACTGTGCATCATAACTGCCATATCCATCTGGTCAAAAATTCCCTGCTCAGCCATTCCGATTTTTGCACCGTTTTCTTCCTCTGCCGGTGTGCCGATAACATAAATTTTCCCTTGAAATTCATCTTTGAGATGATGCATAGCCAGACCGGAAAGAACGGAGAGAGAGCCATGAAGATTGTGTCCGCATCCATGGCCGATTTCAGGCAGCGCGTCATATTCAGCAAGAAATGCAACAGAAGGTCCGTCACCATTGTCAAACTCCGCGCAAAAAGCAGTATCGTATCCGGCATAAGGATAAGTTACATGAAAACCAGCATGCCCCAGGATTGCTGCCATTTTCCGGCTGGACTCATACTCCTCATAAGGAAGTTCCGGATGTTCTGCCAGATCCTGGCTGAGTTTCACTGCTTCATCCAAATATGCACACACTGCATTTTGAATTTTGTTTTTTAACTCTTCCATCGTTAAAAACTCCTTTCTAAAATAAATGAACAACGTAGTTCTTGAAGAGACTTTAACCTGATAAAACAAAAACAATTAAAGCATACTTAAAGAACTTTTGATGTGATGATAGTATAACATGTCATTATGCTAAAAACAAGAGGGAATATAAGCGAAATTTTGTTTAAAAAGATTTCGCTTTTGGGATGGAACGGAGGATGATTTGGTAAAATATGATTTAAATAATTGAAATAAGAGTAAAATTTGTAATGTTTTGATTCATGTTTTGGATGTGTTGTGCTTTTTAAAATCATAATATGAAAAAAAGTATCATAAATAAACAAAAGTATAGACAACTTTGTTTTGTAATGTTACAATCGCTTTAGCAATTGAGAGATAAAAGAGTGAAAATATACATATTGCACAAAGTGAGGTGGGAAAATGCAAAGCGTTATTTTGAAATTCAGGGAATATTTACCACAATCAAGTTCCACAGAACGGGGGGCTATTGAGTGTTTGATGCAAAGACCAGAAGAAGTCGCAACCATGAGTATTCGGGAGTTTTCTCAAAATGCTTTTGCTTCTCCGTCTACGATTACGAGACTCTGCAGGAAATTAGGGTATGCAAAATACAGAGATTTCCAACAAGCGCTTATGTATGAAAATGCTCTGAAAAAAGAAACAATCAGTGAGCAAAACTGTGAAATTCATAGAAGTGATACCATGGAGCAGCTTGTGGACAAGTTGATTTTTAAAAGTATCATGTCTTTGGAAGATACAAAGCGTCTTATTGAACTGGAAGTGTTGGATAAGAGTGTAGAGCTTCTGATGTCATCAAAAAGAATTGCTTTTTTTGGAGTAGGTGCCTCTCAGTTGGTGGCAAAGGATGCCTATTTGAAATTCCTAAGAGTGAATAAGCCATGTATGGTTAGCGAAGATTTTCATGTACAGTTGGTTCAGGCCCGTAATATGACCAGTGAAGATGTAGGAGTTATTATCAGTTATTCCGGTCTGACTTCTGAAATGGTGGAATGTGCGGAGATTATGAAGGATGCAAATGTGCCATTGATTGCCATCACCTGTTTCCATGAATCTCCTTTATCCAGACTGGCGGATTACAACCTTTATGTATCTGCTACGGAATTTGAATTCCGCACCGGAAAGCTAGGTTCCAGAATATCGCAATTGGCAGTTGTTGATATGTTGTATGTAGCCTATGTACAGAAAAATTATGATACATGTATGAATTCATTGAAGAAGACATTCATTGCAAAAACAAAAAATATCAAAGATAAGGAGCGGGGAAACGATGCCGGATTTAAGGAAACTGACAACCGAAAAGCGGAATAGTGCAACTATGAAGCTGGACGAAATGACACCTTATGAAATCATCAGCATTATGAACAGAGAAGATCATAATGTAATTGAGGCCGTTCATCGGGCATTGCCGGATATTGAAACTGCTATTTTGTGGGCAACCGAAAGCTTACGCCATGGAGGCAGGATTATTTATATCGGAGCAGGAACCAGCGGGCGTCTGGGAGTGTTGGATGCTGTAGAATGTCCGCCTACCTTTGGCGTACCATATGATATGGTAGTTGGTCTCATTGCCGGAGGCGCGGAAGCCTTTGTAAAAGCTAAAGAAGGCGCGGAGGACAATCAGGAGCTTGGAAGAGATGATTTGAAGAACATCAATTTGTGCAGCAAGGATATTGTTATCGGTCTGGCTGCAAGTGGAAGAACACCCTATGTTATCGGGGCATTGAGATATGCCAGAGAAGTGGGAAGTAAAAGTGTCTCTATTGCGTGCAATCCAGAAGCGAAAGTATCACAGGAAGCAGACTGTGCGATTGAGTTGATTACCGGGCCGGAAATTTTGACCGGTTCTACCAGATTAAAGGCAGGAACAGCGGAGAAAATGGTCTTAAACATGATTTCTACTGTTAGTATGATTGGAATCGGGAAGGTATATGAGAATTTGATGGTAGATGTTCGCCAGACCAACAGAAAACTGGTGACAAGAGCAGAAAATATTGTAATGGAAGCAGTTGGATGTCAAAGAGAAGAAGCAAAAGCAGCTCTTCAGGAAGCCGGAGGAGCGGCAAAACTGGCGATTACAAAGATGCTTTTGGGGTGCGACATTAAAACTGCAAGAGAATGCCTGGAAAAAGCAGGCGGAAAAGTGAAAACTGCTGTTTCGCAAAGAAAACAAGAAGCAGAAAAATAAGGAGGGTTATTATGAAAGCGAAAAAAATGATGGCACTGTTACTGACAGCAGCAATGGGTATGTCAGCTCTGACCGGATGTGGCGGAGGAAATGGAAAGGAATCAGAGGAAGGAAAAGGAGCGGATAAAAAGGGGAAGGATGTAGTTACCGCACTTCTGCCTCCAGTATCAGCAACGTATCAGGATAAGATAACAGAATACGTAAAGGCATTTAACGAAGAACATCCGGATGTTGAAATTGAAGTTACAACAGCAAGCTGGGAAGATACTACACAGAAGCTGGATGTGCAGGTAAATGCAGGTTCTCCACCAGATATTGCCTTTATTGGTTCAGATGGTGTAACCAAATATCTGGATATGGGAATGGCTGTGGACATCAGTCAGTATTTAAGTGAAGAGCAGATGAAAGATTTCGATGAAAATGTACTGGGATACTTTAAAAACGGAGATGGCTTATACGGGCTTCCTGCATATTGCGAAGTGCAGTGTATTGGTGGAAACCGTGAGTTTTTGGAAAAAGCAGGGATTGACTGGAAATCTGTTCAGCAAAACGGATGGACATATGATGAGTTCCGTGAAGCAATTAAAAAAGGTGTGGTAGAAGAGAACGGAGCAACGAAAACCTATGGATTCCTGTTCGCATGTTCCGGTGTAACAGCAAAAGACTATTTCAGTATTTTTGTGAAAAATGCAGGGTTCCCATCTCCTTTTAATGAGGATTTAAAGTATACATACACAGACCCCAAAATGGTAGACTTCCTGGAAGATTTAAGGGCAATGATTGATGATGGCTCCATGCCAAAAGAACTTGGCGCTATTGATGCAGGAAAACGTTGGAATATGATGCTGACAGGTCAGACCATGATTACCGGAAAAGGTTTATCCTCTTTTGAACGTTCAGCAGCAAATAATAATGAAATGCTGAAAAACGGAGATGCAGATGCAGTGGAAGGCAGTATCCCGGTAGATTACATCGTACTTCCGGTACCTGTTTTTGAGGGTGGTACACAGAATGCATATGGTGCAGTAGACGGTTATATCTGTCTGACAGGTGAAAAGAAGCCAGATGAAGAGCATTTGAAAAATGTGGCAGAAGCTGCTTATTATCTTGCAAGTGCAGAAAGAGCAGCAGAAACCTGCCAGGAATTATACTTGAAACCAATCTGTGAAAGTGGAAGAACCGCTTATGAAGCATTGCCTCCAATTGAAAATAAAAATGAAGACAATACAAAAACAGTGGAATCTCTGACAAAGCAGATTGTTCCTGCAAGACCTGACATTCCGGCAGAATTAGGTGCAAAAGCTATCAAAATTGAAGATGAAGTTATTGTTCCGAAGTTCCAGGGATTGTTAGCAGGAGAAGTTACTCCGGAAGAAATGCATCAGGCAATTGTAGATGCGGCGAAAGAAGTATTTGGCGAAGACGGATACGTAGCTGAATAAAGGTAAGAGGCGGGGACACCATTTGTGTGTCCCCGTAATAGAAAGAAAGGAACTGTCCAATGAAGAAGAAATTAAAAAAAGATACCATGTGGGCATATGTTTTTATTCTGGTCCCGTTGTGTACATTTACAATTTTTACATTATATCCTGTGGTTTCAGCGGCAATTACCAGTTTTCAGGAATATAAACCCATGGGTTCGGAATGGGTTGGGTTGGACAACTATGTTCACACATTAAAAAATGACCTGTTTTATAAAGCGCTGTGGAATACCTTTGTGTATGCAATTATTACAGTTCCGGTATCCATGTTGCTGTCCTTTTCTATATCCATCATGATTCTGCCATATCGTAAAAAGATTCAGACCGTTTTTAAAGCAGCGTATTATCTGCCGGCAATTGCGTCTGGGGTGGCTCTTTCTTTTGTGTGGAAATGGATTTATGACCCAATGTCTACCGGTCTTTTGAACAGTGTTCTTGGCGCTTTCGGCGTTCCCAATCAGAACTGGCTGGGAAGTGGAAAAACAGCTATGGCATCTCTGATTATTATGGCTGTGTTTGCGGGACTTGGTCAAAATGTCATTATCTATACAGCAGCACTTTTGGGAGTAGATTCTACTTATTATGAGGCGGCAGATATTGACGGCGCAACGTTTTGGCAGAAAGTCCGTTATATTGTATGGCCGCTGGTAAAACCTACTACTGTTTTTCTTGCTATTACAGGTGTTATTAATGGACTCCAATCATTCCAAAACGCATATCTGATGACCGGTGGAGGACCAGACAATGCGACTACAATGGCAGGATTGCTGATTTTCAACCGTGCATTCAAATACTTTGAGTATGGTGAAGCATGTGCTCAGGCGCTGTTGCTGGCGGCTATCATTGCGGTATTTTCCATATTCCAGTTCCGGTTAAATTCAGCAGACGTAGAATATTAGAACACGTCTGTGAATTGTCTTGGAAGATGAATTCACAATGGAGGATAAAATGGGATTATTCAGAAATTATTATGGCAAACAAAAGTATAAACAATATACAAGAAATGGGTTAATCGCAATGATATTAATTATTGTAGCGGTGATTACTCTGTTTCCGATTTATTATATGGTGATTTCCTCATTTGGGGCGCCAACAGAAGCGGGGGGAGCAAGTTATTCTCTGATTCCAAAAAGTTTTTCTCTGGATTCTTATAAATTCTTTTTTGAGTACAGTGAGTATTCCTTTCGCTGGATTTTAAATTCTTTCATTGTAGCAGCGGTGGTAACAGTAAGCAATGTATTTTTTGCCAGTCTGGCTGGATATGCTTTTGCAAAACTGCGTTTCCCGGGATGCAGATTCTTTTTCTTCCTGCTGCTTGTAGCAATGATGGTTCCATATCAGGTTACACAGGTGCCGTTATACATTTTGGTAGTGAATGTATTACAGATGCAAGATACCTATCCGGCTCTGATTGCTCCTACCTTAGTAACTTGTTATAACGTTTTTCTGGCAAAACAGTTCTTTACCTCACTGCCGACTTCTATCATTGAGTCTGCAAAAATAGAAGGATGCAGCCAGCCTCAGATTGTATGGAAAATCATTATGCCTTTGTCAAAAACAATTTTGGCTGTTATGGCAATCATGACTTTCCTGGGAGAATGGAATACCTTTTTCTGGCCATTTTTAGTGTGCAATTCAGAGCAAATGCAGACCATTCAGGTTGGGCTGAAGAACTTCAGTTTTGCAAATACCACTTACTTTGCACCCATGATGGCGGGAGCTACGATTTCGGCATTACCTATGTTCATCTTGTTCTTCTCTTTGCAGAGATATTTCCTGGAAGGTGTTACAGTAGGTGCGGTCAAAGGTTGAGGATTTGAAGAATATGGAGCGAAACAAATATCAAATAGGATTAGACGGAGGGGGCACTGGCACACAGGTGTGTGTCAGATGCCCATCTTGTGAAAAAGAAGAATTGTTTGTACTTGGTCCCTTGAATCTCAATGGACAGACAAAAGAAAAGACGCGACAGACTCTGCGGCAGTTACAAGAAGAACTTCATAAGAGACAGCTCTCAGAAGAGGACTGTACAGGCATAGCAATGGGGGCGGCTGGTGTCAGTAACCCGGATACAAAGGAATTTTTGACAGTGCAAATGGAAGAAATGGGATTTTCCTGTCCTGTTTTGGTATACGGTGATCATGAAACTGCATTGGCAGCAGAATTGGAATCCTGTCATGGAGTGATTTTGATTTCTGGAACAGGTTCTATCTGTTATGGAATAGACCGGCAAGGGAATCAGGTAAGAACCGGGGGCTGGGGGCATCTTATAGATGATAGAGGCAGTGGATATGCTATTGCAGTGGATATCCTTTCGTCTGTGGTTCGGGCATGGGATGGAAGAGGAGAGCAGACCATTTTAACAGAGTTGGTGTTTGAACAACTTGGCATCAAGGAGCTTACGGAGTTAATTCACTATATTTATGCACCGGAAAGAAGCAAAAAAGAAATTGCATCTCTGGCAGCTTTGATTGGAAAAGCAGGGGAACAGAAGGATGCAGTAGCGCTTAATATACAGGAGCGGACAGCAGATGCATTGTATGAGATGGTTCAGGCTGTACATAAAAAAATGCCTGCTGAAAAAGAACTGGTACTGGCAGGCAGTGTATTGAAGAATAACCAGAGGATACAGTCTTCTTTGATAGAAAAATTAAATATGGAACATCCACAGTGGAGTATCCGTACAGCGCAGCATAGCGCTGCAACAGGAGCGCTGCGTTTATTAGACAGGACGGAAAGGCAGGAAAGAATATGAAAAAGTATCTGACGATTGATATTGGTGGAACCTTTATTAAATACAGTATTATGGAAGAGAATTACCGGGTTTTAGAAGAAGGTAGTATTCCAACAAAAAAAGAACCGGAATTATTTTTGACTCAGCTTACCACTCTTGCGGTAGAACATAAAGAGAAGGTGGATGGTATTGCTGTGTGTATTGCAGGATTTATTAATCCGCAAACAGGAGAAAATACAGATTTTAGTGTAGGAGAACATTTCAGAGCTTATAATTTGAAAGAAGAATTAGAGCGTATAAGCGGACTTGCAGTAACCATTGAAAATGACAGTAACTGCGCTGCTCTGGGAGAAATGGTGGCAGGAGCAGGTAGAGATTATAAAGATATTTGTTTATTGACGATTGGAACCGGAATCGGAGGCGCTATTGTTATAGATGGACATCTGTGGAGAGGAAGCCACTTTAAGGCAGGTGAAGCTGGGCTTATGCGGCTTGGAGGGGAAAACAGTGAATATGCAGGGGCAACTTCTGTACTGGTAAAGCGTGTATCAAAGGTTGCAGGTAAAACCGTGGATGGTCCCTATGTGTTTGAACATCTTTTGGAACCAGAGATTGCGGCAGTTTACCAGGATTGGCTGGAAAAACTTTCGGCAGTTGTGGGAAATATGGCGATGCTTTTAGATCCACAGGTAGTGCTGATTGGCGGGGGAATCTGCCAGGAGCCACGTTTTATCAGAGATTTGAAAGCAAAGGTATATGAACTTTATCCGCATCTTTTGGAATATACAGAGATTAAAGGGTGCGAAACAGGAAATCAGGCAGGAAGAATCGGAGCGTTAGCATTGCATAAGGAGGAAATGATATGAGACGTGGAGTGAAGATAGTAACCATTGGAGGCGGTTCCAGTTATACACCGGAACTGGTAGATGGATTTTTAAAACGTTATGAAAGTCTTCCGGTCAGAGAACTTTGGCTGGTTGATGTTCCACAAGGAAAAGAAAAAATGGAAATTGTAGCAGGGCTTGCCAGAAGAATGGTAGCAAAGGCAGGGGTTCCGATGGAGATTCATACAACTTTGAATCGCAGAGAGGCTCTGAAAGATGCAGATTTTGTAACTACACAGCTAAGAGTAGGCCAGTTGCAGGCCCGTATTAAAGATGAAAGAATTCCACTTTCTCACGGGATTCTGGGACAGGAAACCAATGGTGCAGGTGGATTGTTTAAAGGAATGCGTACCATTCCGGTAATCATGGATATTTGCAGGGATATGAAAGAATTATGTCCCAAGGCATGGCTTATCAACTTTACCAATCCGGTGGGGATGGTCATGGAAGGGATTAACCGCTATGGGGAGTTTGATAAAATTATTGGTCTTTGCAATGTGCCAATCGGTATGCATAAAGCAATTGCCGAACTTCTAAATCGTCCTTTGGATGAGGTAGACGTAACATTTGGCGGACTGAATCATATGGTATTTGCAACCAAGGTTGTGGTAGATGGTAAAGATGTTACAAAAGAAGTTTTAAAACTTTGGGGAGACCAGAGTGTGAAAAATATTAAAGGGGTTGTATGGAACCCAGAATTTATCAAAGAACTGGGGGTACTCCCGTGTTCTTATCACCGTTATTATTATATGACCAAAGAATATTTAGAAGAGGCGCTGGAAAAATTTGAAAAACATGAGGTTCGGGCAGAATTTGTAAAAGCGGTGGAGGATAAACTCTTTGCACTTTATCAGGACGAAACCTTGTGTGAGAAACCCAAACTTTTAGAAGAGAGAGGCGGCGCTTATTATAGTGATGCTGCCTGCAGTCTGATTGATTCCATCTATAATGACAGAGGAGATATTCAGGTGGTCAATACAAAAAATAATGGGGCTATTGAAAACTTTGAAGTTGATGAAACGGTAGAAGTAAGCTGTAGAATCACCAAAAACGGTCCTGTTCCGGTAACCGTTGGGAAACTGCCAAAAGCTGTAAACGGTCTGATTCAGCAGATTAAATCCTTTGAACTTGCAGGCAGTGAAGCAGCAGTAACAGGAAGTAAGTCAAAAGCACTGCTGGCGTTGATGATTAATCCTCTGGTTATGTCTCAGAAAACATCAGAGATTGTTCTGGAAGAATTGCTGGAAGCACATAAAGAGTATCTTCCGCAGTTTTTCCCAAAAGAGGAGAAAGAACATGATTGAATTGACGAGAAAATCTTCCCTTCTAAAGCAGGCGTGGGAGTTGTTTGAAACCTCTATTGCAAAGGGAGAACTTTTACAGGAAAGTCTTACAGAAGAAGCTTTTACAGAAAAAGTGTTTTTGAATCAAGAAAAACTGTCGTGTATTGGTCTGGCTTCTCCGGGAGGGGAAGGATTTGCTTTTGGATGTACAGATTTTGCTCAGAAAAAGAATTTTATCACACTGGTGATGGTAAAAGAAGAAGAAAGAAAAAAAGGAATAGGAACAGCTTTGTTAAATGCGCTGGAAGAAAGGCTTTTAAAAGAACAGGAAACAGGAGGAGAAGTCTGGAACAGTAAATGTGAAATTTCCTTTTTTAATCCCTGCACATTTTCCTGGAAAATACCAGGGAAACAGGCAAATCATCCGAATATGCCGGGGGTAGATATGGCTTCAGGAACCAGTACCTTTTTTGAAAAAGCGGGATATCATGTGTTTGCAGTGCAAAACAGTTATTATCTTTCCCTGAAAGACTATGAAAGTTCTGAAATAATTGCAAAGAAAAAACAGGAATTGGAAACAGAAGGAATTATTTTTGATTCTTATAACAATAAAAAGCAGGTTGGAATGAAAGAGATGCTGACATCTTTTCAAAATCCGCTTTGGGAAAGAGAAATTCTTTCAGAACCAGGAAAAGAAGAAGGTGGAAGAAACATTCTTGTGCCTGTAAAAGAAGGAAGAGTCTGTGGCTTTACAGGTCCTTTGGATGTTGAGCAGAGCGGAAGAGGTTATTTTGCCGGAATTGCAGTGGATGAAAGTGTCAGGGGAAAAGGTGTTGCAAAAGTTTTGTTTTGTGAGCTTTGTACCGGATTAAAAAATGAGGGCGCTTCTTTTATGACTTTATTTACAGGAGAACAGAACCCAGCCAGAAAGATTTACGAAGCAGCAGGATTTCAAATTGTAAAAAGCTGGGCAGATATGAGAAAATAATGAAAATCAGGAGGGTATTTCGGAAATGGAAAAAACAATTATGGCCATTGGGGGACATATTGGTGATGCAGAGCTTACCTGTGGCGGTATTCTTGCTACAATGGCGCTGAAAGGATATAAAGTGATTACTGTGGCATTAACAGGTGGAGAAAGAGGGAACCCACCGCATTTAAGCGTGGAACAGTATCGGGAACAGAAATTAAAAGAGGCAGATGCGTTTGTGAAACATTTGGGAGGGGAAGCGGTTGTACTTCCCTATGTGGACGGAGAACTGCCTGATAACGAAGAGGTAAGGTTTCAGGTATGTGATTTGATTCGGAAATACCGTCCATGTGCATTATTGACACATTGGAAATACAGTATGCATAAAGACCATGAATTAACACACCGTATTGTAAAGGATGCTCAGTTTTTTGCAGGACTTAAAGGGATTGAGCGAGAAGAAGCGGCACATTTTGCAAAAGGACCTTATTATGCTCAGAATTGGGAAGATGCTACAGAATTTAAACCGTATGTGTATATGAAAGTATCCGAAGAGGGATTTGAACTTTGGAAAAAAGCAATTCAGGAGCATTGGTTTGCTGTGCATAGCAAAGATTTTCACTATATGGAGTATTATGAGCATCTCATGCGCTGCAATGGATGTCTTGCCAGGTGTGATTATGCTGAGGCATTTATGGTGAATCCGGAAGAAATGAAATTGGTGATAGAGGATTTGTAAGAGAAAGGGAACTGCAAGATGGTACGAAATGGAATAGACTGTATTGAAAAATATGATGCTTTGTTTCAGGGAAAACGTCTGGGACTGATTACTTCGGTTTCCGGTGTAAATCGGAAGCTGAAATCCTCCATTGATATTTTGGCAGAAAGGTATGAGGTTCGGGCTCTTTTTTCACCGGAGCATGGTGTAAGAGGGAATGTGGATGCCGGAGGAGTTGTAGCAGATGCAGTGGATGCTTATACGGGGATTCCGGTGTACAGTTTGTACAGAACAGATTCCAAAAGACTGACAAAAGAAATGTTGGAGCAAGTGGACAGTATTGTATATGATATTCAGGATATTGGCGTGCGGTATTATACTTTTATCTGGACCATGTATTATGCCATGCAGTCTTGTGAAGAGTCTGGAAAAGAGCTGATTATTCTGGACCGATTTAATCCCCTGGGCGGAAAAGTAGAAGGAAATGTTCTTCAAAATGGTTATGAAAGTTTTATAGGAGCATACCCTGTTTGTATGCGCTACGGATTGACTGTAGGGGAACTGGCAGGAATGATTTACCAGGAGCAGGACTATCATTTCCCAATTTCTGTAGTAAAGGTAGAAGGGTGGAATCATGACATGCTGTTTCCGGAAACTGGAAATATCTGGGTTATGCCAAGTATGGGGATACCAAGATTTGAAACAGCACTTGTTTATACGGGAACCTGCCTGTTTGAAGGAACGAATCTTTCAGAGGGAAGAGGCACTACTGCGCCTTTTGAAATCATAGGTGCTCCTTATGTGGACGCATATCGGTTCAGCCAGCACATGAACAGTAAAAATCTTCCAGGGGTTTTGTTCAGACCTGTGTATTTTACTCCCTCTGCGTCTAAGCATGCTCAGGAAGCGTGTGAGGGGATACAGGTTCATGTAACGAATTACAGGAGTTATGAGGCAGCAGCAACGGGAGTGATTTTACTAAAAGCATTTCAAGAATGTTATCCAAAAGATTTTTCATTTTTACCTCCATTTAGAGAAGGAGGCAGAAGAAGCGTGGAACTTCTTTTTGGAAGCAGCAAAATTATGGGATCTGCAGAAAATATACTGGAATTGTTGGGAACTTATGAAAAAGATAGTCAGGAATTCCAGAAAAGAAAAACTGCTTATCATCTTTATGATTAAAAGGAGAAACAAGCGTGAGCATAGAGAAACAACTAGAGCAGATGACACTCAGAGAAAAAATAGGACAGCTATTTACTGTTGGTTTTCCATCCAGGTGGCCCTCTGAGGAATTTGTCCAGATGGTAAAAGAATATAAAGTTGGAAATGTGATTTTATTTTCTCACAATGTGGGTTCCAGAGAGGAACTTGGGAAATTAAACAGCTATCTGATTCAGTTGATCGAAAGAGAAACGGGACATATTCCATTTATTACCATTGATGAAGAAGGCGGTGTAGTTTCCCGTCTGCCAAAAGATCTGGCAATGCTTCCTTCAGCCATGGCTCAGGCACATTGTAAGGAGCGGCTTGAAAAAGGTTCCCGGATTGTCGGGGAAGAATTAAAAGCTCTTGGAATTAATTTTAATCTGGCTCCGGTTTTGGACATTAATACAAATCGAAAGAATCCGGTTATTGGTATTCGTAGTTTTGGAGAAAATGCTGATACTGTGACAGAATGTGCAAAGTGTGCAGTCAGAGGATATACAAAGGCTGGTATTCTTTGTTCAGGAAAGCATTTTCCGGGACATGGGGATACAGATACAGATTCGCATCTTGCATTGCCGCTGTTGAAAAAGAGTATGGAAGAACTGGAAAAAGAAGAATTGAAACCATTTGAGGATTTAATCCAGGCTGGCATTCCGGCAATTACGATTTCACATATGCTGGTTCCGGCCATGACAGGAGAAAACATTCCATGTACTATGTCCTACGAGGCGGTTACAGGATATTTACGGGAAAAAATGTGTTATAAAGGTTTGATTATTTCAGACTGTATGGAAATGGATGCAATTAAAGAATTCTTTGGTACAGCAACTGGATGTGTAGAGGCAGTGAAGGCAGGAGTAGAATTGCTGTTCATTTCTCATACGGCATCTATTGCAAAAGAGGCGATGAACGCAGTGGAAAAAGCAGTGCTTGACGGTTCTGTTCAAATCGAAACTGTGGATAAAGCGGTACAGCATATTTTAGAAATAAAAGAAGCGCTTGGATCAACAACCGTAGAGATAGAAAAAGCAGGCACTGAACCACAAAAGCAGTTTATGCAGGAGTTTTTGGAGGAAGCACTGGAGAAGCAAAATACAGGAAAATTTGCTCTGGGAGAAATTCCGCTCTTTATTTCTTCTGTTCCAACAGGCTTTAGCAGGGTATCAGAGGTGGTCTTTGAAGGCTGGAGTTTTTCTAAGGAGATGCAGGAAACCTTTGGAGGAATGGCAGAACTGTTTGACAGTAGAGATGGGAAAAGCAGAATCAGAGAATTGTGCCAGAAAGCAGAAAACGCTACAGCGGTAGTTCTTGCAACCTGTAATGCAAACCTGGATCCATGGCAGCAAGAACTTCTTGCTGAAATTCCTGGATATAATAGTCACGTGGCACAGATTGCCTTAAACAGTCCTTATGATTTAGAATATGGGAAACAAATTAGTTTTCAAATGGCATTGTATGAATATTCCAGACGGGCAGTTGAAGGCGTAAAAAAATATTTTAAAAAGTAAAAGGATTGAAAAACGCTCTCCTTTCGTTTATAATACAAGATAGACTGTGATATTTATTGCAGACAAGAAAATGGAAAAAATACAAAAGGCAGGTAAGATACATGGCATTATTACAGGAATGGAGAGAGATTGCATATTCTCAGCAGACAGACAGAGCACAGCTTCAGAAATTCTGGACAGACTACTTTATGATTGAGAAAGGAATTTATGAGAAGCTTCTCAGCAATCCAAAAGAAGTCGTAAAAGGAACTGTAAAAGAACTGGCAGAGAAATACGAAGTAGAAGTATTGACTATGGTAGGTTTCCTGGATGGTATTAATGACAGCTTAAAAGTTCCAAACCCAATCGAGGAAATGGACGAAAACACAGAAGTAAATCTGGGTTATGACCTGGAAACTCTGTACAAGAATATGGTGGATGCAAAAGCAGACTGGCTGTATGAACTGCCACAGTGGAACAGCATTTTCTCTGAAGAAAAGAGAAAAGAACTGTATAAGGAACAGAAAAAATCCGGAACAGTTGTAAAAGGACCAAAAATTGGACGTAATGATCCTTGTCCATGCGGAAGCGGCAAAAAATACAAACACTGCTGTGGAAGAAAATAATTTTCAGAACAAAATAGAATCTGACAGAACCTTCTCATAAGACATGAACTGTACTGTGAGAAGGTTTTTTCTTACTTTGGATTAGAATTGTTTTTAGACAGGAGGAATTATGGCAGAAAAAATAATGATTCTTTTGGGGCTTTTAAGTCTTGGATATTTTGTTGGAATTGTTGCCTATGCAGGATGGTCATCAAAATTTCCTTTCTTCTGGGCAGGGCTTGGAGCCTGTTTTCTGGCAGCCGCCTGGGTGCTGCATAGACATCTTCAGACTCCTATGGGGCTGAAAATTGCAGGGGTTGTATGTGTGGGTGGTGGATTGGCGCTGTTTCTGTTTGTGGAAGGTTTGATTGTGGGCGCTATGCTTCAGAAACCAGAACCGGGACTTGATTACATAGTGGTGCTTGGAGCGCAGGTAAAAGGAAACCGCCCCAGTCTTGCTCTTTCTCACCGGATTTGGGAAGCTGCTGAATATTTGAAGGGAAATCCGAAAACAAGAGCCATTCTTTCAGGAGGAAAAGGCACAGGAGAGGACATATCAGAGGCCCAGTGCATGAGACAGGAACTGGAAAAGCTGGGGATTTCAGAAGAAAGGCTCATAGAAGAAAATAAATCAACCAGTACCCAGGAGAACATTGCCTATTCCTATGCATTGCTACAGGCGGACAGCCGAAAAGAAACAGAGCAAAAGGAAATAAAGACAGGAATTGTTACCAATAATTTTCATATTTACCGTGGCACAGCCATTGCCAGGAAGAAGATGAATTGCCAGATCCAGGGAATTCCAGCAAAGAGTAATACATTCCTTCAAATGAACTATCTGATGCGGGAATTTTTCGGTGTGGTGAAGGATAAACTGGCGGGAAATCTGTGAAGTTAGTGGTTGACAAATCCCTTTAAAAAGCTATAATATGGACATATAGAAAACACGTTGACGAGAAGAGTAGGATGTGGAAGGTCCCAGAGAGGAGCGCAGATGCTGGAAGCGTTCTGTCACGGAAACATTTGAAAACTACCTCTGAGTGGCCCTAATCCGGTCCGGTGATTCCGTTATCATCAAATGAAGTGGTTACCAAAGCAAAAGCTTTGAACAAAAAGGGTGGAACCGCGGGTAACATGTAAATATGCCCGTCCCTTGCAGTCTGGAAACGACTGCAGGGGACGGGCTTTTTGGTTTTATAAAAGGGATGCGTACCTCTGCAGGACTTAAGAAAGGAGAAGAAACATGATCATTACTTTAAAAGACGGATTAAAAAAAGAATATGCAGAAGCAAAATCTGTATATGAGATTGCCCTGGATATCAGCGAAGGGCTGGCACGGGCAGCATGTGCGGGAGAAATTAACGGAGAAGTGGTAGATTTAAGAACCGTAGTGGACAAGGATTGTGAACTGAACATTCTCACAGCCAATGATGAGAAAGGTCTGGCAGCTCTTCGCCATACTACTTCCCATGTACTGGCAGAAGCAGTGAAAAATCTGTATCCAGATGCAAAACTTGCAATCGGACCTTCCATTGATACTGGATTCTACTATGATTTTGATCACGAATCCTTCAGCAGAGAAGAGTTAGATGCACTGGAAAAAGAAATGAAAAAAATCATCAAAAAAGGTGCAAAAATTGAGCGTTATACACTTCCAAGAGCAGAAGCGATTAAATTCATGGAAGAAAAAGGCGAGTCTTACAAAGTAGAATTGATTCAGGATCTTCCGGAAGATGCAGAAATTTCTTTCTATTCCCAGGGAGATTTTGTAGACCTGTGTGCAGGTCCTCACCTGATGAGTACAAAAAATATCAAAGCGTTTAAGCTGATTTCTTCTTCAGGTGCTTACTGGAGAGGAAATGAGAAGAATAAGATGTTCTCCCGTATTTACGGAACAGCATTTGGAAAGAAAGATGAGTTAAATGCATATCTGGAACAGTTGGAGGAAGCAAAAAAACGTGACCACAACAAACTGGGAAGAGAGATGGAGCTGTTTACAACGGTAGATGTAATCGGACAGGGACTTCCACTTATCATGCCAAAAGGTGTGATTATGATGAAAGAACTCCAGAGATGGATTGAAGACCTGGAGGATAATGAATGGGGCTATGTGCGTACAAAAACACCGCTTATGGCAAAGAGTGATCTGTATAAGATTTCTGGACACTGGGATCATTATAAAGACGGAATGTTTGTACTGGGAGATGAAGAAAAGGATAAGGAAGTGTTTGCGCTGCGTCCTATGACCTGCCCATTCCAGTATTATGTATACAAAGCAAGCCAGCATTCTTACAGAGAGCTGCCTATCCGCTATGGTGAGACTTCTACTTTGTTCAGAAATGAAGATTCCGGTGAAATGCATGGTCTGACACGTGTACGTCAGTTTACTATTTCAGAAGGACATCTGATTGTGCGTCCTGACCAGATGGTAGAAGAGTTCAAGGGCTGTCTGGCTCTGGCAAAACATTGTCTTGAAACTCTGGGCGTAGAGGAAGATGTTACTTACCATCTGTCAAAATGGGATCCGGAAAACAAAGAAAAATATATTGGAGAACCGGAAGTCTGGGAAGAAACAGAAGGACATATCAGAAACGTTCTGACAGAGCTTGGTATTCCGTTTGTGGAGGATGTGGGAGAAGCTGCATTCTACGGACCAAAGGTTGATATCAATGCCAAGAATGTATATGGAAAAGAAGATACTATGATTACCATTCAGTGGGATGCACTTCTTGCAGAGCAGTTTGATATGTACTTCATTGATGAAAAAGGGGAGAAAGTCCGCCCATATATTATCCACAGAACTTCTATCGGATGCTACGAAAGAACACTGGCATGGCTGACAGAAAAATATGCAGGTATGTTCCCAACATGGCTTTGTCCGGAACAGGTACGTGTACTTCCGATTTCTGAAAAATACACAGACTATGCAGAAAAAGTGCAGAAAGAATTAAAGGCAAATGGAATCCGCTCCAGCGTTGACGGACGTTCTGAAAAGATTGGATATAAGATTCGTGAAGCACGTCTTGCCAAAGTTCCTTATATGCTGGTAGTAGGTGCGAAAGAGGAAGAAGACCAGGTTGTTTCTGTGAGAAGCCGTTACTTAGGAGATGAAGGACAGAAACCGCTGGATGAATTTGTAAATGCAATCTGCAAGGAAATCCGTACAAAAGAAATCCGGAAAATCGAAGTAGATGCACAGGGAAAGAAAATAGAAAATTAAAAAATTAAGAATTTTGGAATAAACTTGGAAAATGGAGAGATACTATCACTGATAAAATATGAATTCAGGAGGTAGAATGATGCCAGCATTAAGTTGTACAGCAAAAACATGTGTGTATAATAAAAACGAGTATTGTTCCAAGGGAGATATTCTGGTGGACGGAGATACCGCCCAGACAGCAGATGAAACCTGTTGCAGAAGTTTCGTAGAGAAAAAAGGAAGTGCAAAAAACAGCGTAGACACAGGATGCGGATGTAAGACCATTGCCGTAGACTGCAAAGCCTGTGAATGTACCTTTAATAAGCAGGAAAAGTGCCATGCAGATAAAATTACTATTACAGGTACAAGCGCCTGCAAGTGTGACGAGACTTGCTGCGGCAGCTTTCAAAGACAGTAAAAAAAGAACAACAGGAGCGGGAGAAAATCCCGGCTTCTGTTGTTCTTTTTTACTGCTTAAACACTAATCCATCCCATGGCTTCCGATACTGCAAAAATCAGAACCAGTACCAGGCATACAGGTGCGATCCATTTCAACATAATCGTATAGAACTTTTTCATTTTAAAGGAACCATTCAATTCTACTTCATCGGAAACCGTCTTAGGACCTACAAAGTGACCAATACAGATACAGGTCAGGATTGCTACAATAGGCATCAGAACACTGTTGCTGATAAAGTCAAAGAAGTCCAGAAGTCCCAGTCCCAGAATCTTGATAAAGCCAAGCGGCCCAAAACCAAGAGAAACAATAGCGCCCAGAATTAAAACATAAACCGTAATGATTACAGTTGCTTTTTTGCGGCTCCAGCCCAATTTATCCCGGATAATAGAAACATTAGTTTCCATCAGGGAAATGGAAGAGGTCAGGGCTGCAAATAATACCAATAAGAAGAATACAGCGCCAATTACACCGCCAAGAGTCATATCGTTAAACACTTTTGGAAGGGTAATAAACATTAAGGAAGGTCCTTTTCCAAGGGCTGCTTCGTCTCCGCCGGAGAATACGAATACAGACGGAACAATCAGAAGACCAGCCAGGAAAGCAATAGCAGTATCGAAAATCTCAATCTGGCGTACAGAAGTTTCCAGATGACTGTCTTTCTTCATATAAGAACCATATGTAATCATAATACCCATGGCAAGTGACATGGAGTAGAACAACTGTCCCATGGCAGCCAATACGGTTGTGGCAGAAAATTTAGAAAAATCAGGAAGCAGATAATACTTCACGCCTTCAGCAGCTCCCGGTCTGGTAACGCAGAAGATGCAGATTCCAACGATTAATACTACCAGCAGCGGCATCATGAAACGGCTTGCCCGTTCAATCCCTTTTTCTACGCCAAAGATTACAATGACGGAAGTCAGCAGAATGAAAACTGCAAACCAGATTATAGGGGAAACGGATTCACTGGTAAAGCCTGTGAAAAAATCGTCTCCGGCTGCAGCGCTTACCTGTCCGGTTACGAATGTGACCAGATATTTGATAACCCATCCACCGATGACGCAGTAGTAAGGGGTAATAATAAATGGAACTACGCAGGCCAGAACGCCTACAAATCCAAAACGCTTATCCAGCTTTTTAAAAGCGCCGATAGCGCTGACGCCGGTTTTTCGCCCAATAGCAATTTCTGTAATCATCAGAGTAAAACCAAAAGTAACAGCCAGTATTAAGTACACCAGCAGAAAAATGCCCCCGCCATATTTTGCTGCCAGATATGGAAATCTCCAGAGATTTCCAAGACCTACTGCAGAGCCGGCAGCAGCAAGGACAAAGCCCATCTTGCTTGAAAATGTTCCTCGTTTTTTGTCCATAACAATCTCCTTCTATGATGAATTTATTAGTTTCCCGTTTTGGAGTGATATAATATTAACGTCCAAAACAGGATGCTTAGGATTCATTATGCCATTGAATATAAGAAAAAACAAGATTTTTCTTTACAAAAATAAAGAAAATATAAAAATTCTTAAATTACTTGACGTAAGAACGGGAATATGCTATAGTATCAAGGTCTGAAGAAAAAGAAAGCAGAGTATCCACTCTCACCTTAGCACAATAGCGTGACTAATGGTTTATATGTAAATAATGAGGCGCAAAGCGTTTTTTTATGGGATAACAGGTGGATAGTATTGCAGATTCTGCACAGACTATTCACTTTTTTCTTTCTTTCTTCTTTAAACGATTGGGATGGCTTGAGGGCCTGGAACAAGTGGTTATCAATATTATGGAGGTGCACTACTATTAGCGATTTAATGATCAACGAACAAATCAGAGACAGAGAAGTACGTCTTATTGGCGCAAACGGGGAACAGCTTGGAATCATGTCCGCCAGAGATGCGCAGAAACATGCAATGGAAGCAGGCTTGGATCTTGTAAAGATTGCTCCTACAGCAAAGCCGCCGGTTTGTAAAATAATTGACTATGGCAAGTATAAGTACGAATTAGCCAGAAAAGAAAAAGAAGCTAAAAAGAAACAGAAAACCATAGAAATTAAAGAAGTGCGTTTATCCCCAAATATTGAGGAAAACGATTTGAACACAAAGGTCAACAACGCCAGAAAGTTCCTTACAAAAGGAAATAAAGTCAAAGTCACCCTGCGTTTCAGGGGCAGAGAAATGGCACATATGCAGAGCAGCAAACATATCCTGGATAAGTTCGCTGAGATTCTGTCCGACATTGCGGTTGTGGAAAAAGCACCGAAGGTAGAAGGCAGAAGCATGACTATGTTTTTGACAGAAAAACGTTAATAAGAAAAAGAGTTTAAGGAGGACATAAACATGCCAAAAATGAAAACAACAAAAGCCGCTGCAAAGCGCTTCAAAACAACAGGAACAGGTAAATTAAAAAGAAATAAAGCCTACAAAAGCCATATCTTAACAAAGAAATCTCAGAAGAGAAAGAGAAATCTTAGAAAAGCAGCTATGACAGACGCAACAAACGTAAAGAGCATCAAGAAAATTTTACCTTACATGTAATTTGCTTGTAGGTAAAGGTGAAAGTCACAGAATTGTAATTATAGGAGGAAATTAAGAATGGCAAGAATTAAAGGCGGTTTAAACGCTAAGAAAAAACACAATAGAGTATTAAAAATGGCAAAGGGCTACAGAGGCGCTCGTTCTAAACAGTACAGAGTAGCAAAACAGTCTGTAATGAGAGCTCTTACAAGCCAGTATGCAGGCAGAAAACAGAGAAAACGTCAGTTCAGACAGCTTTGGATTGCTCGTATCAATGCTGCTGCAAGAATGAACGGTTTATCCTACAGCAAATTCATGTACGGATTAAAACTGGCTAACGTTGACCTGAACAGAAAAGTATTAGCTGACATGGCAATCAACGATGCACAGGGATTCGCTACATTAGCAGAACTGGCAAAATCTAAATTAGCTTAATGAAATTTTGAGAAAGAGGCTATCAAATTAAAAGATAGTCTCTTTTTTTGTTGAAATTTTCGTCGAAAACCAGTATAATTGTTTATTTATAAACAACAGAAAGGGGTAGCGTTATTATGAGTGTATATGCCATTTATTTTAGCCCTACAAGAAATACAGAAAAAATTGTAAAGATACTGGCCAAAGAATTTGGAAATTATGGGGAAATTGATTTAAGTAAGCAAAGCTCAGGAGAAAATGTAAGAGCGTTTAAAGAAGAGGATATTTGTATTTTCGGTGTTCCTTCCTATGGAGGCAGGGTACCAGAGCCGGCTTTGGAGCGTATGAAGAAAATGAAAGGGAATCAGGCTACAGCTATCTTGGTTGCAGTATATGGAAACCGAGCATATGAGGATACGCTTTTAGAATTAAAGGAACAAGTAGAAAAATGTGGTTTCTTTGTGACGGGAGCAGTATCAGCAGTAGCAGAACACTCTATTATGCATCAGTTTGCAACAAAAAGACCGGATAAAAAAGATAGACAGGAATTAAAACAGTTTGCAATAAAGCTTGTGGAAAAAATTAGGACAGGACACGAAAAAGAAGGAAGTACGGTACCTGGTAAGAAACCCTACCGTAGCTATAAAGGAGTACCGCTGAAACCAAAGGCAAGTAAGCAGTGTACAGAATGTGGACTTTGTGCACGTCTCTGTCCCGTAGGGGCTATTTCTGCTCAGGAGCTTCGGAAAACAGACAAGAGCAAATGTATTTCCTGTATGCGGTGTGTAGAGAACTGTCCTGTAAAGGCCAGGAAAGTTAGTAAACTAAAAGTCAAACTGGCATCACTAAAAATGAAAAAAGCGTGTGCAGATAGAAAAGAAAATCAGTTATTCTTATAAGAAAAATGAATTAGAACAGTCATGGTAAATGTGGATACCCATATCCAGAAAATACCATGACTTTTTCTTTTTAATATGGGAAAATAAACTTGCCAAAATAAGTACAATATGTTATTTTATTAGGGCATGTCAATTATTTAACGAAGAAAAGTGGAGGAAGACAGGGTATGTGGAAAAAGAAAACAAGTAAATTTCCCGGCGGAATTCATCCCACAGATGGTTATGATAAACTCATGACCATGAACCTGCCTGTTCAGGAATATTGGCCAAAGACTGTGACTATTTTATCAGAACAGTCTTTTGGAGGAACATGCAGACTTTTGGTCAAACCCAAAGATAAGGTAAAAGCAGGGGATTTGATCGGAACTGCAGAAGCCTTTATGGCAGCGCCTCTTCACGCAAGTGTAACAGGAGAAGTCCTGGAGGTGAAGGAAGTGATGAATCAGGGAAGAAAGATTTTGGCCTGTATTGTAGAGAGAGACCAAAACCAGGAATCTGCTGATACTAAGAAAGCCTATGAAACAGAGCTTGTGAACATGGACGAGATTTCCAGAGAAGAGATTCTGGCAGCTATCCGGGATGGCGGTCTTACCGGCATGGGGGGAGCGGGATTTCCGACTCATAAGAAATATGAGACAGATAAGGAAATTACTACACTGCTGATTAATGGCGTGGAATGCGAACCGTTTCTTACCTGCGATTACAGATTAATGATGGAGCAGAGTTTTGCACTGCTAAACGGTGTGGCATTACTGTTTAAAGCATCCGGTGCAAAAGAGGCTGTCATTTGCATTGAAGATAATAAACCGGAGGCTATCCGTACCTTGAAGGAATTGCTGACACAGGCAGGAACGATGCCGGATAAAAAAGGTTTTGCAAATATCCGGGTGGAAGAACTGCCTACCCAATATCCCCAGGGAGGAGAGCGCCAGCTCATTCAGGCGGTTGTAAAAAAAGAAGTACCGGCAGGGGGGCTTCCGGCGGACGTAGGAGTGATTGTTTCTAACATTGGAACAGCCAAAGCCGCAGCCGACATGATACTGGGAGGAATTCCTCTGATTAGGAGAAATGTTACGGTAACAGGCTGTGTAAAACAACCTGGTAATTATCTGGTTCCCATTGGAACCTCTGCAAAGGAATTAGTAGAGCTTTGCGGTGGCGTTACTGTGAAAGAGAATAGGATTATTGCAGGAGGACCTATGACAGGACCTTGTGTGGCTTCTGACTGGAATGGAGAAGAAGAGTTATTTTATGTGACAAAAAACACTTCCGGCATTCTGGTACTGCCAGACAGCAAACAGGAGGAACAGCCCTGTATCCGCTGCTCAGGCTGCGCAAATGTGTGTCCGGCAGGATTGGTGCCTTATCAGATTGAATACGCTTTTTTAGAGGAAGATTATGATTTGTGCGAACAGCTTCATGCCAGTGAATGTATTGCCTGTGGATGCTGCTCTTATATCTGTCCGGCAAAAAGAGAACTTTCTGTGCGGACCAGAATGGCAAGAGACATGGTGAAACAGAGAATGCGTGAAAGGGCGGTGAAGAAAGCATGAGTCAGACAAGAGTGATTAACGGACCTCATATTCGTACAGAGCGGACAACCAGAAACGTCATGATGAATGTGTCCATTTCCCTGGTTCCGGCTCTTCTTGGCGCGATTTACTTTTTTGGTATCAGGGCTTTATATCTGGCAGGGCTTTCCATTACGGTATGTGTTCTTACAGAATTTTTCTGGCAGAAATTAACGAAAAAACAGGTAACAGCAGGAGATTTCAGTGCTGTGGTTACCGGACTTTTGCTGGTACTGAACATGCCGATTACAGTTCCCATATGGACCCTGGTGGCAGCAGATGTATTCAGTATTCTGGTTGTAAAGCAGATGTTTGGTGGAATCGGAAATAACTTTGTCAATCCGGCATTGATGGGAAGACTTTTAACCATGGTTGCATGGCCGGGTGCGGTGATGCAGTATGTTGCTCCAAGAACTTTAGAAACAGACGCTGTATCTGCGGCAACGGTTTTAGGTGCGGTGAAAATAGGCGGAGAGCAGGGCTACAGCTACCTGCAGATGTTTTTAGGAGAGACACCGGGAGCCATGGGTGAGACCAGCAAACTGTTGTTGCTGGCCGGCTTTGCATATATGTGCTATAAGGGGATTGTCAATGCAGAAGCATGTCTTACCTATATTGGAACTGTGGTAGTGCTGACCTTTGTTTTTGGCCCGGAAGGACTTTTTACAGGTGATATTCTCCTGAATCTTTTCGGAGGCGGACTGATCATGGGAGGATGCTATATGTTATCTGACTATGCCTTTGTGTCCAGAAGAGGAAAACTTCTGTATGCAGTGACAGCAGGTGTGATTACTGCGGCAATCCGTATTTTCAGTGTTTATCCGGAGGGAATCTGCTTTGGTATTTTAACAGCAAACTGTATGGCAGGAATGCTGTCCCTGGTGTATCAAAAGCATGTATATGGAATTTCAGAAAAAAGAGGCTTAAATTGGAGGAAGAATAGATGAAAAATAAAAATGTAAGAGGGCTTCTTGCCCTGGTTGTGGTGACAGCTCTTTCTTTTGGAGTGATTTTAGGCTCAAAGGCACTGGCGCAGGATACAGGAGCAGGAGATGCGTCTAAAGAAGCGAAGGTTCTGGAAGAACTGGATACGAAAGGCGCTGAGAACATTCAGAAAGCGGTAAAAACAGACAAAGGTTATGTGGTTACTGTGAAGAAAAAAGGCTATGCCAGCGATATTGTCATGAATGTTTCTTTTGATGAAAAAGGAGAAACCGTGACAAAAGTAGAAGTCACAGAACAGAATGAAACAGAAGGTCTGGGCGCTAAGATTGCAGATGCAGAATTTTTAAGCCAGTTTGAAGGTGTAAAAGCTCCGGTGGTTCTGCCTGGCATGAAGCTGGAGGGCGACAGCCAGGAAGAAAACAGCACAGAGGAATTAAAGGACGCTGTTTTTGCAGACGGAACTTATGAAGCAAAAGGCGAACCAATGGATGGTTATACAGACCAGGTGAACATGACTGTAAAAGACGGAAAGATTACGGAAGTGGTATGGGAATCCGTAGGAGAAGATGGAAGCAAGAAAAGCGTGCTGTCTGAAAATGGAGAATATGTCATGACAGAAGACGGTCCAACCTGGAAGGAACAGGCGGAAGCTATGGCAGCAGCCTTAGTAGAGAATCAGTCACTGGATTTTGCAAAGCTGGATGAGCAGGGAAAAACCGATGCAGTATCGGGCGTGAGCATTTCTGTAGGCGGATTTGTAGACTTGGCTCAGCAGTGTATGAAGGAAGCTGCAGGCATTACAGAAACACCGGTTTTACAGGATGGAACCTATGAAGCAAAAGGTGAGCCGACAGATGGCTATACAGACCAGGTGAACATGACCGTAAAAGACGGAAAAATTACCGAAGTGGTATGGGAGTCTGTAGGAGAAGACGGAAGCAAGAAAAGTGTACTGTCTGAAAATGGAGAGTATGTGATGACAGAAAACGGTCCAACCTGGAAGGAACAGGCAGAAGCTATGGCAGCAGCTTTGGTAGAGAATCAGTCCTTAGACTTTGCGAAACTCAATGAGCAGGGCAAAACAGATGCAGTATCCGGTGTGAGCATTTCTGTAGGCGGATTTGTAGATTTGGCACAGCAGTGTCTGAACCAGGCTGCCGGAATCGAAGAAACAGAAGAGCAGGAAGCAGAAACTCCTGCAGAAGGAACACAGGTAGATGCAGTGTCCGGCGCTACCATTTCTTCCACAGCGGCAGTAACAGGAATCAATGATGCTTATGCATTTTTGCAGACAGTGAAATAAGAAAAGCGGAGGATACGATATGAAGTTAAAATATCCGGCAGAAGCATTTGCTTTTGGAATCGTGCTGTTTTCTGCGGGAATGAAAGAGGCCTTTGCAGCAGGAATTTTGGTGCTTCTAACCACAGTTTTTGCAGAAGTTCTGAGGAATCTGTTAAAAGACTGGGTTCCTAAATGGAGTCTGTATTTATGTGTATGCATAGGGACCGTAGCTGTGTGCGCTTCTGTATTCCTGGTTGGATTTACTACTCTTGGAATTCCGGTTGACAATACAGGAATGTGGATTATGACCTGTATTTTGGGACTTTTTGTGGTGAAACATGTGCTTACAGGAGACATTGACGGAGAATATGGAGAGCTTTTCTGGGAATGTGCCATTGCCTGGGGATTCTGGGTTCTTCTGGCAGTTGCAAGAGAATTTTTCGGCGCGGGAACTATTTTCGGCAACAGCATTTATCAGGGCGAATTCCAGTCTAAGATTTTCCAGGACACCATGTTTGGCTTCCTTACTGCAGGTATGACACTTGCCTTTACCAATGGAGTTCTGAAGAAAAAAAGCGCCAATACACACAGCCTTCTTCTGGTAATTCCTCTGGCAGTGTTTATGCGTCCCTTTACCATGGAAAGTTTTGGAGCCCTTTTAGGACAGATTTGGACCATTGCAGTCCCGGTTATCTTATTCATGTCCGTGAAGGTAACTTTGAAATTTGCGCGAACCAGCAGGGCGTATAAAGGCCTTCCGGTGGAAATGCTGGCAATGGGATTTATTTATATGATTTTGAGTATTTATTAAAAGATAGAAAAACGGTGCAGACTTGTGAATGTTATCCATAAGTCTGTACCGTTCTTTTTAACTTCAAATTTTTTATTCTTTCACAGCCTGCATCTTAATCTCTTCTTCAAACCCATCGCTATAGTGCATCTCATAATCATCCGTAATAAACACAGCCTGGACATCTGGCAGACTGTTTACAAGATCCATTCCCTTCTCAAGTCCAAGAGCAAAGCAGGAGGTGCTAAGACCGTCTCCATCTACGGATTTATCTGAAATAATGGTTACAGAGACTAAATGATTGTCATAGGGCATTCCCGTAGCAGGATTTAAAATATGGTGATAAAAGGTTCCGTCCTGCTCAAAATACCGCTCATAAATTCCGGAAGATACCACAGATTTATCCGTAATATCCATGACTGCAATGGTTTCGCTGCGATCTGCAAAGGGTTTCTGGATACCAATGCGGAAGGGACTGCCATCCGGTTTATTTCCCACGCAAAGTACGTTTCCGCCCAGGTTAATAGTGGCGCTCTTTACTCCATGTTCCAGAAGAAAGTCTTTGATTCTGTCAGCAATATAGCCCTTGGCAATGGCGCCAAGATCCAGCATCATGCCTTCTTTGGCAAAGGTCACCTGCTCCTTTGCAACCTGTACATCCTGATAATTTACCAGAGGAAGGGCAGCGTCCAGTTCTTCTTGTGTGGGGACTTTTTTCTGTTCGGAAGTGAAATCCCACAGAGAGGATACAGGACCTATGGTAATGTCAAAGGCGCCTTTGGAAAGCTCACCGTATTCCAGACCTTTGGAAATAAGTTCTGCGGTTTCGGAAGAAACGGTATAGGCGTGTTCCTGTAGGGGAAGCGTGCCATGATTTAGCTGATAAAGCTCACTGGTTTCCAGAGTGCGGCTGAAAAGCTGTTCATAATCATCACATAGGTCCATAGCTTCCTGAAGCAGTTTTTCATCTTTGGAATCATAGAGGGTGAGAGTAACTACGGTATTTAATTTAAAAGCAGTGGCAGAAAGCGGCTCCTGCTTTTTTTCTTTTTTCTGATACAGGGCTGCAAATATCAGAAGCACTGTTATGCCAAGAAAACAGCAGATACCAATAAATTTTTTTCTCTGTGTCATAAAAGCTCCTTATGAAATCAATCTTTTTATCTTTCCCATTGTAAAATGACAATATCTCTGTGTCAAGATTCATATGATAGAATCAACGAAGAAAATGAGGCGCAACATGAAAAAAGGGATTTTGGTATTGGGACTGATGATTGCTGCTGTTGGGATGTTTTTTCAGGGAAAGGGAATGGAACGGGCAGTTGAAACCGTAGGGGAATTGTCAAACAGGGAGCATCCTAAGGTAGCGTTGACTTTTGATGACGGACCGCACATGGTTTATACGGAAATGCTGCTGGACGGATTGAAGGAGCGGGGGATTTGCGCTACCTTTTTTCTCATAGGAAAGAATATTGAGGGTAATGAAGAAATTGTGCAGAGAATGCAAAAAGAGGGGCATCTCATTGGCAATCATACTTATCATCATGTGAATTTAAAGGAGCTTTCCCAGAAAGAAGCAGAACAGGAAATTCAAAAGACTGGGAATAAAATTTATGAAAGCGCCGGCATCTGCACTGCATTTGTCCGTCCGCCTTTTGGGGAATGGAGGAAAAATCTGGATTTAGATATGACTATGATTCCGGTGTCATGGAATGTTGATTCTCTGGACTGGACCACAGAAAATACGGAAAAAATTATAAAAAGGGTAGTGAAAGATGTGGAAGAAGATGATATTATTTTAATGCATGATGTTTATAAAACCTCCGTGGAAGCAGCGCTTCAGATTGTGGATATTCTGAAGGAACGGGGGTATGAATTTGTGACAGTGGATAAATTGCTGCTGGAATAGGAGATACATATGGATTTATTTGATTATATGAAAGAACAGACCCTGGAGAATGAGTCGCCGCTGGCCTCCAGAATGCGTCCTGTAACTCTGGAAGAGGTGGCAGGGCAGCAGCACATCATTGGAAAGGATAAATTGCTTTACCGGGCCATTAAGGCGGATAAACTGGGAAGCGTGATTTTCTATGGCCCTCCGGGAACCGGGAAAACCACTCTGGCAAAGGTCATTGCCAATACCACCAGCGCCAGGTTTAAACAGTTAAATGCAACGGTTGCAGGGAAAAAGGATATGGAAGAGGTGGTAAAAGAGGCCCAGGAGTATCTTGGCATGTATGGAAAGAAAACCATTTTGTTCATTGACGAGATTCACCGGTTTAATAAGGGACAGCAGGATTATCTTCTTCCTTTTGTGGAGGATGGAACTTTAATTCTCATTGGAGCCACTACAGAGAATCCCTATTTTGAGGTAAATGGGGCGTTGATTTCCAGGTCTATTGTGTTTGAGTTAAAACCTCTTGGAAAAGAAGATATTTGCAGCTTGCTGGAACGGGCAGTGACAGATGTGGAAAAAGGCATGGGAAGCTATCAGGCAGTGCTTCATGAAGATGCCAGAGATTTTCTGGCAGATATTTCCGGGGGAGATGCCAGGGCTGCTTTAAATGCTCTGGAACTGGGAATTCTTACTACAGAGAAAAGCCCGGACGGGAAGATTCATATTGATTTGGAGACCGCTTCCCAGTGTATTCAGAAGCGGGTGGTGCGGTATGACAAAACCGGGGATAATCACTATGATACCATCTCTGCGTTTATTAAGAGTATGCGGGGGTCAGACCCGGATGCAGCGGTGTTTTATCTGGCAAAGATGCTCTATGCAGGGGAAGATATTAAATTTATTGCCCGCAGGATTATGATTTGTGCTGCAGAGGATGTGGGAAACGCAGACCCACAGGCTTTGCAGGTGGCAGTGGCAGCAGCCCAGGCAGTAGAAAGACTTGGGATGCCGGAGGCAAGGATTCCTCTGGCTCAGGCAGTAACTTATGTAGCAAGCGCGCCTAAGAGCAATGCAGCCTACCTGGCTGTGGATGAGGCTCTGGAAGCTGTAAGAAGTACGAAAACAACAGTTCCTGTACATCTTCAGGATTCTCATTATAAGGGTGCAGGGAAGCTGGGACATGGCATTGGCTATCAGTATGCTCATGATTATCCCAATCATTATGTAGAGCAGCAGTATCTGCCTTCAGAGCTTTCCGGCAGGGTATTTTACCATCCTACAGAGAACGGATACGAAAAGAACATACAGGAATATTTTGCGAAAATTCATGGAAGTAAGAGTAAGGAACAGGAAGAAGAAAAATGAGAGAAGAGCAGCATGATTTTTCCAGGGGAAGTATGCTGGGGAATATTCTCCGGCTGTCCCTTCCTCTGATTGTGGCGCAGTTTATTAATGTTTTGTACAATATTGTGGACAGAATGTACATTGGAAGGATTCCGGGAGCAGATTCGGCGGCTCTTACAGGAGTGGGAGTTGCTTTTCCTATTATTACAGCCATTACCGCGTTTTCCCTGCTGGTTGGAACAGGAGGAGCGCCTCTTTGCTCCATTGCCAGAGGAAAAGGAGATGAGAAGAGAGCAGAGCACATTATGGGAAATTCTTTCCTTATGACTCTGGTTATGGGTGTGGTGCTTCTTGGAATGGGACTTTTGGTGAAGGAGCCTCTGTTATATGCCCTGGGCGCCAGTCCGGCAACCTTTGGCTATGCCAATGATTATATCAGTATTTATCTTTTGGGTACGGTTTTTGTGATGATTAGCCTTTCCATGAACGGATTTATTAATTGTCAGGGCTTTGCAAAAATGGGAATGCTTACCGTACTCATTGGAGCAGTGCTGAATCTGATTCTGGACCCTGTATTTATTTTTGTATTTCATATGGGTGTGAAGGGGGCTGCCATTGCAACGGTACTTTCCCAGATGGTATCAGCTCTTTGGGTGGTGCGGTTTCTCACCGGAAAGAAGACCTTGCTTCGCCTTCGGCTTTCTTCTATGAAACCGGATTTTCCCTGCATGGGAGAGATTTTAAGCCTGGGGCTTTCTGGCTTTATTATGGCGGCAACCAACTGTGGCGTCCAGGTGGTTTGTAATGTAACTCTTCAATCCTATGGCGGGGATGTGTACGTGGGAATTATGACTATTGTAAACTCTGTAAGAGAGGTGTTAAGTGTTCCGGCCAGTGGACTGACCCAGGGAACACAGCCGATTTTAGGCTTTAATTACGGAGCCGGGGAATATACAAGAGTGAAATCGGGAATTAAAATTATGTCTGTGATTTGTATGGTATATACTACTATTGCCTGGGTGATTACGCTGTTGATTCCACAGGTATTTATCTGCCTGTTTAATGGAGGAGAAGAGCTTATGGAGCTTGGGGTACCTGCCATGCGGATTTATTTCTTTGGATTTTGTTTTATGTCATTACAGTTTGCAGGACAGAGTGTCTTTACAGGGCTTGGGAAAGCAAAGCAGGCCATTTTTTTCTCCCTGCTTCGGAAAGCTGTCATTGTGATTCCTCTGACTTTGTGGCTGCCCAGGGTGGCAGGCCTTGGGGCAACCGGAGTATTCTTAGCAGAGCCCATTTCCAATTTTATTGGAGGAACTGCCTGTTTTGTAACCATGCTTTGCGTCATCTGGCCTGCACTTTCAAGAAAGCAGTAGTTTTTCGGCGATTTCCTGACAGATTTCAGCCACAGATTTGTTATCGGTAGAGATGACAAAATCAGCGGCAGCCAGGTATTTGTCTTGTCGCTGCTCCATAAGGCTGGCAATGCTTTCCGGCGTTTTGCGGTCTTTTAATAGAGGACGGGAGGTGTCTGCCTTTGTCCGGCTAAGGATGGTTTCCGGGCTGGCAGTTAAGAGGACAACCTTACCGTTCTTTTTCATTTCTTTTACATTTTCTTCCCTTAAGGCAGCGCCGCCCCCACAGGAAATGATTTTGTTCTGGCAATTCTGTAAGTCTCTTAAAAGTTCTGTTTCCAGTTTACGAAAATAAGGCTCTCCATGTACCTGAAAAATTTCCGGAATAGACATGCCCTCCTGTCTGGCAAGAACTTCATCCATTTCTATGATTTCCATATGATACTTGCGGCTTAAAGATGCTGCCACCGTACTTTTTCCGGTTCCCATAAATCCGATTAAAACAAGATTCATAAAATTTACCACCTTTTCGATTTAAAGTATGAAAATATTATAACAGCAGAAAAGGTCTGGTTCAAGAGGGAAAAGATATCATTAGCCGACTAATTATATTTTTGTGAGATGTTTCTAAAAAAAATGTAAAATATGGAAGTTTAACTTGATTTTTTTACAGAATGGACATAATATAAGTTAGTCGACTAACGAAAAAGAAAGGAGAAGAGAAGATGCAAATTGGAAACGAAGATGATAGTTTGCGCAGACGATTGGTGCAGCTTACTCATCTGTATTTCAGAGAAACTTTTCAGGAACTACAGAAGATTGGGATTCATCCCAAACAGGTTCCCTTCATGATTCTCCTAAGTGACCATGAGGGACTCAGCCAGCGGGAAATTTCAGAGGAGCTTGGTATCAGCCCTCCTACGGTTGCAGTATCTGTGAAACGGTTAGAAAAATCCGGCCTGGTAGAGCGTCAGGAGGATGCAAAGGACCAGAGAAGATGCAGGATTTATCTCACAACACAGGGAAAAGCAGTAATCTGTAATGTGAAGAAATGCGTGGAGGAAAAAGAAGCGCTGGTATTTCAGGGATTTACAGAAGGTGAGCAGTGCTTAATGAAACGTTTCTTTGACCAGATGATAGAGAACCTGACAGAGAAAAAAGAAGAAACAGGAAAGGAGAAAACAGATGTTTAAAATGTTTCATTATATGAAAGAGCGTTGGTATTATATTGTGATGATTGTGGCGCTCTTGTTTGTCCAGGCATTTTGCGACCTTTCTTTGCCGGATTACACATCAAAAATTATTAATGTGGGAATCCAGCAAAAAGGTGTGGAAGATGGAGTGCCGGAAACCATAAGAGAGGAATCCATGGATAAATTGCTGCTTTTTCTGGAACAGGAAGAAGCAGAAGAGGTGCTGGATGCTTACAAGAATAAAGATGGAATTTATAAACTTCAGTCTGTGACAGAGGAAGAACGGGAAGAACTGAATCAGATTTTGGGAATCCCGGAGCTGGTTGTAACAGGGCTTTCTGATGAAGAATCAGAAGAAACAAAGAAAATCAAAGAACAGATGAAACTTCCCAAGGAAGCAGATTTGTTCCAGGTTTTTCAGAGTATGCCAAAGGAACAGCTAGAGACCATGACAGAGGAAATGAAAAAGGAACTGGAAGAAATGCCGGATTCCATTGTAACCCAGAGCGCAGTGTTGTTTGTAGAGCAGGAATATGAGGCTCAGGATATTGATATGGATAAACTGCAAATGGAGTATATCCTCATGAGCGGCGTAAAAATGCTGGGGCTGGCCTTTCTGGCTATGGCAGCAGCCATTGCAGTGACCTTCCTGTCCGCAAGAGTAGCGGCAGTGCTGGGACGGAATCTGAGAAACAGCATTTACAGAAAGGTGATTTCTTTTTCCGGCAGGGAGCTGAACCAGTTCTCCACAGCGTCTTTGATTACCAGAAGCACCAATGACGTACAGCAGGTACAGATGTTGTTTACTCTTTTGTTCCGTATTGTTCTGTATGCGCCAATTCTGGGAATCGGCGGCGTTTATAAGGTGTTTCAGACCGATGCGTCCATGACCTGGATTCTGGCATTGGCGGTAGTGGTAATTATGCTGTTTGTGGTACTGCTGTTTCGGATTGCCATGCCGAAATTTACCAGGCTGCAGTTTTTAATTGATGAATTGAACCTGGTTTCCAGAGAGATTCTCACCGGTGTGCCGGTTGTCCGGGCATTTAGCAGGGAAAAACATGAGGAAGAGCGTTTTGAAGAAGCCAATGCAAGGCTTACGAAAACCAATCTTTTTGTAAACCGTTGTATGACCTTTATGATGCCGGTTATGATGCTGTTGATGAATGGTGTTACGGTTCTTATTGTCTGGAACGGTGCTCATGCAGTAAATGAAGGTTCCATGCAGGTGGGAAATATGATGGCATTTATGCAGTATGCAATGCAGATTATTATGGCATTCCTTATGATTACCATGATGTCTATTATGATTCCAAGAGCCAATGTGGCGGCAAAACGTATTAATGAGGTGATGGAAACCCAGGTAAGTATTCAGGACAGCCAGGAAGTACAGTCTGTTCAGGAAGATAAGAAGGGTCAGATTGTGTTTGACCATGTAAGCTTTTCTTATCCGGGAGCGGATGAAAAAACGCTGCATGACATTGATTTTACTGCCAGAAAAGGGGAAACCGTAGCCTTTATTGGAAGTACAGGAAGCGGCAAGAGTACCCTGGTAAATTTGATTCCACGTTTCTTTGATGTGACAGAAGGACGTATTTTGGTAGATGGAGTGGATATCAGAAATCTGAAACTCCATGATTTACGGGAACGGATTGGTTATGTGCCGCAGAAGGCAGTGCTGTTCTCCGGTACCATTGATTCTAATATTCGCTATGGAAAAGAGGAAGCAACAGAGGCAGAGGTGAAAAAGGCTGCCCAAATTGCCCAGGCATGGGAATTTATTGAAGAAAAAGAAGATGGTGTAAATTCTGCCATTGCCCAGGGTGGAACCAATGTTTCCGGGGGACAGAAACAGCGGCTTTCCATTGCAAGAGCCATTGCCAAAGAGCCGGAAATCTATATTTTTGACGATAGTTTTTCAGCCCTGGATTATAAGACGGATGTGGTTTTGCGCCGGGCATTGAAAAAGGAAACCAAAGATGCTACTACATTGATTGTTGCTCAGAGAATCAGTACCATTCTCCATGCAGATAAGATTCTGGTTCTGGATGAGGGACGTGTGGTTGGACAGGGAACGCACAGAGAGCTTTTGAATTCCTGTGAGGTTTACCGTCAGATTGCCATGTCACAGCTATCAGAGGAGGAATTAGCCAATGAGTAAAGCAAGAGGACCAATGGGTCATGGCCACGGACATGGCATGTCCGGTGAAAAGGCCAAGGATTTTAAAAGTGCCATGAAACGGTTGTTCCGGTATATGAAACGTTACCGTATCCAGCTTGGAATCATGATGATTTTTGCAGTTGGCAGCACCATATTTAACATTATCGGACCAAAGATTTTAGGAAAAGCGACTACAGAACTTTTCAACGGTCTGGTGTCAAAAATCAGTGGAGGCAGCGGAATTAATTTTGGAAAAATCGGTGAAATTCTGCTGTGGACTCTGGGACTTTATCTGGTAAGCTCTGCCTTTTCCTTTATTCAGGGATGGATTATGACAGGTATTTCTAATCAGGTGACTTATAGTCTGAGAAAAGATATTTCCAAAAAGATTAACCGCCTGCCCATGAAATATTTTGAAAGCAGAACCCATGGAGAGATTTTGTCCAGGATTACCAATGATGTGGATACCTTGCAGACCAGTATTAACCAGAGTTTTACACAGTTGATTACTTCTGTGACCATGCTGGTTGGTGTCTTTATTATGATGCTTTCCATTAATGTATGGATGACCCTGGCGGCTGTTTTGATTCTGCCAATTTCCATGCTGATTATTTCAAAAGTTATGAAACGTTCCCAGAAATATTTCCAGGCACAGCAAAAATATCTGGGTGAAGTAAACGGTCAGATTGAGGAAATCTACAGTGGGCAGAATGTGGTAAAAGCCTTTAACAAAGAGGAAGACGTAGTAAAAGAATTTGAAGCAACCAATGAAAAACTTTATACTTCTGCATGGCGTTCCCAGTTTTTCTCCGGTATGATGATGCCTATTATGCAGTTTGTGGGAAATCTGGGATATGTTATGGTAGCCCTTCTTGGCGGTGTTATGGTGATTAAAGGAAAAGTTGCAGTGGGTGATATCCAGGCGTTTTTCCAGTATATAAGAAACTTTACACAGCCTATCCAGCAGATTGCCCAGGTTACAAATCTTTTGCAATCATCTGCCGCTGCTGCAGAGCGTGTGTTTGAATTTCTGGATGAGGAAGAAGAGGACCAGGTGGCAGAACATCCGGTGGACATTAGTAATATTCAGGGAAATGTGGAAGCACGCCATGTGGCCTTTGGATATAATCCGGACCGCCTGATTATTCACGATTTTAGCGGTGTGGTAAAGGCTGGACAGAAGGTAGCCATTGTAGGTCCCACAGGAGCCGGAAAAACTACCATGATTAAACTGTTGATGCGGTTCTATGATGTAAATTCAGGGGAAATTCTCATAGACGGTCACAATGTGAAAGATTTTAACAGAAGCCAGCTTCGTGAAATGTTTGGTATGGTGCTTCAGGATACCTGGCTGTTCCATGGAACCATTATGGAAAACATTCGTTATGGAAGACTGGATGCAACAGATGAGGAAGTCATAGCAGCAGCAAAGGCAGCCCATGCACATCATTTCATTATGTCCCAGCCGGGAGGTTACCAGATGATGCTCAATGAGGAAACCAGCAACATTTCCCAGGGACAGAAGCAGCTTCTTACCATTGCAAGAGCTATTCTGGCGGACAACAAGATTCTGATTCTGGATGAAGCAACTTCTTCTGTAGATACCAGAACAGAAGAGCAGATTCAGGGCGCTATGGATAATCTTATGCGGGGAAGAACCAGCTTTGTCATTGCACACAGACTTTCTACCATTCGTGACGCAGATTTGATTCTGGTTATGAAAGACGGAGATATTATTGAACAGGGAACTCACGATTCCCTGCTGGCAGAGGGCGGCTTCTATGCAAACCTCTACAACAGCCAGTTTGAAAAAGCAGAAGCAATTTAAAAATGAGTAAGAGACAGAGCCATCCGGTATTTGACAGAAGTAATTACTGAGGTGGCTCTGTTTTTTTCATTGAGAGGAGACGGGGTGGGTGGTATAATAATTGCATGTAAAAAAGGTTTATGGGAGACAGATATATGAGTATTTTAAAAATTGCGTTGCTGCAAATTGCGCCTGATAAAACGCTGGAGGAGAATCTGGAAAAGGGTATAGAGTGTTGTAAAAAGGCAAAAGAAATGGGAGCGGATATTGCCCTGTTTCCGGAAATGTGGAGCAATGGTTATAGAATTTATGACAGGCCTGTAAAAGAATGGCAGGCAGAAGCTATTCTGGTTGAGAGTGATTTTGTGAATGCTTTTGGCAGTCTGGCAAAAGAACTGAACATGGCAATCGGAGTCACTTTATTGGAGAAATTTGAGCCATTTCCACGCAATTCCATGGTTCTGTTTGACCGGTATGGAGTACAAAAACTGGTGTATGCAAAAGTACATACCTGCGATTTTTCAGTGGAGGCAAATCTGACACCAGGAGAGGATTTTTATGTCACAACATTAGACACAGAAGCAGGTGAAGTGCAGGTGGGAGCCATGATTTGTTATGACAGAGAGTTTCCGGAAAGCGCGAGAATTCTTATGCTAAAGGGAGCAGAATTAATCCTGGTTCCCAACGCCTGCCCCATGGAAATTAATCGTCTGTCCCAGCTTCGGGGCAGAGCTTATGAGAACATGACAGCCATTGCTACATGCAATTATCCGGGAACTGTGCCGGACTGCAATGGAGGTTCCAGTGTTTTTGATGGAATAGTTTACTTACCGGAACTGGAAGGCTCCAGGGATACCTGCATTTTGCAGGCCGGTGAAAAAGAGGGGATTTATCTTGCTGAGCTGGATTTACAGCAATTGCGGAAATACCGGGAAACAGAGGTTCATGGAAATACATACCGCCATCCGAAAAAATATGGAAAATTAGTGGAGACCAGGATTGAAAAACCCTTTGTCAGGACAGATTACAGGGAGTAGAAAAGGAGTGTTTTGTGGGGAAAATGCGGAAAGAAGCGATAAGTATTATCGTTGGTTCAGATGGTCCTACCAGTGTGTTTGTTGCAGGAAAAACAGGAAAACAATCTGTAAAAATGCGGATAAAGAATGCAATTTATAGAAGAAAACAAAAGAAGGCGAAAAAGAGAATTCACCCAGGAAGTCATACCCTGGAGGAAGTGTTAGAGTATGCAAAAGAGCACTATGATATAACAGAAATCAGCACCACACAAAGGCGTTATGAAGAACAAAAAAAGTGTTGGAAGGAAGGGGTAATTTGGAAATATAAGCCGGAATTGTTAGGAGAACTGAGAGATATTGAACATCCTGATACCTCTGATAAGAAAGCCATGGATGCGTTTTTGGAAAAGGTAAGACAGCGTAGCAAAGTGGTGGAAGAAATACCAGATTGTGAGATTGCCATGGATTTTCATATATATGAAATAAAATATCAGGGTGGGACCATAGAAATCGCAGTAGATTATCATTGGGAGATGTTTGATATCTCTTACAGAGGAAACAAAAAGAGAATGAAAACCCTGGGAAAAATAGCACAGGAATTATATCTTTATTATGGCGTTACCCAAGAGGATATTGAGAGAAGAACAGTGAGATATAGCAAACTATTGCTGAGTTTAAGTGTATGAGGAGGATATAATGGGAAAAATCAGAATTATGAAAAAGAATGATGAATATTCATCAGAATATGAAATCGGAGATGTTTTTGAAACAACCGGAACCTGGTATGGCGGCGTTCATATTGTAGGAAAAACAGGAGTGCCGGTATCTCTGGATAAAGAAGAATACGTGGAAATTAATACAGAACCGGAGAGCAAAGAAGAGATTTCCACCAGAGATATTCAGGAAGGAGATATTGTACAGCATTTTAAAAGAGAGTGGGTTTCAGAAAAAACTTCAGAATATCTCTATAAGGTACTGGCATTTGCACAACACACAGAAACAGGAGAACGTCTGGTAATTTACCAGGCATTATATACACCGTTTAAAGTCTGTGCCAGACCCTTGGCTATGTTTATGAGCGAAGTAGACAGGGAAAAATATCCTGATATCAGACAGAAATATAGGTTTGAGAAAGTGCAGTTGTGATGGATTCGCAGAGGAGGAAAACATTGATAAAAGCAGTGATTTTTGATATGTATGAGACCCTGATTACTCATTATGAATGTCCTTTATATTTCAGCGCGGAAATGGCGAAAGATGCAGGGATTTCAGAAGAGAATTTCAGAAAAATATGGAGAGAAACCGAAACCAAAAGAACCATTGGAAAGCTTTCTTTTGAAGAAGTATTAGAGCGGATTTTGAAAGAAAATAATAGCTATTCAGAAGAAAAATTAAGATATATAGCTGCAAAACGTATTCATACAAAGGAAGAATTATTTTGCCATTTACACAAGGAAATTATACCATTACTGAGTGCGCTGAAGGAAAGGAAAATTCAGATTGGATTAATCAGTAATTGTTTTTCCGAAGAGGCAAAGGTTATTAAAAAGAGTATTTTATATCCATATTTTGATGTTCCGCTTCTGTCCTATGATGAGGGATTACAGAAACCAGATGCTGCAATTTTTGAAAGATGTCTGGAGAGACTGCAAGTGTTTCCACAGGAATGTTTGTATGTGGGAGATGGTGGAAGTTTTGAATTGGAAGCAGCAGAGAAAATGGGAATGAAGGCAGTGCAGGCAGTTTGGTATGTAGCTCAGAGAAAGGCAGAGTTTCAGCAGACAGAGAGTCCGCTGGAACTTTTAAGATTACTTTAATATTGGCACTCCGTGCGCTCAAGGAGTGCCAATACATTTAAAGTTTACTGTATTTTTCTATATATTCTTCTGCCTCTTCCACAGAAAGAGAAAAACTGTTCGTTAATTTGTCCAGAAGCTGTTCTTTGGGAAGCTGTAGTTCTGTGAAAGTGCGAATTATCTCACGTATGCCAGTTTTGATGCCGTCCTGTACTCCAGCTTCGTGGCCTTTTTTCCAGGAATCTTCTTTTAAGAATTCCCGGAATTCATTTTCGTCATATTCTGTTAAGATCATATCTATCACCTCAGCCTTGTTTTTACGTAGTATCTCAGACAGGATATTTTGGGAAATGCAATCTTCCACTGCAGTTTCTACCGCTTCTTGAAATGGAAGTCCTACAGAAATTTTGCTGCGGATTGTGTGAATAAACTGGGCATACTCTTTTAAAATGCGGCATTTTTCCATGAGTTCCTGATTATGTCCAACATTGATATTCAGTAGAAGGGCAGTGCATTCTAAAGCAGGCTGCAATCCTTTTCCATTCTGAATAAATAAGTCACTGAGTGGAATTTCTTTACGCTCCGGTTCTTCCATGGAACCATTGTAAAATACCAGATATACTGGAAAATGAATCCTGAGGGGAGAATCTGTATAAAGCTTTTGCTTCATGGGTTCAATGTAATTCCGGTACATGGCAGAGAAATAAAAGAGACCACGCAGGGGAAGGTTGGGGCTGTGGGTGCTTTGATGTTCATAAAGACTCATGATATCATCAATAATAAACGATAAGTCATTTTTCATCCCCATATAGACTACGTCATCAATGGTTGTAATAACTAAGTCATCAGGATTGTTGTAATGACTGTCATTGATGGCATTATAAAGCTGCAGCAAATTTCCCTTGTCACTGAAAATGAAACGGAACAGTCTGTCTTTATACTTACGATTTAAATAATAATGTTCCAAATAAGTTCCTCCTTTATTTTAACAAAGATATGATTTTGAGGCAACACAAAGAAAGGATATTTAGTTCAAAGGCATCACCAACTTTCAAGATAAGATAAAAGGATTATTTGACGAAATGTCAGGAATTTAAGAGTGTTCATAGAAAAATAGAATTTATGTTTCCAGTATACCAAAACATAGAAGAAAATCAAGAGGAAAAGTTCTTGTTCAGGGAGTTGTTTTTCCGTATAATAAATTCATATAAAAATGTCCATAAAAGAAACTGGAGGTGAGTCATGAATACGCAATTTATCAAAGGGCTTTCGATTGACTGGAAGAGGATTGCCCCCTATAGTTACCTGAGGGAAATAGAGGCTTTACATGAGTTAAAAAGTCTGGAATTTACCAGTCCCATCACTTTTTTTGTGGGGGAGAATGGCAGTGGCAAGTCCACTTTGCTGGAAGCTATTGCCATAGCGGCTGGATTTAATCCGGAAGGGGGGAGCAGAAATTATCACTTTTCTACTTTTGATTCTCATTCGGAACTTTGTGAAGCTATCCGGCTTGTGCGAAGCTGTAATCGACCCGGATGGGGATATTTTCTGAGAGCAGAGAGTTTTTATAATGTGGCAACCAAAGAGATGGATTATGCGGATGCAGACCATCCGTCTCAAAAATATCACGAAAAGTCTCATGGAGAAAGTTTTCTGACCCTGGCTCAAAATCAGTTTCGACCTCATGGGCTGTATTTGCTGGATGAGCCGGAGGCTGCTTTGTCACCCCAGAGACAACTGACACTTTTAATAAATATTCATGAATGTGCAAAAGCAGGAGCGCAATTTTTTATTGTGACCCATTCCCCGATTTTACTGGGGATGCCGGAAGCGGAAATTTTGACCTTTGATGAAGGAAAATTGCATTCCTGTGACTATGAGGAGACCAGCAGTTACCAGATTACGGAGCTTTATATTAACAACCGAAAACAACTGTTGGAGAGACTATTGGACTAAAAAGGAAAGGCGGAGGAAAAGGCATGAAAAACATAGGGATTTTATGTGCCAGCGATACAGAATTAGAACCGTTTCTAAACTATATAGAAATAGAGTAAACAATAGAAAAGGCAATGCTGAAGTTTTACAAAGGCAGGATAGGTAAGCATCCTGTAGTTGCCGTGTACAGTGGTGTCTGTAAAGTAAATGCAGCCATTGCAGCGCAGATTTTAATTGATGAATTTCAGGTAACACACATGATAAATGCGGGAACAGCAGGGGGAATGGATGAAAGCGTACAATTATTTGACACTGTGGTATCCAAGCAGATGATGTATCATGATGTGGCGGAGGATATTTTGACAGAATTTCACCCATGGCTGAAGGAGAACTATTTTTGTGCAGATGAGAATCTCCTTCTGGCTGCCAGGCAATATAGCAGCCAGACCTCCTTTCCCATGCTTTTTGGCAGAATGGTAACAGGGGAACAGTTTATTGAGGAGGATAAAAGGGAAGAAATTAATGCAGCCTGTGGGCCCCTTTCTGTAGATATGGAAACCACCAGCGCAGCCCATGTATGCTATGTCAATGAGATTCCATTTTTAAGTGTAAGAACCATTACTGATACAGCAGATCATAAAGGGGCAGAAAATTTTGAAAAAAACTGTGAGGCTGCTTCCAGACAATGCGCAAAGATTGTGATTGGTATTCTGGAACAGTTACCATCCTAATATATAACCAATATAAAACCGCCTGAAAGGACTGCTGTTTTTCAGCAGTTTTTTTCTGTAAATCCCATAAACCGTCCGCAAATCCCGCAGTTGTTTTTTCTCTGGTTTCGCCTGCCCAAAGGTGAAGCCTTCCGCCATCTGGTAGAATTCCAGAAAGATTTTTTGCTCTTTTTTTGGAAGCCTTTCCGTAAACAAGAGGAAAAGTTCCTGGTCTGACAGTCCCTTAGAAGAGAAGTCATAGAGACGTTCCCAGAGCTTTAATAGGCTTCTGAAAATAGTTTGAAAACAATCATAAGAAGAAACGGCAAAGTAGCCAAGATGCTTCCGGAAACAAAGGGTGCGCCAAAGAAGAAGGGCTGCAAAAAATAGTGTCACTGCTACAAAAAGAAGCAACAAGAGGCGCAGTATGGACAAAAAGGCTGTTACAATAGAAGGCGTTTTTTGCCCTTTGCTTTCTTCCTTTTGGGAGGGAGCGGCGTTCCCTTTTTCGGGATTTTTCCCAGGTGTTTCAGGGGAAACTTCGGGTTCTTTTTCTACCGGTTTGGGTGGCTGAGCCTGGTTTTGAGAACTCTCTTCCTGATTCTGGGGAATGGAAGCTGTTGTATCAGAGGCAGAGGGCGTCACTTCCACGGGAATCCATCCGCCCTTTCCAACATAGATTTCCGTCCAGGCATGGGCAGAAGCATCTGTAATCTGGCTGGTATAGGAACCACTGTCTGTTGCCTGCAAATCCTGTGGGTGAATGACATAACCACTGACATAACGGGCAGGAATTCCATACATGCGGAATAAAAGAGTACCTGCAGTAGCAAAATGAATACAGAATCCTTGGTGCTGACGAAACAGAAAATCTTCCACAAACTCATTGCCAAAGGGAAGAGGATCTAAATTCAGGCTGTAAGAAGCATGCTCCCAGAGAAAAGTCTGGATTTCCCGGGCTGCATCCTGAATCTGAGAAACAGAAGGCTGCTTGGGCATGGACTGGAACACAGGAAGCTTCTGGATTTCTTCTGAGAGGGTAGAAAGCTTGTTTTTTGGAATCTCCAGATAATGCTTTGTTACATAAGAATGGTAGAGTTTCTCTGTTGCAGCTTTTCGCGAAGAAAGCCCAGGGGATTCCAGGATTTGGGCATCAGATAAGGCAAGGGGAATGCCAGAGAAGCTTACGGATTTCGAAAAAGGCTTTTTTAACTCATTAGATTCTCCGGTTTCAAGGTTATCAGGAATCTGGACACCCCAGGGAAGATAACTGTAAGAGGCAGAAAAAGCAGGAGAAAGAGTCATTTCATAAAGGCTGTTGTTCTGCTTTTTTACAGTATCAAAGGGAATGTTGTGTAATAATGAAATATTGTCTTGGGAATCACGCTTATTAGCGTGCAGGAAATCCTCTAAGAGCTGGTCTTCGCAAGATTTCCACTGGGAGCCTGTATAAGTTTTTCCCACGAACCCTCTTAAATAGATGGACTCTAAAGGACGGGAATCTGAGGAAAAATAAAACATCGTTTCATTGTTATGAACAGGAGCGGTATTGCTCAGAGATTCTCTGGAACGTACCTGTTCTTTTGGGCGCGAAGACGCAGAAGTATCAGAAGCTTGCTCAAACAAGGCTGTACGGAGCTCATTTACCTTTGTATAAAGGGGCTTTCTCCATTGAAAAAGATGCTGTGAAACTGTTGGAACCAATACCTGGGCGCACAAAAAATAGAGGAAAAGTGTGCAGCAGGGAACTGCCAGCGCAGAAATTCCAGGAGACTGGTTTTGCTTTAAAACATTCCAAAATAAGAACGCAGCCAGAAGAAAGCCAAAGGAAACAAAAGAGGGATTCACATTAAGCAAAAAATCCAGGGATGGAGGGAGAAGCAGCAAAAGAAGAAGGAAAAAGGTTTTTTTGATTGTAGCAGCAAGGTAGAAAAGCAGCAAAAATACACCTGTAGCTGCAGGCAGGAACAGATGGTAGTCATCTCCTTTTAAAGCATAGGATGGAAATAAGGATATCCCATAGCTATCTTCAAAAATATGATTCAGTTTCCCAAGAAAAGCCTGAATCTCCAGAAGGAAATTTTCATGTTTCAGGTAGAGGAGGAAAACTCCCAAAATGAAGAAACCAAGCAAAAGCCTTCTTTGGTATTTGGGTTTAGGAATACTTTGGACTATGGTAAAAAAGAGTGAGAATACAAGAATCCACGGAGCAAAAGCTTCTGAGTTCCAGGGCTTGGAGAGGATGAATAAGAAAGAAAGCAGAAAGCCCAAAGAAGCAGAAACGTACAGAAAAAAACGGCATAAAAACAAAACTGCATGTTGCCAGGCAGTGACAGGCTGTACTGTTTTCGGCTGTATGGAAACTAAAGGCGTTTTTTCTTTTTTCATGAGGCATCCTCCTTTTTATACAGGAATGGTCATGTCATTCGTAAAGGGACACGGGCTTTGGGTGTCAAAGCCAAGGGTTAAATCAGTACACAGAACAAGGCGGGTACAATAAGTATCACCGGGATATTCTTCAGTATAAAAGTCATATAAATCTTTTTTACCTTCATATAAAGTTTCATGAAGCAGAGCATAGATACACAAGGTGAGTTCCTCTTCTGTCCGCACAGGATAGCGCACCAGACGCTGATTTTTTTCGTCAAACCAGATAACGAAATGATGGCATCTGGCTTCAAAAAGGGAGAAGCTAAGGGACACCGCAAATTCCAGAAAACAACTAAACTGCCGGGCAGAATCTTTTGGAGGCAGAGCCTGAAGCTGGAGAAACACAAGAACCGGAAAGCCTTCAGGTCGTCCAAGATCACGGACTAAAATGTTTCCTGTTCTGGCGCTTAGTTTCCAGTGGATTTGACGCATCTTGTCTCCGGGAAGAAATTCGCGAATTTCATTGGAAGGAAGAAGAGCGCCTCCTGGAAGAATTTCTTCAAATCCCTGGCTCTCAGCAGCAAAATACCGGGTGGTTTCTTTTATCCGAACGTCCAGAGGAATGGCTGTGGGATAGAAGAATACCTGGCAACGGAACTTTCCGGGGAGATGGAAATTCAAAAAGGAAAAAGAACTGTGTAAACGCAGATTTTTTCCTTCTATCTGAAATTTTCCATAAAGTTTACTGGTGACTGTCCCGGAAACGGGAGTAGTCTTTTTCCCAGGCACGCAAAAGTGCAAAACACTGGATTCTACCAGATTTTTTTGAGCATCCAAAAGGCATACATCCATAGAAAGTCCGGAAACAGGAAAAAAACCTGTATTTTTGACCAGAATGGTAAAAGGGCAGGTGTTTTTTTGAAAGGTTTCTGCAAGCACCGTGGGGAAACGGAATTTCAGACAAAAAACAGCATAGAGAAATTTCCCAAGTCCCAGAATCATACAAAGAAGCAGAAGCAGCATCAGGGCACATGCGGCAGTGCTTTTGTAGAGAATTGTCACATAAAGCAAAACCATCAAAAAGCAGACGGAAAGTATATTAGAAATCATATCAGGAGTCTCCTTTATAATGCTTGCGAACAGAAGGAACAGGGGTACTTTTAGAAATCTCCTCCAGTACACAGCGGCTGTCTACATGGCTGATTCTGGCTTTGGCATTGAGACAGAGGCGGTGAAGACAGACATCCTGGAAAACCCGCTGCACGTCCTCTGGCGTCACATAGCTTCTTCCCGCGAGATAGGCGCCTGCCTGCGCCATATGGGTAAGGGCAAGACTGCCTCTTGGACTGATGCCAAGTTCCACCATAGGGTGGACTCTGGTTGCCTGCATCAGACTGCAAATATAGTGGTAGATGCGGTCATGAATAAAAATCTGGCGGCATTCTTCCTGGAGAAGCAAAAGCTCCCTGGTTTCTAATACAGGATGCAGGTTTTCCAGAGGATTGCTGGAAATTCTTCCTTTCAAAATGGCAATTTCTTCTTCCATATCAGGATAGCCAAGACTGAGACAAATGGTAAACCGGTCTAGCTGAGACTGGGGCAGTAATTGGGTTCCGGCAGAACCGGCAGGGTTCTGAGTTGCCAGGACAATAAATGGTTTTGGCAGAGCATGGGTGACACCGTCTACACTTACCTGCCCCTCTTCCATAACCTCCAGAAGAGCTGACTGGGTTTTGGGAGAAGTACGGTTGATTTCATCGCCAAGAAAGAGGTTGCACATCAAAGCCCCAGGCTGGTAATAAAATTTATTGGTTTCTTTCCGATACATGGTAAATCCGGTTAAATCTGCAGGCAATACGTCGGGAGTAAAGGTAAGCCGTTTCTCTTTTAAATTCAAAACTCTGGAAAAAGCAAGAGCCATGGTTGTTTTTCCCACACCAGGGATATCTTCCAGAAGAATATGACCAGAGCTTAAAATAGCCATCATAACCTTTTCAATACAATCCTGTTTTCCAATCACTGCTTTTTGAACTTCTTCGATCACTTGGTGGGCAAGCTGACTGTGATGATTCATAAGTTCCTCCTAAAATGAGTAAAAATGTGAAAACAAAAGTAACTATAAGAAATATTCTGAAATTATTATAATATAAAAGGAAAAAATATGTCAACGCAAACATACACTTTTCTTGTGATTGTGATAAAGAGGCGGACATGGTACAATATCATGGCGAAAGAAACAGACAGATTTCATAAAAGCAGTAAGGAGAATAGAGATGGCGAGTGAATATTATAAACCTTGTAAAGAATTGGAACAATGTGAAGCATTGGATCAATATTGGGAAAAGAAGCAGTTTGATAAATTTTTTGAAGAGTATTTGAAAATTGCAGAAGAGACCAGTTATCCTCTGGCACAATGTCAGGTGGGATTCTGCTATTTAGAGGGAATCGGAGTTGAAAGAAATTTTGAAAAAGCATTCTATTGGTGTTTACTGGCAGCAGAACAGGGAGATTGGGATGCACAGTACAATTTGGCAAGTATGTATGAAGAAGGTTTGTATGTAGAAAAAGATTTAGAAAAAGCGAAACATTGGTATTTGTGCGCAGCGAATCAGGGACATAAGTTAGCTATGAAAAAGATTGTTGACAAATTATGACACGCAAGATATGATTACCCTAACTTAAGGAGGATGAAACCATGATTTTAGTATTAAAGCAAGGCGCAGATGAGAGAAAAGTAGAAGAATTAAAACAGCAGCTTATAGGACAGGGACTGAAATTACATTTATCAGAAGGCCTGAATACTTCTCTTATTGGCCTGATTGGAGATACGACAGAAGTAAGTGAAGACTGGCTCAATGCCCTGGATGTGATTGAGTCTGTGAAACGTATTAAAGAGCCTTATAAAAAGGCCAGCAAAAATATGCATCCATTACCCTCTGTTTTTGATATTCAGGGGAGAAAGATTGGCGGAGAGAATTTTCAGGTAATTGCAGGTCCCTGTTCTATAGAGACCAGAGAGCAGATGACCGAGGTTGCAGAGCGGGTTAAACAGGCAGGAGCCGGATTTTTAAGAGGAGGAGCCTTCAAACCCAGAACTTCCCCGTATGCTTTCCAGGGACTTGGAGATGAAGGGCTGAAAATGCTTCTGGAGGCAAAAAAAGCCACAGGACTGCCTATTGTAACAGAGATTATGAGTGCAGAACATCTTCCTTTATTTGAAGATGTGGATGTAATTCAGGTAGGAACCAGAAACATGCAGAACTTCCAGTTGTTAAAGGAACTTGGAAAAATCAGAAAGCCCATTCTTTTGAAACGTGGTATGGCAAACACCCTGGAAGAGCTGTTGATGAGTGCAGAGTACATTATGGCAGGGGGAAATGAACAGGTTATTCTCTGTGAGCGGGGAATCCGTACCTTTGAGACTTCTATGAGAAATACTCTGGACATTTCAGCAATTCCTATGCTGAAATCCAAAACCCACCTTCCGGTTATTGTAGATCCAAGCCATGCAGCGGGAATCCGGTTCATGGTGGAACCGCTTACCATGGCAGCTATTGCAGCAGGGGCAGACGGTGTTATGATTGAGGTACACAACAATCCTGAAAAAGCCTTATGTGATGGAAAACAATCCCTGACACCAGACGCTTTTCAGGAAGTTATGGAAAAAGTTAAGAAAACAACAGAATTTTTTGGGAAGAAAATGTAGACAGAAATGGAGATAATTATATGAAATCTCTTGTTTTAGCAGAAAAACCTTCTGTGGCCAGAGACATTGCAAGAGTTTTAAATTGCAGCAAAAAGTTAAATGGAGCATTGGAAGGGGACAAGTACGTGGTTACCTGGGCTCTTGGGCATCTTGTAACTTTGGCGGATCCGGAGGAATATAACCAGAAGTACAAAGAATGGAACATGCAGGACCTTCCAATGCTGCCGGAACAGATGGAGCTTGTGGTTATCCGCCAGACCAATAAGCAGTATCAGGCAGTGAAAACTCAGCTTTACAGAAAAGATGTAGGGGAGATTATTATTGCTACAGATGCGGGACGTGAGGGAGAATTAGTGGCACGCTGGATTTTGGAAAAATCCAACTGCAGAAAGCCCATTAAACGTCTTTGGATTTCTTCCGTAACTGATAAGGCAATCAGAGAAGGCTTTTCTCATTTAAGAGACGGACGAGATTACAATCCGCTGTACGATGCTGCAGTATCCCGCGCAGAAGCAGACTGGCTGGTGGGCATAAATGCTACCAGAGCGTTGACCTGTAAGTATAATGCTCAGTTGTCCTGTGGAAGAGTGCAGACGCCCACCTTGGCTATGATTGCAGCCAGAGAAGAAGAAATACGGAATTTCAAACCAGAGGAATACTATGGTTTTACCATACGGGCAGGAGGAAACCGCTGGATCTGGCAGGATAAAAAAAGTGGAAGTGCCCGCTCTTTTCATAAAGAACGAATAGAGGCTGTGAAAGCAGCGGCAGGAAACGGTGTTCTGACAGTGACATCTGTGGAGAAAAGCAGGAAAACAACTGTTTCTCCGGGACTTTATGACTTGACAGAGCTTCAAAGAGATGCCAACCAGAGATTTGGATTTTCTGCAAAGGAAACGCTGAATATTATGCAGCGCTTGTATGAGAATCATAAGGTGCTTACTTATCCAAGAACAGATTCCAGATTTATAGGAAACGATGTGGTTCCCACCATAAAAGAGCGTTTGAAAGCCTGTGCAGTGGGGCCTTACCGAAAGATGGCAGGCGCATTGTCCATGAAACCGGTAAAGGTGAATAAATCTTTTGTAGATGATAAAAAAGTCAGTGACCATCATGCCATTATTCCCACAGAGCAATTTGTACAGTTGGAACATATGACCAATGAAGAACGGAAAATTTACGATTTAGTGGTAAGGAGATTTTTTAGTGTTTTATACCCTCCCTTTGAATATGAGCAGATTCTTATGAAAGGTGAAGCGGGTGGTGAAGTCTTTACCGCAAAAGGAAAAATTGTAAAGAGCCAGGGGTGGAAAGCGGTTTACGAGGAAGATGCAGGAGAGCAGGATGAAGAGTTCCAGAAGCTTACTGAAGCGGAAAAGGGGGCTCATTTGAAAATTGAACGGGCAGAGCTGACCCAGGGGAAAACAAAACCTCCGGCTCCGTTTTGCGAAGCAACCCTGCTGTCTGCTATGGAAAACCCGGTAAAATATATGCAGACCAAAGATGCAAAGGCAGCAAAGACGCTGGGAGAAACAGGAGGACTGGGAACCGTAGCCACCAGAGCAGATATTATTGAGAAACTGTTTGGCACCTTTTTGATGGAAAAACGTGGACAGGAGATTCATATTACATCAAAAGCAAAGCAGCTTTTAGAGCTGGTGCCGGAAGATTTGAAGAAACCGGAGCTTACAGCGGATTGGGAAATGAAGCTATCTAAAATAGCAGAGGGAAAACTGAAAAAAGATGTATTTTTAAGTGAAATCCGTGGTTATACCCAGGAACTGATTCAGGAAATTCAAGCAGGAGAGGGAACTTTCCGGCATGAAAATCTCACCAATACCAAATGTCCGGTCTGTGGAAAGAGAATGCTGGCAGTGAATGGGAAAAACAGTAAAATGCTGGTGTGCCAGGACCGGGAGTGCGGACACAGGGAGATTGTTTCAAGAGTAACCAATGCCAGATGTCCAAACTGTCATAGAAAGATGGAACTGTATGTAAAGGGAAAGGAAGATACCTTTATCTGCCAGACCTGTGGATATAAGGAGAAACTTTCCAGCTTCCAGCAAAGACGGGCAAAGGAAGGCGCAGGAGTTAGTAAAAAAGATGTTCAGCGCTATCTTAACAAGCAGAAAAAAGAAGCCAGCCAGCCAGTGAACAATGCTTTTGCAGATGCATTGGCAAGACTGAATTTAAAAGAATAACATGAGAGAAAGAGATTGTCGCAGGATGGATGGCAGTCTCTTTTTTATACGTGTTTATAAATTTTTTAGGAAAAAAATCTTGCTATAAAAAGGTTTCTTGTGTTACCATAGTATAGTGCTAAAGTAATAAGAGAAAAGGGGGAATTCAAAATGTCAGAATTTAATATGAATGTTACTCCGGAAATCGAAAATCTTACGGAAGTATGTAAGGAACATAGTAAGATTGACCCGTCCTTGTATGGAAAATATGATGTGAAACGGGGACTGAGAGATTTAAACGGAAAAGGTGTCCTGGCAGGTCTTACACAGATTTCCAATATTGTATCTAAAAAAGTGGTGGACGGTAAAGAAATCCCCTGTGAAGGTGAGTTATATTATCGGGGAATTAACATTGAAGATTTAACAGAGGGATTTTTAAAGGAACAGAGGTTTGGATTTGAAGAAGCAACGTATTTGTTGCTGTTTGGGACTTTGCCTACACCGGAGGAATTAAAGGAATTTTCTGCTATTCTGGCTTCCCAGCGGCAGCTTCCTACAAACTTTGTACGGGATGTTATTATGAAAGCACCCAGCAGAGATATGATGAATACCCTTTCCAGAAGTGTTCTGACGCTCTATTCTTATGATGATAATCCAGAAGATATTTCACTTCCCAATGTACTTCGCCAGTGTATCAATCTGATTAGCGTATTTCCGCTGCTATCTGTATATGGATATCAGGCTCATAAGCATTACAATCTGGATGACAGTCTGTATATCCACAATCCGGAAAGCAATCTTTCTACAGCAGAAAATATTTTGCTGCTTTTGCGTCCGGATAAGGTTTACACACCTTTAGAAGCTAAGATTCTGGATCTGGCTCTTGTGCTTCATATGGAGCATGGAGGTGGTAATAACTCTACTTTTACCACCCATGTGGTTTCCTCTTCCGGAACGGATACGTATTCTGCTATTGCAGCGGCTCTTGGCTCTTTAAAAGGTCCTAAGCATGGAGGCGCCAATATTAAAGTTGTCAGCATGTTCCAGGATATGAAAGAACAGTTACAGGATTGGGCAGATGAGGACGAAATCAAAGAATATCTTGTGAAGCTTTTGCATAAAGAGGCTTTTGACAGGAGAGGGCTGATTTACGGAATGGGTCATGCAGTGTATTCTATTTCAGACCCAAGGGCACAGATTTTTAAACGCTTTGTGAAACAGCTTGCAGCAGAAAAAGGCAGGATGGCAGATTATGAACTGTATGCAAGGGTGGAGCGGCTGGCTCCGGAAGTTATTGCACAGGAACGCCGTATTTACAAGGGCGTCAGTGCAAATGTGGATTTTTACAGTGGTTTTGTATACAGTATGTTAGGATTGCCGCTTGAATTATATACCCCAATGTTTGCCATTGCCCGTATTGTAGGATGGTCTGCACACCGCATGGAAGAATTAATTAATACAGATAAGATTATTCGTCCGGCTTATAAAAATGTTTTGGAAGAGCAGCCTTACAAGCCATTAAATCAGCGATGAAGGTTTGACAAAACCTGCCTGTACCTGTTACCATAAGAAAAACAGGTACAAGGAGAAGACGGACACTATGTTTAAGAAATTTTTTCCAGATGAATATCTGGAGTCCACATATAAAATCGACTTTGAGGAACAATACCGTAAGGGATACCGGGGAATTATTTTTGATATTGATAATACCCTGGTTCCTCATGGGGCTCCTTCAGATAAAAGAGCAGAAAAGCTTTTTGAAGGTTTGAAGAAAATGGGATTTCAATGCTGCCTCTTATCAAATAATCAATATCAGAGGGTCAGCTCTTTTAATGAAAAAATCCAGGTTCATTTTATTGAAAATGCTCATAAGCCTTCCAGGAAAAATTATCTGAAGGCCATGGAGCTTATGGGGACAAAGATTGAAAATACTTTGTTTGTGGGAGATCAGTTGTTTACCGATGTGTACGGAGCCAAAAGAGTGGGAATCCACAACATTTTGGTAAAGCCTATTCATCCAAAAGAGGAGATTCAGATTGTCTTGAAACGGAAACTGGAGAAAATTGTTTTGTTTTTTTACGCAAAAGAGCAAAGAAAGAGAAAAAAGAGTTGAAAATTGCTCCCAGATATTATAGAATGAAGTATAGCGGAAAATAACAGGTTTTCCCAACGGACGAAATAAGGAGGAATATCATTATGATATCAGCAGGAGATTTTAAAAACGGTCTCACACTGGAAATTGATGGTAACGTAGTACAGATTATGGAATTCCAGCACGTTAAACCAGGTAAAGGTGCTGCATTCGTTAGAACAAAATTAAAAAATGTAATCAGTGGTGGAATTATTGAAAAAACATTCAGACCAACTGAAAAATTCCCACAGGCAAGAATTGAGCGTGTGGATATGCAGTATTTATACAATGATGGTGATTTGTATAACTTCATGAACAATGAAACATACGATCAGATTGCCATTGCACAGGATACTGTAGGAGATTCTTTAAAATTTGTAAAAGAAAATGAAACAGTAAAAGTATGTTCTTACAATGGAAATGTATTCGCTATTGAAGCACCATTGTTCGTAGAACTGGAAATCACAGATACAGAGCCAGGCTTTGCAGGAAATACTGCACAGGGCGCTACAAAACCGGCTGTTGTAGAAACAGGCGCTACTGTATATGTACCTCTGTTTGTAAACCAGGGTGATGTGATTAAAATCGACACAAGAACCGGAGAATACTTATCCAGAGTTTAATCTACACTTAGAGAATATTCAGAAAGTGTTGTATTCAACAGTGAAATGAGAATGTTGGTATATTTTATGTGAATTTGCTGCCTGTCCTTTGAGACAACAGGATCAAAGAGCAGGCAGACTGAGGGTAAAATATATCAATATTCAAATATAGCTGTTCAATACAAGCACATCATTTTATCAAATCTTTTTTCAGATATATCTATCAGAAATTCCTATGGATTTTTAATATCAAAGTGGTATTTTGCAGCAACAGGGAAGGTATCTGTCCGGTTTCTGTGTCTGCTTAATATAAATAAAAAAAGAAAGGACGAATGGATTGTATGGAATATCAGACATTCAAAGAAGAGTTATGCAGGATTTTACAAAAGAGGACAGAAGGTAAGAAAAAAGTTATTTTACAGCAGGTGGAGAAGAACAATGGAGTTGTTCTGGACGCAGTGGTCTTACAAGGTGAAAAGGAACAGGTGCTTCCCACGATTTATCTGGAGGAACTGTATGAGATTTATGAAGAAGGAGCAACACTGGAACAGATTGCCGGGCGTATTCTGTGCGAAGAGGAAAAATGGAAGGAGGAAGTGGAGTTCTCATTGGAAGAGTTTGAGGATTATACCAGGGCAAGAACCAGTATTTTTTATAAGCTGGTAAATTATCAGATGAATGAGAGAATGTTAAAAAGAGTACCTCATATCCGCTATCTGGATCTGGCAGTGGTTTTTTATTATCGTGTGGAACAGGGGCATTTTCCGGGTGGTTCTGTATTAATACATAATAACAATCTGGTGACCTGGGGGATTACAAAAAGCCAGCTAATGAAAGATGCAGCCTTTAATACCAGCAGAAAACTTCCATATAGTTTTGTGGGGATGGAATCTCTGATTGCAGAATTATCGGGAGAGAAACTGATGGATTTTCCCACAGAAGAATTAATGTATGTTCTTACAAACGAAGAAAAATATTATGGCGCGGCAGTTTTGCTGTATCCTCATGTTCTGTCTCATATTGGCACACTTCTAAAAAGAAATTTCTTTGTACTTCCAAGCAGTGTTCATGAATGCATTTTAGTTCCGGATCTGGGACATTATACCCGTTTTGAATTGATGAAAATGGTAAGAGAGGTGAATCAAAATCAGGTAGAGGAGGAGGAAATCCTTTCTTATCAGGTTTATTATTATGACCGGAAGAGAGAGGCTCTGGTGATGTAGCTAAGTGGGGAATACTGCTCAGTTTTTTGAGAAAATTGGGTAGTATTTCCCAAAATTATAAGGAAATTCATGGAGAAACTGCCGGAAAATTTCAGCTTTGAAAGGTAAAAATAATTCGCAATGATTTTGCTTGTTTTAAGGCAGATTCCTTTGCGATAAGGTACAATAAAAGAAAAACTTTATCGCAAAGGAAGAAAAAATGAGCAGAG
>CABJAN010000014.1 GCA_902363515.1 Bacillota bacterium | reverse complement strand
GTTCTCTGCTCATTTTTTCTTCCTTTGCGATAAAGTTTTTCTTTTATTGTACCTTATCGCAAAGGAATCTGCCTTAAAACAAGCAAAATCATTGCGAATTATTTTTACCTTTCAAAGCTGCACCATCTAAAGTCAGTGGGATTGCCCTTACCTCTGACAGCAATATAATTCGCCTTGGGAACATTTACAATCTCAGGTTTGTTCTTCGACATATAAAATTCTTTGTACTCTTTCTTAAAATCAAACGCCATAATGACCTCCGTAAATTTCTGCATTGTTTTATTAAGTTCAGACCGTTCTTTATTCACATACGATTTCCTTTTCAAATTCAAATCTGTTATTGTTGGATAAAGCAGGTTATCATATTTCTTACTTCTTCAACATCCAGTATGCTATCTGCAATCCTTTGGTTATATTTATGTCTTTCTATCCCCAGCACGTGATTGTCAAATTGGGTAGATTCAAACCATTTTGTAAAGCATGGAATAAACTCAGGGTTCTTTTTCTTATCGCCGTAAACTCCTATAATATACGACCTGGAAATAATCGTTTCGTAACTGTCTTCGTTATGCATAAAGAAATCTTGACATCGCTCATTAAATTTAAAATAAAGTGACGAAGGATTCCCACAATACATAGGCACAATGAAAAAATTTTGTCATAACTAAGCATACTTTCGTAAAGGTTATATATATCATCTTGGCGATACTTGCAGCGTCCCTTAAAGCATTCGTATTTACATCTACTACACTCATGAACGTTTAGATTTCTAAAATAAATGATGGAATCGTCTTTAGATGCAATGTATTCAGAAATACTATCACAATTTCCATTTTCTCTGCCGGAAAAGCTAATAATCATATTCATAATATCATCCCCATTTGTTATGCCCTTATAATATCATACTTTGTAATCATTTACATCACTATCAACACAAAAATAACGCAGATAATATTTCATGATGCTACTGGCTGTGTCCGTTCCGTCAAGGGCTGCTCCTTGTTTCTTGTCCTCACTGTACATCTGGCTTATACCCTTATCTTATTTTTTCATCTACTAATTCTCCATCTTCAATCACAATTATTCTGTCTTTAAATTCTAGTATCCACTGATATGGTTTTCCGCCTTTATCACATTCTTCTAAGCGAACTATATTTTTATCATTTCCCCATATATTTCGAGCATACATAACTTTCAAACTGGATTTATTTTTATCTGTTGTCCCCGAAAAATTTAACTCATATCCTGGTTTCCCTTCCATTGTAAGATAAGCTGTATCCCCTTGAACTCCATAGTTTAAAATAACATTTTCATACCTTGCTACGCCATGTGTCAAACGAAAACCCACTCCCATAAGAACTCCTGATAAAATAAACGCTCCAACGAATATACCTAATGCTTTTCTCCTATTTTTTTCTTGATTTTCTTAATTAAATTTACATCTTCAAATTCTTCATTTGTTATCACTGAAAAATTATCAATAGATTTTATAGCTTGAAAGAAAGTTTCTTGTGTCAGTTCTTCGCTTAAATGCGAATCATGACAGAGGCTAAACAAAAATTTATATACTTGTGGCATATATTTTCGGTAAATTTCTACCATTTCTTCCATACTCTACCCTCCTTTTCCTATATGTACCTTACAAATATTTTTCGTTACACAAATTTCAAGATTTTAAAAATGACGCAGATAATGTTTCCACTACCTGCGCCATTTCTCATTACATTTTTGAAATATTTACTCCACTTTCTCTCAAATTATTTCTGCACAATATTTATAATCTTCTTCGGAACATAAATTTCTTTGATAATGTTTCCTGTCAGTTTATCTGCCACTACTTCTTTTGCTTTTGCAATGGCGGTTTCTTTGTCCACATCTACTGGCAATGCCACTACGCCTCTGGTTTTACCGTTAATCTGAACTGCCATTTCAATGGTGTTCTCTACAGTTTTGGCTTCATCGTATTCCGGCCATACATGGTTGTAAACATAACCTTCGTAACCGCAGGTATTCCAGATTTCTTCTGTAATATGAGGTGCTACCGGGTTTAAAAGTACCAGGAAAGTCTCATATTCTTTTTTGGTAATGCTGCCTTTTTTTGCAAAGTCATTGAGTAATGCCATTAAAGCTGCAATGGCTGTGTTGTATTTCAGGTTTTCAAAGTCATTGCTTACTTTCTTAATGGTCTGGTGCATCTTGGTTTCAAAATCTTTGGTGTATTCGTCTCCATCTACCAGAATATCCTGAAGTTTCCATACACGTTCCAGGAAACGGCGGCATCCTTTTACACCGTTTTCAGACCAGGAAGCGCTTAAGTCAAAGGCTCCGATAAACATTTCATAAGTACGCAGAGTATCTGCGCCGTAATCGTTGACAATATCATCTGGATTTACTACATTTCCACGGGATTTGGACATTTTTTCACCGTTTTCACCCAGAATCATACCATGAGAAGTACGTTTCTGATATGGTTCCGGACAAGGCACTGCCTGGTTGTCATACAGAAATTTATGCCAGAATCTGGAATACAGTAAGTGAAGGGTTGTATGCTCCATTCCACCATTGTACCAGTCAACAGGCAGCCAGTATTTTAATGCTTCCGGGCTTGCCAGTGCTTCTGTGTTATGTGGGTCTGTATAACGCAGGAAATACCAGGAGGAACCAGCCCACTGAGGCATGGTGTCTGTTTCGCGTTTTGCAGGACCGCCACAGCATGGACATGTGGTATTTACCCAGTCTGTCATGGCTGCCAGTGGAGATTCTCCGTTATCGGTAGGCATATAGCTGTCTACTTCCGGAAGTTCCAGAGGAAGTTCGCTTTCCGGCAGAGCTACATAGCCACACTTGTCGCAGTGTACAATCGGAATTGGCTCACCCCAGTAACGCTGACGGGAGAATACCCAGTCTCTTAACTTGAAGTTGGTTTTTCCTGTTCCCAGGTTCTTTTCTTCCAGCCATGCAATGATGGCTTTCTTGGCTTCTGCCACTTCCATTCCGTCCAGGAAGCCTGAATTAATCATTTTTCCGGTTGCCACGTCAGTGAAGGCTTCTTCCTGTACGTTTTTGCCTCCGGCAACAACTTCAATAATTGGAAGATTGAATTTCTTCGCAAATTCCCAGTCACGGGTGTCGTGAGCCGGAACTGCCATAATCGCGCCTGTTCCGTAACTCATAAGTACATAATCAGATACCCAGATTGGAATTTCTTTTCCGTTTACCGGGTTTACTGCACAAAGCCCTTCAATCTGTACACCTGTTTTGTCTTTTGCCAGCTCAGAACGCTCGAAATCAGATTTTCTAGCAGCCTGTTCCTGGTATGCGCGAATAGCTTCCATATTTTTGATTTCGTCTTTGTATTTTTCCAACATTGGATGTTCCGGTGAAACAACCATATAAGTAGCGCCGAATAAGGTATCCGGTCTGGTGGTGTATACTCTTAATTTGTCTTCTTTTCCTGCAAGGGCAAAATCCACCTCAGCGCCCTGGCTTTTTCCAATCCAGTTTTTCTGAGAAACCTTTACACGCTCGATGTAGTCTACATCATTGAGTCCTTCCAGAAGTTTATCAGCATATTCTGTAATTTTCAGCATCCACTGGCTCTTTACCTTGCGGACAACCGGAGCGCCGCAACGTTCACATACACCATTTACAACTTCCTCGTTTGCAAGTCCTACTTTACAGGAAGTACACCAGTTAATTGGCATTTCACTCTTATAGGCAAGTCCTGCTTTGAACAATTTTAGGAAAATCCACTGAGTCCATTTGTAGTATTCCGGGTCTGTGGTATTCACTTCTCTGTCCCAGTCAAAGGAATAGCCAAGGGATTTTAACTGTTCTTTGAATCTTGCCACATTGTTGGCTGTAACGATTTTCGGATGAATTTTGTTTTTGATTGCATAATTTTCTGTAGGAAGGCCAAAAGCGTCCCATCCCATTGGATATAATACATTATAGCCCTGCATTCTTCTTTTTCTGGCTACAATGTCCAGCGCTGTGTAAGGTCTTGGATGTCCTACATGAAGTCCCTGTCCTGACGGATAAGGAAATTCCACCAATGCGTAATATTTCGGTTTGCTGTAATCGTTGGTTGCAGCAAATGCCTGATTGTCATCCCAGATTTTCTGCCATTTTTTCTCAATGGCTTTGTGATTATAAGGTACAGACATGATTTGTTCCTCCTGATTTTTAATAAATGAAATAAAAAAGCCCTTCTTCTCAAATTTAGAGACGAAGGACTAACTTTCGTGGTACCACTCTAATTCATCTGATTTTTCCATCAACAAATTGATAATCAGATGCACTTATTGAATCTATAACGGGATTTCCCGTCCAAAACTACTATAATTTCGCTCTGGAAACTCCAAGGCCAGTTCAAAAAATCTCCCTCTCTGTCTCGCACCTGCCGACAGCTCTCTGCAGATTTCAATTTTCCTACTCTTCCTCTTCTGTGTCTTTTTCTATGAAGCTATTACACATTTTACTAACAGGGGCTGATTTTGTCAACCCCTGTTCTGTATTTATTCTTCCGTATCTGTGGGCTGTTCCTCTTCCGGCGTCTGGCTTTCTTCTGCATCTGCTGCTTCCTGGCCTTCCAGAGTAACAACCTGGCATACCGGCTGTCCCAGCTTAAATTCCATGGTCAGCGTATCACCTTCATTAAATCCTATGATTTCCGGGAAGGAAGTAATGGATGCATCAAAAATCAAAGTCTGCCCCTGCGTAATATTTCCCTGGTCAGGACCTGTAATCTTCTGTGTCTCCGGTTCCAGCGTAATGTAGAAATGGGAATTTCCTTCAATGACCGCCTGAGCCATACGTTTAATTGTACCGGTTACTGTATTACTTTCTCCCGTAGAAGCTCCGTCAGAAGCAATGCCATTCTCAGACAAAAGCTTTTCATAGTTCTTCTCGCACTCAGCCACACTGTCTCCAATGGCAACAGTCTGATATTTCTGTACATTTACCATAGCGTATTTTTTAACCAGACCTGCACCGTCCTTTAACGCCATAAAGTAGGTTGGCTGGTCAGAAATATTTAACAGCAATGGGAATGCCGCCTCATATTTCAGGTTCTGTACCTGTCCTTCTGCAGATGCCATGGCGGAACGTTCCTGGGCGCCATCGCAGGCATAATACCTGGTTTCCATGGTTCTCTGATTCATCAACACAAATCCCAGATTGGATTTATCACCACTTACAGATGTGACACCTGTATATACCCAGACATCATCTTCCAAAGCCAGATAGTTAAACCCATCTGTGGTCTGGAGGCAGCCTTTTTGTCCTAAAACACTGTTGAAAAATCCATTTTTCAGCATTCCATGATAATTGTAAAGCTGTGTGAGCAATTCCGCAGGATATGCCCGGTCCACCCACTGAGGACAATCTTCGATTTTGTAATCCTTCGTCTCACCAGTCTGCGCATTACAAAGAACTACACGCCCAATGGTCTGTCCGCCGAATAATCCAATATTAAATTTCTTTACCGGACAAATCCAGTAAGGTGTGCCCTCATCATCAATTTCAAAGCTTAATTGGTCAAACATATAGGTTGGATATTTAAAACGCAGATGACGGTAAATATTCCGGTTAAAATATTCGGATTCTGAATACTTGATTCCTTCATCCAACTGCACCAGCTCTGTATTCTGCGTTGCCATGTCAATTAAAATGTAAGCGGGGATTCCCTCTTTCTGGTTGGTCAGCCATTTAATGGCGCTGGCATATTCCAGAGGGGTTACACGATAAGGCTGTCCCTTATAGTTAATCTGGGAATACAAACTGCTGACTTCAAACTGCGAAACCAGGTCCACCATACTTCCCATTTTCCTGTCGCCCAGCAAACTTGCAGACTCTTTGTCCAAAAGAGGAATCTGGTCATAACTGATTTCTTTGATATCCTCTGTAAAATTTCTCTCTTCCGGTTCTACCAGCTTCTGATACTTGTTGGCATTCACAATAGGAGAAGACAAAAGCGCTCCTACAGCATATACAACGCCAATGGCCAGTATCACAAACACACCGCCCTTTAACACCTTGTTGCTCTTAAACTCGTACACACTCCGAATTCGTTTCTTCACTGCATAAAGAAGCAAAATCACTGCCACTACTGCAGCCAGGAAGAACCAAAAGCCGCTTTCATGGATATTGATTGCCGGAAGCGTTACATAATAGTAAAGAAACGCCAGAACCAATACCAGAAGCCCTGCTCCAAGTTTCTTTTTCATACTCTGTACCTAACCTTTCTCAAGCACTTCTATTTCGCTTGTTCTGCTCATTGTAGCACTTCCTGGCTTATACAGCAACCTATTCTCAAAAGAAATAAAAAAAGAAAGGAACTGCTGCAGGAATCTGCTGCCAGAATCTTGATACCGCTCCAGCTCAGCCTGCGCTCCCTTTGAGCCTGTAGTCTCAAAGGGTACTCGGCAGATTCGCCGGAACAGTATCAGGCTTCCTGAATGCCGGTTCCTGTAACGTTCCTTCTCTTTTATTTCTTTATATTTATAGGTTTAATCTTCTTCCGCATTTGCCCGGGCTGCGATTTCTTTCTCCTGGATATCAGAAGGCGCCTGTTCATAACGGGCAAATTCATAGGAGAAGTTACCGCTTCCCCCTGTCATGGAACGAAGGTCTGTGGAATATCCATAAATAGACAGCATTGGTACATCTGCTTCGATTACGGTATTTCCTTTTCGGTCTGCATCCGGATTCATGCCAAGGACACGGCCTCTTCTCTTATTCAGATCTCCCATAACATCACCAGTATATTTGTCCGGAACACTGACTTTCATGGAAACAATAGGCTCTAAAAGAACCGGAGAAGCTTCCATAAAGCCTTTCTTAAATGCCTGAACAGCGGCGGTCTTAAATGCCATTTCAGAGGAGTCTACCGGATGGTAGGAACCATCATACAAAACAGCTTTGACACCAACAACCGGATAAGCAGCCAGAGGGCCTTTTACTACGGATTCCTGAACACCTTTTTCTACTGCCGGGAAGTAGTTTTTCGGCACAGCGCCGCCCACAACAACCTGTTCAAATACATATGGTGTATCTAAATCACCGGAAGGCTCAAAAGTCATCTTAACATGACCATACTGTCCATGTCCGCCGGACTGTTTTTTGTACTTATATTCTACATCTGATTTCTTGCGGATGGTTTCTTTAAACGGAACCTTTGGTTCAGAAAGCACTACATCCACTTTATAACGCTCTTTTAATTTGCTTACAACAATATCAAGATGCTGTTCGCCAATACCATACAGCAGAGTCTGACGGTTCTGTGCATCGTTTACTACCTTTAAGGTAACATCTTCCTGCATCATCTTTGATAATGCCTGGGAAACTTTGTCATCGTCACCTTTATTTACTGTTTTATAGCGTTTATACGTATATGGCACTGAGAACTCTGTTTTTCCAAACAAAAGAGGGGTATTCTTGGTGGAAAGTGTATCTCCTGTGGTAACTGTATTTAATTTGGCAATGGCACCAATATCTCCTGCATGGAGTTCTGACACTTCGATTGGTTTGGAGCCTTCCAGAACATACAGTTTATTTAATTTTTCTTCGGTTTCTTTTCCAGTATTGTACAGGGTATCATCCCCTTTAATAACACCGGAGCAAACCTTAATCAAAGAATATTTGCCAAGGAACGGATCCACAATGGTTTTAAATACATAAGCGGATTTTGCTTTTGTAAAGTCATAATTTGCCTGGTAAATTTCATTGGTTTTCATGTTCATACCAGCACATGTTTTCTGGTCCGGGCTTGGGAAATAACCACAGATATCATCCAGAAGGTTTGCAACACCCTGAATGTTAATGGTGGAGCCCATGCATACAGGAACAATGCTTCCGTCTGAAATGTTCATTTTCAATGCTGCGGAAACCTCTGCTACAGAGAAAGCTTCCCCTGCAAAATAGCGGTCCATAAATTCTTCGCTGATTTCAGCAACAGATTCCATCAGGGTTTCATGATACTGCTCTAAATATTCCTGAAGATATTCCGGTACCGGACATTCCTTTTTCTGTCCACGCTCAATATATCTTCTGCCGGCCTGTTTTACAATATTAACATATCCTACGAATTTTCCCTCTTCACGGATTGGCATGTGAAGCGGCGCAATCTTCTTGCCATAGAGTTCTGTCAGCTCTTCCACGACCTTACGATAGCTGACATCATCAATATCCATTTCTGTTACAAAGAACATACGCGGAAGATTGTATTTCTCACATAACTCCCAGGCTTTTTGTGTACCTACCTGAATTCCGTCTTTACCGGATACTACAATAATGGCAGCGTCTGCTGCTGCAACCGCTTCCTCTACTTCGCCCACGAAATCGAAATATCCAGGTGTATCCAATACATTAATCTTCACCTTGCCCCATTCAATCGGAACTACAGATGTTGTAATTGAGAATTTTCTCTTAATCTCCTCTTTATCATAATCACTGACTGTGTTACCATCTGTTACTTTTCCTAAACGGTTTGTAATACCTGATAAATAAGCCATTGCCTCCACCAGACTTGTTTTGCCGGCGCCGCCATGGCCGAGCAGGACCACATTTCTTATTCTGTCGGTTCTAAAAACGTCCATATGTAATACCTCCCAAATTTAGTATGTGTATATTTTACTAAAAAACTTTCAACAATTCAAGTATTTTATTCAAAATAAACAAGTTTTTTATTTCACCATTTTATCATATTAAATTCTTTTCCGTGATATAATACATTTTTCTCACTTTAACGTGTAGAATTGTTGACATTTTCACTTTCCTGTCATAAAATGATACTGTTTGACATTGATTACCTTATAGAAGAAGGAGTATCTTTTACATGGAAACAACAACCGTTGGCTTTATCGGTCTTGGCCTTATCGGCGGCTCCATTGCCAAGGCTATTAAAAAATTTCATCCTGATTATCAGATTCTGGCTTATAACCGGACGAAATCCGTGCTGGATGATGCTGTATTTGATGGCATTGTAGATGTTCCCTGTGTGGAAAAAGACACACGGTTCGCTTTTTGCGATTATATCTTCCTCTGTGCCACTGTGGATTACAATCTGGAATGTCTTACCTGGTTAAAAGACGTTCTCCGCCCCGGATGCATTCTCACAGATGCAGGCAGCGTAAAAGGAGAGATTCACAAACAGGTAACTGCCCTTGGTCTTACCTCCAATTTCATTGGCGGACATCCCATGGCAGGCAGTGAAAAAACAGGATATGAATATTCCACAGACCATTTAATTGAAAATGCTTACTATATCCTCACACCCTCCGAAGATGTAGGGCTGGATAAAATCGGAGCCTACACAGAATTAGTCAGCTCTATTGGCGCCCTTCCTATGATTCTTACCTGGGAAGAGCATGACTTCATCACAGCTTCTATCAGTCATCTGCCTCACATTGTGGCTGCTTCTCTGGTAAATGTGGTGAAAAAACTGGATTCTCCCCAGGAACATATGAAGACCATTGCAGCAGGTGGTTTTAAGGATATTACAAGAATTGCCTCCTCTTCCCCTCATATGTGGCAGCAAATCTGTCTGGAAAACCCGGAACATATTTCCAAAGTGCTAGATGAATACATCCGCCAGATTGTTCAGGCAAAATACCTGGTAGACCAAAGAGATGCCAATGGTCTTTATCAGATGTTTGCAGATTCCAGGGAATACCGTAATTCTTTCAGTGACGCTGTGGGCGGTCCTTTACAGAAAGCATTTGTGCTTTACTGTGATATTATAGATGAAACCGGCGCTATTGCCACCATTGCTACCATTCTTTCTATGAATGGCATTAGCATTAAAAATATTGGGATTCTTCATAACCGGGAATTTGATGACGGGGTTTTGAAAATCGAATTTTATGACGAAGAGGCAAAGAAACAGGCTGCAGAGCAGCTAACGAAACGAAATTATATCATTTATGAACGATAAGGCAGGTGTATGGTTGTATGATATTTCAAAAATCTTCTCCTTTAAAGGGAGAGTTGACCGTTCCCGGAGATAAATCCATTTCCCACCGGGCTGTAATGCTGGGCGCTATTTCCGAAGGCACTACCCGTATCACACATTTTCTGGAAGGGGCAGACTGCCTCTCTACCATAGATTGTTTCCGGGCTATGGGCGTTGACATCAGGCGCACCCCTTCTGAAATTCTCATTCACGGAAAGGGACTGCACGGCCTGACTCAGCCCAAAAGTATATTAAATGTAGGGAACAGCGGCACTACGACCCGGCTTATCAGCGGAATTCTGGCCGGACAAAATTTTACCTGTGAGCTTACCGGAGATGATTCAATCCAAAAGCGTCCCATGAAACGAATCATCACACCCCTTACTGCTATGGGCGCCTGTATAGAAAGTATTCATGGAAATGGCTGCGCGCCCCTTCGGATTCAGGGCAAGCCATTAAATCCTGTTTCTTATAACTCTCCTGTAAGTTCTGCTCAGGTAAAATCCTGTATTCTCCTGGCTGGCTTATATGCAGAAGGCCAAACCAGCGTGACCGAACCCTATGTTTCCAGAAATCATTCGGAACTGATGCTGTCCGCTTTTGGAGCCCAGGTAGAATGTAAAGATACTACTGCTTCTGTTCTTGGACATCCAAAGCTTCATGGACAGTCTGTAGATGTTCCGGGAGATATTTCTTCTGCCGCGTATTTTATTGCCGCCGGACTTTTAATCCCGGGATCTGAAATTTTGATTAAAAACGTAGGCATCAATCCTACCAGGGACGGGATTTTACGGGTATGCGGACAAATGGGCGCTAACATACAGCTTCTCAATGAGCGGAAAGAAGGATTGGAGCCTGTGGCAGACCTTCTGGTAACTTCCAGTTCTTTAAAAGGTACCGTCATTGAGAAAGGTCTGATTCCAACCCTTATTGATGAACTCCCTGTCATTGCGGTAATGGCTGCTTTTGCCAATGGCACTACCATAATCCGGGATGCAGAGGAATTAAAGGTGAAAGAATCCAACCGTCTGGACATTATTGTACATCATTTACAGGCCATGGGAGCAGATGTTACTCCAACAGAAGATGGCATGATGATCAAAGGCGGCGCTCCTTTGCATGGGGCTGTTCTGGACAGTCATCTGGATCATCGTATTGCTATGGCCTTTGCAGTGGCAGGTATGGCAGCAGAAGGAAAAACGGAAATCACCAGAGGAGAATGCGTGGATATCTCTTATCCGGAATTTTACCGGGATTTGACAGCGCTGACAATTCTATAGTAAGTTCTGGCTGTGATACTATAAATCACCACATACATGACAGCAAAAACCAGGAAACAGATTCCTGTGCATACTGCATACATTTCTGTATTTTCCATGTTCATGAGAATTAAAATCTTATTGAACATGGGAAAGGCTGCTGCCACATGGATTCCTGCTGTAATCAAGGGCAGGAAGAAAACAGTCACTACCTGGGAACGGATGGATGCTTTCACTTCTTCCCTGCTCATACCTACCTTCTGCATAATAGCAAACCGTTCCTTATCATCATACCCTTCTGAAATCTGTTTGTAATAAATAATCAAAACCGTTGCCATAACAAACAGCAGTCCCAAAAAGATACCAATGAAGAAAAGTCCCCCGTAAATCCCCATAAAACTTTGTCTTGCATTCACACTGGATTCCATAGTGCCATAATACCCATTTTCTGCCATAAGATTATAAACAGCTTTTTGAAATTCTTCCTGTTCTTTCTCTTTGGCATTGGTGTCAAATCCATAGTAAATGCGGATGTTTCCTGCAATGTCTGTCAAAATTTCTTTTTGTTTCTCATATAATTCCTGTATGTCTTCCATGTTGGGCATTACTATAAACTGGGTATTGGCAATATTAGCTGCAATAATACCATTTCCTGGAAAACTTTTTAACCGCTCTTTTATCACATAATTCCGGTCAAAAATCTTCATCCTGGGATGTTTATACTCTGTGCGGTTACTGTATAGCAGCACTTCCCCTGGTTTTAATGTTTTGTTTTCTCCCATTGCCTTATTGTAATCTTCTAAAGGCACAAACATTAGGCTCTGAACTGAATCCATTTCTGTCAGCTTTATCTCTCTGGTCACAAGAAAAGTATCCTCCTGCAAGATAGCGCCAAAGGCAAGATAACGGTACTCCATCTCCTGTGTCGCTTCTATACCAGATTCTTTTTGAAGCTGTTTCACTGCTTCTACCGCTTCCCCTGCAGTTTCCAGATTTTCATCATCTGCATACAGGGCAAGCTGATTGGGATATCTGGAACGGATAATATCCTCCATCCCCACCATTAAGGAGGTGGTGCAAGCTACCATAAGCAGTACGCCTGTGGACAAAATGCAGATATTTGCCAATCCTACTGCATTTTGCTTCATACGGTAAATCATACCGGAAACACTGATAAAATGTCTGGTTTTGTAATAATAGCCCTTGTGGCTTTTCAGTACTTTTAAAAGGGCAATACTTCCTGCAGTAAACAGCAGATAGGTCCCAATCACTACCAGAATCACAGCCACAAAAGCCAGAGACAGAGATGTCACAGGATTTTCTGTGGTAATGGCAAGATAATATCCTGCACCTGTACACAAAAGTCCTAAAATTGCCATAAACCACTTTGCCTTTGGTTCTTTTTCTCCCATATTTCCTGCGTGAAGAAGTTCAATGGGATTCGCTGTTTTTATCTGTCTCAGGGCATTTAGGAAAATCAGGGTATAAATGCCAAGAAACAGAACCATGGTTTCCACTACTGCCCTTGGAGAAAGAAAAAATCCAAGAGGAATTTCACCGCCTATCATGCGGGACACCAGTAAAAACATAGCTTTATCCAGGGCAATTCCAAATAAAAGTCCTGCTGTCAGAGTAAATATGGCTGCATACAGGTTTTCCCATGCAATGAGGCGGTAAAGATGATGCTTTTCCATTCCCAGAATATGAAACAGGCCAAATTCTTTTTTTCGCTGTTTCATGAGAAAACTGTTGGTATAAAAGAGAAAAATCAGCGCAAACAGCCCAATAACTACACATCCGAACTTCATGGTAAAAGTCATGGTAGCGTCTCCTACCATATCGCTTAAACCAGGATTTAAGGACAGGGATTTCACAATATAAAACATGGCTACTGTAAAAATGCAGGTCAGCAGATAAGGTATGTAAAGTCTCCTGTTTTTCTTTAGACCGCTGGCTGCCAGCTTGGGATAAAAAAGTTTATTCATACTGCTCACCACCTGTTGCCAGAAGTGTCAGGGTATCGGAAATTTTCTGATACATCTGTTCATTGGTCTGCTCACCTCTGTAGATTTGATGGAATACCTGACCATCTTTAATAAACAGCACCCGCCCTGCATGGCTTGCTGCCCTGGCAGAATGGGTTACCATAAGAATGGTCTGCCCTTCCTGGTTAATGGTATGGAAAATTTCCAGAAGTCCTTCTGTGGATTTGGAATCTAAGGCCCCTGTTGGTTCATCTGCGAGAATTAACTTAGGGTTTGTGATTAGCGCCCTTGCTACTGCTGCTCTTTGTTTCTGTCCTCCGGAAACCTCATAAGGGTATTTTGCCAGAATCTCTGTAATGCCAAGCTTACTGGCAATGGGTTTTAATCTTCTGTTCATTTCCTGATATTTCTTGCCGCTTAAAACAAGGGGCAGAAAAATATTGTCCTGAATGCTAAAAGTATCCAGCAGATTAAAATCCTGAAATACAAATCCCAGATTTTTTCTACGGAACGCAGAGAGCTCCTTTTCCTGAATCCCACACAGATTTTTTCCATCCAGGTATACCTGCCCTTTGGTTGGCTTATCCAGAGCAGCCAGAATATTTAAGAGGGTTGTCTTTCCGGAACCGGACTCTCCCATAATTGCCACATATTCTCCCTTTTCCACGGAAAAAGATACATCTGATAATGCCTGTACCTGATTTCCTCCGAAACGGGTGGTGTAAATTTTTTGAAGGCCTTGTGCCTCTAAGATTGTCATACGTGTAACCTCCTTATTGTTTGTGGCTTTATTATAGCAAAAGAGCCAAAATACCTGACATTGAATCAGGTGACATTTTGGCTCTCTCATGTGACATTTTTGTAAGATGGATTATTCGCAGTCCAGCTTTATGGTATTGAAATCAATGGACACCTCAGTCCCTTTTCCGATTTCTGAGGTAACTGTAATCTTATGGGAAAGCCTCTTGGCTGTAAGGCGGCAAAGATACAGACCAAGTCCTGTAGCCTTCTTATCGGCCCGCCCATTATATCCGGTAAACCCATGGTCAAAAATACGGGGCAGATCTTCCTTGGCAATTCCCATACCGGTATCTTTGATTCTCAAAACCTTATCCGCACCTGCTGTAATGGTGATGCTCCCCTGATCCGTATATTTTACTGCATTGGATAAAATCTGCTGGAGAATAAACAGGAACCACTTTTCATCTGTAAGTACCTCCATGTTCACCGGCTCATATACCAGACGGATTCGTTTTCTCACAAATAAAGGGGCATATTTTCGGATAGCCTGACGGATCATCCCATCCAGATCACAGTTTTGAAACACAAAGTCTGTGGAAGTGCTTTCCAGACGCAGATATCCCAGTACCATTTCCACATACTGCTCAATGCTAAATAGCTGGGCTGCCAGCTCCCGGTGCTCCTCCGTATCCTCACTTTGCAGAATCATCCGCATAACGGAAATAGGTGTTTTAATCTGATGCACCCAGGTAGTATAATATTCCATGCTTTTTTTGCTTTCTTCCTGCCACTGAGTTTCTCTGGCATCCAGAATCTTTTTTAGCCCTGTGGCAAGTTCCTGTAAGTCCTGTTCGGTTAAGGTAAAAGCCTTGGGAATCCCCTCTGGCAAAAGCGGAAGATTATCAATAATTTTCTCATATTCTTTGTGGCGTTTCCAATAAGAAAGGTAATGAATGCCAAGCACAACTGCTGTCATAAGCAAGCAAAGACATGCCGCATAAATCACTGCCTCCCACTCTAAGTCATACAAAGAAAACACCAGAAGGAAAACAAGGGAAAAAAGAAAAAACATGCCTGCACAAAACCGGTATTGCCGGACATAGGCCAAAAAACAACTGCTCTTTTTGTTATTCAATGATATATCCACTTCCTATCTTTGTTTTAATAAAATCACAAAGCCCTGCCTGCTCCAGCTTTTTCCTCAGTCTTGTGACATTCACTGTCAGGGTATTTTCTTCTACATAATCATCCATCTGCCATAACCGGGTCATGAGGGTGTCCCGGCTGACCACCTTGCCTTTTTGTTCCAACAGAGTCTTTAAAATTCGAAATTCATTTTTGGTAAGTTCTATCTTCTCCCCGTCATAAAACAAGGTGGTATCATTCAAATTCAGTACAGCGCCTTTATGCTCCAGAACCGGAATTTTTCCTGCCATATCATAGGTTCTGCGAAGGACTGCCTGAATTTTTGCCATCATTACCGTTAAATCCACTGGTTTGGGAATAAAATCATCTCCACCCATATTCATAGCCATAACAATGTTCATATTATCAGAAGCAGAAGAAATAAATACAACCGGCACATTGGAAATTTTCCGTATTTCACTGCACCAGTGATAGCCATTATAAAAAGGCAGCATAATGTCCATTAATACCATATGAGGGTCAAAATTTAAAAAAGCAGAAATCACATTCTGAAAGTCTTTCACGGTTTCCGCCTGATTACCCCAGGAGTCAATTTGTGTTTTCATGGCTTTTGCCATAGTAGCATCATCTTCCACAATTAAAATTCGGTACATATGCTTTCTCCCTTCTCTATCCGCTCCACCGGAAATGTCATTTCTACTCCAAAGCCCCCCTGCTCACCATGATAAAAGGCAAGGGTCCCTCCATGTGCCTCTACAATCTGACGGACAATCAACAATCCCAATCCATGCCTTGGCTGGGAAATACCACTGTCACTTAGCATATAATGAGGCGTATTCTGTAGTTTTTGCATCATTTCTTCTGTAATTCCCATGCCTGTATCTTCCAGCATAACCTTACATTTCTTCCCTTCTGTCCGTATTTGAACAATGATTTCGCATCCTTTTGGATTGTGTACCTGGGCATTGGTTATGAGGTTTCCAAAAGCCCGTTTTAACAACTCTTTATCTCCCTGCATCAGGCACCCCTGTAGCTTCTCCTGAATCTCCCACTCTATGGGATATTTCCCTTCTAAATCCAGGTTCAAAAAGTCCACCACTACCTGACGGACAACAGCCACCAGGTTCAGCGTTTCCATACGAAGGGGCTGCATATGATATTCCAGCTTTGAAGAGAGATTCAGGTCATTAATCAGGTTTTTCATCCGTATACTCTGCTGACGGATAATTCCGGCCTTCTTCCGCTCTTCCAGAGGAATCTTTTGATTCTCTTCCAACTGGGCTGCATAGCCCATAACCATGGACAGAGGAGTTCGGATATCATGGGAAACACCGGAAATCCAGTTCGCCCTGGCGCTCTCTCTTCGTTTTAGTTCTCTCTCCTGCATCCGAAGCTTCTCTGAAACCTGATTCATGGCCTCTGCCAACTGGGAAAAGAGCCCTTTTTCTTTTACATAGACTTCCTTGTTTGGCAATTCCTCGATTCCCTTCACAATGGGTCTGACAGATTTTAAAATACCTGAGGTGGTCACCATATAAATCAACAGAATAACTCCCAGGTTTGCCAGGAAAAATACAGCCAGCATTTTGGGAAATCCTTCGATTAAGGAGTAATCATAGGTATTATGCATCATCTTCCAATAAGCTTTCTTGGGATGTCCCAGAACCAGCAAATCCGCTCCTTTGGAAGCTGTTGTTGTAGGATAATCTGCGATATACCCAAGAGTAAGGGCAGAGATTTCTGAAATTGTATAATGCAGTGGGATTTCTTTTGGAAGGTTCTCACTGTGCCAGAGGACTTCTCCTGTACCATCCTGAATCAAAAGCCCCCATGCCTGATATTGCTCTAAAATCCCCTGTCCTTTCTCGGTCAGAATATATCCCCCAGATTCATTTTCCTGTAATTCCCCTGTCAATTCACTGGTGCTGGCCCATCCTCCTGCATTGGAGACACTGCCATAGGTGAGATAAATCAGTAAGCCAAGATTTAAAACCAGCAAAATAAGCCCGGAACAAAGCAAAATGAGAAAAAATCGTTTCATTAATTTCAGAACACTTTTCATCTGCTATTCCTCCACCAGTAATTTATACCCAAGACCTTTCACCGTAATCAGAGAAACCGGCTTGGATGGAGTCAGTTCTATTTTTTCCCGAATTCTTCGGATGTGTGCCATCAGAGAATTTTCATATCCAAAAGGATTTTCTCCCCAGGCAGCCTCGCAGAGCTGGTCAATGGTCACAATTCGTCCTGCATTACGGTACAATGCCTGAAGAATCTCATATTCTTTGGCAGTAAGAGGAATCTGCTCTTTGCCCTTTATTACCTCTGCTCTGGAAAAGTCAATCTGGCTTCCCGCAAGTTTTACCAGAGGCGTCTCCTCCTTATAGGTTCTGCGAAGAATGGCTGCAGTACGAAGAAGAAGCTCCTGTGGCAAAAATGGCTTCACCAGATAATCATCTGCTCCTGCTAAAAGTCCTTTTAAGCGGTCTTCATCTTCTCCAAGAGCAGTGAGAAACAACACCGGTATCTCCGTAAATTTCCGCATCTTCTCCAACAGGGAAATCCCGTCTCCATCAGGAAGCATCACATCCAGCACTGCAAAGTCCGGCTTCCATTCTTTACATATGGCAAGCGCTTCTGTCATAGTTCCTGCTGTACGAAGCCTGGTATAATTTTCCTTCTGGAAAATAGAGCAAACCATCTGGCAAAGGCTCTCTTCATCATCCACAAGAAGAATCTTCTTTTGTTTTATATAGTCATAGGTCATATTATCCTCTTCCTCGCCTTCTTAATTCTGCTTCCACCGTAGGATACCGCTTTAAATCCGTATGAGGAATTGCCTCTGAGGCTGCCATAAGATGTACAAAATTATCCACTGCTCCAAACTGAATGTAAACCATTTTTTCCAACAGTTCTAAAATATCCTTCTGATACTCCTTATTTAACAGCATTTTCCCTGCCCCCAACAAAGATGTATTCCCCGGAAGGACAATCTTATCACGCCTGATATCCGGATATAATCCAATGGTCACGCCAGATTCCTTGGAAATATGGGTTCCAAAGGCACCTGCAACATAAAATTTTTCAATATCCTTCATGGTGAGTCCTACTTCATGCATCATATATTCTACCATGGTTCCTGCTGCTGCTTTGGTCTTGAGAAATTCTTCGATATCCGATTGGTAAAAGCAGAGTCCGGGAGCATATTCTGCCGCCAGTTCCCCTTCCCGTTCTGTGATTTTGCCAGAAACTTCCGGCTGAAGTTTTCCCTTCATATCGATCCACCCATTTAAAAACATCTGTGCCAGAAGGTCTACAATACCGGAACCGCAGATTCCCTTTGCCTCTCCTTCTCCTATGACATGAACCAGAACTTCCTGATCATGGATTTCCACCTGATCCACAGCGCCGGTCTCTGCACGCATCCCGGTTTTCACCACACCGCCTTCCAGAGCCGGCCCGGCCGCACCTGCTCCGACTACTAAGAAGTCTTTATTTCCGATTACCAGCTCTCCGTTTGTTCCAATATCCAGAAATACACAAAGTTCCTCTTGCTTATAGAGTTCTGTTGCCACGATTCCACTCAGGATGTCACCTCCCAGGTAGTTCGCCTGCCCTGGAAAACAATAGACATAACCCAGATTCGGAAACCCTAATTCTTTTGCCGGATAACAGTCCGGCTTCAAAGTCCGCACAGCATAAGGACTGGAGAATACACAAAAGGCATCCAGCCCCAAAAGGAAATGAAGCATGGTAGTATTTCCCGAAAGAATCAAAGAACCCCATTTTTCACTTGGAATTCCTGTTTCCTCCTGTATCTGCCTAAACAACTCCAGGAAACTGTCTATGGTTGCCTTTCGGATTTCTTCCATTCGTTCCGGTTGGTCTTTTCCGTAAAAAATCCGGCTGAGAATATCCTCTCCAAAAGCAATCTGACGATTAAATCCTGACTTCTCACATACAGTTTTCCCTGTGTTCATATCAGCAAGGGCCACAGCAATGGTTGTGCTTCCCAAATCTGCATAAACGCCGTAATGACAGCCTGTAGTATCTCCCTCCTCTATATCTGCCAGTTCCCACTGACATCCTGTCCACACCAAAAATGCAGTAATCTTCCACCCCGCCTTATAACAGAGAGGATAAAATTTCTTTAACACCTTCAAACTGCAGCGGATTTCTCCAAATTCTGCCCTGAGTTCTCTGAGAATTCGTTCCTGATCGGAAGCAAAATCTTCTTCTGTTGGCCCAGAAAGCTCCATATAAATTTTTCTGCTCCATCCGTTTATTTCAGGAGAACGCAGCTCTTTTTTTACGATTTTCACTCTATTTTCATCCTTTCTCACTCTTGTTTCAAAAATGCTCTCATAATTAAGGTTATTTTATAACATCTGCCCCGGATATTCCAGTGTGTTTTTCCTTCTCGTGGATTTGTAAGGTAAATGTAAGGTTGTGGGAAGGTTCCTGCAAGGTTTCTATTATACACTGGTTTCATCAAAGAAATTTGAAATTTTGCAATAAGAAGGGAGATATTTTATGAATATCATAGAAACGCAACATCTGACAAAATCCTACAAAAACTTTACTGCTGTGTCTGATTTGAATCTGCATATTAAAAAAGGCACTGTGTACGGTTTCCTTGGACCAAATGGCGCAGGAAAATCTACAACCATGAAAATGTTCCTGGGGCTTACCCAACCAACCTCCGGTTCTTTTTCCATTCATGGAAAACAATATCCCAAAGACCGGTTTTCTATTTTAAAAGAAATCGGCTCATTTATTGAAGCCCCTGCCTTCTATGGAAATCTTACGGGGGAAGAAAATCTGGATCTTATCCGGCGTATTCTGGGGCTTCCAAAAAGCAGTGTTTCAGACGTTTTGGAGCTGGTAGGACTGGAACGCTTTGGAAACCGTCTGGCAAAGCACTATTCCCTTGGTATGAAGCAGCGTCTTGGACTGGCAGGAGCTCTCATTGGACGCCCGCCCATCCTGATTTTAGATGAACCCACCAATGGTCTGGATCCGGTAGGCATCCACGAAATCCGCTCTCTCATTAAATCCCTGCCTCAGCGCTTTGACTGTACGGTCCTGGTGTCTTCTCACCTTCTGTCTGAAATTGAGCTTATGGCAGATGATATTGGTATCCTGAATCACGGCCATCTTTTATTTGAGGGAACCTTAGACCAATTAAAATCTCTTGCTATAAGCCGGGGATTTCCCACTGATCATCTGGAAGATACTTTTCTGGCTATAGTGGATGAAGATAATCAGAAACGAGGTGGCAGAAAATGAGTCTTTTCTTGGAATGGAAAAAACAAAAACGCACAGGATATGTAACTGCTTACGCTGGCTGCGGCCTTCTTGCAGCTGCCTTTCCCCTGATAAATACAGGTGTGCGCCCGGAAACCTTTCTCTCCCTTCCCGGGAATCCTCTGGACATTCTTATGAATGCCAACTGGCAGATGATTGCCATGCTAAATATTCTGGTCAGCATCTTAGGCGCATGTCTGATGTATCACACCGAATATGCGGAAAAAGGCTGGGAAAAAATGTCTTCACTTCCCATACACACCGGCAGATTGTTTCTTGGCAAATGTATAATTGCAGCTATGGGGCTGGCAGCTCTTTTATTTCTGGAATTTTGTTCTGTCACAGCCTGCCTGATTCACTGGTTTCCCCAGACACCGATTTTGGCAAAGGAGCTTCTGTGTTTTGCCGGTTTCCAGTTTATCATCACGCTTCCTACCGTGATACTTATGCTGGTCATTGCCTCTGCCTGTGAATCCATGTGGATTTCTCTTGGCATTGGTGTAATTTTATTATTTACCTTTTCCATTTTTCCTCAGGAAAACCTTGTACTGAGCCTGCTGCCTTTTTCTTCTCCATTTCAGCTTTTTTCCATGGCGCAGGAACAGGGACGGACTACACTGTTTATCCTGGTATGTCTTAGTGAAACAGTTCTTTTTCTTTTGGGAGAATGGTGTTATCAAAAAATCAGGAGGTCTTTTTCATGAACTTTTTTTCATACCTTACCATGGAACTAAAAAAATTGAAACATTCTAAAATTTTGCTGCTGCTTTGCATTCCGGTTCTTATGATGTGGCTGCCCAGTATTATTAATTCTGAAAAAATCTTTGATACCCAGCAGGTTCCTATTACACCGGAGCATAACTTTTTTATTCAGGGCTTTATGGGCATGGCCTGGTTTATGATTCCGGCTTCTCTCATTATCTGCGTGGTACTGCTGACTCAGACAGAACACCGCAGCCGGGGTATCTTAAAAATGCTCTCCCTGCCAGTAGATACGAAAAAACTGTGCCTTGCAAAATTTGTAGTTTTACTGCTTCTTGCCGGTATACAAATGCTTATGACTATTGCGGCTTACACCCTCAGCGCCCTCCTTGCTTCGAACATGCAGGATTATTCCTTTCTTCTGGAACCCTCCTATGTATGGAGCGCTGTGTTCCGGCTGTATGTGGCGGCAATTCCCATGGCGGCTGTATTCTGGATGTTAGGCACCTTTCTGAAATCCCCTGTTTTTTCCGCAGGTCTTGGGCTTGCTTCCATTGTCCCTTCTGTTCTCATGATTAACACAAAGGTATGGTGGGCGTATCCCATGAGCTATCCTTTTTATCTACTCATGGTAGAATACGGAAAAGCAGCTAAAGGCGTCTATGAAACACAGATTGCCTGGCTGCCCTGGCTTCCCGCGGCTATTATCATTACCATCATTTCACTGGCTGTTTCCTGTATAGGATTTGACCGCATGGAAAGGAGTTAAATTTTATGAAAAGCAAAATATTTCATTTTATTTCAACTATCATGTTGTTTGTACCATGGAGCATTTTTCTCTTACGCATGAATGCCTGGGCGCTTCAGTCTCCGGCGGCAGAAATTTCCATTTCCTGTTACGCTGCTTTTATGATTTTCTCCGGTATTTTCACTATCTGGGGATATGCCAAAGAACGTGTGCGGGATTTGTGGATGCAAATCTGCTGTGTCATCAATGGACTCTATGGAGTAGTTGGGATTGGGGCATTTTGCCTGATGGGGATTTCGTAAAAAAAGCGCTTTTCCCGCAATTCTACCACCAGTCGGTTGCCTTCTGCCTGCAAATACCCTACAATAAGCCTATCTTTTAGAAAGCAGGTGACATCTATGTATGAAATTGACAAGGAAGCTTTTGGAAAATTTCTGGCTCAGCAAAGAAAAGCCAAAGGCTACACTCAAAAAGCCCTGGCAGAAAAATTATTTGTATCGGACAAAGCAGTGAGCAAGTGGGAACGTTCCTTAAGTATGCCGGACATTTCTCTTTTGATTCCTCTTTCCGAAATTTTAGAAGTATCGGTAACCGAATTGCTGGAAGGCCGGCTCTTCCCAGAGGAAACCCATATGGAGCCAGACCAGGTAGAACTTCTGGTAAAAAAGGCTCTCACCTTTTCCGAGGAAACTCCGGAAAAAACCAGAGCGCGGAAAAAGAAATATGCCCTTCTTTTTGGAGGAAGCTGTCTCTTGGCCTTGCTGGAATTATTTGCAGGTTACTGGTATTTAGCAGAAAATTTCTCACAGGATTTACTTATATTTGAAGCTCTTTGCTTCTTCTTTGGTGGATATCTGTGGTTTTTTGCACAGGAGCGGCTGCCCGGCTATTATGATGAAAATAACATCAGCGCCTACAGCCATGGTCCTTTCCGTATCAACCTTGCTGGTATCCATTTTAATAACAGCAACTGGCCAAAGCTTCTGGCCTATATGCGCATATGGTTTACAGCCGCACTTGTAGCCATGCCAGTGCTTTTTATTCTTATATTTATAATATCCGGCTCTTTTTCCTGGAATGTCAACCAGGTGAATAAGATTTTTGTTCTTCTGTTTCTTGCCGGATTGTTCGTACCCATGTATTACCTTGGACGCAAGTATCAGTAACCTTGTGTTTCCCTGCAAAATGCACTATAATATGCACAGAAACAATGTTACGTATATCCAGGGAGTTATGATATGAATTGTGTTTGTATTATTGATGATGATAAAGAGCTTTGTGCTTTAATGAAAAAGTGTATGGAACAGGAGAATTTACAGGTCATCACTGCCCACAGCGGTGGGGATGGCCTGTTTTTCATGGAAAAACAGAAACAGAAGGCTCCTCTTTCCCTTATTGTTTTAGATGTGATGCTGCCGGATTTGGACGGTTTCCAGGTTTTACAAAAAATCCGGGAAAGAGACAACACCCCGGTGCTTATGCTCACCGCCAAAGATGGGGAAAATGACAAGGTGACCGGACTTTCCCTGGGCGCGGATGATTATCTTACCAAGCCTTTTAGCATTAAAGAGCTTATGGCCAGAGTCCATTCTCTTATCCGCCGCTATACCACCTTAAATCCTGGTTTTCCGATAGAGGCAGACTGCATTACTTTAAAAGACATGGTAATTGACAAAACCAACCGCATGGTTTTTGTCCACCAGCTTCCTATAGAGCTTACTGGCAAAGAATTTGATCTTCTCTCCTTCCTTGCCTCCAACAAAGGGCAAATCTTTACGAAAAAGCAAATTTATACCCAGGTGTGGGAGGATGCCTATGCCTTTGATGACAGCAACATTATGTCTTTTATCAGTAAATTACGAAAAAAAATCGAACCTGACCCGGAACATCCTTTTTATATTCTAACCGTTCGCGGTGTGGGCTATCGTTTTAACAGGGAGGCATGAGCATGAATCTGAATGTTTTACTTTTCATTTCCTTGCTATTGGCAATCCTGCTGATTCTGTTTCTGTATTCCCGCCTCCACAGACTTCAGGCGCAGCTTTCCCTGATTCAGCAGGTGTTAAAGGATATCAAAGGAGGGAATTTAAATCGTCGGGCACTTACCAAAATCCAGGATGAGACCAGGCAGATTTGTCTTGATATCAATGAAATTGCCAGCAACAGCCAGGCACAGCTCATTCAGCAAAAGCAGACCCAGCAGGCATACAAACAGCTTATGACCAGTCTCTCCCATGATGTGAAAACCCCTCTGGCTTCTCTGGTAGGCTATCTGGAAGCAGTAGAAGAACATCTTGTGGCCGGGGAGGAAAAAGACCAGTATATCCACGTTGCCGCCCAGAAAGCCCAGCACTTAAAACAGTTTGTGGAGCACTTATTTGAATGGGTAAAATTAGATGCCAGAGAACAGAGCTTTCACTTTGTTTCTCTGGACTTTTTTGAACTTTCCAGAAACATTGTGGCAGACTGGATTCCTCTTTTGGAGAGTCATGGATTTACCTATGAAATCGAAATTCCGGAATCCCCCTGTATTTTATCCGTAGATATCCATGCTTACACCCGTATTCTGAATAACCTTATGCAAAATGTCCTTGTTCACAGTCAGGGAACAAAAGTAAGACTGGAAATACAGGAACTGGACCAACAGGTGCAGGTAACACTCTCTGACAATGGAAGAGGCATAGCGCCAGAGCATCTTCCCCATATTTTTGACCGTTTGTATCAATGCGACCATTCCAGAAATGCCAGAGGTAACGGACTGGGACTTGCCATTACCAGAGAATTGGTGCAAGCTCATAAGGGAACCATTCTGGCAAACAGCACTCCAGGAATGGGCACTGAATTTCTCCTGACTCTTCCAAAAGCAAGGTAAAAACAAGATTGCGGCAAGGTTTTGGCAAGGTTGTTCCTGTATACTGTTTTTTGTAAGGAACTTCTTACCAGATAAGAAAGAAAAGTGAGGAATACAATATGGAAGATATGGTGATTCAAACCAGCCAGCTTACAAAAAAATATGGAGACCAGACCACAGTCAATCAGGTAAATCTCCATGTAAAAAGAGGACGTATTTACGGGCTTTTGGGCCGCAACGGCGCCGGAAAAACCACGATTATGAAAATGATTCTTGGGCTTACGTCTGCCACTTCCGGCAGTGTGGAACTTTTTGGCAGTACCCTTTCCGGAAATGAAAAACTTCTTTATCCCAGAATCGGCGCTATGATTGAAGCTCCTGGGTTTTACCCGAATTTAACAGGAACAGAGAATCTGGAAATTTTCGCAAGGCTTCGCGGCACTGCATCCAACCATGCAGTGAAACACGCCCTGGAGATTGTGGGCCTACCCTATCAGGACAAAAAAACTTTTGGCAAATATTCCCTTGGTATGAAGCAGCGCCTTGGGATTGCCAATGCTATTTTGCATGACCCTGAGCTTTTAATTTTAGATGAGCCTACCAATGGACTGGACCCCATTGGAATTTCCGAAATGCGGGATTTTATGAAAAAACTCAGTACCCAGCAGGGAAAAACTATTTTAATTTCCAGTCATATTTTGTCTGAAATTTCCCTTCTTGCTGATGATGTGGGGATTCTTGACCATGGTGTTCTTCTGGAAGAAAGCAGTATGAAAGACTTGGAAAAACGCAACAGCAAATACATTCTTTTAGAAGTTTCAGATATTCCCAAAACCCTGTTGATTCTGGAACGAAAGTTTCAGGTACAGGAATATTCCGTCCAGGATGAACACACCGTACAGATTTATGATACTTCTCTGAATATGGGAGAGCTGAACACGGCTCTGGTTCTGGAGGGAATCACCCTTATGAACTCTGGCCTTTATACCCAGACTCTGGAAGATTATTTCAAAAACATAACAGGAGGTGAGGGAATTGCTTAAACTCATACAGATAGAATTTTTGAAACTGCGCCGCCAAAAACTTCTGTATTTCCTACTGCCCTGCTCCTTTGTGATGCCATTTTTTGCCTTTTTATACTTTCACTATTTGGGAGAAACCAATGTAAATCCTATGATGTTTTACAAGTGGTCTGCCTTCGGCTTTACTCAGTTTATGATTGTTCCTTTTGTACTTGGGATGCTGTGTGTAATATTCATGCATGAGGAAACCAGATATGATATGTTCAGGCAGCTCTGGATTGTGCCTGTAAATAAGATGGGATTGTTTTTCAGCAAATTTTTTGTAATTCTTCTGTATTCCATGAGCTTTATGCTTCTGAATGCAGCAGCCTCTGTACTCTTTGGAGTCCTTCCTGGATATTTCCCTTTTTCCTGGGCTGACACTCTGTTTTTGGTGGAACGTTGTCTGGAAATTGCAGTTCTCATAGGAATTTCCATGCTTCCTGTTTTGGCACTGTCTGCTTTGCAAAAGGGATATCTTTTTCCTGCTTGTATGATTTTGCTTTATCTCTTTGCAGGATTTTTCATGACCTCTGCTTGTCCCTATTTTCATCCTATTTCCTGTACCTCTATTTTAATTGCAAGAAACGGAATCATACCAGGGCTTACTCTCCCTTCGGAACTTTTGCCTGCCTTTCTCGGCATTCTTGTGTGGAGTCTGGGTTCTATTGCATTTGCCAGCCTGGCATTACGAAAAAGAAAGTAGGGTGAACATATGAAAACATTATTATGGGCGGAACTTCAAAAGCTCCGCCGCTCCAACATTCTCTTTGTTACTATTTTTGCAGTCTTTTTTGTGGCTATCCTGGTGTTTTCCGGTGGTGTTGTCATGGTATCAGAAGAACAATACGCCCTGAACCGCACTGGCTGGTACTTATCCACAGCACAGGTATGGGCTACATTATTCGTTCTGCCTGCCATGCTTGCGCTGTTTGGCAGCTATCTCATCTGCCGGGAAGAGCAGGATGATACCATGAAATCCCTGCTGCTGATTCCCGTGAGTAAGAGGGAGTTAACAGCAGCAAAACTTCTGGTTACTTTTGTGTTTGGCATTTTTATTTACCTCCTGCTTTTTCTTCTTACGTTTTCAGCAGAAGTAATTCTTCATACCTCAGAAGTTTCGTTTCAGATGTTTTTTCATTTTCTGAACATGTATCTACTGGAAGGCATCGGGGTGTTTCTGGCAGTTTCTCCGATTATTGCCCTGGTGCCCTACTGGAAGAAAAGCTACTGGCTGGCAATGGTTCTGGCTGAACTTTATTCTTTTGCAGGACTTTTCATGAGTATGTCGCCGGTTTTAAAAACCTTTTATCCCATCAGCGCCATCTTTGGCGTGTCCGGGTATTACGAAACCTCCCCGGAAGGCAGGTTTTGCAGCCTTCTGGTTCTGCTGCTGTGCGGAGGAGTTTCTCTTCTCTTCTTGCAGAGAACAAAGGGTCTACATTAAATATTTCTCTGCGTTTACTATTTTGGAGTCTGCCAGTTGTTTCAAAACACTGAAGACTCCTGTTTTTTCCCCGGAATCCTCTCCGTCCTCAATATTGGCAACATTTTTACTTACCATCTGGAGAGCAGACTTTTGCTGTGGACTGCATTTTATGGTTGCGCAATTAGCAATTTGCAGTCTTTCTAAAATAGCTTCCGGGGAAACATCTTCTTTTACTTTCAGGCTTGCGCAATTTTTCACAGTCACGCCGTCTTCGGCCTGTTCCAGCATAGCAGCATCTACCGTAAGGGAAGAGTGGTTTTTCACGATTTTCCCTTTCACAATTTCCAGTTCCTTGTATTCTGCGCCAATGGCACGGAAAGCTTCTACCTGACTTCTAAGCAGTGTAACAACACCGGATACCTGGAGGTTTTCCAGTTTCTCAATCCATGGGGTACTGCTTTTTTCTAATGTAAGAGAGCCATCAATGTACAGCTTTGTTCCATGCTTCTCCAACAGCATTTCATCCAGCACTGCATCTTTGCTGACATAGCTATAACCTGCGGGTACAACCTGTAATTCTGTATTTTCATCTACCATACCAATCACATCCGGAATCATTTCTTCCCTTGTAAGCAAGGTTTTTGTGACAAAATGAATGTGTTTGTCCTTTAAGGTTTCCAGATTGATTTTCTCATCCAGCACTCTCACTCTCCTGGCAGCAAAATAATTTCCATGTTCTTTTGCACGCAGAGGAAAATACGTGTCCATTTCAAAATCATCTTTCAGCTCTGTACAGTCATCTGGAATCACCATGGTGTTTCCATTGACCTGAATATTTCCAAGGCAGGATGCCAGACTTCTGGGGCATCTGACGCTACCATTGACCTGAATACACTGATACTGCTTCAAAACCTCCTGGGCATCCTTCCCAATCCGCAAGGTTCCATTTACAAATAAAACACTATGTTCCTCAGGCACAGTATTTCCTGTGATTTCGTATTCCCCGTTTATCATGGATAAGCTGGCATCCTTTTCTAAATCTAAAGTAATTTCCACATTGGTAGTAACCGGAAGCTTATGGAGAACTTCCTTGCTTTTATTGTCCACCACAAGAATTTCTGCATTTAAAATAATCTGCTCATATCCAGCATAGTTTTCTTCTTTTATATTTCTTGCATCACAAATTTCCGTATTAATAACTAAATTTTTCTTCATATTCTTTTTCTTCCTTTCACACAGATTCGCTCCAGACTTTCCGAAGGCGCTTTCTCGCTGACGCAAGACGGGAACGCACGGTACTGCCTGATAATTGAAATAAGTTTCCGATTTCAATGGAAGTGTAACCTTCCAGATACCGCATGACAAAGATAACACGTTCTTCGTCCGGCAACAAATCCAGCATCTGAGAACAGTCGATTTCTGTATACTCTCCTGTCTCCTGAGCTGTTTCCGGCAAAGTCTCCGCTGCGGTTTCAAAGGCACCGTGACGGACATAATCCACATACAGATTCCGAATGGTCCGATATAGCCAGGCTCTTTGCTGTCTCTGATTTAGATTTGCAAGAACAGGTTCACTGTTCATAGCCCGCAAATATCCTTCCTGAACCAGGTCTTCTGCCAGAGCCTCCTTGCCAGTCATATTTCTGCACCAGGCAAGCAGCTCCTGATAAAATGCCTGATATAAATGTTCAATCACGGTTTCTCCTCCCTTCTGGTTTTATTTTGTCTTGGGAATTCCTGTTACATTAATAGAACGAATGAGAAACCTAAAGTGTTGAAAGAAAATGAAAAATTTTGTAGCATTTTTTATAATTTCCATTCATAGTAAAAGGACTCCACGCCATCTTCTACTATGGTCTCTGCTTTTGCAAATCCATTCTTTTCCAGAACTCTTCTGGATGCTGCATTGGCGGCATATAAAAAAGCCCCCAGTTCCTTCACCTGATAATATTTCTGTAGTTCTTCCAAAAATAGGGCAAGTGCCTTTGTGGCGCTTCCTTTATTCCAGAACTTTTTATCAAAGATACAGTAACTAAGCATTCCATTTGGTGCTTCTTCTGTGTTTATATTGTAGCACCAGATATCTCCTATATATGCTTTGTCATAATAAATCGTCCTTCCAAAACTGGTTGCATCTGATCTTTGTGTTTCTTCAAAAGCCTTCAGTGCCTCTTCTTCTGTCCGGACTGTACTGGGAAGCATGCGTTTAATCTCAGCATCCTGAGTTTTCTGGAAATAAATTTTCACATGTTTTCTGGTTCTTTCTTTTAAGGAGATATGGTTTTGCAGTTCTGCAGAAATATCCATTTAATCATTCCTTTCTAAAACACAATTTTTATACCATTAGGTTCCATTATCTTTTGAACCAGTTCTCTACTCGTCATTGATATTTTTTCATCAACTTTCAAATCAAAAGCAGTTATTCCCATTACCGTTATATTTCCTGTTCTTCCCTGAGAAATAAGATTTATCATGGCTTCTTCTGACATCTCTACATGTTCCTGGAACATATGCTGTACGAACTTCGGTGTACTGAATAAAATAATTTTAGAACCTCTATTCTGTGGATTGGTTCTCCTCATTACAGAATCAATCTTTCCGACAGCACCCTTATCATCCGTCAACACACAAAGTTTTCCATCGGAAACACCAGGCAGATAAGATAAAATATGTACACATATGGATATTAATTCTTCCCCTAAATTATCATGATGTTCTTTATTTCCTCGTACTGTTGTGAAAAATCTTTTGTATAAGTCTGATGATTTTACAGTCTTTCCCTCAATCACTTCTGAATAAAGCTTTGCATCTGACTTCAAGGTTTCTTCAATCGTGCTTACAGGTGATTTTACCATTCTAACCGCCCACGTTAAGTACTCGTTTATTTTATCATTGGAAGAAAAACATTCAGATAATATGTCATATGTAAACTCTTCATTATATAGGATGACCGGAACTCCGGCATCGTTCATACTTTTTATGAACGCAATATACTTTTCTATCAGTTTGTGCTGATTTGATGCTAATTCCATCAAAATACATCTTGTAATAAAAACGGCTATTCCGCGTTCGCAATAATAATTTATCAGAATGTCTTTCTCTTTATCTGCTAAATTTGAGTGCCTTTGAAAAGAACATGCATCATAAAAGAACACTTTTTCAGTTGAGAAAAAAATACTTTTTATTTCACTAATCTCAGTTTCAACAAATGATTCTATCTCACAAAAATTGCTTGGGCTTTCAGTATATGTGGTTGCCATATCTTACTCCCCCTTTATCTTTCGGTACAATTCTCGCATATTATGAAGAACCTTCTTTAATGTGCGCTCGTTAATATATTCCTCTTCAATATATTTTCTTCCCAGGCTCTCCACCATAGTCTCTAAATGAGAAAAATCATCCTTATTTGATGAATCCATGATACTTTCATCTAACCATAATTCAGATAATCTCTGCTTTATCCAGATTCTATCCACATTAAGAATTTGTTCCGATAATGTATTTCCTGTTATTAACTCTAATTCAAGGCACCTAATTAATACTGACATGTACGGAACTTGATAATATGACATTAATCGGATAATTGTGTCCGTTTTATCATCCTTTGATTCATCCTTAAACTTTGAGTACATTCTTCTGAAACTAATCTCCGGCATCAGCAACATACCCGCAAACAAATTAGCTGCATATTCTTCTTCATGCTCATAATAGTGATCATCTGCAAACTCCACCTTAGACACAAATTCATTTTCCTGAAAGAAAACATGATAGATTTCATGAGCAATCGCAAAATTCGCATTTACTCTAGGCAATGATGTATTAATTACAACATATCCCAGACCATCACCTTTATAACACAGTGCTCCTATTTCATCATCTGCAAAGGGCATTTCAAAAACAAGAAATCCTTTCCTCTGAAATGAAGTCCTTACTATCTGAAGAATGTTAAGAAGATCGCTATCATATTCAATTCCTGTAAATGAGCAAAACCGTTTCATCTTGCAGTTTATTTCCTCATAGTTTTTTTCACTATATGCAATGATTTTACGTAAACGCTCTACATTCATCCATTATCTCCTGGCTATATTCTCAAATCGACTTTTTGCACTCATCACTTCGTCGATATTCTCCATCAGTTCCATTAATTGGTTTGCAATCTGCTCTTGCTTATGAGATGGTTCTCCAGCATAAAATGCTATTTTGTTCCTGGAAAAACTCCCCACCTGGGGGATAGAAATGGAATCCGACAAAAAGTATTCTATACTCTTTCCCAATCCACGTGCTATTTTTTCCATATCCGTGCCACTTTCCTCTTGTGAACCAGTCAATAAGCGTGACATCTTATTCTTATCGATTCCGGTAATCATGCTGAGGTAAGTCTGCTTGATTTTCATTTCAGATAAGTATTTGTTTACATTGCTTATAAACTTTGTCATGACACCCTCTCCTTTTTCCTAAATTATAAGATTTTTCCTTTCTTAGTTACTATTATACTCTTATAACAGCATACTGCAACCATTTTATCTCATTATTTGAGATTTTTCTTTTTTAAAATGCCTCTTGCTATTCTATCATCATAGCATCTCCAAAACTAAAGAACCGATACCGCTCCTTCACAGCTTCCTCATACGCCTTCATAATGTGCTCCTTCCCTGCCAGTGCAGAAACCAGCATAAGAAGTGTGGATTCCGGCAAGTGGAAGTTTGTAATCAGCGCATCAATCATCTTAAACTTATAACCAGGATAAATAAAGATTTCAGTCCATCCGCTTTTTGCCTGGAGGATTCCGTTTTCATCCGTAGCCGATTCCAGGGTTCTGCAGCTTGTAGTTCCAACGGAAATCACCCTTCCTCCATTTTTCTTGGTGTCATTGATAAGTTTTGCCTGGTCTTCCTCCACCACATAAAATTCAGAATGCATATGATGGTTTTCTACATCATCCACTTTCACCGGGCGGAAGGTTCCAAGCCCCACATGAAGGGTCACATGAGCAATCTTTACTCCCATATCCTGAATCTGCTGCAGCAATTCTTTGGTAAAATGAAGTCCTGCAGTAGGTGCCGCAGCGCTTCCTTCATTTTTGGCATACACAGTCTGATAGCGTTCTTTATCCTGAAGCTTGTGAGTAATGTAAGGAGGCAGCGGCATTTCTCCAAGCTGGTCCAAAATTTCCTCAAAGATGCCATCATAAGTAAACTGAATCAGGCGGTTGCCCTCTTCTACAATATCCAGAACCTCTCCAATCAAAAGTCCGTCTCCAAAACTGATTTTTGTCCCTGGTTTTGCCTTCTTACCAGGCTTTACCAAAGTTTCCCAGATATTGTTTTCTTTTCTCTTTAAAAGCAAAATTTCAATTCCCGCATCTGTGCCCACTTTGCTTCCATATAAACGGGCCGGAATCACACGGGTATCATTAATCACCAGGCAATCCCCTGGTTTTAAGTAATTTACAATGTGTTTAAAATCCGTATGCTGGATTTCTCCTGTTTTCTTATCTAAATGCATTAATCTGGAAGAAGAACGGTCCAAAAGCGGGTCCTGGGCAATGAGTTCTTCTGGTAAATCATAATAAAAATCTGCTGTTCTCATAACATCTTTCCTTTCTGTTCTCTATCATAAAAATCTCTGATAATATGTATCAAGCTGTCTCTGGTTTTTCAGTATGATTATTTTCGGTATACTGCTGCTTTTCACTGTAAAACCTCAGAAGAAAATATACCACATCTTTTTCCAGAAGTATAGACTTGTCCTTATAAACTTTGTATCAGTAAATAAAAGAAAAAGGCCATCTACGTTTTTTATGGTAAATGACCTTATAGCCAAGTGCGAACACTCATATCACTATTTCATTGTTGCTATTTTACATGATTTTATTTTCATAATCTTGAAGTTCATGAAAAATGTTGTCTATGAATACTAAATTTCCTTCAATTCGATATAATATAAAATATCTATGTCTAAGGAAATGAATTCGACGATATCCCAGAACTCTAAATCGCGGATTATCACAAAGATTTAAACTTCCTGCAACATTTTTCAAATATTCTTTGGTAGCCTCGAAATCGTCAAGAACATTCTTGGCTGCCTGCTCATTTTTCTTTTCAAACAAAAGATATTGGATAAATCCATCTAAATCTGCTTCTGCATCTGCGGTAATGACAATATTATAATCCATATTTTTCCCTCATATCTGAAACAAAGGATTCAGCAGATCTATATTTCCCCTGTGCAGCGGATTTTCTGGAGTTTTCAAGTTTCTCTAAAATATCTTCTTCAGACATAGCAACATACGGATTACGGACTCTTCTTTTTATTTCAAATGGAAATCCATTATTCGCCACAGCCTGAGTTAAAAACATTCGAATTGCTGTGGTAGTATCTGTTCCAAGCTCTTTAAAAAGTTGATCTGATTTTGTCTTTAACTCATCATCAACACGAATTTGAATTGTACTTGCCATTTTTATACCTCCGCTCTTTTTCTTTATCCTACCACATAAACAGTGCTATTTCAATACATTCGCACGGATTCAGCACCGTTTTAGCAAGAAATCAACGGAGTTCCCGCAGATTATTTATAATACACCCTATCCTCTTCCAGCAGTACCGCCTTATTCCCTTTTACTTCCACAACATTGACGCTGCAGTTTGGCGGAACACAGCCATGCCAGAAATTTTCAATTCCGGCATCCTCGTACACATTCTGTAAAAGCCCACGAACTGCGCATCCATGGGATGCAATGAGGATAGTTTTATCCTGAAGTTCTTCCCTGGAGGTAATATCCTCCCAAAACGCTTTGGTTCTGGCACAAATCTGAGAGATTTCCTCTCCCCCTTCCGGCGCCTCATACTGCTCTGTATGATGGAAAAAATTATCCAGCATATTTCCCGGGAGAAGGACAGAATCCCGCCCCTCCCAGGTTCCAAAAGAAATCTCCTGGATTCTCTCATCCAGATAAACAGGTATCTCTTTTTCCCCAAGCACCAGCCTGGCTGTTTCTTTTGCTCTTTTTAACGGACTGGTAAAGCAGCAGAAAAAAGGTACTTCCTTCAGCGCTTCCCCGGTTACCTTTGCAAGAGCAATTCCTTTTTCATTTAAATCCGTATCAGAAGCCCCCTGGAGTCTGCGTTCTACATTCCATTTGGTCTCTCCATGACGGATAATGTATAATTTCATAATACCCTACTCCTTAAGAACGCAAGGTTACATTTAATTTTCTGTCCAGGTTTTTCAGAATCTTCTTCACAAAAGCATCCACTGCATTGGCAGTAAATTCTTCTTCTTTTGGAGTGAACAATACGGTAAATGCCATGCTCTTCTGATTTTCCTGAATCTGTTTTCCTTCATATACATCAAACAATTCTACGGATTTCACATAATTGCAGGACTCTTTGATACAATCTTCAATCTGTCCGCAGGTAACTGCTTTATCCATAACCAAAGCCAGGTCACGTTTTTCTTCCTGGAATTTTGGCAGTGGAGTGAAGACTGGCGTAATGCCATACCACTGAGATAAAGCTTCCATATCCAGTTCCAGAATGTAGGCAGAAGTACGCATATCTTCACTGTCCTGAATTTCATAGGAAACTTTTCCTAAATATCCTACTTCCTGTCCATTGCAGTGAATAGAGGCTGTCTGATAAGGATGAAGATAAGTTTTCTGGGCAGGCTCATAAGTAAAGTTTACAAACAACGCTTCTGCCACAGTCTCTGCCAGCCCTTTTAAAGTATAGAAGGATTCTTCTTTTCCAAATACACCAATGCAAAGAGTTTCTCTCTCATCCGGGTATTCCGTAAGTGGCAGTTCTTTTGGAAGGAAAATGCTTCCCATTTCAAAAATACGTCCCTCTAAGGTTCCCTTTTTCTGGTTTCTGGCAATAGCATGAATCATAGCCGGAGCCAGGGTAGTTCTCATAAGAGACAGATCCTCATTAATGGGATTCATAATACGGATGGCATGTCTCTCTTTTGCATCTTCTGGAAGATTTAATAAATCTAAATCAGATGGAGAGAAGAAAGAATAATGGATTCCTTCATAGGCTCCTGCGCTGCACAAAGCTTCCTTTACTTTTAAGGTTGTTTTCTGTCTGGTATTCATGCCTCCGGTAGTGACCCTGGCTGTGGGCATAAAGGTAGACGTCACATGGTCATATCCGTACATACGAATAACTTCTTCTGCAATATCAGGATAATCTTCTACATCCTCACGAAATGCAGGAACCTGAATGGTCAGCTCATTCCCTGAAATAACAGGCGCAAACTGCAAATTTTCAAGAATACGGATAATTTCTTCATCCGGAACCTGAATACCCAGCACCTGATTCACTTTTTCCACGCTGATTTTCATTTCCACCGGCTGGATAGAATTTCCTGTATTCACATCTAAGTGCGTGGAAGATACTTTTCCGCATCCCAGTTCTTCCATGAGATGAAGGGCACGTTTCATAGCCATGACTGTGGTATATTCATCCACACCTTTCGCAAAACGGGCGCTGGAATCAGAAGACTGTCCAAGAGCCCGGGAGCTCTTTCTGACATTGTCACGGGCAAATTTTGCTGCTTCAAACATTACTTCTGTTGTGGTATCACGGATTTCAGAATTTAATCCTCCCATAATGCCTGCCAGAGCAACCGATTTCACACCGTCGCAGATGACTAAGTTAGACGGATTTAAAGTAAATTCTTTTTCGTCCAGTGTTACGATTTTCTCTCCTTCTTTTGCTCTTCTTACCCGAATTTCATCGCCTTCCAGATAAGAGCAGTCAAAAGCATGCATAGGTTGTCCCAGTTCTTTTAACACATAATTGGTAATATCCACCACATTGGAAATAGCATCAATACCAACCAGGGCAAGTCTTCTCTTCATCCATGCCGGAGATTCCCCAATCTTTACATCATGTACATAATGGGCAATGTAACGTGGACAGATATCCTGTGCATCTACGGACACCTGGAATCCTTCTTTTTTCACTTCTGTCTCTGTATAAGTAAGAGCAGGCTCATGAAGCTCTGTTCCAAGAACAGCAGCCACTTCTCTGGCAATACCGAAAATGCTCTGGCAGTCTGGTCTGTTTGCAGTAATGGCAATGTCAAAAATCCAGTCATCCAGTCCCAGAATTGGTTTTACATCTGCACCAACTTCCGCATCCTCCGGCAATACCAGAAGTCCATTGTAACCTGCGCCTGGATACATATTTTCACTGACACCCAGCTCTACCCCGGAACACAGCATACCAAAGGATTCATAGCCTCTTAATTTTCCTTTTTTAATGGTCATAACACCTTCTATGGTCTTATGATCTTTGGCTGTGGCATATACGGTTGCCCCAACTAAAGCTACCGGGTATTTTCCTCCTGCTTTTACATTATCTGCACCGCAGCAGATCTGCAGAAGTTCTTCTTCCCCTACATTGACTTTGCAAAGGCTTAAATGGGTATCTGGAATTTTCTCGCATTCTTCCACATATCCAACCACAACCTTACTGATGTCTTTTCCTACTTCCGTTAATTCTTCTACTTCAAACCCACAGGAAAACAGTTTTTTCTCCAATTCTTTTGGGTCTACATTGATATCAACGTAATCTCTCAACCAGCTTAATGGTACTAACATAACAAACCTCCGTCTTTTTTAATCATCAATCTGTTCTAAAACCCGTAAGTCAGATTCAAACAGCAGTTTAATATTATTGATACCGTATTTCAGCATAGCAGTACGTTCAATACCGATACCAAAGGCCAGACCACTGTATTCTTCTGAATCAATACCGCAGTTTTCCAACACCTTTTTGTTTACGATTCCGGCGCCTAATACTTCAATCCATCCGGTTCCCTTACACAGCTTGCAGCCTTTTCCGCCACAAGCAAAACAACTGCAGTCTACTTCTACAGATGGCTCTGTAAATGGGAAGTAAGATGGTCTTAATCTTGTGGTGGTTCCCTCTCCGTAGATTTTCTGAACTAACACGTCCAGCATACCTTTTAAGTCGCAAAGAGTGATTCCCTTGTCTACTACCAGACCTTCCATCTGGGTAAACATTGGAGAATGGGTGGCATCATCATCAGAGCGGAATACCTTACCAGGTGATAAAATTTTAATGGGAGGTTTTCTGTTCTCCATAACATGAATCTGTCCCGCTGAAGTCTGGGTACGGAGCAGAAATTCCGGTGACAGATAAAAGGTATCCTGCATATCACGTGCCGGATGATCCTGTGGTGTATTCAGGGCAGTAAAGTTATAATAATCGGTCTCAATCTCAGTTCCTTCAAAAACCTCAAAGCCCATGGAGGAAAATACATCAATCAACTGATTTCTCACCTGAGTAATCGGGTGAAGATTTCCCTTTGTTTTCTTCACAGCAGGCATGGTAATATCAATTTTTTCATTTTCATATCTCTGCTGCAGTTCTTTTGCTTTTAACTTTACATCCAGCTCTTCAAAGCATGCAGTAGCCCACTCTTTCAGTTCATTGACACTTTTTCCATAGGCAGCTCTGTTTTCCGGCGCAATGTTGCGCATCTCTTTCATAAGCTGTCCGATTTTTCCCTTTTTAGAATCCAGGTAAGATTTTTTAAATTCATATACTTCTTTAGAACTTTCCAACTGTTCCATTCCATCCAGAATTTCCTGCTTAATCTCAGCAAGTTTATGATTTAATTCCTGCATAGTATTCTCCTTTTTTATTTTGATTATAGAAAAGCAAAAAAGACCCCATCCCCAAAAGGGACGAAGTCAATAATCCGTGGTACCACCCTTGTTCCTGCAGCATATGCTCCAGGCACTCGAAACTGTTTAACGCACAGCCACGTCACTTCCTACTCCTTGTTTCAGAACTGCAGCTCCAGTGGGAATCTCAACACTTATCTGAACTGAGGAGCGCTTTCAGCCGGTGGCACCCCATCTCTGACAGAAAATAAGTATCTACTAACACTTTCTTTGCTTTTTTCCTATGTCTGTACCCTATTGTAGCCAGTTTCCCTGATTCTGTCAAGAAGTTCTTTACCTGGAGTCTTCTTTTTCCTCTGTTTTTTCCTCCGGCTCCTCCTCTTCGCTCTTTAAAAGCTGCTGATACTCCCGGCGTATGGCCTCTGTTGCTATCTGATGAAGCCTTTGAAATTTTTCTTCAAAATAGTGGTTTACCTGGGCTCCAATCATAACAAACATCATACAAAAATAGAGCCAGAGCAGTATCAGAACAATGGTTGTCATACTTCCGTACATATTGGAAAAGCCACTGTAAGAATCCACATAGAGGGAAAAACCAAAGGAGAATGCAGACCAGCAGACTGCACACAAAACAGCGCCGGGAAGCTGACTGCGAAAGGTTGCCTTTCTATTGGGAATAAATTTATACATCAGAAGAAACACCAGGCACAGGGTACTCATGGTAATGACCACTCTCATACTGATAATCATGGCAACAATCTGATCCATAAAAGGCAGCCGCTTGCTTAGTTCTCTTTGCAGACTGTTTCCAAACACCTGCAGAACCAGCGTAGATACAATAGCCAGAATAAACACCAGGGTGTAAAATACTGCCCGGATTCTGGTGGCAAAATAATTACGGGTTTCCTCAATCTGATAAATGGAATTAAACCCATTGGTCAGCGCCTGAAGCCCTTTTCCCGCAGACCAGAGAGCTAAAATAGCAGAAACAGGAACAACCCCCAGAGACTTCTCATAAACCTCCCAGACAATTCCCTCAATGAATCCCTGAAACTGCTCAGGACACACATACATAATTGCCCGGATAACTTCTTCCCTGGTCAGGGGCGTGTACTTAATAGAAGTCATCAAAAGCAGCATAAAAGGAATAAAAGACAGTATGATAAAATAGGCTGCCTGAGCTGCATATGCAGTTGCATGGCGCCTTCCCATACTATCTATAAATCCCATAACAGTATCTGCTGCTTTTTTCAGTCCTTTCATATCTGCTCCTTCTGCCCTTTCCAATAATTCGCCAATTATATCATGAATTTTACGGATTGACAATATCCTGGACTTTTCCCAGTTCTACATCCTGGTAAAAATAAGACAAAATCTCCCGGTAGGTTTTCCCGCTTTCTGCCATACCTTTTGCACCGTTCTGGCTCATCCCCACACCGTGCCCATATCCTCCTCCTGCAATTTGATATCCCAGCAGACTGCCATCTTTTCCTCTGGACTCTTCCAGTGTAAAATATGCGCTTGGAAGGAGATTTCCTCCTTTTACGCTGGAACCGTCCTGACGGATAATGGAACTTCCCACAGGTGCCAGCAAGGAACGGATGGCATATTCGCTTCTCAGTTCTTTGCTTCCCTGATCTGTATGAAGCGCCAGATTCAAAACCGCATCTCCTTCTCCGGTCTCTTTGATTTCCAGTCCCTGTATCTTAGAGACCTCAGGAAACATGACCACAGCATTTTCCAGAAGCTGTTCTGCAGACAGTTCTGTTTCCCACTGAAACCAGGGTTCTTTGGCATCGTAAGTACAGGACACGCTTTTTAAATAAGCAGAAGGTACAGAAGCCTCCCAGACTTCATCCGTACTGGTTTTTCCATGAGAAGTGGAAAAATAATAAGCGGTAATAGGCTTTCCCTCATTAAGCAGAATCTCTCCTTTGGTAGCTTCCACAGCTTCTTTGCTGCTGTCTGCCTCCTGACTGTTGCCATATACCTGAAATGCCACACTGTCATCTACCTGCGCCCCAAGATCCTTCCGTTTTCCCGCCTGCATTTGTACCACTGCATAAGTCCTGGCGCAAACAGCCTGAGCTTTTAAGGCTTCCTGCGGATAAGAGGATGGCATCTCACTGGGAACCACTGCACAAAGATACTGCTCCAAAGGCAGCTCATTTACCATGCGAAGCCCATTTTCATCTCCATATATGGTAAGACTTCCTCTGTAAGCCGGGTTTCCCTGACCTCTGGTAAGCGAAAGCACCTTTAAACGGTTCTCCGGATTTTCCGGAAGCAGCTTTACACTGCCTCCGGAAAATTCTGGACTGTTTCCTTTCAGTTGCAAGGTTTCCCCATCCTTTAGCCATCCCTGTCCGTTGCCCTGGATTTCATAATTTCCCTGAGCCTGCACCGTCACCTCTGTATGATAATAGCTGTCATATCCATTAGTCATAAGCAGCACCTGAATCTGCTGTTCCTCTTCTTCTGGCTTTTCTGTGTTCTCTGGTTTCTCTTCCAACGAATCCTCTGGCTCTTCCTTCTCTTGGGGTTCTGTCTCTGACAGCAGACTGGCCCATTCATTTTCCTTTACCGCCTGCTCCCTGAGCATCTCTTTTTCTGCATTTCCTTTTTTCTCTCCTGCCTTTCCTGCAAACCAAACCACCAAAATTCCCAGAAGCGCCATTAGTATAACAAACAGCTTCCATTTTATTTTTTGTTTCCAGTCCATATATTACTATATGCAATCCATTTCTATTCAATACAAAAACAAAGCTGCAGCCGAAAATCCCATCAGGAAGTTCCCCGATATCTCCTTTCATGCCACAGCTTCGAACTATTTCCTATTTTTATTCTGCTTCTACAGAGAATTCATACATAGTTACCGTATCATATACTTCCCCTTTCTTCAGCACAGAAGACTGGAAAGCAGCCTGATTGCAGGCATCTGGATAATACTGGGTTTCCATACAGAAGCCACTTCGCTTTTCATACACATGTCCGCCTTTTCCCGGCTCATTATCAATAAAGTTACCAATATAAAACTGCATACCCGGAAGATCTGTAAATACCTTCATTACAATACCGGATTCTTTGCAAACAACTTTTGCCGCTTCTTTTACTTCACCCTTTTCATAACAAAGAGCATAATTGTGGTCATAACCACCGCCGAAAATTAATTGCTGAAAATCAGCCTCCACATCCTGTCCAATGGTTTTTGGCTCTGTAAAATCCATAGGAGTTCCTTTGACTGTTGCAAGTTCTCCTGTAGGAATCGCTTCTGCATCACAAACAGGAGTATACTCCGACGCATGAATCTGAACCACATGGTTCAGCATAGCCTCTGCTCCTGCTTCCTGTCCTGCCAGGTTAAAATAGGAGTGGTTGGTCATATTTACAATGGTATCTGCATCTGCACTTCCCTGATAATGCAGTACCACCTGATTCTCTTCGGTTAATTCATAAGTCACAGAACCTGTGAAATTTCCCGGAAATCCCTGATCCCCATCCGGGCTGAAAATTTCAAAGGTTACGCTGTTTTTCTCCTGATTTACTTCTTTTACATCCCATACTCTGGTGCGATACCAGTTTGGGCCACTGTGAAGATTATTCTGATTATCATTTACAGCCAGTTGATAGTCTTTGCCATCAATGGTAAACTTCGCCTTCCCGATTCGGTTTCCGTTTCTTCCGATCACAGCGCCAAAATGGTTGGGATTGGTGTGATATCCTTCTGCACTGTCATATCCCAATACCACATCTCTTTTTCCCCCTGTCTTATCCGGAACCAGCATATGTACCCAAGTAGCTCCAAAGTCACTGACAGTTAAAGTAACCTGGTTTTTATTTGTAATTTCATATAAAAAAACCTCCCGGCCTTCCATACTTTTTCCAAATGCACGTTTTGTAATTCCCATAGCTTTTCTTCTCCTTTATAACAAGTTCCTCTGTTATTTTCTCTTGAAACAACAAAAGCCCCTTCTTACAGGGCTCTTTTTTTAAGTCCCAAAGTGCCGTTTCCCATCTTCTGACTCCTAGCTTATGCTAGGTGGGCAACCGCAGCTTCACCTCTGTCTTCCGCTGCATAATGACGGCCTGACATCAGTTACCGCAATGTAGGAATCCCGTTTAAAGTAATGTAGGTTCAAAATAAATGGGATCATCGAACACCCCAGGACTTTTCATGTCTTTATTATACTCTAGTATATGGAATATTTCAACAAAAATGCGAAGATTCTATAAGAAATTTTATCCATTTTTGCAGAGACAGAAAGGACGCCCTGATTCTTAGAATCAGGACCTCCCTTTCTGACATTTACTGAAATTATTTCTGTGGACCAGCAGCTACTAATGCTTTTCCAAGTTCGTTTCCTTCATATTTCTTGAAGTTCTTAATGAAACGATCTGCTAAATCCTGAGCTTTTGTTTCCCATTCAGAAGCATCTGCATATGTGTCTCTAGGATCAAGGATCTTAGAATCAACACCTGGTAATTCTGTAGGCACTTCAAAATTGAAGTATGGAATCTTCTTAGTAGGTGCATTGAGGATATCTCCGTTTAAGATAGCGTCAATGATACCACGGGTATCTTTAATAGAGATACGTTTTCCTGTTCCGTTCCATCCTGTGTTTACAAGGTATGCTTTTGCTCCGCTCTGTTTCATTTTGCGAACCAGCTCTTCTGCGTATTTTGTAGGATGTAGCTCTAAGAAAGCCTGTCCAAAGCAAGCAGAGAAGGTTGGTGTAGGCTCTGTAATACCACGTTCTGTTCCAGCAAGTTTTGCTGTAAATCCAGACAGGAAGTAGTATTCTGTCTGTTCTGGTGTCAGAACAGATACTGGAGGCAGTACGCCGAAAGCATCTGCAGACAGGAAGATTACGTTCTTAGCTGCCGGTGCAGAGGAAATAGGACGTACAATGTTTTCAATGTGGTTGATTGGATAAGATACACGTGTATTTTCTGTTACGCTCTTATCTGTAAAGTCAATCTTTCCTTCTGCATCCAGTGTAACGTTCTCAAGAAGAGCGTTGCGTTTGATTGCATTGTAGATATCTGGTTCGGATTCTTTATCCAGGTCAATAACTTTTGCGTAGCATCCACCTTCAAAGTTGAATACGCCGTTGTCATCCCAGCCATGTTCGTCATCACCAATAAGGAGACGTTTCGGGTCTGTAGATAAAGTTGTTTTACCTGTTCCGGAAAGACCGAAGAAAATTGCTGTGTTTTCACCGTTCATGTCAGTGTTTGCAGAGCAGTGCATAGAAGCAATGTTCTTCAAAGGCAGGTAGTAGTTCATCATAGAGAACATACCTTTTTTCATTTCTCCGCCGTACCATGTGTTAATGATAACCTGCTCACGGCTTGTAATATTAAATACTACAGCAGTTTCGGAATTCAGTCCTAATTCTTTGTAGTTTTCTACTTTTGCTTTGGAAGCGTTGTAAACAACAAAGTCAGGTACAAAGTTTTCCAGTTCTTCTGCTGTTGGCTGAATGAACATATTTGTTACAAAGTGTGCCTGCCATGCAACTTCAACGATGAAACGGATAGCCATACGGGTATCTTTGTTTGCACCGCAGAATGCGTCTACAACAAACAGTCTCTTATTGGAAAGTTCGGACTGGGCGATTTTTTTCAGTTCTGCCCATGTTGCTTCTGTTGTAGGATGGTTGTCGTTCTTATACTCATCAGAAGTCCACCATACAGTGTCTTTTGAGTTTTCATCTACAACAATGTATTTATCTTTAGGAGAACGTCCTGTGTAAATACCTGTCATAACATTAACCGCGCCAAGTTCACTTTCCTGTCCTACTTCAAAACCTTCCAGACCTGGTTTTGTTTCTTCTTCAAATAATGTTTCAAAAGAAGGATTGTGAACGATTTCTGTTGTTCCGGTAATACCATACTGAGTTAAATCAAGTTTTGCCATTTTACGTTTAACCTCTTTTCTTCCATAGTATTTCATTCCCGTATAATAAATACGACAATAACGAATTTTCGTCTTTTATATTATACTCGAAAATCAATCAAGAATCAATAAATTGTTTATGAAATTATTTTGAACTTCCTAAAATTTCCAGTACCACTTCCGGCATCTCTTCTACAGAAGCTATGCGGTTATGCAGTATGGGGGCTGTACGGATTTCCTCAATGGCTTTTGGCACAGCTCTTTTGGCCAGTCTGGATAACTCATCCACCAGTTCAAAATCTCCCATTGCTTCAAATTTTCCATCAATAGCATTCATAACACTTCTGGTAAATTTAAAGGGACTGGCAGTAGATGCAATTACTGTCTTTGTTGTGTCTCCTGTCTCTTTTCTGTACTTTTCATATACAGAAGATGCCACCGCTGTGTGAGTGTCCATCACGTAACCTGTTTTTTCATACAGGTTTTTGATAGCTTCTGCTGTTTCTTCCTCTGAAGCATAATTTCCGTAGAATTCCCCAAGGGCTGCTTTCATATCTTCTGTAATTTCATAATGACCTTTCTGTGCCAGGTTTTCCATCAGATTCCGGTTCTTTTCTGCATCATTTCCGGCAATGCGGTAAATAAGGCGCTCCAGATTACTGGAAATCAAAATGTCCATGGACGGTGAGTTGGTCAGCATAAACTCCCGGTTTCTGTCATAGCAGCCTGTGCAGAAAAAGTCATACAATACCTTATTTTCATTGGAAGCACAGATAAATTTTCCAATGGGAACCCCCATCTGTTTTGCATAATAAGCCGCCAGAATATTTCCGAAGTTTCCGGTCGGAACTACTACATTTATTGTCTCTTTGTTCTGAATCTGTCCCTGTCTTAACAGGCTTGCATATGCGTATACATAGTAAACCACCTGAGGCACCAGACGTCCGATATTAATGGAATTGGCAGAGGAAAATTGAAAACCGGCCTGATCTAATTTTTCTGCCAGCGCTTTGTCATGAAACATCTTCTTCACACCTGTCTGCGCGTCATCAAAGTTTCCGGTAATCCCGACCACATAGGTGTTAGCGCCTTTTTGGGTAAGCATCTGCTTTTCCTGAATAGGGCTTACTCCATTCTTGGGATAAAACACAATGATTCGGGTACCCGGAACATCTGCAAATCCGGCCATCGCTGCTTTTCCGGTATCTCCTGAGGTAGCAGTGAGAATCACAATTTCTTTCTCTGCATGGTTCTTCTTTGCCGCAGTAGTCATAAGATGAGGCAGAATGGACAACGCCATATCTTTAAATGCAATGGTAGCTCCATGGAAAAGTTCCAGGTAATAAGCATCTCCCTTTTGAACCAGAGGGGCGATTTCCCTGGTGTCAAATTTCTCATCATAGGCTTTGGAAATACACGCTTTTAGCTCTTCCTCTGTAAAATCTGTGAGAAAGCGGCTCATAACCTCATAAGCGACTTCCTGATAAGACTTCTGTGACAGCTCTTCCAGGGAAGTTTCCAGAACCGGAATGGATGTAGGTACAAACAATCCCCCATCTTCTGCCAGTCCTTTTAAAATTGCCTGGGATGCAGTCAGCTCTTCTCCTGTTCCTCTTGTACTTTTATATAATACCTGCATAGTGTTTTCCTCCTCTTTACGGAGTTGTATAGAAATCATGTTCTCCGTGTCTAAACAAAAACTTCAGTTCCTCTTTAAACCATTTCATATTACTCTCTTCTGCATATGTCTCTTCCACAAAATACAAAGCGCCCTTGGAATAATCTTCCCCATCTATGGCTCTGTTGACTGCTTCTTTGGTCTCTTCTGATACGGTTACCGTATAGATTCTTCCATCTGCAGTAGGCGAAAACTGAGGGTTTCCTCCTGTCTGCTGCCACACAACATCGGTCACATTAGAGGGGAATTCCGGACTTTTTACCCTGTTAAAAATTACATTTGCCACCAGAATTTTCCCCTTTAAGTCTTCTCCTCCTGCTTCAGCTTCTACAATCCTCAGAAGATTTTTATAATCCTCATCTGACATAACAAGTTGGCTTTCAGAATAAGCAGTCGACTGATTTTTGATTTTCTCCAGTTTCTCCTCATCCGGCACCGGAAAATCAAAGTGTGACTGAATCTCTCTTTTTTCTGTTCTCTGGCCTACTAATACAAGTTCAAAGGACGTCCCGATTTTATTTATCTGGCTTTCTGTATCCTGGCTTAAAAGGACTCCCTGGATAATGGATTCCAGGCCGTATACTGCCTGTTCCTCTTCCTCTGCTTCTTCACGCTCCAGAGCCATGACCTGATTCTTACCCTGAGCATGAACTCCCTGAAACGTAAAAGCAACTGCAGCTACCGCAAGGCTTCCCACTACGAACACTGCTTTTTCTCTTCTGTCCTTTTTCGATATCTTTGTTCTTTTTACCAAAGCTTTGATACTCTGTACAACATACTGCAGACCAGTTAATATAGCACAAATAATGTTCATATCTCTTCCCTTTAGCTGTAGTATCTTTATCAGCGGTTATTAATGGCAGTTACCAGGGCATCAATGGATGCGTGGATAATGTCAGAATCCACACCTGCCCCCCATGCAAGACTTCCATCCGGTTTCTTAATTCCTACATAAGCAATGGCTTTGGAACTGGAACTTTGCTCCAAAGCATGTTCCTGATAAGTCACCAGATCAAACTGGAATCCGTATGCTTTCTTCAATGCATTGCTGACCGCATCCAGTCGTCCGTTTCCTTCCCCTTTGGCAGTCAGAACCTTTCCGTTAAAGGAAGAAGTAACCTCTGTAGAAAAACCGCCTTTGGTCTGCTGGAAATGTACTTCTGTCACATCCAGCGGAGATACTACATGTTCAAAGGTTCTCTTAAACAGTTCAAAAATTTCCTCTGGCAGAAGTTCTTTCTGGGTGTGGTCAGAAACTGCTTTCGCTGTATATCCCATGGCCTCACGCATTTTCGGCGGAAGATTTAAGCCGAATTTGGTTTCCAGAATATAGCCTACGCCACCTTTACCTGATTGACTGTTAATCCTGATTACATCTGCATCGTAATTTCTTCCCAAATCCGTTGGGTCAATAGGCAGATAAGGAACTGTCCAGTGTTCCGGTTTTTCTTCTTCCAGCCAGTGCATGCCTTTGGCAATGGCATCCTGATGAGAACCGGAAAAAGCGGCGAAAACCAGAGCGCCACTGTAAGGACTTCGCTCATTAATCTTCATTCCCGTAAACTTCTCATACTGCTCACAAATATGGGTCATATGGGTAAAGTCCAAATTTGGCTCCACACCCTGGGAGTACATATTAAGAGCCAGCGTCACAATGTCCACATTTCCGGTACGCTCTCCGTTTCCAAACAACGTACCTTCAATACGGTCTGCGCCTGCCAGAAGTCCCATTTCAGAATCAGCCACTCCGCAACCTCTGTCATTGTGTGGATGAAGGGAAACCACTACGTTCTCCCTGTATTTCAAATTCTTACACATGTATTCTACCTGGCTTGCATAAACATGGGGCATAGAATGCTGTACCGTAACCGGCAGGTTAATAATTGCCTTTCTGTCACTGGCAGGCTTCCAGATATCCAGCACTGCATTACATACTTCTAGAGCATATTCAGGCTCTGTCCCTGTAAAGCTTTCCGGACTGTATTCAAACCGGTAGTCCGCTCCTGCTTCCTCTGTAAGCTCTTTTAACAGTTTTGCCCCCTCTATGGCAATCTGTAAAATTTCCTCTTTGGACTTTTTAAATACCTGTTCTCTCTGAGCAACAGACGTAGAATTGTATACATGTACAATCACGTTTTTAGCGCCTTTTACCGCCTCAAAGGTTTTCTGAATAATATGTGGTCTTGCCTGGGTCAGAACCTGAATGGTTACATCATCCGGAATCAGATTTTCTTCAATCAATGTACGAAGAAATGTATACTCTGTCTCTGACGCCGCCGGAAAGCCCACTTCAATTTCCTTAAATCCGATTTCTACCAGGAGCTTGAAAAATTCTATTTTCTGGCTTAGATTCATAGGAATCACCAGAGCCTGGTTTCCATCCCGCAAATCCACGCTGCACCACACAGGCGCCTTGTCTATATAGTCTTTTTCTGCCCAGTCCATACACGTTACCGGTGGAAGAAAATATTGTCTCTTATACTTCCTGCAATTTTTCATTCTCTTATTCCTCCCATTTCATCTTGCAATTCACTTCTTACAAGATACCATTTTAACGTGTAAACGTCAATTATTTTTGCTAATTTACCCTGGCTTTTCTAAGTCCGGCAAAGGGAACTGCACATAAAAGTACTCCTGCTGTCAGTAAAATCCCTGCCTGCTGCCCAGGATTCCAGGTCTGCAAAACAGAAAAAACATGTTGCAAAATTTTTTCTAAGGTATCTTCTGCAAGCCATCCGGCTCTTTCCGTAAAAGGAAGTAAGCAAAAAAGCACAACAATCGCCACAATTCCTTTTTCCTTGTACCGGCAAACCACTGTCCCAATACTTACTGCAATTCCCGTTAAAAGCACTGCATAGAGAAACAGCCACCCTGGGGAAATATAGTTGCTGTGAAACCATTTCGGTACTTGCACTATTCCGGTAAGTTCCAAAATAATTCTCTCCAGCTCCGCCAGCAGTCTCACCTCTGCCATAAACAAAAATCCATACGCCGCATAAACAGGTATCACAGAAAGCAGAAAATTTTTCCTGGTTCTTCCATAGGAAACCGCCAGATGAAATCCCATGTAAAAATCTATGAGAAAGGAAAACCAGGCAATAAAGATCATGGCAAACAATGCCATATTGGTTCCCATGAAAAACTGCCCCCTATGCTTTCCAATGATATACTGAATCCCTATCCCGGCCACAAACAGAACTGCTATAATTCCTGCATAAATGCTCATATCTGATAATTTTAATTTCCATTCTGCCAAAAAGCGTTTTCCCATAAAGCACTTCCTCCCTTACTCCCTGATTTCCGCTTTTTTCAGGAAAATCCAGGATAACACTGTAAGCACCAGAAAAATCAGCAGCATTATGCAGACTCCATACACCGGATGTTCCTGTAAAAAAGCAAATTTCATTGGGACAGCAAGCTCTCCCTTTTTCATAATCCCCATAGCCACATATGCAGTCACAAACCCAATGCAGCCCGCTATAGCCACAATCATAACCATCATCATCCTCCGAAATCTCAGATAAACAGCAGAAATAAATTCACATAACGTCTGTGTAAGAAGCAGGCTTCCTATGGTCCCGATGATTCTTACTCCATCCAGGGATTCACCACAGGCAAGGAGTATGATAAAAGATATCGCACTTATCCCTGCTGTACTCAGAAATTTCATCCACTTTTCCTGGAGAAATATCTGTTTTCTGGTATTGCCATACTGAATTTTCAAGGGTACATACTGGGTGAACCAGGCAAGCTCCCAGATAGCGCAGCAAAAACATCCTACAAAAATAAAAAGGCTGCCAGAATAATTGACTATGATATCTTTAATTTCTACACTTTGCAGACCCGGATTCATAACAATTCTCAAAATTGCGATACAGATGGTAAGAACCGCTGCAGACCCTACGTTATCCGCAGCTTTTAAAATGCCTTCATATTTTTTATTCATATGGTCTCATCCTCCCCACTGCACAGGGAAACAAAAATTTTCTGAAGACTCATAGGCTGTAAGGTAACCTGTTCTGTGTGCTCCAGCTCTTCCCCTTTCTTCAAACGCACCATCACACCCTGGCTTCTTCCAAGAATCTGTTTTCCATGGGTTTCCTTTCCCTGTACTGCCTGCTCCACGTCCTCTGTTTTTCCGCTGACATACCGGCACTGTTCCAGCAATTCCTGGGTGTTTTCTTTTAATAAAACTTCTCCTTCATGAAGGAAAATTACTTCTTCAAACAAATCTGCCGCTTCCTCAATAATGTGGGTAGAGACCACAAAGGTTCTGCCGCTTTCCGTAAATTCCTCCAGCAACACCCGGTAAAACTGCTCTCTGGCAACCACATCCAGACCTGCCACCGGTTCGTCCAGAAATGTGAACTCTGCTTTGCTTGCCAGGGCCAGAATAATGGTAATCATAGAGGTCATGCCCTTTGACAGTTTGGAAATCCGTTTTTTCACATCCAGATGAAAGAACTGAATGAGAGAATTTGCCATTTCTTTATCCCAATCCGGAAGGTAAGCTGCTGCAATTTTAAGCAATTCCTTTACCTTTAGTCCAGAGTACACCGTTGAATTTGGGTTGATTTCTCTGGAAAAATAAATGTGCTTCAAAGCCTCCTGATTCTCCCACACGTTCTGTCCATCCAGTAAGATTTCACCCTGTGTCTTTGGATTTTGCGCAGAAAGAAGAGACAGCAGCGTGGTTTTTCCTGCCCCGTTTCTGCCAATGAGGCCATAGATTTTCCCCTGCTCCAGCTTCAGATTTAAAGAGTGAAGCACCTCTTTTTTTCCATATTTTTTCGTCAGTTCCCTACATTCTAAAACACTATTCTTCATGGCATTCCTCTCCTTTCTGTGACACAATCATTTCTATCAGCTCTTCTTTGGTAATTCCAAGGCTTGCTGCTTCTGTCAGCATCCCTTTTACATAGCTTTCAAAAAAACCTTCTTTTCGTTTTTTCCGAATTAATTCCTTTGCCCCTGCGGTTACAAACATTCCAATTCCCCTTTTCTTATACAAAACACCCTCATCTACTAACAAATTAATGCCTTTGGCTGCGGTTGCCGGATTAATGGCATACAGCTTTGCCAGTTCATTGGTACTTGGCACCCGTTCCTCTTCCATGAAAATTTCTCGCAAAATATCTGTTTCTATCATTTCCTTAATCTGGAGGTATATAGGTTTCTCCTGATTGAAAAGTTCCTGCAAATTCTCACATCCTCTCGCTTTTCTATACAACTACTTATATGGTTCATTACTTATGTAATTAACCATATCACTAATAATGGTGTTTGTCAATACGATTTTACCGCGAATGATTTTTTGTTTCTGTTTTGTGACAAAATTGTCTCGGGGTAAATTTCATAAAGTTGAGAAAATTTTGCCCCCACAGAGGGCATAGCAAGATTTGATTAAGCGTTTTTGCCCCTCAAGGCAACCATTTCGAATTGTTTCAGGGCAAAAAGTCTATAGGTTGGAGGGCTTTTGCCCTCGACAGGGGCATAATAAGACTTGAGAGACATTTTTACCCCTCCCCCGATAAACGTTGAAGAACCAAAAAATTCCCGGATACCATATTGTATGCCCCATCTGCTGAAGCTTAGACAGGACCTTTTAAATTTTCAAAAAACAGTTGCTTTTTTCAAAAAAATCTGGTATAATGTTTTTTGTTTACGGGGTATGGCGTAGCTTGGTAGCGCGCACGGCTGGGGGCCGTGAGGTCGCAGGTTCAAATCCTGTTGCCCCGATTTTCTTATCAGTAAAAAAAGTCCTAAGCATAATGCCTGGGACTTTTTTACTGCCTTTCTTAGCATAAATCACGGTCAATCTGAATCACAGCATAGTAGTTTCCTGGATACTGCTGAATTCCTTCTTCTATTTTTTCTATCACTTCACTATCTTTTAAAGGACATTCAAATGGAACAACCACATCAAAGATCAAATTCGTATGAGTTTCCCCCTTCACTACACGAAAATCATGAATTGACAAATTCAGCTCCATTCCTGCTATTAGTTTGGCTGTCTGAAGGCGCAGCTTTCTGACCTCTTCGTTGTCCACTTCTACTGGATCCATATGAATAGTGGCATGACAATTTAAAGTTTCCCGTAATTTTCTCTCGATATTATCAATTTCATCATGAATTTTTAAAATATCACCTTTCGCATCCACTTCCGCATGAAGGCTAACGATTCTTCTACCCGGACCATAATCATGAATCATCATGTCATGAATGCCCTGAACAACCGGATAGCTGGTTACCAAGGATTGAATCTGCTCAACCAATGCCTTATCCGGCGCCTGGCCTAAAAGTGGATCTACCGTATCCTTTAAAGCCTGCACTCCGGAATAGAGAATAAACACTCCAACTAAAAGACCGCACCAGCCATCCAGATTAACGCCTGCTGCCATGGAAATCACGGTAGAAAACAAAACAGCCGAAGTGGCAATGGTATCGCTCATACTATCTGCTGCTGTAGCCGCCATGGCTGCGCTGTTAATTTTTTTGCCAATTTTTTTATTATAATAAGCCATGTAAACTTTAACACAAACAGAAACCATTAAAATTGCCAAAATAAGCGGGCTTCCCTCAATGGCTTCTGGATGAATCAGCTTATGAACCGATGACTGTATCAGTTCAACTGCCATAATTAAAATTGCCACAGATACAAATAAGCCGGAAATATATTCCATTCTCCCATGTCCAAAGGGATGCTTCTGATCTGGTTTCTGTCCTGACAGATGAAAACCAATCAAGGTAAGCACAGAAGAACCTGCATCCGATAAATTATTAAAAGCATCTGCAGTAATAGCAATAGAACCGCTTAAAAATCCAGCCAGCCATTTTCCTGCAAACAACAGAATATTTAATACAATTCCCACTGTTCCGCATAGAACTCCATATGCCTGGCGCACCTTAGGATTTTCTACATCTTCCTGGTTTTTTATAAAAACTCTTGCTAATAATTGAATCATATTTTATCGTATCCTTTTCTTGTTTTTTATTATCATATCAGGTAAATCTGTTTTTAGCAAGAAAAGCTGCCGCAGGAAGCAATCACCTATGACATGATATGCTTTCTGCGGCAGCCCTCTGCTTTTTATTTTCCGTTAATATAATTTACCAGGCCTTCTGCCCTAATGATTTTCTGCATAAATTCAGGAAATGCCTGGCCTTTGAAGCTGGTTCCTTTTGTCTTATTAGTAATGATTCCACTGTCAAAGTCCACCTCTACCTCATCTCCCGCCTCAATGCCCCTGGAGGCGTCCGGACATTCAATAATAGGCAGTCCAATATTAATGGCATTGCGGTAAAAAATTCTGGCAAAGGTCTCTGCAATGACGCAGCTGACTCCTGCTGCTTTTATGGCAATGGGCGCATGTTCTCTGGAAGAACCGCAGCCAAAGTTTTTCTCTGCCACAATGATATCACCTTTGTTTACCTTTTTCACAAACTCCTTATCAATATCTTCCATGCAATGGGTAGCCAGTTCTGCAGGATTTGAGGAATTCAGATATCTTGCAGGAATAATCACATCGGTATCTACATTATCTCCATATTTAAAAACCATTCCACTTGCTTTCATGTGTCTTTCCTCCTATAATCCAAGCTCTGCCGGCGCAGAAATTTTTCCGGTGACTGCACTGGCTGCCGCTACTGCAGGACTTGCCAGATAAACTTCTGATTTCACATGTCCCATACGTCCCACAAAATTGCGGTTAGTGGTAGAAATACACCGCTCGCCTTCTGCCAGAATACCCATATAGCCCCCCAGACAAGGTCCACAGGTAGGTGTACTTACCACTGCCCCTGCTTCAATAAAGATTTTCAAAAGCCCTTCTTCCATTGCCTGAAGATAAATCTTCTGAGTAGCAGGAATCACAATACAGCGCACTCCTTTTTTCACTTTCCGGCTCTTTAAAATCTCTGCCGCACAGCGCAGATCGTCAATTCGCCCATTGGTACAGGAACCAATCACAGCCTGGTCAATGACTACATCCTCTGTAATCTGGTCCATGGTTCTTGTATTGGATGGAAGATGTGGGAAAGAAACTGTGGATTTCAGGGTACTTAAATCAATGGTATATTCTTCATCATAAACAGCATCTTCATCCGCTTCATAAATTTGATACGGACGTTTGGAATGTTCCTCCATATAGGCAATGGCTGCTTCATCCACAGGGAAAATACCATTCTTTCCACCTGCTTCAATAGCCATATTTGCAATGGTAAAGCGGTCATCCATGGTGAGATTTTTAATGCCCTCTCCCACAAATTCCATGGATTTATACAAAGCCCCATCCACGCCAATCATACCGATAATATGTAAAATCACGTCTTTTCCGCTGACCCACTTCGCCGGTTTTCCCACCAGATTAAACTTAATGGCAGATGGAACCTTAAACCAGGCTTTGCCGGTAGCCATTCCGGCTGCCATATCGGTACTTCCCACACCTGTGGAAAAAGCGCCTAATGCCCCATAGGTACAGGTATGAGAATCCGCGCCGATAATCACATCTCCGGCTACGGTAAGTCCTTTTTCCGGCAACAGGGCATGCTCAATTCCCATTTCCCCTACGTCAAAATAATTTTTAATCTCATGGCGGCAGGCAAATTCCCGCACACATTTGCAATGTTCTGCTGATTTAATGTCCTTATTCGGAATAAAATGATCCATAACCAACGCCACTTTTTCTTTATCAAAGACAGTATCTACTGTCATTTTATCCATCTCATGAATTGCGACAGGGGAAGTAATATCATTTCCAAGTACCAAATCTAAATCCGCCTCAATCAACTGTCCTGCTTCTACTTTATCTAATCCCGCATGTGCGGCAAGAATCTTCTGCGTCATTGTCATTCCCATAGCTTCCGCCTCCTAAGTTTTCTACTATTGCCATTTTACCACAGGTTTTGTTATAATAGAAATACATATAACACATGACAGACATAACTTTTATTTATAAAGCAAAGAAATGTCAGGAAAGGAAAGGTTTATGGATCAAAATCTGTCTCTTTATAAAGTCTTTTATACAGTTGCTAATACCGGTAATATTTCCAGGGCAGCTTCTGAACTCTTTATCAGCCAGCCTGCCATCAGCAAATCCATACGCAAGCTGGAACAAAGCCTGGATGTCACACTGTTCTCCAGAAATTCCAGAGGGGTACAGCTTACGGAGGAAGGAGAGGTGCTATATGGATATGTACAGAGCGCTTTCTATTCTCTCCAGATGGGAGAATCCCAGCTAAAGAAAATCAATGACCTGGGCATTGGCCATCTGCATATCGGGGTCTCCACCACTTTGTGCAAATATATGCTTCTGCCCTATCTGAAGGATTTTATTGCAGCCCATCCTCATGTACGCATTACCATTGAATGCCAGTCCACCAATCACACGCTGCAGCTTTTAAAAGAAAATAAAATTGATCTTGGACTCATCGGACGCCCGGAGCGGCTTCCCCATGCACATTTTGATTCTCTTGGGGAAATTGAGGACATTTTTGTCAGTACTGCTTCTTATTTAGAGAATCTTTCTCTGCGTACCAGTCACCAGAAAAAAAGTCCTGTTCTCTCTTCTTCTGAAGAGATTTTAAAATCTGCTACCTTAATGCTTCTGGATAAAGAAAATATGACCCGCCAGTTTATTGACGATTACCTTACTCTATATCATATAGAGTCCAATAATTTACTGGAAGTATCTACCATGGATTTGCTCATTGAATTTGCCAAGGTGGGACTGGGGGTAGCCTGTGTCATCCGGCAGTTTGTAGAAAAGGAATTAGCAGAGGGAAGCCTGGTGGAAATCCCCCTGGAGGCTCCCATGAATAAACGGGAAATCGGATTTGTTTATCAGGAAAATATTCAGCAGACTTCTGCTATAAAAGAATTTATAGAATTCTATCAAAATCGTTCTTAAAAAAATAAGTTGTCTCATAACGTCCATATGAGGAAGACGGATATGATTCTGGCAAATTCGCCGGAATCGTATCCGTCTCATTTTTCTGTTTATCTTTAGTTTTCAATTAATTTTCCAGAATCATTCCAGCTATAGAGTTTACGAAGTTCTGCTCCTACCTCTTCTAACTGATGAGAAGCTTCTCTCTTTCTCATGGCTCTAAAATGCATACAGCTTGTCTGATTTTCAGAAATCCAGTCTTTTGCAAAAGTACCATCCTGGATATCTGACAGAATCTGCTTCATAGCTTTCTTGGTCTCTTCTGTAACAATCTTAGGACCTGTGATGTAATCACCATACTCAGCTGTATTGGAAATGGAATATCTCATTCCCTGGAATCCACTTTCATAAATCAAATCCACAATCAATTTCATTTCATGGATACATTCAAAATAAGCGTTTTCCGGTGCATATCCAGCTTCTACTAAGGTTTCAAATCCTGCTTTCATTAAAGCGGTAACACCGCCGCACAATACAGCCTGCTCTCCGAATAAGTCTGTTTCTGTTTCTACTTTAAATGTTGTTTCCAGAACACCAGCTCTTGCACCGCCAATGGCTGCTGCATAAGCCAGCGCTTTATCTTTTGCTTTTCCTGTATAATCCTGCTCTACTGCAACCAGACAAGGAACACCTTTTCCTGCCTGATATTCGCTTCTTACTGTATGACCTGGTCCCTTTGGAGCAATCATAGTAACATCCACATTAGCCGGAGGTGTAATCTGTCCAAAATGGATTGCAAAACCATGAGCAAACATCAGCATATTTCCTTCTTCCAGGTTTGGTTCTACATCTTTTTTATACATAGCTGCCTGCTTTTCATCATTAATCAGAATCATAATGATATCAGCCATTTTTGCTGCTTCTGCTGCTGTATAAACTTTCAGTCCCTGTGCCTCTGCTTTTGCCCAGGATTTGCTGCCTTCATACAGACCAACAACTACGTTTACTCCTGATTCCTTTAAATTCAATGCATGAGCATGACCCTGGCTTCCGTAGCCGATAACTGCTACTGTTTTTCCCTCTAATAAAGCCATATTACAATCTTCCTGATAATAAATTTTTACTGCCATGTCCTTTTCCTCCTAATTTTGTATTCTATGTTTAATAAAATTCTTCATCCTCTTGGGAAGGATAAAAAATATCATCGGAACCTCTGGAAAGTCCTGCAATACCGGTTCTGGCAATTTCCAGAATCTCATAGCCGTCCAGCAAATCAATAAATGCCTCCAGCTTGGACTTGTTTCCGGTAAGCTCAATAATCATGGACTCTTTTCCAACGTCAATAATGTTGGCTCTGAAAATATCTACAATCGCCGTAACACCTGCTCTTTGCTCCGGCAACACCTTTACCTTCACCAGCATCAGTTCTCTGGTAACACTCTGGTCATCTCTTAAAACCTTAACAGAAAGCACATCTTCCAGCTTCTCCACCTGTCTGGTAATCTGCTCCAGAATCAAATCGTCTCCTCTGCATACCACAGTCATACGGGTATAGTTGGGATCTGTGGTAATTCCTGCAGATAAACTGTCAATATTGTATCCCCGGCGGCTGAACAGCCCGGAAACCCGGCTTAACACACCGGCTGTATTCTCAACCAGAATGGATAGAATCCTCTTGTTTGTACTACTCATACAACACCTTCTCCCATGCCTGTTTTGGCTAACTTTTTTGTAATTTTATCAACTATTTCAGGCTTTGTCAATGCAATCCGGACGTTATAACTAATTAGTATGCAATCCATAACCACAATTAATAGTTTCAAAAAAAGCTGCTGTATGAAATATTGAAAAATTCCATACAACAGCTTTTTATTTTTAAATACCCTTATCCCTGGCAGCTTTCATTCTGGCCATGGCTCTTGCCAGAGATGCCTTAGAGACATAATATTCCTGCTGGCTCTGTTTCTGACGGAGCTGCTCCTCTGCACGTTCCTTGGCATCCTGCGCGCGCTTTAAGTCAATATCCTCCGGTTTTTCAATACTGTCTGCCAGTACGGTAACACGATTGTTAATAATCTGTGCAAAACCACCGCCCACAATAGCAGTATACCAGGTATCGTCCTCTGTCTGAATACGCATTTCTCCCGGAACAATGGCAACCATCATATCCGCATGATGAGCCAGTATGGTGATGGCGCCATCCTTTGCAGGAAGTGAGATTGATTTTCCTCTGCCATGATAAAAGTCTTTATCACTGGCAATGACATTTAAGCCAAAGGTATTCATATGCCTTCACTCCTTACTGTTTTTGTCAGGCTTCCTGTTTCGCCTTTTCTATCACCTCATCAATGGTTCCTACATTAAAGAACGCATTCTCCGGATACTCATCCATTTCTCCGTTTACAATCATCTTAAAGCCCCTGATGGTTTCCTTAAGAGGAACATATCTTCCCGGAATACCGGTGAAAACCTCTGCCACATGGAATGGCTGGGATAAGAATTTCTGTACCTTTCTGGCACGGGCAACAATTTTCTTATCTTCTTCCGAAAGTTCTTCCATACCCAGGATCGCAATAATATCCTGAAGTTCTTTATATTTCTGCAGGTATTCCTGTACTTTTCTGGCAGTTTCGTAGTGTTCTTCCCCTACAACGTCTGCTTCCAGAATACGTGAAGAACTTTCCAGAGGATCTACTGCCGGATAAATACCCTGTTCTACAATTTTTCTGGACAGAACCGTAGTGGCATCCAGATGAGCAAAGGTAGTTGCCGGAGCCGGGTCTGTCAAGTCATCTGCCGGCACATAAACTGCCTGAACAGAAGTAACAGAACCATTTTTTGTAGAAGCAATACGCTCCTGAAGTTCACCCATTTCCGTTGCCAGTGTAGGCTGATATCCTACTGCTGAAGGCATTCGTCCCAAAAGGGCGGAAACCTCAGAACCTGCCTGGGTAAAACGGAAGATATTATCAATAAACAACAGCACGTTCTGGTGTTCTTCATCACGGAAATATTCTGCCATGGTAAGTCCTGTCTCTGCCACACGCATACGGGCGCCAGGCGGCTCATTCATCTGTCCGAATACCAGAGCAGTTTTTTCTAATACTCCTGATTCCTTCATTTCTGTCCACAGGTCATTTCCCTCACGGGAACGCTCACCAACACCGGTAAAAATAGAATAACCGCCGTGTTCTGTGGCAATGTTGCTGATAAGCTCCTGAATCAATACGGTTTTACCTACTCCGGCGCCGCCGAACAAACCGATTTTACCGCCTTTTGCATAAGGCGCCAAAAGGTCAATGACCTTGATTCCTGTTTCCAGGATTTCCACTACCGGACTCTGCTCTTCAAAGGTAGGCGGGTCTCTATGAATCACCCAATGCTTCGCCTCGGTCAGTTGTTCTCCCTTATCAATGGTTTCACCCAAAACATTAAAAAGACGTCCCAGAGTTTCTCTTCCTACCGGCACGGAAATTCCGGCTCCTGTGGCTGTCACTTCCATGTCCTTGCTAAGTCCGTCACTGGAAGCCAGCATAATGCAGCGCACGGTATGATTTCCAATGTGCTGCGCAACTTCCATTACACGTTTTTCTCCATTTAACTCTACAGTCAGAGCGTCTTTGATGCTTGGGAGGTTCTGGTCTGTAAATTCTACGTCTACAACAGGTCCCATGACCTGTACAATTTTACCTTTTGTCATGAAAAGGAAACCTCCTTCCTTCTACAATTTCTTTTTCTGTGCTTTCGCCCCGCTGATAACCTCTGTAATTTCCTGGGTTATGGCAGCCTGGCGCACACGGTTATATTTTATAGATAAATCTTTTAACATATCTTTTGCACTGGATGTTGCCGCATCCATGGCCATCATTCTGGAATTGTGTTCACTGGCATAAGATTCTACCAGACATCCGTAAATCATACCTCTGAGGTAATTGGGAACAATACTGTTTAATACCTCATCTGCGGAAGGAACCATTTCGATTTCTTCCTGGTGCATATCTGCCAGAAGCTGGGCCTGGGTAGCAAAGGTCATCTTCTTCAAAGGAAGTAACTGTTCTTTTTCTGCGACCATGGTGGCAGCATTTACCATACGCGTGTAAATAATATGCACCTCGTCTAACTGGCCTTCCAGATACATGGCAATCATCTTTTCTGAAATCACCCGCGCCCTGTGCATGGTAGGCTTCTGTACCGTAAAGCGGAAATTCGTATCCACATCTACACCTTTCTTATAGAAATACTGTCTTCCTACCTCTCCCAGCACAAACAACTGGCATCGGCTGTTTTTTTCCATACATTCCTCGGCAATCCGAAAGACATTGTGATTGTAAGCGCCTGCCAGACCTTTATCTGCAGACACTACAATGTATCCGATTTTTCTGTCCTGTGGCTCAATTTCCGGCCGCTCGTCAAAATATCGGTGTTCTGTATCATCCATATGACGCAGAACACGCCCAATGGCAGACTGAAGAGAATAGAAATAAGGTTCCGTATCTGCCAGGGTCTTTTTTGCCTTTTTCAGCTTGGAAGATGAAATCATATACATGGCACTGGTAATCTTCATGGTGTCCTGGATGCTTTTCATACGACTTTGTATTTCTTTTGCACTTGCCATCTTATCACCTGTTCCTGTTCTTAAATTCCTCGGCTGCTTTCAGAATCTTCTCGCCTAATTCCTCAGAAAGAACTTTTTTCTCATTGATTTCTTCCCTGATTTCCGGATGTCTTGCATCAAAGTATTCCAGCATATCCATCTGGAATTTCTTTACTTCTTTTACCGGCACATCACACATTACCTTATGGGTTGCCACCCACAGGGTAATCACCTGTTCATGAGAGGCCAGCGGTCTGCAAAGAGGCTGCTTTAACAGCTCCATAAGACATTTTCCGTAATCCAGCAATGCTTTGGTAGAGTCATCCAAATCTGAGGAAAACTGGGTGAACACTTCCATTTCCCTGTACTGTGCCAGGTCAATACGCATACTTCCGGATGCTTTTTTCATGGCCTTGGTCTGGGCTGCACCACCGACACGGGATACGGAAAGTCCTACATTCACCGCCGGGCGGACACCTGCATTGAACAAATCACTTTCCAGGAAAATCTGTCCGTCGGTAATAGAAATAACGTTTGTAGGAATATAGGCAGATACGTCTCCTGCCTGGGTTTCAATAATCGGAAGGGCTGTAATAGAGCCGCCTCCTGCCTCTTCACTTAAACGGCTGGAACGTTCCAGAAGTCTGGAATGTAAGTAAAATACATCTCCAGGATAAGCCTCACGTCCGGGAGAACGCTCCAGAAGAAGAGAAAGCGCGCGGTATGCCACTGCATGTTTTGATAAATCGTCATATACAATCAGCACATCTTTCCCTTTGTACATAAAGTATTCTGCCAGAGCAGTTCCGGAATAAGGAACAATGTACTGCAAAGGCGCGCAGTCACTGGCTGTTGCGGAAAATACCGTAGTATATTCCATTGCCCCGTATTTTTCCAGTGTTCCCACCAGTTTGGCTACTGTGGATGCCTTCTGTCCGATTGCCACATAGATACACATCACATCCTTGCCCTTCTGATTCAGGATGGTGTCAATGGCAATGGAAGTCTTTCCTGTCTGACGGTCTCCGATAATCAGCTCACGCTGTCCCCGGCCAATGGGGAACATGGAGTCGATTGCCAGAATACCTGTTTCCATAGGAACAGACACAGATTTACGGTCAATAATGCCGGGAGCCTCCTGCTCAATAGGGCGGTAATCTTCTGCCAAAATTTCTCCTTTTCCGTCAATAGGAGCCCCAAGAGCATCTACAATTCTTCCCACAAAGCCTTCGCCTACAGGAATTCCTGCCCGTTTCTTTGTACGAACCACCTTGGTTCCCTCTTTGATTCCTGTGTCCTTTCCGAAAATGATAACACCGATTTCATTTCTCTTAATGTCCTGTACCATTCCCTTGACACCATTTTCAAAGGTGACTATTTCGCCGTACATGGCATGGTCAATCCCGTAAACAGTTGCAATTCCATCGCCTACCCAGATGACATTTCCCACTTCTTTTACGCCTGCTGTGGTATCGAAATTTTGGATTTCTTCTTTCAGAATGGAAATAATTTCTTCTGAATTGATTGAACTCAAACCGTTCACCTCCAGATTAATTTTTGTTGTAATGCATTGATACGGCCTTTTAAGCTGTAATCAAATTCCTGGTCTTTGATGCGGAGTACAAATCCTCCCACCAGGCTTTTATCTTCAATAAATTTCAGTTCTACATCTTCTGTACCATATTGTTTTCTAAGAAACGCCTTGATTCCCTCCAACTGTGTTTCAGACGGAAGAACTACATAGTACAGCGCTGCATTTAAAATGTGTTTCTGTTCGTTATAATATTCCTGATATGCTCTGAAAATCTCCGGCAAAAGCTCTACATGTCCGTACCTGCACAGTACACAGACAAAGTTTTCCAGGTCTTTTGCAAAGATTCGTTGAATTGCCTTTTCTTTCTGTGAAAGAGGCACCACAGGACTTTCAAGGGTGTGTAAAAGCTGTGGTGTCTCTTTTATCATTTTTTCTGCCTCCCGGACGCTCTCTGGTGAAACAGATAGTTCATAGAGCACTCTGGCATAATTAATGGCGGTCTGTGTCATTTGCATCACCTGCTTTTGCTAAAAATTCATCATAGAGCATCTGGTTTCCCGTTTCACTGCTGCCACTCACCAGCAGCTTTTTCGCTGCTTCCATGGCAAGCCCTGCAATTTCTGTTTTTGCACCCTGCATAGCGCTTTCCTTTTCCTGACGGGCTGTTTCTTTTGCAGTTTCTATGATTTTTGCTGCCTGCTGATTTGCATTTTTCACAATACCTTCGCTCATTTGTTTTGCATCTGCTCTGGCATCCCGGATAATCTGAACAGATTCTTCTCTTGCAGAAGATAATGCCTGCTCATACTGTCCTTTTAATGCTTCTGCCTGCTCATTGGTAACCTTTGCATGATCCAGCTGGTCTGCGATTAAGGCTTTTCTTTTTTCCATAATCCCCATAACCGGTCCAATAAGGAATTTTTTCATCAACAGATAAAGAACAATCAGGTTTATAATCGTCCAGACAAGGTCCCAACCTAATTTCAGCACCTTCCTGCACCTGCCTTTCTCTGAATATGAATTATAATACCAGGATAATCAACAAAGCGATAACGAAACCGTAAATAGCAGTTGCCTCTGCCAAAGCACATCCAAGCAGAAGGTTTTTGCTGATTTTGCTCTCTGCTTCCGGCTGTCTTGCAATAGACTCAACTGCTTTTGAGGTTGCCATACCAATACCAATACCTGCTCCAATACCTGTTAATACTGCAATAGCTGCTCCGATTGCTGCTGTCATAATTCATTTCTCCTTTTCTTCTTAAACTTTAGTCTTCTATCTGCTCTTTAATAAAGAGAGAGGTTAAAAAAACAAATACATAGGTCTGAATCAGACCATCAAAAACATCAAAATATAAACTAAATGGAATGGGCAAAATTGCCGGCATAATGGTTTTCAGCAATTCCATAATAACAAAAGATCCAATCACGTTACCAAACAACCGCATACATAAAGATACGGGGCGGATTGCAATCTCCATGATATTAATAGGAGTTACTAAGGGGATAGGTTCTGCAAAGCTTTTCAGAAACCCCCTGGTTCCTTTTTTGTGGAATCCTGAATAATAAATAAGGAAAAGACTCATAATGGACAATGCTGCCGTTACGTTCAAATCCTTAGTAGGCGGCTTAAAGCCAAGCAAACCAATAAGATTCGCCACTCCGATGTAAATAGCTGTGGAAATCAGATACGGTATGTATCTCCTGCCCTCTTTGCCCAAAATATCTGTGAAAAAATCATCCAGAAAGCCAATAAATGACTCCAGCATTAACTGCTTTTTCCCCGGATTTTCTACTTTCAGATTTCGGACAAGCACAATGGCCAGTAGTGTGAGAGCCGCCATGATAATCCATGTAACAACCACAGATTCTCCTATCGGAATCCCGCCGAAGATGGGAATAGTGAATACGGTCTCACAGTTAAGTTCTTCCGTAATACGTTCCGCTAAACTGTTCGTAGGACATCCTCCCTTTCTGTGTTAATGAATGTTTGTTTTCTCCTTTCCTTTTAATTTCCTTTAACACATTACTGCTCTTTAATTGATTTGTCAATTTTTCTCTTGTTCTTCAAAAAACCTCTAAATTTCGTCATTTTTTCTTGTATTTTTTTTAAGTTTTCTTTTCTTTTTATGAGAAATTTTCCACTTTTTCTATACCGTTTAGTATAGGTCATTTTTTTGTCATTAATTTTTCACTCTTTTTTCCTTATTTTTCTTTTAAATTTTGTTACTTTTTGCCATAGTCCAGGGCAACAAAAAAAGAAAAGATGATTTAATTATCTAATAAACCATCTTTTCTTTGGCTATTCTGGCGAACCGCCCTGTTTTCTAAAATTTCAGCTTTTCAAGAACCTTTCTTGGCTCTTCTAAAATCAGCAGATCTGCCCGTTCATCCAGAAATTGTCTTTCCTTATGAATGAGAATCAGATATCTTCCCTCAAAATGATTCAAATACTTGGAATAAACTTCCGATGCCACAGAAGTCCCAAGAAGAAGCAGAACATCTGCCTGTTCAACCTGGCTGGAAGCTTCTGACATAATGGTGCTGTTCATCATTTCCCCAAAAAGTTTTACCCCCGGGCGTATTACGGTTCCACAGCTTTCACAGCGTGGAATTTTTTCACTGTCCCTCATATACTCCATAGAGTAGATTTTTCCGCAATGAGGACATGTATTTTCATAAATAGAACCATGAAGGGCAATGACATTTTTACATCCGCCACACTTCATCTGCTGGTAAATATTACTGTCTATAATGCACTGCAGCTTGCCTGCTTCCTCCATTTTTTTCAGGGCTCTGGCGGTTTCTGTCACCTTTGCCGGTTTTTTCAGGATTTCTTCCTTATAGAATTCAAAAAACTGAGCTGTCCGGTTATTGTAATATACGGTTGTAAAGATTTCTTCCGGAGACACACCATACTGCTCCTCCACCTCATAAGCCATTTGCGGCGTTTTTAAGGTGCGCTGCCCGCATTCTTTTACTACACCTGAACCGCACAGCGCTACGGTATAAGTGCTTTCATCCAGCATTCTCTGCAGTACTTCCAGCTTCTTTTCTGTAATACCCATTCCTGCACTTCCTTCCCCTGTATTTTTATGGTATCCTTATCATATCATTTTTCTAACCTATTTTAAAGGGAAGAATTATTTTCAAAAGGAGAATACCTGTTATGAATACCCAAAAACTTATTATTGCCGGCGCTGGTCCTGCTGGAGTTTCTGCTGCCATCTACGCTGCCCGCTGTGGCATTACCCCTCTGGTTCTCTATAAAGACGGGGGAGCATTGGAAAAAGCTGTAAAAATTGAAAATTACTACGGTATGCCCGCTCCCCTCTCTGGAAAGGATTTATACGAAAATGGACTGAAACAGCTTCAAGACCTGTCTGTTCCCACCAGAAAGGAAGAGCTTCTTTCCATTGAATATGAAGAAGGTTATCTGGTTCACACAGCCACAGAGGATTTCCATACCAAGGCTCTGATTCTTGCCACCGGAACAAAACGAAATACCCTTTCTCTAAAAGAATTAAAAAAATATGAAGGAAGTGGTATCAGTTACTGCGCTATTTGTGACGGATTCTTTTACCGGCAAAAAGAAGTAGCTGTTCTGGGACATGGGCTCTATGCTCTTCATGAAGCCAAAGTCTTAGAACCTCTTGCTTCCAGGGTTACCATTTTAACCAATGGAAAAGAGCCTGCTTTTCCTCTTTCCCAGCTTGGCACGATTCAGGTTAATACCAAAGCCATTCATTCTGCCGGCGGGGAGCCTGCACTTTCCTGGCTGAAGCTGGAGGATGGCAGTCTTTTCCACCTCTCAGGCCTGTTTGTAGCTCTTGGAACAGCAGACAGTACGGATATTGCCCGCAAACTGGGGCTGGTACTGGAGGATAACCACATTGCCATAGAACCCAATACCAGTACTGCCCTGCCGGGACTCTATGCTGCCGGAGACTGTACCGGAGGCATGCTGCAAGTTGCAAAGGCTGTGTACGAAGGCGCTCTGGCAGGCACCGAAGCGGTAAACTATTTAAAACAAGCTTCCAAACCGTAATTTTATCTGTTATACTATAAAAAAATCCATTATAAAAAGGAGAAATGATTATGGCAATGGAATTCACAAGCGCAAATTTCACAGAAGAAGTATTAAACTCCCCCATTCCGGTTATGGTAGACTTCTGGGCAACCTGGTGTATGCCCTGCAAAATGCTGGCGCCAACACTGGAAGAGCTGGCCGAAGAAGCCAATGGCGCCTATAAAGTAGGAAAGGTAAACGTGGATGCAGAGCCTGCACTGGCTGCACAGTTTGGCATTATGAATATTCCTACTGTTCTGGTATTTAAAAACGGTCAGGTAGTTGAAAAATCTGTTGGTCTGGTACAAAAAAGCCAACTGGCAGACCTGCTGAAATAAAAAGTATCTTCCTGATAACCCGAAAGTATTTTCCGCTTCTGGTTATCAGGAAGATTTTTTATTGCCTTTTCAGACCTGCTTCTGTAAATTCATAAATCACGTTGCAAACTTCTTTTAAATATTTCCGATCATGAGAAACGCTGATAATAGCTCCAGGAAACTCCTTCAGCATGTTACGGATCACCGGATTAGACAGTGGCGAAAAGTTTCTGGTAGGTTCATCCAGTACCAGCACCTGACTTCCCTCCATACTCATTTTCAGAAAAAACAGCTTTGCCTTCTGTCCTCCGGAAAGCTCTTTCATGGGATGTACCATTTCATCTGCTGTATATTTCATACTTCCTAAATATGTGCGTATCCGCTTTTCCTCTTCCCTCTCCCCTGTTTTTGTCAGAAATTCCACTGCTGTTTTCTCCAAATCCATACTTTCTTCATAGTTTTGAGGCATATATGCAGCTTTCAGATCTTTTCTTTCCAAAAGAACTTGGGCAATCTTTCTTAGAAAAGTGGTTTTTCCACATCCGTTTCTTCCCACAATTCCTACGTGCTGTGGTCCCTGTATTCTTAAAAGAAGATTCTCTGCCAGAACCTTCCTTCCCGCTTCCAGCCTTTCTTCTGAATACTCCAGCACCTTTTTCCCACCTGGTACTGCGCACTCTTTTGCAAATCGCAAAAAGATGGCGTCTTCCTGCTCCGGATAGTCCAGAAATTCTTCTTTCTGTCTGTCAAACCGCTGCTCCATGGATTTCACTGCATGCATTTTTTTCTTCAAAAGCTGACCTCCATGGGGATTTTGACGGGAAATGTTGTTTTGCTGTTGTTCTACCTTTTGCTGAATCCGCAAAAACCGTTCCTGCTGTTTTGCAAATTCTTCTCTTTGTTTTCCGGCAATCCGTTCCTGATTGGCGAAGGTTCTGGTTCGGTTTTCCATATAGGTTCTGTAGTCCATATTGGCTACTGTATATCTGCATTTTGATTTTCTTTGAATCTGTTCCAAATGCAAAATTTTATTGGCTGTCCGCTCAATCAGGGTCTCATCATGGGACACATAGAGGATTCCTGCCGGGGTCTCTAAAATAAACTGCTCCAGAAACTCCAGGGTTTCCAAATCCAGGTCATTGGAAGGCTCATCCAGCAGAATTATCTCCGGATTTTGCATCAGAATTCCTGCAAGCTGCAGTTTTACTTTTTCTCCTCCTGATAATTGCCCCATTTTTTCCTCTGCATAAAAAAGTTCAGGAGAAATTCTTAGTTTTCTGGCGATATCTGCCAGCTCCCTGGGACTTTGATTATAGAAACCAGGATTTTCAGAGAAAAATTCCCATACACTCTGTTCTTTTTCTTCTTCCCCTAACTCCTGTGCCAGATAGCCGATGGTGGCATTTCCGGTTAAAATTTCTCCCTGATATTCCACATAGCCTGCTGCCTGTTCCTGTTCATAAATTAGTTTTAAAAGCGTGGATTTCCCATTTCCCTCTTCTCCAATCACCGCCATTTTATCTCCTGGCTGTAAAACAAAGGACAAATCCTCCAGCAACATACGAAAATCTTTTTTATGGGTTACAGTCAAATGTTTAATCTGCAAATTCTTGTCTCCTTTAACTTAAAAAGAAAAGCCTGTTTTCAGACCTTCCAGTCCAAAAACAGGCTTTTCTTTTCTACGCGACAGAATCCCTCAAAAAAACCTTCTGCATGATTCATCCTAATATGGAGGTTTTTCTGACAGATTTTTATAAAAAAGTGACTGTTTGATGACTTTTGCCTGCAATTCATACTGGAATACACCTGTATCCCCTTTGATACAGATGTTCTGAAAACCATGTTCAGTTCCCCTATGTATTACAAACAAATAATCATCCTATCCCTCTTTTCTCATCTAAATTGCAGGATTTCCCTGACAGTTATCAGTCTATCCCATAGAATACTATTCTGTCAACCCTAATTTTTCCATCCATACAGCATCTTTAAAACCAGGCACAGCATAATCTTCCCCTACTAAAATGGGACGTTTTACCAACATTCCATCTGTTGCCAGAAGTTCCAGCTGTTCCTCCTCTGACATGGAAGGCAGTTTGTCCTTTAACTGCAATTCTTTATATTTATTGCCGCTGGTGTTAAAGAAACGTTTTAAGGGAAGACCGCTCATGGCATGCCACTTCTTTAATTCTTCCTTTGTAGGATTCTGCTCTACAATGTGTCGGTCTTCAAAGGTTACCTGATGCTCTGCCAGCCATTTCTTTGCTTTCTGGCAGGTAGAACATTTAGGATATTCTACAAACAACATGTTTTCTTCTCCTTATAATCTCTCTGCATTAGAAGCCATGTATTTGTACTCAGCCACAGAACGATCAAAGCCTTTGATATGGTTAAATAACCAGTCTACTACATTTTTCTGTACCTGCGCTACAAATGCTTCGGTTGGTCCTTCTTCCTCTTCCAGCATTTCCTGAAGCTCTTTTACAGCCTGTTTGAATTCTTCATGTTTTGCCTTATGTTCCTGAATTCCAGGATAAGAAATTTCTTCCTGAAGTTTTTCTTCTGCACTGAAATGGAAATCTGTATACTCCATTAAATAATCCAGCATTTTGACTGCTTTGATTTTTCCCTGTCCATCTTCACAGCTTTCTAAAAGCTGATTAATTCTGCTGATTAATTCCTTATGCTGTCCATCAATCATATCATTTCCTGTTACTAATGTTTCATCAAATTCTGCACGCATGCGTCACTACCTCCTAGATTTTCAAAATTTATCTCTATTTTACTACATCTTGGAAATTGTGTCTACTTTTTTCCTTGATTCTCTCTTCTGGAACAAATTTCTTCCCACTGGCAATCCCTGCAGATTTCCTTTCTTTTTCCCTTTGAAAGAATGTTCTCCTCCACCAGTCTGTGAAATTCTTTCCATGAAATCTCCTGATTTTCCTGTAGATTGCAGCGTGCTAATACTTCTTTGTCATATGAGCGGACTTTTCCTGCGCTGAGACATTGACCTTCCTTTAAATTCGGGCATTTCTCACAAATCATGTCACTTTGCGCTGCCACCGTAATGCCGGGATTTGCTTCCAGCATCTTTTGCACCTGTCCCATATGCCGGGTAAAGGTGTCACTATATCCTTTTCCTTCAAAGAAGGAAAGGCACATACCATGATGCGCCCTCAATCTCTTATTCTTGCTCATTTTAATTTAATTGCTCCTGCGATTCTTTTGCTGATGAATAAAGCTGCCGCGATTTTTATCATATCCGGAATAACAAAAGGAATGACACACCATCCCAAAACGGTCATCAGTGCTACCGAACCGGCTCCCTGGGCATACACAACCATAAACCATACTGTTCCTACTGTATAGCATGCCAAAAGTCCAAGAACCATGGAAATCCCCAACACCAGCCGGCTTTTTCCAAAGGCTTTTTCCATTCCCCACATAACCAGTGCAGAAAACAAAAATCCTACAATATAACCTCCGGTATTACCTGTCAGTACGCCAAGCCCTCCTGAAAAGCCGGCGAACACCGGCACACCGATTGCTCCCAGCAGAATATAGAGAAGAACGGATATGGTTCCCCTTCTGCCTCCTAAAATTCCCACTGCTGCAAATACCCCAAAGGTCTGTAGAGTAAAGGGTACGGTCATGGGTATGGAAATCCAGGAACAAATGGCAATAATCACAGTAAACATGCTGATATATGCCATGTCATAAGTTTTACTTCTTTGTCTCTCACGAATTGCTGTTGTCATATTCTGCGCTCCTTTTTCATGTTGTGAGGTAACTTTAACACAAGGAGCACAGATTGTCAACTATTTTCGCATTATAGGTTTACAATCCTTTCTTTTTATCCAGTTTGTGAACCGTGCTTTGGGTATTTTCCATAGCGTCAATATCCATCTCATTTTGCTGCCTGATTTCCTGAAGCACCCACCGTTTATTACGGTACACAAATTTCCAATACTCAAAAAATGCTTCTGGTCTGGTCTTTCCACGCACCACTCTCCGGCTCTCCCGATTCACATAGTACCCAATCATCTTTCCATGAATCAGATACCAGATAACATCCTGTTCCTCTCCGGGTTCATCCTGCACGCTTACCGGCATGGCACGAAGCAGCCTGACGTTCTTCTGAATCACTTCCTCATTTCGGAGAACCATCCATTGGATTTTACTGTCAAACTCCTTTTGCAGTTCTTCACTTAAATAGGGCGCTCCATAACTGATGTCCATCCGTCTCCAGCACTCCTGAATCTGAAAATAGGCTTCTTCTACCTGGCGCTGGATTTCCTTTGCATCCCAGTTATCCTCCATCTGTGCAAATACTTTCATAGCCTGACGGCTTCTTCTTTTGGCTTTTTTTCCTTTCCAGATGAGAACAATGCTCCCTCCGCTGGCAAGCACCAGAAGAAACATTCCCTGTACAAAAACGCCAACAATATTGCCGCTCTCGCTGCCTGAAGCATCTGACGAAGAACCGGAGAAAGACCCTCCACCTGAACCGGAACTCCCTCCCGAACCGGAACCGCCTCCTCCACCACCGGCACGGGCCCATACAGGCATACTGCACATCAGACAAATCAGAATTGCTGCTATCATAACTCCTGCTTTTCTTTTCATCATCCTTCTCCTTTCGCACTTAGCTATTGGAACGCCTCTGTAAAGTTTTATGAACTTTTTTTCTCACAAACCAGAAACAAATCACCTGCATCACAATGGTTGCAATCCAGGATGCGGGATAGGAGATAAACAGCAGATCCAGGGAGCGGTGTTGTGGAAACACCCAGAAAATCCAGATAATTCTGGTTCCAACAGTTCCGATAACAGACAGAATCATGGGCACTGCAGAATATCCCATTCCCCGCAAAGCTCCCGGAAATAAATCCATTAATCCGCACAGGAAATAGGTCACAGTTGTATACAGGAGAATCTCCACTCCGCACTGAATCACCTCCGGATTATTGGTATAAATCTTTAAAAGCTGCGGGCCAAATACATATGCCCCGCCTCCCAAAAGCGTTGCTACTGTAACGGATAAAAAGATACAGTTCACTAGTACCTTGTCCATGCGCTTCCACTTTCCGGCTCCAAAGTTCTGGCTGGTAAAGCTCATACATGCCTGGGTTACAGAATTCACTGCCACAAACAAAAATCCAAAAATATTATTTGCTGCTGTATAGCCTGCCATGGCAATAGAGCCAAAGGAATTTACGGAAGACTGCAGCAGTACATTGGAAAAATTAATCACGGTACTCTGAATCCCAGCGGGGATTCCCACCTGGAAAATCGGCTTTAAATACTGCTTTTTTATGGTAAGCTTGGAAAACCGCAGTTGATAGCTTCCCTCACAGTGATACAGACAATGCAGTACCAAAATACAGGAAACCATCTGGGAAATCACAGTGGCAATAGCCACGCCTTCCACTCCCATATGAAAGACAATGACTAAAAACATATTCAGTCCTGCATTTAAAATGCCGGAAACCACCAGAAAATACAGCGGTCTCTTAGTATCTCCCACAGCTCTTAAAACCGCTGCCCCGTAATTATACAACATGAAAAATGGCATTCCCAAAAAGTAAATTTTCATATAAAGGGCTGCCTGTCCAATCACATCTTCCGGTGTTGCCATAAGCTCCAGGGCGCCTCTTGAACAGAACAGTCCCACAAAAGACATCACAATACCACTGATAAGCGCAAAGGTAAGAGATGTATGTACGGTTTCGGACATCTCCTTTTCTCTTCCTGAGGCATAGAAGCGGGCAGCCAGTACATTGGTTCCCAGCGATACCCCGATAAATAAATTGGTAAACACATTAATAAGAGCAGATGTGGAGCCCACTGCTGCCAGCGCTTCACTTCCGCTAAACTTTCCCACCACTACAATATCCACTGCATTAAACATCAACTGCAAAATACCAGAAAGCATAAGGGGCAGGGAAAAGGCAATCAGCTTGTCCATAATAGAACCGCTGCACATATCAATTTCATATTTATTTTTCTTTGTTTTTGAACTCATTGCAAACTTCCTTCTTTTGATTTTTCTTTAAATAGATTTTATCACAGCCTTTTTTATTTGTGAATATATATGTAAACACAAAAAGAGAAACACCTGGTAGCAGCATTTTGAAGCTTAATACCGTTTACACAGTCGTTCCTCTTTTATTTATTCATTTCTGTTATTTCTCACGCAGCTTACAGAAGCCCTGCGATTTTATTCGCTACAGTATCACTTCCGATAATCGTGATGTTGTTCATAATCAGCACATCCTGGATTTTCTTTTCTTTGACATAGTCTACCAGATTCACATCTGCATAGCGGAAGTCTACCACATATACAGTCTGATAATGATCTACTAAAAATGGTACAAAACAGTTTCCGTAGGATTCTTTTAAAACAATACAGGAAGAACCGTCCTGAATCTCAGGGTTTTCTATCATGCTCATAGGTTTGTCCCCGCCAATATAACAATAATATCCGGAACTCTGATCCCAGGTGCTTACATCTTCTATAACATGCCACTCCTGTTTGGAACCATCTGTATTCCAATAAGTCATATCATTAGTTCCCATGGGTACATAAGCATCTACACGGTCCGGATTTTTTGCCATATCCTGATTCTGCAGTTCCGTATAGAAAGTTCCCAGAAATGGCTCAAAGGACATTTTTTCAAACTCTGATAATTTATGTGGTTCAACTCCCTTTTCCTTGCAAAAATTCTCATACACGTAATAAGCGCCTAGCTGAGTCCAGTGATGGTCTGTGCGGAAATACAGATATTCATCATTATGTTCCCGCAGTGTTTCTATGGTTTTAACAGGAATTACCTTGTCATAAAGACTGTAATAATAAGAAATTGCCTGTTCCTGGTCAGAACCACCCAGTCCCTTTAACTCTTTCTCCGGCAGCATTGCCCCTGAGTTATTAGGTACCAGAAGGGAATATACATTTGCAATGCCGTCCAGTTCTTCTGCGGCCTGATTCAGGGCATCCGTATAGGTTTCAGCCGCTCCCTGGTTAAAATAGTAAACACTGTAGGCTGCCCCGTCTTTTACATAGAGCCCCTGCTGAATCTGATTCTGAATCTCGGCTTCCATCTCCTGACTGTCCGGCGCTGTCACAGGATCCTGGTTCTCTTCTTTCTGTGTGCTGTCCTCTGTCTCTTTATCTTTTTTATCTGCTGTCTTTTCTTCCTTTTTCGCTCCCGCAGCAGGAATTGCATCCCCCTGCTCGTGTCCCCCTACCATCATGGTGGAGGATTCTATTCCATATAAATCTTTGACCTTTTTATCCGCAGCAATCAGGGTGTCTCTCATGGGAAAGGTGTCAGAATACCACAAAGACACCTGGGAGAAAAAGGAACCGTCCAAAAAGGAACTCACCGTAAATTTGGGAAATTCCGTCAGTTTTCTTTTCTCCACCTGGGATGTACTGGGCCGGAAGAAAAACAAAAACCCCATCACACATCCAATGAGCATAACCGCTGCAAAGGCTTTTACAGCAAGACCGCGAAACTTCCGTATAATCTTTTTTTGTTCCTTTGTATATTTTTCTTTTGCCATTTGCCAACCTCTTTCTTTGTAATCCTTTGATTAAAACTGAAAATACAGGAAGGGATTATAGCTGTCCCCAATCAGCGCCAGTACAGACAATAACAGCAGCAGGACCGGCGTCAGCATCTCTGTAATATTAAAGAACCAGAATATCGGTTTACTGGTTTTTCCCAGTTCAAACAGAATCCTTCTCAGTTTTTTTCCAAGAGGTGTCACTGCAATAACTGCAATGATCAGGAAAAAAAGATTATTCATAAATACCGTTCCGGCTTCCAAACCTGTAAATCCTGAACTTCCAATGCCAAACAGGCCTAAAAGAACAAGTCCAAGCTCCTTCATATTTTCAAATTTAAAAATGACCCATCCGAAAAAGATGACCAAAAGGGCATACACGTGATTCAGACCTTTTGGAATACGGTCTTTTATTACAAACCGTTCCAATAACAGGAACGCCAGATAATAAACACCCCAGAGTATGTAGTTCCAGCTGGCTCCATGCCACATTCCCGTCAAAAACCACACCACTGCCATATTTCGTACAATCTTCCAGGTTTCACACCGGCTTCCTCCCAGAGGAATATAGACATAATCCCTGAAAAAGCTGCTCAGGGAAATATGCCATCTTCTCCAGAAATCCTGGGCTGATTTTGCAATATACGGATAATTAAAGTTTTCCAGATAATGGAATCCCACCATTCTTCCCATACCGATTGCCATATCAGAATAAGCGGAAAAGTCCAGATAAATCTGCAGCATATAAAACAACATTCCCAGCCACAGACCAAGGGTTGACTGTGCGCCTAAAGCCTCCACTCCTGCAGGCAGAAGAGTATCTGCCGCAGAAGCGCAGGAATTGGCCAGAATCGATTTCTTCGCCAGCCCCACACAAAATCTCCGTACACCTACGAAAACATCACCTGAAGATATTTTCCTCTCATCAATTTCATTTGCCACTGTCTCATAGCGCACAATAGGCCCGGCGATGCATTGATGAAACAAGCTGGAATACAATAAGAGCTTCCAGAACTTAGGCTGCGCAGAAACTTCTCCCCTATACACATCTATTACATAAGACAGTAACTGGAAGGTGTAAAAAGAAATCCCAATAGGAAGAACAATCTGGGGGATTTCTTTTGGAAATCCGGTCAGCGCCTGAAGATTTCCAAGGAAAAATACGGTATACTTAAAAAATCCCAAAAGTCCCAAAAGCACCACACACTCTCCAGCCATATAGAGTCTGCGTCTTGCAGTACTTTTTTCTTTTTCAATCTGCAAAGCAAAAAACCAACTAGCTGCAGTCTCCCCCACTAACAAAATCAAAAACTTTGGACCGCCCCAGGCATAAAAAATCAAAGAAAAAATAAGCAATACATAATTTCGCTTTTTTTCACTGACAAAGAAATAGACGATTAAATTCAATGTCAGAAACAAAAATACAAACAATAAACTGGAAAATACCATTCTTCTATCCCCTCATATTATTTTTACTGTAATCGACATTATCCCTTAGGAAATGACACTAATTAACAGTATATATTACCTGTGTTTTAATTGCAATATGAAGAGAAATTTTTCTGTTTTTTTGATTTTCCTATCTTGTTACATCAATCCATTCAATCTCCAGCCCCGCTTTTACAGAAGCCATGGAAACCTCATATTCTCCTGCTTCCAACTGAATGTTATTTAGTTTTAAAACAGTCCACTGATTTTCTGTTCCGTTACTCTGAATGGTCAGTACCGGCTTCTGATTTAATAACAGATTGCTGGAAGACTGCGCCAGAGAGGACAGGGCAGAACGCGCTTTTACCAGGAATTTGTATCTGCCGGCCTGTTCAATAGTCAACTTCATTGTTTCCGGCTTCTTGGGACAGAGTTTTACAGGAGTAAAAGAAAAGTCTCCCTGCTCTACTTCCATCTCTTCCAGGGTTTTTAATTTTCTTTTTGCAGCAGGTGTGTGAAGAATAAAATGACAGATATTCATGGCACATCTTTGCAGTTCTCCAACCGTAAGTCTGCCCTCTTTCAGAGCTTCCAGTGTATCATCCTCATACTCATTTTCCTCAGAGCCACCGTTGGTCACTACCATGTATAAATCATTCTGAGCTCTTACCATGGCTGCTGTATGGGTGATTTTTGCCTCCCCTCCTGAAATCGGGTCGTTCATTTTTGCCCACCAGTCTGTCATTACAATACCAGTGTATCCCCACTCTCCTCTTAAAATAGTGGTACATAAATCATAATTTGATGCAGACCAGTGACCGTTTAATGGATTATAAGATGTCATGATAGAGCATGCCTTGCCTTCTTTCACTGCTATTTCAAATCCTTTTAAATACAACTCCCGGACTGCACGTTCTGACACTACGGAATCCGCTGTATTTCTGGCAAGCTCCTGATTATTGCAGGCAAAATGCTTCACTGTGGCATCTGCGCCGCTTTTCTTAATTCCTTTTACCACTGCCGCTGCAAATTTTCCGGTAAGATAAGGGTCTTCAGAGAAATATTCAAAATTTCTTCCATTTAGTGGATTTCTGTGAAGGTTAATTCCAGGCCCCAGCAAGGTGTCAATTTCATTTCTCAAAAGCTCCTGTCCTTCCCATTCATAGAGTTCCTCCACAAGCGGCAGATTCCAACTGGCAGCCAGCATGGTTCCAATAGGCATTTGTGTAGCTTTTAATCCACTGTCCATACGAATACCGGAAGGTCCGTCTGCAGTACATACCGGAGGGATTCCATAAGCATAAAGGCTTGGGGCTGTTCCACCAAAGGCAGATGCAGTTCCAGGTGTTACCAGTGGATTGCACATACCTTCCCCTCTTACCAGAATCGCCAGCTCTCTTTCTGATAACTGCGCCACAAAGGCTTCCAGACTGGCTTTTTTGTCTCTTACATCCTGGAAGGAAATTCCCTGGTTTCCTGTGATTTCCATTGCCTCTGGCATCCGCTCCCGAATCCTTTCTTCCAGGGAAATGGTCTGGACCGGAACATCCTCTGCCTTTGGTTCATAGGTTCCATCCTCTTTTTTGTTTCCAGGGCAAAGTCTCTGAAATTTCTCTGCAGGCGCCAGTGCTTCCTCCAAGACTTCTGTTACTATACATTCTGAAATTTCCATGCCTTCTTGTCCCTGAAGAGAAACCTGCTGCGCAGCTCTCACATCACCGCCCACATAAAACTTGTACAGTCCTGGCTCCAGCACATAACAGGATTTATATCCTGTAACGCCACTGTCATCATAGGATGCCATAGTGGCAACAGGAAGCTGCAAGGTCAATACCTGGGGTTCTCCCGGCTGTAATACCTCTGTTTTTGCAAAAGCTCCCAGTTCTCTTGCCGGTTTTCCAAGCTTTCCCTGTGGGGCTTCATAATACACCTGCACCACTTCTTTTCCCGCATATTGGGAACCCACATTTTTTACTTCTACCTTAAATTCCACACTGACATCCACACCAGAGCCCAGGATTTCTGCATGTTTCACTTCCATAGAAAAGTCTGTATAAGACAATCCAAAGCCAAAAGGAAACTGCACACGCTCCGGAGCAAAGGTCTCAAAATACCGGTATCCCACATAAATATCTTCCTGATACAGATTCTTTTCTTCATTTCCGAAATTTGCAGTGCTTGGATAGTCTTTGATATCATAAGCAATGGTGTCCGGAAGTTTTCCGCCTGGCACTGCTGCTCCCACCAGCACATCTGCGCTGGCGCCGCCTGCTTCCACGCCACCCTGCCAGGTATAAATAACACTTCTTATATGTTCCTTATTCTTTAAAGTTTCCAGCCAGCTCATGTCAATAATATTGGAAACATTCATAATCACACACGTGTCCTCAAACACTTCCGCTACGGTTTCCAAAAGCTGCTTTTCTTCTTTTGTAAGATAATAGCTGCCTTCCACAGCCGCATAATCCTTGTCCTCCCCTGCAGTCCTTCCAATGACTACCAGAGCCTTATTGGAAGTCTCTCTGGCTTTTTTTGCCAGTTCCAGGGAAACGGGCATTTCCTTTTGAAACCATGGCTCACTGGCCCAGGCTCCCTGCCCGTCATCAAAAGGGTGTTCCTGAATCCAGGCTTCATAAACCTTCAGCAATTCCTCATTTAATACAATATTTTTGTACCGCCGAAATCCATCTATGAGATTGGTGGTATAAGCAGTATTCACAGCGCCTCCTGAACCTGTTCCGCTTTTATAATAATTCATCTGGCATCTTCCGAATAAAGCCACCTGGTCTTTTTCTGTAATTGGCAACATCTGGTTCTCATTTTTCAGCAAAACCATTCCTTCTGCTGCTGCCTTTCTTACGGCTTCACCAAATCCTTCCAGAGGAATTCCTATTTTTTTATCTTCCATATTTTCTCAAGTCCTTTCTTATTTTTCTGGGTTTATTATAGCCCTCACCCCTTTTTTGTGCTATAATTTTTGTGCTTAAAAATAATAATAATTTGTCCTGCTGAGGTATAAAATATGGAATTTATGAAAGAAAAAAAGCCCTGCATGGATGGCATTCCTTTATCTTATGTCTGCCATCTCCAGGACATGGAAGGCGCAGGACTGGTCTATCCTGCCCACTATCATGATTATATCGAAATCCTTTACGGAAAAGAAAATTTTTTTGAACTTTATCTGGGAAGTTCTTATCACCGATTTGGCCCCCAAGATTTGGTGCTGATTCCCGCAGGAGAAGTTCACTTAATTAACAGCCTTTCCAATGAGGGAGGCAGTTACTATGTCATCCGTTTTCTCCCGGAACTGATTTACAGCAACATGTCCTGCAGCTATCTGGAATCTCAGTACCTCCTGCCCTTCCTCTCCCAATATCCCCACCAGGAGCAGGTCATTCCAAAACAGGCGCTAAAAGATACTGGCATTTCTTTCTGGGTTCAGGAAATTTTCCGGGAAGACTGTGAAAAAAAATATGGCTGCGAACTGGCTATCCGCAACCATATTGGAAGTATTTTTCTCTGGATTCTCCGCTACTGGCATGAAAAAGGAATTTCCCTTTCTTCCCAATCCTTTGTAAATGAAGAGCTGGCAAGACAACTGGCTCCTGCCTTTTCCTATGTACGGGAACAGTTTGACACCCCTGTCACCGCCCTGAAAGCTGCCCGGCTGTGTGGTATGAGCTACAGCTATTTTTCCAGAAGCTTTCATCAGATTCTTCACATGAACTTCCGGGAATACGTGACCCGCATCCGGCTTACAGAAGCCGAAAAGCTTCTGGTCTCTACCACAGCTTCCATTACAGACCTTGCTGTTTCCTGTGGCTTTGGTTCCACAAGCTATTTTATCAAATTGTTTCAGCAATACAAAAACATGTCTCCAAAGCAATTTCGAAAAGCTATGCAGACTTCTGCCTCCCATGTCACAGAATAAATGGCATGGGAGGCAGCTTTTAAACCTCAATCACATTGATTTCTTCATCTTTCTCTTTTTGCTTGTCTTTTTGTCCTACTACACCTGCTACCACATATTCATTAAAACGCGGCTCATAATAGAACTCCTTCACCAGAGAAAACCCCTCTATCTTTCCTGTACTCTCCACATGCATCAGAGGACCAGTGCAATGCATTTCATAATCTCCGATTTTAATGCTTTCCTCTCCGCTTGGCACAATAGGCAAATCCTGACGAATAATATCCTGAATTTTCTCCTCAATTTCATACAAATCAAAATTGGGCTTTTCCCGGTAATTAATCATAAAGCCATGCTTCAGACCGGACCGCGTGTAAGAAGGCCGCTCAATATCTTTTACACAGTAACCGAACAAATCCTCTGCGCTGTGAGCCATTTTTCTGTAAATCAAAGATTTAAAAACAATATCTGCAATATTATCCGGTAAAGGGCCAAACAGGGACGGTCTGGTTACCAGCACCTCTTCTCCCAGTCCAATGAGCAAATCTGCATTGCGCTTTAAAGCAGGATATAGGATTTCAAAATGCTCTACAATCACCCGCTTATTCTGCGCTGTCACATCCAGAACCGCCCTGGCAATCTCTTCTAATGGCACGTATTTTTTTGCCATACGCACATCCACATGAAAAGTTTTCGGAGTGTAAAATCCCACATCCTCTGCATTTAAAAGAGGCATGTTCAGCACCTCAAACTCATCATCCTCTTCTACAGTCTGAATCCCCGGAAACATACCGCGAATCAGCATACTCTTGCCGGAATCCTTGGCTCCGATAATCCCAATGATTTTGTCAAAGGGGTTCAGATACATCTGGGTAATCTTCATTCCCAGTTCCATCATTCTCAGGTTTCCTCTTGGTGCAAAAAAGAAATTATAAAGATTGCACTCATGTCTTACATTGTTATAAATCATAAAAACACCCTCATTCCCAATTCCAGTTAATAGTTGTTTTTATTTTACTACAAGAAGAGACAAGAAAGCGTCTATTTCAGGAACCCGCTGATAATCTGTTCCTCTGCTTCTTCCTCTGTAAGCCCCAAAGTCATCAGTTTGATAATCTGCTCCCCTGCAATTTTTCCAATAGCTGCCTCATGAATCAGAGCTGCGTCCGAATTATTCGCTGTAATTTCCGGAATGGAGCTGATTTTTGCATTTCCCACAATAATGGCGTCACACTCTGTATGGCCGCTGCATTTTGCATTTCCGTTTAATACAGACTGGAACATCTGATAAGAGTCATCTTTTGCAACCGATCTGGAAATAATGTTAGCTCCGGAATCCTCTCCGTTTAAATCCACAATAAAGCGGCTTTCTGCCCGTTGTTCCCCATGTGTCATAAGGCGTTCCATAACTTTTATGGATGCCCCTTTTCCAAGTTTTACCTTTGTAAGCCGTTCTGTGGAATCCACCCCTTTAATCTGCGCAGTATCCATTTCCATATAACTGCCTTCTCCCACTTCTATAATGGTCTGGGGATTCATCACTCTTTTTCCGTTTCCGTCACCACTTCCATAGTGTTTTTCCACGTATTTTACTTTTGAATTTTTTCCAATGAAAAAGCTGTGGATACCATCATGCTGGCTTCCATCATCTGTTCCACAGTGAATACCGCAGCCGGCTACAATGGTCACATCACAGTCATCTCCAATATAAAAATCATTATAAACGGTTTCTTTCCATCCGGCCTTGCTTAAAATAACCGGCATATGCATACTCTCATTTTTCGTGCCGGATTTGATGGTAATGACGATTCCATCTCCTTCTTCTCTTGGCTGGATATCGATATTTTCTGTAGTCTGTCTTCCTTCTGTTTTTCCGTTGGTTCTGATATTATAGGCGCCTGCCGGAACCTCATGCAGACCGGAAACTGCCTCTAAAAGCTGTTTTTGAATTGCATCCATTAGTCCTGTACTCCTTTCTGCCAGATTGCACATCCTGTGTCAGTCTCTGCTGCATTTAATAAAGCCGGAAGCACCTCTTCCTTACTTCCTCTTCGCACCAGTTTTCCATCTGCAATCACCAGAATTTCATCTGCTGTATTCAAAATCCGTTCCTGATGGGAAATAATGAGAATAGAGCCCTGCTTTTTCTTATTCATGTTCTCAAATACATGAATCAGGTTCTGGAAACTCCACAAATCAATTCCCGCCTCCGGTTCATCAAATACGGACATTCTGGTTCCTCTTGCCATAACCGTAGCAATTTCAATTCTCTTCATCTCTCCGCCGGACAGACTGCCATTTACTTCCCTGTTAATATAATCCTTGGCGCACAGTCCCACTGCAGACAGATATTCACAGGCTCCTGACAGAGAAATTTCTTTTCCTGCTGCAAGGTGAATGAGATCAAACACGGTCACACCTTTGAAACGAACCGGCTGCTGAAATGCATAGCTGATACCATGTCTTGCTCTTTCTGTAATGTTCCAGTCTGTAATGTCTTCTCCATCCAGGAAAATCCGTCCTTCTGTGGGCTTCTGGATTCCCGCAATAATTTTTGCCAGTGTGGATTTTCCGCCGCCGTTTGGTCCTGTAATGGCTACGAATTTATTGTCCTCCAAAGTAAAGCTTACATGTTCCAGAATTCCCTTTTCTTTCTCCTTGGAATCCTCGGAAACACGAAAGGAGACGTCTCTTAATTCAAGCATAGTTTTCTTCCTCCGTTTATATAAAAATATATCATGGATATTTTTTGTCCGATTTTTATTATATACAGGTCTTTTCTGATTGTAAACTAAATTTTAGAGTTTTCAAAAAATTGCGTTCGTGGTACAATGAGAAAAAACGGAGAATGATGGTTATGGATATTAAAAAAAATAGTATTTTTACAGTAGAAGAGTTAATGATTCTGGCTGAAAATGGCCAGAAAGACCTGATTTTCGGTGTGGGCTATTACTACGAAAACGGAATCCGCACTTCTGTGGATTATGCACAAGCTGCCATCTGGTATGAAAAAGCCGCCAAAAAAGGCCACACAGAAGCGGCCCTTCGCCTTGCTCTGCTTTATGCCCAGGGAAAAGGAGTAGCGGCAAATCCCAAGAAGGCTTTTCAATATATGGAGCAGGCTGCAAAAGGAAATGACCTGAACGCCCTGTACAATATGGGACGCTGCTATGAGGAAGGCATTGGCGTAAAGCCAGACCTTTCCAAAGCCATGGACTGGTACAAAAAGGCGGCTGCCCAGGGAGACTTCCGCGCCATGTGCTGTCTTGCCGCCCAGTTTTTATCAGGGGAGGTACTTCCCTATGAACCAAAAAAAGCCTTTCAACTTTTTGAAAAAGCGGCAAATGCACAGATTCCTTCCGCACAGTATAACCTTTCTGTACTCTACCGCTATGGAGAGGGCATAGAAAAGGATGAGGAAAAAGCCGATTTCTGGAGGGTGAAAGCAGCCCAGAACGGTTTCCGCATGGCTATTGATGAGCTGAACAGCTAATATAAAACCAATTATATCAAAAATCTCTCACAGCATATCAGGGATAAAAACTCTGATTTTCTATGAGAGATTCTTGTTTTTCCAGACACTTTACTTTTCTACAAGTCCTGCCTTGTGTAAAATTTTCTGAATTTCCTCTGTCTCTGCTTCTGTTGATGGCAGAAGAGGCATAGCACATACTGGTTCCATGTTCACACCCCGGACTACCATGGCTTTTTTAATGGTAGGAATAAACTGAGGCGCCACATCATAAATCGCCATAAGGCTGTCAATCTTTTGCTGATATTCTGTCATGGCTTTTAAATCATCCTGTCTGGCTGCTTTGGCATACCCGGATGCCACTTCCGGAGCAAAGTTTGATAAACCTGCCACACAGCCATCTCCACCTGAGAGCACATTGTGTCCAAAGAATTCGTCAAAACCGGAATATACCATAAAATCCGGATATTCTGTCTTTACTTTCTGAATAATGGCTCTGGTATGTCCCATGGTGGCAACCGTATCCTTGATTCCCACAATATTTTCATGCTCTGATACCAGCTTATAAATCATATCCGGCGTCAAATCATGACCGGTTCTGTCCGGGAAATTGTATAAAAGCAACGGTCCGTGAACACGTTCTGCCAAAGTTCTGTAAAAATTCAAAATTGCACTTTCCGGCAGGCTGAAATAATATGGTGAAATCACCATCACCCCATCTGCCCCCTGTTCCAGAGCATAATTGGACAATTCCACACAGGTCTCAAATTCCATATGGCAGGTTCCCACATATACGGTTACTCTGTGGTCAATATGGCGGATTGCCTCCCGAATCAGCGCTTTCTTTTCTTCCATGGGTACTGCAAAAAATTCACCGATACTTCCAAACAGGAGAATCCCGTCCATTCCATTTTCAATGAGAAAATCGTAAATACTCTTATTTCCTTCCACATCCACATGGCCATCTTTATCTAACGCGGTCACCACTGGCGTAATCCATTTTGCTTTCATTTCTCTCTCCTCCTCAATCCTCATATCCTGCGCCTTCCATAGCGGAAAGTGCATGTTCTGTATAACGCTTAAACAGACCTTTTCTCTCTGGTCTTGGCACAATGCCCGCCTGGGCTCTTTTGGCAAGAATGGCTTCTATCTCTTCTTTTGATTTTTCTTCACCGCCAATTCCTACAATATCCAGTCGCCTGTTTTTCACACTGTATTCCAGAATGTCCCCATCCTCCACAAAAGCAAGGGGACCTCCTGCTGCTGCTTCTGGTGACACATGTCCAATAGCAGCTCCCCTGGTAGCTCCTGAAAAACGTCCGTCTGTAATCAGAGATACGGAACCGTTTAACCGCTCATCACATACAATGGCTTCTGTAGTCATAAGCATTTCCGGCATACCGCTTCCTCTTGGGCCTTCATAACGGATAATCAGCATATCTCCCGGATGAACCTTTCCATCCACCACTGCCTGATAAGCAGCCTCTTCGCTGTTAAAAACTCTTGCAGGACCTTTCCGCTCCCGCATGTCCTGGCTGCAGGCAGAATATTTAATCACCGCACCCTCCGGCGCCAGATTTCCTTTCAAAATAGCCACAGAACCTTTTTCCTCTGCCTTTTCCACAGGAAAAATCACCTGTTCCCGCTCCAGTCCATAATTATGCAAATATCCCAGATTCCGCTCAAAGAAGTTGTCTCTTTCCAAATCTTCCAGATTTTCGCCAAGGGTCTTTCCTGTAACGGTCATTACATCCAGATGAAGCATATCCTTTAATTCTTTCTGCACCATAGGTACGCCCCCTGCAAACCAGAATGCCTCTGTTAAATGAGCGCCGCTTGGGGTAATGTTTCCAAGATGGGGTATCTTGTGGTTCAGCTCATCAAACAACTCCGGCTCCAGAGTCATGCCCAGCTCCCTGGCAATGGAAGGAAGATGCAGCGTAGCATTGGTAGAGCCTCCAATGGCACTGTGAATCATCACTGCATTTTCAAAAGCTTCTCTGGTAAGAATATCACTGACTTTGATTCCCTTTTCTACCAGCTCCAGAATCTTTCTCCCTGCTTTTCTGGCATAAGCAAAAATATCCCGCATGGTGGCCGGCATAAGAGCCGCTCCCGGAAGAGTCAGGCCAAGAGCTTCTGCCATACATTGCATGGTGCTTGCAGTTCCCAGGAAGGTGCAGGCTCCACAGGAAGGACACCCGGTCATCTTATAATCCAGAATTTCCCTGTCCGTAATAGCGTCTTTTCGCTTCTGTCTGAGAGAAATATCTCCTGCCACCAAAGAAGTGGTCATATTGGGGCCCGGACGCATGCTGCCTCCAGGTACAAAAATCGTAGGAATATCCAATCTTGCCGCTGCCTTTAACTGCGCTGGAATGGATTTGTCACAGGAAGCTGATAAAATCATTCCATCCCAGGGATAGACACAGCCATGAACCTCAATCATATCGCAGATAGCCTCCCTGGAAGCTAAGATATAATTCATTCCGTCATGCCCCTGGGCGCAACCGTCACAAATATCTGTAGTGTGATATTGAGCCGGAAAACCGCCTTTTTCAAACACACCGTATTTTGCCTGCTCCATAAGTCCTGCCAGATGGGTGCTTCCCGGATGGCTGTCCCCAAACACATCTTCTAATAAAATCTGGGGTTTTAAAATATCCTCTTCATCCCACCCAGAGCCCATCTGTAAAGCATCAAATTGTGCCCATAAAAGCCTTTGTGGGGCGCTTTTTTGTTTTATTGCCATAATTAATTCCTCCTCTACTGGTTTTCTACATACTGTAATTCTACATTCTTTACCCAGGAACCATCCTCTGCCTTTAGATATGGCAAAACCGCCTTTATAGCTTCTGCTCTGATTAGTCCGTAAATATGAGGGTATGTTCTTCCACATCCCTCTAAATCTTCCCATTTTACCGTCACATCCAGTTCTTCCGTCTCAATAACTAAAAGCACCAAATTTTCCTGTTCATTGTCAAAATGAGGAGATACCCTCCAGAAATACTTTAAATCTGAACAATGAATAAAGGGATTCTGTTCTAATAAAGGTTTTCCTATGTATGGTTCATTTTTCATGGTTTCCCATAACTTCTGTTTCATACAATGTAAAATAAGCATTTTTACTCCCTTCGCATGGTACTGTCAAAATTATAGCACAAAAACCTCAGCCCAGAAAGTTTTTTTACTTTGAGCTGAGGTCTTTTTCATTTTTTATTTCACCAGATATCCGCCATCCACCGGAATCACTGCCCCACTGACGTAATCACTGGCATGGGATGCCAGAAAGATTGCCGCCCCTTTCATATCTTCTCCGGTACCCCAGCGTCCTGCGGGAATCCGTTCAGAAATAGAAGCAAACCTTGGATTGGCAGGGTCTAACAGCGCCTTGTTCATTTCTGTTGCCATATAGCCAGGGGCAATGGCATTGACATTCACGCCTCTTGCCAGCCAGTCATTAGTAAGCTCCTTGGTAAGCTGTGCCACGCCGCCTTTTGCTGCTGCATAAGCCGGAATGGTCTGTCCTCTGAAAAAAGAGTTCATAGAAGCAATAGTAATAATCTTTCCATATCCTTTTTTCAGCATGATTTTTCCGGCTTCCTGGCAAAGAAGAAATACAGAAGTCAAATTTACATTCAAAACCTCATCCCACTCTTCCACCGGAAATTCCTCTGCGCTGTGGCGTCTCTGGATTCCATGGGCTGTGAGAAGAATGTCCAAATCCCCACCTAATTTCTCCACGCATTCCTGAAATACCCGGTATACTTCTTCCCGTTTTCCCAGATTTCCTTTTACACCATGGCATTTATAGCCTCTCTGGCAAAATTCTTATGCCACTTCGTAAACCTTATCTGAGGTTCCTACAATAGCGACTTCACATCCGGCTTCCAGATACCCTTCTGCAATACCATATCCAAGGCCTCTGGTTCCACCGGTTACAATGGCTTTTTTTCCTGTAATGTCAAATAAATTCATATGTCTACCGCCTTTACTCCATGTATCCGCCCTTCATTGGAGATACTGCTTTTTCAGAAAAGATTTTCATCACGCCTTTGGTATATTTTGGCTCTTTTGGTGTCCAGTTTTTCTTACGTTCTTTCAGAATTTCATCAATTTCTTCCTGTGTTTTCTTCTCTTCTGCGATTCCTACAATACGAAGTACACGGTTTGGGATATTGATTTCAATCAAATCGCCTTCTTCTACCAGAGCGATTGGACCGCCTTCTGCTGCTTCCGGAGAAATATGTCCAATAGCAGGACCCTTGGAAGCTCCGGAAAATCTTCCGTCTGTCAAAAGGGCAATGGAAGCGCCCAGTTCTGCATCAGAAGCAATGGCCTCTGTGGTGTAGAACATTTCCGGCATACCGCTGCCTTTTGGTCCTTCATAGCGGATAATAACTGCATCCCCTGGTTTGATTTCATGAGTCAGAACTGCATGAATGGCATCTTCTTCACAGTCAAAAGGACGTGCCTTTAAAGTAGCTTCAAACATTTCTTTTGGCACAACGGTGTGTTTTACCACAGCGCCGTCCGGGCAGAGATTTCCTCTAAGAATTGCAATACTTCCGTCTGTTCCAAATGGGTTGTCAAATGGACGGATCACATCTTCTCTCTTTAAGCCCACTTTTGCCAGGTATGCATCACATTTATCATAAAATCCATTTTTCTTTAAGTCTTCCAGGTTCTCACCCAGAGTCTTACCTGTTACAGTCATCACATCCAGATGGAGCATATCCTTAATTTCTTCCATAATAGTGGGTACGCCGCCAGCATAATAGAAGAACTGTGCAGGCCACTGTCCTGCCGGACGGATATTTAACAGGTAATGAGCCCCTCTGTGCAGTCTGTCAAAGGTATCTCCATCAATTTCAATGCCAAACTCTCTGGCAATAGCCGGTAAATGAAGAAGGGAGTTGGTGGAACCTGAAATTGCGGCATGAACCATAATGGCATTTTCAAAAGATTTCATGGTTACAATTTTATCCGGAGTCAGGTCATGCTCTGCAAGCCATACTGCCTGTTTTCCGGCTTCTCTTGCTACAGTACGTAAATCCGGGCTGGTAGCCGGCATCAGGGCGCTTCCTGGAAGCATAAGGCCAAGGGCTTCTGCCATAATCTGCATGGTGGAAGCGGTTCCCATAAAGGAGCAGGCGCCACAGGAAGGACAGGCATGCTGTTTGTAATAAGTCAGTTTTTCTTCTGTGATTTCCCCACGTTCACACATGGCGCTGTACATACCAATCTGTTCCAGTGTCAGAAGATCCGGACCTGCATCCATAACACCACCTGTAATCACAATAGATGGGATATTGACACGTCCGATTCCCATTAAATGCGCAGGCATACCCTTATCACAGCTTGCAACAAATACACCGCCGTCAAAAGGCGTTGCATTGGCATGAATTTCAATCATATTGGCAATCATATCTCTGGATGGCAGGGAATAGTTAATACCATCATGTCCCTGCGCTTCTCCGTCACAGATATCTGTAGTGAAATATCTGGCGCCATGACCACCTGCTTCTGCCACACCTGCTCTTGCTTCTTCCACTAATTCCAGTAAATGTCCGCTGCCCGGATGGCTGTCACCAAAGGTACTCTCAATCATAATCTGAGGTTTTGACAAATCCTCTACTTTCCATCCTGTACCCAGACGAAGAGGATCTAATTCCGGTGCGATTTTTCTTAATTCCTGACTTCTTAACTTCATGTGGATTCTCCTTTTCTACGTTTTTTTCATAAAACTTTTGTGCCTTGTACTTTGTTTTTCCGTCAAGACATCATACGTCATATCTGTAGTTTTATAGTACCACGTTCGTTACCTTGCGTCAACTATTTCTTATAAGAAAAAAGGACTGCTGCAGCATTTACTGCGGCAATCCCATTTCATGGATTAAGTCTCTGTTTATGGTTAAATGTTCCAGCATGGCTTCTCTGGCTTTTGTCTCGTCTCCGACCCTGATTGCATCTACAATTTTCTGGTGGGTGCGGACCGTCTCCATTGCCAGGGCACGGTCTGTCACCTGAATAAACACAGCGATTCCCTGCTGGATAACAGGCACCAGATTGGACACCACAGCATTTTTACTCAGCTTTGCAATCCATTCATGAAACTCAATATCTTTTTCCATATGTTGTTCCTGATTTTTGCAAAGCTCTGCCACCTCATCTGCAAGCTTTTGAAGCTTTTTGATTTCATGCTCCTCTGCCCGTCTGGCCGCCAGGGCTGCAATCTCCGGTTCAATCATCAGACGAACCTCACAAAGATCCAATGCCAGCTTCTTTTTATCCCGGATAAAGGCAAATCCCAGTGGGTCATCTACCATTCCCGGACGGCTGCACACAAAAGTCCCACAACCCCTGCGGATTTCCACCACGTTTTTGGACACCAGAATTTTAATAGCTTCTCTTATGGTTCCTCTGCCCACAGCCAGCTTCTCAGCCAGTTCAAATTCATTTGGCAGCTTTTCTCCAGCTTTTAGTTGTTTTTGCGTAATTAAATTAATAATCTGTTCCGAAACCTGTTCCGGAAGAAGTTTTTCTGTTTTCTTAATTGATTTTAACACCATAGTAATCCCCGTCATTCTTTTCACTGCAAAACTATCTTTCATTATATCAGCAGCCCAGGAAAAAGTCCAGTATCTTGCCACTTGAGTTTCCGCAGTTTTATCCACAGAACCTATAATCATCCTTGCTGATTATTAACAACTTTTTAAAAATGCCAAAAATATAAGGAATCCTATTCCTTTTTGATGTAAAATTTAATCAC